>NZ_NITZ01000015.1 GCF_002632615.1 Xenorhabdus miraniensis
CATAGCCTGTTCCTCCCCAGAGCTGTTTCGGCGTGCACCAAAACATTGCTCCTGGAACAGGCCCCTCGTCAATTCCTTATCCAGAATTCGGGTTAATTATTTTATATTGATTCAGTTAAGCACGTTTCTTAAATTTTCCATGTATCACATTCTCTCCTAATTCGAGTGCTTCCATATAATCCGCATACCATTGCAGCATTTCCCGACGACCATCCAGATATTGGGCGTGATTATAAGTGCCTCGTATGCTGTTTTTATCAACATGAGCAAGCTGTGTTTCAATCCAAGCTGTGTTATAGCCCTGTTCATGTAAGATAGTGCTCATGGTGTGGCGGAATCCATGACCTGTGGCTTTTCCACCATAACCAATACGTTTAAGAACCTGATTAATAGCGGCTTCACTCATTGGCTTACCTGCATCATTCCTGCCATGAAAAGCAAAGTTAAATCTGCCTGTGATCGCCTTCAACTCTCTCAGCAAAGCCAGAGCCTGCTCAGAAAGTGGGACAATATGAGGCCGACGCATTTTCATGCGTTCTTGTGGGATTTCCCAAATTGCTTTATCGAAATCAATTTCTTCCCAAGTAGAGGCTCTCAGTTCTATTGTTCTTAGTCCCGTAAGTAAAAGTAATTTGGTAGCGATTTGAGTAATCTTACTTCCGCTATAGAGGGAAAGTGCTTGTAGGAACGCGGGTAATTCATCAACATTCAAATGTGGGAAATGTTTGGCTTTCGGTGTTGCTAATGCTCCAGCCAGTTCAGCAGCAGGATTATATTCTGCTCTTCCTGTGACAATTGCGTATCTGAAAACTTGGTTACATGCCTGTCTGATTTTTTTCAACTTATCGAGCACACCGCGTTGTTCCATTTTACGCAGGACTGTAAGCATGTCTAAGGGTTTGATATCAGTGATGGCTTGCTTACCGATGTAAGGGAAAATATCTTTTGTGAAGCCTTCTAAAAGGTCTTCTGCGTAACCCTTTGACCAGTTGGGAGCCTTGTAAGCGTGCCACTCAAGGGCGATTTTGTCGAAGCTGTTATTTACGATGAGAGCCTTTTCTCTTTTTTCCTGCTTTTTAACTTGCCCTGGATCATCGCCATTTACCAATATCTTTTTGGCGTCTTCCCTTTTGTTTCTGGCCTCTGCCAACGTTACAGTGGGATAAGTACCAAATGCTAATCGCTTCTCTTTACCTACAAAACGATATTTTAACCGCCAACATTTGGAACCATTCGGAAAAATTTCTAAGTACATGCCCCCACCATCGGAGAGTTTGTACGATTTATCTTTGGGCTTTGCGGTGTCTATCTGTCTGGCTGTCAACTTCATTTGGGGGCATCCATTTTGATTGAACCTAACAATGCCCCCTATTATGCCCCCAGAGATCTGCAGATTTCAACATATCTTACTAGACTATAGGAGAACGGGAAAAGGCCAACACTGCGTATTTATTGGGATTTTGTAGACTTCGGAAGACGTTACGATATGAATGGATGGTACGCCCTACAGGATTCGAACCTGTGACCTACGGCTTAGAAGGCCGTTGCTCTATCCAGCTGAGCTAAGGGCGCATTTTGTGCGATATGTAAATAAGAAACATCATTAATGCGTTGATGCAGCACCGGATTATACGGGCATAATGGCCTGAGTCAATGCCCTTTTCGTTCGTATGTTCATTTTATGACTATTAATAAAACTGACAGACGGTTTATGTTCTGACAAAATAGCCCCTATTCCTATACTTGATGATGGAATCTTAAATACATGTCAGCAAAAATTATTGATGGGAAAACGATTGCGCAGACAATCAGAAGTGAAGTTGCAGAAAGAGTTAAACAGCGTGTAGCTGCCGGAAAACGAGCGCCGGGTCTTGCCGTCGTTTTAGTGGGAGAAAACCCTGCATCTCAGATTTATGTCGCAAGCAAACGCCGGGCCTGTGAAGAAGTCGGCTTTATGTCCCGCTCTTATGACCTGCCTGATACCACCAGCGAAGCCGAATTACTCTCCCTGATCGATAACCTGAATGCCGATACTGAAATCGACGGTATTTTGGTGCAACTTCCCTTACCTGCCGGCATTGATAATGTCAAAGTATTGGAACGTATTCATCCCGATAAGGATGTCGATGGTTTCCATCCCTATAATATTGGCCGTCTGTGCCAACGAGCGCCGAAGCTGCGCCCTTGTACCCCCCGTGGGATTGTTACGCTGCTCGAGCGCTGCAATATCAATACGTATGGCCTAAATGCCGTTATTATCGGCGCTTCCAACATCGTCGGGCGTCCAATGAGCCTTGAGTTGCTATTGGCTGGCTGTACAACGACGGTCACTCATCGCTTTACCAAAAATTTACGCCAGCATGTTGAACAAGCAGATTTATTGGTCGTGGCTGTCGGTAAACCAAATTTTATTCCCGGTGAATGGATTAAACCAGACGCGATTGTGATTGATGTTGGTATTAATCGGCTGGAAAATGGCAAAGTCATTGGTGATGTAGATTTCGATAACGCATCGGAACGTGCTAGCTGGATCTCTCCTGTTCCGGGCGGTGTTGGCCCAATGACTGTTGCAACATTGATTCAAAATACCTTGCAGGCTTGCGAGGAATACCATGATGTAGATACAACTGAAGGATACTGATGGAAATTTTTTATTTAGATAGTCACCCTTATGTCGAATTATGCGACCTGCTGAAATTACAAGGGTGGTGCGAAAGTGGTGCAGCGGCAAAGGCTATGATTGCAGAAGGTTTGGTACAGGTTGATAGTCAACTTGAGACACGCAAGCGCTGCAAAATTACTGCGGGTAAAGTTGTAACCTTTAATGGCGAATCTGTTCGCGTTGAAGAGTAACTCAGTAGAGTAGGTAACAATTACCACTAAGACTATCTTTTCGAAAAAAGCACCTGAAATGTATAAATTCAGGTGCTTTTTTTCATGCTATAAATGGCAATGATTTTTTCATCAACCTGATTTACAACGTAATATATTAGAAAAAATCAAAAGAATACCAAGAAAAGATCCTGAAAATATTAAGCCAAGAATAAATGCAAGAGAAATACTCTATTGGGAAAATCGCAGTGTAAAACTTCAAAAACTATTTAACAATATTAAGGAGCTGTTAAATAAATATAATATTAATAATATAAGACCTTGCTGTTGCTATCTGGGATAAACAGGCTTCACTCAAAAATAGGCATCATGATATTGATGTTACTGGCAATATATAGTTACTGGCAATAGTTACTGGCAATAGATTCATCTGGTTTTATCCACAAAATATGTGATGCTGACGATATCTCGATAAACAATCATACCAGCAATGTTTTGATTTTCTAATAAGTTGCTATACTGGGAAGCTTACGTACAACTGAAACGGGGTTAATTATGTTAAGTAATCGAGCTGCAAGAAGGTTGTTGGGTATGTCTTATAAATTAAGTAACTCTAAACGTAGAGTGACAATTTCTCTTCTTAATCTTGCTTCCAGTGATAGCACACATCAAGTACCAGAACATCTCAATAATGCTTCTTTTGTTGCCATGAAACGAGACTCAGTTTCTGGAAAAACCACGTATCACACTGGAAATGCTTTCTATCCTGATTATCTGAATACTCATCGATAAATCTGACGTTTTTATTCCGCTCATGTATTGCAAATAAAAATATTGCTGTAAAAACGTAAATCCAAAAAAGTTGAACCGCCCATATCAAGGGCGGTTCTGAGATATAACAACGTTCAATCAATCAAAAATCGGTTACTTACGACGCCAGGTTGTTCCCTGTGGGCCATCTTCCAGCTCAATGCCCATTTCATTCAACTGATCACGCGCCGCATCTGCCAATGCCCACTCTTTGCTCTTACGGGCATCGTTACGTTGTTTGATGAGTGCTTCGATTTTAGCTACGTCATCGTCCGCTTGCGCGCCGCCCTGCAAGAAGTGTTCAGGATCTTGTTCCAAAAGACCAAGAATTCCCGCCAGCTTACGCAATTCAGCCGCCAGACCATTCGCCGCAGCAACGTCTTCTGCCTTCAGGCGGTTGATCTCACGAACCATATCAAACAGGACTGAATACGCTTCTGGTGTATTAAAATCATCATTCATCGCTTCAGTAAAACGAGCTTCAAATGCTTCTCCACCAGCCGGTTGAGCGGTTTTATCTGTACCGCGCAGAGCAGTATACAAACGCTCAAGGGAAGTACGAGCCTGTTTCAGGTTTTCTTCTGTGTAGTTCAATTGGCTACGATAATGACCAGACAGCAAGAAATAACGCACAGTTTCAGCATCGTAATATTCCAGCACGTCGCGGATAGTAAAGAAGTTGTTCAAAGACTTGGACATCTTCTCTTTATCCACCATGACCATGCCAGAGTGCATCCAGTAATTAACGTAAGGGCCATCATGAGCACAGGTGGATTGCGCGATTTCGTTTTCATGGTGCGGGAACATCAAATCAGAGCCGCCGCCGTGAATATCAAAATGGTGACCAAGCGTTTTGCCGTTCATGGCAGAACATTCAATATGCCAACCCGGACGACCCGCTCCCCACGGAGATTCCCAGCTAGGCTCACCCGGCTTGGACATTTTCCACAACACAAAATCCATTGGATTACGTTTTACATCTGCGACTTCAACACGCGCTCCAGCTTGTAATTGCTCCAGATCCTGACGGGAAAGCAAACCGTAATCAGGATTGGTATCAATGGAGAACATCACATCGCCATTCGCCGCAACATAAGCGTGCCCACGTTGAATCAGCGCTGACGCGATTTCAATAATCTCTGCGATATGCTGCGTGGCACGAGGCTCTAAATCCGGGCGTAGGATATTCAGCGCGTCAAAATCACTGTGCATTTCTGCCAGCATGCGTGTGGTCAAATCGTCACAGCTTTCATTATTTTCAATTGCACGTTTGATGATTTTATCATCCACGTCAGTGACGTTACGGACATAGGTGAGATCGTATCCCAGATAACGCAGGTAACGGGCAATAACATCAAATGCAACAAACGTTCTGCCATGACCAATATGACACAAATCATAAATGGTAATGCCACACACGTACATGCCCACTTTCCCTTCATGAATCGGCTTAAATTCTTCTTTTTGGCGGCTGAGAGTATTGAAAATTTTTAGCATCGGGGGGTTTTCCGTAAAAATTGATGTACGTGTATTAAAGATATACGTGTATAAAATAGAATGAATTCGCTGATTATAGGCCTCTTTATCAGCGATATAAATAAACCAGAATATAGAGAAGCCAGACAAAGTATTTCACCTTGATATGCAGTGCTTTGCAAGTGCCGCAAATCACCTTATTTCGATGCGCTTTCAGAGTACTGACTCAAAATCTCATATATGATATAACAGCGGTTGTTCCGAACCCCCTAGAATACAGGGTCAATCAAAACTATTATTAGGATTTTTATTATGGTGACTTTCCACACCAACTTTGGCGATATCGTGATCAATACCTTCGCGGATAAAGCGCCGGTAACTGTTGAAAACTTCTTAAATTACTGCTCTGAAGGCTTTTATGACAACACAATTTTTCATCGTGTGATCAATGGCTTTATGATTCAAGGCGGTGGCTTTGAACCAGGTATGAAGCAGAAAGTGACAAAAGATCCTATCAAGAACGAAGCAAACAATGGCGTAAAAAACAGCCGTGGTACCCTTGCAATGGCGCGTACCAATGATCCGCACTCTGCAACTGCCCAGTTCTTCATCAACGTTGTTGATAACGATTTCCTGAACTTCCGTTCAGAACGTCCTGATGGATGGGGTTATTGCGTATTCGCCGAAGTGGTTGAAGGCATGGATGTGGTTGACAAAATCAAAGGCGTTTCCACTGGCCGCAGCGGTATGCACCAAGATGTACCACGCGAAGATGTGATCATTGAACGCGTTACCGTTAGCGAATAATGACTGTTAGATAATAATAACTGTCAGAGAATAGTTAATCGTTACATGAGCATACTGTTTATTGCAGATTTACATCTCAGTGAGCAAGAACCGGCAATTACTGCCGGTTTTCTTCGTTTTTTGCGTGAAGAAGCAATCCATGCTGAGCGTCTTTATATCCTTGGTGATTTTTTTGATTATTGGATTGGTGATGATGATCCCAACCCTCTACATACTAAAGTTGCCCACGCACTCAATGAACTGAAACAGAAAGGGATTTCCTGTTATTTCATTCACGGTAATCGTGATTTCTTGCTGGGCTCCTGCTTTGCCAAAGAGAGCGGTTTGATCCTACTGCCACAGGAAAACGTGCTGGAATTGTATGGCAAGCGTATTTTAATTCTGCATGGCGATACACTATGCACTGATGACATTGGTTATCAGCAGTATCGCAAGCGGGTACACACTCCGTGGATTCAACGTCTGTTCTTACTTCTTCCTTTATTCATCCGGTTGAAAATCGCTGCCAAAATGCGGGCGGGCAGCCAATACGCCAACACCCAGAAGTCTGAATCCATCATGGATGTCAATCAACAAACCGTTATCGAACACTTTGAAAAACATCAGGCCGATTGGATGATTCACGGGCACACCCATCGCCCGGCAATACATGATCTTCAAATCGATAATAAAGCGGTGCATCGCGGTGTATTGGGCGCATGGCATCATCACGGTTCGATGTTTAAAGTCACAGAAACATCCATTGAGTTGATATCTTTCCCATTTTGAATTGCGTTATTTATTTTGGAAAAATAGACAAATCAGGTAACGCAAACGTTTTCCTTGTGCAATTCGCGTGATATGATCCGTCGCCTTAAACATCACCTTGTTCTGGTAGACACTCTATACAGGAGCATCTGATTTATGACGGCCAGCTCTGATCCCACAACAGCTATGACTTCTACAACAGAAATAGAGACGCAGCACCACGCCAAAATCGCCATTGTCATGGGTTCAAAAAGTGATTGGGCGACCATGCAGCACGCAGCCGATATTTTGACCTCTCTTGATATTCCTTTCCATGTTGAGGTTGTTTCGGCACACCGAACCCCCGATAAACTTTTTCATTTTGCCGAACACGCGAAAGAAAACGGTTTTGATGTGATTATCGCGGGTGCAGGAGGTGCAGCACATTTGCCGGGAATGTTGGCAGCCAAAACCTTAGTGCCTGTGTTTGGGGTTCCGGTGCAAAGCGCCGCGCTGAGTGGTGTCGATAGCCTGTATTCGATCGTTCAAATGCCAAAGGGTATTCCTGTTGGCGCATTGGCTATAGGTAAAGCCGGAGCCGCAAACGCAGCCTTGCTGGCAGCCCAGGTGCTGGCTCTGCATGATGATGCCCTGTTTCAGCGTCTGTCAGGCTGGCGTCAAGCACAAACACAGGATGTTTTGGAGAATCCTGATCCACGGGAGGGTGCATGAAGCCTGTTTGTGTATTGGGTAATGGTCAGTTGGGCCGGATGTTGCGTCAAGCCGGTGAGCCATTGGGGATTGCAGTTTACCCCGTCGGGTTGGATGCAGAGCCAGAAGCAGTGCCTTATCAGAGCAGTGTGATTACCGCAGAAATCGAGCGTTGGCCGGAAACTGCGTTAACTCGCGAGCTGGCACATCACAATGCTTTTATTAATCGCGATATTTTCCCGCAATTGGCCGATCGCTTGCCACAAAAACAATTGATGGATACGTTGGGTCTGGCAACAGCCCCCTGGAAACTGCTTTCCGACCCAAGCCAATGGCCACAACTGTTCGCTGAATTAGGTGACTTCATCATCGTTAAGCGCCGGACGGGCGGCTATGATGGGCGTGGTCAGTGGCGTATACGACCGGGTGATGAAGCAGAATTACCACCTGAAATTTATGGTGAGTGTATTGCAGAGAAAGGGATCCCGTTTTCAGGGGAAGTTTCTCTGGTGGGTGCCCGTAATGCCCAAGGGGAATCGGTATTTTATACGCTGACTCACAATCTGCATCAGGAAGGCATTTTGCGTACCAGTGTTGCTTTGCCTGATACGGATAAGAAATTACAGCAACAAGCAGAAAAAATGCTGGCTACCATCATGGATCACCTGAATTATATCGGTGTGATGGCGATGGAATGCTTTATTGTCGGTGATAATTTGTTGATCAACGAACTGGCACCCCGGGTTCATAATAGTGGTCACTGGACACAAAATGGTGCTTCTATCAGCCAGTTTGAACTTCATTTACGGGCAATTCTGGATCTGCCCATGCCTCAGCCAGAAATATTTTCTCCATCCATTATGATCAATCTGATCGGCACAGAGGTAAATCCCGCGTGGCTCAGGTTACCGTTGGTTCGTTTACATTGGTATGAAAAGGAAGTTCGTCCGGTTCGTAAGGTAGGACATTTGAATTTGGTTCATTCTGATCGGGATACCTTGAAAATGGCATTGCAAACGTTAGCGCCATTATTGCCGGCAGAGTACCAAAGCGGTCTGGAATGGGCACAAAATAAATTAAGTTGATCAGCTTTCCATATTCCATAACAGAGGAATAGCAAAACCATTGTCAGGAAGCGGTAATTATCACCGCTTCCTATTTTGTTTTTATCACCCACTATTATTTTCTTGATAGTGTCCTGGTAAGAGTATCCACAATCGTTCTTGTCGTCTGATCGATTTCATAATTGAGAAAATCACCTACTTTAATCTTACTGAGGTTCGTCATCCTTAACGTTTCCGGGATCAGGTTTAAAGTCATCGTCTTGTTTTCTTCATCAATTCCGTTGATAGTTAAACTACAACCATGAAGCCCAATGAAACCTTTCAGGAAGAAATAGTTAATATTGTCTTGAGGGATCCGGATAACTAGCTGGTAGGTTTCACCTGTTGCAGTAAACTCTACGACTTCTGCCATACCCTCTATATGCCCATAAAGACTGTGCCCGCCATTTTCTTTATTCATCTGATGTGAGCGTTCAATGTTGACCTCATCACCAATCGAAAGAAACTTTAACGTAGTGGTGTCAGCAGTGAAATCGGAAATATCAAAAGAAACGCGATCTCCACTGAATTGGGTGACAGTCAGGCATGTGCCATCAATGGCGACACTGGCTCCGACAGTAACATCATCAAAAAAATGATTGTGATTGCTAACAATCAGCGTACTGAATCCGTTATTTTTATTGAGTGATAATACGCTCTCTTTACCTTGTACAATGCCTGTATACATAATTCCTCTCTTCTGCTAAATATAATGTTATTTCAAACACAATCTTTTTATCATGATTTATAGGTTTTATTTAATGATAATTAAATAATTGTGACATGCTCTTGCTTAGTAATATATACAGTAACACTATGCGCTAATTAGCACTAAAACTATCTTTGTAATTAAAAAATTAAAAAAAAGCCACCTTATAAAAATCATTTATTTACTTTTCTTTTTATATGAATAATATTTTTAAGCTATTTTGTTTTTTCAGGAATAAAAAAACTTTGACAAAATTACCCTGTTAGCACGATGCTACTGTCCGTCGCTCTGCCATAACGTGAAAGGAGAAATCATTTGCAATTTATCAACAAGCTAAAAAACCATATAATTAAAATGGGTTTATTTCCTTCCTTATTGCTATCCATTGCCAATGGCGTCCAAGCAAGTGATTTTGTCAATTTTCAATCAGTTGATACCAGCCTCTACTTTCAATTCGAAAACAAAGTTGCTCCCCAGAAAACCATTTCTCCCATTGTAGAAGCTTTTGGTGATTACAAAATCGGCGATATGTATGTCTACAGTATTTGGCAAAACTCACTGCAACATGACTATAAAGGCGATAAGAGCACCTATTACTATAAGTTCGTACCAAGATTCAGTGCCAGTAAAATCACAGGATATGATTTTTCCTATGGCCCATTAAAAGATGTGCTGTTTGCTCAGTGGATTGCTAAAACCAAGAACGTAAGACATGATTATTTCCCCGGTATCAGTCTTGATTGGCAAGTGGGCGGGTTCAGCTGGTTGCGTACTATCTTTTATTTTGAAAATAATGCCAAAGGGAGTTGGGATGATCAGCGCATCCACATTGATTATGGTATTCCTTTCAGCAACCAATTGGGGGATTTCCGCATCGTCGGAACTTTCGACTATACATTGGGGTTAGGCGATAATCCTGAAATGATCGATTTCAAGCCTGAATTACATTACGACTTGGGAAAAAAATTAGGGTATCAGCCCGGCCATTTATGGACAGGGATGGTTGTGAATCCGGTTAAAAATAAGTACAAAATAAAAGATACATCTGATTTTCGCACGAATCAATTTAGCTACGGGGTGTTTATTCGATACAGCTTTTTCTAATAAACACATAAAATAGTGCCGTTTTTAATGGTTTATATCCTTGATGGGGTCACAATGTCCATTCAACACGACAAATTCGGGCGTACTTATCAGTGGTTTTTGCTGATACTCTTAGGCATGGTCTATTTTTTATCCACAGCAACGACCTTTACGTCATTGGGTGTTGTCCTGCCCAGCATGATTTATGAACTGGGCTGGAGTTGGACGAATGCCGGGTTAGGCTTCACCCTGCTTGGGCTGACCTGCGGGCTATCCAGTTTTTTGCCAACGATATTCATCCGTAAGGCTGGTGTTCGATTTACTTTGTTCATTGGCCTGCTGATTTTTCTGGCTGGTTTCTACAACCTTTATCACACACATGTTATTTCATCATATTTTATTGGTACGGCTTTAATCGGCATCGGTTTTACCTTTTTGGCTACCGTTCCGGGCACTTATGTGATTTCGCGATTATATGAGAAGCAATCTCTTGCTTTTGGCTTCTATTTCACGATTGGTGGATTGGGCGGCGTCATTGGCCCATGGATCTATTTTCTGGCAACCCGGATTTGGGGAACGTGGCGGATGCACTGGATGATTTCTGCCATTGTACTCACCATTTTCGTTATCCTGACGATTATTACCCTTCGGGAAGGAAAACGGGAAATTGCCCACGCCAAGGCCGTAAATCAAAAACATAACAGCCAGGATACCTCCGGTATTTATCGCACTAAGCAGCGCTGGACTGCGCATCAGGCACTGCGGACATGGCAATTCTACGTGATTGCAGCCACTTATACTGCGTTTTTATGGTGTGGTATCACGGTCAATAGCTTTGCAGTTGCCCATATTATCGAAAATGGTTTCAGCGAAGCCATTGCCGCAGGGCTACTGAGCACGATGGCTTTTATTAATGCCTTTTCCCGATTGGCCGGTGGTGCCGTCGGGGAATGGATAGATCCGAAAAAATTACTTATTGGCAGCCTGACTATCATCATTCTTGGCCTGATTGCACTGAGTATCGCTTCTTCATGGCCGTTCTTGATTGCATTTACCCTGTTTGTCGGCATGGGCTACGGGATGACGTTCCTCGCTTCCAGTGTATTGCTGGCTAACTATTTTGGCCGCAAGCCTTATCTGGAACTGTTCTCAATCATGAACCTGATTTCTACACTGGCGTGTCTGGCACCTTTTTTTGCCGGTGCCCTCAAAGATTATTCAGGTAGTTTTACTTCAGCATTCTTAATTATTGCTATCCCCGTACTTGTTGTTCTTGTCGTAACATTGATGATGAAACCACCTGCTCAGAAAATGAAAAAGCGCTCAATCGAAGACACTCAATTTACTGAATAGGGCCAAAATGAACTGAAACAACAATAAACAAGGAAATAGTGATGCCAAAGAAAGAGTTCGGTGTATTTCTGCCCATCGCCAAAGGTGGGTGGATCATCTCCAAAAACACGCCACCACTGGATGCGTCTTATAAACAAAACCGTGAGGCTGCCATTCTGGCTGACCAGATTGGCCTTGATTTCATTATGTCCATGGGTAAATGGCGTGGATTCGGTGGTGAAACAGATCATTGGGGCTGCTCACTTGAATCTGTCACCATGATGGCCGGCATTGCCGAAGTTACCCACCGCGCAAAATTGATCGCTACAGTCCACGCCGGGCTACATAATCCGGCAGTCACCGCTAAAATGATCGCCACTCTGGATCATATTAGCCAGGGACGCGCCGGGCTGAATATTGTTTCCGGCTCATTCAGGGATGAATTTGAACAAATGGGTGAGTGGGATGGCAGTTTGGATCATGACCAACGCTATGCCATGACTGAAGAGTGGACTCAGTTGATCAAACGACTTTGGCGTGAAAAACAAGTCACTCATGAAGGCACTTATTTTCATTTAAAACAGTGTGTTTCTGAGCCCAAACCGCTTTCCCTTCCGCGTCCTTATTTAGTTTGTGCCGGCCAGTCCGAGCAAGGGCTGCGTTTCAGTGTACGCCACACCGATGTTTGTTTTATCGGTGGCAAGGATGAGGCAGAAACTCGCAATATCAGTTTAACTGCAAAGCGTATCGCCGCCGAATACAACACAACCACCAAAACATTCTGTATGTGTACCGTCATTTGTGCCGAAACCGATGCCTATGCAGAAACCCTTGCCCAGTTCTACCGTCAAGGGTTGGATGTGGAAGCCGTCAAAAATATGATGCGCAGTTTTGGCGTCGATATGGATGGAAAAAGTAATGCGATGGTAGAGCGCTCACAAAACGCCTTTATGACCCATACTGCCATTGGTACGCCAGATACCTGCTACAAGCAATTGGTTGATTTAATTCGTACTTGTGACTTGGATGGTGTTATGTTGATTTTCCCCGATTACATAAAGGGGTTAAAGGTTTTCGGGGATCAGCTCCTGCCTAAATTAAGAGAGGAATTTGCCTGATAGTTTCCAGCCAGTTTGCTGATAAACCTCGTTTTTTCAAACGAGGTTTATTTCATCATTGTTAATGATAAACCGAAAATATGCAGAAATTATTCAGGCAAGCGCCGATATTGCCCTTGTCCCCGCAATAACCGGAGCCCCAACCAACCTCCACATAATGAAAGCAGTAAGCTGCTAATCATGGGAAGTAAAATCCACATCTGCCATTGTGGTTGCCATGGGAAATTAAAGACTTGGGTTTGCAATAACCAGAGTGCAATTTCTGCACCAAATGCCGCAGCCACCCCCGCCATAAAGCCAAGCAATGCAAATTCACTCCACAGTGTACGGCGCAGAAGTTTTTTGCTCGCCCCCAATGTACGGTATACCACCAATTCAAGCTGGCGCTGGCTCATACCGACCTGAATTTGCGCCAGTAATAACAATCCGCCACAAACCATAACCAGAACGACCATGATTTCCAACGCCTTGCTAACTTGCTGCAAAATACCTTGTATCTGTTTGATTATCGAACCAACATCTAACATGCTGATTGTCGGGAAATGCCGGTTAATCTCCGTCAGCAACCGCCCATCACCTTCATAATGGAAGCTGGTCAGCCACATTGCCGGCTGATTTTCCAATGTCTCTTTAGAGAAGATAAAAAAGAAGTTCGGATTCACACTTTCCCAATCCACCTTACGAATACTGCTTACCGTAGCTTGGAATATCCGGGTATCACCGGTGAATGAGAGTTTATCTCCCACATTGATTTGTAGCCGTTCAGCAACCCCCTGTTCCATGGAAACTTCGTTTGACTTCGGTGGCCATGTTCCCTCAACGAGGGTATTAAAAGGCGGTAATTCTGATTTCCATGTTAAGTTCAGTTCGCGACGTACCGTTGTACTATTGGGATGCTTTTCATCGGCCCATTCAATGGATGATTGACCATTTATTTCCGTCAGGCGCGCCAACACCACAGGGTAAAACTCAGTGGGTTTGACCTGATATTTGTTCAACATATCATTAACCTGGGCAATTTGCGGTTTAGTTATGTTAAGCAGGAAATAATTTGGGCTATCAGGCGGCAACTGTTGTTGCCACTGATTCAATAAATCTCCCCTTGCCATAATAAGCAAGGCCAACAGCATAAATGACAGTGAAAATGCAGCCAATTGTGTCATGGTCTGAAATGGGCGGCATAATAGACGATTAACGGCCAAACGCAGGCTTAATTGGCTGAATGTCACGCGGCGCAAGATCCATAAGCCGACCCATCCCAACAGCGCCAATAATAATGCGATAACGGGTACTCCCGCCAGCAATGACCATAACAGAGGCTTAGTTCCTGCCAGTAAGACCAACCCTCCTGTCACCATCAAGGCTACTGCTGGCAGGTAGTAACGCAATGGCCAGATAGTCGCAGTAACATCACTTCTCAATACGCGTGAAGGCTGGGTAGCCATTAATTGGCGATAAGGGCGAATTCCCACCAACAAGGCAATACCAAACAAGGTGCTAATCGCCCATATCCACGGCCATATTCCCGCTTCCGGCAACATCTTAGGCAGCATTCCAGCCAAAATCCGAATCAAGGCAGACTCAAAAATCAGACCTAAAACAGAACCCACCACAATCGCTGCCAGCAAGATCACCAGCCATTGCCCAATAATCCACTGCCGCAAAGCCCAACGCCCTGCTCCCAATGTTTTCAGGATGGCAATTAAATTATGTCGGCTGCGGCAATAATGCGCCATGGAAACCGCCATCGCAGCCACGGCAAGCAATAACGTCAATAAGGCTGATAAGAGTAAAAATTGCTGGGCACGCTCAATAGATTGCGCTAATGCACTATTATCCTGTTTTAGCGTTAACCAACGTTGATCTGCTTTTAATTGCGGATCAACGAATTGCTGGAAGGATTGGATAGCCGGTGGAGAACCCGAAAACATATAGCGATAAGTCAATCGGCTACCCGGTTGGATTGCCCCTGTCGCTTTGGCATCCTCAATATTGATTAAGATTCGGGGAGAAATCTGGAATGGACTAAAGCCACTGTCAGGCTCTTGCAGCAATTCTCCGCTCACTTTTAGTGTGGTATCCCCCACGTCAATTTCATCCCCGACTTTAATACCCAATAATGTCAGCAATCGCGGCGGCACCAGCACAGAACCTTTTTCCGGTTTTAACCCCCGCGGGTAGGTTTCCAGCTCTCCATACAACGGATAACGATCATCAGCCGCTTTCACCTGAGCCAATTGCGGAATATCTCCCGCGTACGTCATGGTGGAAAAAGAGAGCTGACGACTCAGTGTCAGCCCTTGCTCCTGCGCTCTTTTAAGCCAACCTTCATCAACGGGATACGAAGCCCTTAAGACCAGATCGCCCGCCAGAAAGTCACGGCTCTGATAATGCACACTTTGATCAATGCGATCACTAATCCGCCCTAATGCCAGCACACATGCGACAGCCAATGTCAGGGACAACCAGACAATCAGAAGAGACGGGGTACGCCATTCACGCCAAAACCAGCGCCAGATCATGCTTCCTCCCGCAATTTGCCATCCACCAAACGTAAACGACGCTGACAGCGGGCAGCGAGTTGACTGTCATGGGTCACCAGAATCAAGGTCGTGGCGTAATCATGATTGAGGGAAAACAATAAATCAGCAATGCGATCACCTGTCTGGCGATCGAGGTTACCTGTTGGTTCATCAGCAAACAGAATTTTGGGACGGGTACAGAACGCGCGGGCCAAAGCCACCCGCTGCTGTTCTCCGCCTGAAAGTTGGGCTGGCATATGTTTCAGACGTTTTCCCAATCCTAACTGCTCAAGTAATTCGATGGCTTGCTGACGACTTTGATTTTCTGACTCACCACGCAGCAACGCAGGAAGCTGGACATTCTCTAACGCGTTCAAAGTAGGGATCAACATAAACGATTGGAAAACAAAACCAACATTTTCTGCCCTTAATTGCGCCCTCTCTTCTTCATTCATGCGGCTGATATTTTGCCCCAACAGGTGAACCTCTCCCCCGCTACCATCATCCAGTCCGGCAATAATGCCCAAAAGGGTTGATTTGCCCGATCCTGATTCACCAATTAATGCAATTGTCTGCGCTGACTCGACAACCAACTCAATACCTTGCAATATATTAATTACCTCTTCCCCTTGACCGACATGTTTAGTGAGATGATGAACTTCAAGAATACTTTCTACAGCCATGTATTTTTCCTTTTATTGTTGGTTCTATGCAGCGCCAAAGCGGTGGCGGCTGATACCCTGCTGATATTGGGTGATAGCCTCAGTGCCGGATATCGTCTGCCCGTTGAACATTCGTGGCCCAGACTAATGGCAAAGCAATGGCAGCAAGCCGGAAAAAAAACAACCATCGTTAACGGCAGCATCAGCGGTAATACGACAGCACAGGCATTTGAACGTCTGCCTGAATTATTGAAACAACACAATCCCAAGTGGGTTCTGATAGAGCTTGGTGCAAATGATGGATTGCGTGGTTTTCCCATTAAAAACATAGAGCAAGATTTGCAACAGGGCATTACTTTGATCAAACAAGCCGGCGCGCAACCACTGTTAATGCAGGGTCGGATTTCACCTAATTATGGAAAACGTTATACCGAATCCTTTGCAAAAATTTATCCTGCACTGGCTGAACGCAACCAAATTCCTCTGCTACCATTTTTCATGGAGCACGTTGTTATTAAACCAGAATGGATGCAAGACGATGGGCTGCACCCCAACCAATCTGCGCAGCCTTTTATTGCTAATTGGATGTCCAACAAACTGTCGGCATATATCAACCACCCTTAATAGCTTACTCCAAGGGGCTATTTTATTTGTCGTTTTGTGCGCAGTCAGTATTCAGGCTATCTGCAACAATAAATGCTTACTGAGAGTAGGCGTTTAATCAAAATATTTCTCAATAGTAAATCATTTATTTCCATAAATTAATGCAGATAAACAGGTAAATTTATGCAAAAAGCTATTCTTATTACAGGGTGTTCCAGTGGGATCGGGTTAGCTGCGGCCAAAACACTCCATCAACGTGGTTACCGTGTGCTTGCCGCTTGCCGCAAGCCTGATGATTTGGCCCATATGCGTGAGTTAGGATTCGAACCAATTGAACTGGATTTAGACGATAAAGAAAGTGTCGACCGGGCAGCCAAAACAGTAATCGAATTAACCAATGGCCGTTTGTTTGGGCTATTCAATAATGGCGGATTCGGCGTTTATGGCCCATTAGAAAGCATTTCCCGTGAACAGATGGAAAAACAATTTTCCACAAATTTTTTTGGTACTCATCAACTTACCTGCTTATTACTGCCAGCCATACGTGCTTATGGCGCAGGACGGATTGTCCAAACCAGTTCTGTTATGGGGCTACTTTCAACGCCTGGACGTGGGGCCTATGCTGCCAGTAAATATGCCCTCGAAGCATGGTCAGATGCCTTGCGGGGAGAACTGGCAAAAACAGGCATTAAAGTCAGCCTGATAGAGCCGGGCCCAATCAATACACGTTTTACGGAGAATGTAAATCAAATGCAGCAGGATAATCCTGTCGAAAATCCAAGCCTTGCCAGCCGTTTTACACTGATGCCTGAAAATGTTGTGTCGAAACTGATTCACGCCCTGGAAAGTCCCAACCCTAAGTTACGTTATTCTGTTACATTATTAACTCACGCCGTAAAAGTGTCGCGTCGTATACTCCCGGAAAAATGGCTCGATAAAATTGTACGGTGGCAAAGCTAAGATTAATAAAAGCGAATAGACATTGAAAAACGTACAAACGGGTCTTATTTATTCATGTAATCGCCTAGCAAAGAATCAGAGAGAAACGCCCATGGAACCCACAGTGAATACAAACAATAGTACTGCCTATATCATTAATATTGATGAATTAAATATTGCTCAAATTGTTCAGCACTCACTCACCCAACTCGTCGTATTCTACTTTTGGTCTCCGCAAAATCTGCATTGCCATGAATTAGAAGCGACCCTTGATAAAATCGCACACGAATATGCCGGGCAATTTATTCTGGCTAAAGTCAATTGTGACCAACTTCCTCATTTCGCTGCACAATTTGGGGTACGTGGTTTACCTACGGTACTGTTTGTGCAAGAAGCACGGCCTGTTCAAGGCTTTGAAGGCATTCAAACAGATGAATCTATCAGAAAAATTTTTTCCCAGCTTCTGATCCAAGAGGAAAAATCACCGTTAGAGCAAGTGGATGATCTTCTTGCCGAAGGCAAAAATCAGGAAGCATTGTCTTTACTGAAAGAAATTCACAAAGAAACGCCTCAAGATACTGAGATTACTTTATTGTTAGCCCAAGTGTATCTTTTGCTCAATCACCTTGAAGATGCCCAAAAATTGCTGGATACCGTTCCATTAGAAGAGCAAGACGAACGCTATCATACGTTACTTGAACACATTAAGTCCCAGAAAGAGGCCGCAGATTCACCTGAGATTCGACAACTACAGCAAGAGTTGGCGACTCAACCAGAAAATGCAGAACTCGCCATTCAACTTGCCTCAAAATTACACGAAGTCGGTCGTGATGAAGAAGCGCTTGAATTGCTGTTCAGCTTTTTGAAAAAAGATCTTGCGGCTGCCGATGGTGCAGTGAAAAAGACAATGATGGATATTATTTCTGCACTGGGCACCGGGGATGTACTGGCATCTAAATATCGTCGTCATGTATACTCCTTACTCTATTAAGTAAATAAAACTTATATATTCCATAATTAACAAATAAGGGAATTTTTATGGATTTACTCTCTCTTGGTGCGGTACCAATCCTCATCATTATTGCTGTCGTTATCGTCTTTACCTGTGTGAAGACTGTTCCACAAGGCTATCAATGGACGGTTGAACGCTTTGGGCGTTATACCCGTACATTGACGCCCGGCCTGCATATCATCATGCCGTTTGTTGATCGCATTGGCCGTAGAATCAATATGATGGAACAAGTTCTGGATATTCCATCACAAGAAGTCATTTCTCGCGATAATGCGAACGTGACCATTGATGCAGTCTGCTTTATTCAAGTGGTCGACCCGGTACGGGCGGCTTATGAAGTCAGTAATCTGGAGTTGTCCATCATTAACCTGACGATGACCAACTTCCGTACCGTGCTGGGTTCAATGGAACTGGACGAAATGCTGTCTCAGCGTGATTCTATCAACAGCCGTCTGCTGACAATCGTTGATGAAGCCACCAACCCTTGGGGAGTCAAGATCACCCGTATTGAGATCCGCGATGTGCGTCCACCTAAGGAACTGATCTCTGCGATGAATGCTCAGATGAAAGCTGAGCGTACCAAACGTGCGGATATTCTTGAGGCGGAAGGTATTCGTCAGGCGGCCATTCTGAAAGCGGAAGGGGAAAAGCAATCACAAATCCTGAAAGCAGAGGGTGAACGTCAATCTGCCTTTCTTCAAGCGGAAGCCCGTGAACGTGCCGCAGAAGCAGAAGCACGTGCAACTAAAATGGTTTCTGACGCCATTGCCGATGGTGATATGCAGGCAATTAACTACTTCGTCGCCCAAAAATATACTGATGCCCTCACTAACATTGGTGCAGCAAATAACAGCAAAGTTATTATGATGCCGCTTGAGGCCAGCAATTTGATGGGAGCCATCGGTGGTATTGCTGAATTAATTGGCGAAAGCAAAAAGAGCAAACAGGATAAATAACCATGATTGAACAGATCGCCACTCAGCCAGCTTGGTTCTGGCTCTGTTTTGGTGGACTGCTTCTGATTGCGGAATTGCTGGGAGCAGGGGGATATCTATTGTGGACAGGAACCGCAGCCGTCGTTGTTGCCCTGATCACATGGATTTTCCCTGGTATGGGCTGGGAACTGCAAGGCATTTTGTTTGCTGTTCTGACCTTGCTTTCTGTTATTGCATGGCGTAGCTGGCTACGTCACCGACCACGCCAAGCGAGTGATAAAGTTCTTAATCAGAAAAATCACCAATTGATTGGCCTGCGTACCCATTTAATCACGGATACCGAAAACGGTTTTGGGCGAGTCAAACTGGCTGATGGCAGTTGGCGCGTTCATTGTGACCGGGAGCTTCCGGCCAATACCGAAGTTGAAGTCATCGCCGTTGACGGAATCACATTAAAGGTGAGACCGATTCCCCATTAACCGTGATGGAAACAGCAGCCAGATAAATGCTCAATGATGGGGCAATCCGCTCCATCATCTCCCGGGCATTCAGCCGCCAATACCAGCAACTTTTTCTTTATCTTTTGCAATTCCGCGATCGTCTTTTCTATCTCAGCCACTTTTTGTAGAGTTGCTGTTTTTACATCTGCACTGTGACGACTGGGGTTACGAAATAACCGCAACAATTCGCGACACTCCTCCAGCGTAAATCCAACTTCTTTCGCCTGACGCAGGAGTACCAACTCATCAATGTGCTTTTGCTGATAATAACGATAGCCATTATCTCCCCGCTCCGGCGCAGTAATCAGCTCTTTTTCTTCATAAAACCGGATAGCTTTGCTGGTCAAACCGGTCTTCTGGGCAATTTCACTGATATTCATCATTCCCCCTTGACCTTCCCCTTGCAGGAAGGTTTAGCCTTAATGATAAGTATATCACTCTGTACCAGGAGATATTGTTATGTCCACAACAACCATTCTTGCACTTCAAGGCTTAACTTGCATACATTGTGTCGGTACGGTCAAAAAAGCGCTGGAAAAAATAGCCGGTGTTGAACAGGCCGATGTGAGTTTAAATTATGCCAAAGTTATCGGTGATGTCTCATCTGATGTATTAATTGCAGCAATTATCGCCGAAGGTTATGCCGCTTCTGTTGCTACGCAACCTGATATTGAATTGCGGCTGTCAGGTTTAAGCTGCATGAGATGTGCAGGTAAGACACAAAAAGCATTAGAAGCTGTCGAAGGTGTCATCGCGACGGAAGTCGATACTCAAACTGCAAAGATCTACGGTAAAGCAGAGGGCAGCGTTTTAATTAATGCCGTCAAACAAGCCGGATACCAAGCCGAATTAGCCACGGCAGTAGCCTTCCCAAAAACTGAGCCGCTGGCAACATCTGTCCCACAAACTCCGGAGTCTTTGGCAGCGGCAACATTTTCCTCCTCAATAAAAGCGTCTCCGGTAAAAGCGTCTCCAATAAAAACAAGTGCAATTGAAACAGCACCAATTGAGCACAATAACATCAACGTTATTGATGATGACAGTGTTCAGCTATTACTGGATGGTATGAGTTGTGCCAGTTGTGTTAGCAAGGTACAAAAAGCACTGCAATCCGTTGATGGTGTAGAGCACGCCAGAGTCAATCTTGCGGAAAGAAGTGCGTTGGTCACAGGCAATGCCTCACCAAATGCCTTGGTTGAAGCGGTCATCAAAGCCGGTTATGGCGCAGAAATCATTCAGGATGAAACGGAACGCCGTGAACGCCAGCAACAAGTAGCGCAAGCCAATATGCACCGTTTTCGCTGGCAATCAGCCTTTGCTTTAATCGTTGGGGTGCCTGTCATGATCTGGGGCATGATGGGTGATAATATGATGCTCACCCCGTCAAACCACGCTATTTGGCTGACTATTGGGCTATTGACACTTGCTGTCATGGTCTTTGCTGGCGGGCACTTTTATCGCAACGCATGGCAAAGCCTGAAAAATGGCAGCGCAACTATGGATACATTGGTAGCCCTCGGTACTGGCGCAGCATGGCTCTATTCGATAAGCGTCAATTTGTGGCCTGAAATCTTCCCTCCACAAGCTCGTCATCTTTATTATGAAGCCAGCGCCATGATCATCGGTTTAATCAACCTTGGTCATGCCTTGGAACAACGGGCCCGTCAACGTTCTTCCAAAGCGCTTGAACGATTATTAGATTTAACGCCTCCAACAGCACGTGTGGTCACTACGGAAGGCGAAAAAACACTGCCACTCGCTGATGTTAAGCCCAATATGACATTACGTCTGGTAACAGGAGACCGTATTCCTGTAGATGGCGAAATCATCCAGGGTACGGTTTGGCTGGATGAAGCCATGTTGACCGGAGAACCCATTCCTCAACAAAAATCCATCGGGGATGCTGTACATGCAGGTACCGTTGTTCAGGATGGAACCGTATTGTTTAAAGCCAATGCGGTCGGCAGCCAAACCACGCTGTCACGCATTATTAAATTAGTGCGTCAGGCACAAAGCAGTAAACCAGAAATCGGCCAACTGGCAGATAAAATATCATCAATATTTGTGCCTGTTGTTGTTGCCATCGCCCTGATTGCAGGCGCTATCTGGTACTTTATCGGCCCAGCACCACAAATCATGTACGCATTGGTCATCGTGACTACAGTGCTGATTATCGCCTGCCCCTGCGCACTTGGGCTGGCAACACCCATGTCCATCATCTCTGGGGTAGGACGGGCAGCAGAGTTAGGTGTACTGGTGCGTGATGCTGATGCCCTGCAACAAGCCAGTCAATTGGATACGATTGTCTTCGATAAAACCGGCACCTTAACCGAAGGTATGCCACAAGTGACAGAGATTCATACCCTTAACGGCTTTACCGAAGAACAAGTATTGGTATGGGCTGGTGCCTTGGAAAACGGTTCAAATCATCCTCTGGCAAAAGCTATTTTAGATAAAGTTGAGGGACAAAAGTTACCTGAAATACAACAGTTCCGCACATTAACGGGACTCGGAATACGCGGAGAGATTGGTGACACCACTCTGTTATTGGGTAATCAAAAGTTGCTTGAGCAAAATCAGGTTGAAACAGCAGAATTAAAACCATTCATTGCCACACAGGCAGGAAAAGGCATCACTCCCGTTATCCTGGCTGTTAATGGGAAAGTCGCAGCCCTATTTTCCATCCGGGATCCCCTGCGTCAAGATACTATTTCTGCCCTGCAACGTTTACACCATCAAGGCTATCGTTTGGTTATGTTGACAGGAGATAACCCAGTGACAGCCAATGCCATTGCTAAAGAGGCCGGGATTGATCAGGTGATTGCCGGTGTCCTGCCTGAGGGCAAAGCAGCAGCCATTCAAGCGCTCCAGGCAGAAGGTAAAAAAGTAGCCATGATCGGTGATGGCATTAATGATGCCCCCGCATTGGCACAGGCAGATGTCGGCATCGCCATGGGAGGAGGCAGTGATATTGCCATTGAAACGGCATCGATTACTCTTATGCGCCATAGCCTGCACGGTGTTGCTGATGCGGTTGAATTATCCAGAGGAACATTGCGCAATATGAAACAGAACCTGTTTGGGGCCTTTGTCTACAATACATTAGGCATCCCAATTGCAGCAGGTATTTTATATCCTTTCACAGGCACATTACTGAATCCTGTTGTTGCAGGTGCAGCCATGGCACTATCTTCAATTACTGTCGTGAGTAATGCCAATCGATTATTGCGCTTCAAGACAAAATCCTAAAATAACATTTAGAGCGTTTTCTCTAACCGATGAAAAGCTAAACATATTTAGTTTGGCTTTTCATCCCGCACTTTTCCCCCTTTCCTGTTAACTCTTAACGAGTTAGCATACCTTCAATGCCAACCAGCGGAGTATGCAACGTGGGAAAATTAATGAAATATTTCAACAAAATATTAGGACTAAATTCTCAACGGCATTACCCCTATCCTGCTTTTGACATTAATCTTAATCAAAACATACAATTACATGTTATTGGCAGTATTCATATGGGAGCAGAGAATATGTTCCCACTTTCGGAAGTACTGCTCGATCAACTAGAGCAATCTGATGCTCTGATTGTCGAAGCTGATATCACACAGGTTGACTCTCCTTTCAAAGAACAGTTTCCTGAGCAAGTTGCTCTGTCACAACGTTTATCTTCCGAACACTTTGACCGCTTACAGCACTACTGCCGGGAGATCCAGCATCCTGTTGCCCTTCTTGATTCATTACCGTCATGGCAAGTCGCATTGGTATTACAGGCCGCCCAAGCCCAATATTTAGGATTACGCCCTCAATATGGCATTGATTACCAATTACTGAACAGTGCAAAAGCTATCAATAAACCTATTATCGAGTTGGAAGGAACGGAAACGCAGGTTAATCTACTCACCAGCCTGCCAAATGGCGGCCTTTCTCTGTTGGAAGATACCATTATCCATTGGCATACCAATGCCCGTGCCTTGCAGACTATGATTAGCTGGTGGATGAATTATAAACCTGAGCAACAGGATCAGATACTGCCGATGACATTCTGTGAAGAGATTTACCAAAGTTTAATGATTGAACGCAACCATCAATGGAGTGAGCAATTACATCGCTTATCAGAAGGAAAATATCTGGTTGCTGTAGGAGCCTTACATCTTCACGGCGAGAATAACTTACAGCAAATGCTGTTAAAACCGCTGAAATAACAATACGTTCATCTATCCCACTTTTGTAGATAAATAACGATAGGTAAATAAATTACAGGAAAAAACATGACTCCCGCTATTGTTTTGCTGGAAAAGCAAAAAATTAATTTCAAACTTCATCCTTATGCACATGATGCCAATGAACATAATTTCGGTGATGAAGTGGTTAAAAAACTCGGCTTAGATGCCAATCAGGTTTTTAAGACACTACTGGTTTCATTGAATGGCGATGCCAAAAACCTTGCTGTCGCCGTTACGCCTGTTTCCGGGCAGCTCGATCTGAAAAAAATCGCCAAAGTTTTTAAAGCTAAGAAAGCAGATATGGCCGACCCTCTGCTGGCACAAAAAGTTACAGGTTACCTCGTTGGCGGCATTAGCCCACTGGGGCAGAAAAAGCGCCTACCGACTGTGATTGACATTCAAGCACAAACTTTACCAACTCTGTTTATTTCTGGTGGCAAGCGTGGATTAGATATTGAATTATCACCCACTGACTTATGCCAACTACTTAATTGTTCATTTGCTGATATCGCTAAACGTTGAAAATAAGTTTCAATTTTTATTGAAATTTTTCGAGCTGGCTCTGTTTTCTTTAAAACAGAGTCTTGTGCTATATGGCAATACCGATATACTTTCCTTACAGAGAAAAAACATTAATTACTATTTCAAGTAACTTAGTTAATCTAAATAGAAGAGGAATAAAATGGCTACCTCATCATTTTTCCGCCAAATTGTTATTACTGATCCCAAAGCAATTAAAATGCTAAGGAGAGCTAATAGAAAGCCAAGAAAAAAGCATTTTGAAGAAATAGATTTTGAGGCGCAACAAAAAGAGGCGATAGAAATATTAAAGAAAAAATTCTCACTATAGGAAAAATAGTATCAGTTTTTGGTGATGACAGAACAAAAGAGTATTTACTCTCTTTTTCCTGCCCATCAAACCGTGATGTAGAATCGTTTTTACATTTAAAAGCAATTAGATTTGAACAAGCAGATGCCACAAGAACCTACTTAATTTTAGATGCAGAAGGGTTTATCCTTGCTTATTTTTCATTAACATTCAAGGAGATATCAACAAAAAACCTTGCTATTTCAAAGACGAAGATGAAAAAACTAAATGGAATCAGTAAAAATGCAACGTCATTAAAGGTTTACTTAATTGGCCAAATAGCCAAAAACCACTCATTAAGCAAAAACCCAATAACACTTAAGGATATTTTATTTCACATTAATATCACCATTGAAAAAGCACAAGAATTAATAGGAGGAAGAGTGACTATCCTAGAGTGCCAGAATAAATCTAAGCTTATTACTTTATATGAGAAAAATGGGCTCGAAAAATTAACGACAAAAAGAGATAACAATTCATTAATTACCATGCTATTTAGTAATTAGATTATTATTCAGTTTCAACCATCCCTATTTTAGATTATGCGTAGCTGTCCTTACTGATAGTAAGTCAAAGACCATCTGTTTTTCAGATGGTCTTTTTATACGACTAATTAACTATAATCAATTAATCAGTTATTATTTTTTATACGAAACTTCACTTTTCGGATCATAATCAGAGGCCTTCAATGGGGAGTGTTTTTCAATATAACCTTTTAACACTTCAGCATCGACAAAACCTGTATCAACGTAACCCGGTAAATTATCAATGCGTGGATAACCGTCACCTCCAATCGCGTTGAAATTCAAGGTCGCCATCCGATAAGTTTTATTTGGATCTAATGGCTTACCACCAATTTTTACATCACTGATATTCTTACCATCAATCACGAAGCTCACATTATAGAATTGTCCATAAGCACCGGAATCCTTTTCCATATTCGCAACGGCTGTCAAATATGACAAAACCTCGCTGCCTTTAAAATCCACATAAACCAGTTGATTAGCAAATGGATGAACTTTCAGAACGTCTTTATAAGTGATATCCCCTGATTCAATAGAATCACGAATACCACCACCACTCATCACTGCAAAATCAGCGTTTGTCCGTTCCATTTGAGCGGCCAGCACAAGATGCGCCATATTAGTTTGCACGAAACGAACTTTACTACGATCACCTTCTAGTTTGTCATCTACCGAACCAATTTTGACATTAAGTACCTGGCCACCTTTGCTTTGATAAGGTGTCAACAGGTTAAGCATCTCAGGATTTTGCTGAATTTCATGTGCATAGTAAACACGCTCTGTACTGCCATCTTCTTTTGTCACTTTTTTCTTTAAGTTGATGGGAATCAATTGATAATGAACTAACTTAAGTTCACCATTACGGAATTGGAAGTCAGCACGACCAACGTATTTTCCCCATTCATGGGCTTGAACAATCCATGTGCCGTTTTGACGATCTGGCGAGCACGGCGTTCCCGGCACATAATTCACTTGCTTATAGTTTTTCTTCTCTGAAGACATACAGACCGGATCTTGTGAGTGACCACCCACTATCATATCTAAATAGCCCGTCGGTAAACTACGTGCCATTTCAACATCTCCCGGAGCATTAGTGCCATGGTGACCATCGTCATAATGCCCCATATGGGTTGCAGCAATGATAACATCCGGTTTTTCGTTCTTTTTCAGCTCTTCAATAACTTTTTTGGCTTCTGCTGCGGGAACACGGAATTCAACATCCGGAAAATTCGCAGGGTTACCTACTTTCGCCGTATCATCCGTTGTCAGGCCAAGAACGGCAATTTTCACGCCTTGTTTATCAAACATGACATATGGCTTAAATAAACGTTTACCTGTGCTGGTTTGGTAAATATTGGCAGATAAGAATGGAAAATTCGCCCACTTTTGTTGTTGGTGCAATACATTTAAAGGCTTATCGAACTCATGATTCCCCAATGCCATTGCGTCATAACCGACCAGATTCATCCCCTTAAAATCTGGTTCAGCATCCTGCATATCTGATTCCGGTACACCTGTGTTAATGTCACCACCAGACAACAGCAATACGCTGCCTCCCTGCTTAGCAACTTCCTGACGGATGGAATCTACTACTGTTTTTTGTGCAGCCAAACCATACTCACCATGATCGTTATGCCAGAAGTGACCATGATGATCGTTAGTATGCAGAATAGTAATATCGTAAGTTTTATCTTGCTCCCAAGCAGTGGCGATTAGCGGCGTCAACGACAAGGAAACGGCAAGAGCACATACTGACGCTTTAAACGAAAATTTCATGGGTATCTCCATGTTCTTTAAGTGTTATTAGTTATGCGATTGTGGTTAATGATATGAATTTTATACATTATCCCAAAATGGGATACAAATGATGGCATGCGACGCTATACCGCATTTTTCTGATCAGGATTACATACTTGTATCATTAAATAATGTCTTCTTTCACTTTTTTGAGATAGCCATCAAATTATATCAATATAAATAAAATTTTTGTTAGCAGACTAAGAGGTACTATGGTGTAAACACCAAACAAAATTCACATTAATCACCTGACATCCCCCTACGGGCTAGATAAATAAGCGAATAATCATGAGTGAACAAAGCAACACAAAACCTTTGCCAGCCTCGTCAACAAAAACACGCAAGACGGTTTTCTCAGTACTCGGAGCGATCAGCTTATCTCATCTACTGAATGATATGATTCAATCGCTGATTCTGGCAATTTATCCACTGCTGCAATCTGAATTTACGCTGAGTTTCATTCAGGTTGGGTTGATAACCTTGACCTATCAGATAACAGCATCCCTATTGCAACCGCTCATCGGACTCTATACAGATAAACATCCGCAACCTTATTCACTGCCTGTCGGTATGGGATTTACCCTATCAGGGCTGCTCTTACTGGCTTATGCAGAAAATTTCCCTGTTATATTAGCGGCTGCCGCTCTCGTTGGTACTGGCTCATCAGTTTTTCATCCAGAGTCTTCACGAGTCGCAAGAATGGCATCCGGCGGACGCCATGGGCTGGCTCAATCCTTATTTCAAGTAGGGGGAAATCTGGGAAGCTCTCTTGGCCCTCTGCTAGCAGCTATTTTCATTGCACCTTACGGCAAAGGAAATGTCGGTTGGTTCTCATTGGCAGCACTGCTTGCAATCGTGATCCTATTGCAAGTTAGTCAATGGTATAAAATGCAGCACAGAACCGTCCCTCCCCAATCCTTACGCAATGTCTCTCTGCCAACTTTATCCAGAAAAACCGTTATACGTTCTTTTGCCATTCTTCTCATACTGATTTTCTCAAAATATTTTTATCTCACCAGTATCAGCAGCTATTACACCTTTTACCTGATCCAAAAATTTGGTGTATCAATACAAAACGCCCAAATCCATCTGTTTGTTTTTTTATTTTCTGTTGCAGCAGGCACCATGATTGGCGGCCCCATCGGAGATAAAATAGGCCGAAAATATGTTATATGGGGTTCCATTCTCGGTGTTGCACCTTTTACCCTGATATTACCTTATGCTTCCTTATTCTGGACAGGCATACTGACGATCATAATTGGCATAATCTTGGCATCTGCATTTTCTGCTATTTTGGTTTATGCTCAAGAGCTCATTCCCGGCAAAACAGGCATGATAGCAGGTTTATTTTTTGGCTTGGCATTTGGTATGGGGGGAATTGGAGCAGCAATTCTTGGCTATGTTGCAGATAAAACCAATATAGAATTGGTTTACAAAATTTGTGCTTTCTTACCACTTCTTGGTATATTCACACTGTTTCTACCAAATATAGAAAAGAAAGTATAAAAAAACAGGAAAATCAATAGCTAGAGATAATGGTTATTACATTATCTCTCTTTGTAAACAAGCGTAAATAATGACAAAGTCCACATAAATTTACATTAAAATAGGATTTATGCAGATTACCCTTATTTTCACCACTCAGTATATTTTTTAGCAAGTTTATCTCTAAGTACTTATAAAATATATTTATTACCTTACCCAACCACACAATTTAATATTCTCTACCCCAGAAGGAGCCTTGATGGAGCATTCGACACCTCTTATCACGACCATTGTTGGTGGTTTTGTTCTCGCCTATCTGCTTGGCATGCTTGCACAGCGCCTAAAAATCTCACCTCTGGTAGGGTATCTTATAGCAGGTGTATTCGCAGGGCCTTTTACACCCGGCTTTGTTGCCGATACTTCTCTGGCTCCAGAACTTTCAGAAATTGGCGTGATCTTACTGATGTTTGGTGTCGGTCTGCATTTTTCACTCAAGGATTTGTTAGCCGTTAAATCAATTGCCATTCCTGGGGCTATTGCCCAGATTGCTGTTGCTACCTTATTGGGAGCAGGATTATCAGCATTACTCGGGTGGAATCTATCCAGCGGTATTGTCTTTGGCCTCTGTTTGTCCACCGCCAGCACAGTAGTATTACTCCGGGCACTAGAAGAACGACAGCTCATTGATAGCCAAAGGGGACAAATTGCCATTGGTTGGTTGATTGTAGAAGATCTGGCGATGGTGCTGGCGCTGGTATTACTCCCCGCAATAGCCGGCCTTCTGAGTAATCAGGATGCCAATATTGGTCAGCTTCTGCTTAAGCTAGCCATTACAATTGGTAAGGTTGTTGCCTTTATTTTATTAATGATCTTTGTTGGAAGAAGAGTGATACCTTGGCTACTGGCGAAAACGGCCAGTACAGGTTCCCGTGAATTATTTACACTGGCGGTGCTTGCGATTGCACTGGGTGTTGCTTATGGTGCCGTAACACTATTTGATGCTTCATTTGCTCTCGGAGCATTCTTTGCCGGCATGGTACTGAATGAGTCAGAATTGAGCCATCGGGCAGCACAAGATACTCTGCCGCTAAGGGATGCGTTCGCGGTTCTTTTCTTTGTCTCCGTTGGTATGCTGTTTGATCCAATGGTTCTGCTCCAGCAGCCTCTCGCTATTTTAGGCACACTTGCCATTATTATCATTGGCAAGTCATTGGCAGCTATGTTGTTAGTCAGAATGTTTGGTCATACACGACGTACAGCCCTGACTATTTCTGCCAGCCTCGCCCAAATTGGTGAGTTCGCCTTTATTCTGGCAGGTCTTGGTGTCATACATGGATTTTTAGATGGGGAAGCGCGTAATCTTGTACTGGCTGGTGCCATCATTTCCATCATGCTGAATCCTGTTCTGTTCAGTCTGCTGGATCGCTATTTGGAAAAAACAGAGACGATTGAAGAACAATTACTCGAAGAAACGCTGGAAGAAGAAACCCAGATCTCCGTTGATATCTGCGGACACGCCATTATAGTGGGCTATGGTCGGGTTGGGCGTCTACTCTGCCAGCGTTTACAAGAAAAAAACTTTCCTGTGGTGGTTATTGAAGATACACGCGCTCGGTTTGAAGAATTGGGAGAAATGGGTATTAGTGCCGTGATGGGTAATGCAGCCAATAAAGATATTATGGCTCTGGCAAGGCTCGATTGCGCCTGTGCGTTATTCCTGACAATCCCTAATGGCTACGAAGCCGGTGAAATTGTTGCGAATGCCAGAGAAATTAGGCCAGATATTAGTATCATCGTGCGCGCCCATTATGATGATGAAGTTGCCTATATTACGGAGCGTGGTACTAACCAGATCATTATTGGTGAGCATGAAATAGCAAGGGCAATGGCTGATGTACTTCCTGAATATGAAGAAGGTTGTCCGATAGAGCCACCATCATCCCTTTCACCAGCAGCCCCACCATCAACAACATAATTTGCTGTTCAAGGAATATCCCCCTGATTAAGGGGATATTCCCAGTTTCCAGTATTAACGTTCCCAGTAAGATTCTTCCAAACTATCTTCTTTTTCCGGCAATCCTCGTGTCAGGCGTGGAGCATGCTGGCTCAATACCTGATAACTTACCCTATTTGCGTACTTACACACTTGAGCTAAAGAAGAGTACGTTAAATAAGAACGCATATGTTTGCTAGAATTAGGCACGTTCATGCGATGATAGCTGTTGGCAGTAATATCATGCAGCAATGCGGATAATGCGCCGTCGCCTGCTCCATTGGTATTCATTATTTTTTCAGGGCCGCCCATATAAGGTTCAATATGGGAATAGACTCGCATTGGATTCTGACAATCTACTTTGCGCATCGCGCGGCTGAATTCATAACGGTTAAATTCCGCAATTGCACCAGGTAATAAAGGATGGGATGTTTGGCGCTTGTACTCTTCTTCGGTATAACCCGCCATATATAACCCAGCAGGCCCTGCCGTGCACAACACCAAATCGACCCAATCAAGCGCCTTATCTGCCGCCAGTAAAGGATCACTGAAGCCTGTCAGCTCATGAGCTTCATCTTCATTCATTGCTACCACTGAAACATTTTCAGCCAGGAAATCACGCCACCATTGAGGATCATCAGCAATGACGTATTTTGTTCCTAATGTCAGCACAACCGGTACATTATGTTTTTTTGCATATTCAATGGCTTTCATCGTTGCTTCCGGCATGGGTTCACCCGGTTTGCAACGTACCAGATACGCGGTAATCACTAATGCTGATGCTTCCGCAATAATATGTTCTGGAATGCTTTCTGGACGAAGCTGGTTCATCAAACCCGGGCTGATAGCAAAGGTTCTTTCACCATTTTCTGTCACTAAAGTAAAGCAACGACCAATTGGGCCATCAACGCCCTGTAAGTGGTTCAAATTCATGCGACTGGATGTATTACAAAGATAACAATACGCATAACTTCCTATCTGGATGTTATTGCACATAGTACCAAGCAGTACAGATTTGTCGTCGGCTAAAACGGAATAATTATGCAGGGTGTTGCCAATAGTGCCACCGGCAAATTCATGGCTGATCAGATTATTATCTGTCAGTTCCCTATAGAGAGCCTCGGCAACATGATCTTCAATAACTAACGAATGCCCCTGGCTCAAGTTGTAACGTTGGATAAAACTCTCATCAACCTTAGCTTCAATATCCACCAGTGTTTGGTCAATGCCGACGATATAGGCTCGGTTATTTTCAGTGTCCATCATTTCTTTGATGGGCTGGAGAAGAGGATCTCTTAAGCTGACAGGAAAGTAATGTTTAGATTTACGTTTACCAGGGAATTTCATAATTAATTGCTGTTATAGAGCCAAAACATGCGGCATGTTAGCACAATATGGTGTGACACAATACTGGGACAGAACAAAAAACAACACGACAAAAAATACAGACAGCCAATGTTGCAATAACATTGGCTGCCGGATATTAGCGATATTATTTAGCTTTCAAGCAACTGCTTTATTGGCTGTGCTGCAACTTGAAATCTATTGAATAGATTATCATGTTAAGCTGCTTGTTTCTGGCGACTACGTACCATGTGACTCAGCAAAACAAACATAACAGAAAGAATAAATCCTATAAAACCCGCACCAATCAGGATCAATAAACGCTTAGGTGAGTCTTTTGATGTCGGTTCATAAGGTTCCTGCATAAATTTGAATGGTTCAAAATTAACCGTGTTGACATTTATTTTTTCCAGATTTTTGATATATAGCTGACGGTTACGCAAATCAGCATCAATTTTTGTTGGATCGGTAATTTCTTCAGTAACTTGCAGTTTACGTTGCAAAGCATCAGAGCCTAATGCAATCGAATAATCTGGGTCATCCTTGATCATTGCCCCACCATTGGATACGGGCTTTTTAACACCTGCCGAGTCAGCAATAGAAATCGCATATTTCAATCGCTCAATATTTACACTTCGCATATTGGCAATACGTTCCAAGTCGATAGCATAAAGCTTCTGCGAATATTCCAGTTTCTGATGAACCATGTCAGTGAGTTCATCTTTTATTTGATCACGAACAACTGAAGAGACAAATCTGATATAGCCCGTCAACAGATTGTAAGCATCCTTTGAGTTATCTGCACTGAAAGAGAGCGTGGACTCATTATCTTCATCATCTTTCTTAGGCAATGATGCAGAGATGCTTTTATTGACAATTTTCTCGATTAGCCTTCTTTTTTCCTGCTCAGAAATATCATCATTCCTGGCAAGCAAGGCCTTAAAGTAATCGGTATTGACCAAATACTCTTCTCGCAATACACGCGAGTTATAGTTTTCAATAAAACGCTGATATAGGGACTCTTCTGTCACTTTTGGCTCAAGGTTCAGAACGTGCAACCCTGTCAACGCATTTTTCAATGGCTGAAACTCTTCCAACCCCGGTTTAACCACCGCAGCGGTACTGGTCCATTTCTGTGGCATAAATGATGCAACACCGAAACCAACAACCGCAAAAACAAACGAAACTGCAATTATCAAATATTTTGATTGGAAGAGTACGGAAAATAGCTCAAACAAATCGATTTCATCTTCCTGCGCAGGATGGTAATAATTTGAATGTTCTTCATAAAAATCGGGGTGTTTAATAGGTTTGTCACTCATTATCTCTATATCCAATCCAAATAGTTTTGCTTTTCTTGATGATACGCGAGCTTCTCTCTTGCTCACAGTACTCATTGATTAAAAACAGTATTCTTAAAAATTATACAACCAACAATGCTTGCCACTCACCCTGTGAGTTATTCCCCTATAACAAGCAATTGCAACTTATTGAATGATATTATTTACTAAATTTTCGAACAACGAAATATGGCGCTCATTATCATTAAGTGCGGAGATATATTCAAACTTTTTCCCACCCGCATTCAAAAAGATAGTCTTATTCTGTTGCTTAATTTCTTCCAATGTTTCCAAACAATCGGCTGAAAATCCCGGACATATCACTTGAACATGCTCCACGCCTTGTTCTGGCAATGATGCCATTGTTTTGTCTGTATAGGGTGATAACCACGGTAAGCGACCAAAACGAGACTGATACGTCATCATGATTTTATCTGCCGGATAGTCCAATGTTTGAGCTAAGGTTTGAACTAAGAGTTGAGTCGTCACTTTGCAATCCTGCGGATAAACATCTCCCATTGTTGCCAGACGCTCGGGAATACCATGATAAGAAAGGATTAGACGATCAGGCTGACCATGTTTTGTAAAACTCTCTTCAATGGATTCCCTTAATGCTGCAATATAAGCAGGATGTGATGCGTAGCTACGGATAAAATGCAGTGTGGGGATTGTACGATATCCCTTCAATATCTTACTAATGCTATCAAATACCGCTGCTGATGTTGTGCTGGAATATTGAGGATAAAGCGGCAATATAATTAAATCATCAATATTTTGTTGCAACAAACTATCTACTGCCTGAGATAAAGAAGGTGAGCCGTAGGTCATTCCCAAAACAACGGGATTATCCGCCAATTTTTCACTCAGCAATTTCTGCTGACGGAGACCGTAAACTAACAGAGGAGAACCCTCTTCCATCCAAATTTCTTGGTAAAGTTTGGCAACACGAGAAGAACGGAAAGGAAGAATGAGCCCGTGCAGTATCGGCTTCCAAATCAGTGGGGGAATATCAACCACCCTTCTGTCACTCAGAAACTGAGCCAGATAACGCCTTATCGCTGCTGGCGTTGGTGCATCCGGCGTACCAAGATTGACCAATAAAACACCATACTTCTTGCTACTCATTCCTCAGTACCCCATTTAATTGACTGACAATCCAGTATAAAACATGAGTTATAGTCACATATAACATTTCATGGAGTGAATTTCTCATAGAGTGCGGTAGAGTGCAAAAAAGTCAGGCGGCATAAATACCGCCTGTTCCAACAATTCAAAAATACACTAAATCACTCGCCCAGAATTTTGGTCAATTCTGCGCTGACTTCAGATACCTGACGAGTACCATCAAGTTTAAAGTATTCTGTGTTACCTGCCTGCGCTTCTTTTTGGTAGTAAGAAACCAGAGGTGCAGTTTGCGCATGATATTCAACCAGACGTTTGCGGACAGTGTCTTCCTGATCATCTTTACGAATGGTCAGTTCTTCACCAGTCACGTCATCTTTGTTTTCCACTTTTGGTGGGTTGAATCTGATATGGTAAACGCGGCCCGATGGCGCGTGTACACGGCGGCCAATAATACGTTCAACAATGATTTCGTCAGGAACATCAAATTCCAGAACAGAATCAATCTTGATACCCGCTTCTTTCATGGCATCAGCCTGTGGAATGGTACGTGGGAACCCATCCAACAAGAAGCCATTACGGCAGTCATCTTGTTTGATGCGCTCTTCAACCAAGGCAATAACCAGTTCATCAGTGACCAGCTTGCCATTATCCATCAATTCTTTTGCTTTCAAACCCAACTCTGTGCCAGCTTTAACTGCGGCACGCAGCATATCACCTGTCGAAATCTGAGGGATCCCATATTTCTCCATGATAAATTGCGCCTGAGTCCCCTTACCGGCGCCTGGTGCGCCCAGCAGAATAATACGCATTGCGTAAATCCCCTTGCTATTTGCTTTTCGTATTTTTTAAAGAAAACGTACCACCATAACATTTGAATAGGGCATGGCTCAAGAAAACAGGTAAACGTTTTCGCATTATAAAAAAATAAACCACGCTCCATTTTCCGCTGAAGCGTGGTTTTTTATCATAATCTCGACGAGATTAAGCTTTTTCAGCTAATAATAATTGATTCATTCTACGAATGAATTGGTTTGGATCATCCAATGTGCCACGTTCCGCAAACAGTGCTTGATCCAGCAGCAATTCTATCCAATCAGCAAACTGCATCTCATCTTCAATATCAGCCGCTTTTTTAACCAAGTTGTGTTCTGGATTCAGCTCAAAATTATAGCTTACTTCTGGCATAGATTGACCAGCAGCAGCAAACAACTTCGCCATTTGGGTGCTCATTCCATTCGCATCGGTTGTTACGATTGCTGGTGTATCTGTCAGGCGATGAGTTAACTTCACTTCCTTCACACGCTCACCCAGCAATGTTTTAACACGTTCAACAAATGGTTCCAGTTTTTTATCTGCTTCTTCCTGCTCAGATTTGTTTTCATCCGCCAATTTGTCAAGAGACTCATCAGCTTTGCTAACAGATTGGAATGATTTACCGTCGAATTCAGTCAGATAACTCATCATCCATTCATCGATACGGTCAGACAGCAGCAGAACTTCAATACCTTTCTTGCGGAACAACTCCAGATGTGGGCTATTCTTCGCCGCAGCGTAGCTATCCGCAGTAATGTAATAAATTTTCTCCTGCCCTTCTGCCATGCGGCCGATGTACTCTTCCAGAGAAACGGTTTGTGCTGAACCATCATCGTGCGTTGTCGCAAAACGCAGCAATTTGGCGATAGCCTCTTTGTTTGAGCTATCTTCAGCAGGCCCTTCTTTCAGCACTAATCCAAATTGCTGCCAGAAAGTCTGATATTTTTCTGCATCGTCTTTTGCCAGTTTATCCAGCATCTGCAATACACGTTTAGTCAACGCGCTGCGTAAGTTGCGAGTGATTGTGCTGTCTTGCAGTATTTCACGAGAAACATTCAACGGCAGATCGTTGGAGTCGATCAGGCCACAAACAAAACGCAGATAGTTTGGCATGAACTGATCAGCTTCATCCATGATGAATACACGCTGTACATACAGTTTCAGGCCATGTTTATGTTCACGGTTCCACATATCCCATGGTGCCTGGGAAGGAATATATAACAGGCTGGTATATTCCTGCTTACCTTCAACGCGGTTATGGCTCCAGATCAGAGAATCGGTAAAATCATGGGAAATGTGTTTATAAAACTCTTGGTATTCCTCGTCACTGATTTCTGCTTTACCGCGGGTCCACAAAGCTTGAGCTTTGTTGATTTTTTCCCATGTAACGGTGACCGAATCGTCTTCTTCGTTTTTAGTTTGTGTTTCGATTTCAACCGGTAAGGCAATGTGATCAGAATATTTACCGATGATTGAACGCAGACGCCAGTCATTGAGGAATTCACTTTCCCCATCACGCAAATGCAGGGTGATTTCTGTGCCACGTCCTGCTTTTTCAATATCTGCAACGGTGTAATCACCTTCACCGGTGGACTCCCAGAACACACCTTGTTCAGCCGCCGCACCCGCTGCACGGGTACGTACAGTCACTTTATCCGCAACGATGAACGCAGAGTAGAAACCTACGCCAAATTGACCAATCAATTGGCTGTCTTTTGCCTGATCAGAACCGATGGATTCAAGAAATGCTTTAGTACCGGATTTTGCAATTGTTCCAAGATTATCAATCACTTCATCGCGGGACATACCGATACCATTATCACTGATGGTGATAGTTTTTTGCTCTTTATCAACAGCCAGACGCACACGTAATTCACCATCATTTTCATACAGTTCAGGCGCGGATAATGCACGGAAACGTAATTTGTCTGCCGCATCAGATGCGTTTGAAATCAATTCACGGAGAAAAATTTCTTTGTTGGAATAGAGAGAATGGATCATCAACTGCAACAGCTGTTTGACTTCAGACTGAAATCCACGGGTTTCCTGATCTTTCATGTTCATTTATTACCTCAATCTAAATCCAGTTCAGATATGTAAAATCGGACGATGGTAATCAAATGGGGATAGATCCGGAGGGTTTCAAGTTAGAACAACAAGAATAATGTAAAATTAGTCCAGTCAACGTGTAAATTTATTATGGATGGCGGCATGTTCCGCAACACCATCCATTTGAATTTACTACAAAAACTTAGGCAAGAAATCACACTTGAGTGATTTTTTGGCGGCCAGCCAGCGAATGGGATAGCGTTGTACCATCCACCATTTCAAGCTCACCACCAACAGGAACACCGTGGGCGATTCGGCTGGCTGTCACGCCATACTGCGAACACATTTCTGCAATATAGTTTGCTGTCGCCTCTCCTTCGACCGTTGGATTCGTTGCCAAAATAATTTCTGACAATGTTTCAGAAGGTAATCGTTCTTCTAAACGATCCAAACCAATATCCATTGGCCCGATGCCATCCAGAGGCGATAAGTGCCCCATCAGGACAAAGTAACGCCCTGCAAACTGACCTGTCTGCTCAATGGCATGAATATCAGCCGGGCTTTCTACCACACAAATCTGCCCATTCTGCTGACGGCGGGGATTGGCACAAATAGCGCATTGTTCCTGTTCAGTGAATGTCCGGCAATCCTGACAGTGACCAATTTCAGACATCGCTCGCGTCAATGCCTGCGCCAGCCGCATTCCACCACTGCGTTCCCGCTGTAATAGATGAAATGCCATCCGCTGCGCAGACTTAGGGCCTACGCCGGGTAAACAGCGTAGTGCTTCCATCAGCGATTCAAGAAGAGGGCTGGTTTGCATTAGAATGGCATCTTAAAGCCAGGCGGTAATTGCATTCCGCTGGAAACACTTGCCATTTTTTCTTTCTGGGTTTCTTCAATACGGCGAGCCGCATCATTGAAAGCAGCAGCAATCAGATCTTCCAGCATATCTTTGTCATCGTCCATCAGGCTTGGATCGATTTCAATACGGCGGCAGTTGTGTGCACCATTAATAGTCACTTTAACCAGACCCGCGCCAGATTCACCCGTCACTTCCAGACTTGCAATTTCTTCCTGCATTTTCTGCATTTTTTCTTGCATCTGCTGGGCCTGTTTCATCAAATTGCCCAAACCACCTTTACCAAACATAATTCTCTCTCTTCGCTATAGCCACAGCATAATAAGGTACACTGTGGCGGTTAAACAGGCCGGATACTTTCTTCATCCAATTCTGCATCGAATAATTGCTGAAGTGTTTGAATCGTTCTATCCGAAATAATGGATTGGCGTGCTTGTGCCAATTTTTCTTCATAAATGGCTTGTCGCCACTCCAAAGGCGTTTTTACCGCAGGATTATCATCTTCAACGATACTGAGTTCAATAGGTTTTCCATGTAACTCACTTAATGCCTCGCTCAACGATTTCTGTGCTGACGCCGAATTAAGATGGCGCTGTTTTGAACGTAAATGCAGACAGAGTCGATTTTCACCAATCTGTTCTTTAAACGCATTCAGCGCTACCTGCTGAACCAACTTAGGAATATGCAGTTTATCAATTTCCGCGGCCCATGAATCCCTCTCTTTCGATTCAATAGCCAACTTCTCTGCTAATTCTGCGGTCTTCTCATGTTCTAACGCTGCTTTTATCGCTTTTGGCGTCGTGACTGACTGCTGCTTTTCTTCAACATTAGTTGCCCGCCAACGATATGCCTCTTTCTTTACCGGTTTAGTCTCTTGCACTTTAGGGATATAAGATTGAGGCCGTTGTTCAGCAACGGCCACCAAGCGTTCCAGCGCCGAACTTGCCGGCTTTGCCCTTGCAGACTCTGCCGGCTCAGGCTTTTTTGGTGGGATCTTTCCCTGGCGAGTCAGCGAATCCCTTGCTTGCAATAATTTTGCTGTTGGGCTGTTCGTTGTGGGTGCCGTGCCTGTTAATTGAGGCGATCTCTGTTCGTCTCGTCCATTTCCCTCATTTTTGGGAGAAAACTGGGCTACAAGCGGTGCTGCTGGTGCAACTCCTGTTGGCAATACAGGGATTTCCACAGTAGATGATGGTGTTTCATCAATGATAGCCTTAGGATGGAATGCCAAAGCCCGCAATAGTGCCATTTCAACCCCCATCCGACGCTCTGGCGCATAAGGGAGCTCTTTGCGCCCCACCAGTATTGCCTGATAATAAAGCTGCAAATCAGTCGGAGAAATTGACCTTGCCAGCAGACGCAAGCGCCCTTCCGTTGAAGAGGATTCACTTTCAGGTTGCTGGGGCAATAACTGGAGCATGGCAATGTGGTGCAACTGTGCCAACATTTCGATCAGCAAATTCTCCCAATCCACACCACGAGATGCCACTTGTTCAACCAAAGCCATCACTTGTTGCCCATCAGCACGAATGAGCGATTCAATTATCGCTAACGGTTGATCATCATTCAGAGTTCCTAGCATCTGGCTGACGATATCTGATGTCAGTTTTCCACCCCCAAGAGCAATGGCCTGATCGGTTAAACTCAGGGCATCACGCAGGCTGCCATCTGCCGCTCGTGCAAGAAGCTGACGGGCGCGGGTATCACTCTCTATCTGCTCTTCATGCAGGACGTGTTCTAACTGGCGACTAATCTGGTTTACATCGAGCGCTTTCAGATGGAATTGCAAGCAGCGTGAAAGAATAGTCACAGGCAATTTCTGTGGATCTGTCGTTGCCAAAAGGAATTTCACATGTTCAGGCGGCTCTTCCAACGTCTTCAGCAGGGCATTGAAGCTATGACGGGAAAGCATGTGAACTTCGTCAATAAGGTAAACCTTGAAACGACCTCGGGCAGGGGCATACTGAACATTGTCCAGCAACTCGCGGGTATCTTCTACTTTTGTTCGGGAAGCCGCATCGATTTCAATCAGATCGACAAATCGCCCCTGTTCAATTTCAAGACAGTTAGCACACTGACCGCACGGAGTCTTTGTAATACCCGTTTCGCAATTCAGTCCTTTTGCCAACAGACGTGCGATTGTGGTTTTACCTACACCTCGAGTGCCGGAAAAAAGATAAGCGTGATGGAGGCGCTGGTGCTCAAGACCATTCGCCAGTGCAGTCAGCACATGTTGCTGACCAACTACATCAGAAAATATTTGTGGGCGCCACTTACGGGCAAGTACCTGATAGCTCATGAATACCGGAGAAATTGAACATGACTGTCTATCATGCTAGCACAGCCTCACCATGAACGGCGAGGCTGATGTACCAATAATGCAAAAATCGGAGCAATCAGTGGCCAGAGAATTCAATAATCGCGTAGCTATCAACGCCCTGCTTTTTCAAACGCTCAATGCCACCTAAGTCTGGTAACCCAATGATAAAGGCAGCTTCAGACACTTTACCACCCAAACGGCGGATCAGGCTTACAGTTGCTTCAATGGTGCCACCCGTTGCAAGAAGATCATCAACAACCAGAACTTTGTCTCCTTCATGGATGCTGCTTTTATGAATTTCCAATGTATCGGTACCATATTCCAGATCGTAAGTTTCACTTAACGTCTCACGCGGTAATTTGCCTTTTTTGCGGACAGGAACAAAACCGACGCCCAGACGCAGTGCGACAGGAGCACCAAATAAGAAACCACGAGCTTCAGTACCAACAATTTTCGTGATGCCTTTTCCCTGATAACGCTCCACCAACAGATCTATCGTAGCTTGGTACGCGGCAGGATTATCCAGCAATGTGGTAATGTCACGAAAAAGTATGCCTGCTTTTGGGTAATCAGGGATCGTTTCGATACTATCTTTAATAAATTGGAGTTGTTGTGCGTTAGCGGTCATAATCGATGCCAGCCAGTTATAAAAAACGAAAACGGTAAAATCTATTCAAACTACTGGGAAAAAGCAACTGCAAAGCAAATGACAGCCTATATTTTGTTGATGTAGGTCAAGCTTTGCATTTATCGCATTAGATGTTATTACTACCCAAAACGATAGGCCGATGTTACATCGACTTTTACTAGTAGATTATTAACAATAACGGGGTGCTGATGGGCATACAAAATTTATTAAGTGCACTTGAAAAACAAATCAGTATGCTGGAAAAAGATCTCACCTTACTGTCTGATACCCCTTTTTCCATTCCTCGTTTTGATCAAGCGCTATTCCATCATCACAGCAGTAAACTTGGTGGCTATATGCAAGAAATCAAACAGAATATGGAACAATTAAAAACCTGCGTAAACGATAGTCGTATTGAGCAAGTTAAATTTCTTTCTGAACGTTTAGTGACACAAATCGAAGCATTAAAACGCGAAATATCAACCCAATCACTACGAAAACAAGAAGATAAGTTTGAGCGTAGATCACAAGAACAGGATCTTTATCAACGCCTGGCTGAACATCAAGATTATGAGCGCCGCTTAATCGCAATGATTGATGACCGAGAATTACAGTTAAATAAGCAAAACACGCTTACCGATAAGTATAAACTACAAAAAGAAATCGCGGCTCTGGCGGGAAGATTAGCCCGCTGTCGCCAAGCCTTGATGCGCATCGAAAAATCAATCGAAAAACAGGAAAATTCAGATTAGCCACAAAGGGAATATCCATTTATGACTCTCGAACAAGCATCATCTGAAGTACAACTTGCTGTCGATCTCATTTATTTGCTTGAATGCAATGAAATTCCTCCAGATATCGCTCTCGCTGCCTTGGAGATCGTCAAACGCGACTTTCAGGGAAAACTGGAAAAACAATCTCAACGGCCTGAAGAGTAAGCAGGGTTAATACTGATTCCATTTTTTATTCCATCAGGCCCCATTTTTAAAAAGAATGGCTTAACCAGAAAATAAATTAAGGTAGGAGTGGTTTGTCTCCAGAAGAAGGTTTTCCATCTGAATGATGGTTCCCGATGTTCAGTTGCTTGTCGACTTCTTGCAGACTCTCACCCTGCCTATTATGTAAATAAACTTCTAACTGGTTAAACGCAATATTGATATCGTTTTCCCGACATAATTTATCAATGCTGCGATTAACTTCATCCACAGTACGGCTGCGATCACCTAATTCTCGTACATAGAGCCTTAATTCATGATCCAGGGTACTGGCACCGAAACTCATAAAGTAGACTTGCGGCCCTGGCTCGCTCATCACGCGTGAATTATCATTCGCCGCTTTTAACAAAACTTCTTTCACTTTATCCAGATCAGAGCCATATGCAACGCCAACCTTAATGATAATTCGCGTAACGGTATCAGAAAGTGTCCAGTTGATAAGACGCTCTGTCACAAATGCCCGATTAGGAATGATCACTTCTTTGCGGTCAAAATCTGTAATCGTCGTTGCACGGATACGGATCTTACTGACTGATCCAGAGTAAGTTCCTATTGTTACCGTATCTCCAATACGGACAGGGCGTTCGAACAAAATGATCAAACCTGAGACAAAGTTGGCAAAGATTTCCTGTAAACCAAAGCCTAACCCGACCGAAAGAGCCGCTGCCAACCATTGCAATTTATTCCAGGAAACGCCCAGTGTTCCTAGTGCAGTTATCCCCCCAACCCCAATGATCAGATAAGTGAGTGTCGTCTTAATGGCATATGAAGAACCTTGCTGTAACTGCAATCGGGATAGTACCAACACTTCTAATAATCCGGGCAAGTTTCTCATCATGACCCATGCAATCACTAACATGGCTATCGACAATGCTAAATCCTTCAAGGTCACATATTTCAGTACATTGCCCAACTCTGTTGTTGTGCTGTACTGCCACAGATTGACCCCATCAAGGTAAGAAAATACTGTCACCAGATCAGACCAAATCCAATAAAATGCACCTAAAAAGATCAAAAACAGCACCATACTGGTCAAACGCAATGATTGCTGGTTAATGCGATCCAAGGCCATTGGTGGTTCTTCAATGACTTCCCCTTCAGTCCCTTCTTTTGCCAAAGATTGACGTCGGGCAACTGCACGTCGATAGGCAATGCCGCGGGCGGCAATGCCCAATCCCCGTAAACAAGCCTGATAACTGATATGCCAGAGGAACAGCAGATACAAGCTATAGAGCCAACGTTCTGCCAAACGCAAGGTTGTGTAGAAATAGCCAAATGCCATCAACACCATCAAAATCAACGGCGCAAACGTTAATGTTGTCACCACTATGGTGCGAATCATGTGCACACTTTTTTCACGCCATACCTGACGGCAGAATGGAAAGATAAAAAGAAAGACAAAAAACAGACAGATCAATACAGTGCATTGGCCGATAACATCATCAGACAGCCGAAGGGGATGTTTGACGCCCAGTGTTATCCAGAACAAAATAGGCAACACAGCAATTGACAAGCGTGCAAGATTTTTGCGGAATAACGTGCAATCAGCTCTGTTCAAAGAAAAATGTTGCTCTCCAATCCCACCTTTAGCCAGAATTTGGTAACTACAACTGAACATAATCCAAAATAGCGCCAATTGACGGGAAAACTCCCAAATCAAATCACCTAAATCATCACCTGATTTCGAATACCAATAACCCACCGCCAGCACAATAAAAGCAAGCGGTAATGTTTTTATCAGCGTCAAGATCAGTGCCAGTGGAGTATGTAACTGGCTATCACGACGAAACTGCCCCACTTCATCAGCGATTTTCTGTAATTGCTCATTAATGCCTTTAGTTTGCCAACGCAAAAACAAACCCACCAGCAAAAGCGGAATAACAAAATGAATGGAGTTCTTCAAACCTATAATCAGGTCACTCAACGTCAAATGAATATTCAGGTTGCTCAGCTCTCCTTGAACCTGCTCAGGCAGGGATTTCAGCCAGGCTAAATTCATCGGCTTATTGCTGTTTACCCAAAAGATTTGCTGGACAAGCGTTTGTTCCAGCGATTTGGTAACATCTGACAATTGCTGCTGATCTGTCTGTAAGTTGATGGCATGAGTAATCTGATTTCCCAACTGATTATTGAGTTGATCCAAAAGCTCACGGCGAACGTCCAGAATTTGGTTAATAGCATTATGGACTTCTTCCAGCATCTCAGGGGATTCGTTCTCTATTCTATTGTGATTATCTTTCAATAAATCATCGACATAAGAATTATCTTGATAAAGCTGTTCTCGTTCCTGAGTGATTTCAAATTGTTCCAGGCGTAAATCAGCAATTTTTGTCAGTAAATCCTTCGTCAGTACATCTTGAGGTACTTTCAACTGCTCCTGAAACAGAATACGCGATAGTAACAAGCTACCACGTAACACCTTGACCTGCTCTTTGAGATTCCTTTCAGACTGAATAACTCTATCCAGATAATTTTTGACACGAATGTTTTTCTGCACCAATTGATTATTATCACGGGTTGCAGCAACCAGCCGTTCACTGAGTTCACGGTTGTTATCTATTTCTTCTTGAATCAGCGGATTATCCTGAATGTGTAAATTTTTTCCGTCTTGCGTTTGTGCTTCTTTGGCTTTTTCTTCAGAAAGGATCAGGCGCTTGCCACTCACCACATCTTGGATGAATTGGACATAACGTTCCAATTGCCCAATTTGAAACGTCGTGTGATCCCGTTGCTGCTGTAAAAGCGATTGTAGCTGCGTATTCGCCTGTAAGGATGCTCTTTGAAGATCATTTTGCTGCATCAAGAAAGACTGTTCTACCAACAACAATTCCGTCTGAGTACGGCTTGATTCCTGCTGTTCAGTCAATGCGTTATTAAGTTGATTACGAATTTGCTGCAATCTTTGCACATTGTGGAATAGTACGTTTTGCGCACGTTCTGGTTGCGTTTGCAGCCCGATTAACTGGCTATTGTAGTTGGCAAGATTTTCTTGTGCCCGCTGCAAACTATACAGAGTGTTATTCAGTTTTGATTCAAGCTGTTTCAGGGATAATGTTCCCAACGCCTGTTTATACGCATTTTCATTTTGCTCAGCGTTATTTCTCAGGCTTTCCAATTCAGCTATAACCTGGCGTGATTTTTGCGGTGCTTCTTGCTGATTTTTTTTCAGTATATTGGATTCCTGCTTCACCCAATCTATCTTATCAAAGAAAGAGAGGGCTTTTTCCAAATCAGCTATTGATATCTTTTCCTCAACCGTATGCTCTTTACGTTCTGTCAGGGTATTAAGCTGATTTTGAATATCAGTGCGGGTTGGAACATCACTGCTGAAAGCCGCATTCGCCGGAGAAAAGAACAATAACAGGAGAAAAAGTAACGCCACCATCAAAAGAAAGCGAAAAAATAGTAAATCCGGGAGTTTGTTGCACAACCCCCCCTTATTGAGCAAAACACCCAAGTATCGGTTAACAGAAACCATGAACTCATCTACTCGTCATTTGCAGATAGTGGAATGATAGTGCTCACTATCAGAAACATTGGCGGTATTCCTGATTTCGCACTTCCTGAGGCGTTAATTTTAAAATGATAACACTTTCGATGCAGCCAATGTCCACTGAGCCAATTCACTCAACGTACCAATTTCTACACCATCAACCAATACCAGTTCACTGATCCCTCTGGCATCCGTACAAGTTTTGCACAATTTAACTTCGACATTCTGTGCTGTCAAAATTTCCAGCATTTGCTTTAAATTATAGCCTTCTTTGGGGGCCTGCCCGGCCAAACCAGCAACTACGGCATCAGACATCAGGAACAATTTCAGCTCGTTGCGGGGCTCGTGCTCTTTCAGAGCAATAGACAGTCTCAACGCATTAAAAAGAGACTCATTACCATATGCCGCCCCATTGGCAATAATCAGGATGGATTCCATTGACATTTACTTCTGTTATTCCTGTATTCAGGGTGTATTTTTCTCACTGCATCGCAGATGGTGACTATGTTTAAGTGTATCAATGAAACTATCCACCAAATGTGCAGATTGTTCTTGAATATTAAAGCTGTCCGGTGAGAATAACCAGTTTTCCAGTAACCCCGCCATAAATGCCCTCAACATGATGGCAGAACGCCTGAGATCAAGATCATAGGGCAACTCTCCTGATTTAATGCAATCCGACAATATTCTTTCAATCTTCTGGTAATCAGAAATACATGTCTCCCTAAGCTCCTCTGCTAATAAAGACATTTCTCCAACGAACTCACATTTGTGGAAAAAAATTTCCATTAACTGACGGATTTGGAAATCATCAATCATCATTCTTAACATAGAAATCAATAAAGATCTCAACGCAAGGAGTGGATTATTAGGGTATTTTGTTTGATACTCTTTCTCTAACTCGTCTATTTTATGCGCTGGCATTTTGCAAACAATAGAAAGTAGATCCATTTTATTTTTAAAGTGCCAGTAAATTGCTCCGCGTGTTACGCCGGCTGCAGTTGCGATATCAGATAATGAGGTACCGGAAACACCACACTCAGAAAAGATCTTTATCGCGGCTTCAATGATTTGCTGACGAGTTTGTTGTGCTTGTTGTTTAGTTTTTCGTGCCATTTTTACGCCATAAACTTTGTTTTTGACTTAAGCTGATTTACATACATTCATGTATGTTTGTACTATAGCACCCTTAATCAATAAAGTAATGATTTCACTTATTAGATTAGAGAATCGACATTGAAAAATTGAGGTTTACTTATGCGAAAAAACAGGGGAGTTTTGCCTCTGGCCACATTACTGGTACTTTCAGGCAGTTTCATTCTTTCAGGATGTAATGACAATCAAAATACACAGCAAGGGACTATCGGCCAGCATGTTCCTGAAGTGGGTATCGTAACGCTGAAAGCAGAACCTCTTACAGTCATCACGGAGTTGCCAGGCCGTACAACAGCCTATCGTGTTGCAGAAGTTCGGCCTCAAGTCAGCGGCATCATTCTGAAACGTAACTATAAGGAAGGAAGTGATGTTACTGCTGGAGAGTCGTTATACCAAATAGATCCAGCAACCTATCAGGCAGAATACAATAAAGCCAAAGCAAATCTGGCCAGAGCACAAGCCAATGCGAACGTATCTCACTTAACCGTTGAACGTTATAAGTCTTTGTTAGGGACACAATACGTGAGTAAACAGGAGTTTGATAAAGCAACTTCTGAGTACGAACAGGCAAACGCAGATGTTCAGTCCTCTCAAGCTGCACTGGAAAATGCCAGAATCAATTTGGCATATACCAGAGTCACTTCCCCTATTTCTGGTCGCGCGGGTAAATCCACCGTCACAGAAGGGGCATTGGTTTCAGCAGGGCAGTCAACCGCTTTGACAACCGTTCAGCAATTGGATCCTATCTACGTCGATATCACCCAATCAAGTGATGACTATCTACGGCTTAAAAATGAAGTTGCAAGAGGAACTGTTCAGAAAGAGAGTAAGAAAAACAAAATTCGCCTAATTACTGACGCAGGCCAAGAGTACAGCCAAGAAGGCTACCTTGAGTTTTCAGATGTTACGGTTGATGAAACAACAGGCTCTATTACTATGCGTGCTGTTTTCCCAAACCCAAATGAAGAATTACTCCCGGGTATGTTTGTCCGTACCAAGCTAGAAGAAGGTGTGCGTCAAAATGCGATTTTGGTTCCTCAGCAAGCAATTGCCAGAACACCTCGAGGCCAGGCAACCACATTGGTTGTTGATAAAGATAACAAAGTAGAATTGCGTAATATCAATGCTGCTCAGGCACTCGGTAACAAGTGGCTGGTAACAGAGGGTTTGAAAGCTGGGGATAGAGTAATCGTTACAGGGTTACAAAAAATAATGCCAGGCATAACGGTTAAGCCAACAGAAACTGATCTGAACGCCAAACCTACAGCTGATCAAGCTGAGCCTGCAAAAAAGCCTCAATAAGGAGTAGGTGATTCATGCCTAAGTTTTTTATCGAGCGGCCAATCTTTGCATGGGTAATTGCAATTATCACCATGTTATCTGGCCTGCTGGCAATAATGAAATTACCCGTGGAGCAATACCCCGCAATTGCACCACCTGCGATTTCTATTTCAACGTCTTACCCCGGAGCTGACGCGACAACAGTGCAGAATACTGTAACACAGGTTATTGAACAGAACATGAATGGCATCGATAACCTGGTGTATATGTCTTCCAGCAGCGATTCAGCTGGTCAGATGAATATCACGCTGACCTTTGAAGCGAACACGGATCCAGATGTCGCGCAAGTACAAGTCCAGAATAAATTGCAATTGGCAATGCCCTTGTTACCGCAAGAAGTTCAGCAACAAGGGATCAGTGTTGATAAAACCACCAGCTCATTTTTGATGGTGGCAGGTTTCATCTCTGAAGATGGTTCCATGACTCAAGATGACATTGCAGACTATGTTGGCGCCAATATCAAAGACTCCTTGAGCCGTGTTACTGGCGTAGGTGAAACAACCCTGTTTGGTACACAGTATGCCATGCGCATCTGGCTCAAACCTGACAAATTGCTCAACTATAAAATGACCATCAGTGATGTCATTAGTGCGATTAAGGCTCAGAATAATCAGGTTGCAGCCGGGCAATTAGGCGGAACTCCTGCCATTCCGGGTCAGCGCTTAAATGCCTCAATCATCGCACAAACCCGTCTGAATTCGGCGGAAGAGTTCAGCAATATTTTGCTGCGTGTGAATCCCGATGGCTCACACATTAACTTAAGTGATGTCGCCACCGTTGAGTTGGGCGCTGAAAGTTACAGTATTATTGGTCGGTTCAATGGCAAACCTTCAGCAGGGATCGGTATTAAACTTGCGACAGGTGCTAACGCATTAGATACCTCAAAAGCTGTCAAGAAAGCACTGGCTGAGATGTCGCCTTTCTTCCCACATGGGTTGACGGTTGTATATCCCTATGACACGACTCCATTCGTTAAAATTTCTATTTTCGAAGTGGTAAAAACATTGGCAGAAGCCATTTTGCTAGTGTTTGTCGTTATGTATCTGTTCCTGCAAAACTTCCGCGCAACCTTGATTCCAACCATCGCGGTTCCGGTCGTATTGCTTGGCACATTTGCCATTCTTGCTGCATTTGGCTATTCCATCAATACATTGACCATGTTTGCCATGGTGCTTGCTATCGGCTTGCTCGTGGATGATGCCATTGTTGTGGTGGAAAACGTCGAACGTGTGATGCAGGAAGAAGGGTTATCACCGAAAGAAGCCACCAAAAAATCGATGGGGCAAATTCAAGGGGCACTTGTCGGTATTGCACTGGTACTGTCCGCGGTATTTGTCCCAATGGCATTCTTCGGAGGAGCGACAGGGGCAATTTACCGCCAGTTCTCAATCACCATTGTTTCAGCAATGGTGCTATCTGTGCTGGTAGCCTTAATTCTGACTCCTGCACTATGTGCTACCATGCTCAAACCTGTTGCTAAAGGCAGCCATGGCGCTCAGAAAGGTTTCTTTGGCTGGTTTAACCGCATGTTTGAAAAGTGCACCCATCATTATACCGATAGTGTTGGTCGGATGTTGCGTGCTACCGGGCGTTATCTGGTGATCTATGTCGTATTGATAGGCGGTATGGCCTGGATGTTTGACCGCATGCCATCTTCCTTCCTGCCAGAAGAAGATCAAGGTGTCTTATTGGCAATGGTTCAATTACCACCAGGCTCCACTCAGGAACAGACGCAGAAAGTATTGGATCAAATCAATGACTATTTCTATACCAAAGAAAAAGATGTTGTTAAATCTGCGTTTACAGTTAACGGCTTTGGTTTCGGTGGTCAGGGGCAAAATACCGGTCTGGCATTTGTCAGCTTAAAAGATTGGGAACTGCGTAAAGATGAAAAAGATAAGGTTCCAGCTATTGTGGCGCGAGCAAACGCGAATTTTGCTCAAATCAAGGAAGCTATCGTCTTTGCATTTAATATTCCTTCAATTGTAGAGCTGGGTTCTGCCAGTGGTTTTGACTTCCAATTAATTGACAAAGGAAACTTGGGGCATGAGGCACTGACAGCAGCACGTAATCAATTACTTGGTATGGTTGCACAACATCCAGATATGCTCACGAGCGTTCGTCCTAATGGACAGGATGACACGCAGCAATACCGCATCCATATCGATAAAGAAAAAGCGGAAGCATTGGCTGTATCTACCACAAATATCAACACAACATTAAGTACGATGTTTGGTGGTACATATATCAATGACTTTATTGACCGCGGTCGTGTCAAAAAAGTCTATATCCAGTCTGACGCACATTACCGCATGTTGCCGAGTGATATCAGCAACCTATATGTCCGTAACTATCTTAGCCAAATGGTGCCGTTTTCTGCATTCATAGACACATCAAAAGAACCTTGGGTTTATGGTTCTCCACGTCTGGAACGCTATAACGGTCTCCCTTCCATGGAAATCGTGGGTGAAGCAGCTTCAGGTAAAAGTACTGGTGACGCAATGGCTCTGATGGAGCAACTAGCATCACAATTACCACCTGGCATTGGCTATGACTGGACTGGAATGTCTTATCAGGAACGCTTGTCTGGTAATCAGGCCCCGGCTCTATATGCGCTGTCATTGATTGTTGTCTTCCTTTGTCTGGCAGCACTTTATGAAAGCTGGTCTGTACCATTCTCAGTCATGCTGGTCGTTCCTCTCGGGATTATTGGTGCATTGTTAGCAACATCAATACGTGGCCTGGGCAATGACGTTTACTTTAAGGTTGGCTTGTTGACGACTATCGGATTATCCGCGAAGAACGCCATCCTTATCGTAGAATTCGCTAAGGATCTGATAGAGAAGGAAGGAAAGGGATTAATAGAAGCGACTTTAGATGCTGTCAGAATGCGTCTGCGCCCAATCCTAATGACATCTTTGGCCTTTATGCTTGGGGTTATGCCTCTGGTATTAAGCAATGGCGCAGGATCAGGAGCACAAAACGCCGTAGGAACCGGGGTACTGGGTGGCATGATTGCAGCTACATCGCTGGCAATCTATTTCGTTCCAGTATTTTTCGTTGTCATTAAGCGTCGATTTACAAAGAAAAGTGAGGAGATTGAACAGATCTCAACCCATCACTAAATTCAACTATGTTAAAAGGCCACTTGTGTGGCCTTTTTAAATGAAGCTGAATCAGTTCACACAACAAACCATCAACCTTACAATATTTACGTTAAAACACACCCATAAGCTAATCAAAATAAACACTTATGAAATCCGAGTTATGTTTAAAATCGGCATCTTTTTGTTTTTTATAATAAATAGAAGATAAATTGGTAACCTTGCTTGTTTTTCTTCTGATAACACCTTTAACGGTAAAAAGTGTTCCATCTCGATGGTGACATATGTAATAATGGCGCTATATTGATTTTGAAAGTCGCAACACAATCGCCTATAATGACTTCTGTGCTATTGCTACAGCATCTACTGTATTAGCTTATTTCAATATATTTAACAGCATATGCAGATATGACTATCCTTTATAGTAGACTGTTAAGCTATAGTCCGAAATCAGGCTTTGCTAGAACTAAGCATTTTTGTCATAATTAAGCGTAAATTAGTCTTCTTTAAAAACCCTAGTTGGTCAGATACGCAATATAGGGCTTTAATATTAATAAATAATAATCATGTTTTGATAGGCTCTATTCTAAAAGAATGACTATAATAAATAGCATGTATAAGCCTTAGTTCAAATAAGCTGCGCCTTGTTTACGGAGGTGATTATGGATGAATATTCACCAAGAAGATACGATATTGCTGAATTAAAATATTTATGTGAAAATTTAATTCATGAGGCACTTTCAGTCCTGAATCGTACTGACAATCATTGGATTCATGATCTAAGTTCCGAAAAAAGCTTAAAATTAAACGAATTGATCGAACACATTGCAGCTTTCGTCTGGAGCTTTAAAATTAAATACGCAGATAACTACGATCTTAGTACCTTAATTGATGAGTATCTGGATGAAACATATAATTTATTTGGAAGTGATAAGATAAGCTTTCTTGAACTTACAAAGTGGCAAAAAACAAACGAACACTTAACTAACATTCTGTTACATGATTTGAATGCTTCTTTAAGCAAAACCTAATAAATATATTTCTAACTATTTTTTATACCAAATAAGATAAGGCGACTATGACTAAAACTGACTATCTGATGCGTTTGAGAAAATGCACTTCTATTGAAACACTGGAACGCGTAATTGAAAAAAATAAATATGAGCTCTCGGATGATGAACTTGAACTGTTCTACTCCGCTGCTGACCACCGTTTAGCCGAACTTACCATGAATAAACTCTATGATAAGATTCCATCGTCTGTTTGGAAATTTGTCCGCTAAACTGAAGTGATCAGATAGGAAGTGACCAAAGCCGGTAGCGATTATCGGCTGACGGGAATTAAAGTCAATGATGGGCTTAAAACTGGTGAGGGCCCTGCCAGCGACATCCCGGCACACACATCCCTTGCTATGGCTGCTTCTTTCCAGACCTGACCAAGTTAACAAGTTAGCGTTGCGGGAGAACCAACAGAGCCCTCATTGATATTCGCTTCCAATTGCGAAGCGGTCGACATTATCTTTCATACGTTATGAAATAGCAAGGAAACTTCATTTGAATGCTTATTTATTGAGCGCATGGGTGTGAAAATCGCCAAATAGACACAAATATGGCACATTCCCTATATACAGATAGATAAAGGAATAAACAAATACATTAAGTAACCTCAATAAATCACTTTTATATCATACAAAAAGCCAATAATTTAAAATATCAAATTAACTAAAATATCCCCTTTCTTTTCATGTCCGTCAAAACAAAAAACAGCCATACAAATCAACAAATAAACCAGAAAAACAATATCATCCGCATTATTTGACAAGCATTGATAAAATTAAACGTGATAATTCATCCCCAGAATAAAAAACATAATCATAAATTTTATTTACAAATTTATGAATTTATTTTCAAATAATTTAAAATTTATTAGCTGTAATCGTCGTTTATCCATTTTTTACACACTTAAAAGGCAAAGGCATGTTATGAGCCAAGCATTACAAAACTTAATTAACTTAATACATCTGGAAAAGATAGAAGAGGGAATTTACCGAGGGCAAAGCGAGGATTTGGGATTTCCTCAAGTTTTTGGCGGACAAGTGATAGGCCAAGCGCTATATGCAGCAAAGCAAACCGTTGCTGATGATAGAATGATTCACTCCTTCCATAGCTATTTTTTACGCCCGGGAGATAGCAGTAAGCCTATCGTTTATGATGTCGAAATATTGCGTGATGGGAAAAGTTTTAGTGCTCGTCGTGTCAGTGCAATACAATATGGTCACCCTATTTTCTATATGACGGCCTCTTTCCAAAGTCATGAAGAAAGTTTCGAACACCAAAACACCATGCCAGTCGTTCCCCCTCCAGAAGAGTTAGAATCCCAAGAAGTAATAGCAAAAAAAATGGCTGACTCACTTCCCGCCAAACTAAAAAATGCTTTTTCTATACCTCCTCTGGAAATGAAAATAATCAAACCTCACATCTTACCTAATCATTCCCCCAAAGCCCCTGTTCGTTATGTTTGGTTCCGCAGCAATGGGGAAATGCCAGAAGACCCATTCATTCACAGCTGCTTACTAGGGTATGCTTCAGACTTCAATTTCCTACCAACATCATTACAGCCTCATGGCGTAGAATTTATGGGACGTAATATGCAAGTAGCCACAATTGATCATTCAATGTGGTATCACCGCCCTTTTAGTATGAATGATTGGTCGCTCTATGCGATCGAGAGTCCATCAGCATCAGGAGCTCGTGGTTTTGTACGCGGGCATATTTATACCCGTCAAGGTGTACTCATCGCTTCTACGGTTCAAGAAGGAGTCATCAGAAAGCTGTAATGAATTAAATACACACTGTAAGCCGTAATAACAGAAATAAGTGCTGTATCATTGGAATTGCCCCGTTATTACGGCACGGCCCACAGTGTTCAAGGAAGAAAAGTATGATCAGTTATAAGCGCTTTCACCATGTGAAGTAATATCCAACCCTTCCCTTTCTGATTCAATACTAATGCGTAATCCAACCAGTTTATCGGCAATCTTAAATGAAATATAAGCAGCCAACGATGACCAAATAATACAAACTAATATACTAATCACCTGAATACCGAACTGCCGTAACATTGTCATTCCCTCAGGGAATCCTGTTCCACCTAAAATGGACGCGGTAAAAACACTGGTCAACAAACAACCAACAATGCCACATACTCCATGCACACCAAAAACATCACAGACATCATCTGCACGTAACCACCGTTTCAGTACGACCACTCCCCATAAACCAGCGACACCCGCAACCAACCCCATAATCAGTGCGCCACCGATACCAACCGTTGCCGCAGCAGGCGTAATTACCACTAAGCCTGAAATACACCCTGAACATGCTCCCAAAAGCGAAGGTTTCTGACGAAATAACCACTCAGAAATCACCCACGATAATACCGCCCCCGCTGTTGCTATTACAGTGTTCACGAATGCCAGTGCTGCAATGGCATTTACTGCACCAGCAGACCCCACATTGAACCCAAACCAGCCGATATAAAGGATCGCCATTCCAATAAACGTCATTGGTAAGTTATGGGGTTTAAACGCCTCTCGCCCAAATCCTGAACGCTTTCCTAGTAAATAAGCGCCAACCAGCCCTGCCGCTGCCGCATTAATATGAACGACCGTCCCACCAGCAAAATCCAAAGCACCATCTTCAGCGAGCCAACCTCCTCCCCACACCATATGCGCCATCGGAATATACGATACCGTCAGCCATAACACGCTAAAAATCAATAATGCTGAAAAACGGATTCTCTCGCATAAAGCTCCCACCACCAAAGCAACAGTGATACAAGCAAATGCCCCCTGAAAAACAACATGAATTAATTTATAGAACCCTCCATTCAGGTCAGTTATAGATATATTTTTCAGCATGACTTGATCTAATCCCCCCCAAAAACGGTTACCTGCCTCAAAAGTCATGCTGTAACCGTAGACAACCCAGAGCACACAAACCAATGAAAAACTAACAATCACCTGTGACATCAATGACAAAACATTTTTGCGGCGTAATAGCCCTCCATAGAACAGAGCAATTCCGGGTATCGTCATAAAAAGTACCAGTACAGTACTTATAAACATAAATACTGTATCCGCCTTATCAAGCGTTTTTTCCGCAGCAAAAGCAAATGAGGGAAAACTGACTGCAAGGCCAACTATGGATAAGAGTTTCTTGTTCATTTTTCACCTCCTATTTACAGTGCTGAGTCATTCGTTTCACCCGTCCTGATACGAACGGCATGCTGTAACTCAAAGATAAAAATCTTTCCGTCTCCCATTTTCCCCGTGAATGCAGTCTGCTGAATAATATCGACAATTTCCTCAACCCGCTCATCACTGATAGCAATATCAATCTTAACTTTGGGCAAAAAGTTAACGTTATATTCAGCCCCTCGATAAAGCTCAGAATGACCTTTTTGGCGTCCAAATCCTTTTACTTCTGTGATAGTCATACCTTGCACCCCTATATCAGCAAGCGCTTCTCTCACTTCGTCCAGCTTAAATGGCTTTATGATGATGGTGATTAACTTCATATTTCCCCCCACTTTTTGCTGTATTTGCTGTGTTTACACAGGGATTGCGTGCAAGGGATATGCCAAAAGTTAAAAGTAATATTTAATCAACATATTACTGAAGAGTATCTCTAAGGAAGGGATAAGAAAGGGGAGCAGCAAACATATCCGCTCCCCATATGCACATTAAGCGTGCACAGTTTCATTCAAGATCTCACCAACCTGTTGGAGTTGGTACATTTGATAGTAGCGCCCACGCTGTGCCAGTAGCTGTTGGTGCCGCCCTTGTTCGACGATTGCACCACGATGCAGCACGAGTATGGAATCAGCTTCAATAATGGTTGAAAGACGGTGAGCAATAACTACCAGCGTTGTTTGTTTACGGATTATCCCTAACGCTTTCTGCACTGATTGTTCCGTTCCCGAATCAATATTCGCGGTTGCCTCATCCAAAATAAGGATCTGTGGCGTTTGCACTAGAACCCTGGCCATTGCCAATAACTGTTTTTGCCCTGCAGAAAGGGTATTTCCTTGTTCTCCCAATACTGAATTCAAACCATCTGGTAAGCTATGAACAAATTCAGCTAATTGAACCATTTCCAGCACTTCCCAAATTTTCTCTTCACTAATATCCCGCCCTAACGTGACATTGTCGAAAAATGAAGCAGCCAGAACCACAGGATCTTGCTGTACCATTGCCACACCATTACGTAATACAGTATGAGAAAGCGAAGATACCGGACGCCCATCAAGATAAATTTCACCGTCTTGCCACGGATAGTACCCCATAATCAAATTTGCCAGAGTACTTTTACCGCTTCCCGTATGCCCAACCAAAGCCACGAATCCATGTGGGGGAACATGTAGGTTAATATCACTCAAGACACGCTTGTCACTTCGATAGGCAAAATTCAGATTTTCAATATCAATTCTTCCGCTAGCCAACGCTTCCAGATCACCCCCATACTGCTGCTGGGGACTATCCATAAGTTCAAAAACCCGCTCTCCTGAAACTATAGCTTGCTGTAATACTGATTGTTGTGCAGTCAACTCAATCAACGGTTCATTCAATCGGCCAAGGTAGTTGATAAAGGCGTACAATACACCTACGCCGATGATTTCGGACCCTTTCAGCCCAAACAGAAAAAGCAAACCGCATAATACTGCGGTAGAAAAAAAGCTCAATAATGGCCTCAATAAGATGCCATCTAACCGTAATGCCTGCATACGAGCTTGATAATGCGCTCGGTTGGTAGCCAGCATTTTTTCACCAAAACGTGCTTGCTGACGAAATTGCTGAATGACGGTCATTCCATTAATGACCTCATTAAAACCATCATTAATGTCAGCCAAGTAGCCACGAACCCTTCTCACAATTGGAGTACTGAAGCGCTGATAAATTACCATTACCAGCAATACAGCCGGAAATATTACTATTGCAACACACGCCATGCGCCAATCCAGAATAAACATAGCTATCAGCATCGCGCCAATCAATGCAATGCTGCGAAACACAGTAGGGATCACATTTACAAACAGATCATTAATAACTTCAGTATCATTTGTTACACGAGATATCAATTGACCCACAGGTTGAGTATCGAAAGCACTTAATGGCTGGCGTAATGCCGAGTTCATAACATCAGTACGAAGTTGCTGGACTACTCCCACCGATGCCTGATTAAAAAATAAAGTCTGATAATAATGCAAAGCAGCCGAAACAAGTTGTAAGACTAAAAATACGGCTGCAAGACTAATGACTATATCCAGCGGCAAGTTTCCCGTTGCGACCATGTTGTCGATAAAATAGCTTACAAGCAGTGGCCCGCTCACTTCTGCCAATGCGGCAATCCATAACATCAGTACAGCAATTAGCATTGGTTTTCGATAATTTTTACTGTAAGAGAGCAAGCGCCTTAATGATGGCCAGAGCTTGCGCATATGAGTATTAGTCATTTTCCCCATCCAATGCGGCTTCTAATTGTTGGTAATGGTACATATCAAAATACCAACCTGATTGAGCGATAAGTTGCTTATGCCGCCCCTGCTGCGCAATCGTGCCATGTTGCATAACCAAAATATTATCTGCTTCCGTTAATGCAGACAGCCGATGCGCACTGATAATAATGGTGCGATGCTGCCGCCATTGGCTGAGATTTTTCATGATTTGATGTTCTGTATGTCCATCAACCGCCGACAAGGCATCATCGAGAATCAAAATCTCAGTATCCAACAACAAGGCTCTTGCGATGGATATACGCTGTTTTTGCCCACCAGAAAGCATGACACCACGTTCACCCACTTCAGTCTGATAACCTTGAGGCAATCGCAAAATATCATCATGTACATTTGCCAAGCGAGCAACTTCTTCTATTTGTTCTTGGGTTGCATCTGGCCGCCCTAACGCAATATTGCCGGCAACCGTGTCTGAAAACAGAAAAGGCGTCTGGTTAACAATAGCCAATCGTGAACCCCACTCTTCCATTCGGAGAGAAGAGATATTCTGAGATTGAAAAAGAATTTCTCCATCGGTGACATCAAATTGTCGCTGTAACAAAGCCAGCAAAGTACTCTTTCCTGCACCCGTTGGGCCACACAACCCGAATAATTGTCCGGGTTCCAGCTTGAAATGAATATTCCCTAAGACAGGCTTATCATTTTTGGGGTAAATAAAAGAGTTAATATTTGCTTGCAAGGTTCCCCGGCTTGGAGATAAAGACAAAGCGCCATCTTCAATCACCAGTGGCTCCTGCAACAGACTGCGGATACGCGTATACGCAGCACTGCCTCTCTCAACAATGTTAAACATCCACGCCAATGCCAGCATTGGCCAAATCATCAATCCCAGATACATAACAAAGCTGGTCAGTTCACCAAGGGTCATGGAACCATGCACAACCATCCAGCTTCCACCCCCTACAGCCAAGAGGTTTGCAACAGCAATGGTGATAAAAATCGTGGGGTCAAAACGTGCATCCACACGTGCTACATGCATATTTTTACGCCCAGCATCAATAGCGACTTCTTTAAACTGATTGGATTGCAGCTGTTCCAAGCCAAACGCTTTTATCATGCGAATGCTGGTTAAACTTTCTTGTGCGTGGTTATTTAAGGCAGAGAATGCCCCTTGCGCAGATTTAAAACGGTGATGCAGCTGATTGCCATAATGTTTAATTGCAAATGCCATGATAGGCATGGGCAGTAGTGATAACAACGTTAATTGCCAGCTGATTTGCACACTCATTACGATTAGGACAGCACATCCCATCACTAACGCATCAACTAAAGTAAGTACTCCCTCACCTGCCGCAAAAACAACTCTATCAACATCGTTTGTTGCGCGAGCCATAAGGTCGCCTGTTCGATGACGCAAATAAAACTCAGGATTTTGGCTACTCAGCCGCAGATAGAAATCACTGCGCAATTTAACCGCCAGCCGATAAGAGGCCCCAAACAGCCACACACGCCAGACATACCTCAATCCATAGATTGCCACCGCGATCAGCATCATCAGCCCCAACCAAATTAGTAGCTGGCTGGATGACATTGTTTTTGCACTAATGCCGTCAACAATAATTCCGACCAATCGAGGAGGAATCAGCTGTAGCACCGCAATGATGATGAGAAAAACAACAGCACCTAAATAACGCCGCCATTCACTAATAAAATACCAGCTTAATTGTGAAAATAATCTCACACACCTATTCCCAAGGTAAAAAATGAAAGAGTTAACGTCTGCCTACCAAAGGCGACTTCATATTACTGAATCTGGTATCGGCAACGCCGTTGTATATTTTATCTTCTCCATAGCAAAGTTGGAGCTTACATCAATCAAACCAGAAATCCCATTCACCATGCGTTTATAAAATCGATCATAACTTTTCATATCAACAACTTCTACATGCATTAGGTAGTCATATTCGCCCGCCATGCGATAAAATGTTAAAACTTCCGGCATCTCTCTGATAAAAGATACAAACTGTTCATACCACTCACTGTTATGTTGCTGAGTCTTAATCATCACTATCACAGTCAGACTAAGCCCAAGTTTAGCGCCATTTATCAATGCCACTTTTCCAACAATATATCCTTCATCTTCAAGTCGCTTTAGCCGTTTCCAGCAAGGTGTGGAAGTCAGATTAACAGCTTCAGCCAGCGCATTCAGGGATAGACTACAGTCCTGTTGGAGCAGTTCCAGTAGCTTACGGTCTATTTTATCTAGCATATCTAAATCCTGTAGAAATATTTCCCAAATATAACGGATAATCTCAGAAAAATAATAATCTATTTCTCTAAATGTAAGGGTAATCTATATACCACTACGGTATTATTATTCAGGGTCAATTTTATGTCGTCTTTATGGGCTAAAAATGCCATAAGAGCTATTCAGGCTGATTATCAACGCAGCGCAGATACGCATCTGATACGTCTCAACCTCCCCATGTTTTCGGGTATCCACCTTTACCTCAAAGATGAAAGTACTCATCCTACGGGTAGCCTAAAACATCGGCTTGCACGCTCCCTATTCCTTTATGCACTCACTAATGGCTGGATTAAGGAAGGAACTCCAATTATTGAAGCTTCATCCGGCAGTACCGCTGTTTCGGAAGCTTACTTTGCCCGATTACTCGGTCTGCCTTTTATTGCTGTCATGCCTTCCTGCACAGCTAAACGCAAAATTCAGGAAATTGAGTTCTACGGTGGTCAATGCCATTTTGTGGAACATTCAGCTATGATTTATCAGGAGTCAGAACGTCTGGCAAAAGAGCTAAATGGTCATTTCATGGATCAATTTACCTATGCCGAACGAGCTACTGATTGGCGAGGCAACAATAACATTGCAGAAAGCATTTTCCGTCACATGAAACTGGAGCCATTTCCTGAACCGACTTACATCGTTATGAGTGCAGGAACAGGTGGTACATCAGCAACACTTGGCCGCTATATCCGTTATCAGGGATATGACACTAAATTAATCGTTGTTGACCCAGAAAACTCCGTTTTTTACGATTGTTACCGCCAGAATCGCCGCGATATTCTTGGAACTACTGGCAGTAAAATCGAAGGTATTGGCCGCCCACGTGTAGAACCTTCTTTTATTCCTACTGTTATTGATGACATGATCCAAGTTCCTGATCCTGCGACTATTGCTACCATTTATTGGCTTGAAAAATTACTTGGTAGAAAAACAGGGGCATCAACAGGAACCAACGTTTGGGGTGCTTTGCAGCTCGCCAAACAAATGCATGACAACAATCAACAGGGCGCAATTGTGACGTTACTCTGTGATAGCGGAGAACGTTATCTCGATACGTATTACAACCCAGAATGGGTTCACAATAATATCGGTGATCTCACACAGTATCGAACACAACTACCCAAGTTAAACGGTTATGAGTAACATATCTCCTTCAATTTACAGAGGTAGGTATCATGAAACGAGCCGTTGTTGTATTCAGTGGTGGGCAAGATTCCACCACTTGTTTAATTCAAGCACTCCGTCAATATGACGAAGTCCACTGTGTCACTTTTGATTATGGGCAGCGTCACCGGGCTGAAATTGATGTAGCTTGTCGTATCAGCGAAAAATTAGGCGCGGCTGCCCACAAGGTACTGGATGTTACTTTACTGAATGAGCTTGCAATCAGCAGCCTAACAAGAGATAACATTCCCGTGCCAGATTTCAGTGAGAGTGAAAAAAATGGCCTCCCAAATACTTTTGTGCCTGGTCGTAACATTCTGTTTTTAACTCTGGCGGCAATTTATGCCTATCAAGTCGAAGCTGAAGCGGTTATTACGGGTGTTTGTGAAACTGATTTTTCAGGTTATCCAGATTGCCGTGATGAATTTGTCAAAGCACTAAATAAAGCGGTCAGCCTTGGTATCGCCCGTGATATCCGTTTCGAAACGCCCCTAATGTGGTTAAACAAAGCTGAAACTTGGGCACTGGCTGATTATTATGAAAAACTGGATTTCGTCCGTAATCAAACTCTCACTTGTTATAACGGTATTCAAGGTGATGGATGCGGTGAGTGCGCGGCTTGCCATCTCCGGGCCAAGGGATTAGATAATTATTTAAACAATACCCAATCCACTATGGCAAATATGAAATCTAAAACCCGTCTGAGTTAATCAAACCATTTTATTTAATTAACACTTATCAGGGAGAGGTTCATTGAACCTCTCATTTCGTTGTGTTATCTCTTATAAGATTCCATTTTTTCTCGTAACTCGCCTTCTAAGACAAGCGTTTTTTGAGTTTTCAAATCAATACACACAAACGTCGTTAAGGCATCAGCAATCACTTTATTATCACTCTTGCGTAGAATTTCCTGAAAAAATACACCGCTTCTATTACCTAATTCCCGCATGGAAGAGTTTACTTCCAGCTCATCTGTAACCACTGCTGGATGACGATAATTAATATTGATATTTACTACAATAAAACCAATATTCTTACTGTTTAGCCATTCAAAAGTGTCATTTTCAGTCAGCAAATCCCAGCGTGCTGCTTCCATAAATTCCAAATAACGTGCATTGTTTACATGCTGGAAAATATCAATATGGTAGCCCCTGACTTTTATAATCGTGCCCATTGCTATGTTTTCCTTTAAACTCATCCGACCAGACAATACTTAACAATAGCAAAACAATTTAATTACAATAGTGTTTGATGAATTATTCTTGATCGGCATCACAGCCCTCTTGATAAACTTGCAATATAAAATTATTAAGGCCTTACAAGAGGGCTTAATACTCAGTAAGTTAATTTACTTCTATTCTTTTCCATAAACATAGGTCCAATCCCTTGAACTTCCTGTAGCTGTTCTATTGCCGTAAACGGGCCATATTTTTCACGATATTCAATAATTGCCTGTGCTTTTTTAGTGCCAATGCCGTTGAGTTCTTTCGCGAATTGTTCAGCACTTGCCGTATTGATGTTAAGAGTTCCTTTTCCTTGTATTTGCTGACTTGAATCTTGTTTTCCTTCCTCTTGCGATTCATTGTTCACAATGGCAGTTTTCTGCTGGCTAACGGGTTGTTTCACTACTTTATCGGTAGATTCATTCACGGTGCTGGCATGAGATAACGGTATGTTGATACACAAAGCCATAACGAGCGAACTGAATAATATCCTTAAATATTTCATATAAATCCCTCTATGTTTTATTGACGCAGGAGAGATTGCCACAACAATATTTCCAGACAATAGGCAAGATTTAAATATGCGAAAGGCCACGAAAGTGGCCTTTTAAAATTGCTATTTTGCAAAAACAACTGCGAGTAACTTCGCAATTTTATTCGATTTGACCTAGCTTAATATCTGCATCATCACGCAAATTAATTATTAGTGATTCCAGCATGACATTACCTGTTTGATACTGATAAGCCGACATATATTGTTTAATCTGCTCATCTGTAATAGGTCCTGGAACAACTTTATCCAATTGGATAAACACTGCGTTACCAAGCCCATCTTGAGCTAATCCATATTCAGCCTTACCCTCTTTAGGATGAGGCAGAGTGAATGCCACATCGGTAGCCTGATCGTTTTGTGATATGCGTTTTATCACAGTAGGTTCAGCAAACTGAATTCCTGCTGCTTTCAATGCCTGTTCACCTTTACCTTCTTTCAGCGCAGCCAACAATTTTTCACTATCAACCTGAAGTTGTTTCTCTGCTTTTTGGCGTTTCACCAATTCAGCAACTTCAGTTTTAGCTTGATCGAACGGCTGAACAGTTTCAGGTTTCACATCGTCAACATGCACAATAAAGGCTCTGTCACCCTCAACAGAAATGACATCAGAGTTAATGCCTGTTGTCCCTTTATCATCAATCAAATTGCCAGAGAAAATAGCCTGAACAACTTGACTGAAGTTAATATCAGCCGGGATATGGTCACGATCAAACCAGTCAGTGGTTACCGCCTGATAACCTGCTGCTTTCTCTGCTGCCGCCAAAGATTCATTATCATTAGCTGCGGCATCACTTACTTTTCTCTGTAACGCATAAAATACATCAACCGCTTTTTCCTGCTTAACGATTTTTTCTATTTCTGGACGGACATCCTCCAATGATTTGACAACCTGAGGCTTGATATCGTCCAAACGGAAAATCGCATATCCATTAGATAATTTAACGACACCAGAAAGTTGCCCTTTCTGTGTCAAATTGGCTGATTTAATCTCATTAGGCAGAGAACTCTCCTCCATCCAGCCGAGATCGCCTCCCTTTTGGGCAGAAAATTTATCTGTCGATTTTTCGGATGCCAATTGACTGAAATCAGCCCCTTTATTTAATTCATCCAAAACCGATTTAGCATCAGAGTCTGAAGCCAATTGAATAAAACTGTACTTCTTCTGTTCAGACTGAGTGTATTTTGACAGATTGTTTTGATAATATTTTTCAATATCAGCATCAGATACGGTGATATTTTTCAGCTCATCCGCAGCATCCATCTTGATGTAACTGATTTTTACTTTTTCTGGCACAGTGAAATGTTTACTGTTCGCAGTATAGTAGTTTTTCAGCTCTTCATCGGTAACTTTTTGCTGTGCTTCAATTGATTTCAATTCAAGAGTCGCAAAACGTACTGTTCTTTCTTGAAAAAGAAGCGCAATTTCTTCTTTGACTTCTGTCGGCAATGCAATTTCAGAACCTATTAACACCTGCTCTAATTGGCGATTAATCAGCTCTTGACGAACCTGCTCAGCAAAGGCATCAGGACTCATATTTGAACGAGCCAGCCAATTCAAATAATCCTGATATTTGTTGTTATCAAACTTACTGTCAGTTTGAAGAAAAGGCAGGTTACGTATCTCCTGTGCGACTTGCTCATCACTTGCTGATAAACCCAGCTTATGCGCGTATTGTTCAATCAAGGTGGCATTGATGAGGCGATCTAATGATTCTCGTCTAAGCTGTTGTATGGCCTGTTCATTACTCAGCAAAGTTGAGAATCCATCTCCCAGCCTCTCTTGCATAGCATTTTTTTCTTGTTGGAATGCTTGCTCCAGTTGAGCACGACTAATACTTTGACCATTCACCTTGGCAGCATAGCTACCATTTTCGCCTGACAGGTAGCCTGTTACCCCTGTCACCAGAAAGGTCAAAATAATTAGAGCCAACACAATTTTAAGCACAGGGCCATTTGCCGCCGTGCGTAGGTTGTCCATCATAAAGACGTAAAACTCCGCTTTAGTGAAAAAGAAACTGTCATATTACGACAATTCAAACGCTAAGAGAAAAAAAGCGCACCAATTGATTGATGCGCTTATATTCTAACCTATCAACATTGCCTAGTCAGTTTAAGTTTACTGCTATGGCAAAGGCGAGGAGCAAGTCTCTCACTCATTAGCTGTTGACAGCATCTTTCAACCCCTTTCCAGAACGGAAAGCAGGTACTTTTGCTGCTGCAATTTTGATTTCCTTGCCTGTCTGAGGGTTACGTCCCGTACGAGCTGCACGCTCACGCACAGTAAACGTACCGAACCCTACTAAAGCGACATCATCACCGTCTTTCAATGCGTCAGATACTGAAGAAACGAACGCATCTACTACACGTCCGGCTGCTGCCTTAGAAATATTCACATCAGCAGCAATTTTGTCGATCAGTTGTGACTTATTCACTCTTATCATCCCCATTTAGTTTTACTAACGTAACAAAAACCGATTTATAACGGATAACACAACAGTCATGCCGTCATATCAATCCTTTCCAGTATTAGCAAGAAATCATGGAACAGCAAAATATTTAGTCAGATAATTAGACTAAACTAACTTCATGACACAAAAAAAGCTGGCAAGTCTCAATTTACTTGCCAGCCTATATTTTATATACAGTTCTTGAGTTAGTTCACTATTTTTGTACTATTTTAGTGATACCACTTCTGCACCAAATACGGGTTCCTGCAAAGCGATAGCTAAAACATCCTCTATACGCTTAACAGGATGAATTTCCAAATCTTGGATCACGTTCTGTGGGATTTCTTCCAGATCGCGTTTATTTTCATCTGGAATTATGACGGTTTTAACTCCCCCACGATGCGCTGCCAGTAATTTTTCTTTCAAACCACCAATTGGCAGAACTAAACCACGTAAAGTAATTTCACCCGTCATCGCCACAGCAGCACGAACAGGATTACCTGTCAGGCAAGAAACTAATGCTGTGCACATGGCAATACCTGCACTCGGGCCATCTTTTGGTGTCGCACCTTCAGGTACGTGGACGTGAATATCACGTTTTTCATGGAAATCAGAACTGATGCCCAGCTTATCTGCACGAGCCCGAACCACTGTCAATGCTGCCTGGATGGATTCCTGCATCACTTCACCTAATGAACCGGTATAGGTCAATTTACCTTTACCTGGCACACTGGCTGTTTCAACCGTCAGCAGATCACCACCGACTTCTGTCCATGCAAGACCTGTTACCTGACCAACACGGTTTTCTGTATCAGCACGACCGTAATCAACACGCTGCACTCCCAGATAATCTTTCAAGTTACCTGCATTGATTTCAATGTGCTTAAGCTTCTTATCCATCAATAATGCTTTAACGGCCTTACGACACAATTTAGAGATTTCACGCTCCAGACTACGAACACCAGCCTCACGGGTGTAATAGCGGATAATGCCGAGGATTGCACCATCATCAATGGTTAACTCGCCTTTTTTCAAGGCATTGCGCTCGGTCTGTTTTGGCAGAAGATGGCGCTTAGCAATGTTCAGTTTTTCGTCTTCTGTATAACCGGACAGACGAATGACTTCCATACGATCCAACAATGGGGCGGGGATATTCATGGAGTTAGACGTTGCCACAAACATAACATCAGACAGATCATAATCCACTTCAAGGTAATGATCGTTAAACGTCACATTCTGCTCAGGATCAAGCACCTCCAACAAGGCTGCAGCCGGATCACCACGCACATCAGATGACATTTTGTCGATCTCATCCAACAAGAACAGTGGATTTTTCACTCCAATTTTGGACATTTTCTGAATTAATTTGCCCGGCATGGAGCCAATATAGGTGCGGCGATGTCCACGGATCTCTGCTTCATCATGCACGCCCCCCAACGCCATACGCACATATTTGCGTCCGATCGCCCGTGCAATGGAACGACCCAATGAAGTTTTACCAACACCTGGAGGCCCAACCAAACAAAGTATTGGCCCTCTGATCTTGCTGACACGGCTTTGTACTGCGAGATATTCAAGAATACGCTCTTTGACGCGCTCAAGACCATAATGGTCTGTATCCAGCACTTCCTGAGCTTTCACTAAATCTTTTTTGACCTTGCTGCGTGCAACCCAAGGAACTTGCACCATCCAGTCAATATAACTACGTATAACCGTTGCTTCTGCCGACATTGGAGACATAATTTTTAATTTATGCAATTCAGCTTCTGCTTTTTCGCGCGCCTCTTTTGGCATTTTCGCATCTTCAATCTTGCGCTTTAGCGTCTCATATTCATCAGGCGCATCGTCCATCTCACCTAATTCTTTCTGGATCGCTTTCATTTGCTCATTCAGGTAGTACTCGCGCTGGCTTTTTTCCATCTGTTTTTTAACGCGATTGCGGATACGCTTTTCTACCTGTAGAAGATCGATTTCTGATTCCATCATTGCGATCAGATACTCAATGCGCTCAACAACATCAGACATTTCTAAAACAGCCTGCTTGTCATTGATTTTCAAAGGCATATGCGCAGCGATGGTATCTGCCAATTTTGCTGCATCTTCAATACTGTGCAACGATGTCAATACTTCTGGCGGGATCTTTTTATTCAGCTTGACATAGCCTTCAAACTGATTGATAGCGGTTCTTACCAGAACTTCTTGTTCACGTTCATCAACGTCAGGGGATTCAAGATATTCAACTTTCGCATAAAAATACTCGCTATTATCCGTCAATGTAGTAATGCGAGCACGCTGCAAACCTTCAACCAGGACTTTTACTGTGCCATCTGGCAATTTTAACATCTGTAAAATAGAAGCCACTGTACCTACGGAGAAAAGATCATTGACTCCCGGCTCATCAGTAGATGCTTCTTTTTGCGCGACCAACATGACCTGTTTGTCATGATCCATTGCTGCTTCCAGGCAATGAATCGACTTCTCACGCCCAACAAACAGAGGGATCACCATATGTGGGTAAACCACTACATCGCGCAAAGGCAATACAGGGATTTCTATGCGTTCGGAACGCTCAGGATTCATAGAGCTCTCTCTTCATTTATGCCCTTCACTTTCAAGCTGCCTCTTTGCTAGCTGCGTTCACTTACCCCGGTCACACAATTTGTTATGCTATCTGGGATTCATTTACCTGCCACCACGGTGCAACTCAAAATCTATTGGGTACAGCTTTCGCCAGTTTTTAGGAATCTCGTGAAACACGGTTTTCACGAGTTTCACTTCAAAGAATACAAAATATATGGGGACAAGAATCTGACATTCAATAGCCTATATCTGCAAAAAACAAAATGAGGGAAAATCCCTCATTTTTGTTTTTTCAATGCGTATTGATAATCGGCATTCCCTACCCTATTTTCTTCACTCACCAGAAACTTGGGCATCCGGCTTGCTATATATCAATAATGGGACGGATTTCTCTTCAACAACCGTTTCATCAACGACCACTTTCTCTACGTGTTCCATTGATGGCAAGTCATACATTGTATCCAGCAAAACACTTTCAACAATTGAACGAAGACCACGAGCACCCGTTTTACGCACCATTGCCTTTTTCGCGATGGCAGTCAGAGCTTCTTTTCTGAACTCCAGTTCAACACCTTCCAGATTAAACAGAGCCTGATACTGTTTAGTCAGCGCATTTTTTGGCTCTTGCAGGATCTGAATCAGTGCTTCTTCATTGAGTTCAGTCAGTGTCGCCACAACCGGCAAACGACCAATGAATTCAGGTATTAAACCAAACTTGATCAAATCTTCCGGCTGAACCTGAGACAGCAACTCACCTTCTGTTGCTTTCTCCGATTCACCTCTAACTGTAGCACTAAAACCAATACCTGAACTGACATTCAAACGCTGGCTGACAACTTTGTCCAAACCTGCAAACGCACCACCGCAGATAAACAAGATCTTGGAAGTATCAACCTGTAAAAATTCTTGTTGTGGATGTTTACGACCACCTTGAGGCGGAACTGCTGCGACAGTACCTTCTATCAGTTTCAATAAGGCCTGCTGAACCCCTTCTCCTGATACGTCACGAGTAATTGAAGGATTGTCAGATTTACGAGAAATCTTATCTATTTCATCAATATAAACGATACCACGTTGTGCTTTCTGCACGTCGTAGTCACATTTTTGCAGAAGTTTCTGGATAATATTTTCTACGTCTTCCCCGACATAACCTGCTTCAGTCAATGTCGTGGCATCAGCCATAGTAAATGGTACATCCAAATAGCGGGCAAGTGTCTCAGCCAGCAGAGTTTTACCGCTACCAGTCGGACCAATCAGCAAAATATTACTTTTACCTAATTCCACACCATTATTGTTATCCCCATTACGCAGTCTCTTGTAATGGTTATACACAGCCACTGCTAACACTTTTTTCGCCGCTTCCTGACCAATGACATAGTCATCCAGATGTTGACGAATTTCATGAGGAGTAGGCAATGTGCTACGCTCACGATGTGGTACCAGCTCTTTAATTTCTTCGCGAATGATATCATTACATAAATCGACACATTCATCGCAGATATACACTGACGGGCCGGCGATTAATTTCCGGACTTCATGTTGGCTTTTTCCGCAGAAAGAGCAATACAGCAGCTTTCCTGAACCGTCTTTGCGCTTATCTGTCATCAGTCAACCTCACTTTATGAGCTGTTATCCCAGCTTATCTGGCATAACAGAAAAAACGCTGTCATTACTCCGCCTAGTTTAACGTCAATATAAGGAAGCGCCCAGAAAAGACTAGCGTCGGAGTAATAAAGTAATTGTCAATAAATTAGTTGCGCTGGGTGAATATATGATCAACCAGCCCGTATTCTACGGCTTCTGCGGCTGATAAGAAACGGTCACGTTCTGTGTCCTCAGCGATCTTATCAAGTGGTTGCCCTGTATGTTTTGCCATTAATTCATTCATACGGGCTTTAACCTTGAGTATTTCCTGTGCATGGATCTCAATATCAGTTGCCTGCCCCTGGAAACCACCTAATGGCTGGTGAATCATAACCCTGGAATTTGGCAGACAGAAACGCTTACCTTTTGCTCCAGCAGTCAACAAAAATGCCCCCATTGAGCAGGCCTGTCCCATACAAATAGTACTCACATCTGGCTTGATAAATTGCATCGTGTCGTAAATAGACATACCAGCAGTAATAACCCCACCCGGTGAGTTGATATATAAGTGAATATCTTTTTCTGGGTTTTCTGCTTCCAAGAATAACATTTGGGCGGCAACCAAGTTCGCCATATGATCTTCAACTGGCCCTGTCAGAAAAATAATACGGTCTTTTAATAAGCGGGAGTAAATATCAAATGCACGCTCCCCACGTGCTGTTTGTTCAACCACCATCGGCACCAAAGACATGCTAGGTGCATATTGATCTTGCTTGCCACTGTATGACATTTCCGTCTCCTAATAGAACTCACGCTGGTGCCATTCATAACTGATTCTACTTGAGATAAGCAATGATGACCATGATCCAAAGTTAACTAACAAGGGGCTTTCCCCCTCTAAAAAGTAGTAAGCCCTTACATAATAGTAAGAAAGGATATGAGGTTAAATCTGTTTTTTTCAAGAACAATAAAAAAACCCGCAAGCAGAGCCTGCGGGTTTACTTCATTGAGAGTGAGATTTCATCATCTCAGGCAATCAATAAATGAAACTTATGCCAGTTGGTTTTGGTTCATAAGATCATTGAAGCCAGTTTCTTTTTCAGAAACTTTAGCTTTACTCAGAACAAGTTCAACAGCCTGCTCTTCCAGAGCAATGTTGCGAATGTTGTTCATCATTTCTTTGTTTTTGCTGTAGTATTCAACAACTTCTTTTGGATCTTCGTAAGCAGCAGCCATCTCTTCGATCAGTGCATTTACACGCTCTTCCTCGACTTTCAGCTCATTGCTGCTGATAACTTCACCTAACAGCAAGCCAACAACAACGCGACGTTTTGCCTGCTCTTCGAACAGTTCACGTGGCAGTTCCAGAGCTTGTGTTTCATTGCCGCCAAAACGCTGAGCTGCCTGACGACGAAGTACATCGATTTCACCATCAACAACTGCCGCTGGAACGTCAATTTCGTTAGCCTTAACCAGACCATCAAGAACCTGAGTTTTGATGCGGTTACGAACAGCATTTTTCAGTTCACGTTCCATGTTCTTACGAACTTCAGTACGCAGACCTTCAACAGTACCATCCGCGATACCAAAACGCTTGATGAACTCTTCAGTCAGTTCTGGCAGTTCACGCTGTTCAACTTTCTTCAAGTTGATCGCAAACTTCGCAGCTTTACCTTTCAGGTTTTCTGCATGGTAATCTTCTGGGAAAGTTACATCGATGGTAAATTCTTCACCTGCTTTGTGACCAACGATACCATCTTCAAAACCAGGGATCATACGGCCCTGACCCATTGCCAGAACGAAATCGGCTGATTTACCACCTTCGAACTCTTCACCATCAATAGAACCATTGAAATCAACAGTTACGCGATCTTCCGCAGTTGCTGCTTCATCAGTTTCTTTCCAGTTTGCCTGCTGCTTACGCAGGGTATCCAGCATGGTGTCAACGTCTGTGTCTTTGACTTCAACGACAGGTTTTTCAACTTCAATTTCTTCCAGACCTTTCAGTTCGATTTCTGGATAAACTTCAAACTCAACTGCATAAGTGAAGTCTTCTCCTTTTTTGAACTGTTCTGGTTTGTAGCTTGGAGCGCCTGCTGGATTGATTTTCTGCTCAATGATCGCATTGATGAAATTACTTTGCATCAGATCACCCAGAACATCCTGAAGAACAGAAGCGCCATAACGCTGCTCAACGATCTTCATTGGCACTTTGCCCTTACGGAAGCCATCAATACGGACTTTCTTTGCTACATTAACCAGTTCACTGCTAACTGCTTTTTCGATATCGGCAGCAGGAACGGTGATTGACACACGACGCCCAAGGCCTTGAGTGGTTTCAACAGAAACTTGCATCTTGTTACCTCAAAAAAATCATAGTGCTCGGTCAACTTCAGAATGGCTGCAATGCTTAAAAAAGCGGATTGCAGCACTCTTTAAGAACCGGGGCGGTCGCATTTAAAAACCGAGAATCCCTGTGATCAGAAGCGTCCCGAAACCATTCTAAAAATTTAGACGCAGCATTATAGCGACGCAGACAGTATGAGTCGAGAATTGCAGACAAAAGCATGCAGGATTCGTTGACTTATGTGATAAACGTTACTCAATGACTCCATCACGATATTGTTTATGCAATATTTATATAAACAAAAATACAGCCCGAAGGCTGCCATCTAAAATTACATTCAGATTAATAAAATAAAACCAGACAGGTTATTGGATTATCAAGAAAAATCATAAGCTTGATGTCGTTGCACTTCCTCCACGACATGCCGGGGAAACCAAAACTGTATCTCCCAATTCTGCCCATTCTTTTTCCGTATAAGTATGAAGTGCCAAAGCATGTACGCCTTCTTCCAGTTCTTTAACCAAAATACTATATACTGAACGGTGGCGACTGATCATTCTTTGTTCAACAAATTCATTGCTTACCACAATAACTTTAAAATGGCTTTCAGAACCTGCTGGCACATTGTGACGATAACTTTCATCGATCACTTCCAGATGAGAAGGCTTAAATGCCGCCCGTAACTTTGTTTCTATTTCCTGACGAACCATCTCATTCTCCTTAATCACCAAAGGTTATTTATCAACCACATCATTGATTCTAGTTTATTTCCCATAATTTATAACATCGGGGATAACCAAATCTCTTTAACAGAATTGCCTTGCGGTATTTCTCCCTGAGTTTCAATCATCAGGGATATGCCGTCACCAATGGCAATGCTATGATTACGGCTGTTTATACTACTGTATTAATATGTCAGATACTCGAATCTTGAATTGAGAAAACCTAAATGCTAAAGAAAATATTTATTTCATTGATTACGCTTTTCTTTTTAACTGGTTTATCTGGCTGTGCAGACTCAGGTAATACACTGGCTATTCAGCCCAAAATTACCCTGCCACAAGCAGATCCAACAATGAAAGCGATTACAATCAGTATTAGTGGGGTCGACCATCGTCAATCTCAAGCCCTGGCCCAAATTAACCGCGATGCACGATTAGTCACGTTAATCCCTTCCCGCGACTTACGCTTTTTACTTCAAGAAGCACTGGAAAAGCAAATGGTAGCTCGTGGCTATATGATTGGCTCTCCCTCTAATGCCAATTTGCAAGTCATTGTAAATCAGCTCTATGCCAACGTAAAAGAAGGCAGCCTGCGTCATGATATTTCAGCAAAAGCAGAGATCTCCATTATTGTTTATGCTCAAGACGGCAGTAAACAGATTAAAAACTATCGTACTAGCTACAATGTCCAAGGGCCATTGAGTGCAACAAACGCAAAAATTGCTGACGCTGTAAATACTGTCTTATCTGATGTGATCGCAGATATGGCTCAGGACTCCTCAGTCAGCACCTTCATTAAACAAAACGTTCGCTAACCGGATAATAAATAAACTTTCTGCCTGATTCTGGACAATCAGATAATATGCAGAAAGTTTTTGGGAGGCTCATGACTAACCATAGTTATTTAAACCTATCTGTATTACGCAAATATCTGACCCTTCTATTACTGGGCTTTGCCTCAGGTCTGCCTCTTGCACTCACAGCAGGAACATTACAAGCATGGATGACTGTCGAAAATATCGATATACGAACTATCGGTTTTTTCACTTTGGTTGGTCAAGCTTATGTTTTTAAATTTCTCTGGGCACCCGCAATGGATCGGTATTCCCCTTCATTTTTAGGACGTCGACGGGGTTGGATGCTCATTACTCAACTTTTATTGGTTATCAGCATTGCTGCGATGGGATTTCTTCAGCCATCCCAGCATTTATGGTGGCTCGCTGCATTAGCTGTTACTGTTGCATTTTTTTCAGCTTCCCAAGACATTATTTTTGACGCCTACAAAACAGATTTACTAAAACAGGAAGAACGGGGTTCAGGAGCCGCTGTTTCTGTACTGGGGTATAGGCTGGCCATGTTGGTATCCGGTGGACTCGCTTTATTGATGACTGCCTATATCGGTTGGCAAAGTATGTATTGGATTATGGCAGGCCTGATGCTGATTGGTGTTTATGCCACTCTGATAGCCAAAGAACCAGAAATCAGTAATGCACCGCCAAAAACATTACATCAGGCAGTATTCGAACCCTTGTCTGATTTTTTCAGCCGAAATAATGCCTGGCTTATCCTGCTATTGATCGTGCTGTATAAACTGGCTGATGCTTTCGCTCTTTCACTTAGTACTACTTTCCTCATTCGTGGTGTTGGCTTCAATGCTGCTGAAGTTGGCATGATCAATAAAACGCTCGGACTTGCTGCTACCATTATCGGCGCATTGTACGGTGGCTATTTGATGCATAAGTTGAGCTTGTTCCGGGCCCTGATGATATTTGGTATTCTGCAAACCGTTTCAAACTTCGGATATTGGATACTTGCTGTAACTCCTAAAGACATCTATGCAATGGGGGCTGCTGTTTTTGTGGAGAATATCTGCGGTGGTATGGGAACAGCGGCATTTGTCGCACTGTTGATGACACTGTGCAATAAATCATTCTCAGCAACACAATTCGCTTTGCTTTCTGCATTATCGGCAGTTGGTCGGGTTTATGTTGGCCCCGTAGCGGGGTGGTTCGCGGAAGCACACGGCTGGCCGATGTTTTACCTGTTCTCTGTTGTGATCGGATTACCAGGGCTTGTACTGTTGTTCATCTGCCGTAACACATTAACTTACACTCAGGAAAATGACAGTTTTATTTCCCGGACATTATTTGGCAACCATTACCGATTAGCTTTTATTGCTATGATATGTGCTGCCCTTCTCTTTGTCGTTTGGCTAATATTAAGTGTTCTAATATTCCTTGTTAGTCATATAGTCATTTATTTACCTTTAGCTTTTCAGGCCCATCTCCTAAATATTAATCATATCAGTGACGTGATATCGCCTATGTTGTCATGGGGCGTGGCTATTGGGGCTTTTGGTCTGGTTCTGGGGGGAATTCTGGATTATTTGGCTTTGAGAAGAACTCACCTTACTTAGGATGTTCCTCCAGTAAATACGCTGACAATTCTTTGTTAGTAAACGCTATTACACCAAACTCTTACAACAGAAGGCTAACTAAGTTCAGTCTTCTGTTGCTTTTTTTAGTGATATACTTCACAAGTAAAATAAAAAACTACCATTATGTGACTCAAAAAACATCTTTTTCAGAATGTAATTATTTATATTCGAACTAACAAATATTATCATTTGAACGTATTTTATTTCGAATAGCTCGAAATATCTTTAACCACCTTAAAGCATATAAAGGGAATTTATGAAAAGACATATTTTGACACTCTCCGCAGTTGCCACTGCCTTGGTTTCTGCTTCAGCTTGTGCGGAATACCAGTGGGGGTTTGCTAATGTCAGCATGAACTACCTTGACTGGAGCAAGCACACCACACAAAAAACCGGGCAAACCTCACATAAAGATGATTTTGCTTATCTGGAACTAGAAGGTGGAGCAGGCTTTAACTGGGGCGAACTCTATGGTTTCGCTGATTTAGAAAACCCATTTAACAGTAAAACTGCCCAGCCAGGTGATAACCAACGCTATACCTTCAAAACAACAGGGCGCTTCTATTTGGGGGATACCGGTTTCAACCTTTATGGTCACGTTTATGGAACCTATTCATTACCAGGCAAAGCGAATGGCGGAAACTTCCATGAAGTCAACACACTTTACGGATTGGGCTACAACGCTAATCTTGCGGGGCTTTGGTTCAAACCTTTCGTCGCACTGCACTATGTTGACCAAACTTTCTACTCAGGAAACAACGGTTATGTTGTAGGCTGGGTTGCCGGGTACGATTTCAACCTTTGGGAACAAAAATTCAGCGTTACAAACTGGAATGAAATTGAACTGAACCGCAATCAGCGCTACGGCAACGGTGGACGCGAAGGTGTGAATGGCGCTATCGCATTGTGGTGGACTCCGCATCCTTCTTTTACAACTGGCATTCAATACCGTTATGCAGATAACAAATTGGGAGAAGATTTCTGGCAGGATGGTATTGTTTATAGTGTAAAATATAACTTCTAGATATTAATTTAACCTGTGGGCAGCCTCTGGCTGCTCATTGAGTCAAATAAATAGTAGTTATCTCATTATTCAGAAAGTATATTTTAGGCAGTTTTTCTTTGATTTCTGTCAATTTTTTCTTTTAAAAAATAGGTAGTTAATCTAAAATAACTACCTATTTTGATTTCTTGGTTAAGATAACGGCCCGAAGTTAACTTTTTGTTAAATCTCACACTACATGTGATCCCTCTAACATAAAAAGCCTACAAGCTAACCTGCTTCTATTACAATTGTTTACACTCCGGTAACCATACCGTAGAATGCCCCCACTGATGAAACGACAATAAAGCTTTTGTTATCTGGGGTCGCTCAATGAGACTTATGAAATACAAAAAAACTATTGGGTTATCGTCACTACTCGCAGCCACTTTAATGCTAAGTGGTTGCGATATGGTATTGATGAATCCCAAAGGGGCGATCGGCGCCGAGCAAAAAACGTTGATACTGACAGCGTTTGGCCTGATGCTGATCGTTGTTATTCCCGCTATCGTAATGGCAGTTATTTTTGCTCTACGTTACCGGGAAGCCAACAAATCTGCAACTTATCGTCCAAACTGGGCACACTCAAATAAAATTGAGCTTGTCGTCTGGACAGTGCCTATCTTGATAATCATCACCTTGGCAACGATTACATGGAAAACAACCCATGAACTCGATCCATATAAGCCATTGGACAGTGATGTAAAACCGGTGACGATCGAAGTTATTTCCCTTGATTGGAAATGGCTGTTCATCTATCCGGAACAGGGTATTGCAACCGTAAACGAAATTGTATTCCCTAAAGATGTTCCAATTAACTTCAAAATCACCTCTGACTCTGTGATGAACTCTTTCTTCATTCCACAGTTAGGTGGTCAGATTTATGCAATGGCAGGTATGCAGACAAAACTGCACTTAATTGCTAATGAATCAGGTAAATACGATGGATTCTCAGCAAGTTACAGTGGTCATGGCTTCTCAGGCATGAAATTTACTGCAACAGCAACTGATGATCGTGCAGGTTTTGAAGAGTGGGTGCAGAAAGTTAAAGCATCACCTAAAACCCTGGATACCGTGCAAGCATTCAATGAGTTGGCTAAACAAAGCCAAAACAATCCAGTTGAATACTTCTCAAGCGTGAAACCAAAACTGTTCCAAGAAACCATTGCTAAGTTCATGGGTGACATGGGTCATGGTGGTATGCATGGCATGGCAAATCATGGCAAAACAGAACATGGTGAAGCTGCGGGTCATAATATGAATATGAGTCAGCCGGCTCATTCAGGTGTTGAGGAATAAAGGCATGTGGGGAAAATTAACACTGGATGCGATCCCATTACATGAACCCATTATTGTGGTGACATTGTTGGGGATCCTGCTTGGGGGACTGGCTGTTGCTGGTTCCCTGACTTATTTCCGTAAATGGAAATGGCTCTGGAGTGAATGGTTAACCAGCGTTGACCATAAGAAAATTGGTGTCATGTATATCGTCGTTGCTATGGTAATGATGGTTCGTGGCTTTGCTGATGCTATCATGATGCGTGGACAGCAAGCCCTCGCTTCCGCTGGTGAAGCAGGTTTCCTGCCCCCGCACCATTATGATCAGATCTTTACCGCTCACGGCGTTATCATGATTTTCTTCATGGCGATGCCTTTTGTTGTCGGTCTGATGAACATCGTGGTTCCTCTGCAAATCGGGGCACGCGACGTTGCATTCCCATTCCTGAACTCTTTGAGCTTCTGGTTATTTGTTGTCGGTGTCGCACTGATCAACATCTCCCTGGGGGTAGGTGAGTTTGCACAAACGGGTTGGCTGGCATATCCACCGCTATCGGGTCTGGAATATAACTCGGGAGTTGGAGTCGATTACTGGATATGGAGTCTTCAGCTCTCCGGTGTGGGTACATTGCTGACAGGTGTTAACTTCTTCGTGACCATCCTGCGCATGCGCGCACCAGGTATGTCCATGATGAAACTCCCTGTATTTACATGGGCTTCACTGTGTACCAACGTACTGATCATCGCTGCGTTCCCAATCCTGACAGTAACTATTGCACTGTTAACTCTGGATCGTTATCTGGGCACCCATTTCTTTACCAACGATATGGGCGGCAACATGATGATGTACATCAACCTGATTTGGGCTTGGGGCCATCCTGAAGTTTACATTCTGGTTCTGCCTGTCTTTGGTATCTTCTCAGAAGTCACTGCAACCTTCTCGAAAAAACGCCTGTTTGGTTATACCTCACTGGTGTGGGCGACAATCGTTATTACCATCCTGTCGTTCATTGTATGGCTGCACCACTTCTTTACCATGGGTTCCGGCGCGAACGTTAACGCCTTCTTTGGTATCGCCACGATGATTATCTCCATCCCGACTGGGGTTAAGATCTTCAACTGGCTGTTCACCATGTACCGTGGTCGTATTGAGTTCAAAACCCCAATGCTGTGGACTGTTGGCTTCCTGGTCACCTTCTCCATTGGCGGTATGACCGGCGTTCTGCTGGCAGTACCAGGCGCGAACTTCGTTCTGCACAACAGTCTGTTCCTGATTGCCCACTTCCATAACGTTATCATCGGCGGTGTGGTATTCGGCTGCTTCGCAGGTACAACTTACTGGTTCCCGAAAGCATTTGGTTTCACTCTGAATGAAAAATGGGGTGTCCGTGCATTCTGGTTCTGGATCACAGGCTTCTTTGTTGCCTTTATGCCGCTGTATGCGCTGGGCTTCATGGGCATGACTCGTCGTCTGAGCCAAGACATTAACCCGGAATTCCACCCTCTGCTGGTTGTTGCCGCTGGTGGTGTAGTCCTGATTGCTCTGGGTATTCTGTGTCAGGTTATCCAGTTCTACGTCAGTATCCGTGATCGCAACCAAAACCTCGACCTGACCGGTGATCCATGGGGTGGCCGTACTCTGGAATGGTCAACTTCATCTCCACCACCATTCTATAACTTTGCTGAAGTTCCACACATCCAAACTCGTGATGCCTGGTGGGATATGAAAGAAAAAGGCACTGAATATAAACGCCCAGCAAAATATGAAGAAATTCATATGCCTAAAAACACAGGCGCTGGCGTGATCATCAGTGCATTCTGTCTGACCTTAGGCTTTGCTTTGATCTGGCATATCTGGTGGATGGCTATTGCAAGCTTCGCTGGCATCATCATCAGTTGCATTGTGAAAAGCTTTGACGAAGACGTTGATTACTACGTCCCTGTCGCTGAAGTAGAGAAAATTGAAAATCAGCGTTACGAAGAACTGAGAAAGGCAGGTGTGAAATAATGTCGACTCAAACCCTTAATAACACAGCCGCCCATGATACTCATGGGCACCACGATACAGGAGCTAACAAGGTATTTGGCTTCTGGGTCTACCTGATGAGTGACTTGATCCTGTTTGCAAGTCTGTTCGCTACCTATGCAGTGTTAGTTAATGGCACTGCTGGTGGCCCGTCTGGTAAAGAAATTTTTGAACTGGATTTTGTACTGGTAGAAACCTTCTTACTGCTATTTAGTAGTATTACCTATGGTTTCGCCATGCTGAGCGTAAACAAAGGTAAAGTTGGTCAAGTTAACCTGTGGCTATTTGTTACCTTCCTGTTTGGCCTTGGCTTCGTTTCAATGGAAGTGTATGAATTCCATAAGCTGATTTCAGAAGGCTTTGGCCCTGACCGCAGTGCATTCCTGTCTGCTTTCTTCGCACTGGTTGCTACTCATGGTCTGCACGTCACCTTTGGTCTGATTTGGATCATCATCCTGATGGTTCAGGTTTCACGCCGTGGCCTGACTGATGTGAACCGTATGCGTCTGAACTGCCTGAGCCTGTTCTGGCACTTCCTTGACGTTGTATGGATCTGCGTATTTACTGTCGTTTATCTGATGGGAGCTATGTAATGAGTCATCCAAATACTTCTCATTCCGGCGCCAGCCACGGTAGTTTCAAAACCTATATGATTGGCTTTGTTCTGTCAGTCATACTGACCGTGATCCCATTCTGGATGGTGATGGATGGTACTGCTTCACACAGCACAATCCTGATAACAGTAGTCGCTATGGCGGTTATTCAGATCTTTGTTCATTTCATCTGCTTCCTGCATATGAATACATCGTCTGAAGAGCGTTGGAATCTAGTTGCTTTAATATTCACATTACTGGTCATCGTTATTGTTGTTGTTGGCTCTCTGTGGATTATGTACAACCTGAACATCAATATGATGGTTGATTAAGGGTTGATTTGAATGATTAAGCAATACCTGCAAGTGACCAAACCAGGAATTATTTTCGGGAATCTAATTTCTGCGATTGGTGGTTTTCTACTCGCTTCCAAGGGCGTAATAGATTACCCCTTGTTCTTTGCAACGATGGTCGGGGTATCGCTGGTGGTAGCATCAGGTTGTGTATTCAACAACTATATCGACCGCGATATCGACCGTATCATGGAAAGAACAAAAGAGAGGGTCCTTGTGAAAGGGCTTATCGATCCGAAAATCAGCCTGATTTACGCCTCAGTGTTAGGTATTGCTGGCATGGTGCTGCTCTATGTAGCAGCCAATGCCTTAGCAATGCAGTTAGCTTTCATCGGGTTTATCGTTTATGTTGGGGTTTATAGCCTCTACATGAAAAGAAAATCTGTTTATGGCACGCTGGTTGGTAGCTTATCAGGCGCAGCACCGCCCGTGATTGGTTATTGTGCAGTAGCGGGACATTTTGATACAGGCGCGTTGATTTTATTGTTGATCTTCAGCTTGTGGCAAATGCCCCACTCTTATGCCATTGCTATTTTTCGGTTCAAGGATTATCAAGCGGCCAACATCCCAGTATTGCCAGTGATTAAAGGTATTGCTGTCGCGAAAAACCACATCACTCTGTATATTCTGGGCTTTATGGTTGCTACTCTGATGCTAACTATTAGTGGCTATGCGGGCTATAAGTATCTCGTCGTAGCTGCTGTAGTGAGTATTTGGTGGCTGGGTATGGCATTGTCAGGTTATAAAACCTCCAATGATCGTATTTGGGCCCGTAAGTTATTCCTGTTTTCTATTGTCGCAATCATGTCATTAAGCGTCATGATGTCTGTAGATTCATCAGCATCTCCAGAAAGCCTACTAACTTACGTCTGGTAATATCAAAGATGACAGGACTTGCCCTGTCATCTTTCCCTTTCCTTTATCTCTTTACTCAATGACGAATTATTTGGCTGCAAACATATTTTTTCAGTTTGCCCCATCCAATTAAGTCAAATGTCATATCAGATTTTTTGAGGTATCCATGAACGATAATAAAATGACTCCGCTTGAATGTCGGGCGACATGGGGTTTAGGTTCCGTTTTCTCTCTGCGCATGTTAGGTATGTTCATGGTTCTCCCCGTTCTGACGACCTATGGCTTAGAACTACATGATTCGACAGAGGCACTTATTGGAATTGCTATTGGTATCTACGGATTAACACAAGCAATATTCCAAATCCCATTTGGGTTACTTTCAGACAAAATTGGCAGAAAGCCCTTAATCATCGGCGGACTATTCATTTTTGTATTAGGCAGTATTATTGCAGCACTTAGTGACTCTATCTGGGGCATTATCATTGGGCGAGCCTTACAAGGCACAGGGGCAATATCCGCCGCAATCATGGCATTGCTTTCTGACCTGACCCGCGAACAGAACCGAACAAAAGCCATGGCATTTATCGGCATTAGCTTTGGCATTACATTTGCTTTCGCTATTGTTGTCGGCCCTATTATTACCCACCACATCGGCTTAAATGGTCTGTTTTGGGCAATCGCAGTCCTTGCCAGTTGTGGAATTTTAATCACACTGTTCGCTGTTCCAAATACACATAAACATGTTTTGAATCGTGAATCTGGGTTTGCCCGGGGTAGCTTTAAACGCGTACTCTCTGATCCTCAACTACTAAAACTCAATTTTGGTATTCTTAGCCTACATACTTTACTGATGTCGAGTTTTGTTGCCCTGCCCCTCATCATGGAAAAAGTGGGTTTTCCCCCGCAACAACACTGGAAAGTGTATTTAATTACCACACTTATTTCTTTCGTTGCCGTGCTGCCTTTCATTATTTACGCAGAAACCAAGCGTCGCATGAAACAAGTATTTTTACTTTGCATCGGTATGCTATTCATTGCAGAAGTCGTTTTATGGTCGCAAGGCGCACATCTTTGGGGGATCTTTGCTGGCATTCAAATCTTCTTTCTGGCATTTAATATCATGGAAGCTATTTTGCCTTCACTTATCAGCAAAGAAGCCCCTGCGGGCTACAAAGGCACGGCTATGGGAGTCTACTCTACCAGCCAATTCCTTGGTGTTGCTTTAGGAGGAATTCTTGGTGGAATGCTTTATGAACTGCAAGGTGCATCATTGGTATTTCTGGGTGGGATAGCGCTGACTACACTCTGGTTTATTATCAGCCTCACATTACGGCAACCTCCGTATGTCAGTAGCATCAGACTTATTTTGCCTGAGCAATTACCCACCCCGGATAACCTGAAGAAAAAGATATTGGCACAGGCTGGCGTAAAAGATATCGTCATCGTACCAGAAGAGCTGAGTGCCTACGTCAAAGTCGATACCAAACTGACCAACCGTACACAATTAGAGCAGATTGTATCGTCCCATGAGTAATTTGCTGGTTAGTGATGAAATCAGCTCAGGATCAGAGAGAGGGTTGAATAGCCCTCTCCCATTAGACAAATTCACAATTTCTTGCCGTGCTTCAAAAAATCAGCCTTAAAAATTGCGTTAATTCGTCCCCAAAAACCATCTATGGCGGAAATTAGTCACGGAAATTTGTAAACTGGAAAGGCTGCCCTAACTCTGCACCACGAACCAATGCAATGACACTTTGCAGATCGTCACGTGCTTTTCCTGTTACCCGCACTTGTTCACCCTGAATCTGGGCTTGTACTTTCAGCTTACTGTCTTTAATCAGCTTCACAATTTTCTTCGCCAACGGTGTATCGATACCTTGCAGCAGCGTAGCTTCCACACTGTATGTTTTACCGCTGTGAACCATATTTTCAGGAATATTGAGCACAGAACCATCAATTCCGCGTTTCGCAAATTTTTCACGCAGAATATCGACCAATTGGTTCACCTGAAAATCAGACTCGCTCGCAATTTTAACTGATTCGTTCTTTTCGTTTAATTCAAAGCTCGCGTTGACGTTGCGGAAATCCCAGCGATTGGTTAACTCTCTTTGTGCGTTTTCTACTGCGTTACGCACTTCCTGCATATCAACTTCTGAAACAATATCAAATGATGGCATTACCCGTCACCTCCTACTAATCAACAAATCGGCATGATAACCGCTTTCCATTATTGGCAAAAGATCTATACTCGGGAGGTTTAGCGATCTTTGGGAGTTTTACTCTGTTTTGAGGTCAGTTGGCGTTAAATTAAAAATCGAGGTTCCCTATGCAAGTGTCCCTCAAGGAAGAAATATGAAAATAACGATTCTCGGCTGTGGCGCTATAGGTAAACTGTGGCTTGCCGCCTTATCCAAACGGAATCTCAGTGTTCAGGGATGGTTAAGGGTTCCACAACCTTTTGTTTCCGTGCATATCGAAAATTTCAATGGTCAGGTTTTTAATCAACAACTTCCGGCTAATAACGAAAAGCACCTCGCTGAAAGCAAATTACTTCTGGTCTGTTTAAAAGCGTGGCAGGTTTCTGGCGCACTTAATAACCTTGTAGATAAACTCTCCCCCCATTGCCCAATTTTGTTACTACACAATGGAATGGGGACCTTGGAAGAATTGCTGCCTCTCCCCAATCCGATTTTACTTGGCGTGACCACTCATGGTGCCTATCAGAAAAATGGCATTGTTTATCACAAATCACAAGGTATTACCCACATTGGCTCAGTGACTGCCAATGCTAATAAACTCTGTGAATTGGCTGATATCTTGCACTGTGCACTCCCTGATGTGGCATGGCATAAGAAAATACACGCCATCAGTTGGATGAAACTTGCCGTTAATTGTGTCATTAATCCACTCACAGTAATACATGATTGCAAAAATGGTGAATTACAACATCACGTTACACATATTCAATTATTGTGTGATGAAATTCACCGGGTCATGGAACATGATGGTATCCATACCACCAAACAGACACTTGTTGATTACGTCATGAATGTGATTGAGCAGACATCCGAAAATTATTCATCCATGCTGCAAGATATACGTGCACAACGACATACAGAAATAGACTACATTACCGGTTTCTTATTGCGCCGGGCACGTATACACGGCCTGCCTGTCACAGAAAATACGGCTGTTTATCATTATATTAAACGCAAGGAGGGAGAATATGAGCGCCTCAGTCCTTATTTGCCTGGCTCATGGCAGTGAAGAGATAGAAGCAGTCACAACAATTGATTTACTTGTTCGAGCCGGAATCGATGTTACTGTGGCCAGCACCGAAACAGACGGTACCCTCATACTAACCTGCTCACGTGGTGTCAAAATCGTTGCAGATGTTCCTTTGGTTGATGTCGTGGACGAAGATTTCGATGCCGTTGTCCTGCCCGGAGGGTTAAAAGGTGCAGAATGTTTTCGGGACAGTTTACTGGTAGTGGAAAAGATCCGAATAGCACAAAGCCAGGGGAAAATCATTGCAGCAATCTGTGCATCTCCCGCTATTGTGCTGGAATATCATCAACTTTTCCCCATCGGTAACATGACTGGCTATCCTGGTATGCAAGATAAAATTGCACCAGAAAAATGGATTGATAAGCGGGTTTATTTTGATGAAAGGGTTAATTTGCTGACCAGCCAAGGGCCTGCCACCGCTTTTGACTTTGCCTTAAAGCTGATTGAGTTATTAAAAGGGAAAGAGAAAGCGGCAGAAGTTGCCGCTCAACTCGTGTTACCGCCCGGCATTAATAACTACCAGTAATTATCTCATAACATAGGCTGCTTAAGGGTATGTTCCATAAGCAGCCCCAATGTCGCAATCTTAGCTCAAGGACGATACACCTTCACGTTTTCGAAACCTTGTTCACGCAGGTAAAGAGCCTGTAAACGGCTCATCACGCCACGTTCACAATAGAGCAAGTACGTTTTTTCCTTCGGCAAATCGCCAAACTGGGTACTCAGCTTATAAAAAGGTAATGACTGAATTTCAATATCATTCATGCTTAGCGGGCGATCATCCTGCTCATCTGGAGAGCGGATATCCAGCAACACATCATTGGAGGAAAATTCCGTCACCATTTCCACTTCCACAACCTGCTCGCTGGTTTGCTCTGCAATCTGGCGGATATCCAGATTCTGAGCTTCACTCACTGCCCTCTCCAACACCTCGAAATCAAAATTGTTTTCTTCTGCTTCGATTTTGGCTTTAACTGCTTTCACGGTTGGGCTTTTTGAAATCACACCACAAAATTCTGGCATGGTACGGGCGAAATCTTCTGTACCAATCTCTCGAGCCAATTTAATAATGTGCTCTTTATCATGCGAAATCAGAGGACGAAGGATCAACGTATCTGAAGCATTATCAATCAGCCTTAAATTAGTCAAAGTCTGGCTGGAAACCTGCCCTAATGCCTCCCCCGTGACTATCGCCTGTACACCGTAGCGCTCAGCAATTTTCGAGGCCGCCCTGACCATCATTCTTTTCAGAACAACGCCCATTTGCCCGTCTTCAACCTTTTCCAGAATTTCTGCGACAACAGGCTCAAAATCGACAGCAACAAAACGGACTTTATGAGAACTCCCAAAGCGGTTCCACAAATAATGAGCAACCTGCTTCACGCCAATTTCATGGGCAGAGCCGCCAAGATTAAAGAAACAGTAATGCACACGACAGCCACGACGCATCAACATATAACTGGAAACGCCGGAATCAAACCCTCCAGAAATGAGTGACAGCACATCTTCCTGTGTACCGATAGGGAAGCCACCGATACCTTCATGACGGGCTTTAACCAGAATCAATTTGTCCTGATCAATTTCCAAGTTGACGGTCACATCGGGATGAGTCAACTTAACTTTGGCGGATTCAATATGCTGGTTCAAACCACCACCAACATAGCGTTCTACTTCATTGGATGTAAAACTGTGTTTGCCGCGACGCTTGGCACGAACACAAAACGTTTTACCGGGCAACAAATGGCCATATGTTTCGTAAGTTTGTTCAAAGATATGATGCAAGTCACGAAAATCTCTCTCTTCTACTTGCAGGATATGATGAATGCCCGGAATACGTGTTAGTGCGTCACAAATTTCTGCACCGAGATTATCATTTTTGACCCGAACTTCGATATTATCCCAATGACGAACAACAGCAATGCCTTCTCCAAATGTTTTCAGCACATTACGGATATTGCTGGCAAGAATTTTAATAAAGCGTAAACGGACAGTTTGGCTCTTGATCGTGATTTCTGGGAATAATTTAATGATAAACTTCATAGTAAGATATAGTAGTCATTCAATGTTGAACTATCACAAACAATGTCCATGATTGTTCTTAAGTGTTCAGTTGGATAGGGTGCAGAGTATAACATCATCTCGCTAGATCGACTGTAAAAAAAACAGCGGTAACACATGATTTATTTCTCTTGGTGTAGTAGGGTACTCTGCAATTCTGTAGCGAACTTGCTTTGCTGTAATTCGTTAAATAACCATACGTTAAGTCATTATGTCTAAAGCAAATCAAACATCAGAAACCGAACAAACGCCAGTATTTGAGAGCTCGTTGAAAGAGCTGGAAGAAATTGTTATTCGGCTGGAATCCGGGGAACTCCCATTAGAAGATGCGTTGAATGAATTTGAACGCGGAATTCAACTTGCAAGACAGGGGCAGAAAACTCTCCAGCAGGCGGAGCAACGAGTGCAAATTTTATTGAATCATGACGCACAATCGCCACTTGATGAATTTTCGTCCGATGCTGAGTAAATTTATGTCTGAACAATACGAGACGCCTTTTGAAGAACACTCTTTTGAGGAAAAATTGCGTGCTTGTCAGCAACATGTCAATGACAAGCTGATGGCGACATTTTCTTCATTACCCTTTTTAAACAGCCCGTTAGGCACAGCAATGCAACATGGGGCAGTCTTGGGTGGAAAACGGCTACGCCCATTTTTAGTTTACAGTGTGGGCGAAATGTTCGGTCTCCCCAAAAAGGGTCTTGATGCCGCTGCCCTCGCATTAGAATGTATCCATGCTTATTCATTGATCCATGATGATTTACCTGCCATGGATAATGACGATTTACGCCGCGGTCAGCCCACCTGCCATATCAAATTTGGTGAAAGTCAGGCCATTCTGGCGGGGGATGCTTTACAGTCACTGGCCTTTGAAATTCTAGCAAAACAAGATATGCCGGATGTTGCCTTATCCGACCGCCTTGCCATGATCGCTGAACTGGCAAGTGCCAGTGGCTTTGCCGGGATGTGTGGTGGACAATCACTGGATTTAGAAGCAGAAGGTAAACAAATCGACCTTGCCTCGCTGGAGCAGATCCACCGGCATAAAACAGGTGCATTGATACGCTCAGCCGCCCGGATAGGGGCTTATAGTGCAGGGCAACGTGGTCATGATGTATTGCCTTTGTTGGATCAATATGCTCAAGCCATTGGCCTCGCATTTCAGGTACATGATGATATTTTGGATGTCATTGGCAATACTGAGATTATCGGCAAGCGTCAAGGCAACGACCAACAACTCGGCAAAAGCACCTATCCTGCCTTATTGGGTCTGAAACAAGCCCAGAAAAAGGCCCGGGATCTGTATGAAGAAGCGATCGCCGCACTCACAGAGCTGGAAAAGCAGTCATATAACACCACAACCTTAAAAGAACTGGCTGGTTTTATCATTGAGAGAAACAGCTAAAAAACAGGCCATATTAATCACCAATTAATATGGTCATTAGTTATCTAAAAACCCAATAATCAATAAGAACGTATTATGGGGCGAACCCGAAAATTACACACAGATAATAGAGGGTTCTTAATATTCAACTTCTAACGGGTATAGCATTTTATACAGGCATAGCATGAGCATTGATATAGCGAAATATCCAACATTGGCATTGGCGGAGACTCCAGAAGAGCTTCGCCTGCTACCCAAAGACACTTTGCCAAAGTTATGCGATGAACTGCGTCAATTTTTGCTGAACAGTGTCAGCCGCTCCAGTGGTCACTTTGCTTCCGGCCTTGGCGCTATCGAATTAACCGTCGCACTTCACTATATTTATAAAACACCCTTTGACAATTTGGTCTGGGATGTAGGCCATCAAGCCTACCCACATAAAATTTTAACCGGACGTCGTGATCGCATCGATACTATTCGCCAGAAAAATGGTCTGCACCCTTTCCCGTGGCGGGATGAAAGTGAATATGACACCTTATGTGTGGGTCACTCATCCACTTCAATCAGCGCCGGTTTGGGCATGGCAATCGCGGCAAGGCACGAAGGTAAAGGCCGTAAAACCGTTTGTGTGATCGGCGATGGTGCCATCACGGCGGGCATGGCTTTTGAAGCCATGAACCATGCAGGGGATATTGACCCTGATATGCTGGTTATTCTCAATGACAATGAAATGTCTATCTCTGAAAACGTCGGGGCGTTGAATAACCATCTGGCACAATTGCTGTCGGGCAAGCTGTATACAACGCTGCGTGAAGGCGGTAAAAAAGTCTTTTCCAACCTGCCCCCCATCAAAGAGTTGCTGAAAAAAACCGAAGAACACCTTAAAGGCATGGTTGTTCCGGGAACACTGTTTGAAGAACTTGGGTTTAACTACATCGGGCCTGTTGATGGTCATGACGTACTGGCGCTGACCCAAACCTTAAAAAATATGCGTGAACTGAAAGGGCCACAATTCCTGCATATCATGACCAAAAAAGGCCGTGGTTATGCGCCGGCGGAAAAAGACCCAATCAGTTGGCATGCAGTTCCCAAATTCGATCCAAAAACGGGCTCCCTGCCCAAAAGTGTGGATACTCGCCCGACATTTTCCAAGATCTTCGGTGACTGGCTGTGTGAAGAAGCCGTCCATGACAAAAAACTGATGGCGATCACCCCGGCCATGCGGGAAGGTTCCGGCATGGTTCGTTTCTCCCGTGAATATCCTGAACAGTATTTTGATGTCGCGATTGCCGAGCAACATTCCGTCACTTTTGCCGCGGGTTTGGCTATTGGTGGCTACAAGCCAATTGTCGCCATTTATTCCACCTTCCTGCAACGCGCTTATGATCAGGTGATCCACGATGTTGCCATCCAGAATTTACCAGTGCTGTTTGCCATCGACCGTGGCGGCATTGTTGGTGCAGATGGGCAAACCCATCAGGGGGCATTCGACCTATCCTTCCTGCGTTGTCTCCCAAATATGGTGATTATGGCCCCCAGCGATGAAAACGAATGTCGCCAGATGCTGCATACCGGACATCACTATCAAGAAGGCCCTACAGCCGTCCGTTACCCTCGCGGCGCAGGAACCGGAGCCGAACTTCAACCACTGGAAACAGTGCCAATAGGTAAAGGCGTACTCCGTCGTCAGGGAGAACGAATTGCGATCCTTAACTTTGGTACATTGTTGCCTTACGCATTGCAAGCGGCTGAAAACCTGGATGCAACGGTTGTCGATATGCGTTTCGTCAAACCGCTGGATAAAGAGCTGGTACTGGATATGGCGGCCAGCCATGATTTATTGGTGACTTTGGAAGAAAACGCCATTATGGGCGGTGCAGGCAGTGGCGTTAACGAACTTCTGATGCAGGAAAAACGGCCGATTCCCGTATTAAACCTTGGCTTACCGGATTATTTTATACCACAAGGAACACAGCAAGAGCTTCACGCTGATTTGGGTCTGGATGCGGCAGGTATTCAAAACAGTATCGAGCAATATCTGGCTAAATAATCTCTGATATTCGGATGAGTGTTTTGTTAAACACTCATCCATTCTTCTCTCCACATCAATATTTACCCTACCAAATTTTTCTATTGAGATATTTCATTTAATCCCTTAACACATTCAAAAAACTCATTATAAGAATTAAAATTTAATGCACCAATCTCTTAAATTCTTCTTTAGCTCTCAAATAACAGAGATTCATTTGACTAAAAATTAACACAATGATAACCATTAAATTAGCATGGTTATTATGTCTGTTATCTATGCAACACAATAGAAACTAAATAACACTAATAAATATTGAGATTGTATATAATGAATAATATCAATGTAGTCCCCCACTTACAGCAGCTCTTATTTGACTCTGATAAAAATTGGCTCGACTGGCGCTGGCAACAAAAAAACGCATTACGTGATGAAGTATCTTTACGGACTGCCTGTGGCGGATGGAATGAAGAAATCACGCAACGTATTCAACAAAATTTACAAGGCCAGAAAATACAAATCACCCCCTACTACCTCAGCAGGATCTTAGCCACCAACCAATCTGGCGATATCACAACAAACCCTCTCTGGCGGCAAGTCGTTCCGTTCTGGAACGAAGAAAAACTCAATGGTTACGATGGCGAATCTGAAAATTGGGAGCTCAATGATGAGATGAAAACCCCTATCTGCCAGCATAAATATGACAATCGAGTTATTTTGCGGATGGTCAACGCCTGTAATTCTTACTGCCAATTCTGTTTTGAAGCCCTGAGAACATTGAAAGTTGATTCAGGCAAATCGAATGCCGGGCGCAGTTCTTTTCAACAATCGCTCGAATACATTAAAAATACGCCTTCGGTGGAAGAAGTCATCCTGAGCGGTGGTGATCCGTTAATGCTGACGGATAACAAACTAGATGAATCGTTGGCTGCTATTCGGGAGATTAGAGAAGATCTGCTGATCCGTGTGCATTCCCGTGCTCTGACATTCAATCCTTACCGAATTACTGATGCTCTCATTGAGACGTTGAAAAAACACCGCGTCAACGCCTTTGGTGTTCATGTTTGCCATCCATTTGAGTTAAGCCAAGAATTTCAGTCTGCCGTGCGCCGCATTCAACGCGTCGTGCCGATTGTTTTTTCTAACATGCCCTTCCTGCGCGGAATCAATGACAGTGAAGAAACCCTCCACAAACTGTTTATCGATCTGTACCGCATGGGGGTAAAACCTTACTACCTTTACCACTTTATGCCTTTCTCTCCCGGCTCATCGGAATATAAAGCATCAATCAACGATGCCATCGTCATCATGAACAAACTCAAACGCCGAGTTTCCAACATCGCCTTACCAGAATATGTCCTGCCACATATGAAAGGAAAATTCACCGTGCCTTTGTTTACTCGCCCAGACGAGATACCTCATTTTGAAACTATCGACGGCAAACGTTATTACCGTTTTATCAACTGGCAAAACGAGCAATGTGAGTGGTTGGATAACTAAATTATCCATTACTTTTCAGTAAATGATAAAACCTATTTATTTCAAGGGTGCCAAATGAAACCAAACGCAATTTTGTTTGTGGATATCGATGATGCCAAAATTCCACGTTATAAATATCGGGAAACCCATTTTGCCGCAGCTAAAAAGAGGGGAATGGTTTGCCTAACGGCAGCACTGCAAGGACGCCAATGCGCAGAGCGTCTTTACATAGATAGCGACGATGTTTTCTATTTGGAATCACTGACACAGGTAGCCTTACAGACACTTGTCGCCACCTTGCAGCAGACCTACACCCTGCGCGGCATTTTATGTTACGCGGGACAAGCTTCTACCCACGGTCAAGTTGGCTGTATCGTTGCGGAAGTTTGTCACAGCATTGGCGTACCAAATGCGTCAGCCTCCGCAATTGCAGCTTGCAACAATAAATTTTTAATGCGTCAGGCTCTGCAAAAGCATGGTGTCAGATCAATACGTCATGCGTTGTGCCACAACGAAGAAGAACTCTATTCACAAGCCAAGAAGGTTGGCTACCCCTTAATTGCAAAACCCCCTTTTGGGGCAGCTTCTGCCTTTATCAAAAAATGCCGTGATTGGCCGGAACTTAAAGCACATTATCACGCATTTACAACTCACTATAATCACTCGGTTTACATCGATTTTATGGGGGATAAACAGGAATATCTCACCTTAGAGGGTGAAAAACATATCAGCATACCGGGCAAAAGCCTGCTATTGGAAGAATACCTTGATGGTGTAGAAGGCACAGTCGAATGTGCTATCAGCCAGCACATGGTACATCCGGTATTAATCAATGAAAAACTCATCCTTACTGAGAAAGAAAACACCGTACTGGAAAATCTACTGATTTGCCCGCCAGTATCGTTTTCTCCTTCAGAGCAGGAACAGATCAGAGATTATGCTATAGCCTGTATAAAAGCTGTCGGGTTGAACTATGCCATTGCTCATCTTGAATTCCGAATGACTAACGATGGCCCGGTCGTTATTGAGATTAATCCGCGTCTTGGTGGATTGTTTGTGAATTCATCTTTCCGTGATATCGCTGAATTAGATCCGTACCAGCTATACCTCTCCATTCTTTTGCAAGAAGAGGATATCGATACACGGATAAACCTTGCCCAACAGCGAGCTACAACGGCTAAACAATATTATTCGATGTTAGCCATGTACCCTGAAAAGAGCGGATATTTTCAAGGCATCAATAACATTGAGCATATGAAAAACCATCCAAACGTGATCGAATGTATTCCGCAACCCGCAGGCTGCTACATCAATGCAGAAACCGAAGAACATTATCTGCTCAAATGCTGGGCAAAAGTAGACAATGCTTCCGATGCCCATGCGCTACATCAAGAAATGATAGAGCACGTTAACCCCATTATTGTTCCTGTTCCATAAGGTAGCCAAGAGATGCAAATTGCAACTATATCTGCACGTTTGATAAACGAACATTATTGCCACATTCCCCATTTCAGTGAATTTATTTTCTGTGATCCACAAGAAATAAGAACATTTAAAGAACATTGGAATCAATTGGTATTAGATCAGAATTTTAAAGATTACACCCATAGAGAAAGGCGCATCCTGCGCTATTATTATCATCCCGACACAGGAACCCCACTTCAACTCAATCGAGACACAGAATATCGTTCATCCATCACTTATGACATTGAATACAAAAAAGGGGCCAATCAACTCAACTATGCGGAAGAGGCGTTTATCACTCATCCGATTATGCAGGGTATCCTTGCAACAGATATTGCGATTTTAGGTGATCGATTAACAAAGGCACATTACTATGCGATTGATATTCATCAATTTCGTGTAAAAGCGCAGGCAGGTAAAGAAAGCCCGACGACCTCCGGGATTCATCAGGATGGTCAGGATTGGATTTTTATGCACTTTATCCAAAGCCACAATACTGAACCCGTGATTTCCGAAGTTCACGCCACCGCCCATGAAGCTCCCCCCTTATTACATACCGCGATGGGACACTTTCTTGAAACACTCGCAATAAATGATAAACAACTTTATCATCGAGCGAGCAATGTTCGACAAGTATCTCCTACAAACGCGGCGTTTCGGGATCTCTTGCTGGTGACTTTCCGGCAACTTCCTGAATAACAAGAGAGCTAATAATAATGTCAAGTCAGGAAAATAGTTTGAATTTGCGTTGGTCAAGCCTTAATGCCTTACTGATCGTCAGTGCCCGGTTTGTTTCTGATTTTGGTGCATTCCTGAATATGGTGGCGCTATCCACCTACGTTTACCTGCTCAGTAATAGCGTCATGCACGTCAGTATTTTTCTTGCCTGCCGTGTTGCTGGCGGTATCATCGCTAGCCTGATCGGAACGCCATTTTTCAGACGATTTGCGGGAAGGTGGCCGCTGGTTTTTTTTGATCTGGTACGTGTCATTTTGCTGTCTCTGCTATTGGTAATCCCCACATCACAGCAATTACTGATCTTACCGATGATTGCTTTCGGTATTGGCTTAGGCAACTCAATGTTTGCTATCGGGTTAAACAGCCAACTGCCCTATTGGGTACACGCCTCCCAACGCATTTCAACTAATTCCTGGCTAACCTCTGTCGCTGCTACAGGAGCTGTATTTGGCAGCCTCGTCTCGGGGCTGCTGGTCGCAAGCAGTGGTTATGAAATGGTATTCATCGTCAATATCATCACTTATCTACTAGCGGCTATCCTGATTATCCCCTTGCGTTTCCTCTCCTTACCAGAGCAGAAAACATCAAGAGAACTGGGTAACGAATGGCGTGAGTTACGCCTCGGTTTGCGCAGTGCTCCCATGCTGGCAGGAATGCTGTTTCTCAGCCTGGCTGACACACTAGGCAGTGCCGCCCATAACGTTGGTTTCCCCATCATTTCGAAACTCCTGACACCCGATAATGCCAGTACCACAATGGGATTACTGCTGGCGACATGGGCGATAGGGAAATTTAGTGGCGCGAGATTAACTAGCTATCTGCTGCGTAGCCGCAACCTCTTGAGGATGGAAAAACTGTTCTTTATCGGTGTCGCTCTGATGTCGACCGGGTTTATTCTCACCTTCCAACAAAGCAACGTATTCTGGCTACTGACATTTGCAATCTGGGCAGGTATTGGTGATGGGATCGCGGAAGTCAGCCTGATTTCACGGGCACAAAGCGAACCGGAAAGTTTACGCCTGCCGATTTTTAGTTTGCTGACGCTGTTGCAGATGACGGGCTTTGGGATAGGTATGCTACTGGTTGCCCCGTTCTACGTCTGGCTGCCACCTTCCATCGTGATCCTGATATTCCACGGATTACCGCTGACGGTATTAGTGCTGGTCTTATTATGGAGCCAGCGCTTTACTGCAAGCAAAGTGTAATTGTTGGAAATGTAATAATCAGCACCGATTAAGAGAATGGCTCTGCGGTGCTGATTTTCAGATGATAACAGCATGAATTGCTGAGTTAGCTGGTAACAACACCACTCTTGTTTTTTCAGTAATAGCAATATCAAAAATTGCAATAAAGATCACATTTTCATACCTCATGAAACCGGTTACATGGATAGCAAACACCTCTCACGTTCTATCTTAAATAAATTCGTTATCCTGCCTATAGCAACCCATTCGAACTGAAGTTATTCCAAAATACATAGATAAACATGTAGCTTGACGGGTGAAACCAACAAAGCAACGACTTGGAAAATAACAGGAATATTATAATATTAATAATTATTGAAGGTTATATATGAGTCAAATAACCCCTCAGTTAACAAATATGTGGAATAAGAGTCATGACTCATGGTCTGTAAAAGATAAGGAGCTGCGTTTTATATATACAAATAAGGTATTTATTGAATTAAATAATTTACCCGAAGATTTTGATGCTATCGGGTATACCGAAAAAGAATTACCTATTTCCTTCAATCATTATGTTCATCTTTCTGAAGATCATGACCGTCAGGTCTTACAATCTATGCAACGAATATCATCTGTCACAGCTTATTTTCAACGAAGTGTTCAACAAACAAAGCCCTATTTTTGTGAAAAACATCCATTGATGGATGAAGATAATCAATGTATCGGCGTTATTTGTCATACGAAAGAAATAAATCATTTTTCAGTACATCATTATATTAAAAGCGATATGTCTACATCTATTAATCTTAATCCTCCGAACAATATATTGACAGAAAAAGAATGGCGAATCATTTTTTTATTCTGTCGTGGGATCAGAAACAAAGATATCGCTCATAATTTAAAAATATCATGTCGCACTCTGGAAAAATATTTTAAAATCATCTATGAAAAATTATCAATCAATTCGATTATTGAGTTAAAAGCGCTTTGTGAGAGAAATAATTATAATCTATATATCCCACCTGAATATTTAAAATCCATAAACCATGCTTTGCTATATTAAAGGCAACATTTATAATTCGGTTAAACCATTCAAAAAAACATGATAGATTACTCACTTGAAATAAAATCAACGAAACCTTTCATGATAATTTGAATAATTTTGGATATGATCTCAAGTCATATTCATCTTATATAACCGCTGGGGGAAGAGCATGGCCACAATGAAAGACGTAGCACATCACGCCAAAGTATCCGTAGCCACTGTCAGCCGTGTCATTAATAATACAGCTTACGTCGAACCGGGAACTCGTGAACGTGTAGAAAAAGCCATGCGTGAGTTCAACTACCACCGTAATTCAGCAGCACTCGCATTGGCAAAAAGATCCGGGAATATGTTGGGATTACTAACGGGCAATCTGGCTGACCCTTTCTTTTCTCTTTTGGCTCGTGGCGTTGAAAACATTGCCCGGAAAAAAGAAGCCAAGCTCATGGTTTGTAGTGGTGGGCATCAAGCTGAACTTGAAAAATCTGCCCTAGACTTTTTAATCAATCAAGGATGTGAAGCAATAGTAGCCCATATTAGTAGAATGAGCGAAGCAGATATATTACGTTATGCTGCTCATACCCCAGGATTAGTGATTATCAACCGATATTTCCCAGCTATCGCTAACCGATGTGTCTGGTTAGATAATGTCAGTGCTTCTCAGACAGCTACTAACTATCTTCTCCAAAATGGTCATCGAAAAATTGCTTATGTAACGACAGATCTGCCGATAGATGACAGAAGGCTCCGTCTGGAGGGATATCATGCTGCAATGACTGATGCGGGTATCACAGTGCCCAATGATTGGGTTATTAGCGTTCCATTTAATGAAAAAGGCGGGGAACAAGCAGCAGAAAAGCTCTTGGACAGCGGCATCAATTTTACTGCGGCATTAACATTCAACGACGTTATGGCTGCCGGTATGATGCGATCCCTGCACCGGCGGAAAATCAACTTACCGGAACAACTGTCAATCGTTGGGTTTGATGATATAGTCACAGCCCGATATCTCTATCCGCCCTTAACAACCATACATAATCCAATCGAACAAATGGCGCAACGAGCGGCCAATCTGGCATTACAGCTCAACGCCAAAAAAGAACTGCTTCCACAAATAAATATGTTCTCAACGAAACTTATCATCAGAGATTCCGTTTTTTTAATAGAATAGACTTAAGTTCAATGGGTTAACTTAGACTGGATTTTAATATGGATGATAAGAAAAAGCTCAATCTGGGACTCGCGATACTACCGATTGCAGCCATGCTCCTACTACTCATCATTGGTTATGACCAACTAAATCTACGCATTGAATCATTATTGCTTGTATCAGCAGCAATAGGTGCAGCCTTAGCATATTGGCAAGGCTATCGCTGGAATGACATTATTGATGCCATTGTGGCAAAGCTCGCCAAAGCAATACCAGTCATCATGATACTAATTTGTGTCGGGGGCTTAATTGGCACCTGGATGTTCAGCGGAACCATACCCTACATGGTTTACTGGGGACTAAAGATGATTAGCCCTCAATATATACTCATTGCCGCTTTCTTTATCACCAGCGTTATTTCAGTTTGCACTGGTACATCATGGGGATCAGCCGGAACAGTAGGCGTCGCCCTAATGGGAGTCGCTGCCGGCCTTAATGTGTCTTTAGCGGCAGTAGCGGGTGCGGTTGTTTCAGGTGCGTATTTCGGTGATAAAATTTCACCGCTATCTGACTCAACTAACTTCGCTGCAATTGTTACTGATACTGACCTTTACAGTCATATTCGACATTTAATGTATACCACTATCCCAAGCTTTATTTGGTCCGCCCTTGTTTTTTTTATTGCAGGCCATACAAGCTCAACCAATAGCGTGGCAACACCTGAAAAAATCACAGAAATCCTTCAATCTTTTGAAAGCCTTTACCACTTCAACTTATTGCTGATTTTACCCCCAATACTGATTTTTTGGGGAGCCATGACAAAACGTCCGGTAATCCCCATCATGCTGGCTGCCTGTGCATTGGCTATTGTGATCGGAGTAGGCCTTCAGGGATTTACCCTTACACAAGGCTTTAATGTATTAATTGATGGTTTCAATCTCTCAATGTTTTCTGACCAAGAACATAACATCAACGGAATTGCTAGCGATGTTCCTCGCTTGCTCGATCGCGGTGGTATGCTCTCAATGATGAGTACTATATTGCTTGTATTTTGTGCATTCTCATTTGCCGGCACATTAACACTCACTGGTGCCCTGACTATCATCATTAACCAGCTTTTGCGTTCTGTTCACACAACCGGGCAACTTATTGCTGCAACTCTAGCCACAACCATTCTTGTAACTGGGGCAACCTGCGATGGAAAACTAGCTCTCCTTATCCCGGCAGAACTGTTCAAAGATACTTATCGTCGGATGGGGCTGGATAACAAAAATTTATCACGAACTATAGAAGATGGTTGCACTGTTATTGAACCTCTGATCCCTTGGACTTCCGCTGGGATATACATGTCGACGACACTAGGTGTCAGTACGCTTGATCTACTACCTTGGGCAATTCAGTGCTATGTTGCTGTTTTTTTTGCTCTCATTTATGGTTTTACTGGTTTCGGTATTGCAAAAACCACACCAGAAATCACTCCAGAGAATTCCCTGAAGAAAAAAGAAACACAACATGAAACTATTTGATTTCAAGCAGATAATTGATCGTCATAATACAGGTTCTGTTAAGTGGGATTTTAAAGTAACCCTATTTTAATTCTATGATAATAGCTGAACTTTTTCTGGCAGAAAATTTCAGCTATTTGGTTCTTTCATACTCATTTTGTATGAAACATTTGTATCAAGTAAAAATGAAAATTTAAGATATCTACTTAGTCATATCTTGTTAGATTCACAATTTCTCTGTTTGATTAAGTAAACTGCTATGTTTATATCCTATTAAGATTTTCATATTAACTTTTTATATTATTACAGGCTTTCCCCTGAAGCTGACACTGACACAAAATATTAAAATGGTTGAGAATAGCCAAATAGATTCTTTTACAATCTATAAGGCAGTTAAAATTTTAGCTATCTTTCAGCATATTGAAAGCGTATAAAATACTCTGATAAAAATACTCCGCCTTAAGGTAAATTAACAGCATTAAAGTTGAGTGAAAATTCAAAGCGGCAACTTAAAAAATGATAAGCATGACATTTTGCACATCAGAGCACCTGATATAACACCCAATTGAAATTAATAAGCTAAATTGGATATTAAATAAATTTATTACATCATTACAATATATATAATGTAGCAAAGGAATAATAACATGAGTGACATTGCCATCATTTCCCCTCAAATAATTAACACACTAGCAGCCAGTAACGATCCCTGGGGAATAAAAGATAAAAACTCTTGTTTTATTTATGGCAACAAGGCATTAAATGCTATTAAAGGATTTTCTGATTTATTCAACTTTGAAGGACTTAATGATCACGAACTTCCTTGGGATGGCGCTGAATTTGCAAAGGAGTATATTCTTCATGACCAAAAGGTAATGCAGGAAGAAAAATCATACACTTCACTCGAAACACATATTTGGGGAGAAACAAAAGTATTATCATCTTATTTTTGCGAAAAATCACCTATTTACCATGAAAATGGTGAATGTATAGGGATTATATACCACTTATGGAAAGCCCAAGATTATTCACTAACCCGCCTATACCATGGGAAACTTCCTGCCTCTATTATGTTTCAGCCACCTACTGAATTATTCACCCAACGAGAATGGGATATCATTTTCCTCTCTTTGCATAAATATACCAGCAAACAAATTGGTAGAATATTAAATATTTCCTATCGTACTGTGGAAAATTATACAGCACAAATATATAAAAAAATTGGAATTAACTCTGGTCAACAATTAGAAGAATACTGTCGATTTAATAATTTCGACCTTTATGTGCCAGAAAGATTTCTACGCCCTGAAAGTCGCATATTAGTTTGAATCTTGAAAAAAGATAGCAGAGCGTTGATAAACGCTCCGCTGGAAAATTACGCATTAAATATTTCGAGAAAAAGGTCAGCAAATATTCTATATCTATTATTAGATTAAATACACCTGGGAATTTAGGCGAATAAAAGCAGTTAATAAGATTATTATTCTTATCGTATCCACAATTTTTTAATTCTAAATTATCTGAGGAATTATAAAATTCCAATTGAGAATAATTTTCTACATACACCTTCCCTTTAATCCAAATATAAAAAATTTGCCTCTCTATCTATGATAAAAGGAGGGATACTACGAACTCTAAGCAAAAAATAAAACCAATCTTAAATAAGAAATAGCTCGCAAATACATATCAATCACTCCAAAAATGGAATTTTTTGGCATCATATTACTATTTATCAGAAATATATTTTTTATATTCATCATATCGAATTTCTCCTTCGAATTCTGATACCGCTAAACATATCTCTTTATTTGTAGATAATGTGCAAAATATTCTCACCAAATAAGCTCATTTTGCATTCAATGAGTGATCTGTATTCCATTTTTGCAATCCAATTCAGATTTTACTTGCCTGTTTTTTGATCGCAATCTATTTATTGCTCAACAATACAAACACAATGAATTAACAATAAACACATTTAAACCAACAATAAAACAACACCGTATTTTTCACGGAGAAGTAGAATATGCAGCACACTATCAATTTTTGGCCCCTCATCGGGATTGCCGTCATTATCATTGGTTTTATCATCAGATTTAATCCTGTTCTGGTTGTTACCGTTGCCGGCCTCGTCACTGGGCTGTCAGCCCAAATGCCATTCGTCGATATTCTGGAAAAGCTAGGTTCAGGGTTTATTAGTACACTAAATCTGATGCTGACAATTTTGTTCCCCTTGGTCATCACTGGCCTGTTGGAAAGACATGGGTTAAAAGAACATGCCCAAAAATCGATTGCTCATATCAAAACTGCCACTACCGGAAGGTTATTAATTATCTATCTGTTTATACGTGAAACTACCGCCGCATTGGGGTTAACCAGTTTAGGTGGTCATCCACAAATGGTTCGCCCTTTACTCGCGCCTATGGCAGAAGGTGCGGCTGAAAACCAATATGGTGAATTACCGGATTCAGTCCGCCATCGCATTCGAGCTATGTCCGCTGCAACGGATAATACAGGTCTGTTCTTTGGTGAAGATATTTTTGTCGCCTTTGGGGCAATTATTTTTATGCACAATTTCATGCTGGAATCGGGTGGCATTCAAACCGAACCGCTGCATATTGCCCTTTGGGGTATTCCCACTGCCATTTGTGCTTTTCTTATCCATTCTGTTCGTCTGTATCGCCTGGATTACCGCCTTGCCAATGAACTTAGCTCTTTGAATCACGCCCGTACAAACAGCAAGGAGGCAAGATAATGTTTCAATTACAATATCTCTATGTGCTGGCTGGGCTGCTCTTACTGGCTGTTGCTATTATGTCATGGCGTGATAAAGCCAACCCTCGCCGCTTAACAACAGGCTTATTCTGGGCACTGTATGGTTTAATTTTCCTGGTGGGGAAATGGAGCGGCCATCTGGCGGCTATCTGGATCAGTGATGAAGCCCACGCCCAGAAAACCGCCCATATCAGTGTTGGTGTGCTGGTCGTTGTTATGGCGCTGCTGGCAGGATTCGGTGGAGTGCGTTTGGGAAACTATCACCAACGTACACCAGAACAACGGCAGGAAAGTGCTGATCGTCTTGGTCACCGGTTATTTTTGCCCGCCCTGCTGATCCCTGTCGTCACAGTGCTAGGAGTGCTAATGTTTAACCACATTCCCGGCTTACCGCAGGCTGTATTTGGTGAAGGTAATCACTCCACGCTGGTAACACTCTTTTCCATTACTCTTGGTTGCCTGATTGGATTAATTATCGCGTTACGCATGAGCCGCGATACCATCACACAGCCTATACAGGAAACTCGCCGCCTGTTGGATTCCATTGGCTGTGTATTTATTTTGCCTCAGATCTTGGCAACTCTCGGATTGTTATTCACTGCAGCCGGTGTGGGTACGGTGATTTCTCACTTAACTGAAAATTATTTGTATGTCGATAATCGTTTTATTGCAGTGGTAACGTATGTCTTTGGCATGGCTCTGCTGACCATGATAATGGGAAATGCTTTCGCCGCTTTCCCGATTATCACTGCCGGTATTGGTATCCCCATTCTGATTTTACAGCACGATGGTAATCCCGCAGTTATGGCGGCCATCGGGATGTTTTCCGGTTATTGTGGAACGTTGATGACACCTATGGCAGCGAATTTCAATATCGTTCCCGCAGCACTGTTAGAGTTGCCTGATCGCAATGCCGTTATCAAGGCTCAGATTCCCACAGGATGTGCTTTACTTATTACCAATGTGTTCTTGCTCTATTTTCTAATGTTCTTATAAAACAACAAAAAGGAATCGTCATGAAAACTATTTTAGTCACTGGTTTTGAGCCTTTCGGAGGAGATAGGATCAATCCATCATGGGAAGCCATCAAACCATTACAGGGTTGCCAAGTCGCTGATGCGATTATTGAAGTTTGCCAACTCCCCTGTATTTTTGATACCGCTTTGCAACATCTCCATACAGCTATTGACCGGACTCAGCCAGAATTGGTGATTTCAGTAGGGCAGGCAGGAGGCAGGGCAGATATCAGCGTAGAACGCGTCGCAATTAATATCAATGATGCCAATATTCCCGATAATAAAGGGAACCAGCCGATTGATACTCCTGTTATTTCCGGTGGCCCTGTAGCATATTTATCTAACTTACCGATCAAAACTATGGTTAATACGTTGAGGAAGGCAGGAATTCCTGCATCAGTTTCCCAAACTGCCGGTACTTTTGTTTGCAATCATGTGATGTATGGTTTATTGCATTATTTAACACAAAATTACCCCCTTACACGTGGAGGATTTATCCATGTTCCTTATCTTCCAGAACAAGCCAAAATCCTCTTTGATACACCAAGCATGACGCTAGAATTGATGGCAATGGCACTAAAAATAGCTATTGAAACTGCATGGGAAAATAAATCTGATACTGTTGTAACGGGCGGCGCTATACACTAAGAAATGTACGCATTAAGAGAATAAATCAGTACAGGAAATAGACTAGCCACTGAATACAGTGGCTAATCAGAAAAACGCGACATTAGAAATGTTATATATCAGAAAGGCAATATTTGGTAGAAATTCAACAGCCAGATAACCACAACCGCAAAAATTGCCGCGATAATGTCATCCAGCATGATGCCAACTCCGCCTTTTACATAGCGGTCAAACCAGCGAATCGGCCACGGCTTCCACATATCAAAAATACGGAACACCACAAAGCCTACTAAAATCCACTGCCAGTTGAGCACAGGAATTGCCATCAATGTGATCCACATACCGATGAATTCATCCCAGACCACGCAACCCGGATCTTCCACATTCATGGCATCGGCAGCTTTTTGACAAATCACACAACCAATGACAGTTCCTAACAAGATAGCTACCCATATTCCCCATGCAGGCAATTGCACCAGCAATAACCAGAAAGGGATCGCCGCCACTGAGCCCATCGTGCCCGGTATAATCGGCGATAAGCCACTACCGAACCCTGTAGCCAATAAATGCCACGGATTGCTCATTTTTAAGCGGCGCTTTGCATCATCCATGCGTTCCCTCCGTTTGGTCATTTTCCTCTTGCTGTGCTGCTGAACAAGGTGGTGCTACAGGTTTTTTATCAGTTTTAAAATGGTCAAAACCATTCAGATTCAGCTCAATTTCTTCGTTATGATTAAAATAGCGGATACCTTCTGATTCAGGCCTGATTTGCCCGATACAACAAAAACTCGCACCAGAATGGGCCAATGCCATATTTAACGCACCACGGTTCAGCTCAGGTACAGTAAAGCACAATTCATAATCTTCACCACCGCTCAGCGCCCATTTCAACGCCTGCTCAGGGGTAACATATTGCTGCATAGCTTCCGAGTAAGGCAGCGTATCCAGATTAATACGCGCACCACATTGGCTGGCTGTCAGAATATGGTTGAGATCAGAAATTAAACCATCGGACAGATCAATGGCGGAAGAAGCAAGATCGCGCAATGCCTGCCCTTGTAGAACCCGAGGTTGTGGACGGAGATGACGTTTGACCAACCAATTATAGATCGCTGCATCCTCCACCGTCAGGCGATCTTGCAACAGAGCAAGCCCCGCAGCACTATCCCCCAGTGTTCCGGTTACATAAATCCAGTCACCATTTTTCGCACCCGCACGGCGCAGTGCCCTGCCCGCCGGAACCAAACCATGTACGGTTAACGTCAAACTCATGGGGCCTTTCGTCGTATCCCCACCGATCAACTGCATACCATAATAATTCAGTTGCTCAAACAAACTGTCACTGAATCGCTTTAACCAATCCTCATTGACATCAGGTAGCGTTAAAGCCAATGATGCCCAAGCGGGATCTGCCCCAACAGCGGCCAAATCACTGATATTGACAGCCAGTGCCTTATAGGCCAAATCTTCCGGTGAGATGTCAGGGAGAAAATGAACGCCGGCAACCAACGTATCTGTAGTCACCGCTAATTCTTGCTTATCTGCAACGGTCATCAGCGCACAATCATCGCCAATCCCGAGATTGACATCACGGCGGCGGCTAACATGGCGATTGAAATAACGTGCAATGAGGTCAAATTCACCACATGCCATAGTAGAATTCCAAAAAGTGACTAACGATGAGCACACAAGGCCGGGGAACCGGCCTCATCAGTAGAATCATCGAGTTATAATGGGGAACTCCTGGCAAGCAATCACTTTTTCTTGCGTGCTGCCGGGCCAGCTTTATCCAACACCCCATTCACGAATTTATGGCTATCTTCAGCGCCAAACACTTTTGCCAGTTCGATGCCTTCATTAATAGCCACTTTGTAGGGAACATCATCACGAAAGCTTAGTTCAAACATTGCAACGCGCAAGATGGCTTTTTCTACCTGACCTAACTCTTCGAGCTGGCGTGAAAGATAAGGAGCCATCAACGCATCCAATTTTGTAGCATTGACCGCTACCCCGGACAGCAATTCACGGAAATAGGTGACATCAACACCAGTTACGTCCTGCTCTGACAGAAACTGCAATTCAACATCAGCAATGCTGTTTTTGGATAATTGCCATGAATAAATTGCCTGAACAGCACACTCACGAGCACGACGACGAGCAGCAGGTTTCACAAAATTCCCCTTAATTAAAACTAAAAATTCAGCCTTTGATGGCTTTGATTACATTAATCATTTCCAATGCGGTTAAGGCAGCTTCTGCACCCTTATTACCCGCTTTAGTGCCAGCGCGTTCAATCGCCTGTTCAATATTTTCAGTCGTCAGAACACCAAATGTGACAGGAATGTCGCTGGACATTGCCACGTTGGACAAACCAGAGCTGCACTCGCCAGCAACATATTCGAAGTGGGCTGTACCGCCACGGATAACAGTACCCAAAGCGATAACCGCATCATATTTTTTGGACTCAGCCAGTGCCTTGACTGTCAACGGCAGTTCATAAGCACCCGGTACCCATACTACGGTGATATTGTCTGAAGAAACCTGACCGATGCGGTCCAGCGCATCCACGGCCCCTTCCAGCAGGCTGTCATTAATGAAGTTGTTAAAGCGGGCAATCGCAATAGCGATACGTGCTTCAGGAGCTGCAACAACACCTTTGATTACGTTCATAGCCTTCCTTATATCTTATTCATATCCGCAGGGGCGCGGATCTTACCACATTCTTTTTCTCTGCGTCTTGATTTATGGCCATACTAAAATCAAAACACCTAGAGCGGCCGCAAGCGAAGACGCACATCAGGGCCAATCTGTTTTACATCAAACAGCGTAAATTCAGGCGCATCCGATAATCTTTGCAATTCAGGAATAGCAAACAATCCACGGGCATTATTTCCCAGCACCTTAGGCGCGATATAAAGGATCAATTCATCTACCAGCCCCAATGATAACAACGCCCCGGCCAGAGCAGGGCCGCATTCCGCCCAGACTGAATTTACCTGACGCTTACCCAGTTGCATCAACAACAACACCAAATCAACACCATCACCATGTGCCGGCAATAAAATTTGTTCGACGTGATCAGGCCATTGCTGTTCATCTTTGTCAGTATCCAACAAGTTAGTACGTGCTAACCAACATTGCCCTGTTTGCCGGATAACTTGATGTTGTGGCGTCACGCGATTCTGGCTATCAGTAATGATACGGATTGGCTGGCGAAGACGTTCTTGGGGATAAACCGCTTGCGTATCAGCATCCAATTCATTCCAACGGACAGTCAGTGAAGGATCATCCGCCAATACTGTTGCACTGGAGCTCAAAATGGCGCTGCACTGCGCTCGCAATTTCTGCACATCCTGACGCGCTTCAGGTGAAGTAATCCACTTACTTTCTCCCGAGGCCAACGCAGTACGGCCATCCAATGAGGCTCCCAGTTTCAATTGCAGGTAAGGGAAACTGGTACGCATACGTTTAAGAAAACCTTTATTCAAGGATTCCGCCTGCGCCATCATCAGGCCATGCTCGACAGTGATACCCGCCTGCTGCAATTTATACAAGCCGCGTCCAGCCACTTGGGGATTGGGATCTTGCATCGCTACCACAACACGACTTAATCCCGCAGCAATCAAAGCATCAGCACAGGGCGGTGTTTTGCCATGGTGACTGCATGGCTCAAGCGTGACATAAGCTGTAGCGCCTTTCGCTTTTTCACCTGCCATACGAAGGGCATGAACCTCTGCATGCGGTTCACCAGCTCGTAAATGAAAACCTTCCCCGACTATCTGATCATCTTTAACGATGACACAACCTACATTTGGATTCGGAGAAGTTGTAAAACGCCCCTGTTGCGCCAATTCCAGCGCTCGGGACATATATATTTCATCGAGTGTCATGGTATTTAGTCTTGTAATTTGGCTATCTCTTCGCCGAATTCACGAATATCTTCAAAGCTGCGGTAAACAGATGCAAAACGGATATACGCCACCTTGTCCAGTTTCTTCAGCGCATCCATAACAAAATTTCCAATCATCTTGGACGGAATTTCACGTTCACCGGTTGCCCGCACTTGTGATTTGATATGGCTAATCGCCGTTTCCACATCATCAGAGCTGACAGGGCGTTTTTCAAGTGCCTTTTGCATGCCACGACGCAATTTTTCTTCGTCGAAAGGCTCCCGAATATCATCACTTTTAATGACCCGTGGCATCACCAGTTCTGCAATTTCAAATGTAGTGAAGCGTTCATGACATTCTAGGCACTGACGGCGACGGCGCACTTGTGAGCCATCCCCAACCAGACGGGAATCAATAACTTTAGTATCAACGGCTGCGCAAAATGGGCAATGCATATCGTTTCCTGACAGTTAACCGAAGGAGTAACAGTGTACCTTGAAGTGATGATGAAAAACACCCTGTCAGTAAGTACTCACAGAGTGTTTAAGCGATATCAGAGCTCGATCATGCTAAATCGTTAAGGAAGAATAGAAGGCTGATCCGCCCCTTCTTTCTCAACTTTCTGCTGAATCATATGCTCACGCTTCATGCCCAACTTCAGAGCCAGTGCAGAAGCAACATAGATGGAAGACACTGTACCGATAGAAACACCGATTAACATTGCCAGTGAGAAGCCTTTCAACATTTCACCACCGAAAATGTACAGCATCAGTACAACCAACAATGTGGTTGCAGAAGTCATGATCGTACGGCTCAGAGTCTGAGTCAGGGAGACGTTCATGATTTCATAAGACGTACCACGGCGGATTTTACGGAAGTTCTCACGAATACGATCCGACACCACGATACTATCGTTCAATGAATAGCCGATAACGGACATCAACGATGCGACGATAGTCAGATCAATCTCAATGTGGAACAACGACAGAACGCCCAATGTAATGATCACGTCATGCGCAAGCGCGATAACCGCCCCTAATGCCAGACGCCATTCAAAGCGGAAACCAACATAGATCAGGATACAGATCAGGGCAACCAATAATGCCATCGCTCCGGTTTGTGCCAATTCACTTCCCACACTTGGGCCGACGAACTCCACACGCTTAACCTTGGCATCTTTATCGATATCCTGGTTAATAACCGAAATAACCTTATTACCCAGTTCTTGCCCTGCATTCCCTTCCACTGGCGGCATACGAACCATCACATCACGGCTGCTGCCAAAATTTTGCAAAAGTGGTTCAACAAATCCATTCTGTGTCAGGCTTGCACGCATCTTGTCAAGATCCGCAGGCTTACTCAGGTTCACCTCAATTACCGTACCACCGGTAAAATCAAGCCCCCAGTTAAACCCGCGAACACCGACTATCACGATGGAAGCGATCAATAACAGGAATGAAATCCCAAAGGCAACGTTGTCCCAGCGCATAAAGTCGATCACTTTACGCCCGTAGTTTAATTGTTCAACAGTATAATCCTGTGCCACAACGTGCTCCTTAAATTGACAACTTATTGATACGCTTGCCACCGTACAGCAAGTTCACGATTGCACGAGTTCCTACAATAGCAGTGAACATGGAAGTCGCCACACCAATACTGGTAGTAATCGCAAAGCCCTTGATAGAGCCTGTGCCCACGGCATACAGAATAACGGCTGTAATCAGCGTAGTCAGGTTTGCGTCGATGATACTGGAGAACGCGCCTTTATAGCCTTCGTGAATCGCTTGCTGTACCGTACGGCCATTACGCAGCTCTTCTTTGATACGTTCGTTTATCAACACGTTCGCATCCACAGCTACGGCAAGTGTCAGGACGATACCCGCAATCCCCGGCATGGTCAGCGTCGCTCCCGGCAACAGGGACATGATACCGACGATCAGCACCAGGTTAGCCAGCAGTGCACTACTCGCAATCAGACCAAACTTGCGATAATAAAGGATCATGAACAAGATAGACGCAATCAGGCCCCATAAACACGCCTCAAGACCCTGCTCGATATTCTGCAAGCCCAGAGTTGGCCCAATAGTACGCTCTTCGACAATCTGAATTGGTGCAATCAATGCACCCGCACGTAGCAACAGCGACAACTGGCGAGCTTCGGCAGGATTGCCGATGCCAGTGATACGGAAACTGTTACCCAAACGTGACTGAATGGTGGCAATGTTAATGACTTCTTCTTTCTTAACCAAGATCGCACGACCATTGGCATCTTTCTTACCGCTGTCCTTATATTCCACAAACAGCGTTGCCATCGGTTTTTGCAGATTATCTTTGGTGAAATTGGACATCGCCGTGCCACCCGCACTATCCAGAGAAATATTCACCTGCGGATAACCGTTCTCATCCGTGCTGGACGTGGAATCAGTAATATGATCGCCTGTCAGAATAACACGCTTGTACAAGACAACAGGGCTGCCATCACGGGTATATTTCAATTCTGAATCAGCCGGAATTCGGCCAGACAGTGCTGCATTCTGGTCAACATTACTATTCACCAGACGGAATTCCAATGTTGCGGTTGCACCGAGGATCTCTTTAGCGCGGGCTGTATCCTGGATACCCGGCAGTTCAACGACGATACGATCTGCACCCTGACGCTGCACCAAAGGCTCCGCAACCCCCAATTGGTTTACGCGGTTACGCAGAATAGTAATGTTCTGCTGTACTGCATAAGAACGGGCTTCACGCAGACGTTCATCACTCATGACAACTTTCAGAGTACTGTTGGCGCCAGTAGAGAACACTAAATCACGGTGGCGAGGTTCAAGGTAGCTTTCCGCTTTGGAACGCGCATCGTTATCACGGAAACGAACTTCAACACCGTAATTATCAATTTTGCGGATAGTAGAATAAGCAATGCCCTGATCACGCAGTTCAGAGCGCAGGCTATCAATATTTTGTTCCTGTAACTTACTCAGTGCGGTTTCCATATCCACTTCCATCAAGAAGTGAACACCACCACGCAGGTCAAGCCCCAGTTTCATAGGCTCAGCGCTGATTGCCCTTAACCAGACAGGCGTTGCAGGCGCGAGGTTCAATGCCACGACATACTGTTCGCCCAATGCAGAAACCAGTGCTTCACGAGCACGGAGCTGCACATCAGTGCTGTTAAAACGAGCAAGGATAGCCCCATTTTCTAATGCAATGGACTTGCTCTGGATTTGATCTTTTTCTAAAACATTACGGACTTGGTCCAGCGTTTTTTCACTGGCGGCGATGCCTCGCGCGCCAGTGATTTGTACAGCCGGATCCTCACCATAAAGGTTGGGAAGTGCATAAAGCAAACCGATGAGGATCGCAGCGATCAGCATCAGATACTTCCACAAAGGATAACGGTTCAACACGGCAGTTCCCTTCGGGAAAATCAGAAAATTAAATAGCCTTCATTGTACCTTTCGGCAAAATGGCAGCGACGAAGTCACGTTTGACAGTTATTTCAGTGGTATCATTCAGGGCAATTACAACGTAGCCTGTTTCAGACACTTTAGAGACACGACCAACCAAACCACCAGAAGTCAGTACTTCATCTCCTTTGGAGATGGAATCCATCAATTTTTTATGTTCTTTGGTACGTTTTTGTTGTGGACGCAGGATCATAAAATAGAAAATCAAACCGAAAACAACCAGCATGATAATCAGAGAATATGGGTTACCCTGAGCTTGTGCTGGTGCACCAGCAGCTGCCGCAGCTTCAGAAATAAAAAAACTCATCAAATTTCCCTCATTGTTATCGAAAACATGTTACCGAAAATCGTGTCATCGAAAAATATTACTTTCCGAAAATCTTACTTCTCGAAAATCGTGATTGCCGAAAATCGACAGTGGCCCGATCAAAAACCAGCCCGATATGCTACACATATTGAGGCTGGTTAGTCACGCCAAATTATATAGTTAACGGCGGAACGGGTTTGCCAATCCGCTGATAAAACTCTTCAACAAACTGTTCCAGTCTGTCCTCTTCAATGGCTTTACGAATTCCAGCCATCAAACGCTGATAATACCTTAAATTATGGATTGTATTCAGCCTTGCACCAAGAATTTCGTTACAACGATCAAGGTGATGGAGATATGCACGGCTATAATTGCGACAAGTATAGCAGTCACAATGTTCATCCAGCGGAGAAGTATCTTCTTTATGTTTGGCATTACGGATCTTGATGACTCCTTCTGTCACAAACAGATGACCATTGCGGGCATTGCGGGTTGGCATCACACAGTCAAACATATCGATACCCCGGCGAACGCCCTCGACCAAATCCTCCGGCTTGCCAACCCCCATCAAATAACGTGGCTTATCCTGCGGGATTTGCGGACAAACATGTTCCAGAATACGGTGCATGTCTTCTTTGGGTTCACCTACAGCCAGACCACCCACAGCGTAGCCGTCAAAACCGATTTCCACCAGCCCTTTTATGGAAACATCACGCAAATCTTCGTAAACACTGCCCTGAATAATACCAAACAAGGCATTTTTATTGCCCAGTTCATCAAACCGTTGACGACTGCGCGCAGCCCAGCGCAATGACATTTCCATGGAGCGCTTCGCATAATCCCAATCAGCAGGGTATGGCGTACACTCATCAAAAATCATGACAATATCGGAACCCAAGTCATACTGGATTTCCATGGATTTTTCCGGGCTAAGGAAAACAGGCGTTCCGTTGATTGGATTACGGAAATGAACGCCTTCTTCTTTGATTTTACGCATCGCACCGAGACTGAAGACTTGAAAACCACCAGAGTCGGTCAGAATAGGCCCCTGCCACTGCATAAAATCATGCAGGTCACCATGCAATTTCATGATCTCCTGCCCTGGGCGCAGCCAGAGGTGGAAAGTATTTCCTAACAGGATCTGTGCACCAGTCTCTTTCACTTCTTCCGGTGTCATGCCTTTTACCGTACCGTAAGTGCCCACTGGCATGAATGCCGGGGTTTCCACTACGCCACGTTCAAAAATCAGGCGGCCACGACGGGCATTTCCGTCCGTCTTTTGTAACTCAAATTTCACTTAACCTCCAGACATCAGAAAAACAGTCTGATGCTATACATAAAACAGCACATTCTAATTGCTAATTAAGCCACTGTATACGTTGCAGCGTTCCATTCAACCACCACAGCTAAAGGGCAGCGCCTGTCACAACGGCGCGTGCCATGCCCTGCGCACCAAATAAAAAAACCCAGCACGGGACTGGGCTTGGATTAATTCGTAGTTGATTCGTAATTAATATTTTAGATCGTTAGTATCAGGTTTGAAGGTACAAAATCCCCGTGATGGGGTTGTTAGTTACAAGTCAACGGCTCATTGTTCTATGCGCTCAACGGCTGACTTGTAACTTTTTGATTTTTCACGTTTACCAACAGCTATCACCCATATCACAATTTCTTCATCTATCACTTGGTAGACAAGGCGATATCCAGATGAGCGGAGTTTTATCTTAAAACATCCGGCTAATTCACCATGCAATCTAGCTGATTCGATATAGGGGTTATCTTGTAGCTTTTTCAGCTTCTTTTTAAACTGCTCACGGATGCTTTTATCCAGCTTTTGCCATTCCTTTAATGCACGTTCATCGAAATCTATACTAAATCTCATCGAGATTTACCCGAATTCGTTTAGCGGGGTTCTTTAAGCGTTCACGTACAACTTCCAGAATGTCTTCATCCTCGTCATGTTCTGAGACCATCACGGATACTTCTGCAAACGGCAATTTTTCATTTTCTGCTACATAACGCAGAAAGAGCCGCATTGCATCGGAAGGGGAGAGATTCAATTTATCAAATGCACGGTATGCATTCTTTTTCAGTTCTTCATCCACTCTTATCTGAATTGTGCTCATAGTATCACCACATGTAATTACACTTGTATTACATTGTACATTATTTCATCTATGGCGCAATAATTTTTACTGGATACACGGTTTAGGGAGATTAATAATCTGCCCACTGACGCACTAAGGCTAGGTGAGGTGTATAGCATTTAGTGTCACGCTGCCAAAGCCTATCGCTTCAATGCCTTTGACAATAGACATTTTCACGAAGATATTGGTCAGCATTGAACGACAATCATGTCAGCCAGAAACAACATGTAACGTTATTAACTAGCTGAAATGACGATCATTCTGATTTCAAAATATTTTATTTCAATACCGCTTCTTTCGATGCCATTTCTTTCGATGCCATCATATTGCGACTGATAAACATCGCATCACCATAACTAAAAAAGCGATATTTTTCTGTCACCGCTTCTTTATAGGCACTCATGGTATTTTTATAACCGGCGAACGCAGAAACCAGCATGATAAGCGTGGATTCTGGCAGATGGAAATTGGTAATCAATGCGTCGACAACCTGATATTCAAAACCCGGATAGATAAAGATTTGGGTATCATCAAAAAAAGGCGCAATAATCCCATTCTGGCAGGCTCTGGCAGCACTTTCCAATGAGCGGACTGAAGTTGTTCCCACCGCGACAACTTTGTTACCACGCGCTTTACATGCCAGTACAGCATCCACGACGTTCTGTGGCACTTCCGCATATTCAGCATGCATAACATGATTTTCGATGGTTTCCACTCGCACAGGCTGAAAAGTACCGGCGCCAACATGCAAGGTGACAAAGGCCATTTCAATGCCTTTTTCACGCAAAGCAGCCAAAAGCGGTTCATCAAAATGCAGTCCGGCAGTTGGTGCAGCCACTGCGCCCGGGCGCTCACTATAGACCGTCTGATATAACTCACGATCTGCGTCTTCATCAGGGCGGGCGATATAAGGAGGCAGTGGCATATGACCAATTTGATCCAAAATGGTCAACACATCACGATCATCATCAAAACGAATTTCAAACAATGTATCATGACGCGCTAGCATCGTTGCTTTAATGCTTTGAGCTTCACCAAGAACATCTTCACCAAGAATAAGCTCAGCGCCTTCTTTCGGTGCCTTGGAAGCACGAACATGAGCAAGCACTCGCTTATTATCCAGCATCCTTTCAACTAAAACTTCCAATTTTCCCCCCGTCGCTTTGCGGCCAAACAGGCGCGCAGGAATGACGCGAGTATTATTGAAAACCAACAGATCACCGGCTTCCAGCTTATCCAGCACATCAGTAAAAACACCGTGCGTCAGCTTTCCCGTTTCACCGTCGAGGGAAAGCAGGCGACAGGCACTCCGCTGTGGCTGGGGATAGTGAGCAATCAGCTCATCTGGCAGTTCAAATGTAAAATCAGCGACACGCATTTTATCTGTATCATTCAAAAAAACAGGCGGACTAGTCTAGTGCTGCAAACGCGAGGGTGCAACAAAGAAGCATCTGGTTTAGCGATTTACGGTATACTCTCATCATGAATTTTCTCGCACACCTTCATTTAGCTGCATTATCGGAAAGCTCCTTATTGGGCAATCTGATGGCAGATTTTGTCCGCGGTTCACCAGAAGGATTGTTCAATTCCGACATTGTAGCGGGCATCCGTATGCACCGTCGGGTAGACAGCCTGACGGACAGACACCCGCTTGTCATAGAAGCACGTCACTTATTCCGTTGTGAGTATCGCCGCGTTGCCCCAATTACCCTTGATATTATCTGGGATCATTTTCTTGCCCGACATTGGGACAAACTTGAAAAAAATTATTCTTTGCCTGAATTCGCCAACATTGCCCGCAGCAACATAGAGCCTCATCTCGATTCAACCCCTGAAAAGTTTCAAGAACTGAACAGTTATCTCTGGTCACAAAACCTGCTCATCCGCTATGCGGATATGTCCTGCATTGCCAATGTACTGCAAAGCATGGCACGCAGACGCCCGAAATTATCAGCGCTGGCAGGGTCATATCAGGATATAGAAACCCATTACCTTGATTTTGAAACACTATTTTTGCAATTCTATCCACAAATGATGGCATTAGCGTCAAACAAGTTCCTGCTTGAATGAAAAAATTTTCCAGAGCCTTGCACTTTTTTCAAATAGTTTTATCTTATGTAGGCCAAAGGAATTAAAAACAGGTTATCGATAGGTAAAACCTATTACAGTAATTGGTATTTTATTCTTTATTGCTATACCCTAATTCCTTATGCTGTAACCCGTTTCTACATAACACCTTTTAAAATCACAGGAGTCAATTATGGTTTTAGTAACCCGCCAAGCCCCTGACTTTACAGCTGCAGCAGTTCTCGGTAACGGTGAAATCGTTGATAACTTCAATCTGAAAAAACACCTGAATGGCCGTCCTGCCGTTATTTTCTTCTGGCCAATGGATTTCACTTTTGTTTGCCCTTCTGAGTTGATCGCTTTTGATCACCGTTATGAAGAATTCCAGAAACGCGGTGTTGAAGTTATCGGCGTTTCCTTCGACTCTGAGTTCGTTCACAACGCATGGCGTAAAACCCCAATCAGCGAAGGTGGTATCGGCGAAGTCAAATATCCAATGGTTGCTGACATCAAACGTGACATCATGAAAGCTTACGGCATTGAGCACCCAGAAGCTGGCGTTGCCTTGCGTGGTTCTTTCCTGATTGACAAAAATGGTGTTGTCCGTCATCAAGTTGTTAACGATCTGCCACTGGGCCGTAACATCGACGAGATGGTACGTATGGTTGACGCTCTGCAATTCCACGAAGAACATGGCGAAGTTTGTCCTGCACAATGGGCAAAAGGTCAAGAAGGTATGGGCGCTTCACCTGAAGGCGTAGCCAAATACCTGACCAAAAATGCTGACAAACTGTAATATTCCGCAGCATTTAGTCATTTAATAACATAGTGTTATTACCCCTTCCAAACCAGCCGCTTGTCGGCTGGTTTTTTTTCTCGCAAAACAGATCTTCCTGAATCCCGCTGTCTTATCAGCTTACATTAAATTACGCACAAAAAATCGCCCTTTCCAAAATCCTGAGCTTTAGATAAGGTAACCTACATATTACTAACAAAAACATCACAAACAATTGAGTCTCTCCACAGTAGACTCACGCTTAGGAGAACAACACATGTTAAAAGCATGGAAAATACCGTTGATAGCTGTATCCCTCCTCGTCTTTTCCCCACTTTATGCAGCCACTGAACCTGCCGTTGAAGCTAAACAAGGCATGGTTGTCAGCTCACAACGCCTTGCTTCACAAGCGGGTATCGATATTCTCAAAATGGGTGGAAACGCTATTGACGCCGCAGTTGCTGTTGGTTATGCCCAGGCTGTCGTCAATCCTTGCTGCGGCAACATTGGTGGGGGTGGGTTTATGACTATCCATCTCGCCAATGGCAAAGATACCTTCATTAACTTCCGTGAAACCGCACCCGCCGCCGCCAGTGCTAATATGTATCTGGATAAAGACGGCAATGTTATCAAAAATGCCAGCCTGTATGGTTACAAATCGGTTGCTGTACCGGGCACAATCATGGGATTTGAAGAAGCCTTGAAAAAATATGGCACATTGACCCGTGAACAAGTGATGGCTCCTGCCATCAAACTCGCTCGTGAAGGCTATATCCTGACCCGAGGCGATACCGATATTCTGGACACGACTGTTAAGCGTTTTGCTCAAGATCCAGAAGCAACCCGTATTTTCCTGCGTAAAGATGGTACGCCATTCGAACCCGGAGACAGACTCATCCAAACCGATTTAGCCAATACACTGGAACTGATTGCCAAAAAAGGGCCGGATGCTTTTTATCACGGTAAAATCCCTCAACTTGTCGAAGAAGCATCAAAAAAATCGGGGGGAATTATCACCGCAGCCGATTTTGCTAACTTTCATATCACCGAAACAACCCCTGTCACCTGTAGCTATCGCGGCTACAAATTCATCTCTTCTCCACCTCCCAGCTCTGGTGGCGTCACGTTATGCGAAATATTGAACATTGTGGAAGGTTATGATCTTAAATCCATGGGATTTAATTCCGCTGCTTATATCCACACATTGACAGAAGCCATGCGCCACGCCTATATGGATAGAAACACCTATCTGGGCGATCCGGCATTTGTCAAAAACCCTCTTAATAGGCTGTTAAGTAAAAGCTACGCAGAATCTATCCGAAAAGAGATTCAACCTGACAAAGCGACTCCATCAGTAAATGTCCAACCTGGCATTGGTCCCCATGAAAAACCAGAAACCACGCATTATTCCGTCGTGGATAAAGACGGAAATGCAGTATCAACCACTTACACAATTAATGGACGCTTTGGCGCTGTCGTGATTGCACCAGGAACCGGCTTTTTCCTGAACGATGAAATGGACGATTTCACAACCAAAGTGGGTGAAAAAAACCTATATGGTCTAGTGCAAGGCGCAACTAACTCCATTGCCCCGGGTAAGCGCCCACTATCATCAATGAGCCCTACCCTCGTGACTAAAGATAATAAAATCTTTCTGGTGCTAGGTTCTCCGGGAGGCTCCCGCATTATCTCCATCACGCTACAGAGCGCCCTGAATATCATCGACTTCAATATGCCACCACAAGAAGCGGTCAATAGCCCACGTATACACCATCAATGGCTACCCGATGAAGTCTATTATGAACAGCGTGGCCTGTCGAAAGACACCCTGAATTTACTGGAAAAAATGGGTTACAAAATGGTGGAGCAAACACCATGGGGAGCGACAGAGTTAATCATGATTGGATTGCCGGGCGCGGCTGGGGTTACTTCTGTAAATTCTTCCGGCAATGATTCAGCGGTATCAGGCATTGTCCGTGAAGGTTACATCTATGGTTCCAATGATGTACGGCGACCTGCTGGTGCTGCTATTGGTTACTGATTCAGATTGGTTACTGATTCAGTCTGAGTAAATTAAATAAGGGTGGGCATACTAAAACAGCCCACCCTTATTATTAATATCACCAATTCAGTCATGAGGTTAGTGAATAACCACTTATTCTTTCTTACTGTTCTTCATGCTGAGCTTCATACTTTGGGAGTTTTACTCCTCCTGCGATGCGGTCATAAACAGCACATACAACAATAGTCAGCAAAGTAGGCAGTAACCATGCCAAACCCTGATCTGCCAATGGCAAATGCTTCGCCCATTCAGGCAGTAAGTGAGACAGATATTCAGAAGATTTTACTGCATCCAAAATTCCAAACAGCAGGCTGATAGCCATTGCTGGAGCCAGAATACGCGAGAAGTTATTCCACCAGTTCATTGTAAAGCTCAGTAATACCAGAATGATACATGGCGGATAAATTGCCGTCAGCACTGGAATAGAGAACTTAATCAAGTGGCTCAGGCCCAGATTAGAGACCAGCATAGAGAACGTGCCCAGAATCAGCACAAGCGCACGATAAGACAACGGTAAATAACGGCTGAAAAACTCAGAACAAGCACAAGTCAAACCTACAGCGGTAACCATACAGGCCACGAAAATCAGTACCGCCAGAAAGAAACTGCCGTAGTTACCAAAAACATTTTGGACATAAGCATGCAGGATCACCGCGCCATTTTCAGCATTCGGTACCAATGTGCCACTGTTTTCCCCAAGCTTGAACAAAGAGAGATACACAAGTGCCAGGCCAAGACCCGCAATCAGGCCAGCCCACATGGTATAGCGAGTCAGCAAAGAAGAAGCCTCAACCCCGCGGGAACGAGCAGCATTAACAATAACAATGCCGAACACCATCGCGGCTAATGTATCCATCGTCAGGTAACCATTTATAAAGCCATTTGAGAACGGAATTTCTTTATAGGTTTCAACGGCTGAAATAGAGCCACCAGCAGGCCACAGCACAGCAGCGATACCCAGAATGGCCAGCGCCAGAATTTTGATTGGAGCCAGTATGTGCCCGATACTATCCAGCAGTTTGCCCGGATACAGTGAAATCAGGATCACCAATGCAAAATAAACAACACTGTAGATGAACAAAGGAAGTTCACCAGTTCCGGTAATTGGCGCAATACCCACTTCAAAAGAAACTGTTGCGGTTCTAGGCGTTGCGAATAGAGGGCCTACAGCCAAATAGCAAACAGTTGCCAGAACCAAACCCGCAGTTTTTCCAATAGGTGAACTCAGTGCTTCAATGCCACCACCTACTTTTGCCAAAGCAATTACGGTAATAACGGGCAAGCCAACAGCGGTTAGCAAAAAGCCAGCGGCTGCGATCCAAACATGTTCTCCAGCCTGCAAGCCAACCATAGGCGGAAAAATGATATTTCCCGCACCAACGAACAAGGCAAAAGTCATAAAACCTAATGCCCAAATATCCTTAGATGATAAACGGTATGCCATAATAATTATTAATGTATTGTTGCCAAAAGAATTGTATGTACGATATTAAGTATCGCAATCACTTGAATTTGCACTGGCGAGACTGAACTCTGTTTTAACAATCAGTGAGTAACATAATATTCACTGATAAACGTGAAATACAGAATGATAGTGGTAATTACAGCTAGAATCGCCAACAACTGCCCACAAGTAAAACTTTTATAGCGTCAAAAGGCAAGCAGCAAACCAAAAACCAGAACAATATTCTAAACTAAATTTTAAAATCAGTGATTATTGTTATCTATCATTGAATACACACTATATGATTTGTGCTTTTTTTATTCATATTGATTAATAAATAATTTTTCCCGTATTGTTACCATTAAATCCTATTAAACTTAGCTATTTTTATTCAAACTCTTTTTAGTCGAAACAATAAGTCGAGGTGCTAATAGAAAGCTAAAAATAGATCCCTTTCCTAATACACTGGAAATATCGAGATTGGTATTGTAATGATGCAGTGCGTGTTTCACTATCGCCAGCCCTAGCCCGCTACCTCCAGTTTGTCGGGAACGGGCACGGTCAACACGATAAAAACGTTCGGTAAGACGTGGCAAATGTTCTGCGCTAATTCCTCCGCCATTATCTTCCACTTTAAACAGCGCCCCCTGAGCCACCCTTTGCCAACTAACCTCAATTCGCGTTCCCTCAGGAGTATGTCTAATGGCGTTATAGACCAGATTAGACATCGCACTGCGCAGTTGTTCTTCATTACCAAAAACTTTCAGTTTTTCATCAACATTAAATATGATGTCATACTGGTTATTACCCAAGGCGAGGGTTTCCTGCTGCAATAGATTCAACATAGCAGGAACATCAACCACTTTATTCATATCCACTTGCGGCCCGATTTCAATTTTAGAGAGATGCAATAGTTGCGTAACCAGACTATCCATTCTCCGTATCTGTTCCTGCATCGTTCTGACCGCTTTCTGGTTTACCTGACTGCCAAGTACCTGATCCTGCATCATTTCTAAATAACCTTGCAATACAGTAAGCGGTGTCCTGAGTTCATGGCTGACATTGGCGAAAAAATCCCGTCTGGAATTTTCCAGTAACCTTTTTTGGGTAATATCACGCACCACCATCAATAACTGCCTTTCTGAATAGGGCATGACCCGGAATTCCATCATATTACCGTTGTTCAATTCGATGGTTAAAGGGCGGGAAAAGTCATTTGCTGTGATATAGCGACTAAAATCGGGGTAGCGAAGTAAATTGAAAATATGCTGACCGTTATCCTCTGGCCAACGGAACCCAAGTAAATGCTGTGCCAGACGATTACACCAGAAAATGTTGCCCTCTGTGGTCATCATCACAATGGCATCCGGTAGTGACTCAGCGCCACTGCGAAAGCGTTTGATCAATAATGCGAGTTCACGACGTCGTTTACGGTTACGCTGCTGCATCTGATAAATGCCGTAAAAAATAGGTTCCCATCCGCCGCGTCCCGCAGGAGGTAACATACTGCGATCTAACCATAACCAATGGGATAATTTCAGCAAATTATAGCTATGCCACACCAGTGCCAAAAATAGCGCGATAACCAATAACCAAGCCAAATGACCAACAAAAAGAGACAAAATGACAGCGGGCAAACAGAAAAGCACGAAGCCCAATACCAACTTTTTCCATGATAAACGCTCAAGCACGTTATTTTCTCCGGTACGAAAACGGTATTACCCGAAACCATTACCCAAACTTCTGCCAATCAATACTACTTACCAATCAACATTACCAATTAACACCAAAGGGTACCAATCAACACCAAAGGGGGTTCATAACCATCAATAACGGGTAGAAAAGCGATATCCTGTGCCACGAACGGTTTGTACCATTTTATCGTGTTTGCCGATTTCCAACGCCTTACGCAATCGCCGGATATGTACATCGACGGTGCGATCTTCCACATAAACATTCGTTCCCCACACATAATTGAGTAACTGTTCCCGGCTATAAACACGCTCTGGATGGGTCATAAAAAAGTGGAGAAGTTTGAATTCGGTTGGCCCCATCTCCAAATCCTGTCCCTGACTGGAAACTCGGTGAGATACCGGATCCAGTATCAATCCATTCATATCAATGACATCTTCTGCTTCTATGGGCGAGATACGCCGCAGAACTGCCTTGACACGGGCAATCAACTCCTTGGGTGAGAAAGGCTTAGTGATATAGTCATCAGCTCCAACATCAAGGCCACGCACCCGATCTTCTTCTTCTGAGCGAGCCGTTACCATAATAACTGGAATCGCCTTGGTATTATTATCCCGCTTAATTTGCTTGATAATCTGTACGCCTGAACCTCCGGGAAGCATCCAATCCAATAACACTAAATCAGGATAAGGCTCTGACAGACGCCTTATTGCCGTATCATAATCTCCAGCTTCAACGGACTGATAACCGTTTTGCTCAAGTACAAAACAAACCATTTCACGAATCGGTACTTCATCTTCAACTACCAAAATGCGCTTAGCCATGGTCAATCCTGTCAATATCATTGAAGTCAGCAACATTCACTTTAGGACATTATGAGTCAATTTTATGACAATTTTATGAAAACTATTATCTCTCAATCATCAAGCTGTAATCTGGCTCGCAGGGAATATATATCTCATCTGTCATATTTCATTCTTGATGCGAAACCACTCGATAATTCAACAAAAGGGACTGAATTGCGCAGGACATCTTTCACATACCCATTATAATTAGCGCTTGTCACAGGTAAGAGAAACTCACAGGCAACGGCGGGAAGACATGCGAATCATTCATACATCGGACTGGCATCTTGGACAATATTTCTTTACCAAAAACCGCGCAGCAGAGCACAAGCACTTTTTACAGTGGCTTATTGAAAAAATCATTCAATATCAGGTTGATGTATTGATTATTGCCGGAGATGTTTTTGATACAGGCTCCCCTCCCAGTTATGCACGCGAGCTTTACAACAAATTCATTGTGGCGCTACAGCCCACGGGCTGCCAACTTGTCATCCTTGGGGGAAACCATGATTCTGTCGCTACACTTAATGAGTCAAAGGCCCTGCTTTCTTACCTGAATACAACAGTGATTGCCAATGCCGAAACCAAAGAGCCAGAAAAACAAATAAAAGTGCTGAATAATAAAGATGGTAATGCAGGGGCGATTCTCTGCGCTATTCCTTATCTTCGCCCGCGGGATGTCATGATCAGCCAGGCGGGACAATCTGGCACCCAAAAACAACAAGCATTACAAAATGCCATTACGGAACACTATCACCAGCTTTATCACCACGCCTGTGCGTTACGGGAACAACTCGGCCAACCATTACCAATTATTGCCACCGGGCACCTCACTACCGTCGGTGCTTCCACCACAGATTCCGTCCGCGATATTTACATTGGCACATTGGATGCGTTCCCTGCCCAAGAATTTCCACCTGCTGACTATATTGCACTGGGGCATATTCATCGTCCACAAGTTATCGGAAAATCTGAGCACATCCGCTACAGTGGTTCGCCTATTCCACTGAGTTTTGATGAAGTGGGTCAGGAAAAGAGCGTCTGTTTAGTTGACTTTAAGGCAGATAAGCTTGATAGCATCACGCTTCTACCCGTTCCAGACTATCAACCAATGCAGTTGATTCGTGGCAATTTGAAACAGATAGAGGAACAATTACAAGTTTTCAGGGAGTATCAAGGTGAACGCCCGGTTTGGCTGGATATTGAAGTTGCGACTCAAGATTACCTGCCCGATATCCAGAAACGTATCCAAACCCTGAGTGAAGGTCTGCCCGTTGAGATAATTCTGCTGCGCCGCAGCAAAAATACCCGCCAATTGTCACTATCTGAACAAAATAAAGAAACCCTCACCGAACTGAGTGTCAATGAGGTGTTCGAACGACGCTTAGCTCTGGAAGAATTAGAAGATATTGCTAAAAAGCAACGCCTGATTACCTTATTTAAGCAAACGCTGGATGATATTTCTCAGCAATCACATGAAGAGCCGCTCCCATGAAAATTCTTAGCTTACGGCTGAAAAATATCAATTCCCTGCAAGGTGAATGGAAGATTGACTTTACGGCAGAGCCTTTTGCCAGCAATGGATTATTTGCCATTACCGGTTCAACGGGTGCAGGTAAAACGTCTTTGTTGGATGCCATGTGCCTCGCTTTATATCATGAAACCCCAAGGCTTAAGACGATTTCCAGTTCGCAAAACGAGCTAATGACCCGCCATACTGCTGAGTGCCTCGCGGAAGTTGAATTCGAAGTCAAAGGTGTCGCTTATCGGGCATTTTGGAGCCAACGCCGCGCTCGTAACCAAGCAGACGGCAAACTCCAACAGCCAAAAGGAGAACTGGCCCTCAAAAAAGACGGGAAAATTCTGGCTGATAAAATTCCAGAGAAAAAAGAAAAAATTGCCGAAATAACCGGGTTGGATTTTGGTCGTTTTACCAAATCCATGCTCTTATCACAGGGTGATTTTGCTGCATTCTTAAATGCGCAGGATAAAGATCGGGCAGACTTATTGGAAGAGCTAACAGGTACAGAAATTTACGGTATTCTGTCTCAGGAAATTTATCGACGCCATAAAGATGCACAGTCTGAGCTGGATATTCAAAATACCAAAGCCTCCTCTATTGAACTACTCACACCAGAGCAGCAACAAGCGTACCAAAATCAGCAACAACAACTTATTGCAGAAGAAACCGAACTCAGTCAGCAAATTAAGGCATTACAAAAAGCCGAACAGTGGATTATCAGAAAAGATGAACTACAGCAATCTCTGGCAAAGAATACATCACTTCTGCAACAAACTGAGCAAACTATTCAAGAAGCACAACCTCAGTTACAACAACTGGCTACCAGCGAACCGGCTGAAAAAATCCGTCCATTATGGGATGCGCAAAACCGTGCTTTTCATGAAAAACAGCGACTCACTGAACAACGCATAAAAATAGAAAATGAGCGCCAACAGCAACTAACGCTGCTGCAACCTGCTGAACAACAGCTTATAGAGTTAGAGAAAAACCGGGAAGAGCACCAACAACATCAAAATCAGCAGGAAAAGCTCATCTCAGAACAAATTATGCCGCTCGATCATAAAATTGATATTCAATCAAAAGATCTGCTGGCACTTGAGAAAGAAATAGCGGTGCAAGATCGCGAATACTCTGATATTCAATCCCAATACCAAACCACTCAGAACCAGACAGAGGTACTGAATAAAGAGCACAAAGAGCTGGAATCTTATTACGAACAACATCCCCATTACCGTAACTTAGACGGCAAACTGCCTGAATGGAAACAGCTCATTACCCGCCAACATGAGCGGCAAACGAAAATAAACCAACTCACACAAAACACGCAACAAATTGCCACAGAGATCACTCACACAACTGGTCGTCTGAATTCGCTGAATGCAGAATTAGCGGGACAAAAAGAACGGAGTCAGACATTACACAGTCATCTTGCTAACGCTGAAAATCAGCTCACGGCTTTACAGAAAGCACACCCTTTAGCGCAGTTACAGAAATATTTATCAAATTATCAGAAACAACTGACATCACAGAATCAATTGGAGATCTTACTGCCTCAGATCCAGCAGCAACAAACTGCGATCACTGCCGATCAAACCCAACTGGCACAATTTCAAGAATCGCTAAAACTCTTGCCGGATCAGATCGCAACCTTCAATCAACAATTAGCAGAAAAACAGCAACACTATGACGATCTTGATAGTCGTATTCGCTTAGAACAACGGATCGTAAGTCTGGAAAAAGAACGTTCACAATTAAAAGAAGGTGAATCTTGCCCGCTTTGTGGTTCGACTCACCACCCTTTAATCAATGAATACCAAAATATTGCTCTGCCACAATCAGCAGAGCGATTAAAAACCCTGCGCCAACAGGTTGAACAATTACAAGAAAATCGCACTGCCCTACAACAAAGGCAACAAATTCAACAGCAACATTGCGAACAATTGCAGGACAACATTACACAACTCAATGCCAAATTGGCCGAATTGGTAAAACAATGGCAACATCATTGCCAACAACTACAGGCAACAGATTTACCGATAGATACAGAGTCGGTTAATCATTTTATCAGCCAGAGACAATCTGCTTATTACCAACATCAAGCTCAGCAGGAAGCACTTCTAAAAGCAGAAAAAAACCATCAGGCAGCCGAAAAAGCCCTCACAGCCAATCGTGAGCAATACCAAGAGGGTGAAAAAAATATTGAGCTGGAAAAATTCAAACAGGATTCAGCCCAAAAACAATTAGACGAAAAAACGGCTGAAATTCGACAAATAGAAACAGATTACACGGCAGCAGAGCAACAATTAAAGACCGAATTACAATCGACACCTTTTGCCTTGCCTTCCCATCAAGAAACAGAGAGTTGGCTACAACAACGTCAACAAGAATTAAAGACCTACCATGAATCTCGTGAAAGGTGGCAACAACTACAGAAAGAACAAGCCGCCTCACAAAGCAAACTGAGTGAATTAGAAAAACAAAAAAATAAGCTAACCGCACATCTTCATGCTTTAAATCAGCGGCAGCAACAACAAAAGCAATTATTGGAACAAACGCGTCAGAAACGCCATCATTTATTTGGCGATCAATCTGTTGCTGACGTTCGTCAGGACTTACAACAAGAAGCCTATAAACTGGAAGCGGCTTATAAACAGGCCACTATCCATCTGCAAGAATTGCAAAACAAAATGAATCAATTAACCGGGGCAGCCAGTGAAATTGAAAGAAGCTGTATCACCACCGAAGCAGTCTGTAAACTCGCTGCCAGCCACTTCCAAACCGGATTAGATCAGCAAGGTTTTCCCGATCAAGCTTCTTTTGAACACGCTTTATTGGAACCGGAACAACGGGAAAAATTACAACAATTACAAGAAAAACTGGAACAACAACAATTACAAGCCAAAACACGGTATCACGAATCAGAAGTGGCATTGCAGCGACATGCAGACACACAACCACAATTGCTTGAGCAATATGAAGCCCAGCAATTATCGACCATGTTGACCGACACTACAGATAAGTTGAAACACAACAACCAACAACAAGGTGAAGTCAGGACTCTGCTAAATAGCGATGCAGCTCGCCGCCAGCAACAACAGACACTACTGTCTCAAATTGCACTCTTACAACAAAACTATGATGACTGGAGCTATCTCAACAATCTCATTGGTTCCGCAGATGGTGCCAAATTCCGCCGTTTTGCTCAGGGATTAACATTGGATCATCTCGTCTATCTGGCGAATATCCGACTGGAAAAACTGCATGGCCGTTACTATTTACAACGAAAAAATGATGGTGGATTAGAATTACAGGTTGTTGATACCTGGCAAGCAGATGCCATTCGGGATACCAAGACCCTCTCCGGTGGAGAAAGTTTTCTTGTCAGTTTGGCCCTTGCGCTCGCCTTGTCTGATCTGGTGAGTAACAAAACACAGATAGAATCCCTGTTCCTTGATGAAGGTTTTGGGACGCTTGACCCTGAAACCCTCGATATCGCACTGGATGCGCTGGATCACCTTAATGCGTCAGGAAAAACCATCGGGGTAATCAGCCACGTAGAAGCATTAAAAGAACGAATCCCTGTTCAGATCAAAGTGGAAAAAAAGAATGGGTTAGGGTTTAGTCAACTGGCGCCAGAATTTCGGGTTTAAACATGGAGATTAAACCCTATATAGTGCATTAATAAACCACTTTAATGATGTGTATAGTGTGTATATGATATTCAAAGTGGAAAGGAAGCTACTTAAACAATTCAGATTTAATGAAATTATTGAAAAAAACGGCTGGAAACTTAGGCGAATCAAAGGAGCCTGTTTTTCAGGCTCTTCTTCCATTCTAAATTAAATAAATATCAGAACCCCTCTCTTCTATACCCAATGGATTTCAAGATTCAGCACAATGGCAAAAAATCTGATTCCCAAGAGCATAGATAATTATGTGACTGGGGTGAACTCAGCCAACAAAGGTGTTATTTGAAAGACACCGGATGTAATGATATGTTTTTAAAATTATTTCCATAGAAAGACACACGAACAATAAACAAAACCACAACCAAGAGAACAATTTCATAGCGAAATATTTACATGATTGCGTGAAACTGTTTATACTAATTTTACTTGAAGATGCTGATTTATCATGATGATTAATCGTTATAAATTAAATTGATATAAGTCAACCAACACGCATCTTGAGGTTGGTTGAGTATACATTTAATTTCAACTAAGGGTAATTTAATATAAACCTAGCATCCAATCAGAAGTCCCAGGAGTCTGCTTTGTGATGCGGTTCAAAAATTTTGTTTTTCTTCATCGGACAAACATATTTTCTAATACTACTTTGCGTAATTTAGTCGTATTTTAAGGATAAAATCCTTTAATTATAAAATAGCAATATAATTTTTTTATTGTTGATTTTAAATTAAATAGAAAATTCAGTTTATTATGTAAATCATCACAAAATAGCTCTGTAATTTACAATTTATTTTTTGAAGAAAATCAACCAGTTTATATGGATTGATTTAGATGGAGGGATATCTTATTGTTTCTATATTGTATGATATGTATTAAGTATTAAAAAATAATAAAAAATAAATTGACAACAAATATTAAATTCAATACAAATTATGCAACGGAAAATTAATGCCCGTTATCAAATCACTTACAAACAAACTTATTTAAATTGGAGATAAAATATGAAAATGCAAAAACAAGTGCGTAATTCTGTTCCTCGTCCTTTAAAATCGGAAAGTAATAAGTAATATTAATATTAGATATGTGAAGGCTGTCATGGCCTTCACATTAAAAGAATAAAAATATTATGGTTATGAAAAAATGAAACATTATAATGCAACAAAGGTGTTTTGTAATAAAATACTCGCGGGAACAAAAACTGGAGAAATAGTACTTTTTGATTTTAAAGAGTTAGATATTTTGGATGATAAAAAAGTATCTAATGGAACTATTTCGGCGATAGACATAAAGAATGGGGTCTTTGCGGCTTTATCACAAAATTATGATGTAATTATAGGTGAAATCTCATCTGAAAAGATAAAAATAAATGGTGTATTTAGTGGTCTTAATCACATAGTCGAAGATGGATATGAAGTTTCTAGAAGTGAGAGTCAAGGAATAACTCTTAATTCTGATGGTACAAAAGTTGCTTTCAGATCGCCTAATTCAACTTGTATGATAGCTGACTTATCAGACATGAAGAATATCATATCAAATTTCAGATTTGACATATTGTATGATATTGTTACGTTATGTTGGACAGAGAATGATAATATTCTGGTTGGTTTTAGTAATGGGATTGTTGGAAAAATAAATATTAAAGATAATTCAACAAGCACTATTAAATTAGATAATATCAACGAATCTGTACACTGGTTTGAAAAGGTGAATGATTCCGAATACATTGTCGCAACAGATGCCAGATGTGTTGTGCGATTAGATGAACATAGTTTAAATTATAAAATAGGACCGAAGTTTGCCAATGATGATTTTGAACATGCCACATATGATTATATAAATAAAGTTGCATATGGAACATCGTTTGATCGGAAAGTATATAAAATTGATATTGAAAGCCTAGAAAAAATTGAAATCATTTACGAGGCTAGCTTTAAAATAAGATGGTCAGATATAATCTATAAAGATAATATTCCATATTTGATATTACAGATCAGAGATGGAAGTATAGTTAAATTCAATTTATCAACAAAAAAGGTTGAAAAATTAAGGCGGGAGACTCCAGCCGCGTTTTGGACATACGTAAATTATTTGGATAAGGATCTGTTCTTTGGAGAGGATGGTGGTTATTTATTCACATCTAATAACCAAAAAGAAATATTTGACTATAGGATAAAAAGAGAATACGAGGGATATTATATAAAACGGGCCATTTCGAATGAAAATTTATTAGTGCTAGGTGGAACTAATGGTAAGATCATGATTAAAAATCATGGTGATGATTTTAAAATAATTAACATTGAATCTCCTGTACGTGATTTATGCTTTGGTTTTAATTGTATATATGTTGCTTCAGAATCAGGGTGCGTATACAAAATTGAAGGAGATAATGTTAGGATTATATATAAAAGTGAATCTGAGCCAGTATGGTCTATATCATTTAATTTTGATTTATATATGTTAGCCATTGGGGAGAGAGTTGGAAGTGTAAAAATACTTGATAGTTTAAATGAACATCATGTAATAGCATATACAGACAGTAAAATCCCTAAAAGAATGAAGTGGATTGATAAAAATAAATTAGCAGTAGTTAACTCCAGTAATATAGACTTAATTACATATAACGAAAAAAACAAATCTTGGGATCATGTATCTGAGTTTTATAAAGGTGGTTTAAATACCATTGAAGATTTTATTATTTACAACGATAGCATTATTATAGGAATAAATTACAGTCGCTATATTTTAGGTTGGCATTTAGAAACGGGTGAAGTATTATGCAAGTCATCTTGGGATCAAGATTATGCGAAAGGAATAATGAATATAGATAAAGAAAAGTTTATTATTTATGGTAGAAATAGTAAAGTAAAGGAATATATCATGCATGATAATGACATACTACTTACAAAAATAGTGAATTGAAATGATAAAAATCACTGAGTTATGTTTTAGCTATAAGAGCAGAGAAATTAAAAAAAACATTTTTAAAAACATATTTTCATCAAATGAAATCGAAGTGGTTTTATTTGAAAATATGAATATTGAAATATTTAACGATAGCAAGATCATAGGACTGCTGGGAAAGAATGGAGCAGGAAAAACAACGTTAATAAAATTGATTTCAGGCATTTTAACACCAAATTCTGGAAATATTACTGTTTTTGGTATTGATTCAAATGGAAGGCCTCCTAATCTTTTATCTAACCTTGGTATTGTTTTTGGCAATAAATCAATGCTTTGGGAAGAGTTATCCCTCTATGAAAATATTGAACTTTTTTCTGCTATATATAAACGTAATTATGATAAGAACCATGTTGAAAATATGATAGAAATGTTCAACCTTAGAAGCATAGCAAGAAAACCAGCAAAAACGTGTTCTTTAGGTCAATCGGTGAAATCTAACTTGTTAATACACCTTCTTAATAGACCAAAATTACTGATATTGGATGAACCAACCATTGGGTTAGATATAGAATCACAAATTCTATTACGTAATACCTTAAAAGATTATGCTGAAAATAATGAAAGTAAAATACTGATCACCTCACATAATATGATAGACATTGCAGATATTTGCAAAGACATTATTTTCTTGAAAGAAGGTAAAATATCAAAAATAAATCTGAATAAGAATAATTCAAAAGAAAAGAATGCGCTATATCTAGAGGGACTTTTCTGTGATAATTAAATTTTCTTTTATTGAAACCATCAGGGCAAAGAATATAATATTTGGTTACTTATTTATAATTGTAACATTATATGCGGTTGAACTCTCTTTTTGGGATACCATGACAAAATCAAATGATTTTGTTAACTATACGCATGATGAAATAATAGTTTATATATTATGGTCTGTTATTATATTTCAATTGACAAGTATTACCGGATTTCCAGAAAATTTATCGTTCCATATTGAAGATGGCAGCATAGATAGACTAATTATAATTCCAAAATCAATATTATTATATTATTCAGAATATGCTTTTGGACAGATACTAGCCAGATTATTTATAATGTCACCATTGATTTTATTTATCATTATATACCAAAAAGATATTCCTAATTTTATATATCTCTTTATTTCGTTATGTATAGGATTGTTTATCAATTTGTACTTAACAATGACATTGTCATGTATGGCGTTCAAGTTTAGAGGATCGTACTCTTTTATAATTATTAAGGACACTTTGTCATGGGTTCTTTCAGGTGCGTTAATACCATTAGATGTATTTGGTGATTCTATAAAATCAATATTTAATTATATTCCATTTCAATATATTACCTATATTCCAGTTAAAATTGCAACAAATTCAATATCTATTTATTTTATATTTAATGGATTTCTAGTCATGATATGTTTAATGATGATTTTTAATTTGATTTGGAATTATATGTTAAAATATAATCAAGGATATAATAGCAATGCTTAGAGTGATATTGATTGGCTTTAAAAGTGGATTTTCAGAAGCCAAAAAAAGCCCATTAAACTTTTGGTTATCTGCTTTTGTTAACTTTAGTTATTATATAGCACAAGCATTTTTTTGGTATGCTATTTTAAATTCACAATCTTTAGGTTATATCTTATCTGATAATTTTGTTATTCTATTTTTTGCTACGGTATGTTTGGTCGATAATTTTTATCTTTTCTTATTTGGCCGAGGAAGTTTCTTGCTAGTTAAAAACGTTAAGTCATTAAAGTTAGAACCTCATTTAACGTTACCTATAAATACTCAATTTTTATATGTTACTACAAATATTGCATTTGAGCATTTTTTGTTATCATTCTTGTCATTAGTATTATTTTTTACTATACATATTTACCTTGGAACTAATATTTTGTTGGTTTTTTTACATTTGATGATGGCATTCGAAGGCGTCTTAATACTTACTTCAATTACATGGATTATAAGAACAACAATATTTTGGACGGCTTCATTGGTTAGTATTAAAAATTCAAATCCTTGCTTCAAAGTATTGGTGAGACCTGAACAATCTTTTCATGGTGTAGTTCGTTTTGTTCTCATGTTCATACTTCCGTGTCTATTTATAACTGGTGTTCCTGCCTCAGTAGCAAGTGGAATAATGAGCATAAAATGGTTTTTTATTCAAACTCTAGTTACATTAATGCTAATCTTTATAGCAAAATTGGTTTTTGATATAGGAGCTAAAAGGTATTCAAAATATATAACGTGAGGAAAAATGATGAAACTAGGAATTATTTCAGGAAGCCATAGATCGCATTCTAATTCTGGTCAAGTTGGTGATTTCTTCGATTCATTTGAAATAACCAGAAAAACATTTAAACAGATTGAGCATTTCCATCTGGGAAATTTAGACATACCAATATGGGATGAGTCAATTTGGAATGAAGCAAAAGATCCTAAGTGGCATGAATGGAATTTAATATCACAATCTTTGATGAGCATTGATGCTTTTATTATTGTGGTTCCTGAATGGGGAGGAATGGTGCCACCAAAACTAAAAAATCTACTTTTATTATGTAGTGATAACGAATTAGCGCATAAACCAGCATTGCTAGTGTCAATATCCTCTGGGAATGGTGGCGCTTTTTGTATTTCTGAATTAAGGTCTTCTGGGTATAAAAATAATAAAATTTGTTTTATACCTGAACATTTGATACTTCGTAACATAGAGAAAGACGGCAATATAAATATACCTTCACAATTATCAGATAGAATGGAGTATTGCATAAATGTATTGCATGGATATGCTTATTATTTAAAAGCGTTTAGAACTGAATCTCCTATAAATTTATATGGTTTTCAATATGGCATGTCCTAATGGAACTATAATAGTTATATTTATTTTCTGTAATATCAACATGAATATTTTAATATGAATAATATATCAATTAGAAATAGTACTTTTATACCGTTGAAGTCTATTAACAATGAATCTGAATTTATATCATTTAATGGATTTTTCCCGGATAAAGAACATTTAGCTATACGTATAGGAAAATGGTCGAAGAAACACATACCTTTGGTTAGGATCCATTCTGAGTGTATGACCGGGGATGTATTTCATTCCCTTTTATGTGACTGTGGTGAACAGTTAAATGAATCTTTAAAAGAAATTGATATTCATGGAGGTGTTTTAATTTATTTACGTCAGGAAGGGCGTGGAATTGGATTATATAATAAGATAGATGCATATAAGCTACAGCGCAATGGGTTAGATACATACCAAGCTAATCAAGCTCTTGGCTTTTTAGATGATTATCGTGATTATTCTATCGCCGCAAAAATGTTACTAGCCATGAATATTTCAAAAATTCGTTTGATAACAAATAATCCAGATAAAATACATCAAATTACTCAGAATGGAATTGAAATATATGAAGTTATTAATACCAAGACATTCTTAAATGAAACAAACAAAAATTATTTGACTGCTAAAAAAATAAAAACCTCTCATGCTCTTGAACTATAAAGGATATATTCTATGCATAAACACTCCTCACCTATTAGTGGTGTTGCCACTTATGATAATAAATTTGTCTTAAGTGCTGGGTATGATAATAAAGTCATTTTATGGGATGCTTATAATAAGAAACCGATTAGACGAGTATATCATGACCATTTAGTAAATCAGTGCGCTTTCAGTCCATGTGGTAATTATATAGCAACAGTAAGTAGTGATTATAGTTGTCGTATCTGGCTCTTACCAGACATGATATTATATGGAGTTATCAATTCGCATACTGACGATGTAGAATCAGTATCATTTCATCCAAATAAAAATATTGTTGCAACCTGCTCTAGAGATAAAACCATTATTGTTTCTGATTATAAAGGAAACATCATTGCTCATTTAAAAGGGCATGTAGAGGATATAATCTCTGTGGAATGGAGTTCATCTGGAAATTTAATAAGTTCCAGTGATGATGGTACAATCCGAATTTGGGATGTGAATTATCAGAAAGAAATAGAATGTATAGATCTTGATAATATAGAAACTGATACTATTGCTATCACGCCTGATAAGGTTATTTATGCTGGAAATGACAATGGCGAAATAATCACTATAATTAATGGTAAATTAAAAATAACATCTGCACATGAAGCGGGTATTAAACGCCTGGTTTATGACTCATCTCAAAAAATCATGGTAAGTTTGAGCTATGATAGGAAGATGAAACTTTGGAAAGAAAAAGATAATAATCTTGAAAATTATCATACAGCCGAGCTTCCTCCCATTGTTTGGCCAAGATCTTGTGCATTTCTTGATAGTGATAATTTAGTTTTTGCGTCATTTGGTGATAGTTATGTTCAATATACCATTTCCACTCAAATATGGTATCAAGATCATGTCCTGCCAACATATGGTTTCAATGCCGTGCACGTTTCAGGCAAAGACATTTGGAGTGTTGGTGATGCTGGTATCGTTTTCTGCAATAATAGGCCATTTGCCGAAATGGGTAGTCTGTGTAATTTTATTATCGAATTTGAAAACGTACTCATTACCGGTGGGCAAATGGGAAAAATATTTAATGCTCGTACTGGTGATACTATATATGAACATCATTCCCCCTTAAATTGTGCTGCTGTTTCATGGGGAGATAATCAGTTTTGTCTTGTCGGTACATACACTGGGGAAGGTATTGTTTTAAGAAGAATAGCTGGTGATATTGTTGTTACTAACGTAATTTCACTGCATAAAAACGCAATAAAAGGCGTTTTTATATCTAAGGAATTTATTTTTTCTGTATGTGCCAATGCAGCTGCTGCATTACATAAAATTGAAGATTTTTCATGTCATGCGTATATTCCTAAAGCTCATAAAAAGATTATTAATGGATGTGATGGAAATAAAGAAGGGTTGTTTGTCAGTGTTAGTCGAGATCTAACCCTTAGAATTTGGAAAAATGAAAATTTTGAAAAAATAAAAACTCCAAGTACTAATTCAATAAAATGTGTGGCATTTGATGATAAAAACAATTATATATCTATAGGAAATTATACTGGCTGGGTTGGTGTGTATGATTTAAATGAAAACAAATGGATATTATGGGAGAAACGTTCATTTACTGGTATATCAAGTATAAAATGCACACAGGATGACTTTGTTTACTCAACATATGATGGAATAAATGAATTTATTTTTAATCATGGACTTAAATATGATCAAAAGAGAATTAAGCCTAACTGGCGTTAAAACTCAACATATAAACATTGAGGGAAAAAACATTAATTCTTTAACCATGAAAGAAGCGATGGGCTTGCCTGATAAGACAAACCAAAATTTAATGGGGAAGTTATTTAAAATATATGATAAATACTCAAAGCTAGACAGTTACAGTTTACAATCCATCGTTAGGAATTTTAATGAATACTTTTCTCATCGATATGTAGCTGGTAATTTACTTGCTATTAGAGGAGATTCTAGAATTTCTATATTTGAACCTGATATCATAATTATTCCTGGTGGAAAAGTACGTCTGGGTTTATCTCCTGATAATGTAGATAAAACTGTTTCAATGTATTCTCAATATGGAGTATTAAAAGAGTGGATTTTAAAAGAAACACCACCTTATGAAATAACCCTTAGTTCTTTTGGTTTGGCCAGATATTGCGTAACCAACTATGAATATTACCTATTTTTATGTGACACTGGCTATCAGGAAACTCCTGATAGTTGGGCATGGGGCATGTATCCTCATCAACGTTCTAATTATCCAGTCTATTCTGTATCCTATGAGGCCGCAGTGTCTTATGCTCTTTGGTTAAGTGAAAAGACAGGTAGGAATTTTCATATACCCAGTGAGGCTCAGTGGGAATATGCAGCAACAGGGGGAGATGGACGAGAGTTTCCGTGGGGAAATGAGTTTCTGCCAGACCATTGTAATAGTATTGAAAGTGGTATTGTTGATGCCACTCCAGTAGGCATATTTCCTTTAGGCATGGGGCCTTTTGGTCATTTAGATTTAGCCGGAAATGTTGAAGAATATACTTCTGATAGTTATCTACCCTATCAGTCAGGTACTGCCGTGTATGATGATTTAATGCTTACTGAAGGTAGTCACTATAAGGTGGCTAGAGGAGGTAGTTTTACCAGATTTCGTGATCTATGTAGAACAAGAAGGCGACATGGAAGATATAATTCTCCTTTGTATATTATGGGATTCAGGATGGCGGAAAGTCTGGTTTGATAGGTATGCAGCAGTAACAAACCTGCTCTGGTAATGGTGAAATGCTACAGATAATCATATCCCCAACAGGAGTGCCCTCTTTAAATAATATGTTTTGTTTCAAAAACCAATCATGATAACTTCTGGCACAGTCTGCCCGCAAAGCACTGCAATAAGTCATGGAGAGCCTGCTTTAACAGGCTCTTTGTTTAATGCTTAATTACATAAAGATCTTTTGTTGATATCCTGCCGATAAGATCGGCATAATAGCCGCCAATATAGGGTTTAACCAATACCGCAGTAACATAATAATAAACAGGGACAATAGGTGTATCTTTTTCCATAATATTGAGTGCCTGTTGAAAATCTTCTTTATTATTAGTTTCTCCAGCTTTGCGAATTAAATTATCAAAACCCTTATTAGAATAAAATGAAGTGTTATTTGTTTGATTTGTTGTAAATATATTTAAAAAAGACATTGGGTTATTATAATCTCCAATCCATCCAGCTCTGATAACATCAAATTTCCCCTGATGTTCATTATCCAACATTACTTTCCATTCTTCGGATTGTATATTAACAATAACACCAAGATTCTTTTTCCACATCGAAGTTGCAGCAATAGCGATTTTCTTATGTAAATCTGAAGAGTTGTAAACTAAACTAAAAGAGAGGGGATGCTCTTTATTAAAGCCGGCTTCACTCAATAATTGCCTGGCTTTTTCGTTACGTTGAGATTGTGTCCATGATGCGTAATCAGGTTGTTTGAATTTAAAACCACCAATGCCAGGAGGCAAAACTGTATAAGCAGGTATTTGCCCTTGGGCAACAACTTTATTAGCAATAATGTTTCTATCCAAAGTAAGGTTTAATGCTTGTCGGACTCTAACATCACTAAACAGTGGTTTTTTATTATTAAACGCATAATAATATGTACTAAGTATCGGTGAAATATGAACTTGTGAGTTCACCTTTTGTTTTAATGATGCGAAAGATTCTAATGGGATCGTAAATGTAATATCTATCTCTCCAGCCAGATAACGGTTTAAATCTGAAACATCTGATGAAAGTGGAAGATAAGTCACTTTATTAATAACAGTGTTTTTATCATCCCAATAATAAGGATTTCTTACACCAACAATTTTTTCATTCACTTTCCACTCTGCTAATTTAAATGCACCACTAGAAACAAAAAATTCAGGTTGAGTCCATTTATCACCATACTTTTTAACGACTTTTTCGCTAATCGGGGATGCAATATTGAAAGCTAACATTTGTAAAAAATACCCAACAGGTTTTTCTAGCGTTACCTCTAAGGTCGAATTATCTAACGCTTTGACACCTAGCTCTTCCGGTTTTTTCTTTCCTGCCATAATTTCTCTGCCATTCACAACAGAAGCATCAGCAAAATAACTACCATAAGGAGAAAGTGTTTTAGGATCAGTTAAACGCCGCCAGCTAAACACGACATCATTAGCTGTAATGGGTGTCCCATCAGACCATTTAATGCCTTTTCGTAAGTGGAAAATCCATGTTTTATTATCCTTCGTTTCCCAGCTTGCAGCCAGTTTGGGTATGATATTACCTTGTTTATCTGTGCCTACTAATGTATCAAAAAAATCATTGATAATATTTAGTGCTATATTACCTTCAACCTTATCGACATCCAATGAAGCTGGCTCTGAACCATTATTGCGAACAATTTCTTGTTTTTCGGCCAATTGAGTATCTTGAGGAATAACCGCGCCATAAGAAAGCGTGATACTGCCTAGTGCCATAATTATAGAATAGATTAATATTCTAATTTCTTTATAGATAATTTTATTTAACATATTATTTCCCTCTATTGCTGTGATGTGGTTGTTATTATTGATAAAAAATTTATGCATATCTGATGAATGCATATCCATTTTACTCTCTCAAACAAATTTCGTAAGATACTAATTACAAAAAGCTAACCAACTTAAGACATATTAACAAAGAAAAAATATATATTTTAACAATATCAATAAATTGAATTAAAACCAAAAAAAAAAAATTGATTTCATGTTGAAAATATCTTCACTTATACTATGCTTTTAGTATAGGTCAAATCTAAAGCATCGACTATAAACATTGACACTCAATAGATTTCAATCTGTTGATTTTTAAAGATTTAATTCTATTGAATATAATTAGAAACAAGAAGTTATTCCATATTTATTATGGATAAAACACTTTATTAAATACAATCCATAAACATTATTTTTATTGTAAAATAATACATGAATTAAAATTCACCAATGAAAGTTTAGAAGTCATTATTTTTATCTCTATTCAATCCATTACTAAGAAAACACATAGGATGTATTTTATGAAAAACGAATTTTCTACAGAAAATAGGTTAGCTGCTATCAAAAACCTCGAAAAAATCATGGATGGAAAACTTGACAAGGATATAATTAATGATATTCAAGAAAAACTATTAATCTTCAGTATAGAACCTTATTTAGGTGAAGCACATATAGATAGCGCTATTTTTTACACAACACTGACATTATCTCTTGATATTGGTAAAAAATTTCACGGAAAGTCTTGGGGTGTGGAGTCATTAGGCGAAACAACATATCATGGTGGTATACTGACAAGTGATTTTAATGAACTTATTACAGAAAGTAAAAAATTTACTATGGCTGATACCGCTGGAGGAATATCCATACTATTTTTAACTTCATCGTTTAAACCTGTGGGATATTTTGAAGGAATTGGATTACCAATGATAGGTGCAGCGGCTGGTAGTGGCAGTTGGTCTTAATCAATTTAAAACCATTATCTTGTATATATAAAAACATTACCAATGTTAGCAGGGAATTTATGCAGTTTCTATATTTTTTCTTTTCAAGCTGCAACTTTATCAGATGCAGCTTGAAACTTATTATGGCTTTAGCCATAAATAATAATAACCTGCCAAAGCAGGCTCTCAACCGTATACATACCTAATGTTCAATAACATAAAGATCTTTTGTGAAATATTCTCCCCTTGTGTTAGCATGAAAACCACCAACATAAGGTTTAACCATATTATGATTAACATAAAAATAGATAGGAATAATAGGCAATTCTTTTGTTAATATATCAGATGCCTTCTGATAAAAGTCTTTATCATTAGTTTCAGACACTTTTTCTAATAATTGATCAAATTCATCATTTGTATATAGAGATGTATTTTTTACTTGCTTAGATGAAAATAACGATAAGAACGTCATCGGACTATCATAATCCGCGGCCCATGCCCGCCGGATAACATCAAATTTCCCTTGGTGCATATTATCTAACATGACTTTCCATTCCTGATTCTGCAAGACAGCGTTTACACCAAGATTTTTTTTCCACATTGAGCTAACCGCAATGGCAATTTTTTTATGTCCTTCCTGCGTGTTATAAAGCAGATTAAAAGTAAGCGGGTTA
>NZ_NITZ01000016.1:0-101011 GCF_002632615.1 Xenorhabdus miraniensis
GCAGAACATCAGGCAAAATGGGCATTTTGGGCAGGGGCTGACCTGTGGGTGCGAAATGCCTGGGCGATGACGGCATTTGCGTGTGGTAAGTAATGGCATTGAGTAGCGTTCCATTATTTTACCTGTTATTAAGAGGAATGAGTGGCTGTTTGAGCAGTCACTTGGAATTCTGTCATTTTTTCTCCATTTTGAACACGTTTTCTTGGATACGGCATCATATCCAATGGTGATCCAGATTCATCTTTCTCCAAGAAAATTCTTATCGCTTAAAATGTCGAACCATTCCGACCAGCAGACTTTCTCAATTAATCTGGTTCCGTTCATCACATTTTTTCATCTCTGATAGATATCGACCGATTGATGGGGTGTGCTTAACGAGTTATTCATCCTCGCTGATGAATACGTTAGATAATGATAAGTTAATATTTGTTATTATGATCAAGATAGATATTTTACTTATAGGGGTAACACATTAGTAATTAAAAGGATTCATGATAACGACATAACCAATAAAATTAATGGCATAATAAAAAATATCATTAAATATAAAATATTGCACCACAACAAAATTGTTGGGCTCTATTTAATATGCGTGAAAATGTGTTAATTATCACATTTAGATGTAATTTGAAATTATCATTTCATTTGAGTGGTTAACTTAAGGCATAAGAAAAAATTAATGCTTAAAATAATACAGTTGTGATGTAATTAACTGTTTTTCATGAAAAAAAATCAGAATAAAATATTGTTTTCGTGCTAAGTATTTTAAAATCCCGTTAATGGGTTATTTTTCAGTACAAAATTTAAGAGTAAAGTCACATTTTTAACAATAAATAATGTATCATCAAGTTTACGATCGCTTTCTCATTACAAGAACAATGTATAGAAATCTGCTTTACTGTCATTCATCAATGGAATAAAAACAACTATGTTTAAAAACAATAAAGGGCGTGATATGAGAAAAATGGATAATCTGGAATTTAGAATATTACAACTTCTCAGAAAAAATCCTTTTCTCGCCCAACAAGAAATCGCTGATATTATTGGGATTAGCCGTTCAAGCGTTGCAGGACATATCCTGAATTTACAAAAAAAGGGACATATAAGGGGTAAGGGCTACATTTTTTCCAGTGGAAATTATGCTGTAACAGTAGGTGCTTCCAATATGGATATTACCAGCTTCGCTTCGACTGAATTATTAAAGAAAGATTCCAACCCAGGGAAAACAAAATATACGTTAGGTGGTGTTGCCCGAAATGTTGCGCATAACATTGCCGCATTAAAGAATGATAGTTATTTAATTTCTGTTTTTGGTGATGATTCATATGGAAAAAGACTGTTTAGAGAAACCCGGTTAGCCGGTGTTGATCTTAGCCATTCTCATAAACTAACGGATGCAAGAACCTCAATTTATCATTCAATCGTTGATAAGAATGGTGAACCACACACCTCCGTGAGTGATATGGATATTTTGAAAAAACTTACGCCTGAGCTACTCAATAAATCTAAATTGCTTATTGAGAGAGCAGGAATACTGATTATCGACTGTAATTTGACAGAAGATGCCCTGGAGTGGTTATTTAAAAACTCCGGTAATGTGCCCATATTTGTTAACCCTGTCTCATCATATAAGGCGGGTATTGTACGTAACTGGTTATCATATATTCATACTATCAGACCCAACCGGCTGGAAGCAGAAAAGATCAGTGGTATTAAAATTAACTCAATAAAAGAGGCACAGTTGGTAACATCATGGTTTCATGAACAAGGCGTTCAGCGGGTAATTTTAAGTCTGGGGGCTGAAGGTGTGTATTACAGTGAGCTGGGGTATGTATCAGGCCACTCCCCGGCATTCCCTGTTGATGTTGTCAATACCACAGGCTCTGGTGATGCAATGATGGCGGGATTAGTTCATTGTACGTTAGCAGGTATGGATTTTCAGGAAAGTGTACATTTTGCACAACGTTGTGCCGCTCTTGTGCTGTCTACTGAATTGACTTATTCATTAACCCTGTCACCCTTCGATGTTGAAAAGTTGCTGGTATTAGATCCATATAGTCAATAACAATTGTGAAATAACATGACTCACACCACCGACATAATAAAAATAAAAGATTTTAGGATATTTGGCTAAAGCCGGGCTAAAACCCGGCAATTTTTTTAATGCCTTCCGTATAACAGACATTATTCACTAATTGAAAAAAACAGGAAGAGTTTATATTTGATGAAACGAAATATAACCACAAATGCGGAGATAATGGACAGCTAAACTAAAACTGACAAATAAGTCCGGTATGAATACAATTCTGTAAATAAATATCCCAAAAACCCTGAGGGTAACGTTTTAAGTCGTTTTCTAAGACAGTGGGTTTTTGCCAGCTAAAACGACGGAGTCCCGCTTTATTAATAGCATTTTCGTAGCTTTCACGGCTCCAGCGATAAAATGTGAAAGGACTCGGCGGGGTTGTCAGAAATTCTGCCTGATAACGGAAACCATTTTGCCAGGGCTTTTCGCTTAAAATTTTGAAACCATAATTATCACAGTTTCCATTTTCTAATCGATAATCAGGTGATGTCATGTAAGCGACGAGTTTACCCGAGGGACTGAGGTGGTTAGCCGCTGCTTGAAACATGGCCTCAAGCTCCCCGGTTGATTCTGAATAGTGGAATAAAAAAGCAGCAATGACAATATCAAATTTTTCATGTAATTTCATTTCACATACGTTTTGTACGCAAAACTCAATGTCATCACCATACAATTTAGATTTTGCTTTGGCGAGTTCAATCATTTTCTCAGAGATATCAACGCCGACCACTTTTGAAGCTCCGCGACGGTGTAATTCCCGGCCAAAATAACCATATCCGCAAGCTAAATCCAGGACTGATTTTCCCTGTATATCACCAACCATGTTGAGTATATCCCGAAGCTCAGACTGCCGTTGAGCGACTGTATTGGAGAATTTTTCATAATGTTCGCCAATAGAATCATAGCTTGCTTGCTCTTCCATTATTATAACTCCTGATAAAAATGTATATTCACATAAAAAATATCTAATGAGGGTACTATTATAAAAAGATAAAATATCATGACATAATTAGATATAATTATTTTTGTAACAAGAGTAATTTTCCACGATAAACAATCTGTTTGAATTAAATCAAGAATAATCAGATATTGCTATATTCAAGAACATTGTCCAATTTTAAGCAGAGAATCCCCTGTCTGTGATGAAAACTGAGTATAAAAATAGGAAGGTCTCTGTTGGAGAACCTATTTTTTCAGCCAGAAATCAGCAGATAACTTCTAACTACCCAGTTAAGTCGCTGTCAAGGAGCATTTCCCCGAACAGGCTCGAATGGAGTTATCTGGTGAGAAAATGTAATATTTTCTATTTTGTACCACCGTGAACTATTCGGCACACTGGATATGTTTAACTATGAGTTTTCACTGTGTTATGCCCGGTTTAAACAAACAATTTGAGGCTAATGTAAGCGCTGATGTGGATATCAAACTGAAAAAACTCATCAAGCGTAAGTTGAGCGAACAGGAATGGGATCAGATTCAGCACATCATTTGTTTACCCAGCCGTCAGGCTACCCAGCAAAGCACAGTGATCAGGAAGTTATTTAGCAACAAGCGGAACAATAGAACACAGTTAGCACTTCATGCGTATGATCGGCTGATTAAGTGCTTATCTCTGCACGACTTATTGGCTTTTTTTCACATCCACTTCATCACAACTGATGGTTGGGGAAGTTATGTCAGAGAAGTGGAGCTAGGAAAGTATTTGGTGGGAAAAATTTTTACCCAGCGCATAGAACAGCAAAATTTCAATTTGCGTATTCATATTAAGCGGTTGGCAAGAAAAACTATTTGTTATTCACATTCGATAGAAATTCACGAAAAACTCATTGCCGCATATATTGAAAAACATCATTATAACGTTTTAGATTCATGACAGAAAATAGTATTTAAAACACGTGATATTGATAAATTTCTACCGGTTTCTTGTTCACAAAGGTAAAGTTCACAAAACCACTTTTTGCAATGACCATGATAAGACTCCATTGACTCAAATGACGTATCTTCCAGCTATATTGACTACATCTTCATAGTAATCAGGATCTACAATACTAAATAATCCATCCTGATAACTATTCTAACTTTCTGTTGGCCAATAATGTAATAATCGGATCGGCAATTTTCTTTGCCATTTTTCTATTGCTTCAGTAGAAACGGCTCTATGCTGAGTCGTTTCTTCCATTTTTTCAATAAAATCTTCGTCGCGCATTATTTATATCTGATATAAGAAAACTAAGTGGCAGCTTTTACAGCCACTTAGTTAAGTTTTTTTGATAAATAATATTAAATTTCATCAATTTCAGGATCGGAAAATTGTCTTAGAATATCTAGATGAATATGCATATCTAATTTCCTGACATTTTCAAGCATAATGTCTCCACCCAAAATTAGAGCAGGCTCAAAACCAAATATCTCGTTTTCATGTAATGGGCCATGTACTTTCACTGCACGAGAAAAAATCCCGATATCATCATCATCTTCAAAATCAAAATCGTCGATGGATTTTGCTCCAAAAAAATAAGAGATTTCATTATTTAAATCTTTTTTCTCTTTCTTATATGCATGATCCTTAGAATAAAGAATACTATTAAGAGCACAGTGAATTGTTAGATTAATTCCTGTTGTTTCACCACAGAGATAAAGTTTTCCAAAGCCACTTCTGGCGATGGCATGATAGGAATCTGTAGATTCAAACGGGGTATCTTCTAACCACATATCAACAATGCCTTCATAGTCATCAGGATTTACAATGCTAAATAGCCCATTGTGATAACTGTTCCAACCTTCAGTTTTCCAATAATGTAATAGTTGATCGGGTAATCTCCCTTTCCATTTTTCCATTGCTTGGGTTGGCACAGCTCTATGCTGAGTTGCTTCTCCCATTTCTTCAATAAAACATTCAAAATCTTCATCACGCATTATTTTTTCTTCCCTCTACACAATTCTAATTGTACATTCATCTTAGCATCACCGAGACCACTGTTAATTGCATGTTGAGCGGCATCATCCAAAGTTTTTAGGCGTGACGGCCAACTACCACCAATAGCTCCATTGATGTTGCGGTTACCTGCTCTTTTCGGGTCAAAATCAAAGTAGCTACCCGCTGACATATCTGGTTCATGTAATGCAGCTAGCCCTCTCATTACCTCGTCAGCTCTCTTTTTAGATTCTTTTTTAGCCTCTGCTGCTGACTTTCCTCGCTTTCTTAGACTCTGATATATCTTCCCTTTTATATCTTCTTTCATGTTTCTATTAAATTTACGTTGAGCAGAGGCAGCTTTATTGTGGCGTCCTCCTCCTTTCTTATTTGCAGCTTTGTTCTTTGCCGCCTGATTATTATAAGCGTCTCTGGCAATTTTAAATTCGTCAGCTGACATATTATTAATACCATCTTTCTGCCGACGTAACTGATCTGCATATTCTTTTAAAAACGCTTTCCGCTCCTTATCAGTTTTGAGTGATTTATACGTGTCATTATCATGAGGATCAAAACATGGTACCTCAGTCCTCTTAACCCCTTTTACCTTACCTCCTTTTTTCTCTTTTAGCTCCTTTTTAAGTTCTTCTGGATCTTTTGGAGGTGTTTTTTTATCTCTTTCAGCAGCTCTGGTCTCTCGTCGTTTCGCTCGGGAGTTACTTCGCGCAATCCCTTTTTTTTCTTTGTCGGCGATCATCGACATCACCTTTGATCCGCCTTTAGCGATAGCTTTAATCCCTCCCTTTATTGCGCCTTTAGGGTTAAAGTCAGCAATGAAATCCCCAAATTCTTCTGCCGACCCCTCCATTGTATACCGTTCCCAATTGGTGTTACTCGCGTTTTCTCTGACAGCGTTGGCGGCATCAAGTAGCTGCTTCGAATCCGCCTCATTACCCCAGGCACCCTGCATCATTGCTGAGTGTTCCATTTCTGACGCAGCCGCATATTGAATACCTTTCCAGGCGAGTTCTCCAACATCAATGGCCGTATTGGCCAGATTTTTCCCGACGCCTGTTGCCACGCCGACCGCTGCGTTACCTACCGCTTTCCCGGCGTCTACCACAGCATTGCCTACCTTAGCCAGACCATTCAGGAAACCGCCTTCATCTTGGGTAGTCGGTTTGATAACAGGGTTGGCTTCCTTCGGTACTTCAGTCGATTTCGGCGGTTGTCCGGTGATTTCCCCTAATGTATTACCCTCACCGGTAGGGGCATCGTCATGCACCCGTTTCTTCCATAATGGCTCATCACTGGCTGGTTTAGGCGGGGTTTTCTTGATTTTCGCCATGTCCCTACGCTCCGTTCATCCAGAATTTGTCACCGTGGCGCAACAGCAATTTATTGCCGACTCGCACACTTTTTGAATGCTCCTGTTCTTTGGGATGGCATTTGCCACCCACCGTGCCGCTTTTGACGCCATTCGCCACACCGGGTTGATCGCCCAGCGTCTGGGGAACAAACGACTGCGCAAAAACCACAATGGGTTTGCCATTGGCGCGCACGGATTTTATCGGTACTGAACTGTCGGCCAGTTTGGCTATCACGGGGTAAGGGATCGGGGGCGTGGAAGCGCCAATCGGCGTTTTGCAGACATCCGGTAAAATGCCGATGACCATCCACTGGGTGCCTGTCCGGGCAATGTAGTTATCAGCCATAAATGTGTATCTCCCTGTTGTCTGTGTCGTCAGGTGATGCAAATCTTATCAGCGGCGCATCCGGGTCTATTTCAAAACGGGCTTCCATTACCCGAAGAGGCGATACGGCTTCAATGTGGTAACGGTAAGTCATGGAAAGCGTGAGTGCTTCGCTGTCGATAATGACGGTATCGGCGTACATCCGCTCCGGGAGCATTTCACCACTGAGCATTCTCAACAGGACTAGCGGCCGGTGCCCCGGCAACTGTACATGCAGCTCACCGTCACGAGTCAGGTTAAACAGACTGATACGGATATCAGGGTCAGGAAAGTCAATTTGCTGGTCGTCCGGCGCGTTATTCCAGTAACGAAAACTAAAATCCTCGGGGAGATAAGGATGGCGCTCTTTCAGCCACTGTTCATCATAGGTGCCTGCCAGTGTGCGGCGGGACAGCCAGGCACGCCCGATAATGCCCAACCCCGCTGGCTGGCAGGCCTTTTCCAAGATGGAAGGCGGCTGGTTCAGCCACTGTGTGATATGTTCCGCTGTGATTGGCGCATCAGGGTGTTCAATGCGCGGTGCAGGGTAATGGGAAAGATCTTTTGCTTTCGCATACCACGGTGTGATAAACCCCGTCCCCAGTGGATTGTATTCCCACGTCGCATGGGCAATGGGGGAATTTTCTTTTTCCGGGTGCTGTTTCCGCTGGGTGTCGGTCAGGCGGGCTTCTTCGGGCACGGATGCGGCAATGTCATCCTTTTCATACACTTTGCACTCCCCACCAAAGGCATGACGGTAATCCACCGGTAACGTCGTGAATTTTTGGGGCGGGGTCAGTTGCCATTCGCCTTGTGAAGAACGCTGAAACTCACGCGCTCCCCAGACATGCAGGGTTTTATCGATCAGCGTTTGCCCATCACACGTGGTGACCTGTAACCGGACAGGCATTTTTTCACAGGCTTTCCCATCCGGTGCATAAGCGACACCATTGACAATCACATCACATTTGAATTTCAGTGGTGCTAAATCACTTTCCTGCAAAACCGATGACTGGTTCATTTCACCGGAAAAGGTATCCTGTACCGTCAGTTCGCCATAAGGGGCTGCCAATACAGGCTGATAATGTCCCAAACCAACAGGCTGGAGCTGATAAACGATTTTCATGGCAACAACATGATATTCCTCGTCTTCGTTATCCAGCATTTTGTAATTGATGACGGAAAAAGGGGTCAGGTTTTTGAATTCCATCGTTTGGCTCCTTAGTTCAGGTCAATGTCTTGCGCACTGATTTGGATAGCATCGGCGGCGTCAAACAGGAATTTGGTGCCCTGGATAGTGAAATTGCCGAACTTATCCATCCGCAGGCAGCTGCTGCCGCAACGCAGTTCAATCACATCACCGACTGTAATAGCTAGGGATTCTCCGACGGTATGGGTATGAGTGATCCCGACGTCCTCTTCCTTGTGCTTGAAGACATTGATGGTCTGGTTTTTTTCGACGGTTTCACTGTGGTTGGCCAGCACATGGGTTTCGCGGTTGTTGAGCACTTTGGTATTCATGTCTTTTTGGGCATGAATAAACACTTCTTCGCTGCCTTTGGCATCCTCAAAGCGCAGTTCGTTGAAGCCTTCACCTTTGTGGGTTTTGGTTTTAAAGGTGGTGCGGGTCTTCGCTGCGGGTAAATCCAGTGGCGGACGGTTTACCCCGTTATAGACACTGCCGGTGACTATCGGCCGGTCAATATCGCCGTTAAGGTAAGAAACAATCACTTCCTGCCCGATTCGCGGGATAGCCATAAAGCCAAAACCGTTGCCATTCCAGCCCTGAGCGACCCGCACCCAGCAGGACGCCCCATCATCGGCTTTGTCATAACGGTTCCAGTGAAAGTGAACTTTAATCGCGCCGTCTTTGTTGACGAAGATTTCTTCGCCTTCCGGCCCGACAACGGTGGCACTTTCATCACCATCCGCCAGTGGCTTGTAATGAAATGGTGGGCGGTAATCGGCATAGCCATCAATAAAACTGAAATCATTGCTGAGTGTGGTGCCCTCGCCGCCACTGTCACCCAGTGCCTGCGGGCAGCGACCCTGATGGCTGATCCCGACAATCTGCCAGCAGGTATTGAGTGGAGCATGGGGATGAGCGGCAATGTTGAAAATTTGCCCCGGCATCAGTTTGATGCAGTTACTTTGCCCGTTGCCGCTTTGCATCTGGTTTTTCAGGGCTTCGTGGCGGTACTTAACGAACGGTTTGGCTTCGGCATCCTGCTGAAAACGGCCATAACTTTCGTATATCGTATACGGTGTCAGTGTGCCGAATGCCTGATAGTCCGGATTGCTTTCCAGATGGGAGAGCGCATAAAACGGGCGTTCGGGATTGAAGTCTTTGTTGATTGTGCGCAGGGGCGTCATCCCCACACCCAAACGAACCTGATAAACCGTATCAATTCCGTGCGCCGTTTCCGGCTGTGCGTTGTAGCTGAGCGTCAGATCAGCCGCCATCGCCAGATGGCTGTCACTGAAAAACAGTGTTTCATCTTCAAACCAGAAGCTGATCCCCTCTTCAGCGGCTAACCGGCAAAAAAAAGCATAATCGGATTCCCGCTTTTGGGTGATGTATTCTCGGCTTTGATGGGCATCTTCCAGTTTTGAATCTGCCTGAACGTGATGTTTTTTCAGCAACAGCTTCATGATATCCGGCACACTTTGCCGGTGATAAATATGGCTGTCCTGATTGAGTGTAAGTCGCCATAGGGACGGGCGCACCGTAAAGGTATACAGGATCTTGTTACCATCAGTGCCGCACCAGTCAGCGTGGGAAATGATCCCGGTGATTTTGCGTTGCTCCATGACACCGTGGAAGATTTGCAGTATCGCTTCCTGCATCAGCAGCGCGGTTAAATCGATTTCCGGCTTCGGTATAAAGGGATTGCCGGGCAAGGACTGAACCAGCGTCAGGTTCAGGGTAAACAACTCGGAAAGCCCTTCCCGCAGGGTAAAATCGGCTACTGAAAACGTATTTTCGGGTAATCCCCCTATCCGGCAAACAAAACGTAATCCACTTTTTAGCATTATTGTTTCCTTAATTTTCGGTTTCATCTCATTACATTTCACGGCGCAGCCCGAGCTGCTGCGGAAATGCCCATAACGCCGTCTGTTCATCCTGCCGATAAATTTCCAGCATGATGAAGTTATCCCGTACAACAAAGCTCGCCAGCAGTTGGCTGATCACCCGGCAGAACTGGTACATGATGCCGTCATTTTCATAACAAGCAGGATTCAGGCGCAAATGCAGGGTGTTACCATTAATAACACCCCCCAGTCTCCCTGGACCATAGTCAAGACGGCTGTCAAACCGGGCGTCCAGATGGACAATCCCGTCAATATGTTGCTGCATCCGGCGGCTGAGCGCGCGATCCTGTCCGGTATAACAATCATATAAACGCAGAAAATTTTTCAGGGACGCGGTATTGAAAAGCAGAAACGGCGTGTGGTTGAGCTTATCAACCAGCGCCCAGTCTGATTTTCCCATCACCATGGGTGGAAAATCCGGTGACACGGGGGTGATATTGCAGGCACGCAGATGAGAAGGCACAGATTCCTGGGATTCGGTGACAGCTCCGGGTCCCAATGTCATGGCCTGCGTATGATAGCCGATGAAATGTGCACAAACCGGTTGGAGCGGCAGTTTGGTGGCATCTTTTCCGTCCGCCCCCAGAAAATGTATCTGGTTCTGGATACGCCCAAGCAGATCAATTGAAAGCTGTGGCTGGAAATAAAAATTATCGGGTTGCCCTTCATCACGCAGCCAGCCACTTTTCTCGCAGAACTGAGTCACCGGCTGGAAATGAGCGGTTTTAGCATGAGATTGTTTCCCGCTGGGTTGTCTGGCCGTTTGAATACCCTGCAACCGGAATAACCGCTCAGTTTCTGATAAGGGAATGGTATAACGCGCGTGATTTTCCTCTAGTGGGATCGGCGGGCTGACCATCGTTTCCAGATGTACAGCGGGCACACAGCCTAACTGGAATGCATCACCCACTGTCTCCAGCGGCAGCTCGCCTTCCAGCCTGAAGGCCAGTTCAAATGACCCGTTGCGGTTTAACGGCAACTCGCGGTAATCCAGCGCATCAAAGGTCAAAAAATCAAAAACATGAGGCAGGCAATAGTATTCCGTCATCCGTTGCAGACGGTCAAAATGATTATGGCCGGTGGGGAGGACACTATGATGAAAATTCGCATCACAGCCGTGCAACCGGGCGTACCGGAGTCTTTTTTCTTCGTGTTGCGTGCGCAGGTAAATATCATCAAGATGCCGTTCCAGCCACAGACTCAGCTGAGCCGCCCGCTCACGATCTGTTCCCAGAAAAAATTGCAGTAATCCCACCTGCCAACGGTCTGAAACCGCGCCTGTTTGGCGCAATGTCAACCTGATCTCGCTGTATTCCCGTGTTTTTTGGATCTGCTTATTCAGAACGATGAACGGCTCAATATGCAGGGGACGACAGGTGCGAAAGCGTAGAGTTTGTTCCCCCTCAGCCGTGGTTATCGGAGCGCCCTGAGGGATATCCACCGCACCCTGATGAACGTCCTGATGGGGTGTGAATTGAATAATCGTTGTCGGTGGCACAGGGCGCAGGGTATGAGGCCAAATGCGGTCTAACATTTCATGGGTGACTTGCGGAAAGCTGTCTTCAATGGTGCTGCGCAGATTGGAGGTTAATAATGAAAAACCTTCAAACAGGCGTTCAATATCCGGATCATGAGGGGTGCTCAGAAAAGGTTCCAGATGCGGAAACTCAGCCGCCATCATCTTTGCCCGTTCACGCAGGTAGGCCAGCTCTTGCAGGTACAGCGATTCCTTGTCGTTTTTCATTGATTGTTATCTCTAATATACCGTTTAATAATTGATCGGCATTTTGTGGATAAAGCTTATATAAAATGAATGCGCTATAGGTTGTGGTGGTTTATTGTACATGGATATTTAGTTAATTTATTTAATGAAATTGTGTTTTCTCTGGATTTGGGAGAAGTCTGAATTGTTGTGTCTGCCCGCCTCTGAAGGGAAACCGGGCGACAGCAGCGAAAGTATCAAGGTCCGCTTTTTTACATTTCGCAAAAAAGAATTGTTTACTGACTTTTCTTTGTTTTTTCCGCACGCTTTTCACTTATTTTTGGCGGCGGAAAGGTAGCGATGAGAAAGTGGTATACATTATTCTGGTTAGGATGGGGGGCCATCTCAGCCGCCAATGCAAAAACGGGGATTTATACGGACAGCCAGCATTCTCCTGTCAATTTTTCCCCGGAGACACATATCGTCTGGCTGGATGCGGCTGAACAACACCAGAAAAAAATCTTCTCTCAACTTTCCGCCGACCCTCAACAAGCCACGATGCAGGCACAAGCGATGCTGCAATTTTCCCAATGGCTCCAGCAGGAACAACAACTGATCAACGCTTACCGTGCTGTTGTTGATGCCTGGCAATTAGGTGTGCGTAAGTATCCGGCTGTGGTATTTGATGATCGGGATGTCGTGTATGGTACGGCAGATGTGGCAAAAGCGAATGCACTCAGGGAGCAGAATCGGCCATGAGTATGCAACGTCTTACTTTCCCTGTTGTCATTGCCTTGATAGCGGCGTTTGCTCCGGTTGCACAAGCCTCCCTCAACACCACCCAGATTGTGGCAAGCAGCCTCTCGCCAGCCTGTATTCAGTGGCGGGTTAGCGGCATCTGTTACTGGCTGTTCTGCTCCTGGCATGGCTGCACGGTAAAAACCTCTGTCAAAGTTACCCATTACCTTCCCGAAGCGGTGGTGTCCACCTATCACGCGCCCGGCGGCAATCCGTGGTCAGAAATGGCGCAGGTCAGTCAATTATCCGGTGGGCTGGAAAATACGGTCACTGGGGCGTTATCTCACCTGACCGCAGACGGGGGTAATCACAATAGTCAGATTTCAGGACAGCGCCGTACCAGCCTGCGTTTCAAATATGCTGATGCCATCGGGCATCCGGCGACCAACCTGATAGGCGGGCAAATCCCCGGTTATTCGTGCCGCAGCGCGGCCACACCGCTGATGCCTTATTTTCTCAGCACGTTGGATACCATGGTATGGCGCACCGGTCTGCCGGAACGTTCTATCCGGAAGCCCTTATTCCCGGTCAGCGGGAACTGGGCAGCCGGATGGCCGGCAATATGTGGGGTAATCTTTATCCGCACTCAGGGTTTGTCAATCAGACCGACGACGACAAGGCTGCGGCTGTGGTCACACAGCGGGTCGCGGATATCATCACCCGGGTCGGGCAACCCCATGTTTATCAGACACTGAAAGGCACACGTACAGACGGTTACTGGCCACCGGAACCGGTCACCGAAAATACCGGCACAAAAAACCACCAGTGGCAGCGGTTATCACCCACGTTAAGTCAGTCCTGCGCCGTGTTTCCTGATGGTGAACATACGGTTGCAAACAACGGCAATCAGGCCTATGCCCTGTGGCAACCCTATAGCTGTTGTCAGCGCTGGGGACAACATTTTCTCGGCAGCACCGATATCTGAATAAGGACGAAGGATGACGAAAATAAACGCGTTATTGCTGATAGTCAGTGGGCTGACCATCGCTTCTGCACAGGCTAATGCAGCGGGGCTGTCCCTCTCCTTACCGCAGGTGAACCGAAGCACACTGGGTTATGGGGCGGAGGCCAGTGGTGCCATCTCAGATACGTTGTTCTATACCCTGGGTGGCGGTTCGGTGATTTCTGAACCCGCCAGCCGCAGCGGTTCAGCCACACTCGGTGGGTTAGAGCTGGGCTGGCGCTCGGATCTGATGTGCGGCAATTTTGACCTGAAAACCACCATCAGTAATCAGTTGAACGGTATCACGGCCGGGTTTAAGAACCTGATGAGTGATGTGATTCAGGGGGCTACCGGTGCCGTGGCTAGTCTGCCGGCGATGATTATCCAGCGGGCCAATCCGGGGCTGTATGACATGCTGACTAACGGCGTTTTGCAGGCCAACGTGGCCTTCGACAAAGCCCAGTTCAACTGTCAGGCCATGGCCAACAAAATGATGGATTTTGCCCAAAATAACAAATGGTCCCAGTCGGCGGCTTTGCAGGAATACAAAAGTCTGGTTAACGGGGGGAATGGCGATGCCGTGCGTGCCAATAACGCCGGCAGCAAAGCGACCGGTGCCAGTGGCCATCCGTGGATTGGCGGCCAACGGCAGGGCGGGAAGGGGCAGAATGCCATTCGCCCGACCCGGGATTTAGCCAGTGCCGGCTTTAATATGATGAATCAGCTGCCGGTGCTGAGTCTGGCGCCGGTCAGCACCCAAAATTGTGCGGGCAGTGCCTGCCGCAAATTCAGCACGGCACGTGAAGCGGCCGAAGCGGTGGTCAGCGTGCTGGGCGACCGGGCAATCCGCACCTGTGCCCAGGCGGCAGAATGCACCAGTGGTGGGGAGAAACACCAGCCGGGCACGACGGTAGCGGGGACGGGGTTTGCCCCGATGCTGGAAGCACATACCCAAACCAATACGGAACAGCTGGTAAAACTGGTCAGCGGTACGGAAAAACCGACGATGGCCACTCTGGCGAAACTGAAAACCGGCAGTCTGACGGTGACTCAGGGTGTCATTCAGGCGTTGCAACGTGACCCGGATAAGGCTGCCCTGACGGCGCGTTTGGCGGGCGAACTGGCGATGGCCGAAATCACAGAGACGGCGTTACTGATGCGGCGGATGCTTATCACCGGCATGTCCGAACCCAATGCGGCGGCACAATCGGAAGCACTGGCGGAAGGCGAACGTCGGATTGCTGCACTGGACCGGGAAATTAATGCCCTGAAGAATGAAATGCAGCTGAAACGCGAACTGGCCCGCAATGCCATCCTGACCATTATTGAGCGGGACACCCGGCGCATTAAAACGCATCCGCAAAAACAGGTGCCGGACAGCACCGATGCCCGGTTTTATCAGCTTGAAGTCCCCAACCGTGAGCACAGGTCAGGTCGGTGATGGCAGAGAAGCATTCCATATTCAGAAAAGGGGTTACGTTATCACTGATTATCGCTTTCGTGGTGATTATCACTGTAGTAACAGGCTGGACAGGGCTGTATCAGGCAAAAAATATCACCCGGCTTCACCACTGGGTAACGGCAACCGGGGGATTCTGGCTGGTCTGGCGGTCAGGCCTGTATGCCGTACTGGGCTGGGGCAGCTGGAAAATCTGGCAAAGGGTAAAACATCAGGCGGAACACCACGCAACGCTGATAAGGATGATGGTGGTCAGCCTGCTGTTTATTCTGCTGGGTGAATATGCCCTGTCAGGCTATGTTGAGGGAACAAGATGACCACCAACAGCTACCTGGAATATTTTCTGACCTTACTCGGCTGGGTGGTCAACAATGGCCTGTGGCAAATACTGATTGCCACCGGGCTGTTTACCCTGCCTTTAGTGATAAAGGCAATAGCCATTTGGCTGAAAGTGCGTGAAGGTGGCGAAGAAGAGGGCAATGGTGGATTACAGTCGCTTGCCCGGATTGAAAACACCCTGTACTGCGCTTTTTTCGTGATGGTGGTGTGTTGTGTGCCGCTGGTCAATGTTAGCCTGACGACCCTTCAGTACGACCCGTCCCGTGCCAAAAGTTGTGGCACCTGGACACCGAAAGCCCCGGACAGCAGTGGTTATGCGCCGGTGATGTCCAGCCTGAATAATCAGACGGCAGCTGTACCCCTCTGGTGGGCGGTGGTACACCGGTTGTCCAAGGGGGTAACGCAGGCAGCAGTGGCCTCTGTTCCCTGCCGGCCGGATTTACGGCAACTGCGTTTTGAAGTACAGCATACCCGCATCAGCAACCCGGCACTGGCGGCGGAGTTGCAGGATTTTACCCATGATTGCTATGCGCTGGCGCTCTATCAGTGGAAACAACGCGATCAGGGGAAAACCACCGATCCGGCTACCCTGAGTGATATTGACTGGCTGGGCAGTCGCACGTTTTTAGCCGGTGATTACAATACTCTGCAATCCCGTACCCCCAGAGCTGACTTTCTGTGGCAGGCGAGCCGGGACAATGGGAGGCCTTATACTGGGCAGGGTGGATATCCGACCTGCAAAGTCTGGTGGTCAGCCACCAAAACCGGACTGAAAGACCGGGTACTGGCACAAGCCGATCCGGGCTTGTGGCTGCGTCTGTCGGCGACCTTGAAAATACTGGGCAAAAACACGCGGGAATATCAGGAAGCGGTGATCCGCCGTCTGGTCAGCCCGGTGAACCTGACGGTTTCACAGGCAGGGTATGTGTATGCCGGGTATGGTGGCAATGCCGATCCCTCGTTGTTGGATGCGGGCAATCGGGTGGGCGCTTCGGCAGGTGCCTTGTTAGGCGGATTACTCGGCATGCCCATGTTTGACGCGGTACGCCAGGCGCTGCCGATGATGCAGGTGGTGATCCTGATGGCCTTGTATATCCTGATACCCCTGATTTTGTTGTTTGCGGGGTATGAATTTAAAACTGTATTCACGCTGACTTTTGTCATTTTCGCCTTGAATTTCCTGACGTTCTGGTGGGAAATCGCCCGTTGGTTGGACAGTCATTTACTGGAAGCCCTGTACGGCTCAGAAACCCACAGCCTGTTTAATCTGGCGGGTATTCAGAATACCTCAGACGATTTAATCATGGGATTGGTGATAAGCACACTGTTTATTGTGCTGCCGATGGTTTGGCTGGGCGCATTGGCGTGGGCCGGTGTTCGAATGGGCGATATGGCAGGCATGATGAGCCAGGGGGTGGGACAGGTCAGGCAGTCAGCCGGGATGTTCGGGCAGATGGTAATGCAGAAAGTGTTGTCCAAAGGAAAGTAGTCAAATTAAGTGCTTAAAATTTAGGGGATAGGACGCTATCCCTTAGATTTAGTTTGAATTTAATATTTTCCTTTATTTAATTCTATCGATAATGGTTTTGATAATTTAAATAATTCATATTGTCGCGTTAATGTTTTAATTTACTCTTCTCTGAATTTAGGTCTTATATTCACATCATTCACACAACACTGATGATCTGCATCGCAAAAAAGAAAATGATTAAGTGCCCTTTAAGTCAATGTGACTTATATATAAAGCGTTATAATGTCATTGTTTATATCGGATATCCTCTTTAGGGTAGTAGACGATATTTAATATAGAAGCCTTAAGGGTTGCAACCCTTAAGGCTTCGCTACTTATTATATCAATAAACAGTGCGTAAAAACCGTTAGTCAAAAATCTTATCTGATGAGATGTCTTATTTAAATAATCCGATAAAATTTCAGGTTATGTCCATATTCTGCGTATTTTTCGGAATATGTGCTTTCATCATTTTTAATGTATCACAATGAGAAAAGTCGATTTGACTGATTTAATTTAAATGTGAAGGTTGGTTTTTTTGCTATTGAATTAACAACGAAAATGGTTAAGTTAGAACGTATTTCATGTTCGGCGAAATGGATTAAAAATTTGATGAACGGTACTAATGAAAAGGGTAAGAGCAGGAATAATAAAAAACACACTGACTATTTTATTCCTTACAGAACGACGTATGATTTATGTTTAAGTAAAAGGGGGCCTAATTTAATCAACATACTCAGACAGGTTCAAGGCTATGAATATGGCTTTTTTACCGTGTTAGGTGCCCTCCCTTGGTCTCAACGGAGTGGTGGAAAAAATAATTTCATTTATGTCGTCAGATGCCGGTGTGGTAAATATGCGGTCAGGACATTAAAAGCCATTAAAAACCCGAACAATGTTAATGACATGTGTGCACGGCCAGCACCTGTTTAGTCAAAGGCGTAAAGTAATCTTTTACACAACAGGAAACGATGTGGATTTGTCAGAGTTAACTGGAATTAAATGTAAAACCCCATTAGAAATAAAAGAATAAGAAAATAGCGTCATGCTTCGGAATTGAATTTTCGGAGTACACCTTATTCTTTATGTGAGAGCAGCCCAGCCCAGATACCGTCTCAGTAATTAAACTGCAAGCGGTATTTCTGCATTAAATAATGAGCCTGATTTCATTATGCCATAGGTTAATCGTAAGCGCCTACGCATCACTGCATTTTCAGAGAAAACGCCAAACAAGCATTTTTGGACATAACTTGCCGCAATACAATAATATAAAACGCTTGCTAGTTCACAGCGTAGATGAGAATGCCGTAAATGAGAGTGAATAATACCGGCACAAAGGCTACAGGTGAAGCGGACATCAAAGGATTGGCAGGAAAAAGCAAGGTATCAAGGGGCAGAATAAGTGACGAACATAAAACATCAACAGTTCCTAACTTTTTGTCAATATGATATTGACTCTGGTGTTTTGATGATCTATTTTTGTAACTTAAATGTTAATGATATGTTTCATTGATATTTTAATTTAATTTAATTGATATAAATAGGAAAATATTATGCAAAATATTAAGAATAATAAAAACGTTGAATCTGTTGATTCCAAAAAACAAACACAAAAGTTTTCACTTAATGTTAAGAAAAAATCCAACCAGGAAGAACGTCGTGCTCTGGGCGCTCTGGTCAAGTAATTCTTAAAGTAAATATAAAGGCTGTTGTTGTTGGTGGCAGCCTTTATATTTTGACATAAAAGTTGAGGAGAGGGTTCATGGGCTGTCCATACCTAAGGTATTTTTCTGCACTTAACGAACAACCAACGGCAATAAAAATAGTTACTAATGATGTAGATATCACTATTGAAACCGAAAATCCACAGCAGCTTAAAAATTTGCTGTTAGATATGGATGGAAATAATACGCTCAGTACTTTGTCTGAAAAATATCATTACGATGAAAAAGAAATTCACGATTTATTAATTCATCTAATTGATGAAAATGTAGTAAAGATGGAAAGCTTACCGTCAAATAACACGGTCGAACCTCAGAATTTTGCAAAAATGTGTCGAGAAATTTTCCCTAAATGGAAAAAGGATGTATTTACTCTTGATTTTTGGTATGAGCTCACTACTGGGAAATTATCTAGATCAGCTTTCGCTGGGTGGCTGTTGGAAAATTTCTATTTTATTGAGGGGGCTACTAAACGTCTCTCATTAGTCACTGCGGCTGCTAACGAAAATAAACAAATTCGGGTTCTTTTTTCTCAGCATTTTATTGAAGAATATAACCACCATATGTTTTTTATGAAAGCACTCAAACGATTAGGTTTTACTAAAAAACAAGTTTTGAATCACCAGCCACTGCCGAGCACAATCGCTATTATTAATCATATGCGTGAATGTGGTCGTAGAGATGTTATCTCTTATGCCACATGTTCGGCATTTCTTGAATCTACAGGTGGAGATCGTAAAGAGGGTATGGTGTTTTATAACTCGCTTATCCAATATTACGATAAAGAAAATAAAGGGATAGTCCAGCCTTTAATTGAACATGCCTATTTGGATGAGGAGTACGGGCATAATGATTGGTTGGAGAAAGCCTGTGCTTGCATCTCAACATTGGAAAAAGAGCGAGCTAATGATGCTATCAAGTCAGCAGAGATATTGGTCGAAACATTAAAATTGTGGACGCATGATATTCAAGCCCACTATAGAAACATATCTTTCAATGAGATCATTAACCCTTCTCGTTATCGTTAAGTCAGGAGTTATTATGACAAATCAAATGGGTAGAATATTAACTCCAGATTCATTACCTAAATGCCTTCCTCAAGCTACTTTAATGGTAAAAGGTCACGAAGCTATTCTTAGCGTACCCAGTAATGATTATACCTTCTCTGGCAAAAGTGCGGAAATGATCCAAGGAGTTTTCAGCTTTCTCAATGGTACCAATACCGTTGATATAATTTCACAGAAAACATGCCTTGCATCAGAAGATATTATCAGCCTACTGGATTATCTGTGTGGTGAATCTGTGCTAATTGATATAAATAATGAGAATAAAGGATCGCTTACTGGTTATCAATTAGTTGAGTTAGTGAAACAAGAAGTAGTTTTTTGGCGGCAACATATTAATAACCAAATATTTTGGGAGAAAGTGCACAATGGTACTTGCTCTAAAAGGCAAATTTTAGGTTGGGGTATTGAATTTTATCACTATGTAGATGCTGCCAATGAATATATGGCTGCTGGCGTTGCATATTGCCGCGAATCGATTGGTGTTCGCCAGAAAATAGCAGCTCATTATGCTGAAGAAGCAGGTCATGGGGAAATTTTCCTACAGGGGCTAATGAAGGATGGTTTACCTGCAACGCTGGTGAAAAAATCCCTTCCGCTACCCAGTACACGGGCACTGATCAATTATCTTAATGAAGTGGCAATGGAAAGCTCTTTAGTATACACCGCAGTATTCTCATTAATGCAGTCTGACGGCAAGAGTTTTAGCAAAACTGGTTTGAATGAATACTATTCTCAGTTGATTGAGTTATATCCTTTTGCCCAAGGCATGTTTGGCTCTTTTCTTAAACATGCTTTGATTGATGCTCGGTTAGACCATCAAGTTTCTATTTTTGAAAACCTTTATGCAAATGATGAGATTATTTCTCATCGTGAGGTAAAGCGTACATTTGTCACTATTCGCCAACTCGTTAATTATTTCATTCTCTATTACGAGTACCTATTCGAATGTTATGGAAAAGAAAATTCCCAATTACCGAGGCGTGCACCACAACTCATTGACTTCCTGTTATCTGAGAACAAGGAGTAATCAATGATGCAAGATTGGGAACTGCGTGCAAAACGTGCCATTGCGGGGGGAACAACTCATGATAGTTGGACTTCCGCATATCCTGTAGTATTTAAACATGCTAATGGTGCTTATAAGTGGGATACCAGTAATCGGCAATACACAGATTTTTGGATGGGACATGGTGCGTTAATTCTGGGGCATAATCACCCTGCCGTGATTCAGGCAATTGCTACTCAGTTAAATAGTGGCACACATCTTTCCGGTAATCACACTTTGTTGGTGGAATGGGCTGAAAAAATAATTCAAATGGTGCCCAGTGCTGAACTGGTCAGGTTCTGTGCATCGGGTACCGAAGCCACACTACTGGCATTGCGCTTGGCTCGAGCCTATACCGGCAAACCTTATATCATGCGAATTGATGGACATTTCCATGGTTGGCATGATGAAGCACTTTCAGGTGTTGTCGATGGGTGGCCAACTGGCTCGCATCCAGATTCGGCCAATTACCTGCAATTAGCCCCACCGTTCGATCTGGAAGCCGTGGAAGCGTCTTTAGTGGAAGGAAAAACGGCAGCAGTTATCTTAGAACCGGGGGGAGGTAGCAGTGGTACTCTTCCATACAATAGACAGTATTTGCAGGAGTTACGAAATATTACTCAGTGTTACGATACCCTGCTCATTTTTGATGAGGTGATGAGTGGGTTTCGCTATGCACCGGGTGGCGTACAACAGTTATCTTCTGTCATGCCGGATATGACCACATTATCTAAAGTGCTATGTGGTGGATTACCCGGTGGCGCGATAGCGGGTTCTCAGATGGTTATGTCCTGTTTTGACGCTGGGCATAATACTAAAGTGCTTCATACGGGGACGTTCAACGGTAACCCATTATCCGCCAGTGCTGGTTTGGCCACTTTGGCACTTGTGGCTGATAGCGTTGTTCAAGAGACACTGAATAAAAATACAATGATGTTTGTGAATGCGGTAAATGAAAAGGCTAAGCAGGTTGGTATTGATGTACAACTGTTTCATCAATCATCGATCTTTCACATATTGATTGGTGCGCAAAAAGAAGGAGTAGATATTTCTCCTTCTGAAGATGCGTTTTGGATAACGCAAAAAAATGCGGCTGTTTATGACGAACTAAAAATACTCCTTACCCAGCATGGCATTGATATACATAAGTCTCATGGTTGGCTCAGTACTTGCCACACGGATGACATTCTTGAAGATGCGGTGGATAAATTCCATATGGCGTTTGTTAAGTTATTAAACCAAAACAGAGCAATGGGCTTAGCGGATTGAGTGGGAGGGGGCATGATAGATATTGTCAATTTTATTAATGGCAGACATGTCAAAGCAACGAGTGGGGATAGATTATTTTCAACCAATCCGTCGACGGAAGAGCGCATTGCCCAATTTAACGTGTCTTCGTCTACTGATGTTGATTCCGCCGTGTGTGCGGCCAGAATAGCATATGAGCAGGGGCCATGGCCACGACTAACGGTAGAAGAGAGGGCATCGTACCTGCATATGATTGCGGATGCGTTAGAAGATAACTTGTCTCTATTTGCTCAGTATGAATGTGAAGATACGGGTTTCTTATCGAAAATGTGTTTACATGGTCATCTTCCGCGTGCAGTAGAGCACTTTCGTTTTTTTGCAGAAGAGGGCAAGCGCTTCTTTGGCAGTGCCATTCCAATAGGGGATTTCTACATTAATTTTACTCATCATGTTCCTGTAGGAGTCGTTGCTATCATGACACCATGGAATGGCCCATTATCTGTTTCTTCAATTAACTTAGCTGCTGCGCTGATCGTGGGTAACACTGTGGTTTTGAAACCCTCAGAATTGGCGCCTATCACTGTTTCTTTACTTGGTCAAATAGTTGCAGAAATCGGTCTACCTGAAGGCGTAGTCAATATCGTACATGGGGCAGGTCAGCCGACTGGAGAAGCACTTATTCGACATACTGATATTGATTTATTATGTTTTGTTGGAGGCACTCAGGTTGGAAAAGATGTCTTAAGATATTCGTCAGGCACATTGCGGCGTTCGTTACTGGAATTAGGGGGGAAATCGCCTACAGTGGTGTTGGCGGATGCAGATATTGATGCGGCGTTAGACGGCGCATTAGTATCTGCTTTCAGCAGCAATGGGCAGGTGTGTACTGCGGGATCTCGCATCATCGTCGACAAAACAATCGCCAAAACTTTTAGCTGTCAGTTTATTGAGCGAACTCAGAATATTCGTGTAGGTGACCCATTTGATGAAACCAGCGAAATTGGGCCAATGATTAGTGCAAGTCACCGAGAAAACATACTGAAGGCCATAACTCAGGCACAGCAAGAAGGCGCTAGTTTGTGTGCTGGTGGGATCGTGCCTATGGATTGCTATCGGGGGTTTTACATTGAGCCTGCTGTTTTAACTGGGGTGCATCCTCAAAGTTCATTGGCTACACAAGAGATCTTTGGGCCAGTCGTAGCAATTTTTATCGCCGAAAACGAAGAACATGCTCTCTCTTTAGCTAATGATTCCAAATTTGGCCTTGCAGGAACGGTATGGAGTACAAGCGATTCAAAAGCATTGTCTTTTGCCCGCAAAATGCAGGCGGGTAATATAGGCATAAATACACCGTATATCAGGGATATTCGTTGTCCATTTGGTGGTTTTAAACAAAGTGGTATTGGTACTGTAGGCGGGTATTGGAGCTTAGAACAATATACCCAAACACAAACTCTATGTTTGCCCCTTAATAGTTATACACTGCCCAGATATGGTGCTCTGAAATGACATATGACAACTAGGTCTTAGTGGTTATATAAAACAGAAACCGTGTAACGGAGAAACGTTTTGGAAAAGGCCATATGGAAACATAAGCAGTTTCGGATGTTATTTTCAGGGGCGCTGTTTTGTCATTTAGGGGGAAAAATTTATGAGCTGGCATTACCGTTATTAATCTACGATATCACCCGTTCATCGGAAATTATGGGCTGGATGCGTGCGGCCGAGTTTCTACCTTATATTCTCCTGGCCGCAGTGATCGGAGCTTTGATTGATCGAGTGGATCGTAGAGTTTGGTCTCAATGGATGATTGCAGGACAGGTTATGTGTTTGCTGGCTAGCTGGTTAGCTATCGAGTTTAGTTCAAACCCATTGTGGGTGTTATTCCCTTGTGCCTTCTTTATGATGGCTTTTAACTTTGGCTACCTTAACGCCAGAATGGGAATGCTGAAACATGTATTACCCGAAAAGTTGCAAGGTGCGGCTATCTCTAGTATGAGTTCACTGAATAGCCTGTTTCAAGCACTTGGTCCTTTGCTGTCGGGTGTGATTATTTTATTCTCATCCTCCCATATTACCTTTCTATGGATAGCGTTATTTCTGTGTATTGCTTGGTGTTATTTGTTCAAAATGCCATACGAAAAAGAGGTACTCGGAACTACCGAAAATATAAGAACGTCTATCGTTAAAGGCTGGCAGATATTACAAACTAATATTCCACTATATCATATGGCGCTGGCTATCATGGTATTAAATACTTGTTCAATAGTGTTTTCTTTGCAAGCGATCTATTATGCCAAAACTGCTCTGGCCATGAACGCTGTTAACATTGGCTACATGGTATCTGCGGGTGGAATAGGCGCGATACTAGGCTCGTTATTGGTAATTCGCCTACGAAACCGATTTGGTTTAGGGTTAGTGTTGATTGTAACTATGGTCATTCAGGCAGTTGGCTATCTTTTGGTTCTATTTTTTAACCATTCTGTCATGTTGATTTTTGCTTTCTTCTGGGCGAATTTCTTCGAAATAATCACAGCTCTTCTTGTTTACACTTACCGTCAAGAAAGTGTCAAAGCAGAGAATCTAGGAAGAGTCATGGGTATTACTGGCACAATATTTAAATTAGGCTTACCTTTCGGTTTGTCTATTTCTGGATATGTGATTTCGTGGGGAAGGATAGATCTGCTGTTTATCGCTTGTGCAGTGATTCAGATTAGTACAGGGCTTGCGTGTTACCTGAGCCCAATGGTGAGGGTGAAATAGTCTACGATAACACAGACTTATTGGCGAACACCTTAATCGCCAGTGCCAATATGGCGCTTTTTCATATAATTCGCCAATTTTACGTTGTCACTCTGTGTACTGTTTTCTAACACCGTATAAACACCTCGTTGGTCATCTTGACTTCTATGTTGGCCGAGCTTTTCTTTAGCCTGAATTTCGTCAAGCCAGATTTTGAACCCAACTATCGCTTGCATTCTTTGATTGAGGTAAGAGTCTGGCATAAGTTCTTTGTTTTCTATCAGATTAGGTTCAAAGGTATTGACTAGGGTTTCCATGGCCAATTTTGTCTCTTCGTTTCCTAGGATTTCTGCTACTCCATAGCAATGTACTGCTGAATAATTCCAAGTGGGAACAGCATGTTGTGCTTTATACCAAGTTGGTGAAATATAAGCATGTGGCCCAGTAAAGACCACTAATACTCGCTGGCCATCAAACTCTTTCCAGTGCTGATTAGCTTTGGCCACGTGCCCATATAACACCCCCCTCTTTCCTTCTTCGGGGGCAAAAACAAAAGGAAGATGGGTGCCTATTAGTGAAGGAGAGATCAATAATCCAAAGCTGTTGTTGATAATAAAAGCCGACACGCTGTTTTGATCGGTCATTTCCATTTTCTTTGGTATATACATTGTCGTTGCTCCAATTAAGTAGTTATAGCGGTATAGTCATTATGGGCATTTTGTCATGTCTGCCTAGATTATGAACCGATGTGAAGTTATTTTCATCAAGAAAATAATGGCGCATTCCCTCACAGCCTGTCATCAAACAAAAATTTGACCCCACTCGATCCAATCGATAAAGTACTTAATTGTTATCAATGATCTTATCGCCTGCAAAGATCACCTATAGGGCGGCGAAAAAAACTCCTGTAGCCTGCAAGGGAGTGCATCGCAATGCGGTACATCTGCACACTTTTGGAAGCAGATATCGTCGGGCACCTAACCCTCCGTCTGATGATGAAAGTTTCCCGGTTTCGTAGTGAAATCGGCTTACCACACAATAGTGCAGAACTTTCCTGTCTCACGCTAATCGATACCGTTTTAACCGGTACAACATTCGCCTGCATTTTGTATTCATCACGATAAACGTCACGAAAATTACGCGGCGTCACTTGCGTTAAAGCGCAGCGATTACCAAGTGACGCCGCCCGGCGTCAATGTCCAGAGCACGTCCGGTCTGGCTTTACGACTGATTTGATCCACGAATTACGCAAAGTCACCCGTTATTTCGGGCATTTTCTGATCCTGAACCCCGTTGTTCGTTTATTTTTTGACCCCATGCCTTGCAACAGGCTGATGCAGTAAGAAAGGAGAAATCACACCACGTCATGATTAATGAGGCGTTCATCCTGACTAACATCAGGCACTGAACGGGGAGTACTTCACCGCCGTGCCCAGCACGTAGCGAACTCCTGCAAAAACTCAACGCAATTTTCCCCTGCTACACATTATCTGACGCACCACGGAAGGGTGAACCTGAACCGACACGCAGGGATTTGTTTAAAAATGAATAAAAAAGAAGCCAATGAGCAGGAGATGCGGGGATGGCGCAGAAATCGGCACGTTCGAAAATCGAACGGTTCAGAAAAGAATTTATCACACATGCCCGAAAAGGGCGCGGAAGTTTTGCCACTGTCTCGGATCGTGAACGGATTGCCCGGCAGTTCCTTAACTTTCTGAAAGACAATGGTATCAGGCTTCGACAAATGGACAGCCTCAAAGCAAAATACATTGAGCTCTATATTGCTGAGCGTAAAGCCAACAAAATTTGCCACCGAACCCTGCAAAATGAGATGTCAGCCCTGCGAACAGTTTTAAGACAGGCGGGCAAACCTAAACTGGCCGCACCGAATAACCCTCGTCTGAGTAACCGGGCACTGGGTATTGTCGGGATGAGTCGCACAGGCACTAAAACTGCATTAACGCCTGTGGAGTTTCAGGCGGTTTTCCAGCAGGTTGAGCAAAAAGACCGGCGCGTGGCGGCGGTGATGCAACTGGCATATGTGTTGGGATTACGCACCAAAGAAGCGGTGGAAGCTTATAAATCCTTAGCGACCTGGAAAAAAGCGCTGGAAAATGGGCATACTTCTGTACGGGTGGTGTTCGGCACCAAAGGCGGCCGGTCCAGACAGACGCTGATACTGGATCGGGGAGCGCTTCAGCACGCGATTGCCTACGCCGAATGCGAGCAGGCAGGGCGCAGCGGCAAACTGATTGATAAACCGACGGTTATTCAGGCCATAGATCGTTACCGCTATATTGTCAGAAGTGCCGGTCTGCATGGCAAAAAAGCCCCGCACAGTATGCGCTATCATTTTGCTCAGCAATCTGGTGAACATTACAAAGCGCAGGGTTTTAGTGAGAAGGAAGCACAGGCACTGGTCTCGATGGATTTGGGGCATGGCGATGAGCGCGGGCGTTATATTAAGCAGGTGTATTACCAGAATATTGAGGGCGATTGAGGGCGAATAAGCTGTATTGGATCACACACGGTCTGCTGCTTTGGTCATTGGAATATGAGTAAAGCAACTTTGAATCTTAGACGATTATTCATATGTTATCGCTAACTCACTTCTGGACAGAAATGCGCTAGAGTTTCTTCTCTAACGCTCTCTAGCTTCAGATTAGTAAAAAATATCAATGAGTAGTGTTTAACCTTGTGTACGATTACACAAAGTTAAAGCAAGAGAGCTTAACTTCTTGCTATTATTGCTTTTTTTTTCTTGATATGAATGCCTTACCAATAATAGCTGCATATGCTATACAAGATTCAAGCCCTTTTTTGTCTGCAAATTCTATCAAGAAACGACCAAGTTGTTGTTCGTTAAAACCACCTTTGATTAAAGATGTTGTTATCTCATCAATGTCCAAGTCATTACTTTCATTATTATCATAATTAAAACTATTTTGCTCAGGTCTATATGTGTGTTGCACTGAGTTTTCCTTTTTTGCAGGCTTATCGGGTTGCGTGACGTCTATAGAACGAAGCTGTGTAATCTCAACAATTTTAACTTTGCCAGTTTTACTCTTAATTAAAATTGACTGTCCAAAGTCAAATTTCATCCACTGCCATGAATGTGTTTTCGTTTTCGAGATATTATTATCAATAGGATTAACAGTGCCAAGCCCTATGACATAATAATTGCCTTCATAATTTCTTACCAAGGTATCGCTTTGTGTTTGTGGCGCCTGCCATTTATTTATATTAGGATAAATGAAACTTGTCGCAATGTTCCCTTCGGAAATTTTATTTAATCTAATAGCCTCTTTTATTATATAGTCACTATCTTGTATATCCCAATGAGGAATATCGTTGTAGCAACCTAATATTGCACCTGCCATGCTTGCAATTGAATCAGTATCAGTGCCCAAAAGATTAACACAAGAAATAATTGCCTCGTATGGAGAAAAGTCCTTAAATAAGTGGCATAGCAAACTGCTAGCAATAGCAGTATTAGTGGCAGTCCCTCTTCTCTCATTTTTATCACATTTTAGAGCAACAATTACAGCCTGATAATTTTCAGATGGTTTGCTTTTTTTCTTTAAGGTATTTACAGCATTTGATAAGTACTCTTTAGATTCCTTACGAATTAGCTCTACTTCATCATATAAATTCTTTCCGCTAATGTTTTCCCAGTTTGGCAACCAGAAATTCTTCAACTCATAGACGCTATTTATAATGTCTGGTATGGCTGAGAAGTTATCTATTATTTTCTCGAGTTCTACAGGACTGGCTGGCTTTCCATTTAGTAATGCATATTGTAATGCATCTGCATGTAGTATTGCGCCACATACGGATAATAAATGCCCGTGAGTGACCAGAGAGTCTTTAATGACAGAAACTTCATATTTTCTTTCGATTAAATTTTTACAGCTCCAAACATGAGGTTGTATCCTCATGGCTGTTCCATTTCCCCCTGAATCTGTATACTCAATGTAATTGTTTTTATAAAAATTTGAAAACCAATTAGTATCTTTTCGCATAAGGTTAGTAGCTGCAGCTTTAGTTGCTCTTCCCGCACCTAATGCATAAGATAACCATACAGGAAGTTCAATCTTAGCGAATGATTCAATATCAAATTCGCCATTTCCTCTTATACATCTTGAAATAGCTAATCGTAGTTGAGTATCATCAGAATATGTACCAGCTGGCAAGTTAACATTAACTCCTGAATATCCGCCTATTTTTCTACTCCAGTTTACTGGTTTTTGCAGATAATTGTCAGAGATTCTCCGTTTTAATCCCTCATCATCAGCAAGCTCTGATATCCACCCAATAGAATCACCGGCGGCAGCCCACAGTGCAGAATTTATGACTTTTTTTTCTCTGAGTGAGTTCATTTTACCCTCTTAGAGTGTGTTAGGCACACCGGAAAATTTTTCTGGGCAAATAATAACATTTATACAGTCAAAACCAAAGGTCCTAAGTGTTCCATGTATCGACGCGGCATGTTCTTCATTTTGAACATAGACACACCTTAGAAAATTCATATCAAGTGGGTTTGGATATAAGACTTCAGCTTGTTCGCAGGTAGTTAAATGATTAGCTCTTTCATTTCGAGAGATATTATTACCTGTCCACCTTATAATTGTTTCATCAAACATTGCTTGTAACCCAGCCAAGTCTGGTGTTCTAATCACCGAAGTATAAATGTTGTTTGTAGTTGTAAAATACACACCTAGGTGGGTTAATATAATAGGATTAAAAGACATTATACACCACCATTTATTATTTGAACCACTAAACCAGCGCTTTGCTGCGTTGAAATATCTAGTATTAATTTCACTAATAGAAAGATTTATATAATCTAACCAGTCTTTATCTTTATTAAATACTTTTTGTGCCTCTTGGCGTTCACTTGCTACAGGAGACGCAATATAACTCAAGTATTGATCTGTATCCAATGCTTTTCGTGATAATACAGTTCTTGATCCTGCACAACCTGTAAGCCCTTTTTCTGATGTAAAATGCAGAATTTCTTTTATGCCATTATCTTTAATAAATTGTTTAATTGTCATTTATAAATTGACCTCGTCAAAAGTTCCATTTGTGAAATAATTTACTAAGTCTGATTTTTCGGATTCTTTGTATCCTATAACAATGGAATCTCTTGCTCGACTGATCGCCATTGCTAATAGACGTTTTAATTGTTGCAACTTGTCATCATTTTCATCATCGAGGTGGTGCATATTAGTATTGCTCAGACCTAATATAATAACGTGATCAAATTCAAGGCCCTTAGCCGAATTCATTGTTGATAGAGCAATGTTTTCTGATCCCCTAGGCCATACTTTATTCTTTGTGATTGTTATATAAGAGAGTCTGCTATTTGTTAATTGTTTTTTTATTTCGTTGAACCAAGCCCCGCCTTTAGGTTTTAGAAATGCTACGGATTCAGTTTCTAAATCTACATGCCTACGAATATAATCAATTGCATAACTAACTTGCTGAGAATATAAGCCTTTACAAACAATTGGCTTCGGCCCATGTCTAGTTGCTTGTGTCAAATCACTGACGCTTCCATCGTCATCTATAGTTAAACCTTGAGTAATAGAAGCAGCAAAAGTTGCAATTTCAATTGTATTTCTATGGTTTTCTTTTAGCCTATAGTATGTTGCATTCCTCATGTCTAAACCTGTCTCAGCCCAAGTAAACCCACGAGGATATAGTCGTTGTATTGTATCGATAACAAATGTTAAATAGTAATCTTCCTTGAGGTGGTTGAGAATTGCCCTAATTTGATTAACAGAAAAATCTTGCGCTTCATCGACAACAATTATGTCATAACCTAAACAACTATTTGAGATCATTTTCTCACATTGTGTATGCCAATCATCTAATCTTCTTGCTTCAAGATATTGTGCATATTCTCGAACTATATTAATTAGAATCTGGCGTGTTGATCTAGTTACTTGAGGGGACAATCCACGGCCAGTTCTTTCTATAGTTAAATACTTATCTAAATCGGAATGAAGAAATCTACCTCTTAAATAATCTATTTCATCAAGGATGAAATTTAAGTCATAGCCTAATGAGGTGCATTTATTTAATAAATATGAGGCTTGCTCTTTATCTTGTATTAATTCAGTATTTAAATGCACCTTTGCCCAGTTAGCAAAAGTATCATTTTCAACTTGTACAGGTATCGCGCCAGTTTGAATGCTATCGTTTATAAGACCTTCTATATATCCGGCTAATGTTCTATTGAATGAAAGAACTAACGTTTTGATAGGAGTTTGATCATTATTAAGCGTTCTACGATATGATAGGGCGTTGACTATTGCAGTCAATCGAAGTAAAGCACTTGTGGTTTTTCCACTGCCTGCGGCACCTCTAATAACTACAATTCCAAATGTGTTTCTACTTACTATCGGCAATTGTTCACGTGTAGCTCGATGGTTGGATAAAATTTTCAAGAATTCTCCTCATGCTATCTTTCATATAAAAGTGTTTCTTGCTTATCTAACAGATAATTAACTTTTGGAAATAGTATATATTGTTGTTATTCCTGATTTGTACTATTTCTATATTAAATACAGAAATCACCACATGTTATACTCTATAAACTTCAAGTAACTATTTGCAATACGAAAGCAGCTTATTATTCCCTAACCTAAACAGTGGGAGATAATAAATGTATCTTGAAATACGGCGGGTATAAAAAACGCGTTGTGACTTTCCAATCTTCCAGATAAGACATTTACTATTTAAGTCATAACATATTTAACCATAAATATGGTGTTCTATTAGGTAAGTAAAGTCAACAAATAAAAATGGTAAGATATCTCAGATTTAATATTAACTTGAAATGGGACAGTTTTGTCTTGTAAACGGGATGCGTTCATATAGAAATCATGTGTACCAATGTGATTACCAACTAAGACTCGATCTGATATTATTGATGATCTGAGCGAAACCTAATTGGATAGTAAACTTTGTGGCTGCGATCTGGTTAAACTCAAAGTGTTAGATGTTGTTTATAGCAGTTCTGTTTTAAGTAGGACAACTGTTTTGCAACAGAAGATCGGTAGCCCTGTCCAGTTTGAGTTAACTAAAGGTACCAGAGAAGCAGTTGCGGCTTGGATAAAAATGGCTCATCTGCGAAGTACCGACTACCTCTTTCAATCCCGGGTCGGTTCTTCCCAACACATCTCAACCAGGCAATACAACCACATTTTTCATGGATGGATTGAAAAGCTTGGTCTCGATGATTCGCTGTACAGCACACATTCCATGAGAAGGACTAAGCCATACCTGATATACAAGAAAACCAAGAATCTCCGGGTGATTCAGCTCCTACTGGGTCATAGAAAATTGGAAAGTACAGTTCGTTACTTGGGCATTGAAGTCGATGATGCTTTGGAGATATCTGAGTCAATTGAGGTTTGAGCTTGTCAGGGCTGCTGAAGCAGCCCTGACAAGAGAGGGCACTGCTTATATTACTGTGTTAGTCAATGAGGAGCTGGTCAGAATTGACGGGTATACTTAACCATAAGTTTAGGCTGACTAACAATTTTAAAACGCATTTGAGTGTTGTCTGAACAAAGCGATTAAGGTCTTGCAAAGTCTACTTTATGTCCATTATATACTTTGTGGTTAACCAAATGAAAAAATGGAGCTTTTATGGCTGAAAATGGCCCGCGCGAGGATTTAGCTAAGCTAGTTGCCTCGAAATTACTTGTACGTTTCAAATGGCAACAGCATGGCCCAACGGATCAGGATTTTCCATGCATCAATGAAGAAGAGCATAAGCCAGAGGATAAAAAGCAGACTCATACTCATCCTGTTGATGTAGTATTTCATTATAAAGATCCCTATTTAAATAAAACAATATATTTGAATACTGACTTAAAAAGTTATTCGGCGGGATCACTAAATCCTAAAATGATTGAAAACTCCCTAAACTCACTGGGGAAGACAATTAATTGCGCGAAGCGCAGTGGAGTGTGGTCTGAGCGATATTGTACTCAACCAGGGCAAAGTGAAATTAGGGGGTTATTATTTGTTTATAATCATGATAATGATTTTAAACATAATTTCTATGATTTTTTCTATCCACCCAAACCTTCTAAGGGAAGACGGCCCGCAGCCGTAAATCTTGATAATATTAAACTGACGTCAGGGCAACAAGTTCATATTATTGAACCACGGACTATTACTTATCTGATGTCAGTTGTAGGGGATATGAATGAACTTATAGCTGAATCAAAATTCCCGAAGGAAGAATACGGTTTCTTTTATCCACAGCTAACATACCATAAAGTTCTTAACGCTGATGAATATTTACCAGCGACAATTGAAACACTGACTTCTCCATTCATGATCCTCAAGCATGGGGCTGTGCTTGAATGGGATAGAGCAAAAAAAGAAGATAAAGAAATTTATCCTGAAGGATTTGTTATTTATTATAATGAAAAGGCAAATAGTGATTTGGAGTTTTATTATCTCCTTGACTTGCTGAGCAATTATCAAATTCTAAATGCAAAAAATAAAATACGTATTAGAGTTGCATCCTTGGATAAGGATGATTCTTTAGTCTCACATTTCTTTCGTGCAAGACAAAAATTCGCTATGGATTGGGGGTATGACGAAGATATGAAAAAATACCTTGACTCAATTGAGATTTATTCAGTACCAATTCAAAAGGAATTTTATTCTACCGAAGTAAGATCATGGGAGCTTGATAAATGAATAATATTCATAGTGTAACAGATAAGGCTCTTTTTGACGCACTAAGCCAACCTAGAGTAACACCTAATGAATTACGAGATTTGTATCTCCAGCGCGGGATTTTGGTTTCAAAGGCAACAGATAAGAAGGAGCTTGCTAAAAACTTTTCAAAATTCTCTCATGATTTTCATTTGCATCAAAAAATTGCAGCAATTTTTGGTGGTTTTCTTCGAAGAGAAAAAAGTACGTCGGTGCTTATTAAAAATACAATTTCGCGCGACATAATGTTGGAAGCTGCTGACCAATTAAAAAAAGAACTGGAAAACCAAGATGATCTATGCAATATAATCGCTGATAAAAATATTGTCAGAATACATGTTACGTATTTAAGCACGAATTATGGGAAAAGTGATTTTTGTCAAGTTGAGAAGAAAACAGCAGTCTTTGAAATTGAAAAGCAAGATTTAGGGTATTCAATCAGACGTCCTGACAATGATCAAGCTAAAGCATATGAGTCAACTTTCCTAAAACATATTGAAATACTTTGCAATGAAGAGAATCCAGAGGAAGATTTTGATTTAGATGTCGATGAGATTAATTTGAGTAACATTGATGACGCAGAAAAAAGAACAGAGTTTTTCACTAAATTAATTAATGGACTGGAAGGATTTACACTACATGATGTGACGGATGCTTATGTATACCATCCTAAACCAAAAGTTATTGAGGAAGAGGACGGCGATACGGATTCAGGCGTACATATAAGTAAAGCATCATTAAAAGGTGAGGGCGTTCTAAAGTCTGAAGAGTTAACGTCGCTATATCAACGTGGTTTTTATATTTGGAAAATTCGATGGAAGGTTTTAGAAAAGGATGGCGATTCTGATATGTATGAGTTTGAAGCTCAGTTTAATGATCCGTTAGATTTTAATGGATTTTCTTACATATCTAGAGGGTATAAAAAGTTTAAAGGGGCGGGTGAATATAATAAAAACTCTGTTCCTTTAGGCGATAGTAGGGAAATTTTTTTCAAACAGTTAATTGAATCAACGGCCCGTTCTATCATAGATAATATAAATGAAGAATATGAATGAGGTGATGCATGAATGTTCAAGAAAGAGTGAAGTGGAATCGCCTGAGAACATCATTGTCATTGTCTGAGCTTGCTGACTATTTTAGTCGAAGCACATACTCGGATGATAAAGGCTATGGTTATTCTGCATTCGAAGTTGATGGGCATAGCATTAGTGCTATCTATACCGAAAAAAACACTGTAGAGAGCACGGCAGTAGACCCACTAGGTAATGAATTCACCCAGGTAGTTACTGAATATATTTCTATGAGATTTTCTTTGATTTCACTATCTACTAGATTGTACCTTTTATGCATTTATAACCCTCCAAAATCTATCAAAAACTTCACAGATAAAATTAGTTCTGATTTGAATTACAGAATTGGATTAAGTTCAATAGATATTGATTTAAATAAATTCCATCAAACATTGAAAGGAAAGACGGAAATTTCTTTGCTTAAACTTAGGAAGGTGAAAGTTAGTAGTCTGGTCGTTAATGATAACGCGAAAGCTTCAATAGAAGTATCATCTCGTAAAAATGCGATTGATGACCTTTATGAATTGACTAGAGAAAGGAAATTCAAAATCGACAAAATGAAAATAAACTGCCTTATTGATGGTAATCAGTCAGAATTTGAAATTTCAAAGGTTGGAAGCCTTGTTGGGCGTTCTGATCAGGTGCCGTTCTATACAGGTTTAGTCATACAACAGTTATTAGATAACGAAGGTTGAATTGGCGGCTTAGGCCGCCCTATTGTTTGTGGTAAGGATTTACAGAATATACCAAAGCTGATAAATAAATCAGCCTATGCCAAACACCGTGGCGTGAGCCGCCAGACGGTAAATGACAGGCTCGCTAAAGATGAAGTTGACCTGCTCCTGCTCCCCGTTTATTGTCATCTATCTAGAATTGGTTGCCGCAGGTATGTATGTCAAATATATGATATGTCCGCTTCATGCCCTGAGACATTCGACAAACTTTTTATGCTTTAAGCAAAGGCGAATTTCGATCTTTGAGTGCCAGTAAGTATTTGGCTTCGTTGTAACAGGTCCTGGTTTTCCAACAGCGGTAAATTATCCTGATCCATTTAAATGCCAGTGCCCGGATCGCGGATTGATGAGATTTTCCTTTTTCACGTTGTCCCTGATAATACAGTTTGGCCCAGTATGATGATTTAACTGTCTTGGCAGCCCATTCAACAAACGTTTGCCTGACGAACTTGGCACATCGCCATCGCCAGTGTACCCACGATTTCTGACTACTTCGTTCAGTTACCGGTGCGATGCCTGCGTAGTTTTGAATTTCTTCTGCATTGTTAAAGTGGTTACGGTTATCGCCCAATGCCGCAAGCATTCGTGGGCCCATGCAGGGCCCATACCGGGGAGTGATTTAAATAGGTCTGCATCTGGCATGGTATCGAACAACGCTTCGATTCGTTCGTTGTAGGTTCGGATAATATCACCCACCAGTTTGATTTGTGATGCCAGTGCTGTTGCCATTAGTGCATTCGCCTCGATGACACTTGTATCTGTGGTGAGGGGAATAGGCATGGGCAATGCTCGTTACGCGCTGCTCTGTGTGCGCAACAGCGGGACCACTTTTGGCGTTCAGAAAACGACGAACGGTGTCGCTTCTGGCCCGTTGTAGTTGTTGCAGGCTGGGCCAATGGATAATCAGTTCACAGAATAGTGCGCTGTCCCGATGTGAGAACCACTCCAGGGGTTGTGGGTAATACTGCTTCAGCATGTCGATTAGCCGATTCACAAAGCGACGTTTGTCTTCGACCAGCTGGCGACGCTGCTTAACTAACTGTTGGAGCAATCGGATATCCGCATTGTCGGGTTCAATGGCTTTTATCTTTTGGGGATAGCGTAGCATTAGCTCTAACACTAACTCAGCATCCTGCGGGTCATCCTTAGCGCCACTGGGCCAAAAGGTCTGCCGATAGCGGGCCAGAGACAAAGCGTGTACTGGAAAAACGGTGATAAATGGGTATTTCTGAAGAGCATACACCACTGGACCTTTTTTCAGTTCAAGGGCTATCGCTATCTTGCCTTTCACCTGTTTGTGTAACTCTTTGAGCCAGGTATCAAGTGCTTCTGGTGTATGTTCAATCACATGGAATACGTGTTCACCGTTTTTAAATTGAACACAGGCATCATGCTTTTTATCTGCCCAATCCAGACCAATATGAGCAGCAAACTGATTTATCGTCGTCATCACTATCTCCTTTTCATCGGGGGATTGGTATGCACTCCACGCTCTTCGAAAGAAATATAGTCAGCAGTTTGTTGCATGCCCTGAGTATTCGTTAGCGAGCGTAGAGTGCTTATTGGTTACGAATATTGAGCGAGAATCACCTGATGACCGCCGCTTTTCTTTCGAGCCAGTAAGCGCTCCATGCTCATATGATTCATGGCGATATACTACCTTCTGTCGCTCATTAAAAGCCGATTGAAGTTATTCAATCAACAGTTCAATGCTCAATTTTTCGCAAACCCTAATAAGTGCTTCTGAACGAAGTTCTACCACAACAGCAAAATGGTCAGTGGCTAAGTGGTGTCGTTCTATCTCAGCGGCTTTCATTACCTAAATCCACTGCCGTTTTATTGACACCACTTTTATCCATCGTCATCATGTCAGGTTGACCATGCTGGCGCATCGCTTTTTTGAGGAAACGTAAGGCCGTCGCTTTGTCTCGGTGAGCAGTCAACAGAAAATTAACTGTATTGCCGTCTGAATCGACAGTCCGATAGAGATATCTCTATTGCCCTTTGATTGTTATGTTGTTTTATCCATTCGGCACCGATTTCTGACCACGGGCTTGTTCCGGCGGTAATGTGTTTTAATTGATTAGTTAAACATAATCGAAACAGGCAATTACACAAATTTATGGAAAGGGTTAAATATGTTAGTGTGGTATGAAGGGGTTTGCGGGGCAACGGATCCATAAGAACAGTTAATAGGTCAAATAAAGTAGCCAATATCATTAAAAACAGAGTGTTATAATCTTGATTATGATTTCGCCGCAAGCTTGGCCAAAATGAGTATAGGTAATTTGGCTATCGTAGATGAGCCGACTAAAAATGACAATTCACGATGTAAGTTGGCTACTTGATTTTTAGCTATTTAAATTGAACGCTTAAAGGTGTTTACTGTTCCATTGCTCCCGAAATCCCTATGAACTGTATATTTCGTCTCCCGCTATTAAATGAAAAGGATTCAGTTATGGATATTCGAACTACTCTCCGGGCTGCGAGTCTTTCTCTCGCTCTTGTAAGTACGGTTACTGTTGCCAATGAAGCCCTGGTGTTTCAGACAGATTTCGGCCTAAAAGATGGGGCAGTATCGGCTATGAAAGGGATATCTTTCAAGGTGAATCCTAGCCAGCCTATTTATGATCTAACACATGAAATTCCACCTTATAATATTTGGGAAGCTTCATATCGCCTTTACCAGACACTACCATACTGGCCCAAAGGGACTGTCTTTGTAAGCGTGGTGGATCCGGGAGTGGGCACTGACAGGCGCTCAGTGGTTCTCAAGACACAGAGTGGTCATTACATAGTCTCACCGGATAACGGAACACTGACCTTGGTAGCTGAACACTTTGGTATTGAATCTGTACGTCAGATTGACGAGAAGTTCAACCGTGTACCTGGCTCTGAAAAATCATATACTTTTCATGGACGTGATGTATACGCATATACTGGGGCACGACTTGCCTCAGGTATTATTAGCTATGAACAGGTAGGTCCGCTGTTACCAAATAAAGTAGTAAAGATCCCTTATCAGACTAGTGTAGCTGAAAGGGATGGAACTCTTAAGGGGACTATTCCAGTTCTAGATGTACGGTTTGGTAACGTCTGGAGTAATATCAATGACAGCCAGGTCAGTAAGGTGGGTATCCACAAAGGGGATAAGGTCTGCATTAAAATAAGTGAAGGGGATAAGATTCGGTATGAAGGCAAAGCCCCATATGTCAGCAGTTTTGGTGAAGTTCCTGAAGGTCAACCTTTGGTGTATCTCAACAGCCTGCTACAGGTATCGGTAGCACTCAATATGGATAACTTCGCTGCCAGACACCAAGTGCAGTCTGGTGATAACTGGCGCATCAGCCTAAAAAAGTGCTCAGATTAAAGGGAACTGGCAACTACACAAAATGCTAAATAAGGTCTGGGTTTTCCACTATATTTACATGCACCTTTGATTACTTAACCCATTACTGGTCTGGCGCAGCAGGTATTCCCGTGGCGAACGGTTAGTGCACTGTGCAGATGCTGCCCGCTCAAAGAATCTCGGGCAGTTTTGAGCGAATAGCCGACTTAACTTAACGCATTGCTATGGTGCAAACTTACGTTGTGTTTCGGTTATGTACCATAAAGCCAATTAGTTGAGTCTTTCTTATTAACTCTTTTAATTAGTCATTAGATTTTCTAGGTGACCCCATCCAGTTTAACTTTTTTAACAGGAGTAGTGTCTAACACATTTTGGGGCAGAAACATCCCGGCGATTATCATACCCCTATATGTACTTGGACAAAAATGAGTTAAAGGCGTTGTTTTAACTCAAATAGTTTGGATTAAAAAAGATGGAAAGTTTGAATTAATAAAAACAAGACTCTCTCTGTCAGCATGATTTTTGTCTTGCAAGTAGGATGCGTTCATATAGTCAACTATATTAACAATTACCGATTCTCCACCAGTGAACATCAATAAATGGATTTCGAGATACAAGAGTAAGGCTTGAATAATATTTGATAGGATGGGTGACATAAAATGACAGGTAGGAAATTAATAAAATTTGTATGGCCATTGATAAAAATGAATGTATAGAAAATTATACAACTACAATTAATTAAAAAAATAACTTAGTTAGGGTAACTTGATTAGGTTCATTAGGATTTTAATAATATGTTTTACATGGGGGTAATAATTCATAATTACCATCTATTAATAACATTGTATTTTCTGTAAAAACTAAAAATAAATATGTGGGAATGTCACCATTTTATTTGGAATAATATATATGCCAAAATTAACAAATATTACTTTAGCTCTATCTAAATTACACACTATAGATCACTCATTCAATGTGTATCCTAATGGCAGTGTTTACATAGGAAAAATAGATACCGATCCGGCTATACCAGATAGCCAGATTCAGGTTTACTTGGAAAATGAGGACGGTAGCACAATTCCAGTAACACAGCCGATACTTATTAATCAGGATGGCTTCCCTGTATATAACGATCAGGTTTCTAAATTTGTCACCGTAGAAGGCTATAGCATGGCTGTTTATGACTCATATGGAGTTCAGCAACACTACTACCCTAATGTACTTAAGTGTGAGGCTGATCAGTTTAGTGAAAAATTGAAAAATAACGGTGGAGGTAAATTAGTTGGACCATCGTTCGGTGGCTTAGTTTGCAGTGATTACAGTTTAGGAATTTTTAAACGAGCAGGTAATCTTAGGAAAGGTTCGGTAGTAAAATCCAAATTTGACGCACTGTTACTGGATGGTAAGTATTATGCTTATCGTCTGGATGTGGAACACATTGTTACTGAGCAGGAAAATATTCAGACTAATTGGGTATGCGTTGGTCTGCTAAACGGGTATCCGGTGAATGATATTCGTAATTTTGGGGCAAAAACAGATTTAGTTGAGAAAGGGGTTAACGCTACAGATTGCAGTGAAGCATGGGAATTATGCTATCTTTTTTGCAAGTACTACGGTTACGCAATGGTATTGCCAGATGCTCCTATCTATGTAACTAAGTCGTGTAAAGTTGGTAATTTAAATATCACATCAGAATCAGGAAAGGCAGGATTTGCCGATCCATATTACGGACGCAGAGAGGATAAAACAAACTTCATTGATGGAAGTAAATCAGCTAATTGGACATATTTTTATAATTATGACGAAGGCTTAAATAGAACATGGTTTGATATGTCTTCAATTGCTACAGGATGTTTAGTTTGTTCAGATAAAGACATTTCTATCCTTGTAAAGAAATACGATGAAGAGTTTAAGCTCAGTGGTATCGGTGTTCTTGGAAATCATCGGGCAAAGAATCAAATAGGCATTGATTCAGGTATTCCTGAAGGATACGAAGGAGTTAGATCTGAGCTTAGTAACATTTCTGTAGTTGGATGCGGAAGTCATGGCATATTATTTAGGGCTGGTTTTGAAATATCGTCACCTAGCGGTCTCAATCTTTATGCAAATAATGGGTATGGTTTATACGTTGACGCTCATGATGAAATAGATTCTCCATCAGAATATCTAACATTCAATAGGGTAAAAGCTGACAATAATAGGCTAGGAGGATTGGGCTTCAAACATGTTAGGGTAATGGTGGTGTTTGATGATGTGATAGGGAACAATTCAGGTCAGTACGATTGCCCATTTGTGAAAGATCCAGAATTAGGGTACTGGAGAAATATAACACCATCTATTTATGATAATAGAGCAGCGCTCATCAAAATAGAGAATGGTGCGTTGAACCAAGTTGGTGATTACGGCTCTATACACAACCTCATTTTTAGAAACATAAAAGGTGAACAGGTTGTTAACTTAATATCCGTTAATAATAAAGTAGATAATATTGGAACAATAACAAAGTTAACTTTAGATAACATTCACGCCGTAGAATCAAGTAAACTTAATAGTAATTTAAAAGGTTGTGTGTCTTTAATAGATTGTTTGTATCTTGATGATGTACAAGTAAATAATATATATACAACAAACAATATAGTTAAGTTAGAGATTGATAATGTAAGGTATATTAAAAATGAGACGGGTTCTACAAATATAAATATTGAAACAGTAAAACAGAAAGCTCTCTTTAAAAAGCCAGGTACAGTCATCGCCAGTGGTTCAACAATAAATAAGCAATTAGTTAATTTTACAGTTCAAGGTATCAATAACACACTTGAAAATAGTATAAGACCTATAAATACTTACAGAATCACAGTAATTAGCTTTGATCAAATAGCTTATGTTGATATTTTTCTATGTATAATCAACGGTTCATATAAATCTAGAGTGGTTAGTGATAATGTGGGAGATTTAATCACCGCCACAGCAACAGATAGTAACGGTAACATATCTGCAACTATAGAATCACAGTGCTCTTATTATCTAACCTGGTTATAAGTTCATAGTTAGTATTGGATAAAAGCGAGCTTAAAAATCAGTCAACGATTTTGATATTGCCACGGAGTGGAAGGTATAGGGCCACAGTTATTTGTAGTTATCCATGACCCTATACAGGTAAAAACATTTCCCTGAAACTTTGACATGGGTTCCGTCAAGATACTACGAACACAGATCCGTCGAATGGTGCCGGTACCAGCGTAAACGTTTCTCTATTTTTACTGCGTAGAGTTGAACCCAGTGGTAAATCGTGGTGTGGTCAACACTTACGCCGCGTTTGGCGAGCATTTCTTGCAATTAGCGATAGCTTATTCCGTAATTACAATACCAGAGAGCAGCCGACAAAATAATCTCACCCTAAAAATGACGACCATGGAAAGGATTCATACGCTGCTCCTTCGGGAAAAATGAGAGTCTTAGCTACTACTATCGGCTACTTGCAACTGTGTTGCCCCGACCCCCGTCCTTCTAAATCACAATATTTGCGGTTAGATTACGGGGCACGCCGTTCTGATCCGCTACGATACCTGTTAATACATTGGTAATCTCCACCGCGTTGGCCATATTCTGTACCAGATATTCATAGCCCGACAGGTCACCAAAATTATCGTAATAAGGCCTTATATCCAGTTGTGCTATGCCCGAATGAACGTTAATAATATTCGGATATTTTTTCTGTCCCGGCGTAACCACCAAGTTGATGTAAGAGCAGGCCGTGAATTTGGGCTGCGCTCCTTCTCCCACACTATCTTTGCCCACAATACCCCACCAGTCTTCGTCTACGTTGTCCGGCTGGAGTTTGGCCGCCTTGGGAGCATAACTGCCCTGAAATTTACAGCCGTAAAAATTTACTTTGCCCGAACTGTTACCGTATACCATGTAAGTACTCCAGCGTGCCCATGCTTTCGGATCAAAATCCGCTGGAGCATTCGGCGTTCCAGGATCATTAACTCCCTCACAAATAAATTCCAGTCCGGTACACTCCAATACTCCCCCATTTTGTGGGGAGGCTGCCATGTTGGAAAAAACCTGAATATTTTCAGTATAGCCCACCTGCACATAAATCTTCGGCCGAACAATCGCATCTCGCGTCCACCAAACGTAGGAGCGCCGCTCTGGGGTTATTTGAGGAACCTTATTGCCATCAATGTAGGGATCACCATACGCTAGAATCTTCCGCGTTGCTCCGTTCGACACGGCAAAACTGGGCCAGAGATATTCACCGCCACAGCGCAAATAAATACTGTTACTCTGATCTTCCCGCACCTTGTAAATGGCGGTGGCTAGTGTTTTTAACGGCTTCTCCTGCGAGCCCGGGTTCTTATCATCGCCGCCTACGGAATCGACGTACAGTTTGGACACATTTGCCGACGATTGCTGGCCGTAATACACCCCGTTTGAGCGCAGGGAAAGCAGATTGCCATCATCTGGTGACAGGGCAACACTAAGTGGGCTGGCTACCGTACCATTGCCGCTTAGTGTGCCATTGGTACTGACTGCAATTTTATTGTTCAGGCTGTTGATCAACGTATTCATCACATTGGCATTCGCTACCAGCGCATTCATGATTTTCTGCAGGTCGAGATCCAGACATGAACCATTCTGGCCGTTACCGGTGATAAAGCCACTATCACCCACGCAGATGCTGATTTTATTGGCGAGTGCTTGCTGGATATCGGACATCGGCAGTGTCATCGCATCACACTGGTTATCAATCTTGATGTGTAGCCCACTGCTGTCCATCGTGATACTGTCAATGATTTTCCAGCACACCCGGCTAAAATCCATATTGAGCGGTACATCATCACCGTTCCCGGTAAAAGGGCTGTCGCGGTCGATCTTCACCTTACGCAGTGCGTTGGCGTCGATTGTCACCGTCGTGCCGTCTCCGCGAACCAAATCAATGTCTCCGGCACTGTTGATGCTGCCGCTCATCAACTGGGCGTCCGTCAGGAGGGTTTTCAGGGCCACATTGACCTGACTGCCATCACCGAGCGTCATTACCAGTGTATTGTCTTTGGTGATCTCCGCATTGGTCAGAATCTTTTTCGCTATCGTGTCCGTCACTGCCGCGGTCAGATCTACCGTATGCACAGTGCCGTCTTTCATCGTCAATGATACGCTGAGGGAGCTGCTAGTCAGACTCTGTGGTGCAATAGAGGCCAGATTAATATCATGTGTCACGCCCGCCTGATCCACCAGCCGGATATGCGTACCATCAAAGGATAGAGAGTCAATGCCCGGTATGGCTATCAGTCCTGATTGAACGGCTTCTTCAACTAACGTACTTAAGTCTTCACAACGCACGATGCGCGTTGCCGGCACCAACACATTGCCCTGACAGTTGAGCAGACCTGCCTGCAGTTCATTACAGATAATCTTCTGGTTAATCACCGACTGGATATAATCGCTGATCCACCCCGGGTTCATGCCCGGAGCACAGCAGTTAAACGTACCTGAGTTCATACCCGGTGGACAATAGTTATACATAGTATCTCCTACGTTTTTTCATAATCGTAAACAATGTCAATTTGATGTATTTCTCTATTAGGCAGAAAAAAATATAAAAACACTATTTTATTCCAATTAAAAAATTGGAATTTAATTTCTATATTTTAATTAAAATGTTTTTTCTGTTATTTAATTTATCTCTGATAATACATCAGCCAGATTCACTGAGTTCATACCGTACAAAAAATAAGGTCATGCTCAAGCTATAAATATCTTATTTTCAATAAGATGGTTGGATTTTATAGCCATTATATTATCTCCTGAAAGAGCTATAATTATTTTATACTGAAAATCATACTGGATTGATAATATTTCAAGTTATTTTATTTACGTTGTAAAAATAACAAAAATAGATAATTAAGACTTTTAGCACACTACTTCGGGGTGAAGTTAATGCTAATTTTTAAGAAAATTGTTGATTGAAATTTGCAGGGGAAGGTTATCTTTAAATTAAAACTATATCAATATACATACAATAATAAATGATTATATTTTAAAAGTGATTGAATAAGCGTTATGTTTAATCTTCAATCACCATTTAAGTGAGTAAAATAAAAATGATATAATGATTATATAACTTTTCATAATTATTAGGGATTTTCTATTATTTTTTATTTTCCTGCTGAGGCGACGTTTAAGAAAATTCTAATTTTTTAATAAGTATCCACATATATTGGTAACAATAATTACATGTCATCGTTTCATGTAATGACTGTCATAACTATTCTGTGTAGGTCATAATTTATGTATTGTAAAAATAGATTATCGATATAATTCAGCCATCGACACCAACACACAATGGGGCATAAGTGAGTCAGAACAAACAACCATAACGGGTCACCCCGTGAAGTGAAAATTGACAGTGATCGACTGCCTCCCGACTAACCCAAAAGCCCATCGTATTCCTGACATTATTTTTGTCCCGGGAAATGAATTACCCATTGACCTTGTGATTTCCGTTTATTAGCGTAGTCAGGCTGATTGATGATCCGGTCGCTTGTGAGGATCACCTTCGGGCAGCGACAACAACACTCCTGTAGACTGCAAGGGAGCACACAACTGTGTGGTACATCTGCGCACCTTTGGAAGCAGATATCGTCAGTCTGATGACGATGAAGGTCTCTTAATCTCATCCATCATGGCCAACAGGCCAGTCACCCAACGGGGAACACGTTTCCCATTGGGTCAGGTGTTTTCCGTTGTTTTATCAGGAGAATACCATGCAACAAAATACCACCCCGGCCACGGCACCCGCGGCTAAATTATCCCCTTTTGCTGACATTTTTCCGCACACCGGTTCGCTGGAACTGATGCTGCTGGAACACACGTTCATTAAAGCCGCTGCTGTGCTTTGTGACGATTATCGGTGTGATCAGTGGCAGTACCGGAAAGTGTCAGACACTATCGCCTATATCGTGCCGGTACGATCGGATCCCTCTGTGGTCAATGTGGATACGACTGACTTTAAAGGCGAGGTCTCCACCGATGCCTTCGGGCTGATGGTGACCCTGAGTGTATTGGGGGATCTGACGGCCCTGATGAAGCTGGACGGGTACGCAGAACGGTTTTGCGCCCTGCGTGAATATGCGCGGCAACACCCTCAGGCTCAGTGTATCCGGTCGGCTTTGGGCTTAAAGGGAGAGCGTGATGCCAAATAAAGAACTGATGATGCTGGACAGTCTGGCGATGTCTGCCGCATTTCCCGATAAGACCCCACTGGAACGGTTGTTTCTGAGCTTCCTGCTGGCCAATACCGCCTCGCAACTCTGTGGCGATTACCGGTCGGAGCAATGGATCAGCCGGCAGGTGTCTGAATCACTGACTTATATGATACCGACGGCCGCAGAAACCTATTCGGTTTACCTGCCGGATACGCAGTTAACGGTCACGCTTTCGGCTGATGCCTTCGGGCTGGCCGTGACATCCCTCGTGCTGGCCCGTATTGCGGTGCTGAATGAGCCGAATGCAGATGCCCGTCGGTTCTGTGAATTGCGGGAATATGCACAGCATCATCCGGAAAACGGTCTGATAGGGTCGGTCATGACCATGAAGGTCAAAGAGGAAGTTATCCGTTCCTCACTTATCCATAACAACAATCATCATCACTGACGTTATCAGCTCATGAGGCTGTTAACCCTTTTCTTAAGCGCCTGACCGGGGAGCCGAAAACACCCGCCCGATACCGGGAAGGTGTTTTCTTTATTTGACATCAAATCAAGGAAATACCGATGAACCCAATTTTTTTACCCGTGCCGGATAACACTGAACCGGCATTACGGGAAAACCTGTTTACCATGCAGGTGACCGGCCTGATGCAACATCCACAAATGCCACAGTCACTGCGGGAGGAAACCCTGACGGTGTACGAAGCGGCTTCGGTAACAGAAGCGGTGCAGCGGCTGAAGGTTATCCATCTGCTGGGCGACTGGCCGCTGCCGGAAATGTCACCTGAGCAGGTCACGGGCATTTTTTTTCCTCTGACCGTCATGATTTATGACGCACAGGACAGAAAAGTGCTCGGTGGCCGGTTTTATGACGAGATTGTCTGGGCACAGCCGGTGACACTGGCATCGGAGCGCCTGTCGCTGGAAAAGCAACAGCAACAGTTGTGTCAGTCAGCCGTGCTTGAGCAGAGCTGGCAGAATACGCAGGCCGCCCGTGCATTGTGGCATGCGGCGCATTTACTGTCGCTGCATGTCGTTTCGCCCTGTTATCAACAGTGCCGGGAAGTGCAGGATATTCTCCGGCACGGACGACAGTCAGCGTTTAACGTGTGAGGTATTACGATGGCCCCTTTACGTTTAACCGTCTGGCAGGTCATTGCCGGTACGCTGCTGAAACGGCATTTTGGCCTGAGCCTGAATGATACCGCACTGTGTGAAGCCGACACGGTGGCTGAACTGACAGCCCAGGATGTCCTGCCATTTGAAGCCATCAACGAGTTGGTGGATAAATACGATTTAACCCGGCTGGATGCGCAGGCTGTCCCGCGCAGTACACCGTATCTGGGTCTTCATGATGAGCTGCAAGTGATTTTCGACAGCGGCATTGCTGAGACGCTTTTCAGGCAGGACAGGCCGTAACCCTTTTTTCAATCACCCATCGGGGGAGCTGTGCCCTGATGGCGTGGTTCCTCCGGTTTATTTTTATCAATCCAATGAGGAACATAACCATGGCAGACTGGTACACCAATCAATTAGAAATCACCGGCAAATCCGTTTGTCTTGATGTGATGCAGCAGTGGGTCTGTGGGGAAGAAACGCCCCGTTACCGTCAGGCCGTATTACAGAGTTTGCGCCTGTTTCTGGCGGGTTGTGCGGGAATACTGAAACCCACCAAACCGCAAACCTATACCCCGTATCCGGAACTGATACGGGGTACGGCGGCACCAACGGCGCAGAACCTGGCGTTTGAACAGTGGCTGAAGCTGTTGCAGGACAATGTACCGTTAAGCAGCGACAATATTAAACGGACAGATAATTTGTACCGCCAGTCCTGTCTCAGCCTGATGCGCTGGGAGAGTGTGCCGGAACCCGCGCGTGACCTCATCGCCCGTCTTCTGACCCGTCAGTATACCGACTGGTTTGGCATGGTGGGCTGGTCTGAGACACCCGATATTGGCGCGTGCTGGGATAAACTGAATGCGTATCCGGAAACAGCACAACCCTGCGATATGCTGATGATGATGCCGACCCGGCTGGCCTGTGAAATTAACGGCAACAGTGGGTTGCTCAAGGGGATTGCCAGTACCGCGCAGTTTTACGGCGAGCAATACGGTCTGGAATGGCCGTTTGGCCATCATGTCCGCTGGGAGCGCCGCAATGCCAGCAGTCTGACGGTGCGGTTTGATTCCCCGTGGACACCGCCCTCGGCAGAATTGATGGGCGAATTGTCAACGGTGTTTGACTGTGAGATCCGCCACTGGTACAGCGAAGCGTCAGGCCAGCTCAAAGGTTACGACTGCTATGACCAGGGCGAGCATGTGGACAGCGGTTATGGGCTGTCCGGGCGGGAAAACCGGCCGGCATTGTATCTGGTCAACGGTGAGAAAGCGGAAACCACGCTGGCCTTACCGGCCATTGCCGTTGGGCAGTAACATTTTGTTCAACGCAGCATCAACTTATCTTGACTTCAACCGAAAGGGGAAACACGTTCCCCTTTCGGGGCGTGTTTTCCTTTTTTATCAGGAAAACACGCCATGGCTTCTTGTCCGGACTACCAGAAAGCATTTATTTCGCTGTTTAAACAAACCGCCCGTTACCGTAACCGTTATCGGGTTTTTCAGGATTTTTGCAACTGTACAATGGTGGCCATTCACAATAAATACTGTTTCAGTGAGGAACTGGAGCAGTTCTATCTGAAAACCATCAACAAGTATGAACGGGAAGATATTGACCGGATCGTGAAACTTTTTTCGATTACTGTGCTGGCATTGTCGGAAGAACCCGGTGATTTTCTCGGTAGCGTGTTTATGCAACTGGAGCTGGGCAATAAGGAACTTCAGCAATTCTTTACACCCTGGAGTGTGGCCAGAGTCATGGCACAATTGCAGTTGAATGAGGTGTCTGACTTGTTGCAGACCCAACCCTTTGTCACCTTCCACGAACCTTGTTGTGGTGCGGCCTGTATGATGCTGGCAGCCGCAGAGGTATTAAGAGAGCAGGGACATGATCCGTTGTCCAGTATGTGGGTCTGTGCGATTGATATCGACCCGCTGGCGGCGGTGATGGCGTATATCCAGCTTTCCCTGACCGGTATTCCGGCAGCGGTCACGATTGGTGATGTGCTGAATGATCCCGGCAGCCAACGGACACGCTACACACCGGCCCATTATCTGGGCAACTGGTCGCAGCGTTTGCAGGACGATGAACACGCGGCCTGATTTCTGTTTTCCCCCTCTTTGTTTCACGACTGCGCCTTTCGGGGCGCTTTTTTACGTTTAAGTGTAAGTCATACAAACAATTTTTATTTTCGCAAAAAGAGTTTCGCCTTGTTTACGATTGGGATTGACCGACACTGAGCCAAATCTGACAAGGAGAAAAGTGATGTTTACACGTTTTAAATCGCATTTTACCCGTTCGCCAGCATTACAGAAAAAATCATCAGGGCAAAAAACGAGCGAGGCTTGTGATAACGGGGACTATTTCCGGCCACAATCAGTGGAGGCGTTGCTGGCAACCCCCTTGCGCCGTCAGTGCCTGCAACAATTATGGCAAAACAGTACGCTGCCTGAAGGGTTGTACCAGCGTTTTTATCTCGCCCCGATTAAACAACTGCTGGGCAGTGTTCAGCAGATACCCGCCGCCCCGGAAGGGAAGTGGTCAGGCAGTGGCGGATTTGCTGACCTGACACTGCAATTTACCACCTGTGCCGTGCGGTTAGCGAAGGGGCATTTACTGCCGCCGGGTGTGGCACCGGAAACGCAGGCAGTACAAGGGGTCTTATGGCAGGCGGTGGTGTTCTGGGCGGCGTTGTTTTACCACCTGCCGTTGTTGCGGCAACTCGAAGGGGAACTGGAAGACAGGCTGGTCTGGCAACCGGGGATCGGTATTCCCGACAAACCGTTTCGTTTCCGTTTCCGCGCACCGGAAAACATACCGCCGGCTCCGCAGGAAGTGTTGCTGGCCGCCTGTCTGTTACCGGAAAAAGCCATGATGTGGCTGGTGACGGTACCGGAGGTCTGGCACTGTCTGATGTTGCACCTCAATGGCCGCCCCTCCAGCGTTCCGCTGATAGATACCTTGCTTCAGGATGCGGCCGGACAGCTCCATTCCCCTTTGCAGGTGAAACCGGTGACGGAGACCGTGTTCTCTACTGAAGACAACCCTGTGCCGGAAACGACAGTGCGGACTCCCGCCAGTGACATAACCCCACCGCCCACCGCTCCCTCTGACGATACTCTGACATTATTGTCATTATTTCAGTCACCGGATGAATCTTCACCACAAAATCAGGGAAAAAATCATCATCACGGTCCGAAACTGACCAAACAGCCGGGACGGGAGAAAGAAAGTATTGCCACTGACAGTCACCCACATTCATCATTTAAAGGTAAATAATTTAAAGGGTTATTTGTATTTTATTGCCGCAAATTGTTTTTGGACAGGAAACGGCAGGATGAACCGAGGAAAAAATAACATGTTGAATACAGCAGAAACGCTCAGTTGGGAAGAGCTATTAGAAGAGTACTTTTTTTCACATATCCTGCGACCGGATACCGAATGGAGTTATCGCAAGGTCACACGGGGTTTTATCCGGTTTATGGGATAATCCGCATCACCGGCACAGGTTATTCACCGGGATGTGCTGCGGTGGCGGCGCCACCTTCTGGTGGAAAAAAAGCAGTCGAGTCATACCTGGAATAATAAGGTGGCTCATCTGCGGGCGATTTTTAATTTCGGCATAGAGCGAAAACTGCTGCCTCACACCGAAAATCCGTTTAACAACGCCGTGGCTAAAAAAGAGAAGAAAAAGAAGAAGATTTTGAGCCAATCGCAGATAACCCGCATTAATCTGCTGATGGGCAAGTTTGCTGAGGAAGAAAGAATCGAGATGACTCCACGGGGAGGGCGTTGTGCCCTGTATCCGACCTGGTATTGGTCAACGGTGCTGGCGACATTGCGCTTTACGGGGATGCGTCAGAACCAGTTACTGCACCTGCGGCTGCGGGATATTAATCTGGACAGCAATTATATTGAACTGGGGCTGGAAGGCAGTAAAAACCACAGTGAATGGGAAATACCGATTATTCCGCCGCTTAAACTCCGGCTGGTAAAATTAGTAGAAAGGGCCATCGCTGCCGGTGCGAAAGCCCACGATCCGATTTTCGATCTCAGCCGGTTGAGTGTCCCGCACCCAAGCCGGCTTTCCCGTTACCAATACGATATCGACCGGGAAAAACAACAGCTCCGTTCTTTCTTTCGCCGGCTGTCCAAAGAGTGTGATTTTGCGGTCTCGCCTCACCGTTTTCGTCATACGTTGGCGACGACCTTGATGAAATCGCCGGATCGTAATCTGCCGCTGGTGAAACGCTTACTGGGGCACCGTAATGTGGCGACCACGATGGAATACATTGATCTTGATATGGAGGTGACGGGCAAAGCGCTGGAGCGGGAACTGGGGTTGTATACTGATTTTGTTGATGAGCATGCCGATGAGAATGAATAAAACGGCGTAAAAAAGACAGGGCAGGTCTCAGACAGGATTGAGGTGGAGGTGTGAGTGAACTGCCCTGCATCAATAGGGATGGTATGAAAAAATGGCTAATTTAGATCCCCCTGTCCCGTAAAGTTTTTCCCTGACTTGACATCAGAATCAATTACTGAAATCATTACCTTAAACAAGAAAAGGGTAACTGTTAAAACAGCTACCCTGTCATCTTGTGTTAAATGTTCTTTTCAACTAAACAGTACAAATTGAGCTGATTAGGGTTTAACATTTAATTAACGATTGATTCTTTTTTGCGCTTTTGTCAGGAAATTTAACAACCTAGGACAAACCCGCATGGAAATTTGGTGCCGGAGGCGGAATCGAAAAGCATTATAACGTGTTGAATTTATAAAGTCTATTATCTTTCATTCCGTTTATGCCCCTTTTAATGCCCCCAGATTTTTTTGCTTACTTTTTCTTTTCTATCTGACTGATTTTTCTTATTTATACCATTAATTGTGCGTTTTTCAATCACCTTAAAGCAAAAAAGCCGTGAGGGTTAAAAATGGTCAAATTGGGCTGCCATTTTACGCTCAGGGCTTGAGATGAAAAATTATCATTTTTACGACATCGATCACAAATTACAGCGGGTTATTCTTGTGGTTTATTGCGAACCTTACGTTCAATCAGGTGACCCTGCTTATCAAAATAACGGCTTGGCCAGATTTCTGAGGGATGGATGCCGAGATAATTCGCAATAATCCACTCACCTTTAGGCCACTGCCTGCTGAGTGCGTTTGCTAATGTTGATGAACTGAGTCCCGTCTCACGGGAGAGCGCCGCTAAGGTTGTCCCACGTTTACGTAATGCTGCGATGATATCGGCCTGATGCCAGTCATTTCTAACGTTGTTATTCATTCCTGCTACCCCTTCCATTAATTACTATTGATGGTGGCGATTCAGACAGGGTTTGCAGACCGGCACTTATTCCGGCGAGGCATAGCCTCCCCAGCCTGAACCACCATAGAAAAGGTAATAGCAAGAACACTGGTAAAGTATCTTACCAGTGTATAAGTGCGCAAGGCTGCAAAACCTTGACCATTAGAATTTGCCAATGGCGCGAATACTTTAACTGATTGTTTTATCGGACTCAATAACTAAACGACTAAGTTTAACGGCTATAAACCCGCTCAACATAACGCCCACGACCATCACCATGCCCCAAATCCATTGAAACCAGTGCTCTTGCCTCCTGACGACTAAAACCATTTTGTTGGTAATAATTCAGTGCATCCTGCGCCCATGCATAGCGTAAACTATGGGGAGAATGGCAGCCTGTTAAACCAATCTTTGTGGTATGTTTCCGCCAGTAGTTCATGGCCTGCTTGAGATCGGGTTTATCAATCAGCCTGCCGCCACGTTGTTCTGCAATAGCAATGGCCTGTTCGACAGCCTCTTTTACCGCTGCGATATCCAGTACGCGGGTTTGCCTTGGCCGGCCTCCTTTTGTACCAAAAACAACATGCAGTTTTGGCTCTGGTTGCTCTAACTGTTTGCGCCAGCTTTTCAATGAAGCACTGCATTGCACCGCTTCCTGAGAACGTAACCCCAACAATCGGGCAAGTGTCAGTGTGACGGCAAATCCGGCATCACGTTCACGTGCCTTCTGATAAACAACCTGAAACGTGGCATCAGGGATCGCTTGTTTTGTTCCGGCGCGGCTGGTTCCGCTTAATCCCAATGCCTGATTGCTTAAACGCGGCAAGGTTTCCAGCTTCTCCCGACCTGCCACGCGGAAGATATTACGCAGTGCGGACATTTCATTTTGCACCGTTCGCTTGGCAATCCCCTGAGACAAACGGGCATCAACATACTGTTCCACATGCTTGGCTTTCAAATTCTTAAGGCTTTTAACCTGAATATTCAGGCTCAATAACAACGAGCCAAAACGTTCGGCGATCTGAATGCGATCATGGCAGGTCTTATGGCTGCCGCCGCCTTGCCGGGCAAAAAATTTTAATTCCTTAATCAATCGACTCATTAGCTTCTCCCGCGACCTATACCTGACAACATGCAATCTCTGGCGCGCGACCATTCTGGCAAAACAGAAAAACCTGCTTTGCCCTTGATCGATATCTGTGCGCCAGAGTGAACGCAAGTTGAGGTATTGCGGGGTATCGGTTGAGTACGCGGTACTGCCGCCTGTATAAACAGGTTATCCCCACCGGCAAAAAAGCCAGCCTCGATATCGTCAAGTTCTCCTTTTTCAATCTAAAAATGCAGTGTCAGATTTACTGCGTGGTTAAGCAGGCCTGAATCTGTCAAGGTTGTGTTGTGCTTTGGCTGCGGCGTCACTTTCAGCGGTAACCCGCAAAAAGTGACGCCTTGAGTTTTCGAACAATCAGCAAAGACTATGCAAGCGTTGAAATACCAACGGGTACAGCAAAACGCCGCCAGATCCAGTGTCAAACGGTAGTCATGCGTTAATGGTTTAGCGGTAGAAAAATTGTCTGTTGAATAATTCAGACAGGGATAGATAAAAGTATGAACGGATGCGCAAAAGCCATCCTGTTGTTCATTGAAGATAAACAGGATTTATGTTGATTTGAAAAGTCAGTGTATGAACCCACGTTCAACACCCTTCGGCGACAAGATAAAAACACCTTTTGGGCGTATTTTTAGTTTAAGAAACCTTCATTACCAGACAAGGGGTTTATGTCTGACAATATCTGCTTCCAAAGGTGGGCAGATGTACCGCAATGCTTGCTCTCCCTTGCAGGCTACGGGAGTTTTCATTCGCCACCCGAAGGTGATCCTGACAGGCGAGGGATCATTTTTGTAGAGAAAGATATTAACGGTCAGACAGGCGGGAGTCAAACCATTAACTATTCCTGCCAGCCTGATTTTTGCCTGAATTACCGTGCATATTCCGATAATCCCCCTATATTCTGCCAACACCAGCCAAAAACTGGATTTAATTCGTTAATTAATTTGATTGATTAATGTGTAGAATAAATGTGCTTTTCTGTTCAGCTATGCATTTTATCTCGCTGAGATTCAGCATGATACCGAAGCCTAATTGATAAAACACAAGTTAAATTCAATGAAAAACAACAAAGAATCGCTTTATCTAAAAGAGCGCGCTTACCTGCGAGAGCTGGCTGAGCACATCGCGAAAGAGTCGCCGCATCTGGCTGAGTTTCTGGTTTCCTCTCATGACCCTGATATTGCCCGTGTTTTCGAAGCCTTTGCGTTTTTGATTGCCAATCTGCGGGACAAGCTGGAGGATAATTTGCCCGAAATTGTTCACGGCATTCTCTCCCGTATCTGGCCGTTAGCCCTGTCTCCTATTCCACCGACGACGATAGTACAGTTTACGCCTACGGATGATGAACATCAGGGCACTGCCGAGATCCCGATCAGTACATCGGTGTCTGCCAGCCTTAACGGGCAGTTGATCAACTTTAAAACCTGCCGCCCTTTGCATATTGAACCGTTGATTGTACAGGAGCGCGCAGTCAGGAAAACGGGCACTCACAGTGAAATCATCCTGACACTATGCCAAACCGGTTCGGCGTCTTCTTTCTGGCAAAGCGGAGCCTTATCTTTTTTCCTTGGCACCGATACGAAGCGCGCCGCCCAGCTCAGCCTGTGACTGGATCAACATATCTGTGATATCAGTCTGAACACACAGGGTGAGCGGCGAACAATGAAAAGTTTTCCTGATGGCTGGCATGGCTTGCTTGACGAACCGTTGCTGCCCACCGCCAAAAGTCCCTATTCCGGCCTGCAACCGTTGGTGGAATATTATGCGTTGCCGGCGCTTTATAACTTTGTCACGCTGGATATCAGCAGCAGTTGCGCAAAAGTCCCGCTGAATGACGATGGTACGTTTGAGCTGATTTTGCGTTTCGGGGGTGAATTGCCACTGGAGGATGTCGAGGGGGCATTTTTGTTGGGTTGTGTGCCGGCGATACATCTGGAAAACCAGGCTATCCCGCCTGTCCGGTTGGAAGCCGGTAATCACCGCTATCCGCTGCCATTAGGCGGATCGGTGTGCTTGTACCGGCTGCAGGAGGTTCAGGTGGTGGTACAGCCAGAAGACAGTGAGCAGCGTGGCACGCCTTATCACTGGCTGCCGATTGAGCAGTTTGTTCCCGCCGGGCGTTTTTTTGATGACGATGCACAGCCCGACACGTTTTACTACCAGCTCCAGACTGAATCTGATTTTCTGGGCAGTATCCAACATCGGCTGTGCTTTTTTGATTTGGCCGGCAATCCGGCAAACAATCTGCCGGAGATTGCTGTCTCGTGCTCTTTCATCGGCTACCATGAGCAGGCACTGAGGCTGGAACAAGGCGTAATTACCGTGACGCCGGAAAGTGCACCGTCCCATCTTGATGTGCAGAATATTATTCCGGTGGTGACCGATTATCCGCCATTGTTACAGGAAAATAACGGCTGGCCGCTGCTCTCCTGTCTTTCCAGCCCACCGATGATACTGTTTGCCACCGACAGCCTGAAACAGTTTCTCCGGTTGTTTGACCCGTATGCTGACACGCATCGCCCCTTGAGCTGCCAGTTCCAGCAACACATTGACGGCATTGTACAGGTGGAAGAGAGTCTGACTGACCGGATGCGGCGGGGGCGCCCCATTCGCGGGCATTTACTCTCACTGACGCTGAACCCTGATTGTTATCGTAATCAGGGAGAAATGTATCGCTTCTGCCGGTTAATCAATCAGGCACTGGCTTGTTTTATCACCCAATCTTCGTTTGTCATGCTGGAGATTTTCACCCCGGACAGTCACAAGGTGCTATGGCAGTTCTGGCATGTCGATGGGTTACGCCCGGCAATGTAACCGATTAAGGAACGCATGACGTCAACCATAAGGAAAACATTAACATGAAAAGTGGATTACGCTTTGTCTGCCACATCGCCGGTGTGCCGGAAGACACTTTTGCTGTGGGGGAATTTTCCCTGCAAGAGGGATTATCAGAACTTTTTACCCTGAACATGACACTGGTCAGAACGGGCAATCCGAACCCCTTTAAGCCACAGGCGGAAATTGATTTAGCCTCGCTGCTGATGCAGGAAGCGGTGTTGCAGGTTTTTTATGGTGAAACGGAGCAGCGCAAAATCACCGGCATCATCTCCCATGCGGACTGGGTGGGCACCGATGGTAATAAGACAATCTATTCCGTCACCGTGCGGCCTGCCTGCTGGCGCTTGACGCTCAATCAGGACAGCCGGATTTATCACCGGCAAAATGTGCCGGCTATTTTAAACAGCCTGCTGAAAAAACACCGGGTGAAAGCCGATTCGAAGCTCTACGATGTGCATCAGGACCGGGGATATGTGACCCAGAAACGCGAATCCGATTATACATTTTTCAGCCGGTTAGCCGCGGAAGAAGGTATCAGTTTCTGGTTTGAGGATGAAACGCTGTTTTTCAGTGACAGCCATCTGGGCATGACCGCTGGCTTGCCGCTGCAATACCAGCCTCAGCCGGAAACCGCCTACGGGGTAGATACGATTTATCTGGTACGGTTAGGCGTCGGCATGAGTCCGCAGCGCAGCCTGCACAAAGATTTCAACCCGGAGAACCCGCGCTATCATCTCTCCCATATGCACAGCAGCGAAGGCTTTCGTGACTTCGGCAGCCAGACCCCTTACACCGTGTTTGAAAGTTACGGGCGCTTCCAGAAAGATGCCGCCGCCAAACCGTTTTTAAAATACCGGCAGGAAGCACTGGACAACCAGAAACAGACCGGCAGCGGTAGCAGTAACTGCATCAAACTGATGCCAGGTAAAATCTTCGAGATAAAAAATCATCCCCATAAACTGCTTAATGTTCGCTGGCAGGTAGTCAGTATCAGCCACCACGGGCGTTGCCCGCAAGCATTGGGAAATGATGCCGGTGAAGGCACCACACTCTCCAACCAATTCAGTTTTATTTCCGGTCTGGATGATTATCGTCCGCCTTTCCACTACAAACCGCTGGCAGATGGCGATGAAACCGCTATCGTGGTCGGGCCGGAAGGCGAAGAAATCTTCGTTAATAAAGACGGGGCGATTAAAGTCCATTTCCACTGGAACCGCTATGACCAACCCGATGATGGTGCCTCGTGCTGGGTGCGCGTGGCTCAGGGCTGGAACGGTAACGGCTTTGGTTTTATGGCGATACCGCGTATCGGGCAGGAGGTGATTATCTCTTACCTCAATGGGGATATTGACCGTCCGATAGTCACCGGCTGTGTCTATAACGGCCTGAACCGCCCGCCACTGGATTTACCGGCGCAGAAAACCCGCACTACCTTTAAAACCAAGACCCACAAAGGCAAAGGCTTTAACGAACTGCGCTTTGAGGATGCCAAAGACAGCGAAGAAATCTATCTCCACGGCCAGAAAGACCTGACCGCGCATATCGAAAATGATGCGTACTGGCATATCAAGCATGACCAGAAACAACGCATCGATAACAACCGTTACCACGATATCCGCGCCGATGACCATCATCAGGTCGCCGGTTCGCGCAAAATCACCACCGAAGGGGACGTGTCACACCGGATTGCCGGCAGCCAGCATATCCAGACCGGCGATGCGACCGTCATTGACAGCGGGCAGGAAATCCACCTGAAAAGTGGCGGCAAGGTCGTACTGGAAGCCGCAACAGAAGTCACCCTGAAAGTGGGCGGCAGTTTTCTGAAAGTCACACCGGCTGGCATTCTCTGCTCACCGATTAATGTCGGGCAAGGTTCAGGCGGCAGCGGACGCGGGCTGGCACTGCAACTGCCGGAAGGTGTCGAGCCGTTGCCGATGGTGGAATTTCCGGCTCATCCATACTGCCCATTACTGGCTCAGCAGGATGTCAGTCCGGTGATTAAACCCGCTAATAAGGAATAACCATGACGATGGAAGCAACGATGACTGAAATATCACTAAGCTGGCAGACATGGCTGAATAAACCGAATGACGCGCCCGTATTCTTTATTCTCAATTCTCTGGCGCAACCCAATCCGATCGATCAGTTTTATCGCAATGATTGGGTCGAACAAGCATTTCCGCTCTACAGTGGTACACCAATGCACAAGATGTTGAAACAAAGCCCATGGCTGGTACAGGCAAAAAGCCACGGGTTATTCCAGATAGGGGAAATACTAGATCGCCACGCACTCAGTGATAACAGTTGGGGATGGGCATACCGCAGTTATACATCATGGCAGGAACAGCTTGCTCACTGGCAATACCGGCAACTGGTGATAATGAATGGCGAACAGGTGTTATTTCGCATTATGGATGCCCGCGTTTTTGGTGCGATGCTCCCAGCATTCACACCCAGTGATTGGTCACTGATGCTATCGCCTGTCACAGAACTGATGATCGACATACCACAGCCGATGCAGTTTTACCGTCCCGAAACATGTGGAGAAGGTAACAGTGAAATCCCCTTTATACTGGACGAGCACCTGCTTGCTGTTTGGTTGCGATCCCCTTACGGCCTGAAAGTGTTAAGCAGTTCACTTTATGATGATTTATGGGAAAACCACGGTGAGATGGCGAAACAACTGGATCAGCCTGTGGGTAGTCTGGAACTACGAATAGAGCAGTGGTTGCAGCAAAAAATTGAAGCGGGCCAATACGTTGAGAAAATCTCTGGTCAGGATTATCTGTTGGCGATGGAACAAGAAAAAGAACAGGAGAAAGATTGATGAGTAATGCAAATTCGATTTATTGTCATGATTGTCAGGCTATGTTAAAGAACAAAATAGAAATTCAGCTTGTCGATGAACATAATAAACCCATAACCAATATGCCTTATACATTAAAAAACAGCAAAACTACACGTACAGGGAAAACAGATGGGAATGGAATGATCAAGGAAGAGCAATTATTGGCTTCTCCTTTACGCTTATTTCTCAGTGGGCAAGAACTTGCAGATGAAATGGAAAAACGCCCACTGAGAACGAAGCGTAACAGTGAATACACTCGCTCTACCGAAGCCATGAAAGCCATTTCACCAGTTTTTAAAGAGAGCTTGGAATCAGGCCGCAAGTATCATTATGCAAAGATTGGTGAATTGGTTGATAAAATGCCAGTTATCGAAAAATGGAAAGAAGAAAATCCTCTTCCAAGCTACCATTTTCCTGATAGTGAACCACAGGGCCTTGAAGTTTATCCATCATATTTAGGCGAATATCGCTATGTTATTGAAATATGTCCATTTAGGGCATGGTCTTTGTTGTTACATCATCAAAAAGACTATTCATTAGTTAATGCTTATAACCTCTCACTAATGAGTATATTAACTTATGCCGAAGATACTGAAAATTACTTAGGTTCAGTCACAAACCTCTTCCAAAAACAGTTGCTCGATCTGTCACGTTCACCTCATAGGGTCAATGACCAATCTTTTTCCCCAGTGGTTTATGATGTTCCATTTAGTGATCGCTATACTGAGGTCGTCTACATTGACTCAAATAAACAAAAAATTCCTCAGGGTCACACCCAACTTTTTTACGTAGCAAACAAGAAGGAAGTTATTATTGGATGGCGTGGTACTGAAATGACGGAAACAAAGGATCTTCTCACAGATGGAACATTCCAGCCGCTAGAATTAGGCTGTACACCTCAAGGTGTATGTAGTGGTTTTAGCGAAAAAGGGAAAGTTCATAAAGGTTTTTGGGATGCCTTCCATCTTGTCACAGAAATCCAAGTACCTAAAAGAGACGATGGAAAAACAGTATTTGAACATATCATTGAGTTAACACAAAATAAAAAACTATTCGTCTGCGGTCATAGTTTGGGTGGTGCCCTCGCCTTGTTACATAGCGCACAACTCAAATCCTATAATCCCTGCCTTTATACCTACGGTATGCCGCGTTTATTCACCCAAAGTGCAGTGCAGGAACTCATTGAAATTATTCACTATCGTCATGTTAATGAAGATGATTTCGTTCCTTCTGTACCCTTTAAAAAAGATATGGATAATATAGCTCTTCAAACTGATTCTAAATTTTTAGGATACACAATCGAGGTATTTGATACACCTATTGGTTCAATAATACCTGCTAGCTGGCTTTTTGCAAAAAGTATCAAATTCCTCAACCATGAGGATGAGTCCTTTTTACATCATGGTAAATTAGTTTACTTTTATGCTCTCCCTAATTCAGAGTCAAAACTGTATTTACTTCCGGAGTTAAATGAAAAAACCAGAAAAGAGACTAAAGAATTTATTGAACAACAGACCAAAGTAGATAAATACAGAGAGCAAGAGGTACGTTCATTTTTTCAAGGTGACGAAAATCCTACAGGCAAGCGTGGGACAGGCCTTCTTGACCATAGTAGCGCCTTATATGCTGAATATATTGATAAGAGATTGCGAGAACTGTGCACTCTTTCACCGGATAAAAAATTGCAAAGGAAGCAGGAAGATTTATCATTTCTTGAAAGTGAACCGCATTCGATTCGCGCAGTATTTCAAAGAAAAAAAATCAGAGAATATTATTTCTTAAGAGAAATAGATAATCAATTAATGATAACTCTAGAAGTAACTAAAAACGATAAAAGAGGCCCAATAGCCTTACAACGTTACTCTGAGAAATGATAAAAGGATAATATGAGGCTAATAATGAAATTAATATTCAGACTATTAACAATATTACCACTTGTCCTGTGCTTAACAGGATGTGAATTCATATCTAATACTATTTCAAGTTACTGGCAGACTTATAAAGATAAGTCTGAACCATTTTCACCACCTGAAAAAAATCAATGGATTACAGTTGAAGGTATTGCTCCTCCAAATACGAAACCTAATTTAGACAGTATTTATGCTTCAAATAGGTGTCTTGCGACTCATAATACCGCAGGTGGAACACTCTATCACCTACCTAAATATCACTGGAACAGATTTAATATTTTAGTAGATCCTGTAACAGGTTATTTTAAAGAAAAAATACCTCTTAATGGTGGAGGTTGGTGTCAATGGCAGATTGATAATATTGAATTAGCTATTGAGTATACTAACGTTAGCCATCTGATGAAGAATGCTGTATCGCGAGGTAGGGCTGGAATAAATGTATATATCAATGGTGCAAGAAAACCTAGTGACATGAAAAAATTCGAAAATATCATTGATTATAGGCCGACTATTTATCCAGTCTTAAGAAAAAGTTTTGTTACAGGTAATACTAATCAAATAGGTCTTTATTCTGGGAGGGAACTAACCTTTTTTGAATTAATTCTACAGCAAAAAAATGAATGGAAAATAAAATACATACCAACTTTAGATGAAACTAAAATGCCAAAAATTATTATACCAGGAGGTAATAAACCATCCAGAGTTGAATATCCTGATGGTAAGGTTGATTTAGATAGGGATTCTATTGATTATTGGAAAATAAATAATACATCCCAATTGGAATAGTAATTAATAATTATTAAAACCACCTCAGCATCAGAACATTCCATGATTTATTTATAGTTTCTGATGTTGTGGTTGATATCAATCATTGATAACTAATTTTTTCATACATGAGGTTCAATATGGCAACCAAAGCCGTTATTCTATTAAACGACACCACCGATCACGGTGGAAAAGTAATTACCACTGTAGGTGGTTATACTTATAAAGGAATTCCCGTTGCCGGAGAAACAGATTTAGTTGAGTGCCCAAAATGCGAGGGAGTTTTTCCTATTATCGAGGGCAGTGAGAATTTAAAAAATAATGGAAAAGCGATTGCAGTCGAAGGAATGCACACGGCATGTGGTGCTAAACTGATTGCCAGCCAGAAAGAGTTTCTCGCTTAATAAAACCACACTGACGCGCTGCGCTTGTCTTCTCCGTGTTACCGGGCTAATGTATTAGCCCGGTAACACGGAGAGCCGAAAAACACCTGCCAAAAAACAATTTAATTCCTCACCTGCTCCTCAATTCTCTACTCGTTTTTTATTTGCCTCAGGGTAAAAATAGGTGAGGAATGGAGATTAATTTATCTTTAAAAATCAATATAATTAATGTTCCTCGCTTTTTCTACATATATGCGCGAGAAATGAGGAATACGGTGAGTATCACAATCTATTTTCTCGTAATTCCTCATTTTTTTACTCACTATCTAGTCTGCATTGTTTTGGTTGATAATGGTTATTTCCTGCCCGCTGCGGGTAATGAGTCCATCATGTTCTAACTTGGTTAACCAACGGCTGAAATTCTTCACATTCACTCCCATCGCCTTTAAATCATCACGTATAAGGGCAACAGAACAAGGTTCTTTCAGGGCAGTGCGCGACCGGATACATTGCCATAATGTCGTGTGGTTATCTGTTTTATTGGGGATATGTTCAATTTCTTCCTCCTCAACCGGATCACGCGGCTTGTCAACCAGAACCAGTGAGGTAATATCCTCACCATCTTTATCGGTAAAGAGTTCAACCACACGCATGTCATAGGCTTTGTTTTCCGGCTCTTCGGCATCTTTCATTTTGGTGCAGGTTATAACCAGCGCACCGCCTTTTTTCCCTTCCCGATTGATCCGGTATTCAACATCCAGCGCAGCACGAAAGGCACTGGAACCCCTTGCGCCTTTGCTTTCATCTTTGCCGGAATGGTGAACCACGAGAATACTTGCCCCTGTTCTGGCTTTTAGTTCGTCACAGCCCCGGACAAAAGCGCCCATATCTTTTGAATCATTCTCATCAGCACCACCAAAACAACGGGCAAGAGTGTCCAGAATAATCAGGCGTACCGGTTCGCCTGTTTCAGACTCAACCTGCTGGGCGGCAATCACGAGTTCATGTACTTCGGCTGGTGAGGCCGGAAATACTGGGGTATTGATCAGATACATATTTTTAACTGTCTGACCGTTGACGATTTCCCATGCTTTGATGCGCCGTGGTACGCCGATCCCGCCTTCACCGACAACGTACAGCACGGAACCCTGAGCAACGGCTTTCCCTGCCCATGCTTTACCCGTAGCAATATGACAGCCCCATGCGCCTGCCAGAAAACTTTTATATGACCCACTTGCCCCGTAAATGCTGCACAGGGAATGTGCCGGAATAATGCCTTTAACAACATAATCCAATTGTGCATTAAAGCCTTCTGAGCCAACGGATAGGGGTAATTTTGTCTTACGCTGTGGATAAAGCGTTTCTACATTGTCATAATTGCGGTTTTCTGTTACGTGATTGTTCATTGATTTCCCCACTTGATACAACCCCTTACTGAATGCCTGCTTTGCTGCCTCAATACCATGATGCTGACGATAATCATCCCAATCAGCTTTAACGGCATCCGGTGGCAACGTAACCCAACCATTCACCGCAAGGGCAGCTTTTTCTGCCGAGATCTTGCCGACATTCACTTTGGTTTTCCCTTTCTTATCCAACTCGCCGGGAAAGTGCCAATCATTATCCGCAGCTAGAATAATTTTGGTATCCGGCCACCGCTCTCGAACGGCTTTGGCGACAGAAAGCAAATTGCCCTCATCCAGCGCTGCCAGAACCGTGCCTTTACAGAGCTGATTAATCGTGAGTGCTGTGGCGTAACCTTCGGTAATAATTACTGTATCCGGGTGCGCCTCCAGCGCTGACACGGGAATAAACGCCCCTTTTTTCTGGCTACCGGGGAAGAATTTTTTCTCGCCATTGGGTTTGATGATCTGCGCTCCTGTAACTTTTTTATCCAGTGCTGTCAGTGCCAGCACAGTCGAATTATCGAACAGTAATCGCTGATCAAGATGTTGCAGACCCTTTGCAGCCAGATAGGGTGATTGCCCAGCGACAGTTTGCGCCATCAGAGCCGCCACTCTTTCGGCAATCGGTTGTGTGGGATAATGGGTTGCTTTGGCGGGCTTGGGTTCGGGCAAAGGTAGTGCTAGCGCATCTGCAACCACTTTAGCCGCTTCAATGATGGAAATTCCTTTAGTTTTTGCCACTAAATCCAGCCCATCGCCATAGTTTGGGGCGTCACACTGACGGCAATGCCAGTTGCCATGATGATGATCGTCAATAAAGTGGAAACGGTCAGTACCACCGCAAATAGGGCAAGCACCATGTTTACCCTTTGCCGGAATATCAATACCACACGCAGGCAGCAGATTTGCCCAGGAATACATGGCAGAGGTTTTTACGGTCTGGATCAGATCAAGGGGTTTTTGGTTGCCAGTTGTTTTTTGAACTGTAAATTCAGGGCGAGTTTGGGTATGCTGTGTATCAGCCATCATTTTTACCTTACGAATGGTTATTGGTTAGACGCCTCGCAGTGTTGGTCGCACTGCGGGGCGTTGTGTTTTCTGTTACGTTTCTTATGTCATATGCTTTTCTGTGTCATGCCGCTCGTGATTCAGCAATACGCTGGGCAATCCAGTTATCAATTTCCGATTCAATAAAGGCTACGGAACGTGGACCGATTTTGACCTGTTTTGGGAATGCTCCATCGCTAATCAGTTTGTAGATCCACGCTTTGCTGTAACCCGTTCTGCGCTGCACTTCCGGCAAACGAATAAAGTGTGTTTTCAACGCTGTCATTGTCATATTCATTCTCCTGTTACCGAGTCCCTGAGCGCTCATCGTGGACGTTGTTTGATGACAGGCGGATTATTTAAAATGCAAGACACAATGAACAGCGTTAATTGTTTTTCTCCCGATGAAAATTAAACGGGTTACAAATTGTACTAACGGCTCTTGCTGTCGCGCAGCGGCTTGGCGAAGTCATACGGTGTAATGGAATTTTCCCGGTTGGCATCCAGATAATCCGCCCACCATTGCACCATCAGCCGCCGTTCATCCAGATGTTTGGAGGTGTGAATATACGCCGCCCTAACGTTGTTGCGTTCGATATGGCTGAGCTGGCGCTCAATGGCGTCATCGCTCCACAGGCCGGATTCCCCCATTGCCCCGCGTGCCATCGTGCGGAAGCCGTGTCCGCAGACTTCGGTCTGGGTGTCGTAGCCCATCGCCCGTAATGCCTTATTAACCGTGTTTTCACTCATAACTTTCGCGGAATTATGATCGCTGGGGAACATGACTTCGCAGTTGCCACTCAGTGCCTGTAACGCGTTGATAAGCCGGACAGCCTGACGACTCAACGGGACAAGGTGATCGGTTTTCATTTTCATGCCGCGTTCAGAAAAGCGAACGCCTTTAATCGGTTGCCTTGTGGCGGGAATTTTCCACACGGCGTTTTCAAGGTCGATTTCCTGCCAGCGGGCAAATCTCAGTTCACTGGAACGGACAAACGTCAGCAGTGCCAGTTCTACCGCGATTTTGGTCAGCAGGCGCCCGCGATAAACAGACAATCGGTTCAGGAAATCCGGTAAATCTTCATGAGGCAGGGCAGGGTGATGGCGTGATTTTACGGTAGAAAGTGCGCCAGCCATATCACTGGCAGGACTGGATTCGAGGATATCATTCTGGACGGCATAGCGCATGATAGCGGTAACACGTTGTTGCAATCGCTGGGCGATATTGTGTTTACCTGCATCATCAATCATTTTGATGGGGGCTAAAAGCTGGCTGGTTCTTAGCGTGGTAATGTTGAGTTTTCCAATCTGCGGGAAAATGTACTGTTCAAGGCTGCGCAGCACGGTTTGGCGGTGGCGGTCGCTCCAGCGTTTGTTACTGGTGTGCCATTCCCGTGCGATATGTTCAAAGGTGTGTGTAGCGTTAGCTGGAAAAGCCGTGCCTTTTTTCTCAGCTTTGGGATCAATGCCTTGTGCCATCAGCTTTTTGGCTTCATCCCGTTTAGCGCGGGCATCGGCTAACGATACTGCCGGATAGACACCGAACGCCAGACGGTCTTCTTTTTTATCGGTCGGGCGGTAATACTTCATGCGCCAGTATTTTGAGCCACGTGACGAGACTTCTAAATAAAGACCGCCGCCATCGGCGAGTTTGTAGGTTTTTTCTTTGGGTTTTGCAGTTTCGATTTGCCGGGCGTTTAGTTTCATTATTAAGAGCATCCTTGTAATCGAACGGTAAGTGCCCCGAATTATGCCCTTCGCTGCATCTTGATTGCAACAAACGAAAATAGACCTAAAAATAAGAATGGATGTTGATTTTGCTGGATTTAGCAGGAATTGTTTTATTGGGCTGGACTTCACTGGAAGTTGAAGTGGTGCCCGGAGGCGGAATCGAACCACCGACACGGGGATTTTCAATCCCCTGCTCTACCGACTGAGCTATCCGGGCTAACGGGGCGCATTAAACCGTATTCAGATAAATCCGTCAAACACTTTCTGCATAATTTTATCTGCATGCTTTTAATTTACGCAAAACGCTATAAATCCAAACAAGATGGAGAAATAATCATCTCTCCATCTTTCATTACTTCTTTATCAACTAATTTGCCATCAACAATATTGCCATCAACTACCTACGATAACTTTTTTGTGCGTTGTTCACTTTCATCAAATAACGACGTGATTCAGCGGATGGATGTTTATTGGTCAGAGTTTCATAAACATCGCCAGGTGCCATTGCGTTGATGATTTGAGCTGCTTTCTTTCTATCACTGGAAAATACGCGTAATACACTACCTGCGCCGCCATTGTAGGCGGTAATCACAGCATACCGACGTGAGGTCGCATTCTGAATTTCGCCTAAGTAGGCATTCTGCAATATCGATAGATAGGCGGTGCCGGCATCAATGTTGTTCTCTGGATCGAAAAGGTAACTGCGGCTAGGATGGCCTGATTTTCCTTGCATTCTGAAAACATCCTTTCCGGCCGTATGTTGCATGACTTGCATAAGCCCCAAGGCATCAGAACGGCTGACGGCATAAGGGTTAAAGCTGGATTCAGTCTGCATGATGGCAAGGATAAGGGATTCATCGACGCCGTATTTAATAGAGGCTTTGCGAACGAGAGGGAGATATTTATGGGCACGTTTGTCCAGATGGTTAGGGACCAACTGCATGGTGACCGACCAAATGACATGCAATCCTGATTGGCGTTTTTGTAATTTATTTTCAATCAGGTAATTGGCAAAATGACGTGCACGCCACTCCCAGCGAATGGGTTCGCCGCTGTTATCCAAAACTTGTCCATAAAGGAATGGCTCTTTGCTGATCTGAATATCATTAGCGTCAGAATAAAGATCGATTGATCCAGGATCATCCCCCATCAGCAAAGTAGTGACAATCGCTTTGCGTAAATGTTCTGTGGGTTCAATCGGGGATATCGTTTCAATCGTGATGCTTCCCGACTCAAAGTTAATATGGCTGCGGGTTTGGTATTGATCCGTGTATTTCACGTAGTCTTTCGGGCCTGCGATTAAAACTTCCTGTAATCCCCAGATATTTTCAATGTTATGGGCAAATTGCCCCATTAAAATATCAAAACCATTCGTATCTTTTACATACTCTTCATTGTATTCAAGGTCTTTTTTGCTAGAGCAGGAAATTAAAAGTGGGGCGAGGAGGATCAGAGCCAGCAGTTTTTTCATTTTACAGTGCCGTTGGATATTGGGATGCCATCAGTATTTAGAGCCATACAAAATGGCTCTTATTATGCCAATATTATTGTTCTGGTGGTGTATAACCATCGATTTGAATGTCATGGCCTTCGAACAGGAATTTCACCATCTCTTGTTCAAGCAATTTGCGATCTTCTGGATTCATGGTATTTAATTTTTTTTCATTAATGAGCATGGTTTGTTTGCTCATCCATTGTTGCCATGCTTCTTTAGAAATCTCATTGAAAATACGCTTGCCCAGCTCCCCCGGATAGAGCTGAAAATCTTGGCCTTCGGCTTCTTGTTGTAAAAAAGTACAAAAAATAGTTCTGCTCATAATTAATCCTCAAAGTAATGGGCAAATTAACCCAATTGTTGCAAAAGGTACTCAACGGGAGCTGCCAATCCAATTATTGCTGGCTGGCGTAAGTTATACCAAAGTCCTTTGTTTTCATCCATGCAGGAATTAAAAGATAAAATATCGATTTTAATGGGAACGATATCTAAATGAAAATGACTGAATGTATGGCGAAATGCGGTTAGTTGCTCAAGTTTGCTGTGAGATATACCAGAATCTTTTAGCCATTGTTCCAGTGATGATTGATCTGCAAATTGTGGAAAGGCAAACAGGCCACCCCAAATACCAGAAAGCGGGCGCTGTTCCAGCCAAACTGTATCACCATGCTGCATTAATAAAAAGTAAGCCGTTTTTTCAGGGATGCGCTGTTTCGGTTTTTTCCCCGGATAATCTGCCCAATTATGATTGGCATAAGCGATACAGCCTGTATTGAGCGGGCAAATTTCACATTTTGGCTTACTGCGGGTGCAGACCATTGCCCCTAAATCCATCATAGCTTGGTTGAAATATTCAACACCTTGTTCAGGGGTGACACGCGTACTGATATCCCACAATTGGTTTTCAACCTCTTTTTTCCCCGGCCAGCCATCAACGGCGTAGCAACGAGCTAAAACACGCTTCACATTACCATCAAGGATAGGAAAGTGTTTGCCTTGGGACAGGGAGAGAATAGCACCCGCCGTTGAACGCCCTACGCCGGGCAAAGCGACAACATCATCGAAAGTTGTCGGGAATTTACCGTTGTGTAACGCTACGATTTGTTGCGCTGCCTTATGCAAATTACGGGCGCGTGCGTAATACCCTAAGCCTGTCCACAAATGGAGCACTTCATCCAGCGGCGCAGCAGCTAAAGAAGCAACGTCAGGAAAGCGGGAAATAAATTTTTGGAAATAGGGAATAACTGTCGCGACCTGAGTTTGTTGTAGCATCACCTCTGAAAGCCAGACGTGATAGGATGTTTTCTCCAACTGCCATGGCAGAGTCTTGCGACCATAACGGTGATACCATTCAAGCACCACTTGTGAAAATTGCTCAGCTTCCATCATTAGAATAATTGTCTTTATATCGGATAATTGTTTTGTGAACAGGATTGCAACATAGTGTAACCTCGGTGTAAACCCGAACTTTGTTTCGAAGCACCCCGCAAATTAGCATTAAAGTTGTGCTTATGGATACTGAACTTGATAAACTCAGCCATCTTTGCATAATTGCGCTCTCTTTGGGCAATCCTGCGGTACATAAAGCCCCGGACGCCTGAGCAAATGTCTTTAAAACTGACAGAAAGTACCATGATAAATAACGTAATTTCACCGGAATATAATGAAAATGGCAGGGCTTTGCGCCGTGTCCGCAGTTTTGTACGTCGGCAGGGACGGTTAACGAGTCGTCAGCAGCAAGCACTTGATAATGTGTGGCCGAAAATGGGAGTGGATTATCAGGCAGAAATGTCCAATATGGCAGAACTTTTTGGCCGTGATGCTCCCGTTGTATTGGAAATTGGTTTCGGTATGGGGACATCACTGGTTACGATGGCAAGCCAAAATCCAGAGAAAAACTTTTTCGGGATTGAAGTTCATGCGCCGGGAGTGGGAGCATGTCTGGCTTCAGCAGAAGATGAAGACCTCAATAATATGCGGGTCATGTGCCATGATGCCATTGAAGTGCTGAATAATATGATCCCGGATCAGAGTCTGGCGATGGTGCAGCTTTTCTTCCCTGATCCATGGCATAAGGCACGTCATAATAAGCGTCGGATTGTGCAGCCTGAATTTGCTCAACTGATTAAAAGTAAACTGAAAATCGGCGGTGTCTTCCATATGGCAACCGACTGGCAGCCTTATGCTGAACATATGCTTGAGGTAATGAGCGAAGCAGAAGGGTATCGTAACTTATCGGAAAACGGTGATTATGTGCCACGCCCTGATTCGCGCCCGGTCACAAAGTTTGAGATGCGTGGTCAGCGGTTAGGGCATGGCGTATGGGATCTAATGTTTGAGAGGGTAAAATAATGGCTAAAAACCGTAGTCGTCGTCTGCGTAAAAAAATGCGTATTGATGAGTTTCAGGAGTTAGGTTTTTCAGTAAAGTGGAATTTCCCGGCTAATACCTCTGTTGAGGTTGTTGACAGGACGGTTGATGCTTTGATTGAAGAGCTGATCGAGCCAAATGGCCTTGCTCTGGATGCCAGCGGTTATTTGCAGTGGGAAGGTATTGTCTGCATGCAAAAAATTGGCAAATGTACTGAGGAACACCGTCAATTGGTTGAGAAGTGGTTGAAAGATCGCGGTATGGAAGAAGTTATCACATCAGAACTTTTTGATGTCTGGTGGGATTGATTCGCTGTTGCATAAAAAATAGCGTGTTACGCAAAAATAGCGCTGTATGCAGGGGCTCCTTGGGGGCCCTTGTTTGTCTGGAGAAAAAGTGGTGAAGGTAAGGTTCTCTAATTCGTTATTGGCAGATATCTTAGATGAAGTACGCCCTTTGATTGGCCAAGGAAAAGTAGCAGATTATATTCCTGCTTTGGCGGAAGTTCCGGTAAATAATTTGGCGATGGCCATTTGCACGGTTGATGGGCAGGTTTTTAAAGCGGGAGATGCAGAAAAGCGTTTCTCCATCCAATCCATGTCTAAAGTGTTGAGCCTGACATTAGCAATGACACGTTATAAGGAAGAGGATATCTGGCGGCGAGTGGGTACAGAGCCTTCGGGGCAGCCGTTTAACTCATTAGTACAATTGGAGTTGGAAAAGGGAATTCCCCGCAATCCCTTTATTAATGCGGGAGCATTGATTATTTGCGATATGCTGCAATCGCGCTTGAGTGCTCCTAAGCATAGAATGCTGGAATTTGTCCGCAGCCTCACTGGGCAAAAAGATATTTGCTATGATGATGTCGTTGCTCGTTCAGAGATGGAGCATTCCAGCCGAAACGCCGCGATAGCTTACTTGATGAAGTCATTTGGTAATTTTGAGAACGATGTTATTACGGTTCTGCAAACTTACTTCCAATATTGTGCTTTGAAAATGAATTGCATTGAATTGGCTCAGTGTTTTATTTATTTAGCTAACAAAGGACGCATGCTGGATTCTGGTCAGCAAATTTTGAGTCTTCGGCAAACCCGGCAGATTAATGCACTAATGTTGACATGTGGGATGTATGACGGTTCTGGGGAGTTTGCTTTCAGAATAGGCATGCCGGGGAAATCGGGGGTTGGTGGCGGAATTGTCTGCGTTGTTCCGGGCGAATTCACCGTAGCGGTGTGGTCGCCTGAACTGGATAAATCAGGTAACTCATTAGCGGGTTGTGCGGCATTGGAAAGATTGGCAGGGCGTATTGGGCGCTCTATTTTTTAACCTCGCCCGTGCTGATGCGGGGCCATCAGGCAAAAGAGAGCAGGAGAATGTATGTTACGCAGAATTATGATTGCTGCTTCATTATTATTTGTATTTCAGGCACAGGCAGGTTCTGAATGTCAAATGACACTTAAGGATGACATTATTGTCACACCAAACTCTGTCCAAATTATTGGAGCTAATGGCAACCTGAAAATATCACCTGATGGCTCCATAACGCGTGATGGCAAGGCGCTGTCATTGAATACAGAACAACGAAAGCAAGCCCGGCAATATCAACAGACAATTCGTCAGGATTTGCCATGGGTTAAGAAAAAAGCTCAGAACCGTTTGGCAAGTGCGCGTCAATCATTGGATAAAGTGGTTGCTGATATGATGGGGCAAGACAGTAATGTCCGTAACCGTCTGTCTCAGTTGGAATCTGGTCTCAATAAGCAAATTGATAAAGTGATAGAAACCCGCGCTAATGGTTTTGCATTCAATTATCAGGCAGTCAAGCAGGTAGAATCTGAAGGCCAAAAACTTGTTGAACAGAGCCTTGGCGGTATTTTGCAGGATAGCATTAACGAAATGAGCCGCAAGAAGAGTGAGCAAAATGATGGCGGCAATCAGCTATTGATGTCTCTCCTCGGAGGATTGGGCGGGAAGCAAAATGGTTTTGATACCGAATGGAAAAAACAAGAGCAAGAGCTGAAACGCTTAAAAGAGGAAGTTTGTGGTAAAGCCAGTAATTTGGAACAGCAGCGCGTCAGTCTTATGAATTCTATCAAGTAAATGACAAGTTATTTATCCAGGAAGAATCAATAATAAATTGATTCCTTCTGGATTATTTTTTTGGGGAATTATTTTTTAAGATATTGAGCGTAGCATTAATTCCTGTTGCTAATTTCATCCGAAATCGGATTTTTTAAGGCAAATAATAATCAATATCAAATTCATTCTTATTTGATTGACATATTGGTATCGCCACTTAGAATGCGAGTCACTTCTTATTAATATGCTTAAATCCGGGTGTAACAATGAAAAAAATCCTGCCAATTGTTATTGCATCACTGCTTTCTGCCACCAGCTACTCTGCATTTAGTCAGTCATCAGAATCAATTACACCAAACTCAGTCATTGCTCAGTCTGGTGACTATGTCACAGTAAAACATCTTTCTGGTGAAACTCAGGTTAAAAAAAATCCAAAACGAGTCGTTCTGTTCGATTTCGGAACTTATGATTCAATGATGAAGTTGGGGCTTTCTGAGCGAGTGATTGCACTCCCCATCGATAATTTACCTGAATATGTACGTAGTAGTGTTCCTGCCAGTATGCACAATGCTGGGGGAATGAAAGCGCCGAATTTGGAAAAGTTAGCGGAAATAAAACCTGATTTAATTGTCATTACAGGCCGTCAAGGTGCTTTTTACGATCGTTTGTCACAAATAGCGCCAACCATTGATTTAAGTACGGACAATAAAAATTACCTGCTATCTGTTGATAACAACCTTAAGTTATTGGGAGAGGTATTCAATAAGCAGGATAACGTTAAAGCACAAACGGCTGGTTTGGAAAAAACCATTGCAGCCGCCCAGGAAAAAGCGAAAACAGCGGATAAAAAGGTATTGGTGTTACTGCATAATGCGGGTGAATTATACCCCAATAATCAAGCCATTGTTTACAACGTGATTAAGGCTCCTCGTTCAGTATTGCCGGCTAAATCAGACAGCAAAAGCCGGGCTGTGACGGCGGACATGATTGCGCAAGCAAACCCTGATGTGATTTTTATCATCGACCGTAGCGAAGCGATTGGAGCAGGTAAGCTGGAAAAAGCCCAATTTGAAAACGAGCAAGTCAAATCAACCAATGCTTATAAAAACGATAAGATAGTGTACTTACAATCTGATCTCTGGTACTTGTCTGGCGGCGGTTTGGACAGCATGACGAAACAAGTTAATGCGGTTGCTGATGCGTTGTAATTGCGCAGTTTAATATTTATCTTTCCTGAAATTACCCCGGAATCTGAATCGTCAGATTCCGGGGTAAATTTATCCCACTAGACTCTTATTGTTCCCAAATTGAAACAATCAACCAAAATCATCTTCTGGCCTTGTAGCATGGAAAAACTGCGTTAGGATGTTTCAAAAGGCATCCAATGAGAACACAAGCGTGATTATCAGTTCGGCTGACGTAACAAATGCGATTACGCATTTTATGATTCAGGCCAATATCTTGGCGTCAGCGACGAATACCGGTTATTACCAGCGTTAACTGATTGATTAATAATTCTTCCGTTTCCAGTAAAGGGTATCAATATGAGCAGCAAAAAAATTCAATGGAATAATGGGTTACAGCAGGAAGCGGTAGAGATCCTCTCGAATGATGGCGGAATGATCGTCTGCCCAACCAAAGTGGGTTACATTATCATGACCTCTGATGCACGAGGTTTGGAGCGCAAATTTGAAGCGAAGCAGCGTAATCGCAACAAACCCGGTGTTGTTTTGTGTGGATCTCTGGAGCAGTTAAAAGAATTGGCTCAGCTTAACGCGGAAATTGAAGAGCTTTATCAAAGACATTGGGATGAAGATGTATTGCTGGGCTGCATACTGCCATGGAAAGAAGAAGCAATCGCCCGTATTCCTGATGATGGTTCCAAAGAATTGATGATGGATCAGCGTGGTACGAGCTGTTTCGTGATTAAATTTGGTAAACCGGGTGAAATTTTGGCGAAAGAGCTGTGGGAAAAATATGGCAAGTTTTCTTTTGCCAGCTCAGCAAACCCATCTGGTAAAGGCAATCGTGGATTGGTTGAATGTATCGGTGAGAGGATCGAGGAACGGGCTGACCTGATTATCTCAGCTAATGACTATGTTAAATCTATCCAGCCAAATGAAACTGAGCAAACCCGTTATGAGCAAGGTGTGATGGTTTCGATGGTAGATGACGAGGGTAAATTAATACCATCGCAAAATGGTCAGCGTGATATTACTCCGTGTCCGGTATTGATTCGCAAGGGTCTGAATGTGAATAAGATCATGGTGATAATGTCTGATATCTTCACCACATGGGATTACCGCCACGGTAATTATTATTAATACGATAGTTACTATTAATATTTAGATATCTTTTGCGGGTACTTTTGTACCCGCCATGGCTTTTTCTGCTTACGAATTTTTTCTATTTGCTAAATTTTGCTTCAGCTTATTCTGCAAAGAGTGAGCAAACTGTTGTACACGTGAAGATAGCGTGCTCTCTGATTTAAATAATATCCAGGCTTGATAAATATCCATATTCCATTCAGGAAGAAGCCGTATTAATTTTCCTTCTGCCACTGCTTCGTGGGCTACATAGTCCGGCAGATAGGCAATGCCAGCTCCCGCCAGCGCAGAACTCATCAATGCCACGCTATTATTGATGCGAAATCGGCTGCGTACTTCAATATCCAGCTTGTGCCTCTCTTTGCGAAATGGGAGAGAAATCGTATGTGCAGGGCCGCGGAAAAGGAGGTAATCGTAACGAGGAAGATCGTCAGGTTTCTCTATTGGGGAAAATTGGCCTATGTAGTCTGGGGCAGCGTAAAGTCCCCAAGTGATATCAGTCAGCGGTGTGGTAAGTGAATGATGTGGCATTTCCCGCCCGATAACAATCGCAATATCGCATTGATCTTCTTCCATATTAATTGTTCTGTCGGTCAATTCCAGATCAACGCTGATATGAATATTTCCGGCAATAAAACTATTCAGGGCAGGGACAATACATTGACTGCCAAAAGATACCGGAGCAATCAGGCGTAAACTTCCCATCGGTTCTTCATGAAAATTGCGGATAAAATGCTCCGCATTTTGCGCTTCGGTAAGGATCCGGTGGCAATATTGGTAATAACTCATCCCGACTTCTGTCACCTGAATTTTACGTGTGGTGCGGTTGAGTAACTGCGTACCTAACCTCACCTCCAATTGTGCAATCTCTCGGCTGACGGAAGACTTGGATAACCTCAGTGATTTTGCAGCTTCGGTAAAACTCAGCGTTTCTACTACGCGGGCAAAAACCACCATTGAGGTAAGATTATCAATATTATTCATGAAATAACCTAATGATTTACTCCGGGAATTGCCCTATAACATACCACATATCGTGCAGAGACATGCCAATATTCCTTATTTATCACTGTTCCATAAGAAAACAGGTAGGAGAATCAGTGTCAGATTTAAGGGGCAGAAATTTCCCATTTTGCGAACGACTGTCTCATCATGGAAACAGTGAGCGATACAATGGTATTTCCCTACGATAAGGCGTAGTAATCTTGTTAGGATTACAATCTATCTAGTCTGTTTTAATCTTTCGGGGGTAATGTGAGATGAGCCAAACTATCACACAAAAAATTCTTGCACGGGCAAGTGGGCGTGAACACGTCACTCCAGGCGAAGTGGTTTGGGCGAAAGTGGATATTCTAATGTCTCACGACCCATGTACACCGGGCGTGGCCAGCGTATTTAAAAAAGAGTTCGGGCAGGATGCGCGAATATGGGATCCCGAACGTTTTATTCTCATCCCAGACCATTTTGTCTATTCGGCAGATTCACAAGCCAATCAGAATATTCGTGTCATGCGTGAATTTGCCGCTGAACAGAACATAAAATATTTTTATGACGTAGGAACTCCCAATTATAAAGGTGTTTGCCATATAGGGCTGGCAGAAGGTGGGCACACTCGCCCCGGAGAAGTGTTATTGGGCACGGATTCTCATACTGTAACCGCCGGTGCTTTTGGTGCATTCGCTATTGGGTTAGGAATTACTGATGCAGCTTATGCGTTAGGTACGGGTGAAATTCCTCTCAAAGTTCCCACGACGATTCGAGTCAATTTTATCGGAAACAAACCCGCCCATGTCTTGGCGAAGGACATGATTTTATCTGTACTGTCAGAATTAACCGTTGATGGTGCGACTTATCAGGCCATAGAATTTGGCGGTAATGTCATTGATGAATTATCAGTAGAAGAGCGCATGACGATTTGTAACATGGTCGTTGAGTGTGGAGCGAAAAATGGCATTATGGTTCCTAATCAGGCGACTTTGGATTATCTGGCGGAACGGAATAATGTCCCTTTTGAGATTGTTTATCCTGACGAAGATGCTCAATATAGCCGTGTATTAAATATTGATGTTTCCGCAATGCAGCCAAAAATAGCTAAACCTCATTCTCCAGACAATGTGGTTTCCATCGAGCAAGTTGCTAATGTTGCAATTTCTCAAGCTTATATTGGTTCTTGCACTGGCGGAAAGTTAGAGGATTTTGTTGCGGCAGCCCGCATTATCAAAGGGCATAAAGTCACAATTCCGACTTACGCCGTGCCTGCAACAAAAGAAGTTTTCCATAAAACGATTACTACGCAAATTGATGGCGTGTCTGTTTATCAGATTTTAAGCGACGCGGGAGTGAAACTTTCTTCAGAATCAGGATGTGCAGCTTGCTGTGGTGGCCCGCCAGATACCTTCGGGCGAGTCAATGATCCCATATCCGTGATATCGACAACCAATCGCAATTTCGTCGGTAGGATGGGGCATAAACGCGCCAATATTTATCTTGCTTCCCCTTATTCTGTTGCTGCGGCAGCGATTACAGGTCAGATTACAAATCCTGAGGAGTTTTTATGAGTGAATTAAAGGAAAATATCATTCGGGGTGAGGTTTATGTATTGGCCGATAATATTGATACTGACCAGATTCTCTCGGCCGAATATCTCAAGGTAAACCCTTCTACACCTGAAGGATATGCACAACTGGCTTCACTGGCGATGTGTGGATTACCGGAAGGATTTTTGCCTTTTATTGATGAAGAGAAGGGTAAAGCGAAATATCCGATTATTGTGGCAGGGCAGAACTTTGGTTGTGGATCTTCGCGTGAACATGCTGTTGCTGCACTGGGGGCTTCTGGTGTGCAAGTCGTCCTTGCCCAATCTTATGCCCGAATATTCTTCCGAAATTGCGTATCAACCGGACAGTTATTGCCTATTGCTGCGCAGGAACGTTTGTGTGACAAATTAGTCACGGGAGACAGTATTGAGATTGATGTTGAAAACCAGACTGTGACTTTACTGAAAAAGGGTGAGAAATATAAAACTGATCCTATTGGTGAACTTGCCAATATTGTCTCTGCTGGGGGGCTATTTTCTTACGCTCGTGCAACCAGAAGAATTAAATGATATAGAAAAACTGCACCTAATGTTCAGGTGCAGTTTAATTTTAGAGAAGCGGTTTATTGTTAGAGAAAGAGCTCCAATAAGGAATTCAGGAATAACTTCCCGTGTTTCGTAATTTGCCAGTGAGTGTCGCTTTCAGTGATATAACCCTTAGCCAGTGCTTCATCAATTTGTGGGCGAATTGCACTTTCAGGTAATCCGGTAAAATCACTGAAATCCTGACGTGGCATGGGTTCCAGTAAGCGAAAACGGTTCATAAAAAATTCAAATGGACGATCTTCATTATCCACCTGATTTTGCTGATCCAAATAACGCCCCTGCATATATCCGCGTGGATGTTTGGTTTTCACTGTGCGGAGAATGCGACCATCTTCAAACGAGATTTTACCGTGCGCACCACAGCCAATGCCTAAATAATCACCAAAACGCCAGTAATTGAGGTTATGTTGGCATTGATAGCCCGGTTTGGCATACGCCGAAGTCTCATATTGCTGGTAACCCGCTTCCGTCAGTAATTGATGGCCTTGGGAAAAAATATCCCATAATGCGTCATCATCCGGTAAAACAGGGGGGCGAGAGCCGAAGCTGGTATTGGGTTCAATGGTTAATTGATACCAAGACAAATGCGGCGGAGATAGCTCAATAGCCTGACGCAAATCATTCACTGCTTCGTTGAGAGTCTGGTTGGGTAACCCGTGCATCAAATCCAGATTGAAGCTGCGTAAGCCAAGCCCGTCAGCCAATTTTGCTGCCCGCTTTGCCTCCTCCGGACCGTGAATGCGGCCTAAACGGATCAGCTTATCCGAACCGAAGCTTTGTACCCCGATCGAAATCCGGTTAATGCCCGCTTGCTGATAGGCACTGAAACGATCTGCTTCGATTGTTCCGGGATTCGCTTCCATCGTAATTTCTGCGTGTGGGGAGAGCGAGAGTGAAGATCTCACTCCATCAAGCAATCGCTGCATACCTTCTGCACTTAGCAGGCTCGGCGTTCCTCCACCAATGAAAATCGTTGATACCTCGCGATCACCAATCATTGGAAGGTCAGCGCGTAGATCTGCCAATAGGTGATCAACATATTCCTGATGCGGTACATCTCCCTTTAAAGCATGCGAATTGAAATCACAATAAGGACACTTTTGCACACACCAGGGAATATGAATATAAAGACTCAGAGGTGGCAACTTAAGCATTACGCATGGCTTCCAGCAACATATCTAACGCTTTCCCACGGTGGGAAACGGCATGCTTTTGCTCACGGCTTAATTGGGCAGCGGTACAGCCAAACTCTGGTGCATAAAACACAGGGTCATACCCAAAACCGCCTTCTCCGGCAGGTTCATGGGTAATAATGCCTGACCAGCGGCCGTGAAACACCAGAGGGGTAGGATCTTCGGCATGGCGTAAATAGACCAGAACACAGTTGAACTGGGCCTGACGTTGCTCGTCAGGAACATCCCGCATGGCCTCCAACAGCTTTTCCAGATTCTCCTGATCGGAGGCATCACTGCCTGCATAGCGGGCGGAGTAAATACCAGGCGCACCACCTAATGTATCAACGGACAGCCCCGAATCATCCGCAATGGCAGGTAAGCCGGTGACTGCTGCTGCATGACGGGCTTTGATGATTGCGTTTTCAATGAAAGTAAGGCCCGTTTCTTCGGCAGCGTCAACACCTAATTCGGTTTGAGCCACGATATCTAAACCAAAGTCGGCCAATAAATCAGCCATTTCACGTACTTTGCCGGCATTTCCCGTAGCGAGAACAACTTTTTGCATTGCCATTTATTTAATTAACCTATGTATTCAATCAACCTATGTATTCAATTAACCTATGTATTCAATTAACTGATGTATCTCATTAACTTGCGAGCATGGTAGCCAGCCAGCCCATTACGTCATAACGCAGAGCGTTCAGTGCGTAGAGGATGAGGATCACAATCATGGCTGAGAAATCGAGTCCCCCCATAGAAGGAATGATACGACGGATAGGTGCCATTAATGGTTCGGTCAATTGAATCAGAACATAGTCAACAGGATTGCGGCCTTGGCTGATCCAGCTCAATAATGCACGGGCGATCACCAACCAGAATACGAGTTTTCCGGCAGCGGTCAGCAATTCAATGATCCCAACAGGAAGTAACAGGCTAACAGGAATTAAAAATTGACCTGTAGATAACCAAACCGGTAATTCTATTTTGACCAGAACAAGCAGATAAGCGAACAGAACTGACGCTGTGTCGATGGGGCCAACGGCGGGGATTATTCTGCGTAATGGACGTATTACAGGTTGGGTTATTTTAACGATAAATTGTGAGAATGGATTATAAAAATCACAACGTACCCACTGCATCCAGACTCGTAGCAGTAAAACGGCAATATATAAATCCAGAACTGTGAAAAAAATGAAGTTTAAGAATTGCATGTAGCAGCCCTGATTAAATTAAACCAATTGAATTAAAATAATTTTTCCATTTCCTGTGCTCGGTGGATTGCTCCCTGCATAGCCCGAGACACAATTTCAGGCAGATTGCCTTCATAAAAAATGCGTAATGCTTCCGCCGTCGTACCGCCTTTAGATGTTACCTGCTCGCGCAGGATAGCAAAAGGGAGATCTTTTTGCGTTTCAGCAAGTTTAGCTGAACCCATGGCGACTTGCAGGACAAGTTTTCTGGCAGTTTCGCTATCGAATCCCAGACGTTCTGCTTCTTGTTGCATGGATTCCATGAACAGGAAGAAGTAGGCAGGGGCACTGCCTGCAACGGCGATAATATCGTTAATTCTGTTTTCATTATCTACCCAGCAGACTGTACCGACGCTGCTCATCAGCGATGCCGCAAATTCGCGATCGCTCTGAGAAACGTTATCAGGTGCAAATAGCCCACTGACTCCTTGCCCGATAAGAGAAGGGGTATTTGGCATTATACGGATAATATTTAGATTATCCTGCAACAGTGTGTAAAAACGATCAGTTGGAATACCCGCAGCAATAGAAAGGATCAATTTTCGGCTGAAATCGACTTGTGACCGTAGCGAATGACAAACTTCCGCCATCATCTGGGGTTTCACCGCTAACACAATGACATCGGCTTCCTGTGCGCAACGGATATTATCACTTCGGCTATTAATACCATACTCTTTTGCCAACACATCACGGCGGGTTGTGTTTGGAGAACAGGCCGTGATAAGTTCGGCTGGATAACCTTTTTTGACCAATCCGGCGATAATGGCATGAGCCATATTTCCTGCGCCAATAAAGGTGATTTTACGACTTTCCATTAAATAATTTTCCATGAAACAATTCTCCATTAAACAACCTCGCATATTGATCAGTTACTTTGAGGTATCAAGTTAGGTATTTTTCTCAGTAAGACTTAAGCTAAGGCTTGTACTGGCGAGCCCCGAATATTGCGGTTCCAATCCGAACAAGTGTAGAACCGCAGGTAATGGCGGCTTCCATATCATCTGTCATGCCCATTGATAGTGTATCGACTTGTGGATATTGCGTTTTCATTTCAATAAAAGCTTGTTCCATTTGGCGAAAAACGGCAATTTGGCGTTCAAAATTGCTTTCTGGTGCCGGTATTGCCATGAGTCCGCGTAATACCAGATTAGGCAAGGCATTGATGATTGCGGCCAATTCCATTAATTCTTTTAGCAAAATACCTGATTTACTGTCTTCACCACTGATATTAACTTGAATCAGTATATTGAGCGGAGCCAGATTTTCAGGACGTTGTTCACTTAATCGCTGGGCAATTTTCAATCTATCAATGGTATGACACCAGTCAAAATTTTCTGCAACCAGACGACTCTTATTGGACTGCAATGGGCCAATAAAGTGCCACACTAAATCATTATGGTTAGAAAAGTGTTGGATCTTCTCGACGCCTTCCTGAACGTAATTTTCGCCGAATTCCCTTTGACCCTTAGTGATAGCTTCTGCGATGGCATCCGCAGGTTTGGTTTTACTGACTGCAAGTAAAGTAATTTCTTCTGGAGAGCGCCCGCATTTTTGAGCAGCAAGTGTAATGCGGTTCCTGACATCGTGAAGATTTTGTTCGATATTGTTCATAATTGACTCAGGAGATTAAAAAATGAATATGGAAAAATTGGTGGCCCTTAGTGTAAAGCATAATGCTTCTGATCTGCATCTTTGTATCGGGCAAGTGCCTATTTTGCGCGTTAATGGTGTGTTATACCCACAGCTGCAATTGGAAAAAATTAAACCCAATGCCCTTGTGGCATGGAGCGAAGAAATCTTGTCGGAAATTCAGAAGCAGCAGTTACAAAAGCACGGTCATGTTGATTTTGTCGTGGAAATGCCAAATAAACAGCGGCTCAGAGGAAATTTTTTTTATCAACAATCTCACCTGTCATTGGTATTGCGGCTAATTACGGATCAATGCCCGACCTTGGAACAACTGTATGCCCCCGATATTATCCAACGCCTTACCTTGCAGGAGACAAGTGGCTTGATATTAGTGACAGGGGCGACGGGAAGCGGTAAATCTACGACGTTGTCAGCGATGATTAATGCGTTAAATGGCCACGGCAATAAACATATCATCACGCTGGAAGACCCGATAGAATTCGTTCACCAAAGCCGGAATTGCCTTATACAGCAAAGGCAGGTTGGTAAAGATGTACCGGATTATCATACAGCATTGAAAGGTGCATTACGGCAAGATCCAGATGTGATTTTGTTGGGCGAATTACGTGATAAAGAGACGATTCGGCTGGCTCTGACAGCGGCTGAAACAGGGCACTTGGTTTTATCAACGTTACATACCCGTGGTGCAATTCAAGCAATAGATCGTCTGGTTGATGTTTTTCCCACAGAAGAGAAAAATTGGGTGTGTAGCCAATTATCCGGCAGTTTAAAAGCGGTTATATCCCAACAACTGATTCCTGCCAGAGAAGGTGGGAGAGTAGCTATTCATGAAGTTCTGGTCGTCAATCAAGCCGTCAGCCATTTAGTTAGGGAAGGTAAGAATCACCAAATAGCGACACTAATGCAGACAGGCGCTGCTTGTGGTATGCAAACTTACGAGCAAAGCCGACAACAGCGCAAATCGTTAGGATTGCTGGCAGATGAGGGTGGCTGGTAATAGGGAGGCAGTTATAGCCATTTCTTATAGATAAGTATGGCTATTATGAATATTGTTGTTCAAACCAGCTTTCCAAAATGATAACAGCAGAAGCTGCATCGACCTTACCTTTATTCAGCGCCTTGTAGCCTCCGTGATCAAATAGATGAGAACGGGCTTCCACAGTGGTCAATCGTTCATCATGCAGCTCAACCTGAACGCCAAAACGCCCGTGCAGGCGATTGGCAAACTTACGGGCTTGTGCGGTGACAGGTTGCTCTGTGCCATCCATATTGAGTGGCAAGCCAACAATAACCAAGTCTGGCTGCCACTCTTTAAGCAATTTCCCGATAAGCTCCCAATTTGGTGAGCCTTCGTTGGCTTTGAAAGCAGATAGTGCTCTGGCTGTACCCGTGACTTCTTGCCCGATGGCAGCACCAATACTGCGAGTACCAAAATCGAAAGCGATGATAGTGCGGTTTTTCATCAGGCATGTCCTGCTTGTGATGCGAGATTATAAATATTGATCCCTAACAGAGACGCGGCTTCACGCCAGCGATCAACAATAGGGGTATTAAAAATGATAGAAAGTTCTGCACTGACAGTCAGCCAGCTATTTTCCATAATTTCTTTTTCTAATTGGCCTGTTTCCCAACTTGAATACCCGAGAGTCATCAACACATTTTTTGGTTGACGGGGAGTTCCCAGTGCTTCCAGCATATCTTTGGAAGTTGTGATCATGGTTTCATCGGAGATCTGGATACTGGAGCCAAATCCTGATTGTGGTGTATGCAGAATAAAGCCGTGCTCTTCGGATAAAGGCCCGCCAGCCATTACTGGTCTATTGAGATCGATAGTAATATCTCTGTCTTCGGGGGCGATATCCAACTTCTGTAAGATATTCTGGATAGAAACCTGGGCTATTGGTTTATTGATAATTAATCCCATTGCCCCGTTTTGATCATGTTCGCAGATATAAACTACAGAGCGGTTGAAATAAGGATCAGAGAGCGAAGGCATGGCAATAAGAAAATGGTGCTGTAGATTCATGTGTTTTCTGATAATTATTTTGGCAATGTAAGAGTGATTTGGCCCACCAGTATGTGGGTTAGACGTAGCCCTTTATACAAGGACTACGCTTGATTTTCAATGAATTAAAAATCCATTGGGGGGCTATAATTTTTCAGTTCCATCCGCTTTAGTAGATGGAATGTGGATACTTCCTCCAATATCATCAGTCTGGTTTCACCCACGCAGATCATGAGTTATAGTTGATATGGCGCTGAATAACTCTGGTGTCAGGGATACGGCCCGGGTCCTGAAGGTCGGTATTAATACAGTCATTCGCACCTTAAAAAGTTCACGCCAAGCAACGTAACCACGCTGCCGCTTGCGGGGAGTGACGTTCAGATTATCGGTGAAATAGATGAGCAATGGTCGTTTGTGGGTCACAAGAAAAGTCAACGTAGGCTCTGGTATGCCTGGAGACCCAATATTACGATTGCCTTCCTGAGGAAAAACACCTCACTGGAAAGAAATTTATTCAACGTATCGAGAGAACTCATCTCACCCTCCGTAGCCGGATAAAGAGGCTGAATCGAAAAACGATAGGCTATTCCAAATCAGAAGAGATACACGACAAGGTGATAGGAACGTTCATTGAGCGTAACTACTATATTTCACAAGCAATCTAACCATTGGGTTCATGACCAAAAAATATGCAGATGAAGCCGGTATGATTATTGCTTCCTGGGGTAATAACGGAACTTATTTTGGTAGGTATAAGAACGTGTAAGTATGTAAAAATATATCATTGTGTAACTAAGTATATCAAAAAAACTATTTTTAACTTACTGAATAAGTTCTATTTTACCATATACCATAAGCTGATGCCTCAGCTGTTATGTTATTCAATGAAATTAATTTGTAGTTTAGAAAAATCCTTTCATGCGGCATGGCATCTAAATTATTTATAGGAGGAAGAGATTTTATTAATTTCCATTTAGTCATTTTATGTCATTCTTAAGCTCGTGAGAGAATTATCTATATATCTCTCATTGAATTTAGGCATAAAGTGAAGAAAAATAATTTCTATAACGTGAAGAAATCTATCTGTTTTCAATTTTTATCTTAGGAGATGATATGTGTACTCGTATAGTTTATTTAGGTGAAAATGAGCAAACCATGACAGCAAGAACGATGGATTGGAAACACGAAATCGGGACAAATTTATGGATATTTCCACGAGGCATGAACAGGGATGGTATTGCAGGCCCTAATTCTATTAAATGGAAATCTAAATATGGTAGTGTGATTGCATCTGGCTTCGATATTTCAACCACAGATGGTATTAACGAAAAAGGTCTTATGGCTAACTTATTATGGTTAGCTGAATCTAAATATCCACAACCAAATGATAAGCGGCCTGCATTATCAATTTCATTGTGGGCGCAATATATGCTAGATAATTACGCGACAGTAGCTGAAGCCGTTGAATCACTGGAAAAGACGCCTTTTGTAGTGATGACGGATCAAATGGAAGGCGAAGACCGTTTAGCGACGTTGCATTTATCATTATCAGATGCGAGTGGTGATAGTGCAATTATCGAATATATTGACGGTAAACAAGTGATCCATCATAGCCGTGAATATCAGGTGATGACGAATTCACCAACGTATGAAGAACAATTGGAAATGCAGAAATATTGGGACGGAATTGATGGCACAGTGGAGCTTCCAGGCACCAATCGTTCTCCGGACAGATTTGCTCGCGCTCAATTCTATATTAATGCTATCTCACAAGAAACGACACCCAATAAAGCTGTTGCTGGTGTGTTCAGTGTTATTCGTAACGTTTCGGTTCCTTACGGGTTAGGGGAAGCGCTAGAAAATTCCCCAGAAATTTCATCAACACGTTGGCGGACATTGGTTGATCATAAACGCCAACTCTATTTCTTTGAGTCTGTATTAACACCGAATATTTTCTGGACAGATCTAAAGAAAATCGATTTCTCAGCCGAAACCGGTAAAGTGAAGAAACTGGAATTAGGTGAAGGGCAAAGCAATATTTTCTCAGGTGATGCCACTAAAGATTATGTTGATAGCAAACCTTTTGAGTTTAAAGGGTTATCTGATAAGCAACTCGATCATTAAATTTATGGGTACCTGTAGGTAATTGCATATAATAAACGAGAAAGCCCTTCGAAAATAGAAGGGCTTTTGCTAAAAAAAACCACAAGTATGTGGGCACTGATTATAAATGGCAAATGTTGCCAGGAAACGAAAGTTGTCCGGGCTATTATGCTATCTGTTTTTCCAATCGTTTTTCGATAGCATTCATTAGCATGCCAGTAATCGAAATGTCAGGGAATGCAGCCTCTATTTCACGAACGCAAGTCGGGCTGGTGACGTTAATCTCAGTTAAACGATCGCCAATGATATCTAGCCCAACAAAGATTAACCCTTTCTCTTTTAAGACTGGCGCAACTGCACGGGCGATCGCCCAGTCACTTTCTGACAATGGGCGGGCTTCTCCACGTCCACCGGCTGCAAGGTTGCCACGAGTCTCTCCCTGAGCTGGAATACGCGCCAGACAATAAGGTACAGGTTCGCCATCAACAACCAATACGCGTTTATCACCATCTTTGATGGCTGGTAGAAAGTTTTGAGCCATACAATATCGGCTGCCATGTTCAGTCAGGGTTTCAATAATTACCCCGACGTTGGCATCATCTTGCTTCAGACGAAAAATCGAAGCGCCTCCCATACCATCTAACGGTTTAAAAATTACATCGCCATGTTTTTGGTGGAATTCGCGTAAATTTTTTGCATTGCGAGTTACCAGTGTATCGGGTGTCAACTCTGGGAACCAGGCGGTAAATAGCTTTTCATTGCAGTCGCGCAGGCTTTGAGGCTTATTAACAATCAGGCTGCCTTTAGCTTCAGCTCTTTCAAGAATATAGGTAGCATAAATGTACTCAGTATCAAAAGGCGGATCCTTGCGCATCAGAATGACTTGCAAAGTATCAAGGGCTATATCTTGTTCACTACCAAACTGGTACCACTGCTGTGGATTTTCTTCTACTGTGAGCAAACGGGTGCGGGCACGGGCTTCTCCTTGGTACAGGTAGAGATCGTTCATTTCCATATAATGGATTTCCCAGCCACGTTTTTGTGCTTCCAACAGCATGGCAAAACTAGTGTCTTTCTTGATTTTGATGGATGAAATTGGATCCATCACTATACCGAGCTTGATCATTTCTTCTCCTTAACCCAGATCACCAAAACGTACTTGCAGTGCGGTAATTGCGGTGAGTGCCGTAGTTTCTGTCCTCAGGACGCGAGGCCCTAACAGGATATCAGTAAATTGATATTTTGCTGTCATTTCAATTTCTTCAGCGGACAATCCCCCTTCAGGCCCAATTAATAGGCGTACTTTTTCCACGGGTAGCGGGAGGGTATTGATACTTTGGTTAGCACGGGGGTGCAGATTTAATTTTAGGCTGTCATCGTTTTCCTTGCACCATGCTTCAAGTAACATGACCGGACGGATCTCAGGAATACGATTACGTCCGCACTGTTCACAAGCAGAAATGACAATTTTTTTCCATTGTTGTAATTTTTTCTCCAGCCTTTCCGCATCCAGTTTTACACCACAACGTTCAGAAAGTAATGGCGTGATAGTGCTGACACCGAGTTCCACGGATTTTTGGATTGTAAATTCCATTTTCTCACCGCGGGACATGACTTGCCCCAAATGCAGGTTCAGGGGGGATTCATGATCTGATAATTGGCTATTAAGGATACGCACCTGAACTGTTTTTTTACTGGCTTCAGTGATTTCTGCATCAAAAACCTGATTGCTGCCATCAAAGAGTTGTAATGCCTGCCCGTTACTCATTCTGAGTACGCGACCAACGTGATTGGCTGCATCATCGCTCAGATAGATTTTAGCTCCTGCTGAGAGCGGTTCAGGGTGATAGATGCGGGGAATTCGCATATTTCTTCTTTCCTTCTTTTTCCGGATGTCTCCGGCATGGCGCAAACAGCCATATGACAAAATTGATTCATCGCCATGATAAATGAGCGCTGTTTGCGTGATCAAGCTATCTCTTATCTTAGGGAATACAAGATATCTCCTTGCGAGCTGGCTCGCATATTTATTTAGTAATTGCTGTTTTAAATAAATATCTGTTGCCAATGATGGGAATAAAAAATTAGTATTCCTCCTGTCCTGATTGATATTGGGAAATATGGAAAGAATACAGTAACAAGGATGTTATTTACAAAGGAGTGTTTTATAAGGTGGCTTTTAATAAAGAAGCCTTTTATAAAGTCAGAGTATTTACAAGCGTAAAAGGTAATTTGTTATTTTAACTAACTTAGATTGTATAATAATAATGTTCTTCTGTAGCACTTTGCTATTATTATCAGTTATTGATATTAAAACGTATAGTTTGCCGGATGTTATTACACTGCCTTTATTATGGATTGGGCTTTTATTTAATATTGATGCTAATCTGGTTCCAATAGAGAGTGCAATATACGGCGCCATATCAGGGTATCTATTTTTATGGTTTTTGTATTGGTTGTGTCGATATACCTTCAAGAAAGAGGGGATAGGCTATGGGGATCTCAAATTAACCGCAGCCATTGGTGCATGGTTAGGGGTGGAAATGATACCAATATTGATGCTGATGGCTTCATTATCTGGTTTGTTGGGGTTTGTGCTGGTGGGATTGAAAAGGAAGTCTTACCCTGAATTTATCGCATTTGGGCCTTATTTATGTTTATCCGCAATCGTGTTGATGGGAATAGTGTTGATGGGGTTGTCACTGAGTGATATTACTTATGCCTAATATACTTTTAATCTTCCAAATCAACGTGGTGTGATTGATATTATTAAATACTCTAAGGCAATCACTGGAATTGAAAAAATATATGCAGTTATTGGTGGCCTGCATTTACGCTATGCTTTACCGCTTAAATTATTGATGATTAGAAAGTACATCAATAAAGAAAATATACAATATGTTTATGCGTGTTATTGTAGTGGTGTGTGGGGAAGATTATGACATATCGAATGCGAAAAATCTTTCTACTGGGTAATCTATTGTGCTTGATTGAAACTATTTAATAACAAAATAGTGATTGTTAGGCTGTTGTACAATTAAGTAGATATTCAGGATAGGTAATTTTTAATATTGGGAGATGTGTAATTATCAACAGTTATAATTTCTTTGAATTGCATTCCATCATCGGTTGTATTGGTGTTGATTGTAAACCGAGGGAAATAAAAAGTGGCGGAGAGAAAGGACTTGCACCTATAGTACACATTCTGCCCATGTTGGACGTTAAAAGCATCCAGATGGTTTAGGCTGCTTATTTTGCCCATGCTGGATGTTAAAAGCATCCAGATGGTTAGGCAGCTCATCCTGTATACGGCTAGACGTTGGAAGCATCTAGTTGGTTTAGGCCGCTTATCCTACATGCGCTAGACGTTGGAAGCATCTAGTTGGCTTTAGGCTGTTTACCCTGCATATTCTAGATGTTTGAAGCATCTAGTTAGCTGAGGTTGCTAGCCTGTCTCTCCGCCGACTCCAACAATAAGAAAAGTGGGATTTTTATTCAAGCCGAATTATTGCGTTATGGATTATTGATCACAATTTAAGTCTGTTAATTATTTCAAATCATCAAAAGGCATTAATTGTCACATCAATTAAGGTGAGATTATGTTTATTCTAAAAGTTTTTTCTTTCTTTAAAATGTTATTTTATTGGGTTTTTGTATGTAGGGTAATATAAAGTGAAAGGTGGATGTTAACACAGGTGTTAATATTTATTTAAGCTGTTTTATTATTTATTTTTCTGGCGGTGTTTGAAATAAACGTTTTTTCAGTATCTTTGCGATTGAGCTGATATTCAGGAAGGGTTACTATGTTGGGGAATATAATGTCCAATAATTACAGTTGCTTTGGATTTCATTCCACTATCGGTTTCTTTGATTCGCCGACCATTTTGAGAAGTCATTTAGATATGCTGTCTTTATCAATACTACTTTTTCTCCACCTATATATTATTGGTTTTATATATTTTAATACCCTGGAGTGTAAACTAATTAAATAATTTGATTTATTATAATTAATATCATTTTAAACCTGTATCTTGAAGTAGGGAAAGTAAATATGAGGATAGTAAATGGAGTTAACAAAAATGGAATTTCTATTCCAATTTATCTTGCTAATTATTTAACTCATTGTTAACAACATTATTACTTCATAACGTTAACTTTATCACTATTTATCGGGCTATTGTATTTAAAGTCTGATGAAAAAATACTGCTTAAATATCTTGATTAATGCCTTATGTATTAGTTGTATTTCTCTCCAATCAAATGAACAAAAAGTAAGAAAAATATTTTTGATGATTCTAAAGAATGATCATTTTCAAATAACTAACAGATTCGTTGAGGTGAGGTAATAAATGAAAGATAACATTGCTACAGCGGGAAATATTCTTAATGGTGAAGCGCTTTCTGGGATAAATACTCTTCAGTCACTTACACCCAGTGAGCTATTTTGGTATCAGCGTCTTGTTGCTTTGCAACCCCTCCAGTTACCTTTCGATATTTCCCATAAGATTGCAGAACCCCGTTGGGCAATAAGCCGTTGGCAGTCCCCGCTTCCCCAAAATGGTCAAGAGGAGCCATGGCGAATATTGTTACAGGCATTTGTTATCTATCTTGCGCGTCTGACTCAGCAGTCTGCATTCCAAATCGGCTGGTGTGTGGCATTAAACGATAACCGGACAAATCTGGCATCAGTGGTGCCCATGGACATTGAAGTGGCATTGGATGAGCCGTGGCATGGGGTGGCTGGCGCGGTTGATGATGAACTTGTCCGGCTGGCGCAACACCAGACATTTAGTTATGACCTCCTTTCCCATTCTCTTTCACTGCATGCCATCCCTGAATTAAGCACCCGTCATCCGTGGCCTGTAGCTGTTTCAGTGATACAGGATGGCAGACAGTGTGATCAGAAAGCGTCTGGTGAATTACTGACACTTCAGATAAATGAACAGGGCGGTTTCCGTTGGATCTATGATGAAAATCGTCTGAGTGCGGAAGTGATTGCGCGAATGGATGAACATTTACAGGTGTTGCTGTTATCAAAAGAGAGAGGTGATGGCATCCCCATCGGGCAGCTTAATTTGTTGCCAGAGGCGGAACGGGTATTGCTGCTGGAAACCTGGAACCCGGCTGAAACCCTTTATCCTGAAGCCTTGTGTATTCACCAGTTGTTTGAGCAGCAGGTACAAAAGACCCCACAGGCGACAGCACTGGAATATCAGGGGCAAACACTGAGTTACACCGAATTAAATGCCCGCGCTAACCGGCTGGCTCATCAATTAATTGAGCAAGGACTTGAACCGGAGCAACGGGTCGCCATTTGCGTGGCACGCTCACCGGCTATGGTGGTGTCATTGCTGGCGGTACTGAAAGCGGGTGGTGCTTATGTGCCGCTGGATATCACTTATCCGGCAGAGCGTCTGACGTATATCCTCAACGACAGTGCCCCATCCGTAATATTGGCGGATAACACCGGACAGTCCATATTGGGTAACGAGGTACTGTCTGAGTTGACTGTGCTTGACCCGACAATACAGCCGGATCAGCCAGGCAGTAATCCACAGGTTTCGACATTAACGCCACAACATCTGTCCTATGTGATTTACACCTCTGGCTCTACCGGACAGCCGAAAGGGGTAATGGTGGAGCATCAGGCGATTTATCAGCGTACTCTGGGGGTGAATGAACTTTATGGTGTGACAGCGCAGGATCGGGTATTGCAGTTTGCAGCTTTTGCCTTTGACGTCTCCGTCGAGGAGTGTTTCTCATCATTATGTCATGGCGCCACGCTGGTCATTCGCGATGATAGCTGGCTGGAGTCAATGACGGAATTCATAGCCTTAGCCCGGGAAAACCGCATCACGGTGATGTTTCTGCCCACGTTATTCTGGTCTGAACTGGCGGGCAGAGATCCGGGATTATCACTGCCTGACGCGCTCAGGCTGATTATTATTGGTAGCGAGGCCGTCCAGAAAAAAGCCCTTCAGGATTGGTTTGCACAGGAAAGTCACCGCCCCCGGTTATTAAATGCCTATGGTCCGACAGAAAATACCGTCACAGCCACCTGTCAGGAAGTTTTCTCTTCAGACTATGATCGTTCCATCGGCCGGCCACTCAGAAATACCCGCATTTACTTACTGGACAGAAACGGGCAACCCGTACCGCTAGGCTGCGCAGGAGAAATTTATATTGGTGGTGTGGGAGTCGCGCGGGGTTATCTGAACCAGTTAATTTTAAGTGAAGAACGTTTTATCCCCGACCCCTTTAGCCCGCTATCTGACGCCCGGATGTATCGTACCGGGGATGTGGCCCGTTACCTGCCGGACGGTAACCTAGAGTTTCTGGGGCGTAATGATCAACAGGTAAAAATTCGCGGCTTTCGTGTCGAATTGGGGGAAATTGAAACCCGCTTGCTGGAGCATCCGGCAGTGAATCAGGCCGCCGTGTTGGCACTGGATAACGGGCAAAGTAAGCGACTGGTGGCCTATATCGTGGCAGAAACTGTGGTGGCAGAAGAGAATCAAGAATGGGTAAACAGCCTGCGTACCCATCTGAGTGCTCTTTTGCCGGATTATATGATGCCGGCGGCTTTTGTGCGTCTGGACAGCTTCCCGCAGACACCAAATGGCAAACTGGATCGTCGGGCACTGCCAGCACCGAACGAAGAAGCGTTTGTCCGGCGGACTTATGAAGCTCCGCAAGGGAGAGAAGAAACAATACTGGCGGTAGTCTGGGGTGAATTGTTGGGCATTAAACAAATTAGCCGCCATGACAGTTTCTTTGCATTGGGTGGTCACTCCCTGCTCGCAATGCGCATGATTGAGCGCCTGCGTCATCAGGGATTGATGCTGGCGGCGAGTGATCTGTTCCGGTCGCCCGTGTTATCCGATCTGGTGAAAACGTTGGGGCAGCATCGGGCTATTGAAGTCCCACCAAATGTCATTACTCCCGCGATACAGCAACTGACCCCGGCGATGTTGCCGTTGGCGGATTTAACGCAGGCGGATATTGACCACATTGTTGAACAGGTATCGGGTGGGGTGGTGAATATTCAGGATATCTACGCCTTATCACCATTGCAGGACGGTATTTTATTCCACCACTTACTGGCACGGGAAGGCGATCCGTATCTGTTGACCAGCCAGATGGCGTTTGCTGATAGGTCTATATTGGATCGTTATCTGGCGGCGATGCAACGGATAGTCGAACGGCACGATATTTTACGCACCGCGTTTATCTGGCAAGGTGTGTCCGTGCCGGTACAGGTCGTCTGTCGTCAGGCTCCCTTGTCGGTGACAGAGCTGGCGCTGAATCCCGCTGATGGCCCGGTTATTGATCAGTTAAGCCAGCGTTTTGATCCGCGCCATTATCGTCTCGATCTGAGCCAGCCACCGCTATTGCATTTCGTGATTGCTCAGGAAACGGATGGCCGTTGGCACCTGCTGCAACTATTGCATCATCTGATTGGTGACCACACCACGCTGGACGTAATGCACCGTGAAGTGCAGTCATATCTGGCAGGGCAAGAAGAACACCTGCCTGTGCCTGTGCCATTCCGCAATCTGGTGGCGCAGGCCCGGTTGGGCGTGAGTCAGGAATCCCATACCCGTTTCTTTACCGAAATGCTGGCGGAGGTGGAAGAGCCGACCCTGCCGTTTGGTTTGACGGAGGTACATCATGATGGCTCACAGGTGACGGAATTCCATCAGATGCTGGCACCTGAGTTGAATGGCCGCCTGCGCAGTCAGGCACGGCGTTTTGGTGTCAGTCTGGCCGCCTTATGTCATCTGGCCTGGGCACAGGTGTTGTCGCGCACCAGCGGACAGGAAAAAGTGGTGTTCGGCACTGTGCTGTTCGGGCGTATGGCCGCGGGAGAAGGAGCAGACAGCGGGGTAGGGCTGTTTATCAATACCTTGCCGTTGCGGCTGGATATGGATGACACTCCGGTACAGGACAGCGTGCAGGCCACCCATCGCCGGCTGGCGGGATTACTGGCCCATGAACACGCTTCACTGGCGCTGGCCCAGCAATGTAGTGGTATTGACCGTGGCACGCCTCTCTTTAGTGCTTTGTTGAACTATCGGCATAATGCCGTATCGGCCATGTCAGAAGAACGGATAAACGGGATTGAGTTTGTCAGCGAACAGGAGCGGACTAATTACCCCTTTGTACTGTCAGTAGATGATTTTGGTGAGGTGCTGGGATTGACGGTTCAGGTTGCTCAGCCAGTTGAACCGGAGCGGGTCTACGGTTATATGCAGCAGGCACTGGAAAGTCTGGCGGATGCGCTGGAACACACACCGGATATGCCGGTTCGGGCATTGGATATTCTGCCGGAAGCAGAGCGTACCTTATTGTTAACCACCTGGAACACAACGGAAACGCCTTATCCTGAGTCGTTATGTATTCACCAGTTGTTTGAACAGCAGGTGGAGAAAACTCCGCAGGCGACAGCTTTGATAGCGGGAGATAAGACCCTGAGCTACAGGGAGCTGAATACACGGGCTAACCAGTTGGCTCGCCAGTTAATCGGACAAGGCGTTTGCCCCGGCGATCATATTGTGCTGCTGTTCGAGCGCTCCATGGTGCTGGTGGTGGCTCAACTGGCTGTGCTTAAAGCCGGTGCAGTTTACGTACCCCTTGATCCCGGTGTGCCGGATGAGCGGAAAAACTGGCTGGTCAATGACTGCTCCGCCAAATTGTTACTCACTGATACACAGACGGATATTCCGGCTGACCTGGTTGTCCCCCTGCTTCGTCTTTCCGATGAGAACAAGACGACTGGCGAGCAAGCTAGCGAGCAAAACAACGCACAAAACAACACACAAAACAACACACAAAATAGTATTAACCTTGATTTACCACGTGCCGGCACGGAATTAGCCTATATCATGTACACCTCCGGCTCTACCGGAACACCGAAAGGCGTTTTGGTGCCGCACCGCGCCGTAGTCCGGCTGGTCATCAATAATGGTTATGCAGCCATCGAACCGGACGATCGGGTGGCCTTTACTGCTAACCCGGCTTTTGATGCCAGCACCTTTGAAGTCTGGGCACCGTTGCTTAACGGGGGAGCGCTGGTGGTGATTGAGCACGCTATGTTATTGACGCCGGTGGAATTAGTCCGGGCTTTACAGACCCACCGTATCACGGTTCTGTGGCTGACAATCGGGCTGTTTAACCGACTGGCTGTAGAGTTGTCCCCGGCGCTGCGGCAGATAAAAACGCTGATTTTTGGCGGAGATATTCCCGACTTATCGGTTATTGCTCAGGTTCTGAAACATCGTCCGCCGCAACAACTTTTGCAGGCTTATGGTCCGACAGAAGGCACCACCTTTACGACGATATATCCTATTGAGGCGCTGGCACAGGGCATGATCCGGCTCCCCATTGGCCGGCCAATCGCCAATACACGAGTTTACCTGCTGGATAGTCATGGTCAGCCCGTGCCGTTGGGAGCGACTGGTGAAATTTATGTTGGGGGAGACGGGGTGGCCTGTGGTTATCTGAACCGTCCTGAGTTAACGGCCGAACGTTTCCTTATTGATCCGTTTAGTGATACCCCGGATGCACGCTTGTACCGCACCGGGGATTTGGCCCGTTACCGGCCGGACGGTAATCTGGAATTTCTGGGTCGTAATGACCAGCAGGTGAAAATTCGTGGCTTCCGTATTGAACCGGGGGAAATTGAAATCCGGCTGGCAGAGCACCCGGCGGTGCGTGAGGCGACGGTGCTGGTACTCGGTGATGGGGGGGATAAACGGCTGGTGGCCTATGTTGTGGCAGATATAGATGAAGAATTGGTCAACAGATTGCGTACCCATCTGAGTGCGGTTTTGCCGGATTATATGGTGCCAGTGGCCTTTGTGCGTCTGGATGAGTTTCCACTGACGCCGAATGGCAAGTTAGATCGTCGGGCGCTGCCGGCACCAGATAGTGAGGCATTTGCCCGCCAGATCTATGCGGCCCCGCAGGGGGAAACCGAAATGGCACTGGCGGCGATTTGGAGTGAATTACTGGGCATTGAGCAGGTCAGCCGCCATGACAGCTTCTTTGCACTGGGTGGTCATTCATTGCTCGCGGTGCGCATGATTGAGCGCCTGCGTCAGCAGGGGTTGGCACTGACGGCGCGGGATCTGTTCCGGTCGCCGGTGTTGTCCGATCTGGCACAAACATTGGGACGGCATCAGGCCATCGAAGTCCCGCCGAATGTGATTACCCCCGAAACGCAGCACCTGACCCCGGAAATGTTGCCGCTGGTGGATTTAACGCAGGCGGATATTGACCACATTGTCAAACAAGTACCGGGTGGGGTGGCGAATATTCAGGATATTTATGCCTTATCGCCATTGCAGGACGGTATTTTATTTCACCATTTACTGGCACACGAAGGGGATCCGTATCTGTTGACCGAACAGATGGCGTTTGCTGACCGGTCCTTGCTGGATCGTTATCTGGCGGCGATGCAACGGATAGTTGAGCGGCACGATATCTTACGCACTGCGTTTATCTGGCAAGGCGTGTCCGTGCCGGTACAAGTCGTCGGGCGTCAAGCCTCTTTGTCAGTGACAGAACTGACACTGGACCCGGCAGATGGACCCGTTAGCAGCCAGTTGGCAGAACGTTTTAACGTCAGTCATTATCGTCTTGATCTGAGCGATGCGCCGTTATTGCGCTTTGTGGTGGCGCAGGAAGCGGATGGCCGTTGGATTGTCCTGCAATTACTGCATCACCTGATTGGCGACCACGAAACGGTGGAAGTGATGCACCGTGAAGTGCAGGCCTGCCTGACGGGACAGGAGGAAAACTTGGCTGTACCTGTGCCGTACCGCAATCTGGTGGCACAGGCCCGGTTGGGCGTGAGTCAGGAAGCCCACACCCGTTTCTTTACCGAGATGTTAGCGGAAGTGGAAGAGCCGACACTGCCGTTTGGTTTGACGGAGGTGCATCGCGATGGCTCACAGATGACAGAATCTCACCAGATGCTGGCACCTGAATTGAATGACCGCCTGCGTAGTCAGGCGCGGCGTTTTGGTGTCAGTTTGGCCGCCTTATGTCATCTGGCCTGGGCACAGGTGTTGTCGCGCACCAGTGGACAGGAAAAAGTGGTGTTCGGCACCGTGCTGTTCGGGCGTATGGCCGCGGGAGGAGGGGCAGACAGTGGGATGGGGTTGTTTATCAATACCCTGCCGTTGCGGCTGGATATGGATGACACCCCGGTACAGGACAGCGTACAGGCCGCCCATCGCCGGCTGGCGGGATTATTAACCCATGAACACGCTTCACTGGCGCTGGCCCAGCAGTGTAGCGGCGTTGAACGCGGCACGCCTCTCTTTAGCGCCCTGTTGAACTATCGTCATAATGATCAATTGAATCAGTTGGATAAAACACTGGAGGGGATTGAGTTATTGGATGGGCAGGAGCGGACCAACTACCCCTTTGTGCTGTCAGTGGAAGATTTTGGTGAGGCGCTGGGATTGACGGCTCAGGTCGTTCAGCCGTTTGAGCCAGCGCGAGTATGCGGCTATATGCAGCAGGCACTGGAAAGTCTGGCGGACGCGCTGGAACAGGCCCCGGAAACACCGGTACGGCAGTTGGTGATCCTGCCGGAAGCAGAATGCACGTTGTTGCTGAAAACCTGGAATGCAACGGAAGCAGCCTACCCTGAGGCGTTGTGTATTCATCAGTTGTTTGAACAGCAGGTGGAGAAAACGCCGCAGGCCACCGCGCTGGTCTATGAAAAGCAGACACTCAGTTATGCTGAATTAAATGCCCGTGCTAACCGGCTGGCTCATCAGTTAATTGCACTGGGCATAGAGCCGGAGCAACGAGTCGCCATTTGCGTGTCACGGTCACCGGCAATGGTGATCGGGTTACTGGCTGTCTTAAAAACGGGTGGCGCCTATGTGCCACTGGATCCGGCTTATCCGGGAGAGCGTCTGGCATACAATCTGAGGGATGCTGCACCGGCTATTGTGCTGGCAGATAATATCGGACGAACAGCATTGGGTGAGCAAGCATTGGCAGAACGGAAAGTGCTCGACCCGAATACCCGGTTTGACCGACCGGATAATAACCCGCAGATACCGGTATTGACTTCACGGCATTTGGCCTGCGTGATTTACACCTCCGGTTCGACCGGAACGCCGAAAGGGGTGATGGTAGAACATCGTGGATTGGTTAATCTTATTCAGGAGAAAATCACGCAATTCGCTATTTGCGCGGATAGCCGGGTGTTGCAGTTTGCGTCATTGGGCTTTGATGCCAGTGTCTGGGAAATTATGATGTCACTGTGCAGTGGCGCCACACTGGATATTCCCGCAGACAGTGTTCGTCAGAACCCGATCTATTTATGGCATTATCTGGAAGCACAGGCGATAACGCATGCTTGCCTGACCCCTGCTTTGCTTCATGACGGGGCGGATATACCGGCGTTAACGGTAAAACCCACCCTGATATTGGGGGGCGAAGCGCTCAATACGGCGTTACTCCGGGCATTGTGTGGCCGGGTCACCTTGTTCAATGCCTATGGCCCGACAGAGATAACGGTTTGTGCCACAACCTGGTATTGCCCATCAGACTATACAGATACCGCGGTGCCTATCGGGCGTCCAACGGCAAATACCCAAGTGTACTTGCTGGATGCTCATTGTCAGCCGGTGCCGCTGGGGGCAGTGGGTGAGCTGTATATTGGTGGGGTGGGTGTGACGCGGGGTTACCTGAACCGTCCTGAATTAACCGCCGAACGTTTCCTTATCGATCCGTTCAGTGATACCCCGGATGCACGCCTGTACCGTACCGGGGATTTAGCCCGTTACCGGCCGGACGGCAATCTGGAATTTCTGGGCCGCAATGATCAGCAGGTGAAAATCCGTGGCTTCCGTATTGAACCGGGGGAAATTGAAGCCCGGCTGGCAGAACACCCGGTGGTGCGTGAATCGGTGGTGCTGGCGCAGGGAGAAGGGCAGGATAAGCGGCTGGTGGCCTATTTGGTAACAGAAACGAAGGTAACAGAAACGAAGGCGGCGGACACGGATGAAGGGCTGGCGAACAGCCTGCGTGCCCACCTGAGTGTCCTTTTGCCGGATTATATGGTGCCGGCCGCTTTTGTACGTCTGGATGCGTTTCCATTAACGCCGAACGGTAAATTAGATCGTCGGGCGCTGCCGTCACCGGACAGTAAGGCATTTGCCCGCCAAACCTATGCGGCCCCGCAAGGGGAAACCGAAATGGCGCTGGCGGCGATTTGGAGTGAATTACTGGGCATTGAGCAGATCAGCCGCCATGACAGCTTCTTTGCGCTGGGTGGTCATTCATTGCTCGCGGTACGTATGATTGAGCGCCTGCGTCAGCAGGGGGTGGCATTGACGGCGCGGGATCTGTTCCGGTCTCCGGTGTTGTCCGATCTGGCACAAACCTTGGGACGGCATCAGGCCGTCGAAGTCCCGCCGAATGCGATTACCCCCGAAACGCAGCACCTGACTCCGGAAATGTTACCGCTGGTGGATTTAACACAGGCGGATATTGATCTCATTGTCAGACAAGTACCGGGCGGGGTGGCGAATATTCAGGATATCTACGCCTTATCCCCGTTGCAGGACGGGATTTTGTTCCACCACTTACTGGCACGGGAAGGCGATCCGTATCTGTTGGCCGATCAGATGGCGTTTGCTGACCGGTCCTTGTTGGATCGTTATCTGGTGGCAATACAACGGGTGGTTGACCGCCACGATATTTTACGCACTGCATTTATCTGGCAAGGGGTATCTGTTCCGGTGCAAGTCGTCTGGCGTCATGCCCCCTTGTCAGTCACAGAACTGACGCTGGATCCGGCAGATGGGCCAGTCAGCAGACAACTGGACGAACGTTTTAATATCAATCAATATCGTCTTGATCTGAGTGACGCGCCGTTATTGCGCTTTGTGGTGGCGCAGGAAGCGGATGGCCGTTGGATTGTTCTGCAATTACAGCATCACCTGATTGGTGACCATGAAACGCTGGAAGTGATGCACCGTGAAGTGCTGGCCTGCCTGACGGGACAGGAAGAGAGCCTGCCTGTGCCTGTACCATTCCGCAATCTGGTGGCACAGGTTCGGTTGGGGGTGAGTCAGGAAGCCTATACCCGTTTCTTTACCGAGATGCTGGCGGAAGTGGAGGAGCCCACGCTGCCGTTCGGGCTGGCGGAGGTCTATCATGATGGAGCTCAGGAAACGGAATCTTACCGATTGCTGCCGCCTGAGCTGAATGACCGTTTGCGCAATCAGGCCCGACAGCAGGGAGTGAGTCTGGCGGCCTTGTGTCATCTAGCCTGGGCTCAGGTGTTGTCGCGCACCAGCGGACAGGAAAAAGTGGTGTTCGGCACCGTGCTGTTTGGGCGCATGACGGGAGGCGAAGGGACAGAGGGTGGCATGGGATTGTTTATCAATACCCTGCCGTTACGGCTGGATATGGATGACACCCCGGTACGGGACAGCGTACAGGCCGCCCATCGCCGGCTGGCAGGATTATTAGCCCATGAACATGCTTCACTGGCGCTGGCCCAGCAGTGTAGCGGCGTTGAACGTGGCACCCCTCTCTTTAGCGCCCTGTTGAATTACCGGCACAATAGTCCTTCAGATCCGCTAGATAATACGCTGGACGGTTTTGAATTTTTAGAAGTACAGGAACGAACCAACTATCCCTTTGGATTGTCGGTGGAGGATGGTGGTGAGACATTAGGATTGACGGCGAATGTGGTGCAGCCGTTTGACCCGGAACGGATATGCGGCTATATGCAGCAAGCGCTGGAAAGTCTGGCAGACGCGCTGGAGCACACCCCGGAGATGCCGGTGCGGGCATTGGAAATCCTGCCGGAAGCCGAACGTACCTTATTGTTAAATATCTGGAACGGGACGAAGACCGCCTACCCTGAATCCTTGTGTATTCATCAGTTGTTTGAACAGCAGGCACAGAAAACTCCAGAGACCACGGCACTGGAATATCAGGGACAACGCCTGAGTTATGCCGAACTAAATACCCGCGCTAATCGGCTGGCCCATCAGTTGATTGAGTCGGGGGTAGAGCCGGAGCAACGGGTCGCTATTTGTGTGACACGCTCACCGGCCATGGTAGTGTCACTTCTGGCGGTACTGAAAGCCGGTGGTGCCTATGTGCCGCTGGATATCACTTATCCGACAGAGCGTCTGGCCTATATTCTAAGTGACAGCGCCCCATCCGTAATACTCGCGGATGGCACCGGGCAGTCCATATTGGGCGACGAGGTACTGGCTGAGTTGACCGTTCTTGACCCGACAATTCAGCCGGATCAACCGGACAGCAACCCACAGGTTTCAGCGTTAACGCCACAGCATCTGGCCTATGTGATTTACACCTCGGGCTCTACCGGCCAGCCAAAAGGGGTGATGGTGGAACATCAGGCGATTTATCAGCGTACGCTGGGGGTGAAT
>NZ_NITZ01000016.1:101111-130130 GCF_002632615.1 Xenorhabdus miraniensis
ACGGCTGGTGGCCTATGTCGTGGCGGAAGCGGATGAAGTACTGGTCAACAACCTGCGTACTCACCTGAGTGCGGTTTTGCCGGATTATATGGTGCCGGCCGCTTTTGTGCGTCTGGACAGCTTGCCGCAGACCCCGAACGGCAAGCTGGATCGCCGGGCACTGCCGGCACCGGACGGGAACGCCTTTGCCCGGCAAGCCTATGAAGCCCCGCAGGGAGAAACAGAAATCGCGTTAGCGGTGATTTGGGGTGAATTACTGGGCATTGAACAAATCAGCCGGCATGATAATTTCTTTGCCTTGGGTGGCCATTCATTGCTGGCGGTGCGGGTCATGAACCGGATAGCGGTTTTAGGGGGGGAATTGCCGCTGAGTACGCTGTTTAACGCCCCTTCTTTGGCTGCGCTTGCCGAGGTGGTTCAGGCCCGGTTTGATCAACAAGGCAGCGTATTACCTCCCATCATGCCCGTCTCCCGTGAAGGGATACTGCCATTGTCATTCGCTCAACAGCGTTTGTGGTTCCTGACTCAGTTTGAAGGTGCCAGTGAAACATATCATATTCCCATTGCGCTACGTTTGCGGGGTCAACTGGATGGAGCAGTCTGGCAGCAGGCACTGAATGCGCTATTTGCCCGCCATGAGGCACTGCGCTCTGTCTTTGTGTCCGTTGACGGTCAGCCTCAGGTCCGTCTGCTGGCGGCAAACCACGGATTGCCATTGGTTCAGTATGACCTGCGTGAACACCCGGATGCCGAAGTGGTACTGGAACAACTGTGCGCTGAAGAAATGTCTGCGCCATTTGAACTCGGTCATGACCCCTTTATCCGGGCGGTGCTTATCCGGCTGGCGGATAACGAATATCAGTTTTTGTTGACCCAGCATCATATTGTTTCCGATGGCTGGTCGGTCAATGTACTGATAGATGAACTGAACACGCTTTATAGCGCTTTTCTGGCCGGACAACCGGATCCTTTGCCCGCGCTGGCGATCCAATATCCTGATTATGCGGTCTGGCAGCGTCAGTGGCTCTCCGCTGAACGTATTCAGGTGCAATCTGATTATTGGCGTACGACACTGGCTGACGCCCCCGTTTTGCTGGATTTACCTACAGATCGGCCCCGTCCGTCTGAGCAGTCGTTTGCCGGTCAGATTTTACCCATCAATTTGGATGCGGAACTAACGGCCGCGCTGAAACGCCTGAGTGCGCAGCACGGTGTTACCTTATTTATGACGCTGTTATCCGCCTGGGCAGTGGTCTTATCGCGTTTATCCGGTCAGGAAGATATCATTATCGGAACCCCCAGTTCTGGCCGCAGCCGTCAGGAAGTGGAGTCTTTGATTGGCTTCTTTGTCAATACGCTGGCATTGCGCACGGGAGTCTCGGGTGAGTTGACGGTGGCAGAATTGTTGGCGCAGGTCCGGCAAACCGCGTTAGCGGCACAGGCGCACCAGGATTTGCCGTTTGAGCAGGTAGTGGAAATTGTACAACCGCTACGCCAGCTGTCCCATACGCCACTGTTTCAGGTGATGTTTTCCTGGGAAAACAATGAACATACCGACTGGACACTGCCGGGACTGACCGTATCTCCGGCTGATCAAGATATGGAGATTGTCAAATTTGATCTTGAGCTGGGGCTGTTTGAGGAGGGCGACAGGATTGCCGGTGCTTTAAATTATTCTACGGCTCTGTTTGATCTAACAACCATGGAACGGCACATTGGCTATTTGCACACTGTATTGCAGGCCATGATCGCTAACACCCAACAGCGAATCGGGGACATTAATATCCTGACACCGGCAGAGCGCAGGTTGTTGCTGGAAACCTGGAATTCGACGGAAACTCCCTATCCTGAGACGTTGTGTATTCATCAGTTGTTTGAGCAACAGGTGCAAAGGGCGCCGAATGCAACAGCACTGGTGTGTGGGGCTGAAACATTGAGCTATGCTGAATTGAACAGGCGGTCAAACAGGCTGGCTCATGAGCTTATTGCACAGGGAGTGATACCGGAACAATGTGTTGCGCTTTGTGTCTCCCGTTCTGCGTCAATGATGATAGGGTTGTTGGCTATATTGAAGGCCGGAGGTGCTTATGTTCCGCTTGATCCTGCGTATTCGGGTGAACGCCTGAGTAATATTTTAAATGATGCAACCCCTGCAATAGTAGTGGCAGATGCGATAGGGCGTACTGCTTTGGGTCAGGAGACACTGAAGGGGTTGAAAGTATTAGAACCGGATAATGATTGGGCACAACCAGATAGCAACCCTCAGGTATTGTCACTGAATTCAAGACAACTGGCCTATGTGATTTATACCTCAGGGACCACTGGGATGCCCAAAGGGGTGATGGTGGAACATCGTGGCGCAATAAATCTGGCAATTGACCATATTGCGCGTTTAGGTGTTAAACCGAATAGCCGGGTTTTACAATTTGCATCCATCAGTTTTGACGCCAGCGTTGCGGATATTGTGATGGCTTATGGTGCGGGTGCAGCCCTCCATATCCTGTCAGATGATGTACGCTATGACAGGAATGCCTTGTGGAATTACCTGGATGAACATCGTATTACTCATCTGACTTTACCGCCTGCGGTCCTTCAGAATGCCCACGAACTTCCCCCGTTACAAACTCATTTAACCTTGATATTTGCAGGGGAGGCGCTGGGTTCTGCGCTATTGCAATCGGTAGCGGGCAGGTATAACACCTTTAATATTTATGGCCCAACTGAAGCCACCGTTGCGGTGATGGCATGGAATTGTCCACCAGATTATCAGGGTGAGGAGATCCCTATCGGCCGCCCAATAAACAATACACGTATCTATCTGCTTGATGCTCAGGGCCAGCCAGTGCCGCTGGGTGTGGAAGGTGAACTTTATATCGGCGGTGTAGGGATAGCGCGTGGTTATTTGAACCGGCCGGAGCTGAGTGCAGAGCGTTTCCTGAATGATCCATTCTCAGCGATCCCGGGTGCCCGCATGTATCGGACAGGTGACCTTGCCCGTTATCTGCCGGATGGTAACGTGGTTTATATAGGACGTAATGATCAGCAGGTGAAGATCCGGGGATTCCGTATAGAACCGGGAGAAATAGAAGCGCGCCTGATGGAGTATCCGTCCATTCGGGAGTCACTGGTGGTCACTTATAGCAAAGGGGGAGATAAACGGCTGGTCGCTTATGTGGTGGCAAATAAAGAAGAAGAACTTGCTCACCATTTGCGTTTGCATCTGTCAGCTTGCTTACCTGAATATATGATTCCGTCAGCGTTTGTCAGACTGGATGCTTTCCCGCTGACCCGGAACGGTAAGTTAGATCGCCGGGCACTACCCGCACCGGATGGAGATGCCTTTGCCCGGCAGGCCTATGAAACCCCGCAGGGGGAAGCTGAAATGGCGCTGGCGGCGATTTGGGGTGAATTACTGGGCATTGAACAGGTCAGCCGCCATGACAGCTTCTTTGCGCTGGGTGGTCATTCATTGCTCGCGGTGCGCATGATTGAGCGCTTACGTCAGTTGGGATTGACATTGATGGTACGGGATTTGTTCCGGTCGCCGGTGTTGTCTGATCTGGCGCAAACGTTGGGGCGGCATCAGACCGTCGAAATTCCGCCAAATGTGATTACCCCCGAAACGCAGCACCTGACCCCGGAAATGTTACCTTTGGTGGATTTAACGCAGGCGGATATTGACCTCATTGTCGGACAAGTATCGGGTGGCATGGCGAATATTCAGGATATCTACGCGTTATCGCCGTTGCAGGATGGGATTTTGTTCCACCACTTACTGGCACGGGAAGGGGATACGTACCTGATGAGCGGGCAGATAGTGTTTTCTGATCGCATGTTACTGGATCGTTATCTGGCGGCGATGCAACAGGTGGTTGACCGTCACGATATTTTACGGACGGCATTTATCTGGCAAGGGGTGTCCGTGCCGGTGCAGGTCGTCTGGCGCCATGCCTCCTTGTCAGTGACAGAACTGATACTGGATCCGACTGACGGCCCGGTCATTGACCAGTTAAGCCGACGTTTTGATCCCAGCCATTATCGTCTTGACCTGAATCAGGCCCCGCTACTGCACTTTGCGGTTGCTCAGGAAACGGATGGACGCTGGTTCTTGCTGGAATTGCAACATCATATGATTGGCGACAATGAAACAGCGGAAGTGATGCACCGTGAAGTTCAGGCATACCTGACAGGACAAGAGGAGAATCTGGCTGCGCCTGTGCCGTTCCGTAATCTGGTGGCACAGGTGCGGTTGGGCGTGAGCCAAGAAGCCCACACCCGTTTCTTTACCGAAATGCTGGCGGAAGTGGAGGAACCCACGTTGCCGTTCGGGCTGGCGGAGGTCCATCTTGATGGATCTCAGGAAATGGAATCTTACCGACTGTTGCCGCCTGAGTTGAATGACCGTTTGCGCAATCAGGCCCAGAAGCAGGGAGTGAGTCTGGCGGCCTTGTGCCATCTGGCCTGGGCACAGGTGTTGTCGCACACCAGCGGACAGGAAAAAGTGGTGTTCGGCACCGTGCTGTTTGGACGCATGACGGGAGGCGAAGGGGCAGACAATGGAATGGGATTGTTTATCAATACCTTGCCGTTACGGTTGGATATAGATGACACCCCGATACGGGATGGTGTACAGGCAGCCCATCGCCGACTGGCAGGATTATTAGCCCATGAACATGCTTCACTGGCGCTGGCCCAGCAGTGTAGCGGGGTTGAACGTGGCACCCCTCTCTTTAGCGCCCTGTTGAATTACCGGCACAATAGCTCCTCAGAGTCGTCGGATGATACATTGGAAGGCATTGAGTTTTTAGACGGAGAGGGACGAACGAACTATCCCTTTGGGCTGTCGGTAGAGGATTTTGGTGACGCCTTGGGATTGACAGCGAGTGTGGTACTGCCGTTTGACCCGGAACGGGTATGCGGCTATATGCAGCAGGCGCTGGAAAGTCTGACAGACGCGCTGGAACACACCCCGGAGATGCCGGTGCGGGCATTGGAAATCCTGCCGGAAGCGGAGCGTACCTTATTGCTGAACATCTGGAACGGGACGGAGACCACCTACCCTGAGGCCTTGTGTATTCATCAGTTGTTTGAACAGCAGGCACAGAAAACCCCGGAGGCCACGGCACTGGAATATCAGGGACAACGCCTGAGTTATGCCGAATTAAATGCCTGCGCTAACCGGCTGGCCCATCAGTTGATTGGGTTGGGGGTCGAGCCGGAGCAACGGGTCGCTATTTGTGTGGCACGTTCACCGGCCATGGTAGTCGCACTTCTGGCGGTATTGAAAGCCGGTGGTGCCTATGTGCCGTTGGATATCACTTATCCGGCAGAGCGTCTGGCGTATATCCTGAGTGACAGTACTCCATCCGTGGTAGTGGCAGACAGGATCGGGCAGTCTATATTGGGTGACGAGGTACTGGCTGAGTTGACTGTGCTTGACCCGACGAAGCAGCCTGATCAACCGGACAGTAACCCACAGGTTTCAGCATTAACGCCACAACATCTGGCCTATGTGATTTATACCTCGGGCTCTACCGGGCAGCCGAAAGGCGTGATGGTGGAGCATCAGGCGATTTATCAACGTACTTTGGGCGTCAATGAACTTTATGGCGTGACAGCGCAGGATCGGGTATTGCAGTTTGCGGCGTTTGCCTTTGATGTCTCCGTCGAGGAGTGTTTCTCATCATTATGTCATGGCGCCACGCTAATCATTCGTGATGATAGCTGGCTGGCTTCTATGCCGGAATTTATTGCCTTAGCCCGGGAAAACCGTGTCACGGTGATGTTTCTGCCCACATTATTCTGGTCTGAACTGGCGGGCAGAGATCCGGGATTAGCACTGCCTGACGCGCTCAGGCTGATTATTATTGGCAGTGAGGCCGTCCAGAAAAAAGCCCTTCAGGACTGGTTTGCACAGGAAGGTCATTGTCCCCGGTTATTAGATGCCTATGGTCCGACGGAAAATACCGTTACGGCCACCTGTCAGGAAATCCTTTCCCCAGATGATGACCGAGCTATCGGCCGGCCACTCAGAAATACCCGCATTTACCTGCTGGACGGCAACGGGCAACCCGTACCGTTGGGTTGTGTGGGGGAAATCTATATTGGTGGCGTAGGGGTTGCGCGGGGATATCTGAACCAGCCTATATTAAGTGAAGAACGCTTTATTCCCGATCCCTTTAGTCCGGTATCTGACTCCCGCATGTATCGCACGGGGGATCTGGCCCGTTACCAGCCGGACGGCAGTCTGGAATTCCTTGGCCGTAATGATCATCAGGTGAAAATTCGTGGTTTCCGTATAGAGCTGGGGGAAATTGAAACCCGCTTGCTGGAATATCCGGCGGTGCATGAGGCGGCGGTGCTGGCACTGGATGACGGGCAGAGTAAACGGCTGGTGGCCTATGTCGTGGCGGAAGCGGATGAAGCGCTGGTCAACAACCTGCGTACTCACCTGAGTGCGGTTTTGCCGGATTATATGGTGCCGGCGGCCTTTATGCACCTCGACAGCTTCCCACAGACCCCGAACGGCAAACTGGATCGCCGGGCACTGCCGGCACCGGATGGAGACGCCTTTGCCCGGCAAGCCTATGAAGCCCCACAGGGAGAAATGGAAATCGCGTTAGCGGCGATTTGGCGGGAAGTCTTGGGGACTGAACTGATCAGCCGGCATGATAATTTCTTTGCGCTGGGCGGACATTCATTGCTGGCGATGCGGGTCATGAACGGAATAGCCGCTTTAGGAGTGGAATTGCCACTGAGTGAACTGTTTAGTTCCCCCTCTTTGGCTGCCCTTGCTGAAAGACTCCATAGCCGATTTAATCAACAAAGTACGTTTGCTCAGCAAAACACATTGCCCCCCATCATGCCCATCTCCCGTGAGGAGGGACTGCCGCTGTCATTCGTTCAACAGCGCTTGTGGGCACTGACTCAGTTTGAGGGAGTCAGTGAGCGCTATCATATGCCGCTTGTGTTGAATTTGCGTGGTCAACTGGATATCGCAATCTGGCAGCAGGCACTGAATGTGTTATTTGCCCGCCATGAAGCGCTGCGCTCTGTCTTTGTTTCCGTTGACGGTCAGCCTCAGATCCGCCTGCTGGTGGCAGATCGCGGATTGCCATTGGTTCATCATGACTTGCGAGGATGCCCGAATGCTGAAACAGTGTTGGAACGACTGCGTACTGAGGAGGTGTCTGCGCCATTTGATCTCAGCCATGGTCCGCTTGTTCGAACGATGCTTATCCGGCTGGCAGATGACGAATATCAGTTTTTGCTGACCCAGCACCATATTATTTCCGATGGCTGGTCAGTGAAGGTACTGATAGATGAACTGAACTCACTCTATACGGCTTTTCTGGCCGGGCAACTGGATCCTTTACCCACGCTGGCGATCCAGTACCCTGATTATGCAGCCTGGCAGCGTCAGTGGTTTTCTGCTGAACGTATGCAGGCGCAATCTGACTATTGGCGCACGACGCTGGCTGACGCACCGGCTTTGCTGAATTTGCCTACAGACCGGCCACGCCCGTCTGAGCAGTCGTTTGTCGGGCAGGTTTTACCCATCAATTTGGATGCGGAATTAATGGCCGCCCTGAAACGCCTGAGTGCGCAGCACAGTGTCACGTTATTTATGACACTATTGTCTGCCTGGACGGTGGTCTTATCGCGTTTGTCCGGTCAGGAAGATATCATTATCGGAACCCCCAGTTCTGGTCGCCGCCGTCAGGAAGTGGAGCCTTTAATTGGCTTCTTCGTGAATACACTGGCGTTGCGCACGAGAGCCTCGGATGAACTGACCGTGGCGGAGTTATTGGCACAAGTCCGGCAAACCACGTTAGGGGCACAGGCGCATCAGGATTTGCCGTTTGAGCAGGTGGTGGAAATTGTGCAGCCGTCACGCCGGCCAGACCATACGCCGTTGTTCCAGGTCATGTTTGCCTGGCAGGATTATGAAGATCCCGACTGGACACTACCGGGGCTGACAGTGTCATCGGTTATTCATGATTTAAATATTATCAATTGTGATCTCGAAATAGAGTTTTTTGAGGAGAATGACATGATTGTCGGGGCGATAAATTATGCTCCGGCCCTGTTTGACCAACCGACCATAGAACGACACATTGACTGTTTGCTCATTGTGCTACAAGCCATGGTGGCTAACCCTCAGCAGCGGATCGGGGAAATTGATATTCTGACATTGGCAGATCAATAGCATAGAGCAAAATAGCATAGAGCAATCGTATTAGGGCGTGTTGACGTTTTGTATTCACCATTTACTCGCCCTACATTGGTAGCCATATAATGACAAACGCCAGTGCCAACGTGCTGGCGTAATTTCGTACCAATTTATCGAAATAGCCGCCGTCATCCTTTGTTGTTCGATATAATTTCTGAATGCCTGACGGTTTTGCGCGTACTTCATGCCACTCAGCAATGGCCGCAGACTGAGTGACAAAATTGTCGGCGGTTCCAGCGTGGCCCCCTTAATGGCCGTTGATTTCCCCCCGCGCCAGCGCTGCGACGCTATTGCCGTTGGCATCTGTAGCGTGCATGTCGGCTCCTTTGGCCTTGAGTTCTGCCAGCAGCTCGTGGCGCTGGAACAGAGAGGCATACATGGCCGCCGTTTGTCCGGCATTGTTGCGCGTATCCGGATTGCACTTGGCGGCGATCAGTCGACGGGAAATTTTCACCTCTCCCTTGAAAATCGCCCCCATCAGCGCGGTATTGCCCCGCTTATCGTGCACGCAAGGGTCAGCCCCGGCATTAAGCAGGCTCTCCACCACAGCCGCATGACCGTGATAGGCGGCAAGGATCACCGCTGTATAACCGTGATCGTCCTGTACGTTAAGATTATATTTGGCGGCAATAAAGCTATCGATCACGCCGCCATCTCCTTTTCGCGCAGCATCCCACAAGTAGTTATTTAGCTGTTTTTTAACCTGTAGCTCGTTTAGCTCATTGGCGGCGTTCGGCTTCGGTGCGGCAAAAGCGGAGGCGGCCAACAGGCAAAGCAGTAGATAAAGCAATTTCATCGCGTTTTCCTCATCAGCATGCGTGGCAGCCCACACCACTTGTGCGGGCGTGTATCATTTAAAATCAATCAGAGAGCTTATCCGCCAATTTTTGTACCGTTGCCAGATCCCCTTTCGCCACGTTGGTCAGGCGCGTGCCGTAGTCCTTATCTGCCTTGTAGAAATAGGAAAGCATGATGTTCTTGCTTTTCATATCTGTGCCAGCTAACGATGCGCCCAAGCTGTTCACCAGATCGTCCTGCTCTTTCTTGCTGTAAGCGCGGTACAGCTCGCCGGTCTGCTTAAAATTCTGCTCGCGCTGGATTTTGCTTTGCTGCGTGGTGCCTTCCAGCGGTGCTTGGCTGTAGCGTGCGGAAACCAGCTCTTCGCGCGGGTATAGGCGGCTTGGCTGGTAGTTCACGCCCTTATCCTGTGTATGGTTGCTGTTGAGGCTGCCGTCCTGGTTGCCGTTGTTAACCGGGTTGTGTGGTCGGTTAATTGGCAGACTCAACCCGTTTGCACCAATGCGGTAAAACTGCGTATCAGCATATGCGAACAGGCGCCCTTGCAACAGTTTGTCTTCTGAAGGCTCAATCCCGGGAACCAGATTGGAAGGTGCCATCGCTACCTGTTCGATCTCTTGAAACACATTGTCTGGGTTTTTATTCAGCACCATCTGGCCGATTTTTCTTTCCGGCACATCTGGCCAAATTTTAGTGGCATCCAGAGGGTCAAAATCAAATTTCTTCAAATCCTCTGGCTTCAATATTTGGATGTAGAGATCCCATTTTGGATAATCGCCACGATTGATTGCCGCTACCAAATCGTGTGTCATATGGCTGTAGTCTTTGCCCTGTATCTGTTCAACCTGCAAGGGATCTAGATTTTTTACTCCTTGCAGAGTCTTCCAATGGAACTTCACGTAATGCACTTTTCCTTTGGCGTTTACCAGCTTATAGGCATGAACGCTATTGCCGTCCATATTACGATAAGAAGCTGGGGTTCCTTCATTGGAATACAGTAACGTCAGTGTGCGGATCGATTCTGGTACATGTGAAAAGAAATCAAAGCGGCGAGAATCATTATCAAGGTTAGTACGAGGATCTGGCTTAAAAGCATGTACCATATCAGGAAACTTGATGGCATCGCGGATAAAGAAGGTGGGAAAGTTGTTACCGACCAGATCCCAGTTACCTTCCGTTGTATAAAACTTGGTCGCAAAACCGCGTGGGTCACGCAGTGTTTCCGGCGAGTGGTTGCCGTGCACAACGCTTGAGAATCGGACAAACACAGGGGTTTTGCTGCCGGCAGTAAACACTTTCGCAATGGTCAGATCGGAGATGTTCGCCGTAGCAGTAAACTCCCCGTGCGCCCCGGCGCCGCGTGCATGCACTACACGCTCAGGGATGCGTTCGCGATCGAAACGTTGCAGCTTTTGTAGCAGCTGTACATCCTGCAACAGCACCGAGCCACCGGAGCCGGCAGTCTGCGAATTCTGATTATCACCTACCGGGGCACCGTTATCGCGGGTTAAGGTATCTGCCAGCGTCATTGGGCTGATGGCCAGCCAGGTTAAAACAATCAGCAGCTTTTTCCGGATCGTTAAGCTGCCGATTATACGGTTATTGCTCATAATGCTATCCTCGTCTGATATTGTGATAAATTTTCCGACGGAAAAGCAGGGGAGGCAGCCGTTTATCGGCCTGCGATTTGCAGGCAATGGGCGCAATCAGCTGTGCAAAATACCTTCTGATGTGAAATCACCGAACACGTTCAGCCCATTTATTGTTTTTTGACATAAATGTCTTATTGGCAGTTTTGCTTAACCAGACTCGTTTTTCCTCACCTGCTCGTTACCGCCGCCTCAGCCTTTCCCATCGTTGGGTAATGCAGGCTGTCTCACTGAACACCTACTTTACATGGCATTGTACTTATAGGTGAATACACTACTACCTATCGAATTAATAGGCCGGGGCATTGGTGTACGGATAAGGTAAGGTTGCAATTTCCTTTACCCATTGTAATTCAGGTAGATCTCACCTGTTTACGGACAGAATAAGGCTGTGCCACTGCCAGCAGGCGGTTACTCGCCATAAAACCTAAAAAATCCGGTATAAATATAGATACCGGATTTTTATAGATGCTTTTTTAATATGGCTGTTTCTCTGGAGGGCGTTGTTGAATATTATTTTTAACTTAATGATTCAACTTACTGAGGCCACTTCATTTCGCCTTTTAATACTTTGGCGCTTAGCTCAAGGCTGGATTCATCAGCAAGGTCTGGATAGTGATTTTTCATCGCGGTAATTAACGCATCAGCATCTTTTGCTTTTGGTAATTCTTTTTCCAATGTGGTCAGATAATTTTGCGTGAAGGTAACGGAATCTAACGTCATTGATGAATTCCCCAGATAATGGCCTGGTACAACCGTTTCAGGCCTTAAGCTCTTGATTCGATCCAATGTTTGCATCCAATGTTGACGAGACTCTTTAGTTTGAGTGTCTGCAATCCATACATGAATATTGTCAGAAACAGTGACACCCCCGACAACTGCTTTCAGTTTGGGCACCCAAACAAAAGTACGATCAGGAGCCGGGCCATCCAAACCTTCAACAATCAGTTTTTCGCCATCAACGGTGAAAGTATTCCCTTTCAGTGGTTCAGGTACAATGACTTTCTTAGGAGCCTGATCGGCAAGAATTCCACCCCAATAGGCTAATTTACCGTCTTTGGTTTCATTGATCGCTTTGATGGTTTCCGGTGATGCAACGACCTTGGCTTTCGGGAAGGCTTCGGTGATGACATCAAGGCCAAAGTAAAAATCAGGATCGGATTGGCTGATATAGATCGTTGTCAGTTTCTTACCTGTCTGCTGGATCATTTTCACTAATTCTTGAGCATCATTTTTCTTAAACTGGGCATCGATCAGAACAACCTCACGATCGCCGCTGATGATTTCAGAAGAAACAGGGAAAATGCCTTTTTCGCCCGGATTGTAGATATCCAGTTTGAGATCGGCTGCTTGGGCCAGTGATGCCATTCCCAAAGAAAGGGTCGCCGCCAGAGCGATATTTGATGTTGTTTTGCGAGCCATCATCGAATTCCTATATCAAAATACTTATTTGCTTGAATGGCATGTATGATAAGTTGCATTTTTCGATTGAAAAACCACAAAATAAGCAATTATTTGTTGCATATATCGTTCTAATCAGAGCGAGGAATGGGGCGGTTAAAATGGATAGGGTCACAGCAGCACAGGTATTTGTCACGATTGTTGAGCAGGGAAGTTTAATCGCGGCAGCAGAACGTTTGGATATGTCGAGAGCGATGGTATCCCGGTATTTGGCTGAAATGGAAAAATGGGCAGGTATTCGTTTATTACATCGCACAACACGCAAGATTAGCCTGACCTCGGCAGGAGAGGGTGCTTATCAACGTAGTCTAAAGTTGATGGAATTAGCGGAAGCAATGCCTGTCCAGCAATCTTTGGAAACGCAGACTTTGAAAGGATTATTACGGCTGAGTTGTTCCCAATCATTGAGTATCAGTGCGCTGTCAGTCGCGATACCTGAATTTATGCGGCTATATCCACAGATCGCTGTCAATCTGCAAATGAATAATAAAGCCATCAACTTGATTGAGGAACGGATTGATTTAGCGATCCGTATTACTAATAATCTGGAACCCAACCTAATTGCCCGGCCATTATCGACTTGTCATTCTGTTGTTTGTGCCGCCCCTTCTTATTTAGCTGGAAAATCTATTCCCCAAAATCCGGCGGATTTGGCATCACATAATTGCCTGACTTATAACTTTTTTGGCAAAAGTTTATGGCTGTTTGAAAAACAGCATGAGAAATATTCAGTTCCCGTCTGCGGTACATTAAGTGCCAATGAATCGACAGTATTAATGGAAGCGACGTTGCAGGGAGCGGGGATAGCAATGCAGCCTTACTATTCTGTTTCTTCTCATTTGAAGTCCGGAAAGTTGGTTGAGTTGTTACCTGATTATCAACCTCAGACAATGGGGATCTACGGCATTTATAGCAGCCGCCAGAATATGCCTGCGACTCTTCGGGTGTTGTTGGATTTCCTGGTGGAGTGGTTTGCAACATCTCCTCATTGGCAACAGTTAATGCTGAAAAGCTGATGCTAACTTTAAGGGAAACTGAGCGGCTTGTTGTTTTAAATGATGAATAAAGATTTCAACAGGCTCTGAAGAGGGGCGGTGTATGGGTTTAATTAAACTCACTGTAAAGGGAATATCGATACTGAATGGCCGGATGCAGATCCCTGCCTTGTTATCTAAATAATCCAGCGCAGTGAGTGGGTTGACGATCGATAAACCAATACCTTCGTTGATCATGGCACAAATTGAGGCCGCGCTATGAGTTTCCATTACCATATTGCGATTGACATGATGCTCGGTAAAGATTGTGTCAATGAGCTGCCGGTAACTGTCTGTAATCGATAAGCTGATAAATTTTTGTCCGTGAAAATCGGCCGGGGTCAATTGTGATTTTTGGCAGAGTGGGTGATGAATAGGCAAGACACAAACTTCATTTAAGGTGATCAACGTATCTTGCTCAGTGCCTGCGGGAGTCTGTAAGTGCTCGGTCAGGCCAATATCATGGCGTTGTGCTGAGAGCCATTCCTCTAGGAGAGGAGATTCTTGTGGAATGATGGTCAATTTTGCTTCTGGATAACATTGGATAAAGCTGCGGCAAGCTTTTGGCAGCAAAGACTGAGAAAACATTGGCAGGCAAGCAATGGACAATTGTGCATGCTCAAATTGGCGAATACTGTCAGCCGCGTTGATTATTCTTTCCAGTCCATAATAAGAGCGCTGTACTTCTTCAAATAACCGCAATCCTTGCGCGGTGGGAAACAAGCGCCCTTTGATGCGATCAAACAATTTGAACTTTAGTAACTGTTCCAGGCGGGCGAGTTCACGGCTGACGGTTGGTTGCGACGTTTTCAATAAAACTGCCGCATCAGTCAGGTTTTTAGTGGTCATTACGGCATGAAAAATTTCAATATGTCGCCATGAAATGTGTCGCCATAAGCAGGAAGGCATATTATTTACCTCTTGATGGAAAAACAGACTAATCTATATCATGAATGAATAGACTATAGCTAAATGGATATTTTTATTCCTGCTTTATTGTTGTCAATAATGAAGCATCTGCTGATTCTGTGAGGCACTTCAATGGCAATCTCAACTTTTCCTAATGGATCAGGGGAAAATTTTACCCCTGAGAATTTACTTCAATTACCGGTTCAATACGGAACACCATTGTGGCTTTATGATGGTGATAACATCATTAAGAAAATCAAAAAATTAAAGCAGTTTGATGTTATCCGGTTCGCACAGAAAGCGTGTTCCAATACCCATATCCTGCGTTTAATGAGAGAACAGGGCGTGAAAGTAGATGCGGTTTCATTAGGGGAAATCGAACGCGCGCTTTATGCAGGCTTTCAACCAGGGCGAGATAGATCGGAGATTGTCTTTACTGCCGATGTGATTGATAAGGCAACGTTGCATCGTGTTATTGAGTTGGATATTCCTGTCAATACTGGCTCTATTGATATGTTGGAACAGATTGGGGAACGCCAGTCTGGTCATCCTGTCTGGTTACGCATCAATCCTGGATTTGGGCATGGGCATAGTCAAAAGACCAATACCGGTGGTGAAAATAGCAAACACGGTATTTGGTATCAGGATCTACCTTTGGCGATTGAAAAGATCCATCAGCATGGCTTGAAACTGGTGGGGCTGCATATGCACATCGGCTCAGGCGTGGATTATCAGCATCTCGCCAATGTATGTAATGCGATGGTAGAACAGGCCATATTATGCGGAGAAGATATTCAGTCTATTTCAGCAGGAGGCGGATTATCAATCCCTTATAAAATCGGTGAAGAAGCGGTAGATACTGAACATTATTACAGCCTATGGCATGAAGCCCGTCAGCGTATTGAGCAACATGTGGGGCATCATGTTGAGTTGGAAATTGAACCCGGCCGTTTTCTGGTTGCTGAATCAGGGATCTTAATGGCAGAAGTGCGGGCGGTAAAATCTATGGGCAGCCGTCATTATGTGTTGGCGGATGCCGGTTTCAATGATTTGATGCGTCCGGCTATGTATGGCAGTTATCACCATATTTCTGTTTTGCCAATAAATGGCATTGCTAATGATGCAAATTTACAGGAAACGGATCTGTGTGAAACACATCTGAGCGAAACACTCGTTGCAGGGCCGTTATGCGAATCAGGTGATGTTTTTACTCAGTTGGAAGGTGGAGACGTTATCCCGCGCATGCTGCCTCAGGTAAGTGTCGGAGATTATCTGATCTTTCACGATACAGGTGCTTACGGGGCATCGATGTCTTCAAATTATAATAGCCGCCCTTTGATTCCTGAAATTATGTTTACTGGCGGAGAAGCGCGTTTGATTCGTCGTCGCCAGACAATAGAAGAGTTGTTATCGTTGGAATCCGTTTAAATAAAATACAGGGCATTTGCCCCGTATTTTATTAATCATATTTTCTGGTCAGCATCAGGCTGCTTTAGTTTGACGCTGACTTTCAGGCTTTTTTACTGGGTTTGGTACAGCAAACGCATCTGGCGCGAACTCATCGACATTGATTGAACGTAGTCGGCTGTTTTCAGCACGTTTCAGGATATCCGCTTCTTCCTGAGTGATTTTATGCTCTGCCAATGCTGTTTCAGCTAATTTATCCAAGCGAGTAAAGCTCAGGTTTTTGCCTGCTTCGCGGCTCAAGCGTGCATGGATTGGCTCTGCGGCGATGATATCGTGCAATGCGGCTTCCAATAACCCGTGAGGGTTGTGTTCACTTGGGGTCAGATATTGTCCACGTCCAATCCGGCTGCGGGTTGCGGAAGGAGTTTGTAGTATCTGGGCCAGTTTGTGATCCAGTTTATCGGATGGTGCTGTATGTGCACGGCCCAATGGGAAGACAATCACTCGCATTAAACCTGCAACTAAACGGTTAGGGAAATTGCGCAGTAAATCGTTCATAGCCAGTTCAGCTTGGTTCAGGCTATCTTCGACTGCCCATTGTACCAATGGCAAATCTTCTTTCTGGCGGCCTTCGTCTTCATAGCGTTTCAGCGCAGCGGAAGCTAAGAAAATTTGGCTCAGAATGTCTCCCAGACGAGCTGAAATGCGTTCACGGCGTTTCAGGCTGCCACCTAATACACCCATTGAAACATCAGAGAGAAGGGCAAGGTTGGCACTTAACCGGTTGATCTGTTGGTAATAACGGCGAGTTGTGTCATTGACTGGCGAACGGCTGGTTCTGCCTTTGGTAATACCCAGCCACAGGCTGCGCAGGGTATTACTGGCAACATGACCCAGATGACCAAACAGGGCTTTATCAAAGGCTTTCACATTGTTACCTTCTGCTGCTGCGATTTCAGCCAGTACATAAGGATGGCAACGAATTGCACCTTGACCGAAGATGATCATGCTGCGGGTCAGAATGTTTGCACCTTCTACGGTAATAGCAATGGGTGAGCCCTGATAGCCACGGGCAAGGAAGTTGGATGGCCCAAGACAAATGCCTTTACCGCCTGCGATATCCATTGCATCAATCATGGAGCGTTGCCCTCTGTGAGTACAATGGTATTTCACGATAGCAGACAGAACAGCAGGTTTTTCGCCTTGCATGATGCCGCTGGTAATCATGGTCGCAGCCGCATCCATCAGGTAAGAGTTACCTGCGATACGCGCTAATGGTTCTTCGATACCTTCCATTTTACCAATAGGTAATTTGAACTGACGGCGAATATGGGAATAAGCACCAATTGCCATTGCAGCGCTTTTCAATCCCCCGGTCGCATTGGATGGCAGGGTAATGCCACGACCAACGGACAGACATTCAACCAGCATACGCCAGCCCTGACCTGCCATTTTCGGCCCACCAATGATGTAATCGATAGGAACGAAAATGTCTTTCCCACGAGTTGGCCCATTCTGGAATGGGACGTTCAATGGGAAATGTCTCTGACCAATTTCAACCCCTGGGGTGCTGGTTGGGATCAAAGCACAGGTAATGCCGAGTGATTCGGTATCTCCCAGCAGATGGTCAGGATCGTACAGTTTGAATGCCAATCCCAGCACTGTCGCGATAGGAGCCAGCGTAATGTAACGTTTATTCCAGTTCAGGCGCATCCCAAGAACTTGTTCACCTTGCCATTCACCCATACAGACCACGCCGGTATCAGGGATAGCGCCGGCATCGGAACCCGCTTCTGGGCTGGTTAAGGCAAAGCAAGGAATTTCTTCGCCACGGGCAAGACCTGGCAGGTAATGTTTTTTCTGTTCATCAGTACCATAATGTTGCAGCAATTCACCCGGACCCAGAGAGTTAGGGACACCGACGGTAATTGCCAGAATACCGGAGACGCCTGCGAGTTTTTGCAGTACCTGAGATTGGGCATAAGCGGAAAATTCCAGACCACCGTATTCTTTCTTGATGATCATGGCAAAGAAGCGATGCTCTTTCAGATAAGCCCAAAGTTCTGGCGGTAAGTCAGCCAATTCATGGGTGATTTCGAAATCATTTGCCATGCGGCAGGCTACTTCTACCGGACCATCAATAAATGCTTGTTCTTCAGCGGATAACTGTGGTTTTGGATAGTTATGCAGTTTTTGCCAGTCAGGGTTGCCACGGAATAGATCGCCTTCCCACCAGGTTGTTCCTGCATCAATTGCTTCTTTCTCTGTGGTGGACATGCTTGGCATAACCTTGCGGAAAGCTTTTAAGCCGGGAGCAGAGAAGAGAGAAATACGTATTGGTGTAAAGACAAGCGGGAACAGGACAATTGCGAGTGGTAACAGCAACCAGTAACTCCAAAGGCTGGTGATGCCCATGACTAAAGTATAGGCAACAAGCAATAAGCTACTGAGAGTCAGGCTGACTTTGCGGTAACAAAGCCCACCAAGCAAGACTAAAAACAAAATAATGCTGAGAGCGGTCATAGTAAAACTCCTGTAAATCTCAGGTTGAGTTGTCAGAGGTCTGACCTGTTATGATGTCCTTCTTTTTTAGATGAGGAAAAGGCTTTTATCAATGTATTTACATCTTAATTACAATCTAGCTCACAAAGTGATTGTAGTTTTACACGTGATAGTTTCATGGAGATGTGATGGCATCTTCTTTCAGGAGGGGGAATCCGTTACACTGAATAACTGATGTTATTAATCCCGCAGACCTTTCAGGAGTATGAGTCCATGTATCAAGATCTGATCCGCAGTGAATTATCTGAAGCCGCAGACACGCTGGCTAAATTCCTTAACGATGATGCAAATATTGACGCTATTCAAAAAGCGGCTGTTTTGCTGGCTGATTCATTCAAGGCAGGAGGAAAAGTGCTGTCTTGTGGCAATGGTGGCTCGCACTGTGATGCCATGCACTTTGCGGAAGAATTGACAGGCCGTTACCGCGAAAACCGTCCGGGATATCCGGCGATTGCCATTTCCGATCCTAGCCATTTATCCTGCGTGAGCAATGACTTTGGTTATGAGTATGTATTTTCCCGTTACTTAGAAGCTGTAGGCCAGAAAGGTGATGTGCTGTTGGGCATTTCAACTTCAGGGAATTCAGGCAATATCATCAAAGCGATTGAAGCCGCCCGTGCTAAGGGAATGAAAGTCATTACACTGACAGGTAATGATGGCGGCAAAATGGCTGGAACAGCCGATGTTGAAATTCGTGTACCACATTTTGGTTATGCGGATCGCATTCAGGAAATTCATATTAAAGTGATTCATATCTTGATTCAGTTGATTGAAAAAGAAATGGTAAAAGCCTGATTGCAGTTTGGTAGGGGTAGGCGATGTGTGAATTACTTGGCATGAGTGCCAATGTGCCAACAGACATTGTTTTTAGTCTGAGCGGCTTGATTCAGCGTGGAGGGCATACCGGCCCCCACAAGGATGGCTGGGGGATCACTTTCTATGAGGGATTGGGATACAGGACGTTTAAAGACCACCAATCCAGTTGTCACTCACCGGTGGCCCAATTTGTTCAGGGCTACCCGATCAAATCAGAAGTGATTGTGGCCCATATTCGTCAGGCAAACCGAGGTAATGTTTCTCTGGTGAATACCCATCCGTTTACCCGTGAATTATGGGGAAAATATTGGACTTATGCCCACAATGGACAACTGAAGGGATATAGTAAGCTGAAAACGGGGAATTACTGCCCTGTAGGTGAAACAGACAGTGAATGGGCATTTTGCTGGATATTACATCAATTATCCTTGAAATATCCTAAACGTCCTTCCAATTGGCCTGCGGTCTTTAAGTTCATTGCATCTTTGGCTGATCAATTGAGGGCAAAAGGCGTTTTCAATATGCTGTTGTCAGATGGCGAATTTGTCATGGCTTATTGTTCAACCCAATTACATTGGATCACGCGTCGTGCTCCTTTCGGCAAGGCTAAATTACTGGATCAGGATGTTGAAATTGATTTTCAGCAGCATACCCAGCCAGGGGATGTTGTATCCGTGATTGCCACTCAACCTTTAACCGGAAACGAAAATTGGCATCGGATTGAATCCGGAAACTATGCGTTATTTCAGCTTGGAAATCGTATAGTTTGATTCAGTACTCCAGAAGGATGGTGGATTTTCAGTTTTTGCGTTAACAACATATCGCCCGTCTATTACGTTGATAGTGGCTGGTATGCCTGTGTTGGCAAAATATTCATAGGCGGGCTGTAATTGTTTCCAAAATAGGTAGTTGTTGCTGTTTTTATGCCGTCTCATATTTTGTGACGTCATTCGGAAAGGATAAATATTGATCTTGATTTCATGTTGTCCATGATAAAGTGCCTTTTCCGCGTATTGGTATATTTCTTCTATATAGCGATTGGTCATGGCATAACATCCGATAGATTTGCATTCACCATGAATCATTAAATTATTGCCTGAATAACCTTTGGATTTATCGAACTCATTGGGAAAACCCAGATTAATGGCCCGATAATAGTGGCTATTCGGATTTAACTGTTTAATGCTTACATGGTAAAACCCTTCCGGACTTTTGAAATCGCCTGTAAGTGTTTTGGGGCCTAATCCGCCAGAGTAATTACAGATAGGGTAGCTTTGAGTTAATTGATAACGGCCATCTCTGTTTTTTGTATAAAGTTCAAGAAGTTTTTCTTCCTTGAATATTTGAATGAAAATTTCGGCGCCAATTTGTTTCAATGGTGCTTGTTCGGTTGATGAATTGTTGGTTGATAAATTGTCGGTTGATGATTTGAGCCACGATAAACCATTTTGTGCGGCAGCAAAAAACGGCACATGTAATAACAATAAGCCCAATGAAAGATAAGAAACTGTTTTTTTCATAGCATAACCGTGTAAAAAAGGGAGTAAATTGACGAAATGTTGGGTTTCGGGTTGTCATGTTTTGGCGAAATGCAGAATAAAAGATAGCAGTGATCTCCAGTTTCTGTGAAGTTACTTTTTGGTCAAAAATTCCACTGTTGTAGGTAAAAGTGAGGGTTGAATTCGCCTTTACCGAGTAGTTAACTGTTCAGCAAAGAAATTATTCCTATTTGCTTGAGCTAAGTCACTCGATTAATCAGACAGTCAGTGGGGGAGATGTTAGAATTACCGTCGGCGAAACTTAAGAGAAAATTGTAACGATTATCGGAGTGAATAACTTGAGACATATGTCGCTCAAGGTGTTTTTTATTACTGAAGTCGCTGCATTACCCCAAGGAAATACCGCAGGGTAATCTGTAGCATATGATTTAACTGATAAACTTGTGCAAATCTTATGATTAAAATTAAAAAAGGACTCAACCTCCCGATAGCAGGAGCGCCTGCCCAAGTTATAGAAGATGGTCCGACAATTCGCCATGTTGCTTTACTGGGCGAAGAATATGTTGGAATGCGTCCTTCTATGCTGGTTAAGGAAGGTGAGTATGTCAAAAAAGGTCAAATTCTTTTTGAAGATAAGAAGAATCCAGGGGTTATTTTCACCAGTCCCGCAAGCGGGAAAGTTGTAACCATCGGGCGTGGTGAGCGTCGTGTTCTGCAATCTGTCGTCATTGAATTGAGTGGTGATGAGAAAGTCGCGTTTGATTGTTATGATCGTACAGAACTGGCTGGTCTGAGCCGTGAACAAGTAGAAAAGAATCTGCTTGCATCCGGGTTGTGGACCGCATTGCGTACACGTCCTTTCAGTCGTTCTCCTGTTCCCGGTTCCACACCAAAGGCAATCTTTGTCACGGCAATGGATACCCAGCCACTGGCTGCTGATCCGTTGGTCGTTATTGCAACACAGGAAGAGGCTTTTGTTGATGGCCTGAATATTCTGTCAAAATTGACAGATGGGAAAATCCACGTTTGTCATAGCGCTGGAAAGATCCCAACAGCAGGAAACAACGCTCAAATTACCTATAACCAGTTTGCAGGTCCGCATCCCGCAGGTCTGGCTGGCACCCATATTCATTTTATTGAGCCTGTCAGTGCCCAAAAAACAGTATGGCATCTGGGTTATCAGGATGTCATCGCCATGGGTAAGCTATTTACTACAGGTGAGCTTTACACTGATCGTGTGGTATCTCTGGCAGGGCCGCAGGTTAAATCACCCCGTTTGGTGCGCACCCAATTGGGCGCTGACTTGCTGGAATTGACGCAAGATCAGCTAAAAGAGGGTGAAAACCGCATTATTTCTGGTTCTGTATTGTGGGGCACAAAATCAGATGATGCTCGTCATTATCTTGGTCGTTTCCATACTTTGGTTTCAGTTCTTACTGAAGGTCGTGAAAAAGAGCTGTTCGGTTGGATCGCACCAGGAACCAATAAGTTCTCCATTACCCGTACCACGATTGGTCACTTCCTGAAAAACAAACGTTTCGCTTTTTCAACCACAACAAATGGTGGAGAGCGTTCAATGGTGCCAATTGGCAACTATGAGCGTGTGATGCCACTGGATATTATGGCAACGCACCTGCTGCGTGACTTGCTTGCAGGCGACACTGACAGTGCTCAGGCACTGGGTTGTCTGGAGCTGGATGAGGAAGATTTAGCACTGTGTACCTATGTTTGCCCCGGCAAATATGAGTACGGTCAGGTATTGCGTGACGTGCTGACTAAGATTGAGCTGGAAGGGTAATTCATGGGCCTGAAAAATTTATTTGAAAAGGTAGAACACCACTTTGAGGCCGGTGGCAAACTGGAAAAATATTATCCTCTCTATGAGGCAGTGAGCACCGTTTTCTATACACCGGGGACAGTAACAAAAGGGCGTTCTCACGTCCGTGATGCCATCGATCTCAAACGTATGATGATTTTGGTATGGCTATCTGTCTTTCCTGCCATGTTTTGGGGGATGTACAACGTCGGTGATCAGGCGATCCCAGCCCTGACCCACTTATACAATGGAGATGCCTTACAGCAAGTCTTGTCTTCTGATTGGCATTACGTACTTGCTCAGTATCTTGGTGCGTCATTGACACCAGATGCCGGGTGGGGCAGTAAAATGTTGCTGGGAGCGACCTATTTCCTGCCAATTTATGCTGTTGTTTTTGTTGTTGGTGGATTTTGGGAAGTTTTATTCGCAATTATCCGTAAACATGAAATTAACGAAGGTTTCTTTGTCAGTTCCATTCTGTTTGCATTGATTGTTCCGCCAACACTGCCACTGTGGCAGGCCGCATTGGGGATTACTTTCGGTGTTGTGGTTGCGAAAGAGATCTTTGGTGGTACAGGCCGTAACTTCCTGAACCCGGCGTTGGCGGGCCGTGCTTTCCTGTTCTTTGCTTATCCAGCTCAGATTTCAGGTGATTTGGTTTGGACTGCGGCTGACGGTTTTTCTGGAGCGACTCCATTGTCTCAGTGGGCAACCGCAGGTAGCCACGGTCTGGTAAATACCATTACCGGTCAACCTGTGACCTGGATGGATGCTTTTATTGGTAACATTCCCGGTTCAATTGGTGAAGTTTCCACTCTGATGATTTTCATCGGCGGTGCCATCATTCTGTTCGCCCGTATTGCTTCATGGCGTATCGTTGCTGGTGTAATGGCCGGTATGATTGCAGCGTCTTACCTGTTTAATGTGATTGGTTCTGATACCAACCCAATGTTCGCTATGCCATGGTACTGGCATATGGTTCTGGGTGGCTTCGCTTTTGGTATGATCTTTATGGCTACTGACCCAGTTTCCGCTGCATTTACGGATAAAGGGAAATGGGCATACGGCATTCTGATTGGTGTTATGTGTATTTTGATCAGAGTGGTAAATCCAGCCTATCCAGAAGGGATGATGTTGGCGATTCTGTTCGCTAACCTGTTCGCGCCACTGTTCGATTATCTGGTCGTGCAGGCCAATATTAAGCGGAGAAAAGCCCGTGGCTAATGATAAACCAAAAAGTAATGACAGCATCGGCAGGACGTTTCTTGTTGTTTTTGTGCTGTGTCTTGTCTGTTCGATTGTTGTTGCCGGCTCAGCAGTTGGCTTGAAAGCGCAGCAACAGGAGCAAAAGCTGCTGGATAAACAGCGCAATATTCTGGATGTAGCGGGTTTATTGAAACCCGATATGACAACAGCAGAAATCAAAGAAACCTATACCAGCCGTATTCAACCTGAATTGCTTGATTTGAAAACAGCAACGCTGGAAAAAGGCAATGGTAATTTTGACCTGAACAATGCGCTTCGCAGTGATGAAACTAGCATTGCTTTGTCTCCAGAGCAGGATTTGGCGAAAATCCGTCGTCGCGCCAATATGGCAGAAGTTTATCTGGTCAAGGATGAGCATGGCAAAACCACTGAATTGGTTCTGCCAATATATGGCTCCGGGTTGTGGTCGATGATGTATGCCTTTATTTCCATTGATGTTGATGGCGTAACATCCCACGGCATCACTTACTACTCTCATGGTGAAACCCCGGGTTTGGGTGGTGAAGTTGATAATCCACAATGGCGTAAGCAATGGGTAGGTAAAAAACTCTATAACCCACAGGGTGTTCCTGCGCTTAAAATCGTTCGTGGTGGTGCGGGTGATAACCCTTACGGAGTGGATGGCTTGTCCGGTGCGACCCTGACCTCTAACGGTGTTCAGCATATGTTTGATTTCTGGCTGGGTGATAACGGTTTTGGCCCATTCCTGAAAAAAGTGCGTGAAGGAGCCTTGAAAGATGGCTGATAACAAAGAGATAAAACGCGTCCTTCTTGGGCCGCTGTTTGATAATAACCCAATCGCATTACAGGTCTTGGGGGTTTGTTCAGCGCTGGCTGTGACTACCAAACTGGAAACTGCATTGGTTATGACGATTGCTGTAACACTGGTAACAGCATTTTCTAACTTTTTCATTTCATTGATTCGTAACTATATCCCCGGCAGTGTGCGAATCATTGTACAGATGGCGATCATTGCGTCGCTGGTTATCGTGGTAGACCAGATTTTACGGGCGTATGCCTACGAAATTTCCAAACAGTTATCAGTGTTTGTTGGCCTTATCATCACGAACTGTATAGTTATGGGACGCGCTGAAGCCTATGCCATGAAGTCACCGCCAGTGGAAAGCTTTATGGATGGTATCGGTAACGGTTTAGGCTATGGCGTTATCCTGTTATTGGTCGGTTTTTTGCGTGAACTGTTTGGTTCAGGAAAATTGTTCGGCATTACGGTGCTGGAATCTATCAAAAATGGCGGCTGGTATCAGCCAAATGGCTTGTTCCTGCTGGCGCCGAGTGCATTCTTCATTATTGGTATGCTGATTTGGGGTCTGCGGACGCTGAAACCTGCGCAGGTTGAGAAGGAGTAACAAACAAAATGGAACATTATATTAGTTTGTTTGTCCGCGCAGTCTTTATCGAGAATATGGCGTTATCTTTCTTTCTCGGTATGTGTACGTTTCTGGCGGTATCAAAGAATGTGAAGACGGCTTTTGGCCTGGGTGTTGCTGTTACTGTTGTGCTGGGAATTTCTGTTCCTGCCAATAACCTTGTCTATAATCTGGTACTCCGTGACGGAGCCTTGATGGATGGGGTTGACCTGAGCTTCCTGAACTTCATTACCTTTATCGGGGTGATTGCTGCACTGGTACAGATACTGGAAATGATCTTAGACCGTTATGTACCAGCTCTTTACAATGCGCTGGGGATTTTCCTGCCGTTGATTACGGTTAACTGTGCAATTTTTGGTGGTGTTTCTTTCATGGCACAGCGTGACTATAACTTTGGTGAATCCATCGTATATGGTTTCGGTTCAGGTATGGGCTGGATGCTGGCGATTGTTCTGATGGCTGCTATCCGCGAAAAAATGAAATATGCGGATGTTCCGGCTGGTCTGAAAGGATTGGGGATCACCTTTGTCACCACCGGTTTGATGGCATTGGGCTTTATGTCCTTCTCCGGTGTGCAGCTCTAAAGGCGGGAAGAATTCATGGATATAATCATTCTAGGCGTAGTAATGTTTACCCTGATTGTGTTGGTGCTGACGGCAATGATTTTGTTCGCAAAATCCAAGTTAGTGAACACCGGGGATATTAAAGTTGAAGTCAACGGCGAAGAGGATAAAAGTTTCTCAGCTCCCGCCGGTGACAAGTTATTGAATATGCTTTCCAATCAGGGGATTTTTGTGTCCTCTGCTTGTGGTGGCGGTGGCTCTTGTGGTCAGTGCCGTGTGAAAATCAAGGAAGGCGGTGGTGATATCCTGCCAACCGAGCTTTCTCACATCAATAAGCGTGAAGCGAAAGAAGGTTGCCGTTTGGCATGTCAGGTTAACGTTAAGCAAGACCTGAAAATCGAGTTGCCAGAGGAAATCTTCGGCGTTAAGAAATGGGAATGTGAAGTTATCTCCAACGACAACAAAGCCACTTTCATTAAGGAATTGAAGCTGAAAATTCCTGATGGGGAAGTTGTTCCATTCCGTGCAGGGGGTTACATTCAGATTGAATGTCCTCCACACGTTGCCCGTTATTCTGATTTTGATGTGCCGCAGGAATATCGTGAAGATTGGGATAAATTCAATCTGTTCCGTTATGTTTCTGAAGTCAGCGAGCCAACGGTTCGTGCTTACTCAATGGCGAACTACCCAGAAGAACACGGCATTATCATGCTGAACGTGCGTATCGCTACGCCACCACCAAGAAACCCGGATGTTACTCCAGGTATCATGTCTTCTTATATCTGGTCACTGAAAGCGGGTGATAAGGTGACAATTTCCGGCCCATTCGGTGAATTCTTTGCGAAAGATACTGATGCTGAAATGATCTTCATCGGTGGTGGTGCGGGTATGGCGCCAATGCGTTCTCATATTTTCGATCAGCTCAACCGTTTGAACTCTAAGCGTAAGATCTCGTTCTGGTATGGTGCCCGTTCCAAGCGTGAAATGTTCTATACCGAAGATTTTGACCAACTGGCGGCAGAAAATGAGAACTTCACATGGAATGTGGCATTGTCTGATGCTCTGCCGGAAGATAACTGGGATGGTTACACAGGCTTTATCCATAACGTCCTGTATGAAAACTATCTGAAAGATCATCCGGCACCAGAAGATTGTGAATTCTACATGTGCGGGCCTCCGGTTATGAACGCGGCGGTCATCAAAATGTTGAAAGACCTCGGCGTAGAAGATGAAAACATCCTGTTGGATGATTTCGGTGGCTGATGGCAACCCGACAGATTTCGAATTGTCGCATAACCAACAAAGCGGCGACTTGGAATCAGAAGGGGATAGTAACATTTTGATTTAACGACAAGCGCCCACACATAGTGGGCGCTGACGATTCAGAAAGAGCCAGAATGAGTCAGAAAGAGTGAATTATGCTGAGTAAAAAAATTATCCACTGGGGTGTATTGTTGTTTTCTGTTGTGCTGCTGGCGGCATGTGGTGGCCCTGAACAACAAAACCTGAATGGGCAAACAATGGGGACGTATTACTCCGTTAAATATGTTGCTGATTCGTCTTCACCTGCTCCTGAAAATCTGCAAAAAGAGATTGACAGGTTATTGGAAGAAGTGAACGACCAGATGTCCACTTATCGGCCAAATTCTGAATTGAGTCGTTTTAATCAAAGCCGCGAAGTGAATAAACCTTTTCCGGTCTCTGCCGCTACAGCGAAAGTTGTCAAAGAAGCGATCCGAATCAATCAACTGACAGATGGCGCATTGGATGTCACTGTTGGCCCATTGGTGAATTTGTGGGGATTCGGGCCGGAAGGACGAATTACTAAGGCACCGACGGATGAAGAATTAGCGAGCCGTCGTGTCTGGACAGGCATCAATAACTTGTCTGTTGAAGGGAATAACCTGATTAAATCTATTCCTGAACTTTATGTTGACCTTTCTTCCATTGCCAAAGGTTATGGTGTTGATGTTGTCGCTGAGTATCTGGAATCCCAAAATATCAAAGATTACATGGTGGATATTGGGGGGGAAGTTCGTACATTGGGTAACAATGGCAAAGGGAATCCGTGGCGGATAGCGATTGAGAAACCATCGGATAGTGGTATGGCGCAGAGTGCGCAAGAGATTATTGAGCCGGGTAATATGTCCGTAGCAACATCAGGTGATTACCGTAACTATTTTGAACAGAATGGCGTTCGTTACTCTCACACCATTAATCCTAAAACCGGCAGGCCGATCACGCATAATCTGGTTTCAATCACTGTGATTGCTCAGACCTGTATGAGTGCTGATGGTTTTTCTACAGGCTTAGATGTGTTAGGGCCAGAAAAAGGCATGGAAGTGGCTGAGAAACTGAATATCCCGGTCTTTATGATTGTTAAAACCAAAGACGGTTTTGAAGAGCGTTATAGCCCGGCTTTTAAGGCATACTTACAGAAGAAATAAGAGAGGGGGAAGGTTATGGAAGTCTTTATTGCTGCTTTTATCTTTTTCCTGCTGGCCTTTGCAGGAATGGCGCTGGGCTACATCTTTAAGCGTAAGAGCATACAGGGAAGTTGTGGTGGTTTGGGAAGTATTGGTGTGGAAAAAGTTTGCGATTGCCCTGAACCCTGTGATGCCCGCAAAAAACGCATGGCAAGGGAAGCTAACCGTCTTGCTCAGTTGGAGAAAAATCGTATTCTTTGATGCGACGATGCAGTTAAAAGATTTTACGATTAAAAAAATAACCCGCTGCCAGATAAACAGCGGGTTTTTGCTGCCCGTTCAGTGAGGTTGTCAGATATGTGCATATCATCATTCAAAGTGTGTTGAAAGGATGACATTTTCTATGGGCCTGATGTAAATAGTTCTTCACTGAGCTGGTTGAGATATCTAAATCTTTCGCGACTTCTTTGTAACACCAGCCTTGCAGTTGCGTGAGCAAAAAAGCCTGCCGCACTTTTGCCGGAAGCTCATCAAGTGTTTTATCTATCTTTTCTAGCTGTTCTAACAATACGAGCTGATACTCAGAAGAATTTGATGAGATTTCAGGCAGTGTATTGATATATGCCAGATAGTTGTCTTCCAGCTTTTTTCTACGATAGTAATTGGAAAGGGTTCTGCGTGCTATCGTCATTAAAAAAGCTCTTGGCTGGCGGATATTTTCCAGATCTGGAGATAGCATCAGTTTGATGAAGATCTCATGGGTGAGATCTTCGGCATGGTTTGGGCAAGCACTGTTTTGTCTGATCCAGTTGCATAACCAGTGATGGTAATCGGAATAGAGTTTCTGGGCGATTTTATTGTGCCCAAATGTGCTTTTTTGCACCGCCATGATGATATTGCCTGATGGGATAGGATAAATATGATAATGATTATTATTTGTATTTGTTGAGAGGAAGTCAACGCAGCATTCCAGACATCACCCTCTTAAAAATTAAGAGGGTGAGAAATTAAATGGCTAAGTGTCAGTTAAAATTGTTGTGAAATACTGAACTTGTAATTACGGCCAATTCCTGAGACTTTATCCCCTAAGTACGAGCCTGTCCACCATTTTGTGTAAGTGCCATTTCTTAGTAATGACCGTCAAGGCGATCACCAAACTCAATAATAAAACGACTCATTGCCATTCGCCAGT
>NZ_NITZ01000017.1:0-111698 GCF_002632615.1 Xenorhabdus miraniensis
AAGAGCCTGCAATTGTTTCGCGTTCATAAATCAACCTTATTTTGATAGTAAATTAAACATATCAAGATAAGGCAAATACACAATTTAATTTACAGGCTCTATTTTTTCTTTTTTATGTGTTAAGTTAATTTCTTATTATTAATTATCACCTCCTTTCCCACCTTTGCCTCCAGCAAAACTAACAGAAAAAATAGAAAGTGAAAGTATTTCAATTAATAAATCTGATATTAAATTTTTATTTTTCATAGGAAAATCTCATTATTTTAAATTAATTAATGTGGTATTATAAAATAAACCATTTTTTCACTACAAAAAATATTCTATATGCTCATTCTTTCAGAAATTTAATATAGTTATCATCTCCTTCATTTTAATTATCTCTACCTTTACCACCTTTACCACCTTTACCACCTTTACCACCTTTACCACCTTTACCACCTTTACCACCATGCCCCCCAATGATATCTCCATCTCCCCCTTTCCCTCCATTACCGGCTTTACTGCCAATACCTCCTGCATCTCCACCATTGCCACCATTCCCCCCACCGATACCTTTCCCTCCTTTTCCCCCTTTCCCTCCTTTTCCCCATAACCATCCATCAGCTCCATCAGCTCCATTAGTCTCAGTAGTTTCATTATCCTTATTAGCTTTATTATTCTTATTTATCTTGTTTCTTTTGTTTTTATTATCAATTTTATAATTTTCATTAACTAAAAGCAGTTCATTATTCTGAGATAATAATACTGTTGATGAACTGTGTGCATAAGAGATAGATATCATAAATATCATCGATACTAGTGGTAATATAGTTGGAATTTCTTTTTTTTTCATATACTAAGCCCTTTAAATTTATTTAAGGTAGATAATAAAAACTCAACCTTTTAATATGTTATAATGATATTCGTTTTTACATCATTCTTTTCTATCTCTACTAGATTAAATATTACATCGCAACTATGTTTATTTATACTTTTCTTATTTGTCAATTCATTTTTCGACAAATCGATATATTTGTAAAAATATATTGTGACTAAACACCTTTTCATAATAGCGAAACTCTCATGTTTTATATTTATTTCAATGTATTATGTAATTAGTGTTTTAGGGGGATTTTCATATACACGATAAGTGACTATGTATACTGTAGTTTGTGACTAAATCTTTTAATCCTCTTTGAAAGTTTTTTCACTCATGCCGATATCTCGGCCAGTTAGACCATCATCAAACCATGCGAGAAACACAGAATCAGCGAACCCTCGACTCATAGGGGCTTGTTCATACTCATGTAGTATCGCTTGAAATACTCTTTGGCCTGTTCTAGTTAGTTCATAAGTTGCAGCTATCCCAGCCGCAAATACTTTTACGAATTCATCAGAATCCTTTTCCTCTATTTGGTGTACCACGCTAGTTGCTGTGAGTTCTCCGGTATCAACATCCACTAAGGTTTTTCTTGATGACGCTGAACGGACTCGCTTTTTTTCACTGGCACTTCTGCATCATCTACTAGCGGATTTGTATCTGGAGAATCAACAAGGCGCTTGAGATTTGTATTTATCTGAGACATTTTTACCCCTATTTTTCTCCTCATCTTAGACACATAGTGTCACGTCAAAAGATAAAAAAAGAACTTTTTGTCTCAAGCGTTCCATTTTTTGTCTCAACGCCCCAATGAACCCAGCACTACGCTGGGTTCTATTTTTGATTATTTTCTTTCATAGCGCGAAGGCCATATTTCTTCTGGCGTGCGCTCCAATGCTGTCGCGATAAGACGTTCGCCTTTCGGCCAATGTCGTTGTAGGGCATTGGCAAGGGTTGATGATGCAAGCCCTGCCTCTCGTGATACTTCTGATAATGTTGTCCCGCGTTTTTTCAATTCAGCAATGATATCAGCGGAATGCCAGTCTTTTTTTTCCATCCTTAAGATCTCCAATTAGCTATCGTTTTTTCAATTAAAAAGTAAGTTATTAAACAGTAGACTATAAGTCACACATCATAGCATAACTCAAATTGAATAGTGACTCATAGTCCGTGGTCGGATAAGTAACACGAATCGATACTTATCGGATGAAAACATCGAACAACATTAGATCCCTTTTTGGGCAAAGAATCAGATATCTCAGGAAAGAAGCAGGGATGTCGCAGGAGGCTTTTGCCGATAAATGTGGATTGGATCGAACTTATGTCAGCGGCATTGAACGCGGCGTCAGAAATCCTACCTTAGAAATTATTTATGTGATTGCCAATGGATTACAAATTGAACTGACTGATCTGTTTGATTTTAAAACAATGTTTCCACCTCATTAGGGCTAATTATCAATATCACTTCTCTGCAATAAAAAACGTCACTCTTTCTTCTCCTTCATCATTCAATTTATTGACTACGACCTGAATGATGAAGGCGGTTCTCAATTTCACTCGTGATCGTTTGTTTGTCACTTATTATTCTTTTTTTGAATATGATATGTGTTTTTGACATAGTATGCAGAGAACGTTTGGTAACATGTGATGAATGAATTTTAATTAAATTCCAATTGGAAACGAGATAATGTTATTGCTCCCTGAACTTGCCATTGGAGCGGCTGTTGGTTTGGTTATCAGCACTACTGGCGTTGGCGGTGGAGTGATAATCCTGCCGATCCTGATTTATTTTTTTGGATTGGATGCGCTGGCTGCTGTAGCGACGGCAAATCTTCTTTCAATGCTGATGAAAATATCATCTTCTTATATACATTTTCGCATGGGGAATATTCCCCTTCGCCGATCTTTGATAATTCTGTTGATCATGATACCCAGCACAGTGTTGGCTAGTTATGGTGTAACGTTGTTGAATCATTTTAGCCACCATCAGGAGCAGATCGAATGGGGAATTAATTTGTTGGTGGTATTGGCTATCTTATTCTCTTTGTATCTTTTTTACCGCCGAATACGCCAACCACAGTTACAAATGAATTGCACACATCCAACTTCGGGAATGGTTAAGCCTCTTTTGTTGCCCGGCACAGGTGCTGGATTGGTACTGGGAGCAACAGGAGTTGGTGGTGGAGTTGTCGTGCTGCCATTGTTGCTGCGTTACGGGCGGATGAATATAAAACAAGCGATTGGTGTCTCCCTTTTCGTCACAATGATATTATCTGGTTCATCTGCTTTTGCTTTCGCATGTGGCGGTCATACAAACTGGAAACTGGCCCTGGTGTTATTTGTTGGTTCCCTGTTGTCTATCCCTTTTGTTAACTATCTGATGAAACATATGCCTGACAAGGTATTTCAATATGCCACCCTGTTTTTGATCTTATGCAGTGCTGTGCTGATGGGGATAAGACTTGTTGAATAGAATTTCCTTTAACCACTGAATCAAGGGGCTACCTCAATGGTCAAAGGATATAATCGCATGATTATTAAGCGGACTCTTCCGAACAGACTTATGGCTTTTAAGTTCAATAGGTTGTTTCGCCAATGTTTTTCAACGCATTGATCACTAATTGCCAAAATTTAGCTTGATCCAATTTGACGGCAACTTGTGTGTGACAATCTTCAGGCGGTGGAAAACGGAAATCTGCGACTGTCATGCCTGCTGTTAAGGCTCCGGTTAGCTCAATATTAACGGGGACTTTTTGGGTCGTCATGACAGTAGGGTCGATCACATAGGCCACTGCACAAGGATCGTGTACCGGAGGATAGCCGAATCCTTGGTTCTCACGATACCTGTCCCCATAAAATTGGAGTGCATCCAAAACGAATTGAGCAGAATGCGTTTTAATCTGGGCAATCTTCTCAATAACTTCAGGCGTCGCTTGAGCCTGATGAGTGAGATCTAAACCCACCATTGTCAGAGGCCATTTTTCATTAAAAACAATGTGTGCCGCTTCCGGATCGATCAAAATATTAAATTCAGCAACAGCGCTTCTGTTACCTTTATGGTAGCCACCTCCCATCAATACCACTTCCTTTACACGTTCGACAATCTGCGGGGCTTTGCGTGCAGCCATGGCGATATTCGTCAGACCGGCAGTGGGAACCAGAGTGACGCTTTTAGGCGGATTTTCCATAATCACATCAATGATTAAATCTACTGCATGACGGGAATCCAACTTCATTGCTGGTTCAGGCAGAATAGGGCCATCCAGACCAGTCTCGCCATGAATATCCGGTGCTGTTTTGATCTCCCGAACAAGTGGTCGGTGGCATCCTGCTGCGAAAGGAATATTGCGAATATTGGCAATTCGGGCAACGCACAGCGCATTATGGGTTACTTTATTCAGAGTCTGGTTGCCAACCACGGTCGTTACAGCCAATAGTTCAATGTTTGGATTTCCGTGAGCAAGTAAGAGAGCAATGGCGTCATCATGCCCGGGATCGCAATCAAGGATAATTTTCTTGGGTAGCATACTTGTTCCTTTTAGTGATTATGCCTTTCATCTTTCAGGCGGCTGTTTTGGTTACAACCCGAAACTTATTAGGTAAACATGCAAATATCCTTTTTAGAATAATTCAGTATTAAAAAAATTCCCCTTCCATCTATCACAAAATGAAAACATAAAATCCCTCATTTTTTAATGAATATTTTAATAATTGTGATTTGATTAACATGCAAACAACAAACAATTTGAGCATTTTAAGTACATGTGATTCATATACACCTTGAGATGAAATGCACAGACAGCGATTTGACACGAGAATATTAACTTATTAATGTTTTTGCTGGTGCCTTTGTTAATTTTTTGTGAATACACCGAAATAATCAATGTTCAATAAATATGATAAATCTCCCTGAAAAAACAGCATAGCAATGTAACTGAATGTATATCATCAGGGGATAGATGCACATGGGGTATAGCATGAATAATAAACTTGATTCATTAACATACTATGCGGCAACTAAGAAATATGATCTCCGTTTTCCAATGCTGACAGAAGATTTGGATGTTGATGTCGTTATCATTGGGGGGGGATTCTCTGGTATCAATACGGCATTAGAACTCGCTGAAAAAGGGATCACCAATATTGCTATTTTGGAAGGCCGGACTCTGGGATTTGGGGGGACTGGTCGTAATGGCGGGCAAGTGATGACAGGGATCGGTCATGACTTGGATAAGATCAAACGCCATGTTGGTGAGAAAGGCCTGGAAACAATATTCAAAATCAGCAGCCTGGGAGCCGGTATTATTCGTGACCGGATTGCCAAATATGATATTCAGGCGGATTTTTGTCGGGGTTATGCTTATCTTGGCTGGAATTCACGGCATGATAAGACGTTGCGGGACTGGCTGGAAGGCTTCCGTGCTGCTTCCCCTGATGAAGAAATCGAGCTTTATACAGGGCCTGATGTCAAAAAAGTCATTGGATCAGAGCGCTATACCAGTGCATTGAAACATATGGGTGGCGGTCATGTTCATTCACTCAATCTGCTTTTAGGCGAAGCTAAGGCTGTCTCCGAATACGGTGTTAAGATTTTTGAAAATAGTCAGGTCTTGAATGTCGAATATGGCCCGCGGGTCACGGTGCGCACAGCAACCGGCTCAGTTCGTGCCAGCAAGATGCTATGGGCATGTAATGGCTTCTTGGATGAGGAGCTCGAACCCACTATCTACAGAAAAACTATCAATACGTATGCCTTCCAATTGATGACAGAAGAACTGTCTGAAGATTTGATTGAACGAATAAGCCCGATTCGCGGTGCATACAGCGATATCAGCCCCGTCATTGATTATTACCGTGTCACTAAAGAAAACCGCTTGCTATACGGCAGTGCGACACAATTTTTTGAATATATGCCTTCCGATTTAAAAGCATGGAACCGCCATATCATGCTGAAAACCTTCCCTTACCTGAAAGACGTGAAAATAGAATTGGCGTGGGGCGGGCCATTATGTTGCAGTGTTAATTTGTTCCCGCAAATTGGTTCCCTGCCTAAGCATAAAAATGTGTTCTATGTTCAGGGATACTCAGGCTTTGGTGTAACCCCAAGCCATATTATTTGCAAAATTCTTGCTGAAGGAATGAGCGAAGGCTCCGATCGTTATTCACTACTGAGCTCTATTCCACATCTCGATGTTATTGGGAAAGACAGCCTTAGGAATGTATTGCTCTCTGGCGGCAAAATTTGGCATCAAACTTCGGGTTATTGGAAAGGACGTCGTTAGTCGGATCTCTGTTTAGCATTTTTCCTACGATTTTTTTGAACGGTAACTGTTAAAAGGTAAAGTCATGATCAAGCCATTATTATTAGATAAAGCCCTTCCTGAATTAATGCCCATTGGCAGTGTCACTAATCTTGGTTCTGTTGTGGTAGAGGGAGATCCGCAGGCGAGTGCAGCCATGATCCACGGAGCACCATCGGATAATCTGACTTGCGGTATTTTTGCCTGTACCAAGGGCAAATTTAAAATGGTCTACCCCTTTGATGAGATGGCAACAGTGCATGAAGGCTCAATAAAACTGACGGATGTCAAAACTGGGGTTACGGTTGAATATCATGAAGGTGACTCGTGGTTTGCGGCAAAAGGGACTGAAGTATTGTGGGAAATCACCAGCGAACGTTTCGTTAAACATTACATGGCTTGCATAAACGGACAAGTGTCTGGCTAGACTGAGGAAGAGATGATGAGTGAAATTAATTTGCTGGAGTCTGTTACCGCTTTTCTGCGACGTTCTCACGGCCATTATATTAATGGAGTCTCTATTCTTGGTCAGGAAAATGAAACTTTCTCTGTCGTTAACCCAGCGACGGGTGAAACGATAGCTATGGTCAATCAAGGAGGAGAAAACGAAGTTAATCAGGCAATGCAGGCGGCATCAACCGCCTTTCATGGTGTATGGGCAGAAACTTCACCCATGGAACGGGGGAATTGCCTGAATCGGCTGGCTGATTTATTGCTGAAAAATAGTGAACAACTGGCACAATTGGAAAGCTTATGTTCAGGCAAACCCATCCAGTTATCCCGCATGCTGGATGTGGGGGCATCTGCCGATTATTTGCGCTATTTTGCCGGATGGTCAAGCAAAATCAGCGGAGAAACACTGGATGTTTCATTGCCCTCATTTAAAGGAGAGAAATATACCGCGTTTACCCGCCGTGAACCGATAGGCGTAGTGGTTGGTATTATTCCGTGGAATTTCTCCATCATGATTGCTATCTGGAAATTAGGGGCAGCGTTGACCAGTGGTTGTACTGTGGTGCTGAAACCCAGTGAATATACCCCCTTGACCATGCTGCGTGTCGCTGAGCTGGCGAAAGAAGCCGGAATCCCTGATGGTGTGATTAACATCGTCAATGGGTCTGGTGCGGGTGTTGGGACGCACCTGCTAACTCATCCTCTGTGTGCCAAGGTCACTTTTACAGGTTCAGTGCCTACAGGAAAGCTCATTGGCAAATCTGTCATGGAACATGGGCTGTTCCGTGCAACGCTGGAGTTAGGCGGTAAAAATGCTGCTGCTTTCCTGTCGGATATGCCTGTTGAGAAGATTGTTGACGGGGTATTGGAAGCGGGTTATATGAATCAGGGGCAAATCTGTGCGGCGGCGGAACGTTTCTATATTCCTTCTGTTCATATGGATGCGGTTTTGAAATTACTTTCTGAGCGCTTGTCTGCGATGAAAATTGGCTCTCCCCTTGATGAAACGACGGAAATGGGACCTTTGGCAAATAAAGAGCATTATGAAAAAATTCTGTCTTTGTTTGAGAAAGCGCGTCAGGAGGGGAGTGAAATCGTATATGGCGGCCATGCTCTGGAAAGGAAGGGTTTCTTTGTCATGCCAACCGTGATTCGTGCCAAAAGTGCTGACGATACATTGATGAAAGAAGAAACATTCGGGCCAATTGGTACTTTCCTCAGTTATGACGATGAGGAAGAGCTGATTGCCATGATGAATGCAACGCCATTCGGTTTATCCGCCAGTTTATGGACTAACGATTTGGGCAAAGCGATGCGTATGACATCTCGCATTGAAGCGGGAATACTATGGATCAACATGCATACGTTCCTCGATCCTGCTGTTCCATTTGGTGGCGTGAAATCCTCTGGGATGGGGCGTGAATTTGGCAGTGCATTCATTGAACATTATACGGAATTGAAGTCGGTCATCATGCGCTATTAATTTATATTGATAGAGCGCCATCCGGCCTTTGGCTGTTGTGGCGCTTTTTATCTTTCAGAAAACCCTCCTGTCATCAGAATGTCGTCATAGATTCAAATAACTGTCATATGACATATCTATTATCCGGGCAACTCAACATGATGATTTTTCATCTTTTACCCAATGGATTTTAAGGTACAGCCAGCAAGGCTACACTTGAAAGACGGCGGGTATATTTATCTGACTGCAAGGAAAAACCTATGTCGCGTAATTATGAAAAAAAGCTGCTTGCTGTTGCCATTACTGTATTGATGTCAGGGGCTGATATGCCTGCATGGGCAGCCAGCGATTCAAATCACATTATGGCGCAACAGCGCGCAGCGCAAGGTAATATGGCTGAATTTGGAGGTGCACGCCGTTTGACTCAAGATCAAACAGAGGCACTTAAGGCCGCCCTGAGTAACAACAAAGCGAAGAATGTGATTTTGTTTATCGGCGATGGCATGGGGGACTCTGAAATCACCCTTGCGCGTAATTATGCAGAAGGCGCTGGTGGATTCTTTAAAGGGATCGACGCCTTGCCATTTACCGGACAATATACTCACTACTCGCTGGATAAGAAAACGCAAAAGCCGAACTATGTAACGGATTCAGCAGCGTCTGCTACCGCCTGGACAACAGGAGTGAAAACCTATAACGGGGCATTAGGCATTGATGTTTTTGGTAACGCTCACTCATCTCTTTTGGAGTTGGCTAAAAAGAACGGTAAGGCAACGGGAAATGTGACGACGTCTGAAATTCAGGATGCGACTCCAGCGGCTTTGTACGCACATATCACAAACCGTAAATGCTATGGCCCAGAAGAAACATCAAAAAAATGTCCCACTGATGCGTTAGAAAATGGTGGTAAAGGCTCCATAACTGAGCAATTACTGGCAGCACGCGCTGATGTAACTTTGGGGGGTGGTGCGAAATCATTTACCCAACAATCAGTATCCGGCATCAATAAAGGAAAAACATTAAAACAACAGGCATTGAGTCAGGGATATCAATGGGTAACCGATGAGCCGTCGTTAACTGCCGTCAAAGAAGCCAATCAACAAAAACCCTTGCTAGGTTTGTTCCATGATGGAAATATGGATGTCGCCTGGGAAGGGCCAAAGGCGATTTATCACGGTAATATCAATGAAAAGCCTGTGAAGTGCGACGTAAATTCTAAATTAGATTCTAACGCCCCGACTCTGGAACAAATGACAGAAAAAGCGATTGATTTACTGAAAAAAAACAAAAATGGCTTTTTCCTGCAAGTCGAAAGCGCTTCGATTGATAAACAGGATCATAATGCCAATCCTTGTGCGCAAATTGGTGAAACTGTCGCTTTAGATAAAGCGATACAAGTGGGGCTTAAATTTGCGAAAGAACAGGGTGATACGTTAGTGATTGTGACTGCTGATCATGCGCATTCCAGCCAGATCATTGAGCCTGATACAAAATCGCCGGGTTTGACGCGTTCATTGATTACTAAAGACGGGGCTGTCATGACAGTAAACTACGGGAATTCGGAAGGAGATAGCCAGGGACATACAGGAGCACAGTTACGGGTTGCTGCTTATGGCCCACATTCTGCCAATGTTGTTGGATTAACCGATCAGACGGATCTGTATTTTACCCTACGTAATGCGATGGATTTGAAATAATTGTTATTACCGTTATGTGTAGTTTATTTGGTAGTTTTCGTTATCTGGAATATTGTTGAAACAAGTTAATGTTTGATAAGAGATTTGAACAATAAGGGCAGGGACATAAAACAGAAAAGTAGAGGGAGATAAAGGGAAGGAAAATGAAACAGTGGTGCGAAGGGGGGGACTTGAACCCCCACGTCCGTAAGGACACTAACACCTGAAGCTAGCGCGTCTACCAATTCCGCCACCCTCGCAGGTACTGCCATTTATCCCATTTGTTTAACCGATAGTCATCTGATTTGGTGCGAAGGGGGGGACTTGAACCCCCACGTCCGTAAGAACACTAACACCTGAAGCTAGCGCGTCTACCAATTCCGCCACCCTCGCATATTCAGACACTATTACTTAAACGAATAGCATGGAGGCGCATTCTAGAGATTTTATGGCTGGCGTCAATCATTATTTAGTGGAAAAAAGAGTGATTGGTGTAAAAAACAGCATATTACAGCATGTTGATGTTTTGGTGAAATTGCCTGCTCGTTAAGTTGGAGCAGGCAAAACGGGGAGCGTGTTTAAAGCCTAAGTTACTTCTTAGTTGCTTGATACACTTTGAATTTGCCTGTTTGTGCAAGAACTTCATGTTTGCCAAAGGCACTGTCTAACAGAGCAGGATAAGGTAAGAAAGCGTTTGCAACGATCCGCAACTTACCACCCGATTTCAGATAGTTTGGTGCCATACGGATCATATCGTCAGCCGCTGCCAAATTAGTTTTTAAGCCATCATGGAATGGTGGATTGGAAATGATCCAGTCGAATTTTTCTTCAATGGCAGAATATACATTGCTGGTGACGACATTGCCTTCCAGCTTATTGACTTTCAGCGTTGCTTTACTGGATGTGATTGCGGCAGCACTGACATCACTCAATGTCAAAGCCAAATCAGGGTTTTTCTTACCCAATACGGTTGCCAGTACTCCTGAGCCACAGGCCATATCCAACAGACTACCGGAGATGGGAGCATCAAAAGTCGAAAGCAGCAGACGACTGCCTACATCCAGATCATCCTGGCTGAACACGCCGGGCAGTGTATTAACAATGACATCTCCCACTTGATAGCTGTTCCACCAGTTATTTTGATCAAACTGAACCTGATTTTTCAATTGGCCATAAAACAGACTGCAACGGCGGGCAGTATCAATTTTATGGAAAGTCGCTATACCTTCCATCAACTTATCAACGCTACGTACGCCACTGCGGTTTTCCCCCACAATGAAAATATCAGTGTTGGGAGACAGAACGGAAAACAGATTACGTAGCTGAAAACGTGCTTCATGCTTGCTTTTTGGCCAGTAATAAATCAACGTATCACACTCTTTGATAAATGTGCTGTCTGCCACAAGGCCAAAGTAAGCATTGTCACCGAGTTGACGAATCAGGGATTGCCAATGATGATACTGATTAGTATGCACCCGTACACTTGCAGCTTCGATTTCCGTTGCAAGACTGTCCTGAAGATCACCGGCAAAAAGCAGATGATGGGAGCGGAATTGCTCATGATGGCGCAGGATAACTTCGCTGGCCGGGGTTAATGCTGACATCTATGAATAGCTCCTTATAAATCTTTTATCCAAGTATAAATACCAGTGGGCAGGATTGGAATGCCGAGTTGGTTGGCGTAGAGATAAGCCCTCTGATAATATATTACCCGTTATTTTTTTATGGCAGATGGAATAAAACACGATGACGAAGCGTGACAGATTACTTTCCCAGTTGGGGATCACTCAATGGGTTTTGCGTAGCCCGATGGCCTTGCAAGGTGAATTATCTGTCCTCATCCCTGATTCAACCCGTCTATTGATCATTACCCATGATCATATTGACTTAAGTCATTCATTATTTGCTGATATTTTTACAGCCATGGGGATTGATGCCTCATCGGTATATTGCATCACGACAAAAGATGTTGAGCTACTTTCGGAATCAATCCACTGCCCATACTGGCTGTTGGGGGTTGATATTACCCTATCAATACAAGGGATTTCTTTGAGAAGCCCGGCATTAAATGACTTATCTCTTGATGGGAATGCAAAACGCGCTCTTTGGCAACAAATTTACCATTATGAAGAATATTTCTCTATTAACTCCCGTTGATCTTTCCACAGCATTTCAAATAGAACAGGCCAGCCACGCATTTCCTTGGAGTGAAAAAACGTTTTACTCCAATCAGGGAGAGCGTTATCTCAACTATAAAATAACGTTGAATGACCAGATTATCGGTTTTGCGATAACGCAATATGTGATGGATGAAGCCACGCTATTTAATATCGCCATTGATCCTGAATATCAATCAAGGGGATATGGCAGGGCATTGTTGAACCATCTCATTGATAGCTTGCCTGAAAAGCAGATAAACACCCTATGGCTTGAGGTGCGGCGTTCCAATCAATCCGCTATCCGGTTATATGAAGATCTGGGTTTCAATGAGGTTTCCATCCGTAAGAATTATTACCCGACTGCGACGGGAAAGGAAGATGCCATTATTATGGCGTTGCCATTGTTTGGTGGAGCTTTATGAACAGCGATAAAAGCTTATCTATGCCTGGATGAAGGTCTGACTGATAACTATTTCATAGCTTTCACACTCTTGATCTATACTATCGCCCCTTTTGTAACATATAAAAACACCATGGAACGCTTTCTCGAAAACACTATGTATGCCTCGCGCTGGCTGCTTGCACCGGTCTATTTCGGTTTATCATTAGCGCTATTTGCTCTTGCGATTAAATTCTTTCTGGAAATCATGCACATCCTGCCGAATATATTTTCGGTTGCAGAGTCAGACTTGATCCTGACACTGCTTTCTCTGATTGATATGGCCTTGGTGGGTGGGTTATTGGTGATGGTGATGTTTTCAGGTTATGAAAATTTTGTCTCAAGTCTGGATATTCACGAAAGTAAAGAGAAGCTGAGCTGGTTAGGGAAAATGGACGCAACCTCACTCAAAAATAAAGTTGCAGCCTCAATTGTCGCTATTTCCTCCATTCACCTGCTGCGCATCTTTATGGATGCCAAAAATGTGCCGGACAATAAACTAATGTGGTATGTCATTATCCACCTTACCTTCGTTTTATCCGCCTTTATGATGGGATATCTTGATAAACTCACACGCCACAACCACTAAGCAGCCCATCGAGCCAATCATCCTCCCCCTGATGCCAGTTGAATTCAACCGGCTGGCATTACGGGACTCGCCGTTTTGGTAATTCGCTGTGCAGGGTTTCTTTCATAAGCATCTCAATGCACCTGTCTACAACCATTTCAACCACTTCACTTCTGGTCGTCTCAAGCCGATTCGCCAGACCATCAATTTTTCTGATAACGGACATTCTCAAAGAAAGAGAAATAGGCTTTTTTTTCTCTTTATCAAGGAAAACATGACTGGTGGATTCTTCGGCTTTCAGGCTGAGATGCTGAGCAAGCAGCTCTTCGATCCTTTTCACGTCTTTCTTGGTCAATACTCCACTATCAACTAATTGATAGGTATTCCCCATTTTGCTAAAACGAATATCAGCACAGTAAAGATCCCTCAATTCCCGCAAAGCACGTGTTAGCGTCGGCTCAGAACAACTGAGCTCGTTAATGATCCTAACCTTACTAACCGGTTTGCCATGTGAAAGTAATAAAGTTAACTTGAAATTTCTAAATTGTTTGGGACTGAGCAGCATCTTTTTAATTACCAAGTCAGGGATAACAAAACCCCCTACTGTTAACCACGGGAATAAATTCCAGCATAGCTTCTATCATAGTTAAATCAATAATAAAACAGATTAAAAACCTTAATCCTCTTTTCTCCGGTTTCAGTCTTTATGCTGTCTCAGGCTCGATACCGTAATATTCAGCCCGCTCAAGAATATTGACCGCCCACCGTTGATGAGTAGCAGGTTCACACATCACCCCCTGAGATTTAAAGACAGCTTGGTTTGAGGTGAGAATATTCAAGGCATCGGTATAATCGTGGGAACTGACCCTCATCGCCCGCTGAATACATTCAATCTGTTTTGGGTGTATGGCTGTTTTTCCCACTAAACCGTGGGCAATATCCAATGCCAACTCTTTCTCAAGGAGCTCCAAATCATCAATGTGCTCACAAACCGGGGCGGTCAGGGCAAACTTCCGCGCCGCAAAAACGGCAACAAGCATTTTAATGACATATCCCATTGGCCCATCATACAGTGTGAAATCACGGGAGCGTCGTAAGGACATCACATTCATCAGATCGTTGCCGCCAATACGCAGGGCAATGATGCGTTCTTTGCAAGGATGATTTTTAAGAGTGTCAGCAAGCTGATTCATTTTCTGGATATCAAAGACTTCTTCAGTCTCCAGTGTCGGCATAATGCAAAGATGCGTTGAACGAATAATATCCCACCAATCGGGCAACGAAGCGTGGGTAAATTTGGGCAAAACCAGCCCATCAATGATATTGAGGTTAATGCTGGCGATCAGGTGTTTCGCCATTGTCTTGTCGCGCGGCCGGATAAAAATCAAAGGGCGATGTTGTTTCTTGCCGGAAAAAAAGGCACAGGAAGAAGCCATATCAGATCCTGCCAATGTTTGCAGAACACGGCTGAGGTTTTCAATAGCTGCCGGGATATCCTGCTCACTGACGGCATCTTCCAAACAAATCACCAGAGAGCGCAACCCAGTGATTTTATTTTGTAACACAATTTCTGCAATATTCTGACGAGTGGCAGGCATATACAGCGTTGCGCCAAGTTGGTATGGAGAAGGGATCAATTTCATTACGCAACCTTTTTAATAATAGTAACGGCGCGATACTGACCTATCAGATCACCAACTTCCGTAATAACAACATTTTTCTGGCGTGCCAGATGAACCAATAACGCAACATCAGGATCATTCCGGGAACGTACAAGTACATGTTCTGGTACGCGCCGCAATACTGCGCGGGTTGCTTCAGCAATGCCGGGTTTGATGCGGTTGATGCTGTCAATCTGGTATTTTTCAGCAAGATCAGCAATCACCGCTTTGCTCAATTGCAATAAAGGCATTTTTTCCTGCGGAAACCAAACAGCCTCTGGTATCGCATCTAAATCCAATTGATCACGGTAATCAGCCACAGTGTCCACCAGCAAGCGACTGCAATCAAACTCTGTCAGGTGATCACACTGCACACAGCCGTGCACTCCCCCTTCACGCCAAATAGAACGTGATATCAGCCCCGATACTGGTGCTCCCATAATGCCGAAAGGTATCAACCAATCATCGTCACTTGCCGCCAACCACGAACAACCACAGGGATCAGCCAGTACCACCAAGCGAGGCATTCCCGAATAACCAACCCGCCCTGCCAGTGATCGCGTCAGTTCTGCGGTAATCGCCCCTTTGCCCGTCCAGCCATCGACAAACACCAAACCATCCGTGCCATGTTGCTGTTCAATATACGATAGTGCCGTACTGTCAATGCCACGATCCCGAATGATACTGATACCATAATGATAAGAACGCTTACCCATTTTCCTGAGTGCCTGATGCAGCATTACCCCCAAAGGGACACCAGCCCTGACCAGACTGACCAACACAATCGGCGTATCCCCAAAGCGCGATACCAGTGCCTTAGCAAGCATCACCACTTCTGTTGCCAGCCGAACGGCACCCTGTTCAAGTGCCTTATCAAACAGCTCAAGGTGATAAGGGGTTGGCTCCGGTTCCTGACTCAACATATCCGAATAATGGCGGGCACCCGATTGAATCAACTGTTCCTTAACATCGACAGGTGTCATCTCCATTTGGATTGGTTTTAGCAAAAATTGAACATCATCAGAGGCATAACTTCCAGAAAAAGGAGGAAAGTTATTCATTTATTTACAGCTCCAAATAAAGCAGTCATTAATGTATCGGCAAATTGGCTTTGCCGGGGCATACCAAACCAATCGCACATGTGCATGAAACGGTAGTCGCTCAGACTATCTCCCAGGCCAATGACCGGAAAAACCCCTCTCTCAGCACGAAGCCTTTGCAAAAGGTGACGAGTTGCCAGCCCCTTGTCAACACACTTTGGCAGCAAAGTAAGGTTGTTATTGTTTTGGTGTATATAAAAGTGTTGGTGGAGATAAAAATGGTTTTCTTTAACCAGGGCTTCAGCCAGCAGATTAAGCTGATTTAACCTGCCATGATCCCGGTGTTTAATGATCAGGAAAACAGGTACATCACCATATTCATAATCAAGGCGCGCCCACGCATCCATATCATAAGACGCAATCAGGTGATGACTCAAATGCTCCAACGCCTGCAATTTCTCCCGATATGGCATTAACTCCCGCAACATATGTGACTGCCAATGCTCATCAACGACACCTTCTGGGGTGAGAAGCACTGCCCCATGAGAGGCAATGCACCAGGAATTAAAAGGGATCTGTACACGGCTGAGCTGTTCTGTATTTCTGGCTGTGACGGGAATACACTCTGCATGAGCCAATAGCCAATCAACCAGCATGGATTGCTCTTCCGTCATATAGCTGTGAGGAGAACTTTTTCGATCCAAAGCCCCCACGCGAAAAGTTGAGCTAGCCGACGCACTCTTTATCTTCCTGCGTGACTGAAATAGCGTGTCATCAAGATCGGTCAGCAAGACAGGCTTAGTCATAACCAACAATCTCTACAACCGGAGCAACATGGGCAAGCTGCGCCATCAGCACCTGATCAACCGACGTTCTCGGCGTTTCGAGGCAGAGCAAGATACGATCAAACTTCTGATGAGCGACATTGTAGAGAAAATTCGGGATGCCAAGCCCGTAATTATCAGTGAAAGCCATCACAGACTGAATAGCATGACCACAGGAAATAGGAGAGCGGGTTGTTGAACCAAACATGACCGATGCCCCCTCTTGCTCAAGCCGTTCAGCCAGCAGGAACGGCTGCCAGACAAATTCGCTGGAACCCAATACCAACACTTTCTCACCTGCCCTGACATGAATATCAGTACCAATTTCACATTGGCTTTCATCTAACCCCAGACGCCCCCAATTCTGGCGCCCGATAATACCGACTTCTCCCCGTGCGGTAACATTGACTTGAGGCATAACCGGAACCGGAGCGGCTATATCTGCATCCCATTGCCAATGCCCTTCAATCAGGGACACCGTAGAAACCGGTAATGGGCTGCGTTGTACAACTGCTTTCCCACTCCAGTCTGTCAATGTTACCGTGACAATATGTTCAATATGCTTAAGCCCTGCCTCACGCAACGCCGCCAATAAATTAAGAAAAGTGTTGCCAGTCGTTGCTTCATCATCAATCAAGACCAAAGTACGTGCAGCTATCACCCGTTGACGCAACCGGCTTTCTGCTGGCCAATAAATCAGATGATCCGTTGCATGACTGTGGTTTTCCTTAAACTCACACAACAAATCACCATCAACAGGATGGCGTGTTGAAGTCAGAAACACGGGGGCATCCACCTTGCTTTTTGTTTCCTGAAACACACCGGCAGCAAGCCCGACCGCTGTTTCCGCCATGCCAATATATAAAACCGGGCCAGGAAGATTGACAGGAAACCGTTCAGACAACTGTCGATAGACCGAACGCATCGTAGATGGACTGACAGGAATATGCCGCCCCAATACCTTACTGACAAACAAAAATGCTCTTTTGGGATTACGGCGTTCAGCGATATCAAACAGTGTTTCCAGAGATGCAAAATCATGAGTTGCCGTTACCGTCAACATCCCACTGTTCAACTTTTTTTGGTAAATCTGTTTTTGATAAACCTGTTCTTGATAAATACAGGTGTTACTTAATGCTGTCATGTAATGCCTTTTAAAAAAATTTCAGATCACTTGGGATGGCTGATAAATGCGGTAACTATTTATCTCATAAATCAAATTATCTTTTCGTAAATCAAATTTCGTTATTCTGACAGAAACAATTGTTAAATTGCCGACAGTCCACTTGGCTATGTGCAGCATCCTTTCTCAATTGGATGGAATATGCGTCGCAGTCTAGAGTTGATAATCACCACATGTCAATCATATTATGATTTTTTATTCCAAAATTTGTTTGACTTTTTCGCATGAAAAAGAAATGATAAAAAATGAAGCTAGATTGTTTTCTATCATGAAGTTAACAACCAGAAATACTGTTTATGGGAATCATAATATGACAGATATCGGCTATCTATTTTTCATATTATGATTTTTTAATGCGTGAAATTACCGTAATTCACCGACAAACAGATATAGAGGTGCCATTAATGGTTTCGTTAAGCAAAAATCAGTCAGTTTCGCTCACCAAACAGAGCGCTTCACTGGCTAAAGTTAATTTTGGTCTGGGATGGGATCCCGTAGCCAAGAAAAAAGGCTTTCTGGCGAGTTTATTTGGCAGCAGTGATGAAATTGATCTGGATGCAAGCTGCATCCTGCTTGATAAATCCGGCAATGCCATCGATACCGTGTGGTTCGGTCAGCTAAAATCAAAATGCGGTTCTATCCTCCACACTGGTGACAACCTGACAGGTGAAGGTGATGGGGATGATGAAGTTATCTGTGTCGATCTGATCAAATTGCCTGTTCATGTCGAATATCTTGCTTTTACCGTTAACAGCTTCCGTGGCCAAACCTTCAATGATGTTGAAAATGCCTTCTGCCGTGTCGTTGACCAAAACGGCAAAGAGCTGGCTCGCTATCAACTGAATGAACAGGGCTCCCATACCGGCATTATTATCTCCTCCCTGCGTCGCAACGGCGGTCAATGGGATTTCACTGCACATGGTGTTCCTTGCGTTGGGCGTACCATTGATGCAATGTATCCGCAGATCGTTGAGACGGTGGTAAGCTAATGAATCTGACGCCTGGGGGTAATGCCCCCGTTGCCAACCAAACACTCACCGTGCGGGTTTTGTCAGGTTCAGCCGTTGATGTCTCTGCTTTCCGTCTGTATGCCGATGGCAAAGTTAAAGGCGATCCCGATATGGTGTTCTACGGCCAGCCCGTCAATAATGACAACTCTATTCGTCTGGCGGGTGGCAATATCAATACCTCATTTTTCGTCAACTTGCCTGCATTAGGTCAGGATGTCCAGAAAGTGGCATTCACCGCAACCTGCGACGGCAACCAAACGATTTCCAGCCTGCGTAGCCTTACCATTCGGGTTGAACTGAACAGTAGCGTAATTTTACAGGGTGATGTTGAAATACAAGGGCGTCCAGAAGCTGCCCTGATTCTCGGTGAACTGTATCGTCGTAATGGTGAGTGGAAATTCCGCTTTATTGCCCAGGGCTTTAACGGCGGCCTCAAGCCTCTGGCGGAGCATTTTGGCGTGGATATCATTGATGATGGCGCATCAACTTCCACACCTGCATCCACAACACTTGCATCCACAACACCCGCACCGACTAACGTTAATTTGAGCAAGGTTTCTCTGACCAAAGAAAAACCGGCTATCAGCCTGAGTAAACGCGATAACTTCGGTGAAATCCGCGTTAACCTGAACTGGAACCAAACTCCCTCGGCTTCAAAAGGCATACTGCAAGGCATGTTTGGTTCAAACAAAAACGTAGACCTTGATCTCGGTGCGTTTATCCGGCTGCAAAATGGATATAAAGACGTTGTACAGGCATTGGGTAATCGCTTTGGTGATTACCGCGATGAACCTTACGTAGAATTACAGGGCGATGATCGCACCGGTAATGTAGCTGGCGGTGAATGGCTTCATATCAATGGCCTTGAGTGGAAAAACATCAGTGAAATTTTAATCTACGCCTTTATCTACGAAGGTGCGCCAAGCTGGGACAAAACCGACGGTGTTGTCACGATCTATGTCCCTGACCAACCACCAATTGAAACGCGTATGACAGAAGGCTACAACCACAAAAACATGTGTGCCATTGCCCGCCTTGTCAACGAAAACGGCTCCATCAAAGCAGAACGTATCAATCAATACTTCAACGGGCATCAAGAGATGGACAGAGCGTTGGGATGGGGCTTTAGCTGGGAATCTGGCAGAAAATAATGCCTTGGATTTTTAAATAACACGATCACTTATTACATAAGAGTTTTATACAAACGGAGGGGCTTATGTCCTTTTTAAACAAAATCAAATCAGCATTCAACGCAGGACGTGAAGAATTGACCAACCAGGTTAGCCGCTTCAAGAACAGAAAATTCATGGAAGGCACGGTGGCAGTATGTGCGCACGTTGCAATGGCAAGCGACGGTGTCAGTTCAGAAGAAAAGCAAAAAATGATCGGGTTCATTAAAAACTCCCCCGAACTGAAAGTGTTCGATACCGCTGAAATTATCGAATTCTTTAACAAACTGGTCAGCAGCTATGAATTTGATGCTGACATTGGTAAAGGTGAAGCCATGAAATTCATTATAGCGCTGAAGCAACAACCGGAAGCGGCACAGCTTGCTTTACGTGTAGGGATCGCCGTCGCCAAAAGTGATGGTGACTTCGACAATAACGAAAAGAATGCTGCCCGTGAAATTTGCACAGCCCTTGGTTTTGCACCGGCTGATTTCGAACTGTAATTGCAGATAATTATAAGAGGCTTACTTCATGGTATCCACGCACATTGGTTTTCCGATGGAAACCGTTGCTGTATTTATTATTCTGTCGGTTGGTGCGCTCTTTATCGACCTCTTTATGCATCGTCATGATAAGCCGGTTTCGCTGCGCAGTGCCGCTCTTTGGTCTATTTTTTGGATCGCAATTGCATTTGTTTTCGCGGGATTCCTGTATGTTCATCACGGAGCAGAAACAGCCAGCCTGTTTGTGACCGGTTATGCACTGGAAAAAGTACTTTCTGTCGATAACCTGTTTGTCATCATGGCGATTTTCTCCTGGTTCGCTGTTCCAGACCGCTATCGTCACCGTGTCCTGTATTGGGGAATTATTGGCGCCATCGTCTTCCGTGGTATTTTCGTTGCCATCGGAACAAGCCTGTTGGCACTCGGGCCGTGGGTTGAGATAGTGTTCGCCGTTATTGTGGGCTGGACAGCCGTTATGATGCTGAAAAGCGGCGATGATGATGATGAAATCGAAGACTATTCACAGCACCTTGCCTATCGTCTGGTGAAACGTTTCTTCCCGATTTGGCCGAAACTGCGTGGTCATGCTTTTATGCTGAACCAGAAGGAAGTAGATGCGGAACTGGCTAAACCGGAAAATGCCGATGTGAAAATGGGCCGTACTGGGAAAGCAGCGCTTTACGCTACGCCATTGATGTTGTGTTTGGCAGTGGTTGAGCTGTCTGATGTCATGTTTGCCTTTGACTCTGTACCTGCGGTTATTGCAGTCAGCCGGGAACCTTTAATTGTGTACAGCGCCATGATGTTTGCTATCTTGGGTCTGCGTACGCTCTACTTTGTGCTTGAAGCATTGAAAAAGTATCTGGTGCATTTGGAAAAGGCAGTCATCGTTTTACTGTTCTTCATCGCCATTAAATTGGGCCTGAATGCCTCTGAGCACATTTTCCACCACGGTTATTCAATTTCGGCAACGACTAGCCTGTTTGTGGTAATCGGGGTACTGGCAGCCGGTATTCTTGCCAGCCTGCTATTCCCACAAAAAGAAAGCGCAAGCTAAATCCGGTGAGTTAAAAATCTATCGGGTATAACCAATTAATACAAACGTAAAACGTAATAAATGAGGAAATAATAATGGGTGTATCTCTTTCTAAAGGCGGTAACGTTTCTCTGAGCAAAGAAGCGCCAAGCATGAAAAACGTTCTGATCGGTCTCGGTTGGGATGCTCGCGCAACTGACGGACAAGACTTTGACCTTGACGCATCAGCTTTCCTGCTGACAGCAAACGGTAAAGTACGCGGTGATGCAGATTTCATTTTCTACAACAACCTGAAATCGGCTGACGGCTCCATTATGCACACTGGCGACAACCGTACCGGTGAAGGGGATGGCGATGACGAATCACTGAAAATCAAACTGGATCAAATTCCTGCTGACGTAGATAAAGTTGTATTTGTGGTAACTATCCACGATGCACAAACCCGTCGCCAGAGCTTTGGTCAGGTTTCCGGTGCATTCATCCGTCTGGTTAACGATGACACTCAAGTTGAAGTAGCTCGTTATGATCTGACTGAAGATGCTTCTACTGAAACTGCAATGCTGTTCGGTGAACTGTATCGTCACAATGCAGAATGGAAGTTCCGCGCAGTAGGTCAGGGTTACGCTGGTGGTCTGGCTTCTGTTTGTGCTCAGTACGGCATTAACGCTGCCTAATTTGGGCATTAATTGATATAACACTTCAGTGTGAAGAGTAAAATCAGCACACTGAGATTAAAAGCCCTGCTGGATGATATCGGCAGGGTTTTTTATTTTCTAAACTTCAAACCGTTTATATAACTTAGAGCCTATCCAAATAGGCTCTAAGAATAGAATTCATAGGTTAACATTTAGTACCAAACTGTTAACCCAGGATGATTAAACTTAGTTTGAATATTATTTTGGTTTATTACTCCAACATCAATGGAGGTTTTAATTTATATAGCTTTCGATGTCGAGCAATTTAAACTTTTGTTCAATGTGATAGCAAAAAAGGAATATTTTGATAAGGGAAAAACAAAGTGTGGGGTTAGGATAGGAGGGAAATTTTTTAAGCTTGAATCAAAGAGTTATTTTGATTCTTGCGAAAGACGTGAAGATAAATGGTGTTGAAAAAGTGGGAAAATTTATTGGTTAACAGTTTGGTACTAATTGTCGACAATTTTCGTTTCCCTCTTTCTTGCCATATCGTCTCGAAGCGGCCTGCATTACTCGCGGTGTAGCGGACCGTATGGCGAATGTTTCGATGGCCTAAATAGTCCTGAATCAAGCGGGTATCCACACCATTGTCCGCCAGCGCATAGCCGCAAGAATGTCGTAACATGTGCGGATTCGCGCAAACCGCTAAATTAGCCTTTAAACTGGTTTGCCGGATGATCTTATAAAACTGTTGGCGTGACATGCGCGCCCCGGTTCGTGACAAGAATAACCAATCACTTTGATCACTGTTTTTATAGCGCTGACGCAGTGAAAGCCATTTCCGTATTAATTGAATTTCCCGCGCTACCATTGGATGGATCGTGGAAAAACCATTCTTCAATCGTTGTACCCGTAGTTTTTTGCCCTCCAAATCGATATCAGACAGTTTCAAACCCAGCAATTCAGACACCCGGAAACCGTGGATAAAACCCATAAATATCATGCAGATGTTGCGATCTGCATGAGGGTGTTTTTCCAATTCCTTGAGCAATACTTCAATTTCCGAGTGGGTTAAATATTTACGCTTTAACATGATGTTTGACACAGTATTCGACTCCCTATGATTATCAAAGATGCCTACTATGATTGTTGCTGATTATTTACAGACTGCAATATTAAGCATCATTAATAAACAAAACGCCAAATAAAACGGCTTCCTTACTCGTTGGATTTCCAACCTTGGGGAAGCCGTTTTTTAAGCGAATACTGTCAAATATGACGGTATATTATTTGACAATCTTTGCGTGCATTTCTTGTACAGAAATAACTTGTTCAGTAGGATCTGCGCTGAGTGCCATGGTGGTTGCAAAGCCACCATTCAGGGTTGTGTCATAGTGCACTTTATATTGCAGTGCGCTACGACGCAGCAGTTTTGAATCTTCAATTGCCTGACGGCCTGCGGTGGTATTGACGATATAGTCATATTCACCGTTTTTGATTCTGTCCTGAATATGTGGGCGTCCTTCGTGGACTTTATTGACTAAACGTGGGTTGATCCCTGCTTCACCTAAGACGACTGCCGTACCGTGAGTCGCATCCAGTTCAAAGCCATGTTTAAGCAACTTAGCCGCCAAATCGACCACACGCTCTTTATCACCTTCACGTACTGACAACAATGCACGGCCTTTTTTGCGCATGGTGGAGTTACTGCCCAACATAGCTTTTGAGAAGGCTTCCGCAAAGGTACGGCCAACGCCCATGACTTCACCCGTAGAACGCATTTCTGGCCCCAGAATTGGGTCAACGCCCGGGAATTTATTGAATGGCAGAACCACTTCTTTTACGGAGTAGTAAGGTGGAATGATTTCTTCAATTGCACCTTGCTCAAGCAGGGATTGACCCGCCATGACGCGTGCCGCGACTTTTGCCAGCGGCAAACTGGTCGCTTTGGAAACGAATGGCACGGTACGCGCTGCCCGTGGGTTGACTTCAATCAGGTAAACTTCGTTATTTTTCACCGCAAACTGAACATTCATCAGGCCACGGACACGCAGTTCAAAGGCCAGTTTTTCAACTTGCTGGCGCATAACATCCTGAATTTCTTTACTTAAAGTATAAGCCGGTAAAGAACACGCAGAATCACCAGAGTGAACACCCGCTTGTTCGATGTGTTCCATGATACCGCCGATCAAAACGCGCTCACCATCACAGATGGCATCTACGTCTACTTCAACTGCATCATCCAGAAAGCGATCCAGCAGGACGGGGGCATCGTTGGATACGCTAGCCGCAGTCTGGAAGTAACGGCGCAGGTCAGATTCGTCATACACGATTTCCATTGCGCGTCCGCCCAATACATAAGATGGGCGAACAACCAGTGGATAACCCAGTGCATTACCTTTCTCAACCGCTTGTTCGATAGTTGTAACCGTGGCGTTCGCAGGTTGTTTCAGGCCAAGGCGATTAACGGCCTGCTGGAAACGCTCACGATCTTCTGCGCGGTCAATGGCATCAGGGCTGGTGCCGATAATAGGTACACCCGCGGCTTCCAGCTCACGTGCCAGTTTCAGTGGAGTCTGGCCGCCATACTGAACGATCACTCCTTTTGGCTGTTCAACACGTACAATTTCCAGTACGTCTTCCAGTGTCACCGGTTCAAAATAGAGACGATCTGACGTATCGTAATCAGTGGAAACCGTTTCAGGGTTACAGTTCACCATGATAGTTTCATAACCGTCTTCACGCAGGGCCAGTGAAGCGTGGACACAGCAGTAATCGAATTCAATGCCTTGCCCGATACGGTTCGGGCCACCACCCAATACGATGATTTTTGGCTTATCGTTGTTCGGATTCGCTTCACATTCGTCTTCGTATGTGGAGTACATGTAAGCGGTATCGGTGGCGAATTCTGCCGCACAAGTATCAACACGCTTGTACACGGGATACAGGTTATAGTCATGACGCAATTTGCGGATCTCTTTATCAGAGATGCCTACCAGTTTCGCCAAATGTGCATCGGCAAAACCTTTGCGCTTGAGCTGACGCAGGAAATCAACAGTCAGGCTGTTAACGCCTTGTTCTGCAACTTGTTCTTCCAGACGGATCAATTCTTCAATCTGAACCAGGAACCAGCGATCGATATTGGTCAGGTTGAAGATACCATCAACTGACATGCCCGCGCGGAATGCGTCTGCGACATACCAGATACGCTCAGCGCCTGCATTTTTCAGCTCGCTGCGAATTTTGGTCAGGGATTGTGGATCATCCAGATTGACTTTAGGATCGAATCCGGTCGCACCGACTTCCAGACCGCGCAGGGCTTTCTGCAAAGACTCCTGGAATGTACGACCAATCGCCATCACTTCACCAACAGATTTCATCTGAGTAGTCAGACGATCATTGCTGCCAGCAAATTTCTCGAAGTTGAAGCGAGGAATTTTCGTCACAACATAGTCAATCGAAGGTTCGAAAGACGCTGGGGTACGTCCGCCCGTGATGTCATTCATCAGCTCATCAAGGGTATAGCCTACCGCCAGTTTTGCTGCGATTTTCGCAATTGGGAAGCCTGTTGCCTTGGAGGCCAGCGCCGAAGAACGGGATACGCGGGGGTTCATTTCAATGACGATCAAACGACCATTTTTCGGATTCACCGCAAATTGTACGTTTGAACCCCCGGTTTCTACACCGATTTCACGTAAGACCGCCATCGATGCGTTACGCATGATTTGGTATTCTTTGTCGGTCAGTGTTTGTGCAGGTGCAACGGTGATGGAGTCACCGGTATGGATGCCCATTGGGTCGAAGTTTTCAATGGAGCAGACGATGATGCAGTTATCGTTTTTATCACGCACCACCTCCATTTCATACTCTTTCCAGCCAATCAGGGATTCATCGATCAGCAGTTCATTGGTTGGAGAGAGGTCTAAACCACGTTCACAAATTTCTTCAAATTCTTCGCGGTTGTAGGCAATACCGCCGCCAGTTCCGCCCATGGTGAAAGAAGGGCGGATAATACAAGGGAAGCCAACCTCTTCAGCTACCGCCAACGCTTCTTCCATGGTGTGGGCAATACCCGAACGTGCTGTGTCCAAGCCGATTTTTTTCATCGCCTTGTCAAAACGCTGGCGATCTTCGGCCTTATCAATTGCATCAGCAGTTGCACCAATCATGGTGACGCCGAATTCGTTCAGAACTCCCTGACGCTCCAGTTCCAATGCGCAGTTCAGGGCAGTTTGTCCACCCATCGTTGGCAAAATTGCATCCGGGCGCTCTTTTTCAATGATTTTGCGTACAACTTCCCAGTGAATTGGCTCGATGTAAGTTGCATCCGCCATTTCCGGGTCGGTCATAATGGTTGCAGGGTTAGAGTTCACCAGAATGACGCGATAGCCTTCTTCCCTTAGCGCCTTACACGCCTGCGCCCCGGAGTAGTCAAACTCACAAGCCTGACCGATAACAATCGGGCCAGCACCTAAAATCAGAATACTTTTAATATCAGTACGTTTTGCCATTTTTTCTTTTTCTCCTGATTATTTAGTGTTCTGAACGTTTGTTTGGCGATATTGCTCAATTAACTCGATAAAGTGATCGAACAGTGAAGCGGCTTCATGTGGGCCAGGGCTGGCTTCAGGATGCCCCTGAAAACTGAATGCTGGCTTATCAGTACGGTGAATGCCTTGCAATGTGCCATCAAAGAGAGATTTGTGGGTCACGCGCAGATTGGCGGGTAATGAGTCTTCATCAACAGCAAAGCCGTGGTTTTGCGCCGTGATCATGACGACATCACGATCCAGATCTTTAACCGGATGGTTGCCACCGTGATGACCAAATTTCATTTTCACGGTTTTTGCACCACTGGCCAGTGCCAGTAATTGGTGCCCTAAGCAAATGCCAAATACAGGGATTTCGGTATTCAGGAAAGTTTTGATTGCTTCAATAGCATAATCACATGGCTCTGGATCGCCGGGACCATTGGACAGGAAAATGCCATCTGGCGCCATTTTCAGTACTTCATCAGCAGGAGTTTTTGCCGGAACGACAGTAACGCGGCAACCGCGATCGACCAGCATACGCAGGATGTTACGCTTAACACCAAAATCGTAGGCCACGATGTGGTAAGGTAATTCTTGTTCTTTGCGTGCTTCAGGCAAGCCACCTTCAAGTGTCCAGCTTCCTTGTACCCATTGATAGGATTGTGCTGTTGTAACCTCTTTTGCTAAATCCATGCCTTTCAAGCCGGGGAATGCTTTTGCTTTTTCCAGTGCAACTTGGGCATCTGCCTCATTACCCGCGATGATACAGCCGTTTTGCGCCCCTTTTTCTCTTAATAGACGGGTCAGTTTGCGTGTATCAATATCAGCGATGGCTACAATATTGTGACGTTTCAGGTAATCAGACAGATTTTCTTCACTGCGGAAGTTGCTAGTTACTAAGGGTAAATCGCGAATGACTAAGCCTTGGGCTTGAATGGCGGGGGATTCTTCATCAGCGGCATTGATGCCGACATTACCAATATGAGGATAAGTAAGAGTAACAATTTGGCGGGAATAGGAAGGGTCGGTAAGTATTTCTTGATATCCGGTCATTGAGGTATTGAAGACTACTTCTCCAACAGCCACACCTTCTGCACCAATGGCGCGACCGTGAAATTGGGTTCCATCTTCTAGAACCAATATAGCTGACTTAATCAAAACACCCTCCAGAATGAATAATAAATCGCATCCACTGCATATTAATTCAGAATTAATCCTTAAAATCAATGCCAATCATGATTTTTGTCAAAATTTTGGCAAATTGCGCGCATTCTAATGATGAGAGGGGGGCTTGTCTATAAAAAATGGCATTTTTATTGTTTTTTTTACAACTCTTAGCCTTACATTGAGCCAATATGGCTGAAAAGCATAAGGAAAGAGGGGAAGATATTCGATTAGTACGAGAGAAAACTGAAAAACAGGAAAAAAGTGTGACTTTTTTCACGTTGATGGAAGAAAGGTAACAAAAAGGTAAATTATAACTATGAAAACATAGGATAATGTTTGTTTTTATATAAAATTATTCTTTACTTGTAATTACGTAATTTTATGGAAAATAATCACGTAATTACAGTAGGTTATATATTTTATAGATTAAATATTTTCGAGATTAAGTACGTCTTTCATGTTATAAAGCCCGAAATTTTTACCTTTTATCCATATTGCTGCCTTAATCGCACCATTAGCGAAAGTCATGCGGCTTGAAGCCTTGTGACTTATCTCTACACGCTCACCAATATCTGCAAAAATCGCAGTATGCTCTCCAACAATATCTCCTGCTCGTATGGTGGCAAACCCAATGCTTTTCGGATCTCGCTCTCCGGTATAGCCTTCGCGGGCATAGACTGCACAGGTTTTAAGATCCCGGCCTAACGTATTGGCGATAGATTCTCCCATTGCGAGTGCTGTTCCTGACGGGGCATCCACTTTATGGCGATGGTGAGCTTCAATAATTTCGATATCCGCATATTCCCCCATAACCGTGGCGGCTTTTTCCAGCAATTTCAGTACCAAATTGACTCCAACACTAAAATTAGCAGCAAAAACAATCGGGATTTCACGGGAGGCTTCTTCAATGGCATGCTTACCGGCATCATCAAAGCCGGTTGTGCCAATGATCATTGACTTGCGATACTGCCGACAAATAGCGAGGTACGTTAATGTGCCTTCAGGACGGGTGAAATCGACCAGTACATCAAACTGCTCAATGACATGATGCAGATCGTCACTAATCGTAATTCCATTCTTACCGATACCCGCCAATTCTCCGGCATCACTTCCCACTAAAGAAGAACCGGAATGTTCCAGTGCTGCGCCAAGTGTAACACCATCCAGTTGTTGAACAGCCTGAATAAGGTTGCGTCCCATGCGACCACCTGCACCTACGATAGCCACGCGAATATCTGTATCAGCCATAAGACCCTCTCTGTAAATCGTTTTTAATTGGGGGTGACAAAGAAAATTATTTTACAGCTTAACTGTCAGGGGACGGTTGTGCCAGACTTAGGTAAAGGTCATTAGAAAAACAGCGATCAGACAGACAGTTATAAAAAATACTAAACAGCGGATATATTGTTACGAGTCGTTATTTATCTGAATAGGTAATTTGAATGATGTGTGGCATGGAAATCTGGATTAAGATGGTGTAACAAAAATGCTATCTTGGAGGTCATTTGTTCACTTAATATAGTTGATTGGTTATTTCTATTTATATTATTAATTAAAAAATTTAAGTGTAAATATTATATTTATTAATGTAATAAAAGGATAGATAGAAACTCATTGTAAAAATGACGTTATATTTTTAGATTTTTATTTGGTAATTAAATAATTTTATTCATTGGAGATAACATTATGTTAAGATCAAAATCTTTTAATATTCATCAACCTTTAACACCTGGCTCTTTAATCCGGTCTCAATCCTTTTCGGGAAAGTGGCCAAGCTCAGTCGATATAAGAGCATCCATCGTCATTAAGGAAGTTAGTCCAGAAGAAGCATCAAGTGAAATGATGAAAGTAAGAAAAGAAATGAAGGATAATAGCTGGGAATGTTTTATTTATTCAGGCAATTATGATAATGAGCAAGAAAAATGGAATAGTCGGTTTACTGGGGCGTATGAGATATTGAGTGATATATTAATTAATGCAAATCTACGTACAAAAGAATCGGGAGTGTCATTTTTTGTTGCTTATTTTAGGGGGAGCCCTATAGGGGGGTTGCAGCTTTCCCCGGGAGATAATGAATTCCCTGATTTTCCTAAAGTTAATTATTTAGCAACTCATTGCGGTATTCGAGGTTGTGGGGCTTTATTGCTTGAACAGGCAGTAAATAAATCACAACGATTGGGGAAGGACGGTAATCTAAAACTTCGTCCATTACTTAGAGCTATACCGGCATATGTGGATATGGGATTTGTTGAGATAGAATCTCACATGGAATTACATCCCATTGAGAGAAATGACAAATGGAAATATGATGAGGCAACTAATACTTATAAATATAGGTTTAGCTAAATTTCAGACAGAGTACTCAAGACATCGTAATGTATTCGGATTTTTGTGGGAGATCGGGTCGGGATTAATTTCTTATCCTTCCCAACCCATCTTCCAACCTGAAAAAGCCGACATTGGACTTATCTGATCTTGAAAGCGTTGAGCTTAAGTTAATTAATTTCTTTCACTTCAACTCGTAACTCTTTTGGTACTTCGAAAACGATGTTTTCTTCTCGCCCATGCAACTCATTAACTGTTTCTGCACCAAAAGTTTTCAGGCGTTCAATAACTTGCTGCACCAAAATATCCGGTGCGGATGCCCCCGCTGTTACACCTACTGCGCTCGCGCCGTTAATCCATTCTTCTTTGATATCATCTGCGGAATCAATCAAATAAGCGGGCTTTCCTACACGTTGTGCCAGTTCAGCCAGCCGATTTGAATTTGATGAGTTTTTAGAACCAACAACCAAAACAATATCAGAGCCGGAAGCTAAATCACGGACGGCTTCCTGACGGTTAGTTGTGGCATAGCAGATATCATCTTTGCGTGGGCCGACGATATTGGGGAACCTTGCGTTAAGGGCATCAATCACTTCTGATGTGTCATCAACAGAAAGTGTCGTTTGTGTCATAAAGCAGAGGTTGTTTTCATCTTTAACTTGCAGTTTCCACACATCTTCCGGCGATTCTACAAGATACATGCCACCCTTAGGGTTATTGTATTGCCCCATTGTGCCTTCCACTTCAGGATGGCCGGCATGCCCGATCAAAATCGCTTCTTTACCTTTGCGACTTGCCCTTGCCACTTCCATATGAACTTTAGTGACCAGCGGACAGGTTGCATCAAACAGCATGGTTAGATTACGGGAACGGGCTTCTGCACGAATGGCTTGGGAAACACCGTGTGCAGAGAAGATCAGAATAGCACCATCAGGGACTTCTGATATTTCCTCAATAAAAATAGCGCCACGATTTCTAAGATTGTCAACCACATAGCGGTTATGTACCACTTCATGACGGACATAAATGGGAGCACCGTATAATTCCAGTGCTCGCTCTACGATGCTGATGGCACGATCAACACCAGCGCAGAAACCACGTGGGTTAGCCAGCAATATTTGCATGGGTTTCCTCCAACTGAGGGTCAATTTCCAACACTTCAATATCAAAAGTGATGTTTTGTTCAGCCAGTGGATGGTTAAAATCAACAGTGATAGAACCTTCGGCGACTTCTTTGATAAGCCCTGGCATTTCACTGCCGTTGATGGCGGTAAATAACATGATAGTTCCTACTTCAGGGGTACCCGCGTCGGAAAAATCACGAGGAGTGAAATATTGGACTAAATCAGGATTGTGTTTGCCGAAAATGGTTTCCCCCGCCAGCGTGAACTGATGTTTATCGCCAATGGCTAAACCGAGAAGTTGCTGTTCCAATGGGGATGAGAGGCTACCATCACCGAGACGGAATAATGCGGGCTTACCCTGACTATAAGTCGAGTCTGCCGTTGAGCCATCATCCAGCTTTAGAGTGAAGTGTAATAAAACTGCACTGTGCGCTTGCACCTGCGTTGACATGTTGCTCAAACCTTTTACTTAAAAATGATTGCAAGTATACCGCTATTGGATTGGGTATAGATGAAATTTATCAGCCCCAGCTTTGTTCACTGGGGCTGGTTTATTATCATTTTTTCAATGACTGTTTTTTCATGACTATCTTTTTTAACGGACTATGTTTTTTAACAGACTATGTTTTTGGTGCTGCTTTTTTGTCATTCGGACTGATAAAGCTCTCAATGATGATGAGAGCTGCACCGATGCAGATCGCAGAATCTGCAATGTTAAAGGTAGGCCAGTGCCATTCTCCGACGTAAAAATCGATGAAATCGACAACAAAGCCATGCACCAGCCGATCGAACAAATTTCCCAATGCCCCACCAATCACTAAAGCGTAGGCAATGTTGCTCAGTTTTTGCTTAGCACTGGAGCGATACATCATCACGAGCAGGACTGCCGTGATGGCAATGGCTATCAATGCAAAAAACCAACGCTGCCAGCCGCCTTTGTCAGCCAGAAAGCTGAACGCAGCCCCCAAATTCTGAGCATAAGTCAGATTGAAATAAGGTATCAATGGCATGGATTCGTACAAAGTGAAATTTTGCAACACTAAGTATTTGCTGCCCAAATCCAGTATCAATACCACGACAACCAGCCAAAGCCAACGGAGTCCTGTGGAACAAATGGGTTTATTCATTAGGCAAATTTACGCTCTTCACCGTTACCGACAACGTTAGTCACACAGCGGCCGCAAAGTTCTGCATGTTCCGCCACCACGCCCACATCTTGAGTATAGTGCCAGCAGCGTGGACACTTTTCTCCATCCGCTTTGCGGAAGGCCACTTTAAGGCCGGCAAGTTCGCTTTGCTGTGCATCATCACCTGCTGCTGTATACGCCGCAACTTCTGCCTGAGAAGTCAGCAGGACAAAACGCAATTCGTCAGACAGCTTGTTGAGTTTTGCTGCCAGAGTTTCATCTGCATAGAGCGTGACAGCCGCTTCCAGTGAACTGCGAATATGTTTGTCAGTACGAGCCTGTTCCAGAACTTTGTTGACTTCACCACGTACAGCCAGTAAATCAGCCCAGAAAGTATCGTCCATATTTTCGCCGTTTGCCAGACCAAATAGCCCGTCATACCACTCTTCAGTGAAGACATATTGAGCACGTTTGCCCGGCAGTTCATTCCATATTTCATCGGCAGTGAACGATAGGATTGGGGTCATCCAGCGAACCAATGCTTCTGCGATATGGAATAATGCAGTCTGACAACTACGACGAGCAAGGCTGTCGCTTTTCGCGGTGTATTGGCGATCTTTAATGATATCCAGATAGAACGAACCCATTTCCACGGAGCAGAACTGCATTAGGCGCTGAACGACGGAGTGGAAATCATATTCGTCATAGTATTTGAGGATATCAGCCTGAGCCGCCTGAGCACGACCTACCGCCCAGCGATCCAGAGTAACCATATCTTCTGGTTTCACACTATGTTGTTCTGGGTTGAAACCGTTCAGGTTTGCCAGCAGGAAGCGAGCCGTGTTACGGATACGGCGGTAAGCATCAGCAGAGCGTTTCAGGATCTCATCAGAAACCGCGATTTCACCGGTATAATCAGTAGCTGCCACCCACAAACGAAGAATATCTGCACCCAGTTTGTTCATTACATCTTGTGGGCTGATAGTATTGCCGATGGATTTGGACATCTTACGTCCTTGCTCATCAACGGTGAAGCCGTGAGTCAGCACTTGACGGTAAGGTGCTTTGCCTTTGATTGCGGTAGACAGCATCAGTGAAGACATGAACCAGCCCCGGTGTTGGTCAGAGCCTTCCAGATAGAGATCGGCTGAATTGCCGTTGAATTCTGGGCGCGCATCAACAACGGAGGAGTGGGTGCTTCCTGAGTCAAACCAAACATCCAGTGTATCCGGAGCCTTGGTGTAATCAGCCGCTTCACTGCCCAGCAATTCTGTTGCGTCCAGATCCCACCACGCCTGAATACCATCAACTTCAACACGCTTGGCAACTTCTTCGATCAGCTCAACCGTACGAGGATGCGGCTCTTGTGTCTCTTTATGAACAAACAGAGACATTGGTACACCCCATGTACGCTGACGGGAGATGCACCAGTCAGGGCGGTTTTCGACCATTGACTCAATGCGCGCTTGTCCCCAGCCTGGGATCCACTGTACGTCTTTGATCTCTTTCATTGACTGGGTACGCAGGCCGTTCTTATCCATGCTGATGAACCACTGTGGCGTCGCACGGAAGATGATCGGTTTTTTATGGCGCCAGCAGCAAGGGTAGCTGTGTTGAATTTTGGCCAGACTGAGCAGAGCGCCTTTTTCTTTCAGCAGCTCAACGATGATATCGTTCGCTTTGAAAACAAACTGACCATCCAGTAAAGGGTAAGTACCAGAGATATAGCAACCGTTCGGGCCAACAGGGTTTGCAATCTCAAGGCCGTATTTCAGGCTGATGGAGTAGTCATCAGGGCCGTGACCACCCGCAGTATGCACCGCACCGGTACCCGCTTCAAGCGTTACGTGATCACCAAGAATGGCTGGAACATCGAAGCCCATAAATGGATGGTTAAAGCGCATCAATTCCAAGTCTGCGCCAGTGCAATCACTCATGACTTCCCATGACGTAATATTTGCACGCTGCATGACTAGCTCGACTAATTCAGCCGCCAGGATCAGACATTCATTATTGACTTTGACTAACTGGTAGGTAATTTCCGCACCCAGTGCAATTGCACGGTTAGCAGGCAATGTCCATGGAGTGGTTGTCCAGATAACCAGAGAGACCGGCAGCCCCTGCGGTTGTACATCAAATTTAGCGTACACGGCATCCGCATCAATGGCCGTAAAGCGTACGTCAATGGAAGGGGAAGTTCTATCGTAGTATTCCACTTCTGCTTCAGCAAGGGAGGAACCACAATCAGTACACCAGTGAACCGGTTTCACCCCTTTCAGCAAATGCCCATTTTTGATAATGCGGCCTAATGCACGGATGATGTCGGCTTCAGTTTTGAAGTCCATCGTCAAATAAGGTTTATCCCAGTCACCCAGTACACCCAGACGTTTGAAGCCCGCTTTCTGTGTTTCGACCTGAGTCATCGCATATTTTCGGCACTCAGCACGGAACTCAGCAGCGGAAAATTTTTCCCCTGGCTTACCGATAATTTGCTCAACCTTGAGCTCAATTGGCAAACCATGGCAATCCCAACCAGGAATATAAGGCGAATCGTAGCCTGATAATCCTTTGGATTTAATAACAATATCTTTGAGAATTTTATTAACTGAGTGACCAATATGAATATCGCCATTTGCATAAGGAGGGCCATCATGCAGAATAAACGATTTCTTGCCAGATTTTGCTTTTCTAATTGCTTGGTACAAACCTTCTTTGTACCAACGGCTTAACATATCTGGTTCGCGCTTGGCTAAATCCCCGCGCATAGGGAACCCTGTTTCCGGTAAGTTCAGGGTGTCTTTATAGTCACTCATTATAGATTCTCAGTTCCAATTTTCCGCTAGATACATGACTCGGATCGCTGCAAGAGATAATTCCTCGCAGCAACCACATCATTTGCGATTTGCTGTTTTAGCGCATCAAGCGAAGCAAATCGCTGTTCATCACGCAATTTTTTGCGTAATACCACATCGATATGATGCCCATACAGATCCATTTGGGTATCAATCAAATGCACTTCCAGTTGCTGGCCCTGACCCGCAACTGTGGGGCGGTTGCCTATATTGGCAACACCCGGTAAGGGTTTATGGCCCAATCCATGGACTTCAACAGCATAAACGCCCTTAACAGGGGTGACCAAACGTTTCAATGGTATGTTGGCCGTGGGAAACCCGATGGTACGTCCCAATTGGTTACCATGAACGACTCTGCCACTTATGCTGTATGGATGACCCAGTAAGGTTTCCGCCAAGGCCAGATCATCGCTTTGCAATGCCTGACGAATGGCTGTACTGCTGATCCGAAGACCGCCGTCACAAAAACTGTCGGTGCTGGCAACATCAAAATGGTATTCTTTACCTGCTTGCTGCAAATAGTGGAAATCTCCGAGGCGATTTTTGCCAAAACGGAAATCATCTCCTATTGCCAGAAACTTAACACCCAGTTTTTCAACGAGCAACTGTGAAACAAAAGTTTCAGGTGAGTTGGCTGCAAAGTGCCTGTCAAATTTCACACACAACAGATAATCAACGCCATTCTGGGCTAGATATTTTACTTTATCTCTCAGCCGTGTCAGGCGGGCTGGTGCTTTATCTGCAACAAAAACTTCCAGAGGCTGCGGTTCGAAAATCATGACCATCGTCGGTAACCCGAGGCGCAGCCCTTCTTGCTTCAAGTGTTTTAATAAAGCCTGATGCCCGCGATGGACACCATCAAAATTACCAATCGTCAGCACGCAACCATGGTGACGCGCCCGGATATTGTGTATACCGCGAATTAGCTCCATAGCTGGCTCAATACCGTGGAAATTGCCGGATTATACCTTGTACAAAGCACAAGGTTAACCCACGATCACAAAGGGTTTTAATTAATAACCTGATTCATACAATAAAAATAGGCTAGATGCCCGAAAAATATTTAATTTATCGCATTTCTCTGGGATTCATTCAGTTTTTTATTGCGAAAGACTGTATTCCCTTTCAGTAAGCTGATAAAATCCCGCCCCATCACAACGTAACCAGCGTCGTTGTACAGCGACGCTTATTTGCACAAATCCATTGACAAAAGAAGGCTGAACAGGCATATTCCTCGGCCTTTGAATTGTCCTCGATAGAATATATTTGGGAGTTGGACCTTGGCTAATATCAAATCAGCTAAGAAACGCGCCGTACAGTCTGAGAAACGCCGTCAGCATAATGCAAGCCGTCGTTCTATGGTGCGTACTTTTATCAAGAAAGTATACGCGGCTATCGCTGCTGGCGATAAAGAAGCTGCACAGAAAGCATTTAATGACATGCAACCAATTGTTGATCGTCACGCCTGTAAAGGTCTGATCCACAAGAACAAAGCAGCACGTCATAAATCTGCTCTGGCAGCGCAAATCAAAGCAATGTAATTATTGTTTTGGTTATGCTGAAAAAACCGGCTTTAAGCCGGTTTTTTTTCAGGTTGTTGGCGATGTGGGTTTTTTTATCCAGTATTCCGTCAAGGCCTGCTCTCATCAACATCCTGTTTCGGATGTAAAACCCTTTCCACACGACTCCTTTCTACACGACTGCTTTCTACAAGACTTGGCACGTTGGCGCGATTTTCAACCGAGGTTACCAGCGGTCTGATATCAGTGATAAAAATGACTAATACTTTCTTTCTCCCGACCCGTTATGATGACATCCATTAACCGTTCATAATATTTGATTAGGCTATCAATAGATTCTTCAGAGTACAGTTCTGTATTATATTCAAGCCCACATATGATATTTTTTGGCTTGTTGAGAAGATACATCCCAAGTGATTCAAAAGGAGTCGGATCAATCATTATTGGCTCTATGCCGAGGTTCTCGAATAATTCCTTTTCGTCATTAACTACATCCAGATAGTTATCCATATAGTTAAAGATAATGTTAAACATAGCATCCCTTGCTTTTTCACCAACAGAATCAATAACCATCGACATATGAACATCTAAGTTTTCCAGCGCGTTGTAGGTAGACTGGCTAATTTGTTGAATGATATCGTGTAAGCTCATCTCCTTATTAAGGCTGGATTTGACGAGTACGGCATTCAAAAACAATCCTATTACTTGCTGGCTTTCTATACTATCGCGCTCAAACTGTGGTGAAGAAGTCATTATCTGTGACACACCTGTATGCATAAAAATACAAGTATGGAACAGAGCCATAAACAGCATATATGGCGTAATTTTATTAGCTTCACAATATAGTGAAACCACTTTATTTAATGAATTGGGTACCTTGATATAGCGAACATTAAAGTGACCGTTTGACGCTGCATGTGTACTGAAATCAGCCAGAGAATCAGACTCCATATTGAAACCAGCAAACTGGTTTTGCCAAAACTTAAGCTGTTCTTGACATTTTTCTGCTTTATGACGTTCTTGCGACGCATAAATATACTCAGAATATTGCATGGTAGCGGGTGGAAGTATGGGGGCTTCTCCTTGTGAATAGAACGCATACAATTGTAAAAACTCTTTCATAAAGATATTGATTGACCAACCATCAAAAATCATATGATGAATATCAAACAATAATGCCGCATTTGTCTCCGAAATAGGGAAAAAGAATGCTCTGATTAATGGATCATGATAAATATCAAAAGGTATTTTCTGCTCCTCTTTCCAAAATGCTTTAATTTCATTGATTAATTGTTCTTTTTCTATTCCTTTTGACTGTAATGCAACAATCTGAAAGTCAATTGTCATATCATTGTCAGGCTGTACGAATATCTGCTCATTTTCTTGATAGAATTTTAAGCGCAAACTTTCATGCCGTCCTAAAAGAGTATTCAAGCTTTTTTTCAAAGCATTGCTATCAACTTTTCCATTTATCATTAAAGCAATTGGTACATGAAAGCATCGTTCTATTATCCCTTTTTGTATCAACGGCAAAAATGCTTTTTGACAATTATAGAGCGGTATTTTCCCATCAGAAGCAGTTTGTAATGAGTTGAGTGTCGGTATTTCAGATTCTTTAGTGCTTTTAATTATATCTGCAATTTGAATGATGGTCGGGCTGGCGAATAATTGGGGCATACTGAAATTACAGTTCAAACTATTTTTAATGGTTGCCGTAATCTTAGCAGCTAAGAGTGAATGCCCTCCCAGTGCGAAGAAATTATCATGAATACCTACTCGATTAATTTTCAATTGTTCTTGCCATAACTGACAAAGTTTTTCCTCAATTTCATCTCTTGGTGCAACGTAATTTTTCTGATGTAAGTCGCTTTCTTCCGGAACAGGCAGCGCTTTTTTATCCACTTTATCATTCAATGTGAGCGGCATTCGCTCCAGCGGAATATAAAGGCTGGGCAGCATATATAGCGGCAATTGCTTTCTCAGCGCGGACTCAAGGAGTTCTGAAAGTTCACTGCCAATAGTCGAGATTTGCGGGTAATTGGCTAAGTAGGTTTGGTTATAGTCATGGCGGGCCTGCACGGGCGGCAATTCACCCCGGCTGAAAATCACATCCAGCAAATCAGGCTGCTGTTGTGACCAAGTCACGCCACACTGGTAGCCACATTGTTCAGCGTATTGAAGCAGCGATTCAAATGATTGAACCTGTTCCATCGCTTCTGAAGAGAAACTGCCAGAATATTCTGACGGGGATATGACCTGGTTTGCCGGCCAGTGGCGTAACCCTTCCGCCAATGCAAGATCATCTTTGACTCTGCTGTTTGGAATGCCTGAAACACCAAACGTGTCATCTGCTCCTGTCTGTAATAGATTTTGCAGATTATCAAAGGTATCAAAATCATACCAGTTTAATGGCAGATCCCGACAAAACTCTGCCTTTTTGTCTCGTTTATGCAGAATGACATCGTAACGATAACGCAGCATTTCATTATCACCGATACCTCGTTTGATCAGGATATCAACCTGACTGATTTCCGCATAACGGGATGGCAATTGAGCAAAATAGGTCGGGCTGAGCAAAAACTCCGGCTCTTGTTGCAGACGGCGTTGAATACGATTTGCCAATATCCCGGCCTCAATACGTTGTCCGTTCAATCGGCTTTGTTCGATGGCCGTCACGTGCGCCGTTAACAAATCTAAGTTGCGGATATCGCCCAGTAAGATTTTTCCTCCTGCTTCGACGGCGGGGATGAGCTGTGCAATCACTTTGTCCATATATTGAATATTAGGGAAGTATTGGACGACGGAGTTGATCACAACGGAATCGAATTCACCGTCTGCCAATCCGGTTAAATTGAGCGCATCTCCTCTTCGTAACTGGACATGTGACCAACCGCGCTGTTGCAGGATCTGCTGATGCCGGTTTAGGACTTCAGCCGAGATATCGGTTGCCAGCACATATTCACATTGCCCGGCATAGTGATACAGCAATAATCCCGTACCACAGCCAATCTCCAATAAACGGCGGGGATGCAACGCGTCAATCCGGTGCATAATACCGGCCTGCCACTCTTCCATCTGGTCAAGGGCGATCGGCTGTTCGGTATAACTGCTCACCCAGCCCCCGAAATCACTGCCTGCTTCGCGGTTATTGATGACAACATCAGGCTCACCATGTTCGGCTGTTTCCTGACGGTATTGCCCATCAAAGATTTCTGTCCAGTTATCCAGATAATCCTCATTATATACCGCCGCTTTTTCAGCCAACCAAGCTGCGGTTGGCGTGACATAGGCAATGAGTCTTTTATCCTCATTGTTTTGACTATAGGCGATCACGGCGGCACTGCTTAAGGCGTCATGCTTGCTCAAAGCAGTTTCTATTTCACCTAACTCGATACGGTAACTGCGAATTTTGATTTGAGAATCTATACGACCAATAAACTCCAATTGACCATCTCGTGTCCAACGGACTAAATCGCCTGTCCGATAAAGTCTGTCTTCTGAATCACCGAATGGATCGCGGATAAATTGCTTTTCGGTAATTTCTGGTGAATTCCTGTAACCACGTGCCAACTGAACGCCACCGATATGCAGCTCTCCGATAGCGCCAATCGGGACTAGGTCTCCTTTTGGATCGAGAATACGTATCACGACGTTAGGCAATGGCTTACCAATCGTAATCCGGTCATCAGTTAATAAACCGGTTGTGACAATGGAGGTGCATTCTGTAGGGCCGTACACGTTAAACAATTTTCTGCCTTGTTGCCAATGCACCGCTATTGTCGGGGGTACAGCTTCGCCTGCCAGCAATAAAGCTGAAACTGAACGCCACTGTTCGAAGTTCAAATGAGGCAGTAGTGCTGGTGGCAAAACCGCATGGGTAATCTGATATTTTTCGACAAAATCATCCAGTAGTTCAGGGATCCGCCGCTGAGTTTCGGAAATCAAATACAATGTTGCGCCATAGGCCAATGACATTGACATCTCTAAGATCATGGCATCAAAGCTCCAGGAGGCAAACTGCAATATCCGGCTGTTTTCGTCAGCACCAAATAAGGCCGCTTGTGAGAGTGCCAGGTTGACCCAACCTTTATGCTCCAACATTACGCCTTTGGGTTTGCCTGTAGAGCCAGAGGTATAAATCACATAGGCCAGATGATTTTCCATCAAGGGAATCGGACGGTCGGTGATATTCTCTGTGGACAGATTTTGTAGATGTGACTGCAATTCCTCTGTATCCAGACAAAACACCTTTTGCTGGCTGACAGGCAACTTTTCCACCTGATGGGTTTCGGTCAGGATAAATTGCGCTCCGCTGTGCTCTAACATATATTGCAGACGTTCTTCCGGGTAATCGGGATCGAGTGGCACATATGCCCCGCCCGCTTTCAAAATACCCAACAATGCCACAACCGCTCGTAATGATCTCGGAATGCAGAGTGCAACTGGTGTATCGAGTTTAATCCTCTGATCAATCAGATAGTGTGCCAGTTGGTTAGCTTGCTCATTTAATGCCCGGTAAGTTAAGGCGTTATCATTAAAAGTCAGTGCCGTTTTTTCAGGATGCCGAACGACCTGCTCTTCAAATAACTCATGAAAACAACGCCCTCGTTGGCTATCATCCTTTGGCCCATTCCACTCATACATTAAGGTGTGCATTTCAGAGGCAGACAAGAGCGGGATATCATGCACAGAGGGTTCTACAGTGCCAGCAGGACGTTTCAGTATATTGACAATGTTGGCAAGCAGTGTTTCATAATTGGTGAGTAACCGGGCAATCGTCTCGTGTTTAAATAAGTGGGTGTCCGCGATCCATACAATGGATAACCCACCTTCATGTTCATCTTCATAAACATGGACTTCCAAATCAAACCGGGGGGCCAGAAGCGAACCTTCTTTAGTGGTAATAACGGAGGTAATAATGTTAGAGTGTTCCAACTCTGTATTTTGTTGGTTATTTTGCCCGGCAAAGACTATCTGGAAGATAGGGTTATGATTTAACGCCCGCTCCGGACTGATTTTTTCTACCAATGCCTCAAAGGGCAGATCCTGATGGGTATAGGCATCCAGAATGGTGCGACTGTTCTGTTTTAACAGTTCACTGAAAGTCGGTTGGCCGGATAAATCTGTTCTGATAACCAGCATATTGACAAAAAGTCCAATGAGCGGCTCAACGTCACGGTGCATTCTTCCTGCCAGTGCGGTGCCAACCAAAATGTCTTTTTCATTACTGTAACGGCTGAGCAATACCGAAAACGCCGTTTCCAGAAACATAAACAAGGTTACTCCATGTTTGGCACATAATGCTCTGATTTCTTGTGTCAGATGCTTTGAAATATGCTGTAAATGGGCATGCCCTTCAATATTCTGTTTTTCCGGGCGTGGGTTATCTAATGGAACACGGTGAACCGGAGAAATACCGGTTAATTGGTTCTGCCAGTAATTGAGTTGTTTTTCCAGAATATCCCCTTGCAGCCACTCCTGTTGCCACCGGGCGTAATCACTATATTGGATTTTTAATGGTGGCAGCGGATTTTCCTCATTCTGACAATAAGCCCGGTATAGCGTAAGAAGCTCCCTGAAAAATATCCCCATCGACCAGCCGTCACAGGCAATATGGTGAATGGTATAGAGTATGACATAATCCTCTTCGGCCATTTTTATCAATCGGATACGCAACATCAGATCTGTTCTGAGGTTGAAAACTTGTTGTATTTCTTCTTTGCCAAGTTGTTTTACTTGATATTCTTTCTCGCTCTCTGAGAGTGCAGACAGATCATATTGTGTAATCGGTAAGTCGTAGGAAGTAGTGATAACCTGCCGTGGCTCGTTATCAATCATTTTAAAATGGGTGCGTAAAGATTCATGGCGTTCAAGCAGGGTTTTTACTGCCGCCTCAAACGCCTTGATATTCAAAACTTCCTGTAGCCTGAAATCTCCCGAAGTATTGTACTGCGGGCTGCCTTCAGCCAGTTGATCAATCAGCCATAAACGCTGTTGGGCGTAGGAGAGTGGATAGTGTTCTGCATGACTATAACGCGGAATATCCGGCAACTGTTGTATGCTGGTTTCTTCTGCATCAAGCTGATTCAGAAAATCGATCAGCGCTTGTTTATGGTGTTTCCATTCACTGAGCAGCTCAGGGGGAATACTGTCGCGTTGAGTTCTGTATCTCAATTTATTACCAGAAACAAATAGAGTAATTCCTTGATTTAAAGCTTCATTAATAATTTGTGCTGCATTTCTCATATATCACCTTCCAATAGTTCCAGCATTGTGTTTTGCTCAGTCGGGAAATTCTTTCTTTTTTCTTTGATGAGATGAACTGTGATGACTTGTGACAACTGCTCAAGCGTCGGGTGTTCAAAAATGCTTATTAACGGTACTTCGATCTTCAACTCATTGCGTATTGAACTGATAAGGCGTGTGGCTTGTAATGAATGCCCGCCCAGCGTGAAGAAGTTGTCATCAATACCAACTTGACTGACATTCAATAATTTTTGCCATAACTGACTGATTTTTTGCTCTACTTCATCTCTCGGCGCAACATATGTTTTGCGATGAAAATCCTCTTCATTGGGTGTGAGAAGCGCTTTTTTATCCACTTTGTTGTTAGGTGTGAGTGGCATTCGCTCCAGCAGGAGATAGAGGTTGGGAACCATATATTCCGGCAATTGCGTTTTCAGGAAAGATTTGAGTAATTCTGAAAGTTCGCCGCCGACGGCAGAGATTTGCGGATAGTTAGTCAGTTGAGATTGACTATAGTTATGACGGGCCTGTACAGGCGGCATTTCATCACGGCTAAAAATCACATCCAGCATGTCCGATTGTTTTTGTGACCATGTTACGCCACACTGATAACCGCACTGCTGCGCATATTGCAGCAGAGATTCGAATTCCTGAACCTGTTTTGCTGCCTGTGGGGAGAAGCTGCCGGCATACTCTGTTGGCGATATCATCTGGTTTGTCGGCCAATGGCGTAGCTCCTCCGCCAAAGTCAGATCATCTTTCACGCGGGCATTGGGTATACCAGAAACACCAAAAGTGTCGTTCACACCCGAATGCAACAAATTACGCAGATTTTCAAAGGAAGAAAAATCGCACCAAGTTAACGGCAAATTGCTGCTAGATTGCGTATTTTCACTTCGTTTATATAAGATGACATCATAACGGTAACGCAGCATTTCGTTATCGCCCACACCACGTTTCACCAGAATATCGACCCTGTCTATTTCTGGGTAATGTTCAGGCAATTGAGCAAAATAGGCCGGGCTGAGTAAAAGCTCTGATTCTTGTTGCAAACGGCGCTGAATGCGGTTTGCCAATGCGCCCACCTGAATACTCTGCCCATCCAACTGGCTTTGTTCTATGGCGGTCGCATGGGCGGTTAACAGATCTAAGTTGCGGATATCTCCTAGCAGGATTTTTCCGCCTTCAGAGATAGCCGACATTAACTGTTCAAACACTTTTTCCAGATATTGACGATTGGGGAAACAGTGAGCAACGGCGTTAATGATGACGGTATCGAACTCATCGGTGTCCAAAGCGCCTAAGTTAAGCGCATCCCCCTTTCTTAACCGGACATGCTGCCAGCCGCGTTGTTGCAGGATTTGCTGATGCCGGTTCAAAATTTCAGCCGAAATATCGCTGGCCAGTACATATTCACACTGTTCAGCATAGCGATACAGATGTAAACCCGTACCACAGCCAATTTCCAGTAACCGGCGCGGTTGTAGTGCGTTAATTCGGTGCATGGTGCCAGCCAGCCACTCTTCCATCTGCTCACGGGCAATCGGTTGTTTGGTATAGCTGCTCACCCAGCCGGTGAAATCACTGTCGTACGGTGCTGGATCGTCAGCGATGCTTTGGCGGTATTGTTCATCAAAGATTTCTGTCCAGCTTTCAATGTTGTCTGTATTAAATTCTGCCGCCCTTTCCCCCATCCACTGTTCATTCGGACAAACGTAAGCAATCAATCTCTTATCTTCATTGTCTTCACCGTATGCGATCACAGCAGCACTACTTAAAGCATCATGCCGATTCAGGGTATCTTCAATTTCACCCAATTCAACTCGATAACCACGAATTTTGACCAATGAATCGGTACGACCGATGTACTCCAATTGACCATCTGATGTCCAGCGGGCTAAATCCCCCGTCCGGTAGAGCCTGTTTTTGGCATTGTCATCCGCATAGGGATCGCGAATAAACTGCTTTTCTGTGATTTCCTGTGCATTCCGGTAACCCCGTGACAGCTGACTCCCCCCGATATGCAGTTCCCCAATGACCCCGATAGGAACCAGTTTTCGTTCCGGATCAAAAATACGGGCCACGATGTTAGGTAAGGGTTTGCCAATCGTCACCCGGTCATCAGTTAATAATCCTGCGGTTACCATGGAAGAGGTTTCTGTAGCGCCATACGCGTTAAAGAGTTTTCTGCCCGGTTTCCAGCGAGTTGCTATTTGTGGTGGTAGCGCCTCTCCCGCCAACAGTAAGGCTGAGACAGAGCGCCATTTATCGAAGTTCAGATGAGGTAATAGTGCTTGCGGCAACATGGTATGAGTGATTTGGTATTGTTCAACCACATCATCCAGCAGTTCAGGGGTATGTTGCTGTTTTTCTGAAATCAAACACAGCGTTGCGCCACAAGGAAAAGACATCGCCATTTCTATGGTCATGGCAACAAAGCTCAAGGAGGCAAACTGTAATACCCGGCTGTTTGTATCAAGCCCAAATAGTGCCGCCTGTGATAATGCCAAATTAACCCAGCCTTGATGTTTCACCATCACACCTTTCGGTTTACCCGTCGAACCGGAGGTATAAATCACATAGGCCAGATGCTCTTCTGTCAGAGGCATTGAGCGGTCAGTGATATTCTTTGTCGGTCGTGTTTGCAGGTGTGACTGTAGGGTCTGCGTATCCAGATAAATCACTTTTTGCTGACTGACAGGCAATTTTTCGACCAGATGGGTCTCAGTCAAGATCAGCTCAACTTCGCTGTGCTCCAGCATATACTGAAGACGAGCCTGCGGGTAAGTGGGATCTAATGGTACATACGCCCCGCCTGCTTTAAGAATACCTAACAGCGCTACTATCGCTTGTAATGATCTCGGTATAAAAAGTGCAACCAGCGTATCAGGCTCAACCCCCTGTTCAGTCAGATAGTGTGCCAGCTGGTTGCTTTGTTCATTGAGTTCCCGATAACTCAGCGAATCGTCCCCAAAAATCAGTGCTGTTTTCTCAGGTGTCCGCACGGCCTGTTCTTCAAACAATTCGTGGAAACAACGCGCTGGTTGATAATCTTTCTGAGGGCCATTCCACTCATGCAATAACGTATGCTTTTCAGCATCAGATAAAAGTGGGATGTGATGAACAGAAGGCTCCGACACTCCACTAATACGTTGTGTTAACGCTTCAACGATATTGGCAAGCAGGGTTTCGTAATTGGCAATTAATCTCTCAATCGTAACGCTTTCAAAGAGGTTAGTGTCATAATTCCATAAAAGAGATAATTCACCTGTATCTTCTTCATAACCCCGAATGTCTAAATCCAGCCGATTTTTTAAAGACAGATATTCTTCGCTGTCAATGTGATTATCTTGCTTCAAAGCCGTGTCTTGTTGCTGGCTCTTTTCCAGAGCAGAAGTTTCCAGAGTAGGAGTTTCCAGAGTAAAAGCGATTTGAAAGATAGGGTTATAATTTAAATTTCGATTTGGATTTATGTCTTCCACCAACATCTCAAAAGGAAGATCTTGGTGTGCATAGGCATCCAAAATAGTGTGGTTATTTTGCTTTAACAATTCACTGAACGTGGGGTGACCGGATAAATCTGTTCTGATAACCAGTAAATTTGCGAAAGAACCAATTAAGGATTCAATATCATAATGCTTTCTTTCTGTAATGAGTGTTCCAACCAGAATATCTTTTTCATTATTGTAACGGCTCAGCAGCACAGCAAAAGCGGTTTCCAGAAACGTAAATAATGTCACTTCATGTCTGGCACACAATATGCTTATTTCTTGTATGAGGTTCTTTGGGATGCGTTGCTGACGAGTACACTTTTCGAAGCTTTGTTTTTCTGGGCGTGGGTTATCCAAAGGAAAATGGTGTAAGAGAGAAATACCTGATAATTGTTTCTGCCAATAATCCCGCCTCTTTTCCAAAATTATATATTGTGTTTCTTCTTTTTGATAAGATTGAGTGAGGAAGTCGATTAATTTTTTTTTGTTATTTATCCATCCTCTGAATAATTCTGATGGAATGCTGTCACGGCTGGTTTCGTATTTTAATCGTCCATTGTCAATAAATAATTTAATGCCTTGATTACCAGCTTCCTTGAACATTTGTGCTGCATTTTTCATATATCACCTTTAAAAGATTTTTATTATACCTTATTAGAGATGTTTTATTGTTAAGGATTATATACCCTATAGCTTTCAAGTTGCATCGCAGAGGATAGCTGACATATTTTCCAATGTATCAGCATCGATATAAAAATCATTCACTCCCCGGTCATTAATAACTCTTGTTATTTTATCCAAGTTGACCAAGCATAATTGAATCTTCTAAAATTAGACCATTTGTACTAGCCGATATACTTTTCGATTTATTCTCCTAGTTTATTATAAACACTAAGGCTAACGCATGAACTTTTTTTTGCTTTTTATTTTGATTCATGTGTGAATTAAATAATAAAGGTTCATTATATAAACACACCAAAGAAGCTCATTTATCTTTGATGGATTAGGAAAAACTATGTGGTTTATTTAATGAGTGCTCATGTGTTAGTCCTATTATAAATACATCGGTAGAGGGTAAGGAATAATAACGAATAATAATAAAGAGAACCTATATCATTATTCGAATGGCAACAAATATTATTGATTAAACATTGTGTAATCGAAATCCTGTCCCAATTTAGCAATAAATATAAAAAGTGAGGTGCGGGATGTCGGAATTAAAAACCAAAACATAATTCAAAACATATTTTATTAGGAGTAAAATAAAAATAAAAAAAGAACCGCTCGTACTTAAGCGAGCGGTATTATTCTATGAAAGGTTTTTTAAGCTTCTATTTTTTACTTACAAAAGTTGTTCAGGACGACTTTTAGAGGGAGAATGGAGAAGAGGTGCATTAAACAGCGCGGAAAAATCTTTGTTACATACGCGCTGAACGGCGGGATGCTGGATCATCCGCTCTGCAAAGATAACGTAATACTCTTCCTGCACTGAATCCAATCTGCCTACCTCAATAATATCGCTGTCAGCGAAAGTATCATTGGCATAGAAAGAGGGGGCGATGAAAATGGCATTATGGTACATGCCAAATGCCTTCATCAGTGCGGCATCATCAAATTCTCCCAGAACTTCAACTTGCAGGTTTTTATTGCGTATCCATGCCAGCAGTTTCCTGCCTAGCATTGAACGGCGTCCGGGGATCAACAAGCGGCGCTCTTCCAGACATTCAGGGAATGGTTTTTCCGGGACTGGTGCGCGGCAGTAAAAGCTAATGCTGCATTCTCCCAACTTGACAGAAAATAAGCCTTCCTGCTGGGTGGAGTCAACCGGGCAATCTGATAAGATCATATCCAACTTATGCTGGCTGAGTTGCTCAAGCAACATTTCATGCGTTGATTCAAAACAACGCAAGTGGATTTTCTCATGCTCTACCACCGTGGTTTCCAACACTTTGCTGACTAAGCGCTTGGACAGAGCATCAGCGACACCAACATCAAACAGTAGGTTTGATTCCCTGCTGTAAGTGACGATATCCATCATTTCCTGACTGAGTGTAAACATTTTATCCGCATAGCGGAAAATCAATTGCCCCAGTTCAGAGGGCACCAGACCCCTTCCTTGACGTTTAAATAACTTCCCCCCCAAGCGTTCTTCCAACGCCTTGATTTGCCCGGTAATGGTCTGTGGTGTTAAGTACAGCGCTTCTGCTGCACCTACAACAGAGCCTTCCTTACAAACATGCCAAAAATAGTAAAGGTGGTTAAAGTTTAAATGTGAAACCCGCATATATTTATCCTTGTATTGCCTCACATCTGTACAACAGCCGTGACCAACATTTCAGGCCGCCAGATTATGGCGTTCTCCTATTTTTTTGATATGAAATATTCGCGGCACAACATGTTCAACTGCTATACCGCGAATATTAAGAAGATGAATTACTTCGGAAATTACTTCTGGTTTTGTGTGTAACTTAGTCTATTCATTTGCTTTTGGCTACGTTTTTTTCTTCGGTAATAGTATGTTTAATAATCCATAACCGACGATGGCGGCGGTTGTAGAGCCAATCAAAATACCCAGACGTGAGTAGGTGCTGAAAGCGTCATTTAGACCTTCGAATGCCAGACCGGAAATAAAGATAGACATGGTAAATCCGATTCCACATAAGACAGAAACCGCGAAAATTTGTTTCATGCCAATTTTTTCCGGTAATTTAGCCATTCCCAGTTTTACTGAAATCCAGCTAAACAGGAAAATTCCCAATGGCTTGCCGATGAACAGGCCGAGCGCAACGCCCGCGGGCAGCATACTTATCAGGCCATCCAAAGTGACACCCTGCAATGAAACACCCGCATTGGCAAAAGCAAACAGTGGCAGAATTAAATAAGCGACCCACGGATGTAGTTCATGCTCGAGTGTTTCGGAAGGTGAATCACCTTTTTTATCGCGCAGAGGGATCAGGAACCCAACGATAACCCCGGCCAGCGTGGCATGAATACCGGATTTTAAGATACAAATCCATAAAACAACACCGACAGCCAGATAAACGGATGTTTTGGTTACCCCTTTCCGGTTCATCCAAGCCAGAAGCGCAATCGTAGCCGCAGCCAGACCTAATGCTCCTAAAGAAACGGTTTTGGTATAAAACAGAGCGATGATAATGATGACACCTAAATCATCAATAATGGCTAACGCAAGCAAAAATACTTTTAACGCGGTAGGAACACGCCTTCCCAATAACGCCATAACACCAAGCGCAAAGGCGATATCTGTTGCGGCGGGAATTGCCCAACCTTGCCGCGCGATGTCATCACTACCATTAAACAGTAAATAGACCAGAGCGGGAGCCAGCATACCTCCAAGGGCAGCAATGGCCGGAAAAATTGCTTTATCACGACCCGCAAGTGAGCCTTCCATGAGTTCACGTTTTACTTCCAGCCCGACAATGAGGAAAAACACCGCCATTAATCCATCATTTATCCATAGTAATAATGGCTTATTGATTTCCAATGCCGCGAACTGCACTGCGACAGGAAGGTTGAGAAATTGATGATAAATATCCTGCAATGGCGTATTCGCCATAGCCAGCGCAATGATGGCCGCTATGATGAGGAGAATTCCTCCTGCTGCCTCTAATTTCAAAAATTGGCGAATGATTGCAGTCATGAATAAATAACCTATGAAATTGATCAAGGGGTGTATGTTATTCTAGTCATTACTTCGTAAAAAGTAGATTATATATGCTATATTGATCGTTATTTTCGAGTTATTTGTTTGTGGAAGTCATGTTTTTAAGCATTGATAAATTTTGATGGATAGCAGAAGATGTTTTTATCATCAATTTTTATAATGATATAAATAAAATATCCTATGACAACTTTACTTTTTTGTCTGTCCTCGGTGCGGCTCTATTGCATGCCAGTTGGAATGCTTTAGTAAAGATTAGCGCTGATCGGTTCTTGGCTATTTGCTATTAATGGCTGGGTTATGGGAGTGATAATGTATTGCAAATATTGAAATACTGCCGGAAAGAATATTCGCCAATATTGGAAACAGGGATTGTTGGGGGGATTGATGCAACTACTCAGTTATGGAGTTGTCATTTGGGCGATGAGCTATGCTCCCATTGTGCTGGTTGCTGCATTGCGCGAAACTAGTGTGTTATTTGCGATGTTATTGTCTGTCATTCTCCTGCGAGAACCGTTTAGTAAAATGCGATTATTGGCTTGTGTTGTAATTGTTGCAGGTATTATTGGAACGAAATTGGGATAGTACTTCATTGAAAAATGAATACCAAAATAGTGGTGCATTTTGTGCAATCTTTTAAAATTACTGTATTATCTTTGTCCTACTGTGAGGTCGTATCTCTGCCATATATACCACTCTTTTTATGCTATAGTTTATGGCGTTCAAGTTCTCCTCCGTTGCTGGTGACGGATAATCTTCAAACTGATGCTCTTGGTATATAGATGTTGCTTTTCCTTTTGAATTCCAGACACTCATTTTTCTTTGCCATCTGGCAATATATTCTTCAGAGGAACAAGCTATATTAGCCCACGGGTCACATACCCAAGAGTGATCTGGGAGTGCTCTATATAGATGATTTAGAGTTGGTTTATGCTGAGTTTCTCTAGGGTGGGTAATAACAGCGATACAATGATCGTAGGGATCGCCAAACATCAGGAACAGTATATAAATGGGGTTCATTATGTAATCTTCATTCCCTCTGCCACGACCATTTTTACTAAACCATCTTAAGATATCATTATATCGATGTATAGCTAAGTAGTTGAATGCCGCTATCGTTAATTCACCACAGTTCCCAACTAATTGTTCATCGTGCTTAGAACTAAATAGGCAGTGTCGATATTTATCAGTAATATGATTTATTTCACGAAGTTGATCTGAAAATTCATCATGTTTATCTTCCCTTGCCCTGATATTATCTGGTGTATACCTTGCCATTTTATTTGGTGTTAGTTTTGTATAGTTACGATAGGTTTTATTCGATGTTTTACCTTTAAAGATATTCCGTGAATGTTGAATTGCATCCTGTAAGATATTCTCAATCATCATCTTAACCTCATAATAATTAATTAGAATGGTAAAAGCTATGCTGTGTGTGAGTATATTTGATGAATATGGTGTGGGTACGGAATTATAATGTCATACATTACTATGTGGGATAGTCTGCTCTATTTTTAGCAAAACTTCAATCAGAGAATTGGGTATGTTAGTGTTATATTAATAAATTAATAAATTAATAAATTAATAAATTAATAAATTAATAAATTAATAAATTAATAAATTAATAAATTAATAAATTAATAAATTAATAAATTAATAAATTAATAAATTAATAAATTAATAAATCCCTGCTTATTATCAATTAATTATAAGGATAATAGCAGGGATTATTAACAAAGATCTCACTAAGGTAATTAAATTACTTAGTCAAATCATCAAAAAACTTCTTCACGCCATCAAGGAAGCTCTTGGAACGAGGGCTATTAGTTTCACCACTTTTCCCGCCAAAAGACTCCCCCAATTTACGCATCAGCTCTTTTTGTTCTTCATTCAACTTCACAGGTGTTTCTACCACAACGCGGCACAGCAAGTCGCCTTGAACACCACCACGGACGGATTTAACGCCTTTACCTTTCATACGGAACAGTTTGCCGGTCTGGGTCTCTGCCGGGATTTTCAGGCTAACACGACCATCAAGGGTAGGGACTTCAATTTCACCACCCAATGCCGCAGTTGCGAAGTTGATCGGAACTTCACAATAGAGGTTACTGCCATCACGTTCAAAGATATGGTGAGCTTTGACTTGAACCTGAACGTACAAATCGCCGGATGGTGCACCGTGTTCACCTGCTTCACCTTCACCACTTAAGCGAATGCGGTCACCAGTATCGACGCCGGCAGGGATCTTAACAGACAGGGTCTTGTATTTTTCAACGCGCCCATGTCCATGACATTTACCGCAAGGATTCTTGATGATTTTTCCACGGCCATGACACTGAGGGCAAGGCTGTTGAACCGCGAAGAACCCTTGGCGCATTTGTACTTGGCCTGCACCGTGACAGGTTGAACACGTTTCCGGGCTGGTGCCTGCTTTTGCTCCGCTGCCATGACAAGTATCACAAGTTTCCAATGTTGGAATACGGATCTCTTTGGTCACACCACGGACAGCTTCTTCCAGGGTTAATTCCATATTGTAACGCAGGTCTGAACCACGGCTATGGCGCTGTTGACGGCGGCCACCACCGAAAATATCTCCGAAAACGTCACCAAAGATATCGCTAAAGTCAGCTCCGCCACCTGCGCCACCACCCATACCACCATGTTCAAAGGCAGCATGACCATATTGGTCATAAGCAGCGCGTTTCTGAGAATCCGTCAGGATTTCATACGCTTCTTTAATTTCTTTGAATTTATTTTCTGCGTCTTTATCGCCCTGATTACGGTCAGGGTGATATTTCATTGCCAGACGCTTATAGGCTTTTTTGATCTCTTTTTCGTCTGCGGTTTTGGAAACTCCCAAAACTTCGTAATAATCTTTTTTTGCCATCGTATTGTTTACCCTTAACACGCACGCACGGGCGTAGAGTTACCTCAACGCCCGTGTCAGTTAACAAGTAACAGGCGCCCTGTTACTTTTGCCCGCTAAGGGCTATTATTTTTTGTCTTTAACTTCTTCGAATTCAGCGTCTACAACGTCGTCTTCTTTTTTCGCGTTGCTTGCGCCAGCGTCAGCAGCACCAGCCTGAGCTTGTTGTTGTGCGATTTCCAGCAGTTTCTTGGACGCTTCAACCAGAGCTTGGATCTTCGCTTCGATGTCAGCTTTGTCTTCGCCTTTCGCCGCAGTTTCCAGCTCAGAAGTTGCTTTCTCGATTGCTGCTTTATCGTCCGCAGGCAGTTTGTCACCCGCTTCTTCAACTTGTTTACGAGTACCGTGAACCAGTTGGTCAGCTTGGTTACGAACCTGAACCAGCTCTTCAAACTTACGGTCAGCTTCTGCGTTTGCTTCTGCATCGCGTACCATCTGTTGGATTTCTTCTTCGTTCAGACCAGAAGAAGCCTTGATGGTGATATTTTGCTCACGACCTGAGTTTTTATCCTTCGCAGAAACATGCAGGATACCGTCAGCATCGATGTCGAAAGTCACTTCGATCTGCGGAGTGCCGCGCATTGCTGGCTGAATGCCATCCAGGTTGAACTGGCCCAGAGATTTGTTATCGCCGGCACGCTTACGTTCACCTTGCAGTACGTGAATAGTTACCGCAGATTGGTTGTCTTCTGCTGTAGAGAACACTTGGCTATGCTTGGTTGGGATAGTGGTGTTCTTAGAAATCAGGGAAGTCATTACGCCGCCCATGGTTTCAATACCCAGAGACAGTGGCGTTACGTCCAACAGCAGAACGTCTTTCACGTCACCTGCCAATACGCCGCCCTGAACCGCTGCACCCATCGCAACTGCTTCGTCCGGGTTCACGTCTTTACGTGGTTCTTTGCCGAAGAAGTCTGCAACGGCTTTCTGAACCATTGGCATACGAGTCTGGCCGCCAACCAGAATAACGTCGTGAACGTCAGAGACAGACAGACCCGCGTCATTCAGAGCAACTCTCAGTGGCTCGATAGAACGTTTCACCAGATCTTCAACCAGTGATTCCAGTTTCGCACGAGTCACTTTAACGTTCATGTGCTTAGGACCCGTTGCATCTGCGGTGATATATGGCAGATTCACGTCAGTCTGCTGTGCAGAAGAAAGCTCGATTTTCGCTTTTTCTGCGGCTTCTTTCAGGCGCTGCATTGCCAGCGGGTCGTTACGCAGGTCGATGCCTTGTTCTTTTTTGAATTCGTCAACCAGATAGTTGATCATACGGCTGTCGAAATCTTCACCACCTAAGTGAGTATCACCGTTGGTTGCCAGAACTTCATACGTTTTTTCGCCATCAACTTCGTCGATTTCGATGATAGAGATATCGAAAGTACCGCCACCCAAGTCATAAACAGCGATAGTGCGGTTGCCCACTTCTTTGTCCAGACCATAAGCCAGTGCAGCAGCAGTGGGTTCGTTGATGATACGCTTAACTTCCAGACCTGCGATACGGCCGGCATCTTTGGTTGCTTGACGCTGTGCATCGTTGAAGTATGCAGGAACAGTAATAACCGCTTCAGTAATTGGTTCGCCCAGATAATCTTCTGCTGTTTTCTTCATCTTTTTCAGAACTTCAGCAGAAATCTGAGGTGGTGCCATTTTCTGGCCTTTCACTTCCAGCCATGCGTCGCCGTTATCAGCTGACGTGATTTTGTATGGCATGATAGCGACGTCACGCTGAACTTCTTCGTCCTGAAAACGACGGCCGATCAAACGCTTAATGGCGAACAGGGTATTCTGCGGGTTAGTAACAGCCTGACGTTTAGCTGGTTGACCAACCAGAGTTTCACCATCCTGAGTATATGCGATGATTGAAGGTGTGGTACGGTCACCCTCACTGTTTTCAAGCACACGAGTGGTTGTGCCGTCCATAATTGCTACACAAGAATTGGTAGTTCCCAAGTCGATACCAATGATTTTACCCATCTAAACGCCTCCACAAAGAATTCATATATTCGGTCAAGTTACTAAGCTATATGAGGACGAATGTTTGCTTTTCAATGGCACTGATTGCCAGAAATTCCTCATTATTTATGTTTTCAGTTAGTGCTGAAATACCAGTAGTAACTGTAGTTGATTCTTAGATGGGGTCATTCGTCTCATCATCAAGGGGTCGATTGAAAAAAAATTGAAGTTTAATTAAAAATTTTTTCCCCAAGGCCATTGTGTAGTTGATGCCATCACATTATGATTCGCCGCCTTTTATAGTTTCTTGGCGAAATAAAGTGCCTTGATAACTTTTTTAATATTTTGTTTTATCTGTATTTTTCAGGGGAATTATGAATTCTAGTAAGTTGGCGAACCCAGGCCCGTTGGGCTTAATGGGTTTTGGTATGACAACCATTTTGTTGAATCTGCATAATGCAGGTTTTTTCCCATTGACGTCGGTTATTTTGAGCATGGGCATTTTTTACGGTGGGTTGGCTCAGGTGCTGGCAGGCATTTTTGAGTACAAAAAAGGAAACACTTTTGCTGCGACCGCATTTACTTCTTACGGTATGTTTTGGTTGAGTCTGATTGGTTTGCTTTTCCTGCCAACAATGGGACTGGCAGAAGCAACCAGCCATGAATTCCTCGGCGTTTACCTCGCCTTGTGGGGAATTTTCACTTTGTTTATGTTCTTTGGTACGTTGAAAGCCAACCGTGTCCTGCAATTTGTGTTTGGCAGCCTGACTCTGCTGTTTGCATTATTGGCAATTGGTAATATCACGGGCAATGCCAGTATCTTGACGTTCGCGGGTTTTGAAGGCGTTATCTGTGGTGCGAGTGCTTTCTATCTGGCAATGGCTGAGGTTCTGAATGAACAATATGGCCGTACTATTTTGCCGATTGGTGAAGTGAAACACGCTTAACCGTTTTCAGACAGGATGAGTATTTGTGCTCATCCTGTGTTATGTCATTTAACTCACTTTGCCTGCTTTTTCTTACATTGCTTTTTTTCGCAAATAGAATCCCAATAAGATGCCGACAGCCGATAATGTCATCATATAGTAGGCGGGTGCCAGTGAAGTATATTTCAATAGCAGGGTAACGAGGATCGGAGTCAGCCCACCAAAAATGGCATAGGCCAAGTTATATGAAAATGAAATGCCGCTGAAACGTACTTCTGCCGGATAACTTTTAACCATAACGAATGGTGCTGAGCTAATCACACCAACAGCTAATCCGGTAATGGCATAAACACTAAATAATTTGAGCGGTTCATCGCTGATATTATGATAGAAAAACCATGTCGCGGCAGCTAATAGAATACAGCCGACGATCAACACGATACCCGCACCACATTTATCACATAAATACCCTACGAATATACAACTCGCCGCCAACGAGATGATCGCAAGGCTGTTTGCTTTCAGGGTAATTGATTGCTCCAGATGAAATACCGTCTGCATATAGGTTGGTGCCATCAGGATAATGACTACGATGCCAGCGGAAAGCAGCCATGTTAATAGCATAGAGATCGTGATGGCGCGTTTGTGATTAAAGATAACGGATTTTAGTGGCAGTTCTTCCGCCAGCGCTTTACGTTCCTGCATTTCCTTGAAGATAGGAGTTTCATGCAGCCAACGGCGCAGGTACATGGCACACAGACCGAAAACACCACCCAAAAAGAATGGGAGACGCCATGCCCAATCCAAGACTTCCTGCTTGGTATAAATGGAAGTAATCATGGTTGCCACTAAAGAGCCAAACAAAATACCCATGGTCAATCCTGCTGTCAAAACGCCACAGGCAAAGCCTATGCGCTTATGAGGGACGTGCTCTGCCACAAAGACCCATGCTCCGGGTACTTCTCCTCCAATCGCAGCTCCCTGCATGATTCGCATTAGCAAGAGCAGTACAGGAGCGGCAATGCCAATCGCATCATAGGTGGGCAGCATTCCAATGATCAGTGTTGGTACGGCCATCAGGAATATACTGAGTGAAAACATCTTCTTGCGCCCAATAAGATCACCAAAATGAGCCATGATGATCCCACCTAACGGCCGAGCTAAATAGCCGGCAGCAAAAATACCAAATGTTTGTAGTTGTCTGAGCCATTCAGGTATATCCGCAGGGAAAAACAGTTCTCCAAGCGCAACGGCAAAGAAGACAAAGATAATAAAGTCGTAAAACTCCAGTGCACCACCCAAGGCGGCCAAAGACAGAGTTTTATAGTCCTGCCTGTTTAATGAACGATTTTGATGTTGTGACATAATTTACCGATTTATAGTTATAAAATGAGGTTTTTTATTATTATTTTCAATGGGTCGATTTTTTTGTGACGAATGAAAATAAAACTTATCCTATATTAAAAGGTGTTTATTCTGCAATTTTTTAAATGAAACGATATCTGGTGATATGTCGCTTAGGTCTGGGCAGAAGGAGAGCTTACGTCTGTCTATCAGTTTGTATATCAGGAAAATTTAAAATGGAAGAATACTCAGCCCACACGTTGAATAACCTTTTATCAATTGAAGGTGCGGAGTGCTCTTCCACAGCGATATTAATATCAGGGATTATTTTGCCAGATGTTGTTTCAGCAGTGACATAACCGTTTCAATATCCGGTAATGAGGGATGCCCAACGATTCGTTGCAGTGAAACATCAAAATTTTCGTGCCATACGGGTTCAATAACGTGATAGCCATCGTCACGTAACTGAGAAATATTGCGACGTGTCGCGTTTTTTTCCCACATCACGTTACCCATAACCGGAAAAAACAGTACAGGGAATGTGGAGGCCAGAATCACCGTCGTTAATCGGTTGGTCGCACCACCGTGAGCCGTGGTCGCCAGTGTGTTAGCAGTGGCAGGTAAAACGGCCATAATGTCATGATCCGCTACAATGCGTGAAGGTTTGTCTGTTGGCCAATCGAGTGGCGACTCTCCGCTGATGACCCGGTCTGCATAGAGCGCAACAGTTGATGCAGGTAAAAAGGTGGTGGCACTGTTTGTCATCAATACCGTCAAGGTACAGTCGATTGTTGCCTTAATTGCTGAAAGATATTTTGGAAGGAGGGTAATATCCACTGACCCGGTTGCACCAATTAAGATCCGAGGTTTTATCTGTGGAATTATTTCAGCATTTTTCATCGGTAAATTAGCCTCTTATTATTATAAAAATGGATGATTAGAGATTGCATTCGTGTGTTCCAGCAACCCATCTAGCTGCACCAAGTAAGAATCTCTACCATGTTCTTGCCATTCCCGCGGATATCCCAAAGAAACTTCCAAATGAACAACATCTTGAATATATTCGAGATTAGGGATGTGTAAATGTCCGTATACCACCATGCGAACTCCTTTTCTTGATGCCCACTGATGCGTTTTTTCACTGCCACACCAAATGGAAAATTCGGTATTGCGTAAAGATTCAAGCGGTTTTCGGAGAAGGGGAAAATGGCTTATAAGCACGATATCTTCACCGTCTGGAATAGCGTTTAAACGTTTTTCAGTATATTGGAGACGTTCCCGACACCAGTCGATAATATTTTTATGGGGGTAGGTTTTCAGAAAAAATTCGTCAGAGCTGATGACACCACAACGACGGGCGCGTTCTATGGCCTGCTCCGCCGTATAGTCATCAATATTTCTGAATGAATAATCATATAGAGTAAAAATAGGGGCAATGGTAACGGTTTTACCATTCCCCATGCGGTAATGGCGAAACTCATCTTCAGGGGTGAGCACGTTATGCTGTCGGCAAATATTGACCAGATGTTCATAACGCAGTACGCCGGGTAACTTTAATTGATCTCTTGGTGTACACCAGAGTTCATGATTCCCCGGCGTCCAGACGACTTGGGCAAACCGTTGGGAAAGCATACTGATGGCCCATGTAAAGTCTGATTCCTTCTCTGCAATATCACCTGCCAGCAGAAGCCAATCATCAGGTGTTGATGGCCTGAATGATTCGACTATAGCTCTATTTGTTGCATGAGATACATGTAAGTCACTGATAGCCAACAGCATGAGCTCACCTCTTTGTTTCTTATTTTCTTAACATCCTATTTTCCTAACATCCTAAGTTTCCTGAAAAATCAGGGTGTTCCCGGAGGGGCTTCTCCCCATCCCCAGTTGGGCACGGTTTCGCGACGTGAAGGGGCGGCATTGGGTTGAGAATTGGCTTCAGCTCTGCGTGAACCCCATTCGATATAACCTGCAAAGGCGGCACGAAATTCAGGATCAGATGGCAGGCCGATTTCATCAGCAGACTGCATCAGCAAGTCTACCCATCTTTTCCTTTGTTCTGGCTGAATGCTTCTGCCTCTGTGGCGGCTTAACATGACCTTGAAGCCACCGCGCTCATTGGTATAGCGCTTTTCGCCACCGAGTACTTCTTCCAACCACATGGCTACATGACCGGGGTGATCGGATTTCATGTTTTGGAACAGCGGAGCGAGCAGCTCATCTTTTTCAACTTTGGCATAAAAGATGGTCATGAGTTTCATGAGGGCCTCACGACCTCCCATCCATTCAAATAAGGTCGGTGCTTCATTTGCCATAATATAACCTCTCATATGAATATAGTTATTAATGATGTTGCGATTCAGGCAACGGCTATTGGTTGATATCCGTTACCCCAACTCCAAAGACGCAATGGCCTTGACCTTATCTATCTGCCCCTTTGGGATGAGATTGCCTTTGTACATTCGGTATGTGTTAAAGAGTCCCTTTAGCCCATACTCGTTAGCCAGTTGGAGAAAATCGTTGTTATCGGTTTCGGGAACATCCGCCGATATAGGTAAGCCATCAGGGATTTGTGCGAATGCGGTAAGGGCCAGCGTTTCAACAACTTCGGCATTGTCAGCATGGAAAGGGCCTATTCGGTAGCCATTTTGGGATCGCCTTATGCCTATGATCCCGGAAATTCCTGTTCTGGAATAAGTACAAAATCCATAACGTCCTTTTCCCCAGAACCAATTGGCAAGCAATGCGCCTCGATAAACGCCGGTGCATTCCGCATCATATTTGATGACTTCATCAATATTGGCTGGCGTGATCAGAATGGCGCCTGGTGGGGGTGTGATTTTTTTCTGGATGGTTCCAGAAAGCCGGACATTACGATAATGTTTAACAAACCCCCTTTTTTCGTAGAGTGACGTTTTATCCCAGTTACCATCACAGCCAATTGTGCGATGTTCTGCATAATCCATAGACCATTTCCATATTTTCCCTGCACAAATACTATTGCGGAATGCTGATGGTATGAGGAAGTTACCACCGAATGAGTAATGATCTGAATAATTGACCATCGATATTGATGCGATAGGCTGCATATTATGATGGGCGATAAAGAAAGCATCTGGGTCTACATTAAAGAAACAAGCTGTATCGCCCGAACTAATATCCCAGTTTTCATTATTTGCCCAATTGAGAACGATAGAATTCCATTGACTCAGATTCACCGAACGGACGAGACACGTTTGAGTGCTCCTTTCATTCATAACCAATATATCCTCTCGAATAGGGTTGAGTACCAGTATGGTGTGGTCTTAAAGTCCAAGTGATTTACTGATAATTTCTTGCAGCACTTCGCTGGTTCCACCGTAAATGGTCTGGGCACGGCTATTCAGCCAATTCTTGCCGGCAGTGGAATCACGCAGGTAACCCAGCCCTCCGTGCAATTGAAGGCAACGATCTGCCACTTTCATTTGAAGTTCAGTCGTCCACCACTTGATGCGGGCGGCATCTATCAGACTGAAAAGACCTTGGTTAAAGAGACTAACAGCGTTATCAAGGTAGATTCGGGCAATTTTTACTTCAGTATCTAATTGCGCGAGCATAAAACGGTTGTATTGAAAGGAGCCGATTGGTTGATTGAAGGCCGTTCTTTCTTTTACATATTCCAGCGTGCTCTGCAATATATGTTCTGCACTGGCAACCGCCACGGTTGAAATACTGAGGCGTTCACGGGGCATTGCTGACATGAAGTAATAATTACCAAGGTTTTCACGGCCAAGCAGGTTGGTAATGGGGACTTTGCAGTCATGGAAAAAGAGTTCAGCCGTGTCGCTGCCATTCCAGCCAATTTTCTTCAATGGCTCCCCTCTGGAGAAGCCGGGCATATCCCGTTCTATTGCCAACAAGCTGATGCCCTGACCTTGTTGCCCTTGTTCTGTTTTTACAGCGACAACAATCAGATCCGCATTGATGCCATTGGTGATATAAGTTTTGCCGCCATTGACCAGATAGTAATCACCCTGACGCGTAGCCACAGTTTTGATGTCGGCGGTATTGGAACCCCCACTGGGTTCTGTCATGGCAATAGCCGCAACTCGCTTTCCGCTACACAATTCCGGCAACCACCTTTTTTTCTGTTCCTCATTACCAAGGGCAAAAATATAGCTGGCAACAACATCATTATGAGCAACGATCCCCGGTACAGTCACACCTGATTTGATGAGTTCTTCTGTCAGAATGACTGCGAACCGGTAATCGCTTTTTCCCAGTCCCCCAAATTCGGGAGTGACACTCATACCTAATAAACCAGACTGACCTAACTTCTCCCAAAAAGAGCGTTCAACCAGCCCATTTTCTTCCCACCTTTGATGTTCAGGGACGATTTCACTTTCAAGAAATTCACGGCAGGATTTCCGGTAACTATCAAAATTATCAATCTCAACACGCATATTCACTCCTGATTCTTTGTCAGCTCATGGTTTTACTCAAATCGCCTTACTCAGTAGTATTTGTTTGATGACATTCCAGTGTTGGTACACAGCAAAGTGATCCCCTTCAATGTGGATGAGTGAGGTATTGCCAGAGGTGTAATTTTTCCAGGCTTCCATGTCCGCCAAAGTGACATGAATATCGTGAGTAGCAGAAATCAGCACCAATGGGTAATTCACCTGTATATTGCCAAGTTGGGGAAATTGGCTGCGTATCCGATAATCACTGCGCAGTTGGCGGATGATGGGTTTTATTAGCGCAGGCTCGTTCAAAATGGCTTCGGGCGTCCCTTGATCCTCTTTGGTTTTCTGAATCAATTGCTCATCAGTCCATTCATGCCGTTCATCTTCTGGTTGACGATGAGGAGGGACAGAGCTGGATACCACGCCAAATAGGGGAGAAATGCCATGATTTTTCATTAATGCCTGACCCACCGCGAGACTCAGCACACCACCAAAACTATGGCCAAAGGTGATCCACTCTGTCATTCCCTGTGCCTGTTTTTGTTGGAAATCGGCCCAAATATCTGATGCCAGCCGTTCAACCAGTGAATCGAGATCGTGAATTTCAGGCTCTTTAGCCAGATGACCACGACCTGGGATCGCAACAGGCTGTAAAATTGCGGATTGGGTTGTCATAAGATCATTTAGCCAGGGGCGATAAATGGCTGTTGTTGCCCCGGCATGTGGGAAGGCATAAATCACCCGCCTGCAATTAGTGTCCATTTGTTCTCCGATCGCTGGTGGCTTCTCTCTCTGCTTCTCTTTCTGTTTCTCTTTCTATTAAGAAACTGACAATACGTTCAGCAACCATAATGGTTGACAGATTGGTTGGCATGGAGGGAATGGTGGGAAACAAGGAGGCATCAGCGACTGTCACGCCAGTAATGCCATGCACCCGACCATCTTCCTGTGTGGCACTATCAGGATCACTACTGCTACCCATTCTGAGCGTTCCAGAGGCATGCCAGCCAGGATTGACAAGGTTCTTGATTGCACTGTTCATGATTTCGTCGTTATAAATCATGGAGTGTGACCAAAATTGGATGCCATCAAGGAAGGCATCCACTTCTGCATGGTGTAAAACCTCCCAAATTTTACGCACTCCCCCTATAAGGCGAGCGATATCTGATGGGGTGCGGGTCAATGGCAGATCAATTTGGGGCAATACCGTAGGCGTGGCGGAACTGATAAAGACCTGTCCTTGAATCTCCGGACGCATCAACATGACGGAAGCGCCAACCAACATTGGATAAGCAACGCGATCTCTGAAACCTGGCACAGTGTCACTGGCAACATTGTTCAGCAAGCCAATTTGCACATCGACTTTTTCGTCATAACCGCTGTTAATGCGGGCAGCAATTTGCCGCCACGGCAGGCCTGTTGTACAGACACCTGCTTTAGGCAGCGCCCAGAGTACCACTGAGGCATGGTCAGTTAGGTTTCTGCCAACGGCGGGCACTTGTGCAACAATAGGGATACCTAATCTGCTCAGGTGTGCCGGATCCCCCACACCTGAGCGCTGCAATAATGTTGCCGAGCCAATTGCACCAGCGCAGAGAACAATCTGTCTGGCTTGATAAACCCGCTCTTCTCCCGCCTGAATGATTTTTACCCCTGAAGCGACAGTGCCGTTAAAAATGATCTGCGTGACCAGCGCATCAGTGATCACGTGCAGATTTTCCCTGTTCAGGTTCGGTTCAAGGTATGAACGATAAACATCCACTCTTTCTGCGCCATTAATAACATTGGCGGGCACAGGGCCGACGGCCGGATCTTCACCGATATTGAGATCATCAACATAAGGCACACCAAACTGTTCGCAGGCACGGGCAAACGCCATATCAAGGGGATGGATCTCGCCATCCGGAGGTCTGCGCAGGCACATTGGTCCCTGTGAACCGTGGTTATCATCACCGATACGATCGGTGTCATTTTCCAGATACTTAAACCACGGCAGAACCTGTTCCCAAGACCAATTAGGGCAACCCATTTGGGCCCATTTATCGAAATCGCTCGGAAATCCCCTCAGGGCAATGGCACCGTTGACTGCGGAGGAACCCCCGAGCACTTTTCCTACCCGATAATTGAACGGCTTACGTTCCTTGTGCTTGCGAGCCGGTTGCCTGTCATCTTGGTGAACGTGAGGGGCAATGAGAGCGGCGAACCGATCATCATTGCGCACATTGGCTTCGTAATCCCAGTTATATCCTTCCAATACCAGTCTTGACGCATCTCTGAGTGGACTGGCGGGGTTGTGTACATCAGACTCGTGGCCTGCTTCAATCAGCAGTACGGATTTCGTGCTGTTTTCAGACAGGCGTGATGCGGCCACGCATCCTGCTGAACCGCCACCTACCACGATATAATCGTATGCTTTGGTCATAGTTCATTCACCGCTTGAGATTGAACGATTGTTTCGATGATGCGAGAGAAAGACTGAATGTTGGAATTCATGAACAACCCTTCGATGATGTCCTGTTCGCCAACAGGCGTAATGTTAAACTCCTGTCGCAGTGCACTAAGTAAACCAACGGCATGCAGTGAATCACCGCCAATATCAAAAAAGCCATCGGTGACATCAAAATCATCATGCTGAAGTTGTGCTTGCCAAAGTTTTAGGATCTTTGCTTCTATCTCATTAGCGGGTTTAACCGGAGCATCAGAGTGTTCTTCGGTATCAGACCAGGGGATAGGCAGCGCTTTACGGTCAATTTTTCCATTACTGGTTAATGGCATATGGGACAATAAAACGTAATAACTGGGTACCATATAAGAGGGCAGTGTCTTGCGGGCAATCTCCCTCAACTGGTCTTGAAAATGGCTTGGGGCATCCAAAATTTCTACAGTTTCAGGGACAACATAGGAAACAATATGCCGTTGTCCGGTTTTGGGATGTACGGGAGCATCAATAACGACATGGCAGGCATTTTCATGGCTCAGGAGGCAGGCTTCAATTTCGCCTAATTCAATGCGGTATCCATTGATTTTTACCTGATTATCTTCACGCCCTAAAATTTCTATCAAGCCATCGGCAATATATCGTCCCAAATCTCCGGTTCTGTACAGCCGCTCACCTGTGACGGGATGAGTAATAAAGCGCAGTGCAGTTTTTTCTGCGTCTCCCAAATAACCTTGGGTCACTCCGTCTCCGCCAATATAGAGTTCCCCCGTTACCCATTTGGGGCAGGGCAGAAGCCAATTATTCAGAACATGGAAAGTTTGATTTGCCAACGGCTTGCCATAAGGAATGCTTTTCCAGTTTTTATCAATTTCCTTGATTGGATAGTGTATCGACCAGATAGAGCCTTCAGTCGCTCCCCCCAGACTGATGATCGCAGTATCTGGCAGGCTTTCCCGAATACGTTCTGGTAGATCGACAGGTATCCAGTCTCCGCTCATTAGGATTAACCTTAATTTGGTCTCGGACAGAGCGGAACCATTTCTGTCTACCAGTACTTTCACGGGAGCCGGAACACTATCCCAGATAGTAATTTGATGTTTGATCAGCATGTCTAACCAGATTTTTGGGTCATTGGCCGTTTCAGGCATGGAAAAAATAACTTTTCCCCCAACTCCCAATAGCCCGAAATAGTCATAGACGGACAAATCAAATCCAGCCGGTGCGACGGATAATACAGCGTCTTTTTCTGTGACGTGGAATTTATGGTTGATATCAAACACCGTATTTGCCGCATTACGGTGAGAAGCCATGACACCTTTCGGCTCTCCGGTTGAACCTGAGGTAAAGATGACATATGCCAGATCATCTAATCCCTGCACTGAAGGCATGGAAGACCAGTGTGTTGTCTCCATAGCGCTGTGCATAGGGCACTCATCCAGGTTTATTCGGAGCAAACCCGTCAATTCACCATGTTCAAAAACCGTGCTGCCAGTGATAATCCCTTTGGCTGAACAACGATTGAGCAAATTCATCCGGCGTTCGGCAGGAAGCTGGGGATCGATAGCCACGTAAGCAGCTCCTGACATAAGGACACCCAGTAACCCGATGACTAATTCCGGGCCTTGTGGCAAGGATACCGCGACAATATCATTGGGATGAATTTGGGCTGAAGTGCGAAGTTGTTGCGCGATTACGATGGCTTTATTGACCATTTCCGCATAGGTAACTTGTTTTTCTCCCTGAATAAGCGCGATTTCATGGGGGAATTTGGCTGCGGCCTGCAAAATCATTTCATGCAGCAGTTTAAGATCGAACGCGGTATCTGTTGCATTGGATTTTTCCCGCTCTGCCAGATCTGATGCGGGCAACCTCACCAATGATGCACTTGTATCCCATACGGAATCATCTTCAGCACAAGTTGCAATCAGCGTCAGATAGGTATCCAGCATGGCTTCTACCATGTCATCAGGGAACAGTTCACTGACAGTGTTCCAGTTAATCTGAACAAGACCATCAACCCGAACAATTTGGTTCTCTAACCAGACTTGTGGGGTTTGATTGCTGTTATAAATTTGGGTAGCGTCCGTCCAACCGATATCTGTTACCACATCGTCCAAATTGGCTGTCAGGGTATTGCTAAATACTACGGGAGCTGTTGCTGCCCGATTGTTATGACCTCGGCGGGTCAGCTCTCTCAAAACCTGAACGCCATTGTAGGAACAATGCCAGCGATTCATCATCAAATCAGTCTGGATTTGCACTAAACGATCATGGAAGCTTTCTTCTTTTGTTCCCCGTATTCCCAGTAACATGGGTTGAAGAAAATTACCGACAACATTTTCGATGCCATCAAAATAGGGGCGCCGCCCGAATTGAGTGATAGTCAGCGTAAAAGTTTGGTGTTTCGACCACTGACGAAGGACTTCCGTATAAATGCCGAGAAGTACTGTTTCCAGAGTTAGCTTATGTGCTTCCGCTTTCTGCCTGAGCGCCAGCAATGTTTCAGCGGCGATTTTTCTACTGTAACGCTTGAACGCAGGAGAGGAAATCATCTCAGGAATCGTTTTCAATGGTAACTCTGGCGGTTGCGGTAAAGTATCTAACTGTTGTTCCCAGTAGGCTTTGTCACGTAACCCTTGTAATTGCCCTTGCAGATAACGCTCTGAGTTTATATAAGTGTGAAAATTCATATTAGCAGCTAATATGGGTAACTCATGACCTTGATAAATTTTCCACCAGTCACGTAATATCAGACGGATACTATGAAGATCTACAAACATCATATCGAAATAAACATGCAAGCGAGTAATATCGTCATTAATTATTGTTGCTCGTATATCGAATGTAGGGGCTTTATCAAGGGGGAGTAATTGTGTTTCCATTTCCTGACGGATATTTTCCAGCATGTTATCTTTTTCTGGTGCTGACCATTTTCTACAATCCTGAATAGGAATGATGTAATTTAATGGGGCAGGTAAAATCCGCTGTTGTCCATCTAAAGATAAAGTCGCCCTTAACATAGGGTGATATTCAATGATTTTGTTCAATGCGTTATTTAATGAATTGATATTTAATGATTTAATATCTAATTCAGTATAGAGGCAACTGGTTAACCCTCCCAGTTCCAGTCCGGGGTTACGCCCAATTAAATAAGCATATTGAATATCTGTTAATGGAAAATTTTCTGTCTCAATCGTATCGTCTTGTAGAGTTATAGGGATGGTAATATTTATTAATGGTAATCTATTTTGAAGCATCCCATTAACCTGTTTTTTCAATTGGGGTAACTCTATTTCTAAATTTTTATTTTCTGGTTTATATAATTCAGGAGAGGTAGAGATTTCTAATCCGGATTCTTGTAATGCCTGGAGAAAATTTTTCATGCATTATCCCTTAGTATTTGATTGGTAAGTTGATTTATGTTTTTTTGAAATTACTTTTTTCTCTGAAATAAAATAGCGCTGGGAATATGGTTGAATTTATTAACAAAGAATCCATTTGCTGTTCACCAATTTATTTTGGTGAAAATAAACATGATTTACTATCAAAATAATATATTGATTCATGAGCTTAAAATAAACGAGAAGCAATACATTGTTAGATGCCTCATGAATTTTAGTAAGGTGTTTAGTTTTATTTGTTGGTTTGCCTTTACGTAAAAATAACACTTTTATAACTAAATGTAATATCAAATAATAACATTTTATTAATGATTATTGTTATATAAAACATACGGATACTGACCAAATTTAAGTTTGCAATAGAATAATAATTCCTGACGCCTCACAAACTTGCACAGCTTCTGTGGGAAAATTCGAGATTTTTAGACAGCTCAATCGTCAGAAAAAGTATGAATTTTTTTATTCACTGTTTGTGTCTTACTTATGTTTTCCTTCCTTAATCTTATGTTAATAGACATTCTTTATTGAAACTGGTGATTATCCATTTCACCTGAATTTTTATTAAATTATTTTATTGAACACCTGTTTGTGGTTAATGGTTGTTCTCCTTGAAGACTAAAACGTGTGGAGAAGGGCGTGACTCAAACTCGTAAAGAGCAATACTCATTATTATGTTGTTATTGCGTGATTTTTTGTATTTTGAATAGTTAATAAGTGAAATCATCCTATCTCTATTGATTTTTTCTCTGGTTAAAGTTATTAAGTAGAATTTATCTTATTGATTTTTTTGAAAATTATATTTATCCAATATTGCTTAGATAATTTTTGTGTCATTTATTTTGAGGATTTTAATAACTGATTGTTATTAATTGATAGCCTGTCCCTATCTTTCTGATAGGAAAAGATCTATTGATCTAACTATAATATTCAATATAATAATTGAATTACGGGTATCGAGTATTCTGAGTTAGCGATTATCTTGTACATGGATTCATAAAACGAATGTTCCGATATTAAGTTAACAAATTTACATTCGTATACCCCACATTTTATTTATAAGCTGTGTTTAAGTAACTTGAAAATTTTGTTGAGGATTCAATATGAGTACATTAATTGAATTAACTGAAGATAATTTTGAGCGTGTAGTCGGTACTAAAGGGGTCTGTGTTGTCAGATTCTGGGCACCATGGTGTGGCCCGTGTCGTGCGGTAGCACCAACGTTTAATCAGTTATCAATCGATATGAAAGATAGTGCCACTTTCGGGGAAATCAATATTGATGAAGCCTATAATATCACTATGAAATATGGCATTCGCAGCATACCAACGACATTAGTATATAAAGATGGGCAGCCTGTAGATTCTCTTGTTGGCGTCGCTTCATTAACACAATTTAAGAATATGGTTTCTCAAAATTTGTAGTTCAAGTTGAGTTAAATTTGAGGGTTTGAGGAGCCTGCCTTACCTAACAGTCCAAACCAATATCATCATTTGCTTTTAATTGGTAAAACAAGGAGCATTTAATGTCTGTTTATACGAAAGTATTAATTATAGGAACTGGCCCTGCTGGGTATACTGCGGCGATATATGCGGCTAGGGCAGGTTTTTCTCCTATTGTTGTCTCCGGTTTGGAACTGGGCGGGCAATTAATGAATACCACTGATGTTGAAAATTGGCCGGGAGAGCCGGGAGGGACAACAGGCCCTGAACTTATGTTAAGAATGGATCAGCATGCGAAAGAATTTATTCCGGAAATAATTAATGACCACATAGTTTCAATTAATTTTGATGCCAAACCCTTCTTGGTTTCAGGGGAGAAAAATGAATACCAAGCAGAAAGTATCATTATTGCAACAGGGTCAACTGCACGCTATTTGAATCTGCCTAATGAAAATAAATTACAGGGTAAAGGGCTCTCCTCCTGTGCGACTTGTGATGGTTTTTTCTTTAAAGGCCAAGATGTTGCAGTAATCGGGGGTGGCAATACTGCCGTTGAAGAAGCATTATATCTTGCTAATATAGCAAGGCGAGTTTTTCTGATTCATAGGCGAGCTGAACTAAGAGCTGAAAAAATCCTACAGGACAGACTGATGGCTAAAGTCAGTGAAGGTAAGATTGATATACTCTGGAATACAGAAGTGAAAGGGTATATAGAATATCAGAATGAATTTAAAGGGCTCGCTTTAATAAATACATTTGATGATATCTTATTTGATCTTCCTATCAGTGGCTGTTTTATGGCGATAGGCCATGATCCGAATACAGGTTTTTTACAAAATAAATTAAAGCTGAATGATGGATATATTATTGTTAATGGCAAATCTCATCATTTTGAAACAATGACATCAATCCCCGGGGTATTTGCAGCAGGAGATGTTGCTGATGACAAATATCGTCAGGCAATAACATCAGCAGGTTCAGGGTGCATGGCGGCACTTGATGCAGGAAAATGGTTACAGTTTAATAAATTATAATATTATTAGTTCATTAAGGCCATTCAGTGTCTCTCTTCATCAATTAATCTGCGCATTTCTGCCAGTATGTAAATACTGGCTTTTATCATTAATATGGTTGTTCATATGGATTGGCACTTTCCCTTATATCTCCCTTGAAGGACAAGGCATTACACACTGGATAAGGAATAAAGCGGTATAGATTGTTTATCGTTGACTAAAATTTCAAGCCAGACTAATCTATCAATCAATAATTACATTGAATGCTTTAATGAAAACATTGTGCCTCATGCCGCTTTTATAGAACAGGAGTTTTTATAATGTCGCCTAACAACATATCCTCTACAAGCAACGATACATCACAGATAAAACCCCATTCAAATCAGCGTCTGGCGTTTATGGTTCTAGCAATCGTACAGTGTATTCTTATTTTCACGATTGCAATCGTTACAGTTCCACTTCCAAAAATCGCGATAGAATTCAATCTCACATCTGCTGATCTGCTTCTTGTTCTTGCTGCTTACGGACTCCCATTCAGTGGCTTACTATTGTTTGGCGGGCGGCTGGCCGATAGGTTTCAGGGACGACGGATGTTTGCCATTGGCTTATTCATCTTCGGTATATCTTCTGTGATTGCAGGTTTCTCTCCTACTTTTGAAATGCTCGTTGCCATGCGATTTACTCAAGGGATAGGTGGAGCCTTAACAGCGCCGGCTGCAATGGCTGTACTACGTGCTTTATTCCCGGAACCCAATGCCTTTGCCAGAGCAATGGCTACATGGGGAGGGGTTTCCGTTTTGGGTGCTGTCTTAGGATTTGTCATCTCTGGTGTAGTAACAACATGGGTTTCCTGGCGATGGATGTTCGCCGTACCTGTCCTTGTGTCAGTCATAGGTTTGCTCAGCACCCGCAGTCTACTTCCAGCCGGAATTGATGAGTCTCACCAGCATCGGTCGAAATTAGACCTGATTGGTGCAATATTCGCTACGTTCGGTATTTCCTTAAGTAGTTATGGCTTGATATTAACTGGCGATCATCCGTGGACATCGTCAGTGGTATTGCTCCCACTACTGATTGGTCTTGGCTCATTAGTTGCCTTTGCTGTGCTCGAACGTTTCGTCCGTGACCCACTCCTTCCTCCCGGGTTTATTTTCGAGCGGAACCGAATCACAGGACTATTTGGCATGTTTCTGGCGGCCGTAGGCTCGGGCGTTGTCAACTTCGTTTTATCCCTCTACTTACAACAAGAACTGGGATGGACACCACTCATGACAGCCGGCGCATTCCTGCCGTTCGCAGTCGCGCTCATCGTGACCGGACAAATGACAACACCTTTAGTTGGTCGCATGGGGGCTGCACGGGTGACAAGCCTGGGGTTATTTATCGCTGCCATCGGACTTGGATTGTTGGTCGGTATTGACAAAAACACAACTTACGTCGTGGGATTACTGCCCAGCCTGGTTCTTGTCGCAATAGGTATTTCACTGGCTTTTTCAGGCTCTGCGGTACTTTCCACAATGAATGTTCCACAACATCAGGCGGGTCTGGCTGGTGGGGTCATGAACACAGCCATGGAGCTCGGCCCGACTGTAGGGCTGGCAGGATTAATGGCTGTGGCTGCAACACAAGTAGAGATCATTGATGGTTATGTATGGGCGTTCGGAACTGCCGCCGTTATTTATGTCATTGCAGCACTATTGGCGATTTTACTCACAAACCGTAATCATGTTGCATTAGGGAAACCTCACCATGAATAACATTCAATCAGAGGAAAAAAGCCCGAAAGCCTCATCGGGAATAGCACCACCAATGCAAAAGCAGCGTGATATACCTGCCTCCATTTATTTGCTCGGGTTGACTATATTCGTACTCACTACCTCTGAGTTTATGGTTGTCGGTATGATGCCATCGTTAACCGGCGTGTTTGGAGTCACTGTTGCAGATATTGGCTACCTGATTTCACTCTACGCTATCGGCATGGTTGTCGGTGGGCCGATACTGACAGCATTATTTGTCACGTTACGGGTTCCCAACAAGCAGGCACTACTTTGGCTACTGGCTCTCTACAGTGTTGGCGGCATTATAGCTGCAACGGCAGGGAGTTATCAGTCGATGGCTATTGCCCGCGTTATCACTGGCGTTGCCGGCTCTGCCTGTATCGGTATCTCTTTGGCGATTTGTGGTGAAGTCGCCAGAACAGAAATGCGGGGAAGAGCCTCATCAATTGTACTCAGTGGCATGATGCTGGCGACTGTTTTAGGCGTACCCGCAGCAACCGTTATTGATCAGAACATGGGCTGGCGTTTGAGTTTTTGGTTGGTTGTTATATTCACTGTCATTTGTGCTTTGATTATATGGGCGCTGGTGCCTGCTTCACGTAATACTTCGGATATTCGTATTGGCGATCAACTTACATCGTTTCGAAATGGAAAACTTTGGGCAGCTTATGCGTCAAGTGCACTTATCATCGGAGCATCTTACGCAGCTTTCAGCTACATTTCAGCAATTTTGACTGAAGTTACAGGATTATTGCCGGCCATCGTGCCTATTATACTCGGCCTTTATGGTGCAGCGAATGTCATTGGCAACACGATTACCGGCCGTTTTGCTGATAAGCATACTTTCGCAGTACTGACCATCGGGATTAGCATTCTGGCTATATCGTTACTGATATTTGCGTTTTTTCCAGAAAGTCGCTACATAAGTGTCATTGCCTTTTTAGTGATTGGTCTTGTGGGGGTTCCCATGAGTCCAGCAATGATTGCACGTGTTATGCGCGTGGCAAATGCAGGTCCTTTGGTCAATAGTGTCCATGTCTCCATTATTAACAGTGGGCTGGCATTTATCGCATGGGCAGGGGGATTAAGTATTGGTGCAGGATATGGGCTTATATCACCATTATGGATCGGCCTGATTCTGGCTATCTTTGCCTTGCTTTCACTCACACCACTTAGTGTTAGGATTTCAATGAAGTCATCTTAAATGAATGAATAGAGAGGCGATAAATAAGTATCTTACAAGATAATAGCGCTGGTGTTCACAAATACAGCGCTATTTACTAAAAAACTTCAGTTTTTGTTTCATGAGGTTAAAAATCAACAACAGTATCACTACCTACCATCTTTCCAAACTTTAAGAATAATAGTATTACTGTGTGACCCAACACTGGCGAATGAATCATCAGGAAGATCAATCCACCTGGCATTTAAGCTATTCATTAGATTTCTAAACTCCTTTGATTTCCTACGGTTACGAAATTCTGTACCCGGTGACATAATAGAAACGAGTAAACCGTCACTCTTGAGAAATTTCAGGGCATGTATTACATGGTCGATATCTCTTTCCCCCTCAAAAGGAGGATTCATGATTATTCGGTCATATAGCTCTTTTTGGTCAGGTTCAACCAAGATAAAATCTGCATTTATAACGTGTCGGAAAAGATGAGTATTATCTAGTTCTGTACATCTTTCTGTATGTACTTCAATACAATCAACAATACCACCGGCGTATACAGCAAACTTAGCAAGGTTTCCTAACCCTGCACTTGGTTCAAGCACAGTTAAACGATGAGGGGCTGGAGTATGAACAATTTCAGCCTCTGCAACAATCCGATGTGCAACTTCGATTGGGGTTGGGAAAAAGCCGTAATTAGTTGCAAGGTCTAATACTGGTTCGTACAATCCACGACTTTCGTCCAGGTTGGTACCTTCCAAATTTAGTTCCCCATAATAATCACTTAAAATACGTATAACCTCTTTAACTAAATCTTCCCGCTTGAACCAAAAATAACATTCTTTCTTTTCATTGACATATCCAGAAAGGTATTCTGAATCAATGTGTATCTTTACATCTGTTTGTTCATTATTCTCTGTACTAATCAAAGCATCAATAATGCTAAATCGGCTCTTATCGGATATATTCTTTCCATCTAAAAGTGAAAAGATCATCTCAATATCTTCTAATAACTGTCTAATATCTGAAGTGATTTTCTCTTCATTTCTCACTTCGAAGATATTTTGTATGTAAATACTATCTCCAAAAACCCAGCCATCATGTGCTCTGAATCGTCTGTCGAAACGAGAAAAACTGTGAGCCACTGCTCTTTTGAAAGCGGTTCCGTCTTCTTCAGAGAGGTAATTAATTCTTTTGTCAGAAAAAAAGTTATTCATAAATTTCCCCTATCTCGGTGTATTGATCAAAACGATTAACTTTTATTTTATTAACATCATTAAATGAATTCATTTAATGATGTTTCGTTTTGGTAGTATCTGTCATTTTGTTCGTTAGCAAGTTTCATATATAAAATTTTGTTTATAAATACTAATTTAACTTTATTTTCATGAAGTTAAAAATAATTCACATTTATGAAAATATCAGATTGACAGAAATTGGATGACGCACATATTATTCAAATTTTAAATTGAATGATTTTTTGTTTAGTTGGTGTAGAGGTTGATGTAGAAATAGTTATTAAAAGAAATAATTCTCAAAAGGCGATTCATTGCGTGGTTATACAAAACACATAAATAATTTTGCTTTTTCAAACCCTCCGGGGAAAATCTATAAAGGAGCAATACCATGAAATACGATGTAATCGTTGTCGGATCAGGTGCAATCTCCAGTTCAATCGCTTACGAATTAGCCAGTAGAAAGCATTCTGTCTGCCGCATCGGTAGTCTCGATAGACGCAATGCAGCTTCCAATGCAGCAGGAGCTATGAATGGCTGTTTCGGTGAAGTAACAACAGGTTTAGTTGCAAGCCAGCATGGAAAATTGAAGATAAAAATGGATTTCAACGCCAAAAAAAGATGGCCACAATGGGCTGAAAGACTTGCAAATTCATCCGGCAACCATCAATCACTTTTTACTGCACAAGGGACGCATGTTATTCTTAATACGGCTGGGACTGACGAGATAGATAGCGCTAATTATGATGCAATCGAGAAGATGCTAATCTCTTATAATGAGCCCTATGAAACAATTTCGCCCGGACAGATCACGTGGTTAAAACCTAATGAACTTGTTCGACCATTAATGGCTCTTCACATTCCCGACGAGCACGCCATAAATTCTCACCGACTACTCGAAGTGTTAGATTCTGCTTTTCTGGCCGAAGGAGGAACACTCATCTCGAAAAATGCCAAACGCGTTTTATCAGAAAATGAAAGCGTTACCGGCGTTGAGCTTGAGGATGGAGAAACAGTTTCAGCCGATAAAGTCATTATAGCTGCTGGTGTCCACTCACTGGATATACTTGCTGACAAGCCAGATATTACAGAACGAATTCCACCACTGTTTGCGGGTAACGGTGTTTCCATATTACTTAAGCTTCCGGAAGGCATGGAACTACCACAGTCAGTAATTCGAACACCTAATCGTGCTTTCGCATGTGGGCTGCATTGTGTGCCAAGAAATGACGGTATTCTATATATTGGTGCAACTAATATTCTGAAAAACGATCCCCGAACTCAAGCAACAGTATCAGATGTACAATTCCTGCTTGAATGTGCGGTAGAACAACTCAATGTGAATTTGTATTCTTCTGAAATCATTTCAGTTCAGGTGGGAAACAGACCTATATCGGCTGATGGATTTCCTCTTATTGGTGAATGTGGAATGGACGGGCTTTGGTTGGTTACTGGCACGTACCGAGATGGTTTGCATCAGTCTCCCTTATTGGCGGACTACGTCGCTAATGCCATCTATGGGAAAACAAATACAGATATCGATCTTAGTGATTTTACTCCTATACGTGCACCCTTAACTGGCCTTTCCCGCGATGTGACAGCTAGAGAAACTGTGTCACAAATGCTTGGTGTGGGATATGAGTGTCTTTGGGACATTAAGCCGAATTGGGCGCCTATAATTGAAGAGGGATTATTGCACCGTTACGAAAGCTTAATTAACTCTCTTCATCTTCGTTTCACACCTCCTCCGGAGATTGTTGCTTTTTCGCACTACAACGACAGGATAAAAGAACGTTTGTTGAAATACTATGACGCTTGGTCATCATAACCCATTAAGATATCGCAAGTAAGTCTATGAAGAGGCATGGGATTACATGCGAGGGGGGTGTTACTAGAAATTATTGAATAAATGATGATTTTGTATAATTGTTTTAGCTAAATAATAAACAAACCTTATCATTAAGCCACAAATTGTGTTAATAAAATAATAGAGAACATATACCAACCCTTAAACAACAGTGCCGGAAAAGAGGCCGGGATCCGCATAAATTTCCGGCCTTATCGGGGTGTTGATATGTTCTCGTAACGTTCGGATACCTCAAAAACGTTCCATTAGGCTATTTTCCCGGCAACTCCCCCGACGGATTAAGTTTTGTCTGATTCGATACCGTTACAACAAATAACTAAAAAACAGGGCGGCTAAATAGAGGCCAACACCATAAGAAGTATGCGCCATTAAACTTCTCAATCTTAGTGTATTAGGTGCGGGAGTCTTGGATGCAGCTATCCCCATTCCCAGACCTGGCTGCATAATAAAAAAAGGTGCAATGACAGTAACGATTCCCATGATTAATGCAGGAAGGAACGTTGGATTTTTTGCCCAATCCAGTCCCAAAATAAGCAACAGAATGCCCGCAAAAATGATGCCAATAAGATAGTGAGCAAACCAACCAATCCCGCTTTCCCCTTTCACAGGTTCGGCCTGTAGAATGCTTGTATGGGTAAATTGCCCTTTGGACATGTGTCCAATCCAGCGTCCTACCAGGCTATAATTCAATGAGGAAATGCCGAAACAACGTTTTATGAAAACAGCCCAAAGATCCATGACAACCGTTGAACCAATACCAATCAATACAGAATAAACAATAAACTCCAGTCCTTCATTCATCTGTTGCGCTCCTCCGAATTGTGGTTATCCATAATGGTCAATCAATCAGCAGGTACTCGAAATGGCACAGAAACTCTGATACCATTACATTCAATTAATGCATTGAGTGTAATAATGGTGGAAGTGTAAAGTCAATGTTTGATAAACAACTTATTGTCGAGATTGCAGAAATTGCCAAGGTGCTAGGAAATCTTCATCGGTTGGCACTGCTTGAATGTTTGGTTAACACTGAACACCCCGTGGAAAAGCTATCAGAGCTTTCCGGTTTGTCAATTGCTAATACTTCGCAGCATCTCCAGCAACTCAAACGTGCAGGATTACTTCAGTCTCGTAAATCAGGAAAGCATGTGCTTTATCGCCAGAGCGAAGGGCCCATTATGGAAGTTATTTCGGTACTCCAGCAATATGCCGAGTTTAACCGCAAAGAAATGCGCAGATTGATTGATGATTCAAACAACCAGGAAATCATTTCATGGGATGAGTTGTTGGACAGAATTAAGGAAAACAGCACGATATTACTGGATGTCAGGCCAAAAGAGGAGTTTGAACAAGGTCATTTGCCGAATGCCATCAATATCCCTGTAGAGGAACTGGAAAACCGCTTAGACGAGATTTCTTCCAATCAAGATCTTGTTGCGTACTGCCGGGGCCCTTACTGTGTTCTTTCTGCTAATGCTCTTGAATTATTGCGTGCTAAAGGTATTCGCGCCCGTCGCTTTAATAAAGGATTCTCTGGCTGGAAAGATGCTGGAATGAATGTTGAAGTTAAACCTTAAAATTAATGTAATCAGGCCGATGACTGGCCTGATTACATTAAAATTTGAAATTTACCGGATAGGTATATTCCATTTTTGTGATGAAACTCTTGTAATAAAATATCAACGGCGTGCACTTTTTGGTCTGAAAGCAGTCACAACGGTTTCATCCGTTTCCACATAAGGGCCGTCCAGCAGTTGGATACAATAGGGAACGCTGGCAAAAATTCCTGCTACTAATACCTTACCATTTTCGTCTTTCAACCCTTCCAACGTTTCCGCGATGGCTTTGGGTTGTCCGGGGAGATTAAGAATTAACGCCTGATTACGAATTACGCCTACCTGACGGGACAGAATGGCTGTTGGAACGAATTGTAGACTGATTTGACGCATCTGTTCCCCAAATCCGGGCATTTCACGATCAGCAATTGCGAGTGTTGCATCTGGTGTGACATCGCGGCGTGCTGGCCCTGTTCCCCCGGTGGTTAGTACCAGATGGCATCCCAGCTCATCGACCAATTCACACAAGGTTTGCTCAATCAGGATTTGCTCATCAGGAATAAGGCGGGTTTCTACGCTAAAAGGTGTGGTAATCGCCTTTGCCAGCCATGTTTCCAGTGCGGGCAGCCCCTTGTCCTGATAAATACCATTGGAAGCCCGATCGGAAACGGACACGAGGCCAATGCGTAATACGTTCATACGAACCTCAATTAACGATAAAAATAGAAAAAATGTTGTTAATGAAATAAAAAACAAAAGGCGACTTATTATGTCGCCTTGGTATAAGAAAAAATAGTGTCTCGTTTGAGATTACAGCAGATCAGCGATCATGCTCTCAAGTTTGCCTTGGTCTATGGCAAACTTACGGATACCTTCCGCCAGTTTTTCAGTTGCCATTGCATCTTGATGGTGGTTCCAATAGAACTCAGCTTCAGTCAATGGTTCCGGGCGTGCTTTAATGTCGCCTTCATAACCCAGTTTGCGCTCAACTTCACCTTCTGCTTCAGACAGCTCTTTCAGCAATGCAGGAGAGATGGTCAGACGGTCACAGCCAGCCAGTTCCAGAATTTCACCAGAGTTACGGAAACTTGCACCCATTACAACTGTGTTATAACCGTGCTCTTTATAGTATTGGTAAATTTCAGAAACAGAAATCACACCCGGATCTTCGTGTGGTGCGAATTCTTTCTTGTCGCTATTTGCTTTGTACCAGTCAAGAATACGACCAACAAATGGAGAAATCAGGTAGACACCGGCTTCTGCACAAGCACGCGCTTGGGCAAAGGAGAACAGCAGGGTCAGGTTACAGTTGATACCTTCTTTTTCCAATTGTTCCGCAGCACGGATGCCCTGCCATGTGGAAGCCAGTTTGATCAGGATGCGGTCATTGCTGATGCCTGCTTCGTTGTACAGTTTGATCAGGCGTTTTGCTTTCGCTACGCTTGCTTCGGTGTCATAAGATAGACGAGCATCAACTTCAGTAGAAATACGACCTGGGATCAGTTTCAGAATTTCCAGACCAATGTTAACTGCCAATTTGTCGCCGGCATCGATAATTTGCTGTTCACGGGAATCGCTTTGACCACGCGCCCATTCAACGGCTTCATCAATCAGTTGGCGATATTCTGGAATTTGAGCTGCATTCAAAATCAGAGAAGGGTTGGTGGTCGCATCTTGCGGCTGATACAGTTTCATAGCCGCGATATCCCCGGTATCTGCTACTACTGTGGTCAGTTTACGCAGGGAAGTCAGTTTATCGGTCATGTTTAATATCTCATCGTTATACGTAAAATCGTTGGCAACGTTGCCTCGCCATCTCGTGATAATAACATGGTCAAGCGTGGCTGTAAGGTAGGAAAATCCTATCGCTGAGATTCTCCTCTTTCCGTTCTTTTTTGCTAAAGTGGAGAAGGTCTGGATTATTAGGAAAAAATGATGCTTATTACCATTTCACCTGCAAAAACACTCGATTATGCAAGTCCGCTTGCAACAGAAAAATACAGTCAGCCGGAATTACTGGGAGAATCTCAGCAATTGATTGAGGTTTGCCGCATTTTAACCCCTGCGCAAATCGGCAGTTTGATGAGCATTAGTGATAAATTGGCGGACCTGAATGCTGCCCGTTTTGGTGAGTGGCAGCCAAATTTCACACCAGAAAATGCCCGTCAGGCAATTTTAGCGTTTAAAGGTGATGTCTATACCGGTATGCAGGCCGAAACTTTCTCAGCGAATGATTTTGAATTTGCCCAGACGCATTTGAGAATTTTGTCCGGTTTGTATGGTGTTTTGCGTCCTCTCGACTTGATGCAGCCTTATCGCTTGGAAATGGGAATTAAACTGGAAAACCCGCGCGGTAAAGATCTGTATAAATTCTGGGGTGATCGTATTACTGACAATTTGAATGCTGCATTGGAGCAACAAGGCGATGAAATTCTGGTCAATCTGGCATCAGATGAATACTTCAAATCGGTCAACACCAAAAAGCTGGCAGCCAGGATTATCAAGCCTGTTTTTCTGGATGAAAAAAATGGTAAGTACAAAGTTATTAGTTTCTACGCTAAAAAAGCCCGTGGATTGATGAGCCGTTTTATTATTCAGAATCAATTGACTGATCCGTCTCGGCTGGTGGAATTCAATCTGGAAGGATACGCTTTTGATAAATCCCTCTCTAAAGGGAATGAGCTGGTGTTTAAGCGACATGAACAGAGTTAAATTTTTATTCCTATGAAATAATTGTATATTTATCCCCATCTGGTGATGACAAAAAGCTGTATTGAAGCAAAATTAGCAAGAAGTGCAGCCATTGGAAAATGAATTAGCACGTAAAAAACACCGATGGGGTAGCAGCAATTAAGTTACATATACTTTATAAAAACTTCACTATCTACCTATTCACTACTCAACCAATCTGAATTCCTTCCTGAACCATCAGTACAATATGGAAAACTTAATCCTGAAGGTTTTACTTTTTAATAAATTAATAACGTAATTTGACAATTTCATATGTTAAAACTATGTTATTAATAATAACCTATCTAAATTTATAATAAATTACAGCTCTATCGCTGGATATTTTCGTCCTTACGAAAAAAATTCTTAGGTTATGTTAAAACTTCTTCATGTAGTGAAGTTTTATCCCACAAATTACCATCATCTGGAGAAATATTATGAAAACATATGCATTGTTCTTATTGATACCTATGTTAATAAGTTGTTCATCCGATGGGAAAAAAACAGGGAGAGAAGCACTCAGAGAACATCCGTCTATAATAGACACACGCAGCTCAGTCGAGTATTTAATCGACGATATGAAAGAATGTGGGCGGGGTTATGTTGTTGGAGTGTGGTCAAAAGCTAATGACTGGAATGAATGGGCAGTTTGGTTGTCACCAAAAGGACGACATTCGAGTAAGGATGCAAAAATGTATTGGGCTTACAGCAAGTTAGAAACCAATTATGACAGTGGGAAAAATGCTTACGCAACTATCTTAGCTGCCCAAGCCAGTGGACAGGTGGTCACACTCTTTGATGATGAAGTTGGATCTCAATGTAACACCTGGGGATCTGGTGAATACAACGGGCCACAATTTAATTCAGTTAAAGCTATGTTCCCGGCAGAATAATAAATAACTTTTTTGATCTGGTCTCTCTGAAAATTTATAAGATCCTAACGGGGGAGCATTTAATGAGAATTTTAAAATTATTTACGCTGTTGTGTATTTTATTTTTATACACAGCTCAATCTTTGGCTCAACAAAACGTTGATACAGTTTATAGAATAGACTCGCGTCCTCCACAGCAAATATTTATCCTAAATGGGGGATTTCATCCCTGGGGAACGAATGCGGATCTTGCGGAGCATATTCAAGATTACAGTTTGGGAACTAATCAGCCCGCTGAAGGTTCAGCATTTGTCGCAACGACCTCAAATGAAGAACAAGCTATTGAGTGGGGAGTTATGATGTCCTCTTCTAGCGAAGAGCGATTCTACGTTTATAATATACGCCCAACCGCTAATTTTTATAGTGTAGTTTTATCATTACAGTCTTTTTATGCTCGTACAGGCGATCGGCGTTATCTGGAGCTGCTTAATACTTATGAAGAACAAAAAGAATATGCGGCATTTAATGGTATTTCTGTCACGCAAATTCGCAGAGTTGATGTGTATGAATATGACCCGAATAGAGGTGACTACGGTCGTACTAGTTCTATACTTAACCCACTGTATCAAGAAGTTCAAACAACGGCAAACGGCAACCCTTTTTCACAACTTCCTCAGTTGCCAAGAGAAATAGTAACGCCTGCTACGTATTGTGCTATGAATATGACCCACTCACATCATTATTCTGCTAGTCTTGCTGCTAGTACTAAGACACGCAAATTTATTAAAGAATTATCACAATGCAATGCTAGCTTATCGATAATGGCCTTTTTATACACCAGCTTTTTTTAATAGTATTCAATATAAATCATCACTCCACTATTCAAAGGTGGAGTGATGAGTTCCATATTATTTCGGTGCTCTTTCCATCAAAAATTCACGCAAGATTGAAAAATCCGCAGGCATAAAGTGGGATAACAAGTCCATATCCGCACGTTCAGCCAGCTCTTGTGGCAACGGTAATGCTTGGCCGAGGGTCGCTTCAACGCTTTCTTTGAATTTCGCGGGATGTGCAGTACCCAAGAATAAGCCATATTCTCCTTCCTGCAATTGATCACGCAGGACACGGTAAGCGATGGCGGCATGCGGCTCGGAAATATAGCCTTTTGCCGCGAGTTCGCGCATGGTGCTCTGGGTGGTTTTGTCATCTACCACACCGTTAGCCAAGTCACTCAGTGCCCAGCTTTTACGCTTGAACAGTTCTTCAATACGTGGCCAGTTATTGGGCTGGCTGACATCCATTGCATTGGAAAGCGTTGCAATGGTTTGGTGTGGTTGCCATGTACCTTCCGCTAAATAACGGGGAACGGTGTCATTAACGTTGGTTGCCGCGATAAAACGTTTTACCGGAAGCCCCAACGATTTTGCCAGCAGCCCGGCGGTTAAATTACCGAAATTGCCGCTTGGCACGGAAATGACTAATTGTTCACGCTTCTCCGCCGGGATTTGGGCAACTGCTTCAAAGTAATAACAGATTTGTGCCAATAATCGGCTGATATTAATGGAGTTAGCTGAATTGAGATGCAGGGCCTGTTTCAGTTCTTCATCATCAAAAGCTTGTTTGACTAATGCCTGACAAGCGTCGAAATCGCTTTTTATAGCAACCGTGTGAATATTGTTGCCTAGCGTACAGAAAAGTTTTTCCTGTAATGGGCTAATCTTGCCCTCAGGATAAAGGATTACGACCTGTACATTATTTAAGCCATAGAAAGCATGGGCAACGGCAGCACCGGTATCACCGGATGTGGCAGTCAAAATAGTGACAGGCTGTTCTCCTGCAATTTGTGCAAGAATTTGTGCCATGAAACGACCACCAAAATCTTTGAAGGCCAGCGTTGGCCCGTGATATAGCTCCAGTGAAGCGATATCATCTTCAACATTTGTTACCGGGGCAGGGAAGGCAAATGAATTTTTAACCCGGGCAGCCAATTGTTCTGCCGGGATCTCATCACCAATAAACGCGGCCAGAATTCGTTGGCTACGGCTGATAAAATCTAATTTTAATAATTCGTTGATCTCATCACGGCTGAATTCTGGTAACTCCTGTGGAAAAAAGAGCCCTTGTTGCTTGCCCAATCCCTGTTTTACCGCCTGTGAAAAACTAACCTGCTCGCTGTTGTCTTTTAAGTTATATAATTTCATGATTACTCTACCTGTCGTGCGCCTGCGAGATCCAAGCGGCAAATATGGACAAAACCTTCATCATTCTGTACGTAATGTTGTCGCAGCCACTGTGCGACTTCTTCTGCTACTGCCATTTCATGACAAATCGCAAAGAGTGTGGGGCCTGAACCGGAAATACTGCATGCCAGTGCGCCCAACTTTTGGATTGCTTCGCGTGCGTTGGCAAAACCGGGCAAGAGTTGAGTGCGATACGGCTCTGCAACAACATCTTTCATCAATTTGACAGCCAGAGCTGATTGTTGGGTATGGCAGGCATGAATGAAACCGGCAAAATAACGGCCGTGATCAATGATGTCCTTGCGGGAATAATGCTGCGGCAGGATCGCTCTGGCTTCTGACGTGGAAACTTTGATACCGGGATAAGCCATTACCCATAACCAATCATCAAACGCAGGCACTGTCTGGCAAAGGGGTTCATCCTGAGACAATATCAACTGTAATCCCCCCAAATAGCAGGGTGCGACATTATCGTAGTGAACACCACCAGAAATGCGTCCTTCTAATTCTCCCATCATGCCCAGCAATTGGTTGCGGCTAAATGGATGGCCTTCATATTCATTCAAAGCCACCAAACTGGCGACCACAGAACAGGCACTGGAACCTAATCCTGAACCAATCGGCATGTTTTTCTCTAATGTCATGGCAACGGGGAGTTCTTTTCCCAACCGTTGACAAAAAAGCTGCCAGCATTGGTAGACAATATTATGTTTTGGATCGGCAGGTAGCTTGCCGACAAATCGTCCCTTATTATTCAGACTGAAACTTTCAGCTTTACTTACGGAGACACAATCTCCAAGCAACGAGCCATCAACGGGAGAAACCGCTGCGCCGAGCACATCAAATCCGACGCCAACGTTCCCGATAGAGGCAGGCGCATAAACCCTGACAACCATTAAACCCCCAATTTCCATGACAGAGTGCGTAATATATCAGCAAAAACCCCTGCTGCCGTCACATCATTCCCTGCACCATAACCGCGCAGCACCAGCGGTATGGGTTGATAATAACGGGTATAGAAAGCCAGTGCGTTTTCACCATTTTTGACTTTATAGAGTGGATCATTGCCGTCAACGGCGACAATTTTCACCCTACAATGGTCTTGTCCGATGATGCCAACATAACGCAAAACTTTTCCTTGTTCTGCTGCATCTGCCGCACGTTGGCTGAATTCCTGATCCAACTGCGGTAAATGTTGCAGGAACTCATCGACATTGCCACTGGAATCGAATGAAGCTGGCAATACAGGTTCAACATGGATATCTTCCAGCTCCATTTCATAACCTGCCTCACGTGCCAGAATCAGCAGCTTGCGGGCAACATCCATGCCGGAAAGATCGTCTCGTGGGTCTGGCTCTGTAAAGCCTTTCTCTTTCGCCAGCAGGGTGGCTTGTGAAAGTGCCATACCTTCATCCAGCATACCGAAGATGTAGGAAAGAGAACCGGACAGAATGCCGTTGAATTGGACTAATTCATCGCCTGCATTGAGCAGATTCTGTAAGTTTTCAATAACAGGCAACCCAGCACCTACGTTGGTGTCATACAGGAATTTGCGCTTTGATTTTTCTGCGGCCTGACGGATTTGGCGGTAATAACCCATTGACAGGGTATTGGCTTTTTTATTCGGTGTGACAACGTTAAAGCCGTCACTGAGGAAGCTGGCATATTGCTCTGCAATGGCTTGATTGGATGTACAGTCTACAATGACCGGGTTCAGCAAATGGTACTCTTTTTCAAGGCGGATCAATCGGCTCAGGCTGAAAGGTTCAGTTGCCTCTGATAGTGCCTGTTGCCAATTATCCAGACAAATTCCTTGCATGTCGGTTAACAAGGCACGGGAATTGGCAATACCACAGACCCGTAGTTCAATGTGTTTTTGTTTGAGCCATGTTTGCTGGCGGCGGATTTGTTCTATCAACGCATTTCCTACACCACCCACGCCGACAACGAAGACTTCAACCACTTGTGCGGTGTTGAACAGCATTTGGTGACAGAGTCGAACCGCAGTCGTTGCCGCATCATTCTCAATAACAGCGGAAATGGAACGCTCAGAAGATCCCTGTGCAATAGCAATAATGTTGATATTAGCGCGTGTCAATGCAGAGAAGAAACGGGCAGAAATACCCCGCTGAGTGCGCATGCCATCTCCAACCACAGAGATAATGGCAAGGTTATCCATCACATCAATCGGATCAAGCACACCATCTTTCAATTCCAGATAAAACTCTTCCGTTAATGCTTTTTGCGCCTTCTCCAGTTCTTTTTGCGGTACACAAAAACTGATGCTGTACTCCGACGAAGACTGCGTGATCAACACGACGGAAATACCTTTGCGCGACATAACGGAAAAGACCCGTGCCGCCATCCCAACCATGCCCTTCATACCGGGGCCGGAAACGTTGAACATTGCCATGTGGTTAAGATTGGTGATGCCCTTAATCGGCATGTTCTCGTCTTTTTGATCACCATTGAGGCGTTCATTGCCAATGTTATTGCCAATGAAAGTACCCGTCGCATCAGGATTGGCCGTATTTTTGATCAGGCAAGGAATTTGAAATTGGGCGATAGGCGCAATGGTACGGGGATGAAGGACTTTTGCACCAAAATAAGAGAGTTCCATCGCTTCTTGGTATGACATGCTTTTCAGCAAGCGGGCATCAGCAACCGCTCTTGGATCGCAAGTATAAACGCCATCTACGTCAGTCCAGATTTCGCAGCAGTCTGCCCGTAAACATGCCGCCAGCACTGCAGCTGAATAGTCAGAGCCGTTGCGCCCCAATACCACCAATTCACCGTTTTCATTGCCAGCGGTGAAACCTGCCATCAGGATAATATGGTCAGAAGGAATGTTAAGTTCCGCAATCCTCTTGGAAGACTCAAGAATATCAACGGTAGATTCAAGATAATGCCCATGTGCCAGAAGGTTTTTGACGGGATCAATCACAGTCACTTTATGACCACGGGCCTGTAATACTGCTTCCATGATGGCAATCGATAGTTTTTCGCCGCAGCAGATCAGAGACGCGTTAATACTATCAGGGCACTGCCTCAACAAGGAAATGCCATGCAGGGCTTGTTTCAGATAGGCGAGTTCGCGTTCCACAACACCTTTCAGATGTTCATAAGCAAATCCTGCTTGTTGTTCTTTCAATCCCGACAGCAAATCGGCAAAAATTTGGGTTGCATCGCTAATATTGGAAACAATATCTTGCCCTGCGACCGTTTTTTCGATCATCGCCACGAGATGGTTGGTAATCTTTGCCGGTGCAGAGAGCACCAGGGCGACTTGCCCAAGCAGTAACTCATTCTCGGCGATATTTGCAACGCTCAGTACACGCTGGTGATTTGCAACTGAGGTGCCCCCAAATTTCAGTACTCGCATTAACGTCCCTCTCCTGGTTTTTGTCCAAAAAAAAGCCCGTATCTTGTGGGATACGGGCTTATTATTGTTTTATGTGTATGCGTCAGCCCGCACCGCAACTCATGGTTCCGGTGGTAATCGTAGTGGTTGTTTTTGTAGTAACCATTTTTTTCGGGCTGTTATGGCGCATAATTTCCTGTCTGTCTTTTAATTTGTCTGACCCCCTATTGGTTAAATTAAACTGTGGTCAATGTCAAATATTTTTTATGGCGAAAGCAGAAAAAAGCGTCATTTTCCGTACTGTAATTATTCAAAATATGACAAAAGGGACACACCATTATCTGGCAGGTCTGGTTATTTTCTAGCATTTAATTTTACAAAAAACATATTTTGTAATTGTTTTATCTTTATGATAAAAACATGCGTGTTTAGACGTTTAGGAGCCGAGCTAACTCCTTCTGGCGTTCAGGTCTTCATGATAGTTGTTAACATATTTTATTCAAATTAATAACAAATGATCTAAATTAAAATTAACAATTACAATTAATGTTAACGTGCTACAATTGATTTTGATATGTATCAACAAAAGTTAGTTTTTTTAGAAGGCAAATACATTACTAGCTGTTATATTGCTGTTAATAGACTAATATAGTGCCTTGTTTAAATCGGGTTTTTCAGGTATGTACCCTCCAAAAAAAGCAACGCTGGCTTTTAGCGTAAAACATATCAAAACATTTATTTTGGGCATGAGCTGGTTTTTCTGTGAATCAGAACAAGATCAGCATATTTTCTTTTAATAATAACAGCTTATGTCATACAGATTCTGTTTTTTAGCGATTTTAGGTAGCAACCATGCAAACCCCGCACATTTTGATTGTTGAAGACGAAATTGTCACACGCAATACCCTCAAAAGCATTTTTGAAGCTGAAGGGTATGTCGTTTATGAAGCCACTGACGGCTCAGAAATGCACAACATTCTGTCAGATAACGATATCAATTTAGTGATTATGGATATCAATCTGCCAGGTAAGAATGGGTTACTTCTTGCTCGTGAATTACGTGAGCAGGCAAATGTCGCGCTGATGTTTTTAACAGGCCGTGACAATGAAGTGGATAAAATTCTTGGTCTTGAAATCGGCGCTGATGATTATATCACCAAGCCATTTAACCCACGTGAATTAACCATTCGCGCCCGGAACTTGCTTTCTCGAACAATGAATCTGAGTCATTATTCAGATGATGTGCGTCGTCAAATTGAAAGTTACAAGTTCAACGGGTGGACGCTGGATATCAATAGTCGTTCTTTGGTTAGCCCAATGGGAGATCAGTACAAGCTGCCACGCAGTGAATTCCGTGCGATGCTTCATTTCTGTGAAAATCCAGGAAAAATTCAGACTCGTGCAGAATTGCTGAAAAAAATGACGGGCCGTGAACTGAAACCTCACGATCGTACTGTTGATGTCACTATCCGCCGTATTCGTAAACATTTCGAATCGATCCCGGATACTCCGGAAATTATTGCGACCATCCACGGCGAAGGTTACCGTTTCTGCGGTGATTTAGAAGACTAATCAATACCACCAAGGTATTGTGCTGTATTTGTCAAAAAGCCCCGAATGTCTTATGGCATCAGGGCTTTTCTTTTTGACTGTTGCTTGATTTGTGGAGTATTTATTCTTTCCACGGCATGATCGGCACGGCGCTGATTGCATTCTTAGGAGAACCATCGATCACTTTGTCAGAGTAAGTTAAATAAATCAGCGTATTACGTGTAGGATCATAGAAGCGCACAACCTGAAGTTTTTTAAATACTAAAGAAGTACGTTTCTGGAAGACAACTTGTCCTTTCTTGGGCGATTTTTTTATCTTATCTGCCAATTCAATCGGGCCAACCTGTTGACAGGATATAGCTGCATCAGATGTATCTTCAGCCAATCCCAGCCCTCCCTTAATTCCCCCTGTTTTAGCCCGGCTCAGATAACAGGTAACATTTTTAACATCAGGGTCATCAAAGGCCTCTATCACTATTTTGTTATCAGGGCCAAAAAGTTTGAACACGGTATCGACAGAGCCGATCTCTTCAGCATGCAGAACTACAGGAGAAAAGAGTAAGGTAGCCGCTATCACTATTTTCTTCATGGTTACCATATTTAGTCCATTTGAATTAAATAAATGCAGTGAAAATATCTACCATTAACATATAATGTAAATCAATAGTTCTAATGTAATCATTTTCACCATGAATGCACTCGTAATAAAAAATCATGGCATTATAGCTGAATATGCACTCAAAACGAGCCAATTGTGGTTTTTTAGTCCACCTCTGTTGGCTGCGTATCTTTCTGAAATACTCTTAAAATAGAGATAATTTTTAGAAATTACCCATAGTTGCTGAGGCTAACAGGACATCCAGTCAATTGGTTGTCGATTTATTTTTTATTTAAGTTCATAGTGTTACCTAATCCATTAAGACAGTGCTTGACATATTATCAAGCCTGCCATTAATTTATTCCAAGTCTAAACTTGTTTAATTTTGTTGGTGATTTATGTGAAACATAAGTGTAACAACGATCGTGCCGAACAGAATATAGTTTATTCTTTTATTATTTTGATTGCGATTTGTTCTATTGAGTAATAATAAATTTCGTAACTGATTTGCTAAGATAGAACGACTGCTATCACGATAAGGCACAAGGGACGGCTTTCAATGTAAAAAAGCTAACACCCTGCCTGAACGGTAGGTAAGCAGTATCCTAAAAACATGTTGTTATCGTTGGGGAAATATAAATATTGGTTATAAATAAGACTACAGAATATATACGTTCGGAAAAATATTTTGGTTTTCAGGCCAACAAGTAAGTTGTTTTACATTTATATGATTTTCTTTTTGTCTTAATGACTTAGGGATATGTATGGATCAAACCAACATCATTCGGGATTTGCTGCATTGGGTAGATAATAACCTAGATCGTCCATTGTCCCTTGATAATGTTGCAGCAAAAGCAGGTTACTCCAAGTGGCATTTACAGCGTATGTTCAAGGATGTGACTGGTCAGGCAATTGGCTCCTATATCCGCGCAAGACGATTGTCCAGAGCTGCTGTTGCATTACGTTTAACCAGCCGCCCTATTTTGGATATCGCTTTGCAATATCGCTTTGATTCTCAGCAAACTTTTACCAGAGCTTTCAAAAAACAGTTCGATCGAACGCCAGCATCTTACCGCCGAAGCGACGAGTGGTATACCAAGGGAATATGCCCACCTATTTTGTTGGATAATAAACCGTTGCCGGCACACAAATTCGTTACATTGGAAGATAAACTGCTTATTGGTACTGAGCATACGTGTAGCTATGTGCTCGAACAGTGGTCTGAAGCTTGCAAAAATATGCGTCATAACTTTTGGATTAACTACTTACAGGACGCTGAAGTATTACCACCCAGACTTTATGGGCTACACCATACTACGCCTAGTGCGGAGCATGAGGAAGAACAGACAGTTTTCTATACCACTGCAATAGAGCCTGAATACGCTACCTTTGATACCAAGGGCAGTAGCCCGGTTATCCTGCCCGGCGGAGATTATATTTCGTTCAGTTATTTTGGTGATAAAGAGCAATTACAAGAGTTTCTCTTTACGATTTATGGCATTTGTCTGCCTGTATTAAACATCACTCGCAGAAAGGGATACGATGTCGAGCGATATTACCTCACTAACCTTGAATGGAAAAATCTTGGGAATGAGTCTCAAAACCATGTTGTGGAATTTGAGTACCTCATCCCAATTGAGCGTTAACCTTGTAATTCATCCAAGGCGGGCATATCCAGATGTGTAATATCGCCCGCCGTTTCAACAATCCAGCCTGAAGCAAGCCATGGGCTATCCTGATAATCTACCCGTGAGATAGAACAATTTCTTAGCCTCAGACGACGTTCTGAATTGGCCGGAAGTCCTAAAATTGAACAGACTAAACTAACCAGTGCCATGCCATGACTCACTAGTAAAGGGCGACTGCCTGCGGGCAGATTGAGGCAACTTTCCAATGCAGCCCGCATACGTACAGATAATTCATTCATCGATTCACCTTCTGGGATTCGCCCATTTGGTGTACCATCGACAAGACTTTTACGCCAGGATTCCTCTTCCGGTGTGAGGGAACTCAGTTCGCGGTTTTCCAGAACGCCCATATGTAACTCGCGCAAACGCGGTTCCAATATAATGTCGCACCCGCAGGCTTTAGCGATGATTTCTGCGGTTTGTCGTGTTCGACCAAGGTCACTGGTGATAACATGAGTAATGTTTTCTGATTTGACTCTCTGTGCGACCAGATCAGCCTGACGCCGACCCATTTCAGTCAAAGGACTGTCGGATTGCCCCTGAATACGACGAGCCACGTTCCATTCGGTTTCGCCATGACGAACAAGATAGACCTGTAACATAGTTATTTTCCGTTATACTGCATCATGAAATAATTCAAAGGATAATTTATTTATTATGTACCACGTTATTGCAGCAACAACTAACCCTGCGAAAATAAAAGCGATTAGCCTTGCATTCGATGATGTTTTTGGTCCAGGTACTTACCGTATAGAAGATGTCAATGTAGACAGCAGTGTACCTCAACAACCTATTGGCAATACTGAAACCCGCACAGGTGCCCGTCATCGAGTTATGGCCGCCCGTCAGGTTCGGCCTGAAGCTGATTTTTGGGTTGGGGTTGAAGCTGGAATTGAAGATGACATGACGTTTGCCTGGATGGTGGTTGAGCACAAACAAATTCGGGGAGAATCGCGTTCTGCCAGCCTGATGCTGCCTGAAAAAGTATTGGAAGGCATTCGTGAGGGACGCGAACTTGGCCACGAAATGGCTGACGTAGCAGGCATTGATAATATTAAGCAGAAAGGTGGTGCAATTGGCTTTTTCACCAACGGTATTCTGACGCGCACCAGTGTGTATCATCAGGCTCTGATACTGGCTCTTGTACCTATCCATCATGAAATTTACAAAGAGTTAAATAACTAATCCTAACAGTACGTTATATTTAACGGTACTGTTTCCAATAACATAGCTTTTCCAGGAACGTGGCTTTTTCAAGAACGTAGCTTTTTCAAAAACATAGCCTTTCCAAGAAAATAAGCTGTTTGGGGTCATGGCTGGATGACCCCGAATAACGTTTGTCCTGTTATCTTACACTGGCTATTTTGATAAATTAATAGTGGTTATTTTAACAACTGCATTTCCAGCCACTCTTTAACATGGGCTGGCGCTGCTTTTAAGCTGTTGGAACCACGCGTAATGGTGGCAATGCCAACACTGAGTTCGTCTTTTAGTTCACGCTGACTCATTTGCCCACGCATCAATTCCTGAATAATCCGAACCCGGGTTGATAAAGCTGTACGCTCATCGGGGGTCAATAATAGTTGTAAAATAGAATGTTGCAAATTTTGTTCAAATGCTGTTTGTAACAACCCCACAAAAGTGAGCCAGTCATCGCCATCTTCCGGGGAAATAGCCGGATCAATCAAATGATTTTGTGCCATAATTAACTGCCATACTATCTAACTAGTACGGCAGCATATCATATTTAAATTACTTCATAAATTAATAACGTTTTTGCCATTCAGCATCAGTCAGCACGTTCGACATTTTTCCCATAAAATTATGATAAAACAGATCGTAGGCAAGCACATTTTTGACATAAGAGCGTGTTTCAGAGAAAGGGATGCTCTCAATAAAGGCTATAGGATCAATGCGTCCGGAAGTATTCGCCAGCCAACGATCAACATTCGTCGGGCCGGCATTATAGGCGGCACTGGCAAGAATACGGTTATTGCCAAAACGCTGGTAAACTGAGTCCAAATAAGCGGTGCCAATTTTAATATTCATGGCTGGATTCATTAATTGACGGCTGTTGGCATAGCCTTGAATTTTTTGACTCTTCACCGTATGTTCGGCGGTTTTTGGCATGATTTGCATTAATCCACTGGCTCCTTTAGAAGAACGCGCTTGTGGATTCCAGGCACTTTCCTGACGGGCAATCGCCATCGCATAACTTTGTGAAATATTTTTGTCTGATGTAAAGTTCGCAAATTCGTTTTGCCATGCCAGCGGGAAACGTTCTTCAAGATGATCCCACATCTTTCCCGTAATGGTGGCCTGCACACTCAATCCCGGCCAATGCCGTTCAAACGCATAACGCGCTAATTGCTCCTGCTTCAAGCGATTTTGGGATGAAACCAAGCGAACCCATTCTGAGCGAGCCAAATCATCCATGTTCCAATACAGTAATTCATGGATACGCTTAATTGCAGGCATATTGGCAATGGAAGCATCAGGTCTTTCTGATTTATTGATCATCAAGGGGTAGGAGATATGTAATTTCTGGGCAGCTACCATAGGATAAAAACCACGGTGCTCAGTCAGCTTGCGCAATATCGTATTTCCTTCCTTATTCATCCCTTGGCTGAGCAGGGTCATGGCACTCCAATATTGCCATTCATCTTGCTGCAAACTTGTTTTTGGCAACAACAAAAGCCATTTCTCAAGCTCAGCATAATTATCATCTCGCAATGCCAAACGGGCACGTCGTTCAAGCAATTTAGCAGATTGTGAATTCTGAATAACCTCATCCCGCCATTTTGCCTGTTCTGGCGTGACATCTCCCATCAATTGCCAGGCTACTATATCTTTTAACTGCTGCCGCTCGGTATCATTCATTTTCTGTGCACGAACAAATGCAGGAATATTAACTCTGGCAAGCTCAGCATCTTTGCGGGCGAAACGCGAAAAGACAGTCATGACAACCGAACGGGTGAAATCCGTTGGTGCCACGGTTGTGACAAATTGTTCAATCAATGCAGGATCTTGTTGCAGCCTGATCAAACGGGAACCTAATTCCTGATAGTCTAATGGCAAGCGTTTGGCAAGATAGGTAACGAGAGTGGTGTTATTTGCTTTCATAGCCAATTCAATACGCTGCAAAATGAGGTTTGCAGAGAGATATCCATCGCGCTCCCAAACATCGAACAGCTTATTGCAATTGTCAGGCAATGAATTGCCATTCAACCAAATCTTTTGGGCTCCATTCCATGCAACTTGCTGGTGGCCTGTAGCCCATTGTGCGAAGTAATAATCGCAGCGTCCTGCAATCGAACTTGGGGGATTGGGGCTGAATGCTAAAATGCCGGCCCAGTCACCATGGTTAGCCAGCACATCAATAAATCCGGATGCCAGTGAATGTGCGGGTGGCAGCGTCGGATGGGCATTAATAAAGTGCTGAACTTGCTGGGGAGTAGCAACTGCCAAATCCTGGGTTAACTGGCGATATTCAAGATAGGGATATAGTGGATAATCTTTCAGCGTGGGCATCAGGCGTGCAACCTCAGCCATATTTTTGTCATCCCATGCCTGTTTTATTTCTTGATAGCGTTGGCGCTGAGCATCCAGAGAGTCAGCATGTGCTGCTCCTGCAACAACAGAAACCATACTTACAGCGATTGTAAAATGCTGCCACTTACTCATTGCCACATACCCCTCTGGAAGACTACTATCAGTGCTCAAATGCACAATGCCTAAATACATTGCCAAAATATAGTGTAATTATAATCATATTATTGGTGTGATTTATTACAACTGATGAATGCGAAAGGGGATGCTGGGTTAATCCTAATTAGGTAACAACACGATACGTAAAATTTAGGGTAAAATACGCTCTCCAAGCCGCATAAGCGCAAATGAATCTTAAAATTTCCTGGTTAATCAAAAGGTAAAATACATTGGCTCAATATGTTTATAGCATGCACAGGGTTGGTAAGATTGTTCCCCCGAAAAGGCATATTCTGAAAAATATCTCTCTAAGTTTTTTCCCCGGAGCAAAAATTGGTGTTCTTGGCCTTAATGGTGCAGGTAAGTCAACCTTGCTGCGCATTATGGCAGGTATTGATAAAGATATTGAGGGCGAAGCTCGCCCACAACCTGGCATTAAAATTGGGTATTTGCCGCAGGAACCTAAGCTCAATCCTGAACATACTGTGCGTGAAGCAGTGGAAGAAGCCGTTAGCGAAGTTAAAAATGCACTGACACGCCTTGATGAAGTTTATGCGGCTTATGCTGATCCTGATGCGGATTTCGATAAGCTGGCAAAAGAGCAAGGTGAGCTGGAAGCTATTATCCAATCTCATGACGGACACAACTTGGATAACCAACTTGAGCGAGCGGCTGATGCTCTGCGCTTGCCTGCATGGGATGCCAAGATTGAACATCTGTCCGGGGGTGAACGCCGTCGTGTAGCTATCTGCCGCCTGCTGCTGGAAAAACCAGACATGCTGCTGCTCGACGAACCGACTAACCACCTTGACGCTGAATCTGTCGCGTGGCTGGAGCGCTTCCTGCATGATTATGAAGGCACCGTGGTTGCGATTACCCACGACCGTTACTTCCTTGATAACGTTGCGGGTTGGATCTTGGAACTTGACCGTGGTGAAGGTATTCCATGGGAAGGTAACTACTCTTCGTGGCTGGAGCAAAAAGATGCGCGTCTGGCACAGGAAGCCGCTTCAGAAGCGGCTCGTCGCAAATCCATTGAGAAAGAACTTGAGTGGGTTCGCCAAAATCCGAAAGGGCGTCAGGCAAAAGGCAAGGCACGTCTGGCTCGCTTTGAAGAGCTTAATAACGTTGAATATCAGAAACGTAATGAAACCAGTGAGCTGTTTATTCCACCTGGCCCACGTTTGGGTGACAAGGTACTGGAAGTCACCAATCTAACGAAATCTTATGGTGATCGCGTTCTGATCGATAACTTAAGTTTCTCCCTGCCAAAAGGGGCGATTGTTGGGATCATCGGGCCGAACGGCGCGGGTAAATCAACGCTGTTCCGTATGTTGTCCAATCAGGAGCAACCGGATTCTGGCTCAATTACACTGGGTGAAACCGTTAAATTGGCTTCTGTTGATCAGTTCCGTGACAACATGGATGACAGCAAAACCGTTTGGGAAGAAGTTTCTGGTGGTCAGGACATCATGCGTATCGGCAACTTTGAAATTCCAAGCCGTGCGTATGTTGGGCGCTTTAACTTCAAAGGGGTAGATCAGGGCAAGCGCGTCGGTGAGTTATCTGGTGGTGAACGTGGTCGTCTGCATTTATCCAAGCTGCTACAAGTTGGCGGCAACATGTTACTGCTGGACGAACCAACCAACGATTTGGATATTGAAACACTGCGCGCATTGGAAAACGCCTTGTTGGAATTCCCGGGCTGCGCAATGGTTATTTCCCATGACCGTTGGTTCCTTGACCGTATCGCGACGCACATCATTGACTATCAGGATGAAGGCAAGGTGTCCTTCTTTGAAGGAAACTTCAGCGAATACGAAGATTACAAGAAGCGGACTCTGGGAGCTGAAGCGCTGGAGCCTCACCGCATTAAGTATAAGAAAATCAGCAAATAAGCTGGATAGAAAAAACGGCCTGATAGCAGGCCGTTTTTTACTAATCATGACTCGTTTTGATATACCCATCGTCTTTCAAGTTGCCGCTTTGTTGGCTGCGCTCATTCACCCCAGTCACATAGTGAGCTATGCTTCTGGGGGTTCATTCCCTTGCCGTCGCGCTGCATCTTGAAATCCATTGGGTATAACTATTTCACTACTGCACTAAAACTCGCTGATCCAGCATAGGCTCATACGTTTTAATGGCTTTTCCACTGGCTAACGTGATAATGCTATCCGCATGTCGTATCAGGCGGCTATCCTGTGAAGCGATGACAACCGTGCCTTTCTGTTCATGTGCAATAAACTTAAAGATGTTAATGAACGTCTGAAATGCTTGATGATCTAGATTACGTGTCGGATCATCGGCAAATAAATATTCCGGTCTTCTGACTATGGCTTTTGCCATTGCAGCCAGTTGTTTCTCGTTTTCAGACAGTTCCCCTGGGTAATAACGGCTTTTATCGCCTAATTTCACAATATCCAACGATTTTTGTGCGATGTTTTCTGCTTGCTCACGAGGAAGCGATAATCCATAAGAAGTTGATAATAACAAGTTATCTAACAGCGTGAGTTCACTGAATAAATTGAAATCTTGGAAAATGAACCCACTATTTTCAGCATGAAATTTGCCTAATTCTATATCATCCATTAGTTTCAACTTGTTATTATTAATTAATACATCTCCTTGATCTGGTTGTAACATACCCGAAGTAATCGACAATATTGTGCGGTTAGTCGATGCTCTCGGCCCTGTTATCAAAGTAATTTCACCTGGTATAATAGAAAATGTGATATCTGAAATCATTTCATGATTAACTGTAGTATCAGTTAAACCATATGAAATATTGATAACCTCAATCGATTTAAATTGATTTAAGTTCATATTCTCAACACAATTAGGTTAAAAGATTAAAGCTTTTTCCTTAACATATGCTGTCTAAGTTTCTTCGCAATAACACTAATGTCCATCTGGTATTGTACGAATAAAAATAGTCTATATGTGAAACATCTTCATTACGGATATGCTCATCTTATGTCAATTATTATTTACAATGACTATCTAATAAATGAGATATTTCTTAGTCTTAGAATAAAAAATCAAGAATGTTAATTAATTATGCTTAAAGGCAAACTAAATAAAAATAGCATAAATTCTTCTGTCTTTATTCCATTTTGATAATAAGGAAAAAAGTCATTTTATATTTCATTAATATTTTAATGTTATCTTGGTATTACCTCCATTATCGTTTAAAACACCCAGAATATTTGTGGGATTATTACTGCCTAATAAATTTTATATAAATAAATCAATAGGTCTGTTCATTAAATGACTTATTTCTCTGCAATTCAAGTCAAAACAGTAAAATTAAAGTATCAAAAAATATTATTATCACAATTTATTTTATTACCATTGTAAAAATAACTACAGTAAACATTTAATTAAATGCTTATACAGAATAAACATAAGACAATAAAAGTTACAATGGATAATAAATGACTATCAATTAATCGTGATAATAATATAAGTGTAATCTATTTTATATATAAATGTTAGTTACCCCATTAACATTTGTTGAACGAGCTCAACACAGCGTAGAAAACGTTGATCATAGTCTGGTGAATTGACACAAACATAATCAATATTATTTTTCTTCAATAAACTTTCAAGTAAATCTTGAAACTCCTTGCGATCCCGTTCGCTGCCTAAACTTCTTAAGCTATCAGCTACCCATGGAGTATTGTTCTCTAAAAGTATAACTAAATCAAAGCGATACTCATCAATCATTGCCTGAACAAAAGGATGTTCTTTTCCTTCATAGCGTTTGCAAAATGCTTGCGTTGTCACGAAATCCGTGTCAATAAAAGCCGCTTTGTTAGCATATTTAACTGAAAAATCAATATATTGAGCATGACCTAGTGCAATTTTATCGTAATCTGAGTATTGTAAGGCCATTTCGTCACCTCCCAGATGGGAAAAGACATATTCTCGCCCATATTCCCATGCGCTGGTGGTGTTAAACATATTGGCCAGTTTGTTCACCAACGTAGACTTTCCGCTTGATTCACCGCCAAGAATGGCAACTTTACGTACAAAGAAAGGCTTCACTTCCGTAGGGATGTACTCCCAATAGCGGAAAGGGGCCTGACGAATTTGGCTGCCGCTGATATTCATAAAAGAGCGCTGTGGGTCAATAAGCACGGTTTCAATGCCGAAATGCTCTTTATAACGGGAAACATCCTGTGCTTCACTGGAATAGATGTATTCAGGCGTTATCCCTTTTGCTGACATGAATGCTTTCACGCCCTTACTCCAGGTTTCCCAGCCATTTGGATAGGGTTCCATGCCCTGTTCATCAAACGCGTGAATATGAATATTCTTTTGGTATTTGAACGTTTGCAGTAACCATCTCAAACGGTCACTGACCGTTGGTTGCTGGGACATCGAACTGTTGATGAATAGCTCACGATCACGCATTTCGTCATAGCAAAGCACGACATGTAATTCATCAACTTGACTGGATGCTCTTTGAATCAGATAAATGTGTCCCGTATGTAACGGGTAAAATTTACCAAACACGACGCCGATCGTTTTCTTTTCCATGGGATATGCCAATCCTAGATATTGATGAAGAGAAGCCAGTTTCTGTGCGCTGGGACTCTTTATTTTGTCGTTAATGAGTTGGCTAAGGTAGCCTTTTGTCATACCGCTGGCATCAGCAACTTGCTGTAACGTGTAACCAGCTTGTTTAATAGCCTCTTTCAAGTAGTCAAATTGTCTCATATAACCTCCCTTTGTGTTTAGTATACTAAACAAAATAGCATGCTCGTCGTGAAAGGTAAAAACAAAATGAGTCGTTTATTGAGGCTTTGGGATGAAACGCTGCTATTTCAAAAACTGTAAGTGTTTAAAATTGGATAATCAAATATAGGTATAAAATTAAAAAATCAAATACTACATTATTGGTTGATTCGTAAAATCAATGGCAATGCAGATTGTGGAATTTTTATTGAATAGGGTTAGTCACTTCCCTAATCGTTATAAATTAATTTATATAACCGTATGTCAGACAAATTTCATCATGCTTTTATGGACAATAAACCACAGTATTCAGTAAAAGTATAGGGGGTAAATACTATAATCTTCAATAAATTGATTTTTTATCTAAATAGAGTGAATAAAAATTTCTTCTGAAATTTTGTTATTTCGCTTATGTTAATTAGGAATAATCTGAATTTTGGGGTTTCGTATTAAAATACGAAAAACTTAAATGGATGAGGAAAGAATGCTAATTTTATTGCCTGCCTTATTTAATATGTGACGGCAGGCAATATATATTATAGATAATTAGGAAAAATACCTAGATCTAAAATGAACGAGAGATTGTTTAATTATCCAAATCATCTAAAACTGATAACGCATCGGCCAGTTTTTTGACACCGAATACTTTCATGTTTGGTAATGACTTTTTCGGCATATTAGCGTGGGGAACAATTGCACGTTTAAATCCATGCTTGGCTGCCTCTGAAATACGCTCCTGACCACTGGGAACGGGACGAATTTCACCAGCCAGACCAACCTCACCAAACACCACGAGATCACGGGGTAAAGGACGATCACGGAAACTGGACACTAAAGAGAGCAGTAACGCAAGGTCAGCACTCGTTTCCGTCACTTTCACACCGCCCACGACGTTAACAAAAACATCCTGATCAGCCATTTGCAAACCACCGTGCCGATGCAGGACAGCCAGCAGAATAGCCAGCCTATTTTGCTCAAGCCCTACTGCTACGCGACGTGGGTTTGACATCATGGAGTGGTCTACCAGCGCCTGAATTTCAACCAGCAAAGGGCGGGTCCCTTCCCACACAATCATGACGGAACTGCCTGAAGTGATCTCATCGCCCCGACTCAGGAAAATGGCGGAAGGGTTGTTCACTTCCCGCAACCCTTGTTCGGTCATCGCGAACACACCCAGTTCATTGACGGCTCCAAAACGGTTTTTATGGCTTCGCAGAGTACGAAAACGAGAATCTGCTTCGCCATCAAGCATAACGGAACAGTCTATACAGTGTTCAAGTACTTTGGGGCCAGCCAAAGAACCATCTTTTGTTACATGCCCAACCATGATAATGGCAACACCACGGGTTTTAGCGAATCGGGTCAGGTAAGCCGCAGTTTCCCTCACTTGGGCTACGCTACCCGGTGAAGATTGAATATCTGCCATGTGCATAACCTGAATTGAGTCTATTACCATGAGCTTGGGCTGTTCTTGTTCTGCAATCAGGCAAATCTGCTCAATGCTGGTTTCTGACAGCATGTTCAATTTATCCGTCGGCAATCCCAGACGATGTGCCCGCATTGCTACCTGTTGTAATGATTCTTCCCCTGTTACATACAACGTTTTCATCTGTGTCGATAATTGACACATGGTTTGTAAGAGCAGGGTACTTTTCCCCGCTCCGGGATTACCACCAATCAAAATAGCACTGCCGGGAACCACGCCACCACCGAGAACACGATCAAATTCTTTAAATCCGGTTGAGAAACGGGGAAGTTCTTCCAGACTGATATCTGAAAGTTTTTGAACTTTACTGATGCCCGCATCTCCGGCATAGCCACTGAAACGTTCAGTGCGGGAAGAGGAAGCAGCGGCTAAACGCACTTCCGTAATCGTATTCCATGCGTGGCATGCGGTACATTGCCCCTGCCAGCGGGGATAATCCGCGCCACATTCGTTACAGACAAATGCCCGTTTTGCTGCTTTTGCCACTCTATGCTTCCTTAATATGTTGATTGTTAATGGGGGTGATTGCTGACTGCTAATATTAGCGCTCTTCGTGCTTCAAGCCGCCACTCAATACACACAAAACACCCATCAAATCTGCATGGCGGATCGCAACTTTAGCCTGTGCATACACTTTAGGTTTGGCATGATAGGCAATGCCCAATCCTGCTTTGCGGATCATTTTCAGATCATTGGCGCCATCCCCAATCGCGACAGTTTGACTGAGGGGAATATCCAGCTCTTTTGCCAGCCTTATCAAAGTAGTTGCCTTGTATTTTGCATCGACAATCGGCCCTTTGACTTTACCGGTCAGTTTGCCATCTCTGATCTCAAGTTGATTAGCGACGGCGGCAAACAGGCGCAGTTGCTGGCGAAGGTTATCGGCAAAGAAAGTAAAACCACCGGAAGCAATAGCGACATGCCAATCCAATGATTGTAACTTGCGGACAAGGCTGGTCAGCCCGGGCATAAGAGGAAGTGTGTCCATCACTTGCTGTAAGATTGCCGCATCAGCCCCTGCCAGTTGGGCGACTCGTTCGCGCAGGCTTTCTGAAAAATCCAGTTCACCCTGCATGGCCCGTTCTGTAATTGCCGCCACTTTATCGCCAACTCCCGCCAGACGGGCAATTTCATCTATACATTCGATTTGGATTGCGGTCGAATCCATATCCATCACCAATAAGCCGGGTGAACGCAGGCGAGGGATTTGCCCTAGCGGAACAACATCCAGACGGCACTCATCCGCCAATCGTTTAATGCGAGGTGAAAGACTGCCGGCAATACGAACAACTTGATAATCATCAATACGCCATGAAGATACCACCACAATAGCGACCCCAAGCCGGTGCTGAAAATCGCTGATACGTTGTTTATCCAAACCTCGTCCATACAGCAACCAGCCGCTGTCTCCTGCTCGGTAATCCAGAGGCATAACCTCATCACCACTAAGGGATAGCGGTAACCCCGGCCATTTATGGATCTCATCCGGTAAGTAACGATAGGCCAGATTATTAGACATGAACTTCGACTCCTGTAATTCCATGCAATTTTGGCAAGCGAAAAATGCTTTTCAAACTATCCTATCAGTACAGCATCTGGCAACATGTGCTTTCCGATCATGGGATGGGATAACAATGATTAAAGCAAAGCTAAAATTTCGACTGCACAAGACGGCGATTATTTTAATATGTATAGCACTGTTGGTTCTGCTGATGCAGGGTGTTTCCTATTTCAGCCGCTCCCAACAGCAGGCCCATATGGATCAGTTTGAGGATTTGGCGAAAACATTGGCAAAACAGGTCGCATTCAGCTTGGCTGATTATATGGAGAATGGTAGCAAAGATCTTAATAATAAAAAGATTGTCGCTAATTTGGATTACTTGACCAGCAACAGCCGCATTCTGGATGCCAGTGTTTATCTGGAAAATGGAACGCAGATTGCACGCAGTGGTGAGCCAATTTCTGTCCGTGAACGATTGGCGCTGGAAGGTAAAAAATCCAGTAGCTATTTCAATCAGCAAATCGTTGTCCCTATACCGGGGAAAGATTCTCCGCAGGGTTTTCTTCGTCTGACACTGGATACCCATAGATTGGCAACAGAAGCTAAGCAGGTTGATAACACCACTAACTTACTTCGGATCATGCTCCTGCTGGCTTTGGCGATTGGCTTTATTCTGGCCCATAATTTACTGCAACTGGCACCCAGCCGTTGGCAACAGTCTCCTTATCTTTTGACTGCGAATACCAAATCAACGGATGAAAAAAACGATGAGAACGGCTCTTCCCGTTAACCGATTTTGATATCGAAACTGATTGGTGCCACCATTTCCACCCGCCTCCGTTGAGCAGTTCATGCGGAGGTACCGGGAATTCGGTTGTTTTATCCATTGACGAAAAATATTCTTTAATGTTCTTCATAAGTCGCTTTCCCATAGTACCGCTTGAAGCAAATGGAATAGATCACCCCATGCAGTAATGCAATGAGAACTGCGCCATAGAACACGATCGGTCTATGGGACATGGCAACATGTACAATCGGTAACTTGTCGAAGCGGAAGATGTACATGTGAAAAGCGATAGCGGCTATTGCCAGCATCATGCCTGCCGCATTGTGATGGATCAGGTGTGATAACAGGAACCACCTCAAGGCAAAGAAAAAAGGGATAAGCATGAATAAAGAAATAACTATGTAAATCATCATCATTTCCTTAAGTATTTTTTAAAAGGATTAATGAAAATAGATATATCAATGACTGTCACAAATTCCGTTAATATTAATTACCTATTTAATATATTGACTATTTAACTTTGCAAAGTAAGTTTAGGACATCAATCATACATAAATAGTAAACATAGTTATTATTAGCAATATTTGTTTTGTTAATGAGTTATGGTGTTTTAAGAGGGACGGTTCAGATCATGCTTCCGACCTGAACCCTGTGGGAAAACAGAATTCAGGTCTATTGGAAGGGATTGGATTAGGTCGGTGGGTATACATTAAAATTTATTGTAATCATCAGGATTTGGGCCTATTCGCTTACCAATATCCAATTCGGCCATGGCTGTTAGATCTTCTTTTTCCAACCTGAAATCAAATACATCAAAATTTTCTTTGATACGGGAAGGTGTCACAGATTTAGGAATGACAATCATGCCACATTCGAGATGCCAGCGAATCACGATTTGCGCTGGTGTTTTGCTGTACTTCATTGCTAATCGTTCAACCAATGGGGAGTTAAAAACATCTTTTCCACCGCGTGATAGTGGGCTCCAGGACTCAGTGGTAATATGGTGGGTGGCATTCCATGAATGGAGTTGCCGCTGTTGCATCAGGGGATGAAGTTCAATTTGGTTGATCGTGGGAACCACACCTGTTTCCAACATTATTTTCTGTAAGTGTTCAATGTGAAAATTACAAACACCAATACTGCGAGTCAATCCGGCTTCTTTCAGTTCAATAAGCTGTCTCCACGCATCCACATAATGATCCTGTTCGGGAACAGGCCAATGAATGAGATAGAGATCAACATAGTCTAGCTGTAATCTATCCAAACTTTCCTGTAATGCAGTGCCGGCATCCAAATGACGATCATTCCAAAGTTTGGTGGTGATAAAAATTTCTTCACGTGGAATGGCACTTTCTTTCAAGGCTCTTCCGACACCTTCTTCATTATGATAAATCGCTGCTGTATCAATAGAACGATAGCCCACTTCTAATGCGGTGTGGATAGCCCCAACAACCTGCTCATTACTCGCTTTCCAAACCCCAAGCCCCAGTTGTGGCATGTGATTCTCATCGACGAGTTTAATAATTGTTTGCTGACCCATTCTAACCTCCTTCAGATTTGGTGTTTCAGATGGACGCCTCATAAATGCGCTTACTGACATCAAGCGTAATATCTTGATGTTCTCCAAGGGCAACCAAACCTTGTTGTTCTAGTTTTTTGATCATGGCTGGAATAGAATTTCCATCAAGCTGATAATCAGAAAGTGTTTAATTTTTTTGTTGATAAGCTAATGAATAGAAAAGTATTCGTTTTCAGTCAGATAGCGTTTTTTCGCAAGAATGTTAAAACGGTAAGTGTGTTTACTTATTTTTTTTTGATGATGTTCTCTTGTGACGCCAGTACATCAACAGAGAAGCAGACAGTCCACTAATCAACAGAACGACAGGCAAAATCACCAGAATATTCATGACCAGATCCTGATGTGCTTTGACAAAAGGGATCTGATTTAAGGTATAGCCAAAACCCACGATAATAATGACCCATAAGAAGCCACTTAACCAGTTAAAAAATTGAAAGCGTTTATTATTTAGACCAGAAATACCGGCAAATGTTGGCAAGAGAGTGCGAACAAACGCCAAAAAACGCCCGATGAGCAGCGCCGACAGACCGTGTTTGGTAAATAAGACATTAGCGCGTTGGCGATATTGTAAGGGAAGCTGAGCCAGCCAATCTTTGACAACACGAGTATGACCCAGCCAACGTCCTTGCAAATACCCTAACCAACATCCCAGGCTGGCGGCAATGGTCAGCAGAAGCACCGTGGGAATGAAGCTCATGACACCTTTGGCAATTAAGGCACCAGAAAGTATCAATAAGGTATCGCCGGGTAAAAAGGCTGCGGGTAATAGCCCATTTTCCAGTACAAGGGTGACAAAGAGGACACCATAAATAATCCAGATGACATCGGGATTGGCGAGTTGGTTAAAATCATGATGCCAGAGTGCATACACGATCTCGCTTAATGTTTCCATTGTTTATCCTGTGATTTTTGCAAGTAAACTAATTAATAAACAGATCTGTCCCAGTGTACCGCAAAATAGAGGGATGGGGGTTGATTTGATTCAGCATACGGAATTGAAAGGGATAAAACACAATCACGGCTGTCTGCAACGGAAAGACAGCCATGAGATTGGGTCATCGTTTTGTCAGGAAATTAACGACTTGCAAGGCGATCAAAACCCGCTTCCAGATCGTCCATTAAATCTTGTGGATCTTCCAGCCCGATGTGAAGGCGGAATAACGTGCCGGTTTTTTTCGGTGGATTGTAATGGCGTATCATTTGGATCAATTCAGGTTGCTTATCCAAAATCAATGACTCAAATCCTCCCCATGAAAACGCCATTTTAAAATGCTTCATATTATCAAGATAATCAGCGACTTGCTCAGGTGTAAGCTCAGTGTTCAGGAGAAAAGAAAACAGCCCGCAAGAGCCAGTGAAGTCGCGTTTAAAATAACGGTGCCCGGGGCAAGAAGGCAGGGCGGGATGATAAACTTCAGCCACTTCCGGCCGTTTTGCGAGCCACTTGGCAATTTTGATACTGTTTTTTTCCTGTTGTTTTAGACGAACAGCCAGCGTATGCAGCCCACGAGTTGCCATATAAACGGTATCGGGATCGGCAATCTGACCCAGTAGGTAAGATCGCTCTCTGAGCTGTTCCCAACATCGTGCATTGGCGACAGCGGTTCCCAGCATGCCATCTGAATGGCCGATGATATATTTTGTGGCGGATTGAACGGAAATATCGACACCAAACTCCAGAGCCTTAAACAGAATGCCGGCCGACCATGTATTGTCGATAATAATCACAATTTCAGGATTAACCTTACGGGCGGCACGCACAATAGCGGGAACATCCTGTACTTCCATCGTCAGAGAACCGGGAGACTCAAGAAAGAGCACCGTGGTATTGGGCTTAATCAGAGAAGCAATATCCTTGCCAATCATCGGATCAAAATAATCAGTAGTGATACCCATTTTCTTCAGAACTTTGTCGCAAAAAGCCTGTGATGGTTCATACGCATTTCCCGTCATCAAGACATGATCGCCGGTTTTTACAAAAGCCAGAATCGAATTAGTGACAGCGGCCGTACCGGAAGGATAGAGAGCACAGCCTGCACCGCCTTCCAGTTCAGTCATTGCATTCCGAAAGGCAAAATGCGTCATCGTGCCACGGCGTCCGTAGATTAATTCGCCTTTAGTGTGGTGCTTCAAAGCATGCTGCATGTGTTCCACAGAATCGAAAATGACAGATGATGTACGTTGAATAAGAGGATTAACGGCGCCCTGCGTATACTTTTTTTCCCTTCCTACATTGACCAATAAAGTTTCTAGTTTTTTTTCTGTCATGGATCTCATCCCCCCAAGTTAATTTTTGGCCAGCTTTTTTGGCCTACTTTCCCATGCCTAAACAGAACGGCTCAAACAGAACTGTGCAAATAATGATTAGAAAGTTAAAAGATTTGGTGTCGATTTGCCAAAGGGATTCGGGCAACTTGACGAAAATTCAAGGTGATCTGTTGAGAGGCTATCAGGAAGTATGAACAAAAATGTATCGTTTTTTAGCAATTTTTTATTAAATAGTAATGATAATTACTATCAAATCGTACAATGTCTGATATCATTTGCGGCGGACTTTTTTCCCTCTTGAGCTTATTTGAGGTGAGAAAGTAAAAAACATGACCCTGGTCATATTAGGATTAGCAAGATGAGTAAACGTGATTCACTGCTAAGTAACAGAATCTATAAAAAAGAGAGTAAGGCTAACTGATGCGTAATTTGACAGCTTCTATTCTATTGGCACTCGGATTAACAAGTTCAGCATGGGCTGATACAGCGCCAGCTGCGCCAGAAAATCAGGTTGCTGCTCAGGTAGCCGCTCCGGCAACACCAGCATCTTCCGCAGCGCCACAAGTGGCTGAACCGAAAACTGAAACACTATCAGCCACAGAAATATCATCAGCCGCAGAAACACCATCAGCCACAGAAACGAAATCCGAAACTCCGAATACAGCAGAAACTGGAGTTACCGAAACCGTGGCCACCAAAGCTGTTGTTGAACCAGTTACAGAAGAATCGGCCAGCCAATCCGGTGGGTTCGCAACCGATCTGTCTGTTTGGGGCATGTATAATAATGCAGATGTGGTCGTAAAAACGGTCATGGTAGGGTTGGTCATCGCCTCCGTCATCACATGGGCACTGTTTTTCTCCAAAGGTATGGAACTACTAATGGCGCGCCGTCGTTTACGCAAAGAACAACAGGCTTTGGCTGATGTCACCAATCTGGATGCGGCTGCGAAAATTGCAGCGGATTTTGGTAAGCAAAGTATCAGCCGTTTGTTGTTGAGCGAAGCACAGTCAGAGCGTGCGCTGTCTGCTGAAAGCGCTGACAAGGCAGGAACCAAAGAGCGAACTGCATTCCGTATGGAACGTGCCGTTGCAGCAATCAGTCGCCATATGGGGCGTGGTAACGGCTATCTGGCGACCATTGGCGCAATTTCCCCGTTTGTCGGGTTGTTCGGAACTGTTTGGGGGATCATGAACAGCTTTATCGGGATTGCCCATTCACAAACCACTAACCTGGCGGTTGTTGCACCGGGTATTGCGGAAGCTTTGCTGGCGACAGCTTTGGGTCTGGTGGCGGCGATCCCTGCGGTAGTCATTTATAACGTTTTTGCCCGTGTTATTTCCTCATACCGTGGGCAAGTGGGAGATACGGCGGCTCAGGCAGTCCTGTTGTTGGGCCGCGATCTTGATCTGGCTGAAAGCAAAGCAGAAAAAGCAGAAGCAAGGTAATAAACTATGGCAATACGTCTTAATGAAGATTTGGACGATAGCGGTGAACTGCATGAAATTAACGTCACGCCATTTATTGACGTGATGTTGGTGCTGCTGATTATTTTCATGGTAGCTGCGCCACTGGCAACGGTAGATATCAAAGTCAATTTGCCGGCCTCATCTGCTAAACCGCAACCCCGACCAGAAAAACCGGTATTTTTGACTGTGAAAGCGGATCATCAACTCTATGTGGGTGAGCAACAGGTTGATCGCGATACCTTATCCTCGGTATTGGATCAAACTACGCAATCCAACAAAGAAACCACGATTTTCTTTCAGGCAGATAAATCCGTGGATTATGAAACATTGATGAGTGTGATGGATTCTCTGCGCAAAGCGGGTTACCTCAAAGTTGGGCTGGTGGGAATGGAATCTGTTGCTGCCCAATAAACCTCCTTCATGCGATCCAATGATGATTTAGCGTGATAAACATGAACTGCCCAATTAGCTATTTGGGCAGTTCAGCTTTCTGTAGTCTCTCCTGTTGATGATATACCTAAAATAAATCCCCTTGTTACCCTCAATGCAATTTGAAATATGAAGAGTAAGAACCGATTGAAATTGGTTATAAATTAGTCATAATAACCTTTATATTGGCATTATGTTTTTTATTTGTTTTCATTCAGTTGAATGAAGTTCTGTGTATTAAAAATAGTTAATGAATATTGTTTTTACTTCATTGCCCGATATTCACATTTTTATGTTTACACTGGTTAAAGTTATTGTTCTGTTATTTTGTTTTATTGTGACAATATCTTCTGAATAGGGTGGTGTAAAAGATAAAAAGCACATTATATAATATATCAATAATAAATATTAATAATGGATTAAATAACTGTAAATTTGGATTTTTTAAAAGATAAATAAATTGAGTTTTAGTTTTATCGATATGCTCAAATAATAAAAATAAATAAAATAAAAAAATGGATAAAAAATATATTACTAGATGAAAATATTGTCTTTTCACATTAAGGGTAACTTGATTGCACATATTGAAATGATAATAAAATAAAAATGTTTTCAGATAGATAAATGCGAAGTTTAATTAACATTAAATTAAACCAGCGACACTAACGGAGAACGATATGTCATTAAATAACAGTTTGGCAGAAAATAAGATCCCTGTATCAGAAGTTCCTGCAGTTACCTTAAAAATATTGACCGGTCAGGTAGAAGGTGCTGCTCGTCCGGGAGGTATCTTTACTAAAGAAGATCTCATTAGTATTAAATTGTATGTTAAACGTGGTTTGGCGCTTCCTTATACTTTGGAAGAAGTTAAGCAATATATCGGTTATAACGACATTGATATTGATGGTTTAAAACCCGCAAATATGACGACTTTGTTTAAAGGCATTCATGACCATACACTGAGCTGGAGTGGTGTAGAAAGCAATGTTCAACAGCAAAGTATCGATTTGGAAAATGCTGGCAGACAAATTACTGAAACGGGCGGGGATATCATCAACATTATTGATCAGATGCCGATTATTGAACGTGTAAAGACAAAATTGGGTGATTTAACTGATAAACAACTCGCTGAAATCACTTATACCAATGATGATAAAGAAATCGCGGTTGAATTGGGTAATATTCTTGAAAGCATGAAGAAGGATATTAAAAAACAGCAGGAAAATACCCAACGAGTTAGAAATGCGGTAACCGATTTTAAAATCACCTTGATTGGCGGGGAATTATCAAATGGTAATCAAGCAGAAGGGTTACAGCCACAGGTCAAGAATAAAAAAGATCTGATGGATAAGAATAAACTTTCTACCACCATCAAAGAGCTGCAAAATAAAATCGACAATAAAAACAGTGAAATTGAACAACTCAAAAAAGACTACGATAAATACGTTGGTCTGGCATTTTCGGGAATGGCAGGAGGCATTATTGGTTGGGCGATTACTGGCGGTATTTTTGGTGACAAAGCAGAAAAAGCACGTAAACGTAAAAATGAATTGATTGAGGAAGTTAACGGTTTGCAAGAGCAAGTTAAAGGTAAAAGTGCATTGCAGACTGCGATTCAGAATTTATCCCTCAATTTTAGTGACATGGATATTCGTATGGCAGATGCAGAAGTGGCCCTAAACCATTTGGACTTCATGTGGAATACCATGCTAACACAAATTACGACTTCAAAAGATAAATTTGCCGAAATTAATGATGCGTTGAAACTCACTTCTTTTGTGGTGACGTTTAAGCAAGTTATTAGTCCTTGGAAAGAGGTTCAGGGTTCTGCTGCTAAATTGGTTAAAACTTTCGATGAGGCATTGGCAGAATATAGAAAAAGCCATAGCTGATTTCTTCTTGAATAAAGAATTTATAAAATAAAAAGGAATATTAAAATGACTGAAAAGAATACCTCACAAAAAGAAACCCTGTATCCAGAAATCAATATCAAGTCTCTGAATCAGGCGGCAAATACGATTTGGCTTTTGGCTGAGCGGCAAACATCTGGTATTGAAATTATTGGGGAAAAAGTTGAGCGAGTCAGGCTCTATAGCCGTGATCTCAATGAATCGGTTCGTGATTCCCTGGCACAATTAACGCCGGTACTCAGTCAGTTTGCTAAGGGAGAGACTTTCCAAACGATTAGCCAAATTGATGAGGCTTTGGTAACCCCTGATTTGAGCGACGATGATCGCAATGCCTTACTGGAAGAACGTAATCAATTGATCGAGAAATTATCAAAAGATATCGATAGTGTGATTATCAATTTCAGTGGCAGAACCAGCCAACTGACCGGAAAAATTAATGATATTAGCAACATGGTGATTGCAGAGCGCTTGGGAGATCTTGTGGCGCAAACGGAATCCAAAAAAGCAGAATTACAGAGTGAGATCGAGAATAAAGCAGAAAAAAGAAAAAAACTGGATGAAGATCGGGAGAAGATCATCGAAAGTCAGGATGTTATTCGCGCAAATAATATCGCAGATATGTTTAAAGATTTTATTCCCAGCGCCAGTGATATTGATGGTTTAGACTTTACCCAACCTAAAAAAGAAGCCATTAAACAGGCGATTAAACAAGGTGTTGAGATTGCCAGAAAAATATTGGGTAAAATTTCTGAAGGATTGAAATACTCAGAACTGGCAGATGCCAGAATGAAACTCAGTGATCAAATCGATCAGGTAATGAAAGAAACTGACGCACTGAAAACGACATTACAGGAAACAGAACAGCGGATTTCCGGCCTAAAAGATGTGATACAAATCGACGCAGAACGCGCCATTCTTCTTTCAGAAGCAGCTAAACTGGAGCATGCTTGGAACGAATTTGCGACCCAATTACACAGTTTGTCCGGTAATAAAGTTGTTCAGAAGGATCTGACGAACCTGATAAATGGTCAACTGGACTTCCTGAAAAATTTGGCAGAACAATATAATAAGCTGAAATAATCATTATTTTCTTTTTCTGATAATAAAAGGCTGGAAACATATATCCAGCCTTATTTTTATGTAATGTCCCGTCCTAAATAAAGTTGACACTTTCCTTCATCTCTTTAGGAGAGTGTTATGAAATCAGAAAGTAAACGTACCCAGTGTGATTATTCATTGGCTT
>NZ_NITZ01000017.1:111798-125720 GCF_002632615.1 Xenorhabdus miraniensis
TACCGACCCCACTTAGCCCTAAAATATCAAACGCCCGATGACGTACATCATCAGGCGGTGATGAGTAAAATAAGTGTCAACGTATATCAGGACTAGACATAATAAGCCACTACCTGCTGATTATTCTTAATAATTCACTTTATTTATTCAGATAATCAAGCATCCGTTCCAGTGGATATACCGCCCGGATAACAACTTCATCCCGCATTTGTGCCCCTTGTGACAGTAGCTTTTGCGCATCCTGCCATTGTTGCGGAGAAAATGTTTTCCCGGCTTTCAGGTGATCCAGCATCACCAAGCCGAGTTCAGCAATTTCACCCACATCATTGGCAACGGGGATAAGGTCACGCATCATATAATTTGCTTTGACGATCTTCATCACGGAATCATGATTATCCCGCCAGCGTATCAGACGATCACGTAATGCCTGTTCCGCTTGCCAATCCCGCTTATTTTTGAGTAGCCGATCAACCAACACATCCATTTCCCTGACAACATGGCTTTCCGGCTCCAGTGCATCGGCAAAACGATAAAGTGGTTCGTATTGATGGTAATTACCTGCTTGAAACTTGGCATGATGGCGGGAGTAATATTGGGCGGGTTCCACGGCTTCCGCCAGGATTTGCAATGGCTCAATATTCGTACTGTTTGCCAGACGGGTCATTAACCGTTGCGCATTGGCCTGCTGTTGCAAACCGACAGACACGGTTGTCCATGTGTCCATCGCTTGTAAACGCTGGTACATGTGTTTTTCATTCGTCACATCTTTGGCAGACCAGAGCCGTTCAGCAATGGCAAACGTTCGTGGCCAGAGCTTGATATCCAGCACTTCAGCCGTGACGTTTTCTGACCATAATGCTGCTTCAGCACCTAAAATATTTTGCTGATGCTGACTGGCAGGCACGACAGGTTGCTTGCCGACAGGCATTGTTGCGAGCTTTTCGCCGGTGATCGGATAACGCACATTGCCTAATAAAATATAACCGTCCGCGGTTTTCTGTTTCTGATTGAGATTCACAACGGGCATCGTTTCTCCCATCCAGCTATCCGCAGTAAATTTGACCGTATCTCCTTGCCAGACAATCTTATTAACGGCACGACGTGATTTTCCGGCAAAATCAATAAAACCGCGCCATTTGCCTTTCTCATCCTCAATTAAGGTAAAACTGCCAGTGACAGGACTGCCTTTTAAACGTGGCATCGTAAAGGACCAGCTTTGAGCTGTTTCATTTGCTTGCAGGTTATCATCAATATCGAGTGCTTGCGGCAGTACCTCATTACGATAGTGGTAGGCGGTACTTTGAGGCTGGTCGAGATAAAAACCCGTGGACAAAATCCCCTGATAACCATCAGAGGCGGTTTTGCCCAGAGAATCCTGCCCTTGCCATGATTGGATAATGACCGAACGAGGCAAGGAAGGATGATAGATCTCATCCCAACCCACCATTTTTCGTCCATGCTTTGCAAGGATCTTTTCCAGCGCCTGATTGAACCATGTATGCAGGGCATGAGGATCTTTCAACCCTTTTTCCTGCATAAATGCCTGTATTTTATCGGAGGCTTGCCATTGGGAACTATCCACTTCATCACCGCCAATATGGATATAGGGATCAGGGAAAATCGCAGCGACCTCGCCGATTAAGGTATCGGCAAACTGATGCACTTTAGGATTGCCAGGATCCAGCGTTGGTTTATGAACTCCCCATCTGCGCTGCATCTCATAAGTTCCACGTTTACTGATCAATTCAGGGTAGGCAACGGCAATCGCTGAGGCATGGCCGGGGAAGTCGATTTCAGGCACAACCCGGATGCCTAAACTACTCGCATAAGTAACCACTTCCTGCATTTGAGCCTTGCTGTAAAACAGCCCATCGCTGGCAAGTTGTTGCAGTTTAGGATAATGCTCAGAAGCGAAACGCCAGCCTTGATCATCGGTTAAGTGCCAGTGAAATACATTTATTTTGGCGGCAGCCATACCCTCTAATTGACGTTTGATTGCATCAATTGGCAGGAAATGACGGGCGGAATCAAGCATAACCCCACGCCATGAAAATCGCGGTTTATCCGTGATATTCACCAGTGGCAGATAAGTTCCTTTGGCATCATTTTGCAGTAATTGCAGCAACGTTTCCATGCCACGCAGCGCACCAAAACGGGTCGCGGCTTTCAGTGTGATACCGTGGGAATCAATGACTAACTGGTAACTTTCATCGCTGTCAGGTTGAGGGATCGGAGAAATTTTCTTGGCAATATTGATTCTGATTGTCTGAACCGGAGAAAAGGTCGCATCAGGGGGAGGCAATACCCAGCCCGTCTGGGCTTCAATTCGTTTTCGCCAGCGGGATACTGCATCCTGCATGTCATCCCCTGCAACAGTAATATTCAATTTTCTGTCAATATTATAAAGCGTTCCTTGTTGTACTGAAATTTGTTGTGGCCACGGCATAAGGGGAAGGTGATTGGCAGAGGCCGCAATAGATGAACAACTATAATTTAATGCTGCGATTAATAATAATGGATGAAAGGAAAATTTCATGATGTCTTTCTCATCTTAGAGAAGGCGCTGATTTATTTGTTGTTTCAGCGCCGATTTATATTTTTATGAAAGTAATATAATAGGTAAATAATGATTATTTCTTTATAAACTCATTATTGAGTAATGTCAGTGCCGCGGTAATACGAGGCATGATATCTGTTTCCGGCAGGGGCGGGAGAAGACCTAGCGCCATTTTTCTGAGGGGTTCTGCAATGACCATTGAGATCATCAATTCACTGGCAAGGCGGTAATCCAGTTTTTTCAATAACCCCCGTTGATATTGGCGTTCAAGCCAACTGGCGAGGATATTCTGGTCTCTTTCAATACCGCTTTGCTGATATTTATCCAGCAATATCTCACGAAAAGGAAAATCAGATTGCAGTAATTTGAATAAACCTACGGCGTTTGTCGATAATGACCTCTCCGCTATTTCTGCTAAATATATTTTTAATAACTTGATGAGTTGTTGAGGGTTATTAGCTTCTTTCTCAAAAACAGGAATAAAATTGTCTGTCCAGTGCATGACAACTTGTTCAAGCAAATCTTCTCGATTCTTAACAAAGCGATAGAGCGTTTTCTTGGCGATGCCGGCTTTCTTGGCAACAACATCCATCGTTGTTTTGTTATAGCCTTGATTAACAATAAGTAAAAATGTGACATCGTGAATCTTTTGGCGTATTTCCTGCTCTGGAATTGTGGGGCGACCCCGTGGACGCGAATGATTTTCTGCCATTTTAGCACCCTAATGAGTTGTTAATATTTGTACCGCATTGGCGTGATTCCATTAACAAACAGAAATTACTGATTTTATTTTAAATGGAAGGATTAAATCACCTTTCACCAAATACAGAAATCAAGGGAGCTTGTCAACAATATCAATTAGTTAATATAACTAAATATATTATTAACCATCGTGAAGAGTACAAATTTTAATGAAAAAAATACATATTGAAATAAAAAAAAAGCCTTAATTGCGGAAAAGCATATTTTTTATTACATCATTTAATATTTCTAACTAACTGTTTTAATTTATTTATTTCTATATTTAGTACAATAAGATCATTGAGTTTATGTTCACATTGTGATTACCATCACAGGATGGCACTTTTCGTCAATTTTTGTTAGCAAAAGGTTGTATTAAATCTTAGTATCGCTATTGCTTGTTACAAATTTAACATTTTGGTAACTGGTTCATGTAAAAAATATTCCGCTCACACCTGATCATTTATTCCAGAAAAGGTTTCTTGGAATGTGAATTTCTTGGCGGTGGCGAAAAAATAACAATATCAATGAGGATCATGATAATGATAAGGCACAACGCAATAGCAATGGCACTTCCGGTACTTCTCATCACAGGCATCGCAGGCACTGCAAATGCTGTTGAGATTTATAATAAGGATGGCAATAAAATTGATTTATATGGTAAAGCCGATGTTCAGAGAACATTCTCCAAATCAAATGCAGAATCTGGAGATAGCTCTGTTGGTCGTGTAGGTATTAAAGGTTCAACCCAAATTACGGATAAACTGACTGGTTTCGGGCGTTGGGAATTTAATATGGGTGCCAACGGCGTGGAAACGGAGAGTGGAAAAAATACCAGAACACGTTACGCGTTCGCGGGTTTGAAATACGGCGAATACGGCTCACTGGATTATGGGCGTAATATGGGGGTCGTTTATGATGTCAACGCATGGACGGACGCATTGCCAGTATTTGGTGGTGATTCCATGGCGGCAACGGATAATTTCATGATGGGGCGTTCGACAGGGTTACTGACATACCGTAATACTGACTTTTTTGGTCTGGTGGATGGGCTGAATTTTGCTTTGCAGTATCAAGCTAAAAATGACGGTGGTACTAAAAATAGTCGTAGTGATATTTCAAGGCAAAACGGTGACGGTTTTGGTCTTTCTAGTTCCTATGATTTTGATAACGGTTTCAGTATTGGTGCTGCATATGGTAACTCTAACCGTGCTTCGGCCCAAAAACTGGGGAGTAATGGCGCTAAGGTACTGGCTAAAGGGAATAAAGCTGAAGCCTGGGGCGTTTCTGCCAAATATGACAAAAATAATGTTTATCTGGCGGCTATGTATGGTGAAACCCGTAACTTAACCAGATTTGGCAGCTCTGTAGACGGACACACAATGTTTGCCAATAAAACCGAAAACATCGAGCTGACAGCTCAGTACCAGTTTGATTTTGGCCTGCGTCCATCTCTTGCTTTTGTTTATTCCAAAGGCAAAGATCTGGGCAACGACCTGGCTGATAAGAGCATTCTGGCATCCAAGGGCTCTGAAGATTTGGTGAAATATGTTTCAGTAGGTGCTTTCTACAATTTCAACAAAAATATGGGCACCTATGCTGAATATCAATTTAATTTGCTGAAAGACAATGACTTCAGTAAGAAAACGCAGATCAACACCGATGATATCTTTGGCGTTGGTTTGGTTTATCGCTTCTAATTATCTCGTCGAACTGCCTCAATGGATATCACCGTTGCAGGCAGTTCGCCAGTTATTTACCTTTCTGTCTCTATTATTTTTCTGCTTCGCCGCCCAGCGCATCAATGGTGTTTTTGATCAGTGCGCTTAATTCACCCGTCATCAGGGTAAAATCGGCATCAAATCGTTGGGCAACATCTTCACGATCGATATCATCGTTTTGTTCACGCAGGGTTTCGCTGAATTTAATACGCTTAAAAGAACCATCATCTGACAGCATGAATTGAACGCGTTCTTCCCAATCCAATGCCAGTTTGGTGACATACTTGCCGGATTCAATATGGGTTGCGATTTCGTCTGAAACCAATTCTTGCTTCTTGCAGCGGATAACCCCACCTTCTTCCAAAATCGCTTTCAGTTCGGCTTCATCCATCAGGGCATAACCTGTAGGCAGATTACCTGAACGCACCCATTCGGTTAAGGTCAGTTCAATAGGATCGGTGAATGTCAGGGGAACGACCGGCAATGAGCCGAGTGTTTTTCTCAATAGTGCCAGATTATCTTCAGCACGTTTTGCACTGGCAGCATCAACGATGATCAGATGATTAACGGTATCGATCCAAATATAGGTTTGGCTGAAACGGCTAAATGCTCTTGGCAACAGAGTGTGGATGACTTCATCTTTCAGGGAGTCTTTTTCTGTTTTTTTCAGCTTACGGTGCTGTTCACCTTCCAGGCGGGTTATTTTTGCCTGTAATTCCTGTTTAATGACAGGGGAAGGCAGCATTTTCTCTTCCTTGCGTGCGCAAATCAGGATTTGATTGCCAGAAGCATGGGTCAATGCTTCGCCGTGAGAACCCATTGGGGAAACCCAGCCGGTTTTCATCATATCCTGACTGCCACACGGGGTGAATGCCAATGGGCTTAATTGTTTTTCCAGTTCATCCGCAGAAAGAGATATCTCTCGGTTTAAACGGTAAATCATTAAATTTTTGAACCATAACATGCAGTTACCCCATATTGTTGCGCATCATGACAAAGGTCATATTAAAACATAAGGGTGCATAATAACGAATCATGTGACGAAGCCCTAGAACTTCATGAGTTTCATATAATAACTGCCTTAATTTCATATAATAAAAAGTCTCATTGCACTCGGTGCTTGCTTGAATAGGCACTAAATAGAAAAGGTAAGCTATGCGCATAGGTATTGATCTGGGTGGAACCAAGATTGAAGTGATTGCATTAGGTGATCAGGGAGAAGAGCTGTTTCGTAAACGGGTAGATACACCTCGTAATGACTATCAAAAAACATTAAAAGCGATCGTTGAGCTGATTCACGATGCAGAACAGGCAACCGGTCAGCAAGGTACAGTGGGGATTGGAATACCTGGTGCTATTTCGCCTTTTACCGGAAAAGTTAAAAATGCCAATTCTGTTTGGATGAACGGCCAAATCTTGGATAAGGATATTGCTGCTTTGTTGGGGCGTGAAATACGTATTGCCAACGATGCAAACTGTTTGGCGGTATCAGAAGCCACTGACGGTGCAGGGGCGGGAATGCCAATGGTATTCGCTGTTATCATTGGGACGGGTTGCGGTTCCGGGATTGCGTTTGATGGCCGGGTTCATGCGGGCGGGAACGGGCTGGCAGGAGAATGGGGACATAACCCGTTACCGTGGATGGATGAAGAAGATCGGGCATATCAGGCAGAAGTTCATTGTTTTTGTGGTAAACCGGGATGCACCGAAACTTTTGTATCGGGAACGGGTTTTATGAAAGATTACCTTCTGTTAAGTGGGTCGCATAAAACTGGCCATGAAATTATCGAAGCTATGGCACAAGGGGATGAACTGGCCGAATTGGCAATGCGCCGTTATGAAAGGCGCTTGGCACGGGCCTTGGCACAAGTCATTAATTTACTTGATCCGGATGTGATTGTGCTAGGTGGTGGAATGAGTAACGTTGATCGTCTCTACCAAACCTTGCCAGATTTGGTCAAAGAGTGGGTGTTTGGCGGAGAGTGTGCAACACCGATTAGAAAAGCCGTGCATGGTGATTCTAGTGGTGTGCGCGGAGCTGCTTGGTTGTGGCCTCAGCAATAACAAGTATCGATTAAAAATACCTGAACCCGATACCCTTAATCGATTTCAAGTTGCGTGCACCGGAGAATGAAAGCAAATAAAAACCGCAACTTGAAATATGAATAATCATGATATATGGCTTCTGTCTCCACTTGTTCTATTTATTCTCTCATCACAAAGATGTCAGGATTATTAAAGCCTTACTTAAGTTAAATTTGTAACCTTATGCGTTAATTTGTTTTCTATGTTACGCGTAATAATAGGAATAATAAATCAATAGATTCATTATATTTATGATGAAAGTTTTATGCGGAATTAAAATATATTTATTTATTGATGAATAAAACATCGTGCCTGACTTTAAATTTATTAACTCTTTAGATGATAAAAAAGACGATCTATTAAATAAATAAAAAATAGTGATGAAAAGAATAGGATAAATGTATTTTTTTAATGACATGATAAACAAGGCTTTTGTATGTTCTTATGGTTAATATTTGTATTGCCAATGATGATCGGTAAAATTATGTGATATTTATCACATATAATTGTAATATTTTGTCTATATATTTGTGTTAATGTGGTTTTCTTCACGAAAAATACTGTTTTTTTAGGTTATTATTAATAAGTGCAATGAAATGAATTTAGGCATTCAAGGAGATTAGAGTTTAATCCCCCGGGTGTTGTTTGCTTAAAAATAAAACTAACGATTGTTACAAATCATTTTGATTACTTACTCCATATTGGTGTTGATAAAAACTCTCAACGGGAAGATGTAATAGAGATAACTTTCAATAATATTCAAAACTGGTCATTTTTTTAAGCGATTTTCTTTTGGCTAAAGGATCGTGACGGGTATTTATTGTCCTGAATATATTGCAGCTTAGTCTGCGATAGGGCGGGTTTTTGCCTGAAAACTTTTACTTGAAAGAAAGTCAGATTATTAAATTTAATATTTTATGGGTGTCTTATTATGAGAAGCATGAAGCCATTGGCGACTTTAATTGGATTATTGGTGATGTCTGGTAGCGCCAATGCGGTGACGGTGTATAACGATAAAGGAACCAAAGTGGATTTGACGGGGCAGTTTCGTCTGAAAACGACCGTGAGCAGTGAAGATCGTGATATCCGAATCAAAGATGATGGCAGCCGTATTGGTGTCAACGCCAGCCATGAACTAACCAGAGAAATCAAAGTGTTCGGTAAAATGGAGTGGGGCTCTGATACGCAAAAATCCAATAGCGATAATAATAAAACCAGCTTTGAGATGTATAATCGTGTCGGCTATATCGGTGCTTCTCATCGTGATATTGGTGAAATGCGGGTTGGTCGTACTTATATTCCTATCGATTGGGTGAAAAAATCCAGCCCCGGTTATGGCAACACTGGCGTATTCTATTTTGGCGATGTATTGAGCAGCGCGACGGGCTATAACAAAGGGGGTGTTGGTAAAAATAACTTCCTCACCCGTTTGCCTCAAACCCTCTTCTTCCAAACCAACAGTTATAAAGGTTTCAACCTCGCTGCAACCTACAGCGGCAAATCCGGTGATGATAACGAACGCCAGCACGGTGATATTCGTAGTGCTTATTCAGTGGTCGGTTTTTATAAATCAGACTTTGGTCTGGAAGCCAGCGCTGGTTATGCTCAGGCAACAGGGGAAAGCAGAAAACCGATCACGGTAAATCAAGGGGACAATAAAGGAAAGAGTGTCAGCGATGCAGGGTTAGCCTCTCCACAAGATAGCCTGCTGGCTTTGGGTGTGGAATATTATTTCCCCGGCCGTGAATTCTCCGTTGGTTTCGATTACGGCTTGGCGCGTTCCAAAAATTCAGGACTGGTGTACAAAGAAGGCAATGGCGGGAACTTACAGGAAAAATCGGTTAAAGGTGACTGGAAAGCCAATCTCTACGGTCTGGCGGGAAAGTGGCATTGGGATAAAATAGGAAGCGGCATGTACGCAGGATATTACCTGCGTGACGGGGATGCCAATACATTCAACTATAAAAAACAGACTTATACGGTCGGTTTAGATAAACGTTTTGCGGTTTCTAAGTACAATAGCCTGATCCTGTTTGTTGAAACGGCATATGATGATGTCCGTAGCGACAATCCGGCTTACAAAAATAAAAAACAAACCATTCTGGGTACAGGAGCACGTTTGTCTTTTTAAGCAAAATTTCACAGGGAGGGCGCATTTTGGCTCTCCCGTATCATTCTATAAAGGGGCATAGCATGATGAAGAATGTGTTGAAAATATCAACATTAGCAATGTTGGTGGCATTCAATGTGAACGCGGCGACAGTCGATTTACGAGTGATGGAAACTTCGGATATTCACAGCAACCTGATGGATTTCGATTACTTTAAAGATAAATCTACAGAGCAATTTGGTTTGGTTCGTACTGCGAACTTAATCAAAGCAGCCAAATCTGAAGCCACCAACGCAATTTTGGTTGATAACGGTGACTTAATTCAAGGCAGCCCGCTTGCAGATTACATGGCAGCAAAGGGACTGAAAAAAGGGGACGTCCATCCTGCCCATCAACTGATGAATACCATGGGTTATACCGTAGGCAACTTTGGTAACCATGAATTCAATTTTGGACTGGATTACCTGAAACAGGCCATTGCCGGTGCCAAATTCCCTTATATCAACGCGAATATCATGGATGCCAAAACCGGCAAAAACTACTTTACGCCTTATATTATCGTTGATACCCCTGTAAAAGACCGGGATGGCAAAGAGCATACAATTAAAGTGGGTTATATCGGCTTTGTTCCACCACAAATCAGTATTTGGGACAAAGCAAATCTGGACGGAAAAGTCGTTGTTAATGACATTACAGAAACCGCGAAAAAATTTGTCCCGCAAATGAAGAAAGAGGGCGCTGATCTGATCATTGCCATTCCGCACTCTGGTTTCTCCCAAGAACCTTATAAGGCAATGGCAGAGAACTCCGTTTACTATCTGAGTGAAGTCCCCGGTATTAATGCCATCATGTTTGGTCATGCCCATGGCGTGTTCCCAAGTAAAGAATATGCGCAAATCAAGGGCGTTGATGTTGCCAACGGAACGGTGAATGGTATTCCGGCTGTGATGCCGGGGCAGTGGGGCGATCATCTGGGTGTTGTCGACATGGTGATCAATAACGACAGTGGTGAATGGAAGGTCGAATCAGCTAAGGCGGAAGCTCGTCCTATTTATGACAAAGTCCATAAAAAATCACTGGTTGAGCGAGATAGCAAACTGGCTTCCATCATCGAAAAAGATCATCAGGGAACCCGCAACTTCGTTGGCAAATTCATTGGTAAAGCCTCTGCCAACATGTACAGCTATCTGGCGCTGATCCAAAGCGATCCAACCGTCCAAATTGTCAACGATGCGCAGGTGGATTACACCAAACGCTTCATTCAGGGTGATCCGAATCTGGAAGGAATGCCTGTCCTGGCGGCAGCCGCACCTTTCAAAGCGGGTGGGCGTAAAAATGCGCCGGCTGACTTTGTGGAAGTGGAAAAAGGTGATCTGACTTTCCGTAACGCTGCCGACCTGTATCTCTACCCGAATACACTGGTTGTCGTTAAAGCAACGGGCGCGGATGTGGTTGAATGGTTGGAATGCTCTGCGGGCATGTTTAACCAGATCGATCCAACATCCACCAAACCGCAAGAATTGCTGAACTGGGATGGCTTCCGTACTTATAATTTCGACACGATTACAGGTGTTAACTATAAAATAGATCTGACCCAGCCAGCCAAATATGACACAGATTGCCAGCTTATCAATAAAGGTGCGAACCGCATTAAGGACGTGACCTATCAGGGCAAACCGATTGATCCGAAAGCCACTTTCCTGATTGCCACCAATAACTACCGTGGTTACGGCGGTAAATTTGCAGGAACCGGAGAAGATCACATTGCGTTTGCTTCACCGGATGAAAACCGCACTATTTTGGCTTCTTACATTTCCAGAATCACTAAAGAGAAGGGCGTAGTCTCCACACAAGCTGAAAACAATTGGTCATTCTTGCCAATTAAGACAGATAAAAAGCTGGATGTACGCTTTGAAACTTCACCATCAGAAAAAGCGGCAAAATTCATTAAAGAACATGCCCAGTATCCCGTGACGTACTTGAAAAACGATGATATCGGTTTTGCTATCTATCAAATTGATTTGGCAGAGAAAAAGTAAAACTTGATATTGATGCCTGCTCCATTGGGAGCAGGCGGACGATTTATCTGACAGTGGATTGATTGCTATGAATTTTCTAAAATCGTTACCTCTTGTTTTGGCAATAATGGCAGCGGGATGTGCTACTCCGCCTGAAACCCACGAGCCTCTGAGGGCACAAGCCAATTTGGTGGAAGGGACTGCCTGCATCGTGCCAGAGCAACCCACCGCCAATTATGATTATGATCTAAAAACTGATCATTATGGGCAGAACGACAAGGCTTCAACTGACTACTTTAAACTGGCTATTAACTACTCACCTTCATTTTGTGATTACAAAAAGAACGGCATAAAACGCCTGCAAAACGAGAATGAGAAAGCCAAAGCACAGCGCGAGTATGAAAAATTCGAACTGCAATGCTTCTCTGATAATAAATTTGGCTGGATACTGCATGGCTTATGGGCCGAAACCTGCGATGGCAAATCCATGGAAGAGTGCCGCGACTGGTCAGATATTCGAAAACATCCTCGTTTGTGTAAAGGGGATCTGCCTGCGTTGGATTACCAAACCATTAAACCTTACCTGTGTACCTCTCCCGGCATCGATTTGTTGCAAGCTGAATGGGAAAAACACGGTGTTTGTGCCTTCGATACCGCAAAACACTATTTCAGCAAACAGCAAGCGCTTTTCAACAGCCTGATATTGCCAGAAGGCCGGCCGTCCAATGAAAAACTGATCCAATTCCTGCAAGAACATAATCCGGTGTTGAAAGGTAAACATATTCAGATTACTCGTGACGAATTCTATATCTGCTATAGCAAGAATTTTGAAGTGATTGATTGTCCAAAGTCTGAACATTAAGAGATAACATAATGAATTATAAATATAAATTACTTCCGATTGCGATTGGCACCGCCTTGTTGGTAGGGTGTGCAACCAAACCTGCCTATGATCCGGCAAATGTGGTGGAGGTACGGGTTCTGGGCCTGAATGACTTTCACGGCGCATTGAAGGCACCCGGTCCCAATCAGCCGGGTGGCATTGAACATATGGCGACCTTGATTAAGGCACTGAAACAAGAAAACCCGAACAATATCGTCGTTGCTGCCGGAGATATGATTGGCGCCAGCCCATTGCTCTCTTCCATGTTCCATGATGAACCGAGTATTGAAGCCCTCTCTTTGGCCGGATTGGAGGCAACTTCTGTCGGCAACCATGAATTTGACAAAGGTAAGGATGAATTACTGCGTAAGCAAAATGGCGGTTGCCATCCGGTGACGGGCTGTCAGGGGCCAGGACCTTTTAAAGGCGCAGATTTCAAATACCTGTCTGCCAATGTCACCGTTAATGAAACGGGCAAAACACTCTTCCCTGAATATGTCATTAAAGAGTTTGATGGCGTTCCGGTTGCCTTTATTGGCCTGACACTGGAAGGAACCCCTGCCATTGTGACTCCTCAAGGTACTGAAGGGCTGACTTTTTCCAACGAAGTCAAAACCATCAACACCTTAGTGCCGGAATTGCAGAAAAAAGGCGTGAAAGCGATAGGTGTCTTGATCCACGAAGGTGCTGCACAGAAACGTAATGGTGGGCGCATTGATGTCAATGCCTGTAATGACGTGACAGGTAAGATACTGGAGATCGTTAATCATCTGGATAAAGAAGTAGACTTCGTGATCAGCGGGCATACCCATCAGGCTTATAACTGTGTGATCAATGGAAAATCTGTCACTTCAGCCGAATCCAATGGCGCACTGCTTACTCAATTGGATCTGAAACTGGATAAAACGACGAAAGATGTAGTGGATTTTAAGGCTGAAAATATTTGGGTTGATAACCGCAAATATAGCAAAGATCCAAAAATCACCGAGTTGTTGTCATCCTATGAAAAAATTGCCACACCACTGGCGAACCGCATTGTTGGTAAATTGGAAAGCAATCTGACCAAAGCGACCAGTACGGGTGGGGAGTCTGCATTGGGCAAAGTGATCGCGGATGCCCATTTGTATGCGACTACAGCCAAAGAAAATGGTGGAGCAGAGCTTGCGTTCGTAAACAACGGTGGTATCCGTGCGCCGATGGATGCGGGAGATATGACTTATAACGCAATTTATACTGTCCAGCCATTCTCCAACATGATGGTAACCAAAACATTAACAGGTGAGCAGATCAAACGACTACTGGAACAGCAATGGGATCGCGCACGTCCACAGGTATTGGCGGTATCGCATACCCTCCAATATTCTTGGGACAGCACTAAACCTGTTGGTGATCGCGTTATTGTCAGCTCGATCAAAATCAATGGGAAACCGATTGATCTGAAAGCAAAATACCGTGTAGCGGCCAATGAATATCTGGCAACAGGAGGAAGTAACTTCTCCGTATTTAAAGAAGGCACTGATCCCATCTATAACGTGCCAGATGTGGATGCGGTTGTTAAATACTTCACAGAAAAATCTCCGATCCATTACCCGAAACAAGATCGAGTTATTGATATTGGGGCAAAATAATGTGACCGTGGTAAAAGATAACGCAACTTGCGGTAGCTAAAACCAATAGATTAAAGATACTGTAACGGCTGTTTGATCCAGATCAAAAGTGCAACGCTAATAATTAGCGTTGCACTTCTGCATTTGCGTCAATTTTAAGTTTAAATCTAATTCTAATGACTCGAAGAGATAACTCAAAG
>NZ_NITZ01000017.1:125820-128829 GCF_002632615.1 Xenorhabdus miraniensis
TAATGGAGATTAAAAACATGAAAAAAATCATGGCGAGCCTAATCAAAAATAGGTTCACCCAAATCCTGACCTGTTCGATGGGAATACTCTTAACAAACGTTGCCCCCTCCCATGCCGCAATCGTTCCGCCGGGAACACAATTGGCCGATAAACAAGAAATTGTGCGTAACAATGGCTCCTTCCCTGCTTCGTTGGATGTCCATAAAGTAGAAAGTAATGTCGAGCTGAATATTATCCATGATTTTTTTGATGGTTTGGTCTACACCGATAGAAAAGGCAATATCGAACCGAGATTGGCAGAAAGCTGGGAAACAAAAGATAATAAAACTTGGGTCTTCCATCTCAGAAAAGGCGCTAAATGGTCTGACGGCTCACCGATTACCGCCCATGATGTCGTATTTAGCTGGCGGCGTTTACTTGATCCAACAATGGTTTCCCCCTATGGCAGTTATCTTGGAACTGCTCACGTTATTAATGCAGACGATATATTATCAGGCAAGAAAAAAGCAGAAGAGCTTGGTGTTAAGGCACTGGATGATCTCACATTGGAAGTAAAACTCGATAAACCCGTGGCGTATTTCTTGCAGATGCTGACTCATCCGATTTTAGTTCCGATTAGTGAAAAAGTGGTTAAAAAACAGGGCGATAAATGGACGCACCCCGATACTTTTGTGGGCAGTGGTGCGTTCAAACTCTCCGAATGGAAAGTGAATGAAAATGTCATCGGTGTCAGGAATCCCCAGTATTGGGATAATAAAAACACAATAATCAATAAAGTGACTTATCTTGCCCTTACATCAGAAAAGTCGGACTTAAACCGTTATCTTGCCGGTGAAATTGATATTACCTTTACCATTCCATTGGATTCCTTTGCATCATTAAAGAAAACATTAGACGATCAAGTTCATATTGATCCGATGCTCAGCACTTACTATTACGCCTTCAATATTAAAAAACCGCCATTTAATGATGTCAGGGTCAGGAAGGCATTAAGTTTAGCCATAGATAGAGATGTGATTGCTGAAAAAGTATTGGGAATGGGACAACTTCCCGCTTACAATATTCTTCCACCTAATATCGGCGGGATCACATTAAACCCACCAGAATATGCCTCCTGGACACAAGCACAGCGGATTAAAAAAGCCAAAGAATTATTGAACGAAGCCGGTTTTAACGAGAAAAATCCGCTCAAATTTAATTTGCTTTATAACACAAGAGAATCCCATAAAAAACTTGCCATTGCTGTGACGGCAATGTGGAAGCAGAACCTGGGTGTTCAAGCCAGCTTACAAAATCAGGAATGGAAAGTGATGTTGGATAATATGCACCAGAATAAGTTTGATATTGTCAGATACGCATGGACGGCAGACTACAATAGCCCAATGTCTTTCTTAGGAATTTTCCTGACAGGAAGCAGCCAGAACATACCATTATATGAAAATAGTGATTTCGACCAGTTGGTCATTAAAGCAGGTGAAACCAACGATACTGATTATTATCAAAAGGCAATAGATATTTTCGACAATGATATGCCTGTAATTCCTGTTTATTATTATGTTATTAACCGCATGGTAAAACCATATGTCGGTGGTTTCTACGTTAGCCCAATGGACTATATATCGACAAAAGATCTCTATATTATTAAGCACTAACCTTAAATCAGAGCCTGTATTAACAGGCTCTGATTATAGCGATTGATAAGTTAATTAAATCATGAGTTGGATAAGTAAGATTAAATACAATTATGGAGAGCTAAAGTATGTCAAAAATAATCAACAATAAAAAAATAAAATTACTTACTTGTACTATGGCACTTATGTTGAACAATATTGCATTATCTCATGCTGCGGTAATTCCTGAAGGAACAAAGTTGGCAGCTAAGCAGGAAATTGTGCGCAATAATGGCTCAGAGCCAGCTTCATTGGATACACATAAAGTTTCAAGTAATGTTGAATTCAATATTATCAGTGATTTTTTTGATGGTTTGATTCAGGTTAATAGGCAGGGAAAGATTGAGCCAAGGTTAGCAACCAGTTGGGAAACCAAAGATAATAAAACATGGGTTTTTCATTTAAGAAAAGATATCAAATGGTCAGATGGTTCACCTATTACAGCTCACGACGTTGTATTCAGTTGGCGGCGTTTAATTGATCCTGATACTGTTTCTCCTTATGGTAGTTATCTTGAAAATGCGTCTGTAGTGAATGCAAATGAGGTTTTGACCGGTAAGAAAAAAACAGAAGAGCTAGGGATAAAAGCGCTGAATGATGAGATGCTGGAAGTGCGGCTGGACAAACCCGTCGGAGATTTTCTACAGATGCTGACCCATCCCGCTATGTTTCCGATAAGTGAAAAGGCAGTAAAAAAATATGGCGATAAATGGACAAGACCGGAAGTATTTGTCGGCAGTGGGCCATATAAACTTTCTGAGTGGGTTGTTAATGAAAAAATAGTCGGAGTCAGAAACACCCAATATTGGGATGATAAAAATACAGTGATTAATAAAGTAACCTATCTTCCTCTTTCTTCAGAAAAATCGGATTTAAACCGTTATCTGGCGGGAGAAATCGATATTACTTTTACTATTGCAGCAGAATCTTTTCCATCACTGAAAAAATCATTGCCTGATGAGGTAAAACTCTCTCCCAAAGCAACAGTATATTTTTATGAGTTTAATAATAAAAAATCACCATTTAATGATGTCAGAGTCAGGCAGGCGCTGAATTTAGCCATCGATAGAGATATTATTGTTGATAAAATCTTGGGGCAGGGGCAATTACCTGCTTATACTATGCTCACCCCAGATATAGGGGGCTTTAATTTTAAACAACCTGATTATGCTTCATGGACTCAGGAGCAGCGTATTGCCAAGGCTAAAGAGCTACTGAGTGATACTGGGTTTAATCAAAATAACCCACTTACTTTTAATCTGCTTTATAACACGCAGGAAGGACATAAAAAAATTGCCATTGCGGTTAGCTCAATGTGGAAAAAAAATCTTGGTGTAAA
>NZ_NITZ01000018.1 GCF_002632615.1 Xenorhabdus miraniensis
AGTACTCTCTTTCGAAAATCTAAACTGTAGCCCATCTCGTGTTATGCCTTGTCGTCTAGGGTTTAGGTATTATGTCATATTAATATGATTTAGCTATATTTGGTCCCCGAAATGATGAAATCTGCCGAAAACGCCTTGATTTATTGGCACATTTCAATATTCGTTTTATGACGACCGATAACTGGGGAAGTTATGCTCGGGAAATTGAACCAGAAAAACATTTGGTGGGCAAAATTTTTACCCAGCGTTATAGAGCGACATAATCTTACTCTACGCATTCATATTAAACGATTAGCAAGAAGAACTATTTGTCATTCACGCCCGATAGAAATTCATAAAAAACTTATTGGTACCTATATTGAAAAACATCATTATAACGCTTTAGAGTCATGACCCTATATTTGTATAAATTTCATGTTATCCTATCAAACCCCAAGTAAATCAAATTGTTTTATCACCATTACTATCCTTTCAACATCGTTGTTCGAAAGATGGTGGTGACAAGGAATAGTGAGAATCTCTCTCGCTAAACGTTCAGTAGTGGGAAGAATTATATGGGGTTGGCTACGCAGCCATGCTTGCTGTCGATGAATCGGTATTGGATAGTGTATAGCCGCTTCAATACCATGTTTAGCTAGGTGCTGCTGTAGTTTGTCTCGGTTTTTTGATTTCACAACATAATGATAATAAGCGTTCCCCGGTTTTCCCGTCCCTAGATCCATTCCAGTTGTTGTATTGAATAATTCCTTATCATAGAAAGCTGAAATTTCTTTGCGACGTTGTAGCCACCGATCTAGGTACTGAGTTTTAGTATTTAATACCACCGCTTGTAGAGTATCAAGACGCGAATTCATACCAAATAAGACAGATTCATTGCGTGTCTGCAATCCGTGATTACGAGCAAGTTTTGCATATTCAGCGATCTTCGGGTTAGTAGTGATGAGAACTCCACCATCACCAAAACTTCCCAGTGTTTTCAATGGGTGTAGTGAAAAAGCTGCAGCATCACCTAATGTACCAACCTGTAGGCCATTTATAGTGGTTCCAATAGCTTGGGCACAATCTTCAATAACAGATACCCCCCTCATGCGACACAACGTGACAATAGGGACAATATCTACAGGTCGCCCACGCAAATAAACGGGTATAACAGCTTTTGTGCGGTCGGTAAGTAGAGGAGCAATGGTGTCAACGTTAATAAGTTCATCATCTCCAACATCAGCAAGAACAGGTTTAGCACCAACCGCAACTATTGCCCCGACTGTTGCTATAAACGTGTTAGCACAAGTGATGACTTCATCACCCGGCCCCACTCCTAAAGCTTGCAATGCAAGTAGCAGAGCATCTGTACCGGAGTTAAGCGCTATGGCATGTGTTCCTCCGCAACATTGTGACATCCATTTTTCTAATCTTGAAACCTCTTCACCCAAAACAAAATCGCCGGTTGCCAAAATGTCTTGCCACTGTTTGAAGATTTGTTCGGATAGGTCGAGCGCCTGCTCTTGAATATTGTTGCATTTAATCATATCACGGCCTTTTAGATTTTTCGTGTGACAGCAACAAGTGCGATGGCAGAGATTCCAATAGCACTGACGATTGCAGTCAGTATCAACGTTTCAGAATATCCGACCGTTGCACCGATGATTCCTGCTCCAAGATAAATGAATGGATGTGCGCCACTGGTAACAAAGGTATCGACAGCTACAACTTTTCCAAGGTCTTTTTCCGGAGAGAGGATTTGCATAGACGTTGCCCAACCAGTAAGCCAAGATGCTTCAACAATTCCAACAAACATTGCTCCCAGAATTACCATCCAAGCTAAGCCACCCATACCCAATAAAAGCATTGCACTACAGAGAAATAAACCACAGATCACAGCAAGAAGTATCAGGCGCTGATGACCGGCAGTAAGTACCGTAACAACGGATCCAATACATGCACCAGCCCCCGAAGCTGCTAGGCAAAATCCCCACATTGTATCGCTAAATTGATCGCTGATTGCATATGGGGCGACGACTAAGAAAATTGGAAAACACAATACATTCAGGATCAAAGTAGCGATAAACCCGAGTAACAAAACAGAGTTACCAGTAATAACTGTGATGCCGTTCAATACCTCTCGTATGGAGAATTTATCGTCGGAGTTGCGAGTCCCGATATCAGGTATCAGGGCAGTAAAAAGAGCCGCGGCGAAAAACGTAATACCATCAATCAATATTCCCCATACAGGATCCCATAATATGATCACAACGCCTACTGTGGCAGGGAAGACCACAGCCACAAAGTTATCAACAAAATTCATGGCTCCGTTCCCTGCGACTAAGGCTTGCTTGGGTAGTAAATTCACGAGCAGAACTTGAGCACATGGTCGAAAAATACCAATTCCAATACCAAATATTAAATAGGCAAGTACTAATCCCCACCATGGTGCGCTTAACACCAGCAACATAGTTACAACAACTTGTGCCAATCCTCTGACGGTATCTGTCGCGATAAGAATATGCTTTGGTGACTTTCTGTCTGCCAACAACCCACCAGCGACAGCGCCAATGACCGCCCCCAACCCTACCGCAGCCATGACAACTCCGAAAACTTCTCCACTAAGTTTGGCATGGATCAGAGCAACTGGAAGAGCTGCCAAACAGACTGCATCACCAATCATTGACAAACCTTGACCAATAAGTAATTTTCGGAATGATGGAGAGCGTAACACCTCGGAATAAGGTGATGCGTGTTCAGCGAATGAAGTCATTCTGTTTCTCCGCAAATATAGATGCGCCCATCGGAGCAAGATGTGGTAGTGAGTTTCTTCTCCCCACGATAGATGTCCACGATACCATCTGCAAGTACAGTGATCATAAGTCGTTGTCCACGGAAATAAATTACGAACCGATAGGAATTCCAATCAGATGGTAATCGGGGGCAAAGATAAAGTCTTTCATCATCAACACGAAGTCCAGCTAAACCTTCAACAAGCCCTTGCCATGCACCCGCATAAGCCGACAAATGCAATCCATTGTTGTAATTTAATATGGGCGTGAAATCCAGATTATAACGACTTGCACGTGATATAAAATCGGCACAATCATCTATCTTACCTATGCCTGCGGCAAGCACTGCATGAGGGCCGTAGCTAAGTGACGATTCATGAACAGTACGAGGCTCATAGAAGTTGAATGTCACTCGCTTCACTTCATCAGAGAAATCATCGGGAAACAGAGACATGAGAAGAACAATATCGGCCTGTTTTATGACCTTGGAAGTGAAGTTTCGCAGCTTTTCAGCAGAATATTGTTCACATTCATCTATGAATTGCGGTCCACGTTTCTTTTCATTTCTTAGTTCAGTATCCTGAAGGATTGCGTACCCATCAAATTCCTCCGGAATAGAGACACCATCAATAACCATCCAGGGAAGATAGACGTTTTCACTAATTGTTTTCCAATTTTTGACCTCAGTGACAGAAATCTCGGGGAAGAATCTGCAATTAATCAGCGAAAGTGCGAATTTGATGCACCATCTGAGAAGGTAGTTCGTAAAAAAGCTATTATCGACATGGTAATGATATTCATCTGGCCCCATTACCGAATTGATTACATATGCCTGCTTTTTATCGGACCACTTAAATACTGATGCTGCAAATCTTGCACATTCAGCGACTATCTTATAACCACGAGTATTCATATAAACATCATCGTAGGTTACAGACCAGTATCTGTATAGGGCATAGCAGACATCTGCAGAAATGTGTAATACTTCATCGACACTCCACTCCCGCACGATATCAGCATCAGGATAAGAAAGGACATAATGAGGCCCATTTTCAGCACCATGATCATTAGAAGCCTCTGGGAAACGAGCTCCCAAAAATCCCGTAGATTTTGCAAATTCAATCGCTTTTTCCATACTGTGGTATCGGTAGTCAATAAGTGCTTTTGCTACACGAGGGTTATTCCAAGTCCAAAATATACATTTGTGGAGTTCAGTATCGAAAAAAGTCGCTCCTGAATGATAAGGGCTGGTCAAACCACGAGCTGGCGAAATAAAACCTGACTCATGGTTATATGCACCAATACCATGTTGTAGAAGTTGGAAAAGTGCATATTTAATACCAAGTTCAATGGGCTTATCGGACGCATCGATTGTCACATCATACTTTTTCCATAGTTTTCTCCACCTAGCCTGATGCTCATGCTGGGAGGAGATGAAGTTAAATGGCAGCGGAGATATCCCAAATCCTACACTGTCATTTTCTGAACGAACCTGCCAATGTATGAATAAAGGATGATGTTCATTCTGAGAAAAGTCGAAGGTTACAGATGTAGCACAGCTCTGCCCTAAGCATGACCATATGCTTGCACATCTGACAGAGAATAATTGAACATCATAGTACAGTTTTTGATCTCCGATCGCGACAATAGCGCTAAAACCATCTTTATTGGAATAACATTGATTAATGTCATAATGACGAGCGGCTAACCACGAAGCCGTGCCGAGATATTCGTTGACTGCAGAAATATCAATTCCGTAGTCCAACCGTAATCGCCGTGGTCCAATTTCGGTGTTTATTTGACGTAATTCAATAACAGTTGAAACTTCAGGCTTATTGGGAACATCGATAAATTGCCTTACGATCAACTCAAATTCTCCTCCTCTTACGTACAAATACTCGGTGCTGGTAACAGATGCCGTATCGAGAGATAAGAGAATTTTCGCAGCTCGCCCACTTTGGTGAATTGCTGGTTCACCTGTTTCAATATCATAGAGGCGGAGAATTCTTGGTGCTGGCAGTGATACTATTTCACGTGAAACACCAACACCAGCTGTATATACTCTGTCCATAAGTAGCTGAACACGCTGAGCTCTTTCAGATGCTTCAGGCACACGCGGTCGCAGTCCCATGAAACTATTAGCTAATGTTGTAATACATGAAACAAATGCTGACGAATCAGAGCTGACTTCGGATATATTTTCTTCTTTTCTTCCATAAGTGATTGTCAACATGAAAGACTCCTTGACACATTGAAAGACCAATCCGTGTATTTCATATTCAGCATATTATGGTAGCAAGGGTCTCTAAGAACATTAGTGCTGTTAATAAACCAACCCGACTGCCACTTATCGCATATTTCCAAAACGGCATCTCGAATTGCATAAACAAATTGAAACCCTAATTCATTCTGTACTAAACGAGAGTCTAGTCGGTAAGATCTTGTGTCATTGGAAGCTGTTGTAGCAATAGATATATTAGTATTGAAATAGTGGTCAACAACATCTTTGACCTGCAATGCTATGTCGCTCACAGTGTGGTTCTCATAACCAACGTTAATAGCACGTCCATTGATTGAACCAAGAGAATCGCGTTGAATAAGTGTTGTATATAGACGAGTCAAATCGCCAATATGGACATTAGGTCGATATTGATTCCCGCCAAAAACGGTAATTTTTCCTTGTGAAAGTGCACTGGCAGTCAAAATATTTACAGTCAAATCTAAACGTTGTCTGGGTGACCAACCGCAAACTGTTGCTGCTCTAATTGCAACGGTCTCAAAATCTGGGCTTGCCAGACTGAAAAGAACCGCCTCTCCTTCTGCCTTATATCGGTTATAATCGGTTATGGGAACACAAGGCTGGCTTTCGTCAACGATAGGTTGATCATTTATACCGTAAACACTCGCTGATGATGCGTAGATAAAACGCCGACACCCAAGATTCTTGGCACTTGTCATGAGATGAGGAAGGCAAGCGATATTTATAGATCTACTGACTTCCGGATCTGAGTTAAAACTAGGGTCATTTGCTACCGCAGCAAGGTGTACTACTGTTGTTACTCCCTGTAATGAATCTTCAACAATCGTTTTATCACGAATATCACCCTTAATGAACTCCAGATGGGGATGCTCAAGAAAGAGGCTAAGTCCGTTAGGAAAAAATTGGGCATCCAATACCCTAACTTTATAGCCTGCCGCCAATAACTTAGGCACCAGTCGCGACCCTATATATCCTGCTCCACCGGTTACAAGAATCGTTTCATATTTGGTTTGCATATCATTTCCTTATATTGTGTCGACAATAGGAATAGTGATGTCATTGAGAGATGGGATAATAAAAGCGCGTTGGTCGGTAGCTATAGGCAGGAGTTCATTGCGGTGGATCTGATAAGCTCTGATTCCTAGATTACAGGCTACGTCAACAGAATGTGGAGAATCATCAATAAGCGTGACATTCATTGAAGAATGCTCTTCAATGAGAGATAAGAACAACTTCTCTCGAGTCTGATTTTGCTCTTGCCGTACTACGTTTTGTTGATTGAGTGATATGCCTTCCTTACGCAGCATGTCATCAAATAGGGAAGATGCATTTTGTGAAGCCGTGTAAAATTTAACCATCTGTTGTGACAATTCTACTCGCTTTAAGAGTCGCAGTGCATCGTCGAAAAGTCGGGCGTATACAGAAAGCCGAAGAAATTCGGCCTGTTTGATTTCCGCAAGTATACTTATGCTGCTACTATTTAGATTATCCTGCTCCGAAAGCAATCCTGCCTTTTTTAATTCCAAAAGGCGGGAAGCACCTTCTAATCGCGGTCGTCCTGCGATATTAGCAAGATATTCTTCATGAGTAAGTTCTTTTAGCCCGAACTGATGGGCAGCGTTACGCCAAGCTTCGTAGTGCGGAGTATCAAGAAGTGTTCCGTCGAGATCAATCAATAGAAGTGCTTGCATTATGGCTCCACTATTTCTTAAGTGTTTGACATACTTTTGCCCATAATTATTTTTGCGATCCTAGAAGTTGAATCCATTACCTTATCGTCAGTGAAAGCTATACTCCCCCCATTGCTTTCAACAAATACTCGTTCTGCATTCAATCTTAAATCTGTACTGGCGCCATAATCTGCACCTTTAAAAAACACATGAGGACGAAGAACAGAGAGAATAAACTCGGCAGTCGGTGAATCACTCACTATCACATGATGACAATAGCGAATCGACTCCATGAATTTAGCGCGATGATAATCGGAAAAAATGGGGCGATCAGAACCTTTGTTGACATACTTATCAGCTGTAATTGACACGAAAAGACGATCAACCAGTGAATTTGCCTGTCGTAAATGATGTATATGACCAATATGGACGATATCAAAGCATCCGTGACATAATCCAATTATCAGACCATCTTCTCGATAACCTTCAGCAAGCTCTTCTAGCTCTGTAATGCTGTTCAATATGGTCATACCTGCGCCTCCTATGAAATAAGATATTTTGCCATTATGTTCAGATGCTCAGATGTTCCCCAATAATCTGGAATTTGCCCGACTATTTGGAATCCATTACGAAGATGAAAGAGGTATGCAGCACGTTCTTTATCAATGTTACCGATATCCAGACACAGGTATTTTTTCTTGAGACTTAACGCGAATGCCTCAATTTCGCTATAGAGCAAAGAAGCGATACCGTATCGACGATAACTTTGATCAACAACCAACCAGTCAGCCCAGAGAACATTCTTTGATGATATTGATCCCGGACCGCACCCCATTGTCCCGATAATTACCTCCCTTTCAGTTGCAACAAACCGAATCTCCTCTTGATGCGGATTTTCCAATTCACGCATGAATTGAATACTCGCAGCTTGGGTTAGATCATCCTCAGAATCAATTTGTGATATAAGCTTAAGGACAGCATCCATATCAGAAATGTTAAAACGCCGAATAAAAATTGTTTGTGTGTCTTTAATTGCCATGATATTTCAGCCTAGTCAAAGCAGAGTCCAGCCGATCACATGCGCTATCGATCATCTCGACAGTATGCAAAGCAGATAAAGTCACGGGTTCAGGGCAATATGTTAGAGGCAATAGAAATCCGTATAACTTATATTCTGTTGATAGCATACGGAATAACTCATGAGCGAATTTCACAGGGTAGGTATGTTCTATATCTTTCATTGTTCTTGGGCGCATTGAAGACCCGATATGAACCCCAATTCTTCCACCATAACCATCAATATGACAGGGAATATTGTGCCGATTAAATATTTCCCTCATATTTTTTATGAGTTGGCTTTCCAAATTTGCAACATGTTGATAGATAGTGCCATCTTCTAAGTGCTCGATAACTGCCAAGGCGGCAGAAACTGACAGGTATCTCCCCGTATTTGTGCCACTTATCTGCACAGGCCCACGTGGAGAGATCATATCCATGTATTCAGCTTTTCCAGCGATTCCTGCTATCGGCATTCCAGCACCAAATGCCTTACCATAGGTCGCTATATCAGGAATGACACCATACTCTTTCTGAGCCCCGCCAATATTTTCCCGAAATCCTGTTAGAATTTCATCAAAGATCAGTAATACCTTATGCTTTGTCGCGAGTACACGCAAATTTTGGAGAAATCCCTCATCCGGTTTGATACAACCGATATTTAGAGCCACAGGTTCGAGAATGACCCCTGCAACATCGTCAGAGTATGTCTCAAATGCTTTCTGCACTGCATTTAGATCGTTCCATGGCAATGATACAGTTAATTGGCCCAATTCGGCAGGAATACCAGTAGTACCTTCAAGACGTTCTAGCTCACCATTTGCGAAAACTACACCACTTCGTGGAGAAGAGTCTATATTCCATGCAAGAGTATCATTTAATCCATGAAAGTGACCTTCAAACTTAAAGATAATGCGTTTACCTGTTGCAGCTCGAGCTATTCGTGTTGCATACATAGTGGCTTCTAGTCCCGAATTTACAAGGCGTAATTTTTCTGCACACGGAACCACAGCACAGAAACGTTCACTCAACAACTGATGTTCTTCAGTTTCATATTGTTGAAGAAAACCACGTGATAATGCATGAGTAATAGACTTTCGTATAACAGAGCTATCATGGCCAAGAAAACATGACCCCCACCCCATAATATAATCGTCGTACCATTCGCCTGATAATAGCTGTATCCTAGGACCAGAAGCATTACGAATTTGTATTGGTCCGATAACAGATAAATGATTCCAACCAGATAATACGTTACCTACGCGTGTTTCGTTAATTTCTGTCATTATAATTCCTCATAAAAATCTCCAAATAACTATATGGACACCGACCTAATTCAAGTCGATGAAAATATTTTTCTGACAAAAGTAGTCGCAAACATATATTCGGCTTCAATACGCTCTATCAAACCTTTTAGCCAACGTTGTAATTCATTACAATGTTCGTCAGGCCGCTTATTGGATCTATACACGACAGAACGGGCACCATGTATCAGTATTCCCCTTAAATAGGCATCTCCCCGTTTACTGATACCGAGTTGTCTGACTTTTCCGCACGGCTATGTTCTTTGGGAACCAGCCCTAAGTAGCTGGCAAAATAGCGGCTATTTTTAAAATCTTTACCATCACCCAGTGTTATCATCAGGGCTGAAGCCCCAATGGCCCAACGCCCGGTAATGTTAACAGTCTGCGGATATCTTCATGCTGGATATTCAGATGGTCAAGACGCTTATCCAGTTCGTTCAGACGTTGTTGAAGACCTTTCAGCTCAAACAGCAATTCCTGGTCCATAATGAAATGGATAATTTTTACGCAAAGTAGAATCCCACCCTGTCTGCAGAAAGCTTTAAAGTGACCGATACTTTATCTTCTCCCGGATATAATTTTCTGCATCACTATCTGCCCGAACATCCCGGCGGACTGCCTAACCTGCCCCACGTCTTGGCTCACCATGCCTGCAACGTCACCAATTCGCACACCTGCCCACGCCAATGCGCCTAGCCAGACCATCGGCAGGACAATAAACAGCGGGCCCGTTACCAGCCCCATGATTAAATCGTCTGAGGTGTTCTGAACACGAATTAACGTTGAATATACAGAGAAATTTATTCGGGATGCTATTTTCCACAACGACCACATTAGAATTTTTATAAACAACTATCAAAAATAGATGGTGCATAGCCCTTTCATAATAGAAATTAAAAAAATAAAGTAACCATTTATGATTATGAAATAGTGAGCCCTTCAACATCTCATCATGTCGCAATGTCACATAAATCACATTTGATTCATTAGCCTAATTTATTAGACTCGCGAGCAGGAGTTAAGTAATGCCTATGTCATGCAATCGTATTAACAACGAAGATCAACTTTCGTTTGGGAATTGTTCTTCCTCCCCCTCTCACCCATTCCCCCTCAGCTCTCCCCAGCAGGTCGTCTGGCTTGACCAGATTCTTCGCCCTGACAGCACCTGTTACAATCTTGGGTCAGTTATTCTCATTGAGGGAGAATTGGATGAAGCGCTGTTAGTGCGCGCCTTTGAGACCGTTGTTGATCGTCATGATGTATTGCGCTTACGACTCGTGAATACCCAGGAATTACCACTGCAAGAACTGGCAGACGCTTTGCCTGTGTCCGTGACAATTCATGATTTCTCTGGTCATGCCAATTCAGAAGAACTTGCTGAGCAACATATTCGTGCTGCCCTAATACGTCCGTTCGATTTGAATGGTGAACTATGGCGCTTTGAGCTGCTGCGGGTGAGTGATAACCGCTGGTACTGGCAGTTCAGTTGCCATCATCTGATTGCTGACGGGATCACGTTAGGACTTATCCCCGAAGAGATAGCCAACACTTATAGTCGCTTAGCCAAAGGTGAGGAGCTCACCGAAGCGGCTCCCTCTTATCTCGACTTTATTGATGAGGACATCGCTTACCTGAACTCACAACGCTATAGACAAGATCGGCAATTTTGGCTGGAACGCTATAAAAATTTACCACCCGCATTAATTCAGCCATCAAATTCAAACAAAATAACAGAACACGAACACCCTGAACCTTTAATTTGGCAACTGGACAAAGCAATTTATCAGCGAATCGAAGATATTGTGGCCGCACAAGGGTTATCTGTCCTGCATTTTATGTATGCCGTTCTGGCTTGTTACTTCTCACGCACCAGCCATGTTGAGGAAATTGTTCTTGGCATCCCCGTGCACAACCGTAAAAACGTCAAACAAAGGCGCATAGTAGGGATGTTTTCATCCGTTATTCCCGTCGGTATTACCGTTACACCGCATGATACTTTCCTCGATGTGATGAACAAAACCGCAGCAGAATTGCGTCGTTGCTATAAACGTCAGCGTTTGCCGATTGCAGAGCTGAACCGCCACATACAAGCCCAACAAAAGATCGGGCAAACTCAACTATTCGATATCATGCTGTCATTTGAGCAGATCGAAGTGAATGCCGGTATGCCAAACGCCACGCTCGAATACTCAAAAATACAACGTGGTGCTCCATTCCCTCTCGTTATTGCGATCCACCAATACGCCTTCGCCAACAGTAAAGATGCCCATAAGCCTTACACACTTGAGTTTGATTATTCACCCGATTATCTGAGTCGTGCCGAAGCCATAGCGCTCCAATCCCGCCTGATGACACTGATAGAAGGTGCTCTCACGTCTCCGGAGGCTCAAGTCCGCAACTTGCCGATATTGCCACCGGCAGAACAGCAACAATTGTTGGTGGATTTCAATACTACGCAGGCGGATTACCTGCAAGATGCCTTGGTTCATTCACTGTTTGAAGCACAGGCTGCACAGCAACCTGATGCCACAGCCGTGATGTTTGAAGAACAAACACTCAGCTATGGTGAACTCAATCGCCGCGCCAACCGTTTGGCGCATCATTTGATTGCGTTGGGTGTTCGCCCGGATGAACGGGTGGCGATTTGCGCTGAACGCAGTCTGGAGATGGTGGTAGGGTTACTCGCTATTCTCAAGGCCGGTGGTGCTTATGTTCCGCTCGACCCCGCCTACCCGACCGAACGGCTGGTGTATATGCTCAGGGATTCGGCTCCAGTGGCATTACTCACCCAAATGGCTTTCGCTGAAACCCTGAACGGTGCCGTACCTGCTGCCGGATACACGACCGTGTTACTTGATACCCAGCAACCTTATCTGGCTGAACAACCCACTCATAACCCGAATACTCAGGCTCTGGGGCTGGCATCACACCATTTGGCCTATGTGATCTACACGTCAGGTTCGACCGGATTACCCAAGGGGGTAGAAATGCCGCTTGCAGCATTATCAAACTTGCTGCATTGGCACCGTCACTCTCCTTCAACTCCCGCCAGTACCGGTAAAACCCTGCAATTTGCGGCGCTAGGATTTGATGTTGCGTTTCAGGAAATCTTTACCACCCTGTGTGAAGGTGGCTGTCTGGTCCTGATTAATGAAGCCATGCGTCGGGAGCCTCAACAGTTCCTTCGGCTGATCCGGCAAAAACAGGTTAATCGTATTTTTCTTCCCTACATTGCCCTCCAGCATCTTGCGGAAGCCGCCAGCGACAGTGAAGACGATTTTTCTTATCTGGTGCATATTATTACTGCCGGTGAGCAATTACGCATTACACCCGCCATTCAGCGGTTCCTGCAACGGGCTGGTAATTGCCAGTTACACAATCACTATGGCCCGACAGAAAGCCATGTCGTAACGTCATATACATTAGGTAAGGAAATTGAACAGTGGCCAACGCTTCCTCCCATCGGGCGCCCGATAGCGAATACCCAGATTTATATTCTTGACGAGTATGGTCAGCCGGTGCCCCTTGGCATAACGGGAGAGATCCATATCGCGGGCGCGGGGGTTGCCCGTGGTTATTTGAACCGTCCTGAACTCACTGCCGAACGTTTCCTTAGCTGTCCGTTCTCCGCCGATCCGAATGCCCGCATGTATAAAACCGGCGACCTCGGCCGCTGGTTGTCTGACGGCAATATCGAATACCTCGGCCGCAATGATTTTCAGGTCAAATTACGTGGCTTCCGTATTGAATTGGGGGAAATTGAGGCCCAACTGATGCGGTGTCACGGGGTGCGTGAAGCAGTTGTCCTTGCCCGCGAAGATGAGCTAAGTCAGAAGCGTCTGGTTGCTTATCTGCGTCCACAGGAGGGTGTTGAACTGGTTCCCGCTGAATTGCGTCAACAACTCGCTGAACATCTGGCGGAGTATATGCTACCCAGTGCCTTTGTCACGTTAGCGGCTTTCCCGTTAACGCCTAACGGCAAACTTGACCGCAAGGCACTGCCTGCCCCGGATTCCTCCGCCATAGTAACGCGCGGTTATGCGGCACCGGTCGGTGAAATAGAAATCGCTTTGGCGCAAATCTGGCAAGACTTGCTGGGATTAGAGCGAGTGGGCCGTCATGACCACTTCTTTGAACTGGGCGGTCATTCCCTGCTGGCCGTTCAGCTCGTAGCACGCATACGCCAGACGCTGACACGAGAATTGCCACTACAACAGCTCTTTGCCCAGCCTGTTCTGATGGCATTGGCGCATACCATTACCGAGACTGCAACAACTACTCAAACCATGATTCCCGTGGCTGACCGCAGCCAGCCATTGCCTTTATCTTTTGCCCAACAGCGTTTGTGGTTCCTGAGTCAGCTCAATCCGGCGGCAAGTCTGGCTTACCATATTCCCGTGGCATTGCGTCTGACTGGCGAACTTAACATCCACGCCATGACGACCGCACTGGAACATCTGGTTTCCCGCCACGAGAGCTTACGGACTCGTTTTGTTCTGGTGGAAGGTCAACCCTACCAACATATCGATCCCGCTGATATGGGTTTTGCCCTGTCCAGCCATGATTTGCGTCAGCTTGATCCGGCTCTGCACATCCGCCATATTGCCAAACTTACTGATCTTGAGGCTCAAACCCCTTTCGATTTTACTCAGGGCCCGCTTATTCGTGGTCAATTGTTGCAATTGACAGATGAAGAACATGTGTTATTGCTCACCCTGCATCACATTATTACTGATGGCTGGTCTATTGGTGTATTAGTGCGCGAACTTGATGTTCTCTATCATGCTGTCCTCAACGACTATGACACTCCCTTGCCGCCTTTGCCGATTCAATATGTCGATTATGCTGTCTGGCAGCGTGAATGGTTGCAGGGAAACAACCTTACAGAACAACGAAATTTCTGGTATGCACAACTTGAAAATGCACCTGCCCTATTGTCACTTCCCACTGATCGGCCACGCCCGGCGGTACAAACTTATGTTGGCAGTCAGGTGCCCTTCCATCTTGATGCCAGCGTACTGACATCGCTTAAGTCACTTGGACAACGTCATAACACCACCTTATTTATGACGGTACTGGCAGCCTGGAGTATTGTCCTTGCCCGACTCAGTGGTCAGGATGATATTGTGATGGGTACGCCGGTCGCCAATCGCCCACACCGTGAACTTGAGGGATTAATGGGCTTTTTTGTCAATACGCTGGCTTTGCGTGTCCGGCTCAATGATGACCTCAGCGTTACTGACCTACTTACCCAAGTCCGGGAGCAAGCACTCGCCGCCTATGCCCATCAGGATCTGCCCTTCGAACAAGTAGTAGAGACGTTACAGCCTGAACGCAGTCTCAGCTACAGCCCCATTTTTCAGGTGATGCTGGCCTTGGACAATACGCCAGTTCAAGAGCGAACTTCGCCCGGCTTACAGATCTCACGTATTGAACAGATAAGTCATAGCGCACACTTTGATTTGATGTTGTTGTTGACTGAAACCGACACGGGCTTGATTGGCGGATTGGAGTATGCGTCTGATCTGTTTGATTCCTCCACCGTTGAGCGCATAGTTGGCTATTTACAACGAGTGTTGGCAGCAATGGCAACCGATACGACCCAAGCCATTGCGCGTCTGCCGATGCTGTCCGAATCGGAGCGGCAACAATTGTTGGTGGATTTCAACGCCACCCATGCCGATTTCCCGCAAAATGCCCTGATCCACCAGCTATTTGAAGCTCAGGCGGCTCAATGCCCTACTGCAACAGCAGTTGTATGTGGCAACCAAACGCTCAGTTATGACGAATTAAACCGTCACGCCAATCGCTTGGCACATCATTTGATTGCATTGGGAGTACGCCCGGATGATCGGGTAACCATTTGTGTTGAACGCCGTCCCGAAATGGTGATTGGTCTGCTCGCCATTCTCAAAGCCGGCGGGGCTTATGTGCCGTTAGATCCGGCCTATCCCACCGAACGGCTGGCGTATATGCTGGAAGATTCAGCACCGATGGCGATACTGACCCAAACGGCACTTGTCAACAAGCTGACTCGCGCTGTACCCAAGGTTCTGCTCGATAATATACTCGACACCCAAACACCATTCCTGACAGAGCAGCCAGACCACAATCCCGATGCGCAGGTTCTGGGGCTGACTTCACGCCATTTGGCGTATGTTATTTACACATCAGGCTCTACCGGTCTGCCCAAAGGCGTGGCCATCGAACACCGCAATACCGTGAATTTCCTGACGTGGACACAACAAATGTTTAGCCCGGCGGAATTGGCACACACGTTGTTTGCCACTTCACTGAATTTTGACCTGGCTGTGTACGAATGTTTTGCTCCTTTGCTCTCTGGCGGTACGGTGCACCTTGTCCCTGATGTGTTGTCGCTGGTTAACACAGAATCAGCCATCACAAAACAGGCCATCAGCCTGATTAACACCGTGCCATCGGCTATCGCAAGGCTGATTGAAGTCAATGCGGTGCCCATGAGCGTCCGAACCGTCAATTTAGCCGGTGAAGCCCTGAAATCACACGTTGTTGAACACTTATTTACCCACACCAATGTCCAGAATGTATGCAATTTGTACGGCCCTTCTGAAACGACAACGTATTCAACGTGGACACGAATGAACCGTGCAACGGGATTTGACAGCCATATCGGCCGTCCGATTGCCAATACCCGGATTTATATCCTTGATTCGCATGGTCAACCGGTGCCACTTGGCGTTGTCGGTGAAATCCATATCGCCGGCGCGGGTGTTGCCCGCGGTTATCTGAATCGCCCTGAGTTGACCACCGAACGCTTCCTTTCCGATCCGTTCTCTTCCGATCCCGATGCACGTATGTACAAAACGGGTGACCTCGGTCGCTGGTTGTCTGACGGTAATATCGAATACCTTGGCCGCAATGACTTTCAGGTCAAACTGCGCGGCTTCCGTATTGAGCTGGGTGAAATTGAGGCGCAACTGATGCAGTGTCACGGTGTGCGCGAAGCGGTAGTAATTGAAGCGGCATTTATTGAAACGACAGTTATTGAAACAGCAGTTATTTCCCATGAAGAAGAGTCCGGACAGAAGCGATTAGTCGCCTATTTACGTCCACAGGAGGGTGTTGAGTTACTTCCTAACGAACTGCGCCAACAACTTGCCCAACACCTTGCTGAGTATATGTTGCCTAGTGCCTTTGTGACATTAGCGGCTTTCCCGTTAACACCTAACGGTAAACTTGATCGCAAAGCCCTGCCTGTCCCGGATTCATCTGCCGTGGTGACACGCGGTTATTCAGCACCGGTCGGTGAAATAGAAATCGCTTTGGCGCAAATCTGGCAAGATCTGTTGGGATTAGAGCGAGTGGGCCGTCATGACCATTTCTTTGAACTGGGCAGCCATTCCCTGATGATTGTCAGCCTGATTGAACGACTGTACAGCCTCGGTTGGCAACTTGACGTCCGCAGTGTGTTCTCTGCTCCCGTACTGTCTGCAATGGCACAGGCAATTCAAGGGGATATTGATACCTTCGTTGTGCCGCCTAACCGTATTCCTGACGGTTGCACCGCCATTACACCTGATATGCTGCCTTTGGTATCACTTTCCCAGGCTGAGATTGATGCGATCGTCGCAGCAACCCCCGGCGGGGCCGGCAATATACAGGATATCTACCCTCTGGCACCACTACAGGAAGGTATTCTGTTCCATCACCTGTTACAAACGCAGGGCGATACCTATCTGTTACACTGTATGCTCGCCTTTGATACCCGCAGCGCCCTTGATGCTTTCCTGTCCGGTCTGCAACAAGTCATCGACCGCCACGATATCCTGCGCACCGCAGCCTGCTGGCAAGGATTGGTAAAACCGGTTCAGGTGGTCTGGCGTCAGGCATCGCTGCATGTCAATGTGTTCACGCCAGCTACGGCGGATGACGTGCCATCTCAATTACAGGCCCACGTTAACCCACGTGGAAGCCGTCTCGACCTCAGCCGGGCACCGCTGTTTGCTGCAGATATCGCCCATGATCCCGCGCAGGACAGGTGGCTGCTGGCCCTGCGCTTCCATCATCTCGTCAGCGACCATATGACTCTGGAGCTGATTTTTGCTGAGATTGCCCAAATACAACAAGGGCAAACCAAGGCACTGCCTGCGGCGCTCCCTTACCGTAACTTTATTGCCCAGACGTTAAATGTACCGACAGATGTGCATGAAGCGTATTTCCGTACTCAACTTGCTGATATCGGTGCCCCGACAGCGCCCTTTGGTGTCCTCTCAATGCAGGATGATAGTGAGCCTATCGTTGAAGCTCATCTCTCGCTCGATCCTGCTCTTGCGGAAGCAATCCGCGCTCAGGCTCGCCGTCTGGGCGTCAGTCCGGGGGTATTGTTCCATGTCGCCTGGGCGCAAGTGCTGGCACAAACCAGCGGTTGCAACGAGGTTGTTTTCGGTTCTGTGCTGTCAGGCCGTCTACAGGGCGGGGCGGGCGCTTCCCGAACACTGGGGATGTTTATCAATACGCTGCCGGTACGAATTTCTCTCGCCGGCCGTCATGTGCGGGATGTGGTACAGGCCTCCTATCACAATTTAACGGCCCTACTGGAACACGAGCAGGCACCATTGGCGCTGGCACAACGTTGCAGCGCCGTGGCGCAGCCAATGCCATTGTTCAGTGCGTTACTCAATTACCGTCACACTCAACTTAATGAGGCTGACGTTATTGAGATGCCCCAGATAGGTATGCGTATCATCGCTATTGAAGAACGGACTAACTATCCCGTCACATTAACAGTAGATGATACGAATATCGGTTTCCGCCTCACAGCGCAAACAGTAGCCCGTATTGATCCAACACGCATTACCACGTATCTGATGACCGCCGTTCGTGGTCTGGTGGATGCGTTGGCTCACCAGCCGCAACAGTTGATTCAAGCGCTATCAATCCTGCCAGCGACAGAGCGGCAGCAATTGTTGGTGGATTTTAATGCCACTCAGGTGGATTTCCCACAAAATGCCTTGATCCACCAACTGTTCGAAGCCCAAGTGCAACGTCATCCCGATGCGATTGCCGTCGTGTTTGAGGGTGAATCATTAAGCTATGACGAACTGAACCGCCGTGCTAATCGTCTGGCCCATCATTTGATTGCGCTGGGGGTACATCCTGACGATCGCGTTGCGATCTGTGTCGAGCGTAGTCCGCAACTTATTGTGGGTCTGCTCGCCATTCTTAAGGCGGGCGGTGCTTATCTGCCGCTTGATCCGACTTATCCGTCCGAACGATTGATGTATATGCTTGAGGATGCAGAGCCTGTGGCCTTGCTGACTCAAACAGCCTATGTGGACAAACTGGACAGCCACATCCCTGCTGTGTTGCTTGACGCACAAGAATCGTTTCTAACAACACCGTTTCTAACAACACCGTTTCTAACAACACAAGCGACGCATAATCCGGACATTCAGGCACTGAATCTGACATCACGCCATTTAGCCTACGTGATTTACACATCAGGTTCCACCGGATTGCCTAAAGGTGTAATGGTCGAACACCGCAATGTGCTTCGCCTTATCATCAACAGTGGTTTTGCTGATATTGGCCCTGACGACTGTGTTGCCCACTGTGCCAATATTGCTTTTGACGCATCAACCTGGGAAATCTGGTCTGCCCTGCTCAATGGCGGACGTCTGCATGTCGTTGCACAATCCGTGCTGCTTGATCCGGTGCATTTCTGCGATTCCCTGATCAAGGGACAAGTCACTGCGCTCTGGTTAACGGCTGGCTTATTCAATGAGTACCTTGATGCGCTCAAGCCCCTGTTCGGGCAATTGCGCTACCTGCTTGTCGGTGGTGATGTACTCGACCCTAAAAAGATACAGCATGTTCAATTGGCTGAATCGCAGCCTGCTTGTTTGGTTAACGGATATGGCCCAACGGAAACCACCACGTTTGCTGCAACCTATGCGATTACCTCACCCGTTGATGTTACGCGCTCTATTCCCATTGGCAGTCCGATTGCGAATACCCGGATCTATATCCTCGATCCATACGGGCAACCGGCTCCTCTCGGGGCGGCCGGCGAAATTTACATTGCCGGAGCTGGTGTTGCCCGCGGTTATCTGAACCAGCCCGAACTGACCGCAGAACGTTTCCTCGTCGACCCGTTCTCTTCAGAGCCGGATGCCCGTATGTACAAAACCGGTGACCTCGGACGCTGGCTGTCCGATGGCAATATCGAATACCTCGGCCGCAATGATTTTCAGGTCAAACTGCGGGGTTTCCGGATTGAACCGGGTGAAATAGAGGCAAAACTTGAGCAATGTGATGGCGTGCGCGAAGCGGTTGTGATCGTCCGTGACGATAAACGTCTGGTCGCCTATGTGCAACCGATGGATGGCATCGGGTTAGTACCGGCCGAATTGCGCCGGCAACTCGCCAAACATCTTGCGGAATATATGCTACCGAGTGCTTTTGTTACGCTTAAGACTTTTCCGCTGACACCGAATGGCAAACTTGATCGTCAGGCACTCCCTGCCCCTGATTTATCGGCTGTGGTCGCGCGCGGTTATGAAGCTCCTGTTGGTGAGACAGAAATTGCACTGGCCCGGATTTGGCAAAAATTGCTGGGACTGGAACAGGTTGGCCGTCATGACCATTTCTTTGAGCTGGGCGGTCATTCGCTGCTGGCTGTCCAACTTGTCGCGCATGTACGTCAGGATCTGGCGCGAGAGTTGTCACTACAACAACTCTTTGACCAGCCGCTTCTGATGGATTTGGCCCAAACGCTTACTGACGCTTCGACAACCGCTCCGCTAACGATCCCTGTAGCTGATCGCAATCAGCCACTACCGTTATCCTTCGCTCAACAACGGTTATGGTTCCTGAGTCAACTCGATCAGGCAGCCAGTCTGGCCTATCATATTCCCGTGGCATTGCGCCTTACCGGTCAGCTCAATCATCAGGCACTGAGCCACGCACTCGATAATCTGGTTGCCAGACAGGAAATATTACGTACCCGTTTTGTGCTGGTGGCAGGTCAACCCTGCCAGCAAATCGATCCTGTTGATATTGGCTTTGCCTTGTCTTACCAAGACCTGCGTCCATTAGCACCAGAAGAGCATCACCACCGGATGACTGAACTTGTCTCGCTTGAAACCCAGACGCCTTTTGACTTTATTCAAGGCCCGCTGATCCGGGGGTATTTGCTGCAACTGACAGACAAGGAGCATGTTTTATTGCTCACCCATCATCATATTATCTCTGATGGTTGGTCTATCAGTGTGCTGATGCGCGAGTTGAGTGTCCTCTATCGTGCGGCCCTTGAGGGTGAAAGCGATCCCTTGCCGCCTCTGCCCATTCAATACGCTGACTATGCTGTCTGGCAACGTCACTGGCTGCAAGAAACGACCCTGACAACACAACGCGATTTCTGGCGTGCCCGACTTGAAGAGGCTCCGGCCTTACTGGTACTGCCGACTGACCGCCCGCGCCCGACAGTACAATCCTTCGTCGGAGGCCGGGTTCCTGTCCATTTTGACAGGGATCTATTGGCATCACTGAAAGGATTTGGACAACGCCATAACAGCACCCTGTTTATGACTGTGTTAACTGGCTGGAGTATCGTTCTTGCCCGCCTCAGCGGTCAGGATGATATCGTCATCGGCACACCGGTCGCCAACCGGCCTCATCATGAACTTGAAGGGTTAATCGGTTTCTTCGTCAATACATTGGCCTTGCGTGTCACGCTGAATAATTCCATCAGTGTCTCTGACCTGCTTACCCAGGTTCGTGAACGGGCACTCGCGGCCTATGCTCATCAGGATCTGCCCTTTGAACAAGTGGTGGAAGCCCTACAGCCTGAGCGTAACCTGAGTTATAGCCCGATCTTTCAGGTTATGCTGGCCCTGAACAACACGCCATCTCAAGTGTTGACGTTACCGGATCTCCAGTTCACACCGATTGAACAGACGCATTACAGTGCTCATTTTGATTTAACCTTGTCACTGACTGAAACTGAAACCGGTTTAGTGGGTGATCTGGTTTATGCCGCGGATTTGTTCGATGCCGCAGCCATTGAGCGTATGGTCGGTTACCTGAACACTGTGTTAGTGGCAATGGTGGCTGATGAAACACAATCCATTGCCACTTTGCCGATGTTACCCGCATCGGAGCGGCAACACCTGCTGGTGGACTTCAATACAACTCAGGCTGATTTCCCACAAGAGGCGTTGATCCACCAACTGTTTGAAGCTCAGGCGGCCAATACTCCCGATGCGATTGCCGTCGTATTCGAGGGGCAAACACTCAGCTATGACGAATTAAACTGCCGCGCCAATCGTCTGGCTCATTATTTGCTTACACTGGGTGTTCGCCCGGATGACCGCGTGGCGATGTGTGTCGAGCGCAGTATGGAAATGGTGGTCGGCTTAATGGCTATCCTCAAAGCCGGAGGAGCTTATGTGCCGCTTGATCCTGCCTATCCCACTGAGCGGTTGACTTATATGCTTGAGGACGCGGCACCGAGAGTGTTGCTGACACAAGAAACGCTGGTCGGCAAACTGCCCGATTCAGTCCCTGTGTTACTGCTCGATACCCAAGACTCACTACTGGCTTCACAGCCAGCCCACAATCCGGACTCTCAGGCATCAGGGCTGACATCCCGCCATCTGGCTTATGTCATCTATACTTCCGGCTCCACAGGGTTGCCTAAAGGGGTCATGGTTGAACATCGCAGCTTAAGTAACCTGATTACGACACAGCAAGCTACCTTAGCGATCAAACCAGACAGTCGTATCCTGCAATTTGCGTCAAACAGTTTCGATGCCTGTATCTGGGAATGCTGCATGGCACTTTTGGGTGGCGCTCGTCTCCATCTTGCCCGTCGTACTCATCTTCTACCCGGCCCGGCATTGCAGGCGATTTTGGAAACACAGGCCATTACACACATTCTTCTGTCACCAACAGCATTGGCAGCCATGGATGCCATACCTGAAACACTGGAAACGCTGCTCGCAGGCGGTGAAGCCTGTCAGGTTTCACAGGTTAAACGCTGGTCAGAAGGAAGGCGTATGCTGAATGCTTACGGCCCTACTGAAATTACAGTTTGTGCGGCGATGTATCTGTGTGACAGTCAGGAACAAAGCGCGCCACCTATTGGCCGCCCAATTGCCAACACCCAAATCTATATTCTTGATCCTGAAGGCCAGCCTGTTCCTGTTGGAGTCGCCGGCGAAATCTATATCGCTGGCGCCGGCGTTGCCCGCGGCTATCTGAACCGCCCCGAACTGACGGCGGAACGCTTCCTCACCAATCCGTTCTCTTCAGAGCCTGATGCCCGTATGTACAAAACCGGTGACCTTGGCCGCTGGCGTGCTGATGGCAATGTCGAATACCTCGGACGCAATGATTTTCAGGTTAAACTGCGTGGCTTCCGGATTGAACTTGGCGAAATTGAAGCCAAACTGGTGCAATGCCAAGGCGTGCGTGAAGCTATCGTCCTGATTCGCGAAGATGAGCCGAACCAAAAACGGCTGGTCGCTTATTTGCGGCCACAGGATGGCATTGAATTGGTTCCGGCTGAACTGCGCCAGCAACTTTCTCTGCATCTTGCGGAGTATATGCTGCCCAGTGCTTTTATCACGCTTGAGGCTTTTCCGCTGACACCCAATGGCAAGCTTGATCGTCAGGCGCTTCCTGCGCCTGATGCGTCCGCTTTTGTCGCAAGTCACTATGAATCGCCCATCGGTGAAGCAGAAATCGCTCTGGCTCAGATCTGGCAAAATCTATTAGGGCTGAAACACGTCAGCCGCCACGACCATTTCTTTGAACTGGGCGGGCATTCGCTGATGATCGTCAGTCTCATTGAGGAATTGCGCGGCAGCGGCTGGCAACTCGATGTTCGCAGTGTGTTCGCTGCACCGGTTCTTGCTGATATGGCAAAAGCGGCTCAGCGTGATGCCGGCACTTTTGTCGTACCGCCTAACCCAATCCCTGATGGCTGTACCGCTATCACGCCTGATATGTTGCCACTGGTTTCTCTGTCCCAGACTGAGATTGATGCCATTATCAGTCATATTCCTGATGGGGCGGGTAATGTTCAGGATATCTATCCGCTGGCTCCGTTGCAGGAAGGTATTTTGTTCCATCACCTGTTACAGACACAAGGTGATGACTATCTGTTACAAGTCTTGCTTGCCTTTAATACCCGTGAGCGCCTTGATGCTTTTCTGGGTGCCTTGCAACAAGTTATCGACCGCTATGATATCCTGCGTACCGCTGTCTACTGGCAGGATCTGGCAAAACCCGTTCAGGTGGTCTGGCGTCAGGCACCTTTGCCCATCAATGTGTTTACCCCAACGATGGGGGACGATGTTTCCACCCAATTACGGGCTCACACTGATCCGCGCCGGCATCGTATCGATCTGACTCAGGCCCCCCTGTTCGCGGCTGATATTGCTCACGATCCGGCCCAAAATGAGTGGCTGCTGGCGCTGCGTTTTCATCATGTCGTCAGCGACCATATGACTCTGGAACTTATCTTCGCGGAGATTGACCAGATTCTACAGGGAAACAGTGAGGTATTGCCTGTTGCCGTGCCCTATCGCAACTTTATCGCCCAGACGCTGAGTGTGCCGGTTTCAGTACATGAAGCTTACTTCCGCGAACAACTCGCCGATATCGACGAACCAACGGCTCCGTTCGGTGTTCTCACTATGCCAAAAGCGATTTCAAAGCATAGGGAGTTACCCGAAGACAGTGAACCCGTTGCAAAAGCCACTCTTTCACTCAGTCCCGATCTGGCAAAAGCCATACGTATTCAGGCACGCCGTCTGGGCGTCAGCCCCAGCGTATTATTCCATGTCGCCTGGGCTCAGGTACTGGCAAAAACCAGCGGTCGTGATGACGTCGTTTTCGGCTCCGTACTGTTGGGCCGCCTGCAAGGTGTCGCGGGTGCTAATCAAACACTGGGGATGTTTATCAATACCCTGCCTGTGCGAATTTCTCTGGGCGGACGCAATGTGCAGGACATTGTGCAGGATGCCTATCGCAACCTGACAAAATTACTGGAGCATGAACAAGCACCATTGGCATTAGCACAACGGTGCAGTGGCGTGGCGCAACCTATGCCGCTGTTCAGTGCGTTGCTGAATTACCGCCATAGTCAAACCGGTCAGGGAGATGAAACTGACACAATATGGGCAGATATGCGCGTACTCACTGCCAAAGAGCGGACTAATTACCCCATTACGCTGTCAGTGGATGATTTAGGCCACGGTTTCCAACTCACCGCGCTGACCGTCACTGAAATCTCTCCGGATCAAGTCACCACCTATCTGGCGACTGCCATCAAAGGTTTGATCGAGGCTTTGGTTCACAATCCGCAACAATGGGTTCTGGATGTGCCGGTTTTACCGGAAGCCGAACGGCAACAACTGCTGGTGGACTTCAACACAACTCAGGCAGAGTTTCCACAAGAAGCGCTGATCCACCCGCTGATTGAGGCGCAGGTATTACAACGCCCCAATGCTACCGCTGTGATTTACGAAGGCCAGACCCTGAGCTACGACGAGCTGAACCAACGCGCTAATCGTCTGGCGCATCATTTGATTACATTGGGCGTGCACCCGGATGATCGCGTAGCCATCTGTATCGAACGCAGTCTGGAAATGGTGATTGGCTTACTGGCTATCCTCAAGGCAGGCGGGGCTTATCTCCCTCTCGATCCGACCTATCCGGTTGAGCGACTGGCTTATATGCTTGGGGATGCAACCCCTGTGGCTTTACTGACCCAAACGAAGTGGGCTGATAAACTTGCCAGCGCGTTGCCTACGGTCTTACTCGATCATTTACTGCACGATGATGTCATGGGTGATGAACTCAGTGCTCAGGCGTCGTTCATAATGACACAACCAACTGACAATCCAGATGTTCAGACACGCGGCCTGACATCACGCCATCTGGCCTATGTGATTTATACTTCGGGTTCAACCGGTCAGCCAAAAGGCGTGATGGTCGAGCATCGCAGTGTCCTTCGCCTGATTATCAATAATCGCTTTGCTGATATCGGGCCTGATGACTGCATTGCCCATTGTGCCAATATTTCATTTGACGCAGCGACTTGGGAAGTGTGGTCAGCTCTGGCTCATGGGGCGCGTGTTCTGTTGGTTCCGGAAAAGACCCTGCTACAACCCGCCCGGTTTGGTCAGTGTCTGGCATCGGAAAATGTCAGTGCGCTATTCCTCACCACGGCACTGTTTAACCAATATGCAAATCTGATTGCGCCATCATTGTCTGGCTTACGTTATGTACTTTTCGGTGGTGAACAAACTGATACCCGTTCAGCCATTCGTCTCAGGGCCGAACATCCGCCACAACATTTACTGCATGTATACGGGCCAACGGAAACAACCACGTTTGCCACCGCCTATGAGATACCTTTCATGGAAGATAAATGGGGTAAAGGTGAAATAAAAATCCCTATCGGCCGCCCAATCTCTAATACCCGGGTCTACATTCTGGACAGACAAGGCCAACCTGCGCCTCTTGGCGTTGCCGGTGAAATTTATATTGCGGGTGCCGGCGTTGCCCGTGGTTATCTGAACCGGCCTGAACTGACCGCAGAACGTTTCCTTGCTGATCCGTTCTCCTCCGATCCTGATGCCCGCATGTATAAAACCGGTGACCTCGGTCGTTGGCTCTCCGATGGCAATGTCGAATACCTCGGCCGCAATGATTTTCAGGTCAAACTGCGTGGTTTCCGGATCGAGCTGGGTGAAATCGAGGCAAGACTCGGACAATGCCACGGTGTGCGTGAAGCGGTGGTATTGATCCGCGAAGACGCTTTTTATGAAAACATTAGTTATGAAAACATTAGTTATGAAAACATTGGTTATGAAAAAACAGGGAACCAGAAACGTCTGGTCGCCTATCTGCGGCCACAGGAGGGTATTGAATTGGTTCCGGCTGAACTGCGCCAGCAACTCGCCCGGCATCTTGCCGAATATATGTTGCCCAGTGCCTTTATCATGCTTGACGCTTTCCCGCTGACCCCTAATGGCAAACTTGATCGTCAGGCACTCCCTGCGCCTGATTCATCCGCTGTCGTGACGCGTGACTATGAAGCCCCTGTCGGTGAGACAGAAATTGCACTGGCCCGGATTTGGCAAGATTTACTGGGACTGGAACGCGTCGGTCGTTACGACCATTTCTTTGAACTGGGCGGGCATTCGCTGTTGGCTGTCCAGCTCGCGGCGCGTGCACGTCAGGTGCTGGCACGAGAATTACCGCTCCAACAACTGTTTGATCAACCAATTCTGACTGATTTGGCCCAAGTGCTTACCGCTGCTTCGATAACAAATCAGGTCGCCATCCCGGTGGCTGACCGTAACCAGCCACTGCCGCTGTCTTTCGCCCAGCAACGCTTGTGGTTCCTCGGTCAGCTCGATCCGGCCGCCAGTCTGGCTTATCATATCCCCGTGGCATTGCGCCTTACGGGTCAACTTAATCGCCATGCGTTGACCCGTGCACTTGACAATTTGGTTGCCCGACAGGAAATTCTGCGCACCCGCTTTATACTGGTTGCAGGCCAACCTTGTCAGCAAATTGATCCTGCGGATATTGGTTTTGCCCTGTCTTACCAAGACCTGCGCGCACTCGCATCAGATACACACATTAATCATATTACTGAACTTGCAACCCTCGAAACCCGGACGCCTTTTGACTTTACCCAAGGCCCGCTGATCCGGGGTCATTTGCTGCAACTGGCGGATGAGGAACATGTATTACTGATTACCCAGCATCATATTATTTCTGACGGCTGGTCCATTGGTGTGCTGATACATGAAACGGGGGTTCTCTACCGCGCGGCCCTTGATGGACAAGATGCGCCATTACCTCCACTGCCCATTCAGTACGCGGACTATGCCATCTGGCAACGTGACAGTCTGCAAGAAGCTACCCTTGCTGCACAACGTGATTTCTGGTGCACCCAACTCAAAGGTGCTCCGGCCCTGCTGGCACTTCCGACCGATCGCCCACGTCCGGCGGAGCAATCCTTCATCGGAGGCCGGGTTCCTGTTCATTTTAATGCTGATTTATTGGCTTCGCTTAAAGGGCTTGGACAACGTCATAACAGCACGTTATTTATGGTTGTGCTGACAGCGTGGAATATCGTACTCGCCCGGCTCAGTGGTCAGGATGATATCGTTATTGGTACACCCGTTGCTAACCGCCAGCGCCAAGAGCTTGAAGGAATGATCGGTTTCTTCGTCAATACCCTGGCCCTGCGCGTCACGCTGAGTGATTCCTCCCGTGTTGCCGATTTGCTCACACAGGTCCGGGAACAGGCATTTGCCGCCTATGCTCATCAGGATCTGCCCTTTGAGCAAGTCGTGGAAGCCCTGCAACCTGAACGTAGTCTGAGTTACAGCCCGATCTTTCAGGTGATGTTGGCCTTAAACAACACTCCGGCCCAAGATTTGGCACTCCCCGGCTTACAACTCACACCGATTGAACAAGTACACCATAGCGCTCACTTCGATTTAACGTTGTCATTAACTGAAACCGACACGGGTCTGGAAGGTGAACTGGCATACGCTATTGACCTGTTTGACTCTGCAACCATTGAGCGCATGGTGGGTTATTTAGCAAATGTACTGGCAGCCATGGCGGCTGATGAGACGCAAATCATTGCTACTTTGCCGATGCTGCCCCTATCAGAGCAACAACAATTACTGGAAGAGTTCAATGCTCATCAGGTTGATTTCCCGCAAGACGCGCTGATTCACCAACTGTTTGAAGCTCAGGCAGCACGCCATCCTGATGCCGTTGCCGTCGTATTTGAGGAGCAGACTCTCAGTTATGGCGAGCTAAACTGCCGGGCCAACCGTCTGGCTCATCATCTGATTGCGCTGGGTGTACGTCCTGATGATCGGGTAGCGATCTGTGCCGAGCGCAGTTTGGAAATGGTGATTGGCTTACTTGCCATCCTCAAAACGGGCGGGGCTTATGTCCCGCTTGATCCGGCCTATCCTGCCGATCGACTGGCCTATATGCTTGAAGATTCAGCACCCGTGGTAATACTGACTCAGGCGACGTTAACCGACAAACTCCCCCGTGCCTTGCCGACGGTCTTACTTGATGATCAAGCATCGTTCCTGACAACACAGCGAACCGATAACCCAGACCCTCAAACGCAAGGGCTGACATCACGCCATCTGGCCTATGTCATTTATACGTCGGGGTCGACCGGAAAACCCAAAGGGGTCATGGTCGAGCACGCCAATGTCATTCGCCTGTTAGCCGCCACACAGGATCGCTTCCGGTTTGATGATAACGATGTATGGACACTATTCCACTCCTTTGCTTTCGATTTCTCGGTATGGGAATTGTGGGGAGCCTTGTCTTACGGTGGTCGGTTGGTCATTATTTCCGCCGATTGCGCCCGCTCACCGCAAATGTTCTATTCACTGCTGTGTCGTGAACAGGTCACTATCCTGAATCAAACACCCAGTGCTTTCCGTCAGTTGATTGCTGCTCAGGATGTTACCCCGCACTCTCTGCGCTGCATCATATTTGGCGGGGAAGCATTAGAACTGCATACGCTTGCCCCGTGGGTTGCCCGCAATCCTACCCGGCAAACTCGTCTGGTAAATATGTATGGCATCACCGAAATTACCGTGCATGCCACCTACCGTGAACTGACAGAATCCGATATTAACTCAGGGCGCGGTAGCCTGATTGGTCAGCCACTGTCCGATCTGCGGATATATATTCTCGACGCTTATGGTCAACCGGTTCCTCTGGGGGTGGCCGGAGAGATCTATATCGTCGGTGCAGGGGTTGCCCGTGGCTATCTGAACCGACCTGAACTGACCGCAGAACGCTTCCTTGCCGACCCGTTCTTACCGGATTCAGATACCCGTATGTATAAAACGGGAGACTTAGGCCGTTGGCTCTCCGATGGCAATATCGAATATCTCGGCCGCAATGATTTTCAGGTCAAGATACGGGGATTCCGGATTGAACTTGGCGAAATTGAGGCAAGGCTTGAGCAATGTTCCGGTGTGCGTGAAGCCGTGGTTCTGGCGCGCGAAGACGAACCCAATCAGAAACGTCTGGTTGCTTATCTTCTGCCTCAGGCGGGTGTTTCACTGGTTCCCGCTGAATTACGTCAACAACTCACACAGCACCTTGCTGAATACATGTTACCCAGTGCTTTTGTCACACTCGATGCTTTCCCTCTGACTCCGAATGGGAAACTTGACCGCCGTGCACTGCCTGCGCCTGATTCATCCGCAATTGTGGTACGTAGCTATGAAACCCCGATTGGTGAAATGGAAACCGCTCTCGCCCGGATTTGGCAAAATCTCTTAGGACTGGAGCGGGTTGGCCGGCATGATCACTTCTTCGAACTGGGCGGGCATTCTCTGATGATTGTCAGCCTGATTGAAGAACTGAGAAACATCGGTTGGCAACTCGACGTTCGCAGCGTGTTTGTCGCTCCCGTTCTTGCCGATATGGCACGAGCTGTCCAGAGAAACGTTGATACCTTTGTTGTGCCACCTAATCGTATCCCTCAGGATTGCACGGCGATCACACCGGATATGTTGCCTTTGGTTTCACTGTCTCAGACAGAGATCGAGACCATCGTCGCGACAGTTCCCGGCGGCGCGGTCAATGTGCAGGATATCTATCCACTGTCACCGTTGCAGGAAGGTATTCTGTTCCACCACCTGTTACAGACACAAGGTGATAATTATCTGCTGCAAAGTTTGCTCGCTTTTGCCAGCCGTGAACGCCTGGATACTTTCCTGACGGCCTTACAACAAGTGATCGACCGCCATGATATCCTGCGTACCTCTGCCTACTGGCAAGAGCTGACACAGCCCGTTCAGGTGGTCTGGCGTCAGGCACCGTTGGTGGTTAACGTTTTCAACCCAACCACAACAGAGGGTGTCGCTGACCAACTCAGGATCCACACCGATCCACGCCAGCACCGCATCGATCTGAACCGCGCACCGCTGTTTATTGCAGATATCGCTCACGACACAGCACAGGATGAGTGGTTGCTGGCGCTACGCTTCCACCATCTGGTCAGTGACCATATGACACTGGAGCTGATTTTTGCGGAAATTGCGCTCATATTGCGGAGAAATGTGGGTATGCTGCCTGCTGCACTGCCCTATCGCAATTTTATCGCCCAGACACTGAGCGTACCTGCCTCCGATCATGAGGCTTACTTCCGCGATCAACTGGCTGATATCAGCGAACCCACTGCGCCATTTGGTGTGCTCAAAGTTCCTACTGACGACACGCGCGTTACTGAAGCACGTCTCTCCATGACGTCTGAACAGGCAGAAACCATTCGCACCCAAGCGCGCCGTTTGGGAGTCAGTCCTAGTGTGCTGTTCCATGTGGCATGGGCTCAGGTACTGGCACAAACCAGCGGCCGCAGTGATGTTGTATTCGGTTCTGTATTATTGGGCCGGCTTCAGGGCGGAGCGGGTGCTGAGCGCGTACTGGGAATGTTCATCAATACCCTGCCAATGCGGGTCTCTTTGACTAACCGCACAGTTCAGCAAGTGGTGCAAGACACCTACCACAATTTGATGATGCTGTTGGAGCACGAACAGGCCCCATTGGTATTGGCACAACGTTGCAGCGGCGTGTCACAGTCCATGCCGCTGTTCAGTACGTTGCTGAATTACCGCCACAGCCAGACCCGTGGGGATGAGGGAATTGATACAACTTGGGCAGGCATACGCGTTCTGGCCGCGGAAGAGAGAACCAACTATCCAATCACGCTGTCAGTAGATGATTTGGGTGTCAGTTTCCAACTGACGGCCCAAGCGGTGGCGGGTATTGAACCCGCCCGGGTCATCAATTATCTGGCTATGGCGATTAGCGGTTTGATTGATGCGCTGGCTCGTGACCCGCAACAATTGATTCGGGATATATCAATCCTGCCTGCCACAGAACGGCAGCAATTACTGATCGATTTCAATGCCACTCAGGCCGATCTGCCACACAATACTCTGATACACCATGCGCCGATACACCATGCCCTGATACATCAATTGTTCGAAGCTCACGCGGCGCATCATCCCGATACCACCGCCATCGTATTTGGAGAGCAGACACTCAGTTACGGTGAGCTAAACCGCCGTGCTAATCAGTTGGCCCACTATCTGATGACACTGGGTGTGCAACCCGACGATCGGGTCGCGATATGTATCGAGCGTAGCCCGGAGCTGATTGTAGGTCTGCTGGCTATCCTCAAGGCTGGCGGGGCCTACGTCCCGCTTGATCCAAGCTATCCGGCCGAACGGTTGGTTTATATGCTTGAAGATTCGGCTCCTGTCATCTTGTTGACCCAAACGACACAAGCCGACAAGTTACCCCGTTCTGAGCCGGTAATCTCTGTACCTTTTTCTGTACCTTTTTCTGTACCTATTGTAGTACTCGATACGCAAGCCGTGTTATTGGCGGAACAACCGACCTGTAACCCTGACGCACGGGCATTGGGGCTGATGCCACACCATCTGGCATACGTGATTTATACCTCAGGCTCTACCGGTCTTCCCAAAGGCGTCATGATTGAGCATCGCAATGTCCTTCGCCTGATTATTGATAATGGCTTTACGGATATCAGGCCCGATGATTGCGTTGCTCATTGCGCCAATATTGCCTTCGACGCATCGACATGGGAAATCTGGTCTGCCCTGCTTAATGGTGCACGTCTGCATATTGTTTCCCAATCCGTCTTACTTGATCCGGTGCGTTTCTGCGATTCACTGACCCAGGGGCAGGTTACTGCGCTCTGGTTGACCGCAGGTTTGTTCAACGAATATCACCACTATCTTGAGCCGGTATTTGGTCAACTGCGTTACCTGCTGGCGGGTGGGGATGTGCTTGACCCAAGAAAGATACGGGCTGTTCAGTTAGCTGAGTCACAACCCGCCACCCTGATCAATGGATATGGCCCGACGGAAACAACAACCTTTGCCGCAACTTACGCGATTGCCTCATCGGTTGATGTTGCTCGCTCTATTCCTATCGGCCGGCCAATTGCCAACACCCAAATCTATATTCTTGACGAATATGGACAACCCGTTCCCTTTGGCGTGACCGGAGAAATTCACATCGCCGGCATGGGGGTTGCCCGCGGTTACCTGAATCGTCCTGAACTGACCACGGAACGTTTCCTTAGCTGCCCGTTCTCCCCCGATCCGGATGCGCGCATGTATAAAACAGGCGACCTCGGACGCTGGCTGCCCGATGGCAATATCGAATACCTCGGTCGCAACGATTTTCAGATCAAACTGCGTGGTTTCCGCATCGAACCCGGCGAAATCGAGGCGCAGTTAATGCAGTACCACGGTGTGCGTGATGCGGTTGTTCTTGCCCGCGAAGATGAGCCGGGTCAGAAACGTCTGGTCGCTTATTTACAGCCTCAGGAGGGTGCTGAGCTGGTTCCTGCCGATCTGCGCCAACAGCTCGTACAGCAGCTCGCCGACTATATGCTGCCCAGTGCCTTTGTGACGCTTGACGCCTTCCCGTTGACACCTAATGGCAAGCTTGACCGGCAGGCGCTTCCTGTCCCAGATGCGTCTGCCGTGGTAACACATGATTATGCAGCGCCACAGGGAAGAATAGAAACGGCCTTGGCACAGATCTGGCAGGACTTATTAGGACTGGTGCGTATTAGTCGTCACGACAACTTCTTTGAACTTGGTGGTCACTCATTGATGGTGGTACGGCTGATAACACGTATAAAAAACCAATTTATGGTCAACATTCCCCTGACCTTGTTGTTCATTTCGCCCACATTGATGGAACAGGCCAACATCATCTTTTCGGCTCAAATGAACGAAGTAGGAGAAAACGAGATTGAATCAATGCAAAGCGATCTTGATTCAATGTCAGCAGAAGAACTCATGGCAATTTTAGGCGGAGACAATGAATAATGATAAGGACTAATATGAATCTCGATGACTTGAAACGTGCTGTTCTGGAGAAAAGACTCGAAGAACAATTGAAAGCCCGTGGAAATCAGCAGCAACAGTCATTGATAGAACAAGCGGATCGTAATCAACCATTACCGTTATCCTTTGCACAACAACGGTTATGGTTCCTCAGCCAACTCGATCCGGCGGCCAGTCTGGCCTATCATCTGCCAGTGATATTGCGCCTCAGCGGTCAACTCGACCGCCATGCACTAGCGACATCACTCGACCACCTGATTGCCCGCCATGAGAGCCTGCGTACTCGTTTTGTACTGGTCGAAGGCCAACCCTGCCAGCACATCGAACCGGCCGATACCGGTTTTGCCCTGTCTTTCCATGACCTGCGTCAGTCAGACCCGGCCCTGCATACTGACCATGTTACTGAACTCATTGATATTGAAGCTCAGACCCCCTTTGATTTTACTCAGGGCCCGCTGATCCGCGGTCAACTGCTGCAATTGACAGACGAAGAGCATGTATTGTTGCTCACCCTGCATCACATTATCACGGATGGCTGGTCCATCGGTATTCTGGTGCAGGAGCTGGGCGCCTTCTACCGTGCCGCTCTTGAAGGCCACGAAGCTTCCTTACCCTCGTTGCCTATTCAGTATGCTGACTATGCTTTCTGGCAGCACGATCAATTACAAGAAAAGCAATTACAAGAAAAACAGTTACAAGAAAAACAGTTACAGAAAAAGCAGTTACAAGAAAAACAGTCACAGGGAAGTCCGTTGCAAGGCGCTCCCCTCACAGAACAGCGTGATTTCTGGTGTGATCAACTCAGGGGTGCTCCGGCTTTATTAACGCTTCCCACTGACCGACCACGCCCGGCAGTACAGACCTATATCGGCGGCAAAGTCTCCTTTCATCTTGATAGCACTTTATTGGCATCACTTAAGGGGCTTGGGCAGCGCCATAACTCGACCTTGTTCATGACCGTGCTGACCGGCTGGGGTATCGTACTTGCCCGGCTGAGTGGTCAGGATGATATTGTTATTGGTACGCCAGTCGCTAACCGTCCTCATCATGAACTTGAGGGATTGATTGGTTTCTTTGTCAATACGCTGGCTTTACGTGTCACCTTAAATAACGACATCAGTGTGGCGGAGCTGCTTGCACAGGTTCGGGAGCGGGCGCTTGCCGCCTATGCCCATCAGGATCTGCCTTTTGAGCAGGTAGTAGAAGCACTACAGCCTGAACGCAGCCTCAGTTATAGCCCTATCTTTCAGGTGATGCTGGCGTTAAACAATACGCCAAGCCAAGTGTTGACATTACCGGGTTTGCAACTCACGCCGATTGAACAGGAACGTCGTGGGGCACATTTTGATTTAACGTTATCACTGAACGAAACCGAGACCGGCTTAGTCGGTGATCTGGAATATGCTGCTGATTTGTTCGACTTTACCACCGTTGAGCGCATGGCGGGCTATTTGACGAACGTGTTAACGGCAATGGCCGTTGATGAGACACAAAACGTTACCACTCTGCCGATGTTGCCAGCATCGGAACGGCAACAACTGCTGGTTGATTTCAATGCCACTCAGACAGACTTTCCGCAAAATATGCTGATCCACCAGCTCGTTGAGGATCAGGTATTAAAGCGTCCCCATGCCACGGCGGTAGCCTGTGAAGGTCAGACGCTGAGCTATGACGAACTGAACCGCCACGCCAATCGACTGGCTCATCATCTGATTGCGTTGGGGGTGCGTCCTGATGATCCGGTGGCAATCTGTGCTGAGCGCAGTCTGGCGTTGGTGGTGGGCCTGCTTGCCATTCTTAAAGCCGGCGGAGCCTATGTGCCACTCGATCCCAACTATCCCGTTGAGCGGCTGGCCTATATGCTTGAGGATGCCGCCCCCGTGGCTTTACTGACCCAGACTGAATGGGCCAGTAAGCTAGGCAACTCTGTGCCCACCGTTTTTTTAGATACCGTTCTTTTCGATACCGTACCGGATGCCCGGGAAGCGTCTCTGGCAACAGACGCTGTTCACAACCCGGACGCTCAGGCATTGGGTCTGACGTCATGCCATAGGGCGTATATCATTTACACCTCCGGTTCAACGGGATTGCCCAAAGGAGTCATAGTTGAGCATCGCAATGTCCTTCGCCTGATTATCAATAATGGTTTTGCCGATATCGGGCCGGATGACGGTATTGCCCATTGTGCCAATATTTCATTTGATGCGGCGGTCTGGGAAGTGTGGTCTGGTTTAGTCCATGGCGCCCGTATTCTTTTGATTCCAGAAAAAACCTTGCTACAGCCAGCCCGCTTTGGTCAGTATTTGTCATCGGAAGGTGTCAGTGTGCTATTCCTTACCACGGCACTGTTTAACCAATATGCAAATTTGATTGCTCCTGCTTTGTCGGGTTTGCGTTATGTCTTTTTCGGTGGTGAACAGACGGATACCCGTCCAGCCATCCGCCTCAGGGCTGAACATCCACCAAAACACCTACTGCATATGTATGGCCCAACGGAGACAACCACGTTTGCCACTGCCTATGAAATTCCCCTCATCGCAGAAGATGAAAGAAAAATTCCCATCGGCCAGCCGATCGCTAATACTCAGATTTATGTCCTGGATCCCCATGGTCAGCCTGTTCCCCTTGGCGTAACGGGTGAAATTTATGTCGCTGGTGCGGGTGTTGCCCGAGGTTATCTGAACCGCCCTGAACTCACTGCCGAACGCTTCTTAACCAATCCGTTCTCTTCCGATCCGGATGCGCGCATGTATAAAACAGGCGATCTCGGACGCTGGCTGCCTGACGGCAATCTCGAATATATCGGTCGCAATGATTTTCAGATCAAACTGCGTGGCTTCCGCATTGAACTCGGCGAAATTGAAACTCAGCTTGCTCAGTGCCGTGGCGTGCAAAAAGCGGTGGTTCTCGCTCGTGAAGATACTTTTTATGAACAAACAGGTAATGAACAAGCAGGTGATAAACAAACGGGAGGACAAAAACGCTTGGTTGCCTATGTACAGCCCCAGACAGGGGTTGAACTGGTTCCCGCTGAACTGCGCCAGCAGCTTGCCCAACATCTCGCTGAGTACATGCTGCCCAGTGCTTTTATAACACTTGACGCTTTCCCTCTGACCCCTAACGGTAAAACCGATCGTGATGCTCTTCCCGCTCCCGATGCGTCCGCTTTCATAGTACGCAATTATGAATCTCCGATGGGTGAAACAGAAACCGCTCTGGCGCAGATCTGGCAACATTTATTGGGGCTTGAACAGGTTGGCCGCTATGATCATTTCTTTGAACTCGGCGGTCATTCATTAATGATCGTCGGTCTGATCGAGGAATTACGTCACCTTGGCTGGCAGCTCGACGTCCGTAATGTGTTTGCCACGCCTGTCCTCGCTGATATGGCACTGACTATCCAGCGTGACGCTGACACTTTTATCGTACCACCTAACCGCATTCCAGAGGGTTGTACTGCAATTGTTCCTGACATGTTGCCACTGGTTGCGCTGTCTCAATCCCAGATTGATGCCATCATCGAAACCATTCCCGGCGGAGCTGGTAATGTGCAGGATATTTATCCGTTGGCACCGTTGCAGGAAGGTATTCTGTTTCACTATTTGATGCAGGCACAAGGCGATACTTATTTGTTACAAAGCTTACTGGCTTTCGATAGTCGTGAACGCCTTGATGCCTTTTTAGCCGCCTTGCAGCAGGTTATCAACCGCCACGACATTCTGCGCACCGCTGTTTACTGGCAAGGACTGGCACAGCCCGTTCAGGCGGTCTGGCGTCAGGCGCCGCTGGACATTGAGGTCTTTATGCCTGCCACAGAGCACGATGTTCCTGCACAGTTACGGGCTCACACCGATCCACGCCGGCATCGTATTAATCTGAACCGGGCACCCCTGTTTGCGGCTGATATTGCTTATGACTCAGTGCCGGATGAATGGTTGTTGGCCTTGCGTTTTCATCATCTGGTCAGCGACCACATGACACTGGAGTTAATTTTTGCTGAAATTGCGCTCATATTGCAGGGGCATACAGATACGTTGCCCACAGCGTTACCCTATCGCAATTTTATTGCCCAGATCCTGAATGAATCAGCGACAGAACATGAAGCTTATTTCCGCGCACAGCTTGCCGATATTGACGCGCCAACGGCACCATTTGGTGTGATCTCAATACCGAACAATCAGGCACTGAGCAACGAGATAACGGACGACGAATCTATTACCGAAGCGCATCTTCCTCTCGATCCGAGATTGGCGGAATCCATTCGCGCTCAGGCCCGGCGCCTGAAAGTCAGCCCGAGTATCCTGTTCCATGTTGCCTGGGCACAGGTGCTGGCACAAACCAGCGGGCGTGATGATGTCGTTTTTGGCTCCGTGTTGCTTGGGCGTTTACAAGGTGGCGCAGGGGCCAACCAAATACTGGGCATGTTTATCAATACCTTGCCAATACGCGTTTCCCTTGCTGGCCGCAATGTACAGACCGTCGTACAAAATACCTATCATGATTTGATGGCACTACTGGAACATGAACAGGCACCATTGACACTGGCACAAAGTTGTAGTGGCGTAGAGCAACCCATGCCGTTGTTCAGTACCCTGCTCAATTACCGTCATTCTCAAATCAACGAAGAAAATGCGGTTAACACGACTTGGTCAGGTATGCGCGTCATTGCAACCAAGGAACGAACCAACTACCCGATTACCCTGTCGGTGGATGATTTGGGTGTTGGTTTTCATTTAAGCACCCAAACGGTAGCCAGTATCGATCCGACCCGTGTCACCCATTATCTGCTGACCGCGATAAGGGGTCTGGTTGATGCTTTGATTCATGACCCGCAACAATCGATTCTGAATGTCCCGATCCTGCCAGAGACAGAACGGCAACAATTGCTGGCAGACTTCAACGCCACTCAGAGAGACTTCCCGCAAGATGCACTTATCCACTCGCTTTTTGAGGCTCAGGTATTACAGCGCCCCCATGCCACGGCGGTGGTCTGCGAAGGCCGGACACTCAGCTATGACGAACTGAACCAACGCGCCAATCGTCTGGCACATCATTTGATTGCATTGGGTGTACGTCCAGACGATCGCGTTGCGATCTGTGCCGAACGTAGCCCGCAACTTATTGTGGGTTTGCTCGCCATCCTTAAGGCAGGTGGGGCTTATATACCGCTCGATCCGACTTTTCCGGCCGAACGGCTGGCCTATATCTTTGAGGATGTGGCTCCCATCGCCTTACTGACCCAAACCGCATGGGTTGACAAACTGACCCGTCCTTTACCGACGATCCTGCTGGATAATGTACTCAGTGATGAATTTGATAACCCCGAAACTCAGCCAATTCACAACCCGGATATTCAGGCACAAGGGCTGACATCACGCCATTTGGCCTACGTGATTTACACATCAGGCTCCACCGGATTGCCTAAAGGCGTGATGGTCGAACACCGCAATGTGCTTCGCCTCATCATCAACAATGGTTTTGCTGATATTGGCCCTGACGACTGTGTTTCCCATAGTGCCAATATTGCTTTTGACGCATCAACCTGGGAAATCTGGTCTGCCCTGCTCAATGGCGCACGTCTGCATATTATCCCCCAGTCCGTGCTGCTCGATCCGGTACGTTTCTGTGATTCCCTGATCAAAGAACAAGTTACTGCGCTCTGGTTGACGACGGGCTTGTTTGATGAGTACCTTGATGTGCTCAAGCCCCTGTTCGGACAATTGCGTTACCTGCTTGTCGGCGGTGATGTACTCGCTCCCAAAAAGATACAACATGTGCAACAACATGTGCAATTGGCTGAATCACAGCCCGCCTGTTTGATTAATGCGTATGGCCCAACAGAAACCACTACGTTTGCCACAGTCTATGCGATTCCGTCACTCATTGATGTTACCCGCTCGATACCCATCGGCCGGCCTATTTCCAATACCCAGATTTATATTCTCGACAAACATGGTCAGCCCGTTCCCCTTGGTGTGACGGGTGAAATTCATATCGCCGGCATGGGGGTTGCCCGTGGTTATCTGAACCGCCCTGAACTGACTGCGGAGCGTTTCCTGATCGATCCGTTCTCTTCAGAGCCAGATGCCCGCATGTATAAAACGGGTGACCTCGGACGCTGGCTTCCTGACGGTAACATCGAATATATCGGCCGCAATGATTTTCAGGTCAAACTGCGTGGTTTCCGGATTGAACCGGGTGAAATTGAAACTCAGCTCAGACAATGTCCCGGCGTGCTCGACGCGGTGGTTTTGATGCGTGAAGTGACTTTGATGCGTGAAATGATTTTGATGCGTGAAGATGAAGCGAACCAGAAACGCTTAATTGCTTATGTGAAGCCTCAGGATGGCGTTGAACTGGTTCCGGCTGAACTGCGTCAACAACTCGCCTCGCACCTCGCAGACTATATGCTCCCCAGTGCTTTTGTAACACTCGACGCTTTTCCGCTGACACCCAATGGCAAATTTGACCGTCAGGCGTTTCCTCTCCCCGATTTATCTGCCATCGCAACCCACGCGTATGAAGCGCCGAACGAGGAGGAAGAGACTATTCTGGCTCAGATTTGGCAAGACTTGCTGGGATTGGAACGCGTGGGACGCCACGATAACTTTTTTGAACTCGGTGGTCACTCACTGATGATCGTGCAACTGGCAACACGCATACAAGACGCATTTCTGGTTGATATCCCCATTTCTTCGTTATTTCTTTCCCCCAAATTGGCGGAACAGGCTGAAGTTATCTTTACAGCTCAAATGGATGCTATAGGGAAAAACGATATTGAATCACTCCAGAACACGCTGGATTTAATGTCAACAGAAGAACTGATGGCGGTGTTAGGTGGAGACAGTAACCAATGATAAGGACTAACATGAATCTCGATAATCTGAAACGTGCCGTTTTAAAAAAGAAAATTAAAGAACAATTACAAACTCAGAAGTATCAGAAACGGCCACCAATCAGGCAAGCTGCCCGTGATCTTCCTTTGCCATTGTCCTTCGCCCAACAGCGTCTGTGGTTCCTTAACCAACTCGATCCGGCCACGGGTCTGGCCTATCATATCCCTGTTGCGTTACGTCTGACGGGGCAACTTCATCATTATGCCCTGTCTGACGCGCTCAACCGTTTGATTGCCCGCCACGAAATTCTCCGTACCCGTTTTATGCTTATCGGGGGGCAGCCCTGCCAACACATTGATCCTGCCGGTGTCGGCTTTGCGCTATCTTATCAAGACCTGCGCTCATTGGATTCAGAAACACAGACTCATCGCCTTGCCGAACTGACTGCTTTTGAAGCACAGAGATCTTTCGACCTGACTCAGGGCCCGCTGATCCGCGGGCATTTGCTGCAACTGGCGGATGAAGAACATGTATTACTGATCACGCAGCATCATATTATTTCTGATGGCTGGTCTATTGGTGTGCTGGTGCACGAATTGGGGGGTCTCTATCGTGCGGCTCTCGACAATCAGGATGACCCGTTTCCCCCCCTGCCCATTCAGTATGCCGACTATGCCGTCTGGCAACGTGACTGGCTACAAGGCGATGTCCTTGCTCAACAACGTGATTTCTGGTGTGCGCAACTCAAAGGTGCCCCCGCTTTGTTGGATCTGCCGGCTGACCGGCCACGTCCGGCCATACAGACTTATACCGCGGGCCAAGTCCCTGTTCAGTTTGATACCCCCTTGCTGGAATCACTTAAATCATTCGGGCAGCGCCATCACACGACCTTGTTTATGACCATACTGGCGGCCTGGAGCATCGTACTTGCCCGGCTCAGCGGTCAGGACGATCTTGTTATTGGTACACCGGTCGCTAACCGCCCGAATCACGAACTTGAAGGATTGATTGGTTTCTTTGTCAATACGCTGGCCCTGCGTATCACATTGAATGATACCGCCAGTGTTGCCGACTTACTTACGCAAGTCCGCGAGCGGGCACTTGCCGCTTATGCCCATCAGGATTTGCCCTTCGAGCAAGTGGTGGAAGCATTGCAACCCGAACGTAGCCTCAGCCACAGCCCGGTTTTTCAGGTTATGCTGGCCTTAAACAACACGCCCGCCAAAGCATTAACGCTATCCGGCCTGCAACTCGCGCCCGCAGAACAGATACGTTACAGTACCCACTTTGATTTGACGTTATCGCTGACCGAAACTGAGGTTGGCTTGCTCGGTGAGCTGGAATACGCCGTTGATTTATTCGATTCTGCCACTGTTGAACGCATGGTCGGCTATTTGAAACAAGTGCTGATCGCAATGACAACGGATGCAACACAAACCATTGCTCACCTGCCGCTGCTGCCGGCTTCGGAACGACAACAACTGCTGGCAGAGTTCAACAACACTCAGGCAGATTTCCCACAGGATGCCCTGATTCATCAACTCGTTGAGGCACAAGCTGCGCTTACGCCCAATGCCACCGCTGTAGTATGCAAAGAGCAGTCACTCAGTTATGCCGAACTGAATCAGCGTGCCAATCATCTGGCTCATCATTTGATTGCTCAAGGTGTGCGCCCGGATGATCGGGTAGCGATTTGTGCCGAACGTAATCTGGAAATGGTGGTGGGCTTACTGGCTATTCTCAAGTCTGGTGGTGCCTATGTCCCCCTTGATCCCGCTTATCCGGCTGAACGACTGGCGTATATGCTTGAAGATGCGGCTCCGGTGGTGATACTGACGCAAACAACACTCTCGGACAAACTAACCAGCCCCGTATCCACGGTATTTATCGATAACCAAGAACCGTTCATTCAGGGGCAATCGGCAGACAATCCAAATCCTCAAACATTGGGACTGACATCGCATCACTTGGCCTATGTGATCTACACCTCTGGCTCCACCGGACAACCAAAAGGGGTCGCCATTGCTCACCGCAATACAGTGAATTTCCTGACCTGGGCACAACAAACGTTCAGTCCTGAAGAGTTGGCTGATACCCTTTTTGCTACGTCACTTAATTTTGATCTGGCGGTATATGAATGCCTTGCGCCCCTCATTTCTGGTGGCACGGTTCATATTGTTTCCGATGCACTGTCATTAATCACCACAGAGCTGACGGCAACAAAGCTATTCATTACAAAACCATCCATTACAAAATCATCCATTACAGAGCCATCCATTACAAAACCATCAATCAGCCTAATCAACACAGTGCCGTCAGCTATTGCACATTTGATCGATGCCAATGCGATCCCTGCTGTAACCAAAACCATCAATTTGGCGGGAGAAGCCCTGAAACCGCATATTGTTGAGCATTTGTTTGCCCGTTCTTCTGTACAGAACGTGTGCAATCTGTATGGCCCCTCAGAGACAACAACTTATTCAACATGGACACGTATGAATCGGGCAATCGGTTTTGTCTCTCATATCGGGCGTCCAATCGCTAATACCCGAATCTATATCCTCGACACTTATGGTCAGCCCGTTCCTCTTGGCGTGACCGGTGAAATTCATATCGCGGGTGCAGGTGTCGCCCGGGGTTACTTAAATCGTCCTGAACTGACCGCTGAACGCTTCCTCATTGATCCGTTCTCCTCTGACCCGGACGCACGCATGTACAAAACCGGCGATCTCGGACGCTGGCTGGCTGATGGCAATATTGAATATCTGGGGCGTAATGATTTTCAGGTTAAATTACGGGGTTTCCGAATTGAATTGGGTGAAATCGAAGCACAGCTAATGCAGTGCCATGGTGTACGCGAAGCCGTCGTTGTTGCCCGCGAAGATATCTCTGCTGAAAAAACAGTCGGTCAGAAGCGATTGGTTGCTTACCTGCTGGCTCAGGATGGTGTTGAATTGGTTCCTGCGGAATTACGCCGGCAACTTACTCAGCATCTTGCTGAGTATATGCTGCCCAGTGCTTTTATGGTTCTCGAGGTTTTCCCATTAACCCCTAACGGCAAACTCGATCGTCAGGCACTTCCTGCACCTGATTTATCTGCCGTGGTGGCACGTGGCTATGAAGCGCCGACCGGAGAACTAGAAATTGCGTTGGCCCAGATCTGGCAAAATTTGCTGGAACTGGCGCAAGTCGGTCGTCATGACCATTTCTTCGAACTCGGTGGTCACTCGCTGTTGATCGTCAGCCTGATTGAACAACTGCACAACCTCGGCTGGCGGCTTGACGTGCGCAGTGTATTCGCCACACCTGTCCTGAGTGAACTGGCGCAGACCATTCTGGCATATCAGAACAATACTTGCGCTTTTGTGGTGCCAGCCAACCTTATCCGCGAAGACAGCACCACTATTACGCCTGATATGTTGCCGCTGGTTTCGCTGTCTCAAGCTGAAATCAATGCCATTATTGAAACTATCCCCGGCGGGGTAAGTAATATACAGGACATCTATCCGCTGGCCCCGTTGCAGGAAGGAATTTTGTTCCATCACTTATTACAGACACAAGGTGATGATTATCTGCTGCAAAGCCTGCTGGCCTTTGATACCCGTGAGCGTCTCGATGCCTTTTTAGGCGCGTTGCAACAAATCATTGACCGCCATGATATTCTGCGCACTTCTGCTTATTGGCAAGAGCTGGCCCAACCTGTTCAGGTGGTCTGGCGCCATGCTCCGTTGTGTATCAATGTCTTTACTCCGATTACAGCGGACGACGTTCCGTCGCAATTATCTGCTCATACCGATCCTCGCAGGAATCGTCTTGATCTGAGCCGTGCCCCACTGTTTGCTGTGGACATTGCCTACGAGCCGGTACAGGGTGAATGGCTGTTGTCCTTACGTTTTCACCATCTGGTCAGCGACCATGTGACATTGGAGTTGATCTTCGCTGAAATTGCGCAGGTGTTGCAGGGGCATACCGAAATGCTGCCCGCGGCACTGCCTTACCGCAACTTTATCGCCCAAACTTTAAGTGTGCCAACCACGCTGCATGAAGACTATTTCCGCACCCAACTTGCCGATGTTGTTGAGCCGACCGCTCCATTCGGGATACTCAAAGTACACAGTGATAGCAGCAGCATCAACGAATCCCGCCTCCCACTCGATCCCGCTTTGGCGAAGAATATTCGCGCGCAGGCCCGTCGTTTGGGTGTCAGCCCCAGCGTACTGTTCCATGTCGCCTGGGCACAGGTGTTGGCACATACCAGCGGTCACGACGATGTGGTCTTTGGTTCGGTATTATTGGGCCGCCTACAGGGAATTTCAGGGGTTAAACGAACACTGGGTATGTTCATCAATACCCTGCCGATGCGGATTTCCCTGACAGGACGCAGTGTGCGGGAAGTCATACGGGCCACCTACCGCAATCTGACAACATTACTGGAACATGAGCAGGCACCGTTGGCGCTGGCACAACGATGCAGTGGCGTGGCGCAACCCATGCCGCTGTTCAGTGCCTTGCTGAACTATCGTCACAGTCAGGCCGGTGAGACTGCAACCGCTGACACGATGTGGACTGGGATGCGTATTCTGGCTGCTGAGGAACGAACCAACTATCCCATCACCCTGTCAGTGGATGATCTGGGATTGGGTTTCCATCTGATGGCTCAGACTGTGCCCGGAATCGATCCTGCCCGCGTGACGCAATATCTCATCACTGCCATCAGTGGACTGATTGATGCCTTAGCCCATGATCCGCAACAACCCATTCTGCAAGTACCGATTTTGCCGGCTTCGGAGCAACAACAACTGTTGGTGGATTTCAACGCTACCCAGACAAACTTCCCACAAGAGGTTTTAATTCATCAATTATTTGAAATTGAAGCAGCACGTCATCCCACTGAGATTGCAATGGTATGCGGAGAACAATTACTCAGCTATGAAGCGCTGAATCGCCGTGCCAACCGTTTAGCACATCATTTAATTGCGCTGGGTGTAAGGCCGGACGATCGGGTAGCGATATGTGTTGAACGCAGTCTGGAGATGGTGGTGGGACTGCTTGGTATTCTCAAGGCTGGCGGTGCCTATGTGCCGCTTGATCCGGCTTATCCAACTGAACGGCTGGCTTATATGCTTGAGGATTCCGCACCAGTGGTGGTGCTGACCCAACAAGCAATTCAACAAACGGTGTGTTTGAACACATTTATTGGCTCTGAGTCTACAGGTTCTATACCCATCGTCATGCTCGATACCCAAGAACCGTTTATGGAAATACAGCCGGAACATAACCCGGAAGTGCCGGATCTGACAGCTCACCATCTGGCCTATGTTGTTTACACTTCGGGTTCAACAGGCATCCCCAAAGGTGTGATGAGTAGCCACCGGGCTTTGGGTAACCGATTGTTGTGGTTCGTACGCGATATCGCAACCGCCTCATTGATCGCAGCGCTGAAAACCAGCATCAGTTTTGTCGATTCGATCACAGAAACACTGGGGACATTGCTGGCTGGCGGTAAGCTGGTGGTTTTCAACAACCATGAAGTGAAAGATCCTGTTCGTTTCTGTGAAGGTTTGCAACGCTTTAATGTTAACCTTTTGGTGGTCGTACCTTCACTATTGAAACTCTTGATACAGAATCGTAATGATAATGGTCATTACCTGAAATCAATCAGGACATTGATTTGCAGCGGAGAACGGCTTTCCCCTGAACTGGCGCGGCAGGTAGTGGCAGAATACCCTTGGCTTCGGTTGCTGAATTTTTATGGTTCGTCTGAAATTAATGGTGATGCTACGTGGTATGAATACAGCGCTACGCCCGGCATACCCGAAGCTTCGGTGATTGGCCGCCCCATCGCCAATACCCAAAGCTATATTCTCGATACTCACGGTCAGCTTGTTCCTTTTGGCGTGACCGGTGAAATCTATATTGCTGGTGCAGGGGTTGCCCGTGGCTACCTGAATCGCCCTGAACTGACCGCTGAACGTTTCTTTAACGATCCTTTCTCTGCAAACCCGGATGCCCGCATGTACAAAACCGGCGATCTCGGCCGTTGGCTGCCTGATGGCAATATCGAGTATCTTGGCCGCAATGATTTTCAGGTCAAGCTGCGCGGCTTCCGAATTGAATTGGGTGAAATCGAGGCCCAACTGATGCGGTGTCACGGAGTACGTGAAGCCGTCGTTGTTGTCCGCGAAGAAATGGTTGTCCACGAAGAAATGATTGTCCGCGAAGGTGAACCGAATTCGCAGCGGCTGGTTGCCTATCTGCGTCCACAGGATGGCGTTGAACTGATCCCCGCAGAACTGCGTCAGCAACTTGCCCTGCACCTCGCTGAATATATGCTGCCCAGTGCTTTTATGATACTTGACGCTTTCCCATTAACGCCCAATGGTAAACTTGATCGTAAGGCACTCCCTGAACCGGATTCATCTGCCGTGGTAACACGCAGTTATGCAGCGCCGGTCGGTGAAACCGAAACCACTTTAGCGCAAATCTGGCAAGACTTATTGGGACTGGAGCACATTGGCCGCCATGACCATTTCTTCGAACTCGGAGGCCATTCCCTGCTGGCCGTCCAGCTCGTTGCGCGCATTCGTCAGACGTTGGCACGAGAGTTGCCATTACAGAAGATCTTTGCCCAACCGATTTTGCTGGCGTTGGCTCACGCAATTACTGAGGCTGCCACAACCACTCAAGCCATGATTCCCGTAGCTGATCGCAGCCAGCCGCTGCCTCTGTCATTTGCCCAACAGCGTTTGTGGTTTCTGGGACAACTCGATCCGGCAGCCAGTCTGGCCTATCACATCCCTGCGGCACTGCGCCTTACCGGTTCGCTTGATCGTCATGCTTTGACTACTGCCCTTGATCGTCTGATTGCCCGTCATGAAGACTTACGTACTCGTTTTGTGTCGGTTGAAGGGCAACCCTGCCAACACATCGATCCTGCCGATATCGGCTTTGCCCTGTCCTGCCATGACCTGCGCCAGATTGATCCCGATTTGCACGCCAGCCGTGTCGCTGAACTTGTCGATATTGAAGCCAGAACCCCCTTCGATTTTGCTCAGGGTCCGCTGATTCGCGGTCAACTGCTGCAACTGACAGATGAGGAGCATGTATTATTGCTCACCCTGCATCACATTATCACTGACGGCTGGTCTATTGGTGTATTGGTGCGCGAACTGGGGGCTTTCTACCGCGCGGCCCTTGACGGTCATGATGACCCCTTACCACCGCTGCCCATTCAATACGCCGATTATGCCGTCTGGCAACGTGGCTGGCGGCAAGAAGCCACACTGACAGCACAACGCAATTTCTGGTGTACTCAGCTTGAGGGTGCGCCAGCTTTACTGGCACTACCAACTGATCGTCCACGTCCATCGGTACAAACTTATGTTGGCGGCCAGGTTCCCTTTCATCTCGATGCCACCTTATTGGCATCACTTAAAAAACTGGGACAGCGTCATAACGCCACCTTGTTTATGACTGTGTTGAGCGCATGGAGCATCGTACTTGCCCGACTCAGTGGTCAGGATGACATTGTGATTGGCACACCCGTTGCCAACCGTCCACATAATGAACTTGAAGGATTGATTGGGTTCTTTGTCAATACGCTGGCCTTGCGTGTCAGGTTCAATAATGAACTCAGCGTTACTGACTTGCTTGCACTGGTTCGGGAACAGGCACTCGCGGCCTACGCCCATCAGGATCTGCCTTTCGAGCAGGTAGTGGAAACATTACAACCTGAGCGCAGCCTCAGTTACAGCCCAATCTTCCAAGTGATGCTGACTTTAAATAACACGCCAGCCCAGAAGCTGGTATTACCCGGTTTACAGCTTGCATCCATTGAGCAGGCACATCATGGCGCCTATTTTGATTTAACGTTATCACTGACCGAAACTGAGTCTGGTTTGGTTGGTGTTCTGGCTTATGCTGCTGACCTGTTCGATTTCACAACCGCCGAACGTATGACTGGCTATCTGACAAATATACTGGCTGCAATGGCTTCCGATGAGACGAAGGCGATTGCGGCTCTGCCGATGCTGCCGGAATCGGAAAAACAACAATTGTTGGTGAATTTCAATGCCACGCAGACCGACAGACCGCAAAACACCTTAGTTCACTCACTGTTTGAAACTCAGGCCGCCCAGCAGCCTGATGCGACAGCCGTGATGTTTGATGATCAAACTATAAGCTATGGCGAACTCAACCGCCGCGCTAACCGTTTGGCGCATTACCTGATTGCGCTGGGTGTTCGCCCGGATGAGCGGGTGGCGATTTGCGTTGAACGCAGTCTGGAAATGGTGGTGGGGTTACTCGCCATCCTTAAGGCCGGTGGTGCTTATGTCCCGCTCGACCCCGCCTACCCGACCGAACGGCTGGCGTATATGCTCAGGGATTCAGCACCGGTAGCTTTACTTACCCAGACAACGCTTGCTGAGACATTGAACCATGCCGTGCCTGCCGCCGGATACACTACCGTGCTACTTGATATTCCCCAAGTCTGTCTGTCCGAACAGCCAACCCATAACCCGGACACACAGGCATTGGGGCTGGCATCACACCACTTGGCCTATGTGATCTACACATCCGGCTCAACCGGATTACCCAAAGGGGTAAAAATGCCGCTGGCGGCCTTGTCAAACTTGCTGCAATGGCACCGTCAAGCCCCTTCACATCCCGCGGGAACCGGCAAAACCCTGCAATTCGCCGCACTGGGATTTGATGTCGCTTTTCAGGAAATCTTTACGACCCTGTGTGAAGGCGGTTGCCTGATCCTGATTAATGAAGCCATGCGGCGGGAACCTCAACAGCTCCTCCGGTTGATTCAGCAAAAACGAATTGATCGTATTTTCCTCCCCTACATCGCCCTCCAGCATCTTGCGGAAGCGGCCAATCACAGTGAGGGAGATTTTGATAATCTGACGCATATTATTACCGCCGGTGAGCAATTACGCATTACACCCGCTATTCAGCGTTTCCTGCAACGGGCTGGCAACTGCCAGTTACACAATCACTATGGCCCAACGGAAAGCCATGTTGCGACCTCCTATGTATTAGACAGGGAGAGTGATCACTGGCCAACGTTGCCCCCCATCGGTCGCCCGATAGCCAACGCACAAATCTATATTCTTGACCAATATGGTCAGCCTGTGCCCCTTGGCGTCACAGGGGAAATCCATATCGCGGGCGCGGGGGTTGCCCGTGGTTATCTGAACCGCCCTGAACTCACTGCCGATCGTTTCCTTTCCGATCCGTTCTCCGCGAATCCCGGTGCCCGCATGTACAAAACCGGTGACCTCGGCCGCTGGCTGGCTGATGGCAATATTGAATACCTCGGCCGCAATGACTTTCAGATCAAGATACGCGGTTTCCGTATTGAATTGGGTGAAATTGAGGCCCAACTGATGCGGTGTCACGGGGTGCGTAATGCGGTTGTTCTTGCCCGCGAAGATGAGCCAAATCAGAAACGTCTGGTCGCTTATCTGCGCCCACAGGAGGGTGTTGAACTGGTTCCCGCTGAACTGCGTCAGCAACTTGCCCTGCACCTCGCTGAATATATGCTGCCCAGTGCTTTTATGATGCTTGACGCTTTCCCATTGACGCCCAATGGAAAACTTGACCGTAAAGCGCTTCCTGCCCCGGATTCATCTGCCGTGGTGACGCGCGGTTATGCAGCACCCGTCGGTGAAACAGAAACCGTTCTTGCGCAGATCTGGCAAGCGTTGCTGGGGCTGGAACGGGTTGGACGCCATGACCACTTCTTTGAACTCGGTGGTCATTCCCTGCTGGCCGTTCAGCTCGTTGCACGTATACGTCAGGCGCTGGCCCGGGAGTTGCCGTTGCAACAACTCTTTGCCCAACCTGTCCTGATGGATTTGGCCCAGACCATTACTGACGCGGCTGCAACCACTCAGGCCATTATCCCTGTTGCTGACCGGAACCAACCATTGCCTTTATCTTTTGCCCAACAGCGTTTGTGGTTTCTGGGACAACTCGATCCGGCGGCGAGTCTGGCTTACCATCTTCCTTCGGCACTGCGCCTTACCGGTTTGCTCAATCGTCAGGCGTTGACCATGGCATTTGATCGTCTGGTTGCCCGCCATGAGAGCTTACGGACTCGTTTTGTTCTGGTGGAAGGTCAACCCTGCCAGCATATCGATCCCGCTGATACCGGTTTTGCCCTGTCCTGCCATGACCTGCGTCAGCTCGATCCGGCCCTGCATACCCGCCGTGTGACCGAACTCGCCGACCTTGAGGCACGAACTCCCTTCGATTTTACGCAGGGCCCGCTTATTCGCGGTCAACTGCTGCAACTGGCAGATAAAGAACACGTATTACTGCTTACCCTGCATCACATTATCACTGACGGCTGGTCTATTGGTGTATTAGTGCGCGAACTGGGTATCTTCTACCGTGCTGCCCTGTATAACCACGATGATCCTTTACCACCATTGTCCATTCAATATGCTGACTATGCCGTCTGGCAGCATGAGCAATTGCAGGGAACCGCCCTCACTGAACAGCGTGATTTCTGGTGTGCTCAACTGGAGGGCGCACCCGCTTTACTGGCACTGCCGACTGATCGCCCACGTCCATCGGTACAAACTTATGTTGGCGATCAGGTTTCCTTCCATCTTGATGCCACCTTATTGGCATCACTTAAGGGACTGGGACAGCGCCATAATGCCACCTTGTTTATGACTGTGCTGAGCGCATGGAGCATCGTGCTTGCCCGACTCAGTGGTCAGGATGATATTGTGATTGGTACGCCGGTTGCTAATCGCCCACACCATGAACTTGAAGGAATAATGGGTTTCTTTGTCAACACACTGGCCTTGCGCATCAAATTCCATGATGGCCTCAGCGTGGCTGATCTGCTTGCACAGGTCCGGGAGCAGGCGCTCGCAGCCTATGCCCATCAGGATCTGCCTTTCGAGCAGGTGGTGGAAGCACTACAGCCTGAGCGTAGCCTCAGTTACAGCCCAATCTTTCAGGTGATGCTGGCCTTAAATAACACGCCGGCTCAAGAACTGGCTTTACCGGAACTACAATTCACACCATTTGAACAGATGCACCATAGCACCCACTTTGATTTGACATTATCATTAGCCGAAACTGAGGCTGGTTTGGCTGGTGCGCTGGCTTATGCGGCTGATTTGTTCGACTCCACTACCGTTGAGCGTATGGTTGATTATCTGACAAATATACTGGCAGCGATGGCGGCGGATGAAACGCAATCCATTGCTACGCTACCAATACTACCGAAATCAGAACAGCAACAATTGTTGGTGGACTTCAACGCCACTCAGACGTATTTTCCGCAAGATGCCCTGATCCACCAGCTGTTTGAGGCTCAGGCAGCACAACGCCCTGACGCTATTGCAGTGATATTTGACGATCAAATCATTAGCTATGGCGAACTTAACCGGCGTGCCAATCGTCTGGCCCATCATCTGATTGCGTCGGGTGTGTGCCCGGATGATCGGGTCGCCATTTGTCTCGAACGCAGCCCAGAAATGATTGTGGGTTTACTCGGCATCCTCAAAGCGGGCGGTGCTTATGTCCCGCTTGATCCGGCCTATCCCACTGAACGGCTGGTATATATGCTCGAAGATGCTGCCCCCGTAGTATTACTGACTCAGACAGCACAGAGCGACAGACTGCATGACGCTGTGCCTACATTATTATTTGATATACAAGATATTTCTCTGGAAGCACAACCGGATCACAATCCGGAAGCCCGAAAATTGTGGCTGACCTCACGCCATCTGGCGTATGTGATCTACACATCCGGCTCGACAGGGCAACCCAAAGGGGTCATGGTTGAGCACCGCAGTGTCAATCGGCTGGTTATCAATAACGCTTTTGCGGATATCGGTGTGAATGACTGCGTTGCCCATTGCGCCAATATCGCTTTTGACGCATCGACCTGGGAAATTTGGTCAGCCCTGTTAAACGGTGGGCGTTTGCATGTGGTTTCACAATCCGTACTGCTTGATCCGGTGCGTTTTTGTGATTCACTCATCAAGGGGAAAGTGACCGCCCTATGGTTAACCGCGGGCTTATTCAACGAGTATCTCGATATGCTCACCCCTTTATTTGGGCAGTTACGCTACCTGCTTATCGGCGGCGATGTTCTCGATCCGAAGAAAATCCAACGTGTACAATTGGCTGAGTCACAACCCGCACATCTCATTAACGGATACGGCCCAACAGAAACCACAACGTTTGCTGCAACTTATACCATTGCATCACCCGTTAATGTTACCCGCTCTATTCCGATCGGACGTCCAATTGCCAATACCCAGATTTATATTCTTGATCCGTATGGTCAACCGGTTCCCCTTGGTGTCACAGGTGAAATCCATATTGCGGGTGCAGGGGTTGCCCGTGGTTACCTGAACTACCCTGAACTTACTCTCGAACGTTTCCTGACCGATCCATTTTCTTCAGATTCGGATGCACGCATGTATAAGACCGGCGATCTCGGCCGTTGGCTATCCGATGGTAATATCGAATATCTCGGCCGCAATGATTTTCAGGTCAAACTGCGTGGCTTCCGAATTGAACTCGGTGAAATAGAAACCCGGCTCGCACAATGTCACGGTGTGCGTGAAGCCGTGGTTATTGCCCGCGAAGATGCTTTTTATAAGAAAACAAGTTATAAGAAAACAAGTTATGAGAAAATAGATTATGAAAAAACAGGGGGGCAAAAACGATTGGTCGCTTATTTGCTGCCTCAAACAGGTATTGAATTAGTGCCGGCCGAACTGCGCCAGCAACTCACCCAACATCTCGCTGAGTACATGATACCCAGCGCCTTTGTCACGTTAGAGGCTTTCCCATTGACACCCAACGGTAAACTTGATCGTCAGGCGCTCCCTGCCCCTGATTCGTCCGCTATTGTAGTACGTGGTTATGCCGCTCCGATTGGTAAAACTGAGACAATTCTGGCTCAGATTTGGCAGGATTTATTGGGACTGGAACGAATCGGCCGTTATGATCATTTCTTTGAGCTCGGCGGTCACTCATTGCTCGCTGTACAACTATTGAATCGTATGCGCGAACAAGACATGGAAGTTCCGCTGACCGCCTTGTTCGCACACCCAACGTTGTGCTCACTGGCTCTGGCTGCCAGTGAACACCTTGCTGCTCTACCTGTATCTCCATTTGATGCGAATCCCGTACCATTAAGCCCGGCAGGTTCTTTGCTACCTCTATTTCTGGTGCATGAAACTTCCGGTGATCCTTTGGTTTATTCCCCACTGGCGGCCTTACTGCCACCCGAACTCCCCGTTTATGCGTTGCAAGCGCTTGGTATTCACACACTTGAGCACCCACCTGTATCGATTGAGGAACTGGCGGCCAGCCACATTCAGGCAATCCGTCGACTCCAACCACAAGGGCCTTATCGTCTGGCCGGATGGTCAATTGGTGGTTTGATTGCCTATGAAATAGCTCAGCAACTCACGAGTAACGGAGAGATGGTAGAGTTCCTCGGTATGATTGATTCTTATCATCATGTCAATAACGGTTCCTCTGAAGAGAGGAATGAACGGTCAATGATGACTGACCAGCCTGTAGATAAGGAAGCCAGACAAATTGAGTTCATCATTGACTCACTGCGTACTCACGAAATACATACTTACGAAAGAGTGAAAGACGAACAGGTATTGGAAGAGCTGCACAAACTCAACAACTTGGAGCAGGTGATTGATCACTGCATTGCACACCAATGGTTGCCGGCTAATATCACACGTGAGGATGTCCTCATTCGTTTATATACTGCTGAGCTGATTACGCAGCTTGGTCAAGATTATAGTGCGCCAAAATCATCCTTACCTATCCATCTCTATACAACAGATGAGTTAAACAACGGGGATATCTGGCGGGGTTGGCACGATATTGCCGGCCAAAATTCAGAACTCCACACGATCGGTGGGACGCATTTTTCAATTATGCACCCTCCCTTGCTCAATCAGATAGCGGATTCAATCACCGAACACGTGCGAGCGGTTCCTGCTTTCGATCCACGCGTTATCATTCAACTGGGATCTAAATCGGTATCGCCGCTATTCTGTATGCCCGGCGCGGGTGCCAGCCCTTCTAGTTTGCTCGAGCTGGCGCTGTCATTCCCACAGCCACTCCCGATATACGCTTTACAGGCACGCGGCTTTACCGTCGAGCATAATTATCCTTATACCAGCGTTGAAGGCGCTGCCCGTGCCTATATTCAGGTTATCCGTGAAACCCAACCCCACGGCCCTTATCACCTGCTGGGGCATTCTTTTGGTGGCTGGATCGCCTTTGAGATGGCTTTACAATTACAGGCTGAGGGGGAACAAGTCTCCGATCTCATTCTTATCGATACTGATGAGCCTGACCAGCAAGGCAGCGCCCGTAAGTCAACCAATTATATTGAAACGATAATGGAGTTGATTGATATCTACGATATGATATTAAACCAGCCCCTTCCGCTCACCAGACAAGATTTTGATCATCTGGCGCCGGATGAACAGATCCAATTTCTACACAGTGCCTTGGTAAAAGCGGGGCTCTTTCCGGCCAAAACGCCAATATCACTGCTACAGGGAGTCATCCGCGTTATGCAGGCTAACCTGAACACCCGCTATATCCCCCGTACACGTTATGAGGGACTTGTTCACCTGATCAGTGCAGAGAACGGGGATATTGATGAAAGAAAAACCCGCGAAACGCAGTGGAGCACTCACGTTGCTAAACTGAATACGATGCTTGCTCCCGGCAATCATATGACCATGTTGTCCACACCACAGGTTGAGCACTGGCTGACTCAGCTATGGCAGACATTGGATTACACAAATAACCCAAATTCTGCGTTTTTATTCGGAAAGAGAAAACCTCACTGATTTATTCAAACCGCCCTGAGTCAGGGCGGTTAAATGACGATTTACTCAGATTTGGTACTTATTCATTGATCACTGTAAAGTTGCAAAATTGTATGTATGAGCAAAAAATGAACGATATTATTCGTGACGCTAAAGAGGCAAACTATGCTGTATTTTCTTGACGGCTTGAATCACGACGAGGCGGATAAGCGTGCTCTTCACACTTCCTGTCTGGATGGGCAAGAATGGCAAGCGCTGCTCGACCCGTTTATCCCCCGTGCGGGTGAGGAAGGACTGCTCGAACTGGAAACCAATATTGCGGGTGACCCTGTCACTTATTGTCAGCACGAGTTAAACAAGCCGGTACACGAATTGACGGAGCTTGAAAAACAGTTTACTTCAGTGATTATTCCTGAACTTCCGGTTGATACCGGGACATACGCCCGGCATTTAAGCGAAGACATTCTTAATCATGTCGTGCCCGTATCATCACCGACATTTGTTGGTCACATGACATCGGCTCTGCCTAAGCATTTACCTGCGCTTGGCAAAATATTGACAGCGCTCAACCAGAATCTGGTCAAACTGGAAACATCGCATGTTTTAACCGCGCTGGAGCGTCAAGTGTTGGGTATGATGCACAAATTGGTATACAACCGCGACGAAAATTTCTATCAACAGTGGCTCCATAGCGGCAATCATGCGCTGGCAACCTTTTGTTCTGGCGGAACGCTGGCTAATTTGACTGCCATGTGGGCATGCCGGAATCAGCTTATGCCAGCCGATGGAGATTTTGCCGGCCTTGCCCGTGAAGGCTTAGCCAGAGGACTCATTCATTATGGTTATAATGGACTCGCAATTCTGGTTTCGGAATTGGGACACTATTCACTGAAAAAAACCGTGGATGTGCTCGGCTTGGGACAAGATGCGCTGGTAAAAGTCGATACCGACAGAAATGGCCGGATCTGCATTGATGCCCTGCTCATGCAATTGCAGAATTTGCGTCAACGCAATATCAAGCCCATGGCTATTGTCGGGGTAGCCGGTTCCACAGAAACGGGTTCTATCGATCCGCTGAGTGTTCTGGCGGACATTGCTGAACAGGAACAGTGTCATTTTCATGTTGATGCCGCTTGGGGTGGAGCGAGTTTGTTGTCCGAACGCTATCGACATTTATTCGACGGTATCGAACGTGCCGATACTGTGACAATTGATGCGCATAAACAAATGTATGTGCCAATGGGAGCCGGTATGGTGCTGTTCCGCCAGCCTACCCTGACCGATGCCATTGCCCAGCATGCTAATTACATTGTCCGCAAAGGCTCGAAAGATCTCGGACGCCATACTTTAGAAGGCTCACGCAGTGCGATGTCGCTTATGCTGCACAGTAATTTCCATCTACTCGGCAGACGGGGATTGGCTCACCTGATAGATACAAGCATCGAGAAAGCACGGCAATTTGCGGATCTCATCCGCCAGCAGGAAGATTTCGAATTAATCAGTGAACCCCAACTTTGTCTTTTGACCTACCGATACCTACCACCAATGGTGTTACAAGCGTTACGCGAAGGCCCGGCATCGGTGAAACAAAAACTGCATGACATGCTTAATGCACTTAACCAAAATATTCAGGCTATGCAGTGGACTGCGGGAAAATCCTTTGTCTCCCGCACCTCTATCAACCCGGCGCAATGGGATCGACAACCAACAACAGTTTTGCGTGTCGTCCTGGCAAATCCATTGACGACTTCGGAAATACTTGAAGATATGCTTGAGGAACAGCGACAACTCGCGCGACAAAGCCCATTCTGGCAAACGCTACAGGATTTGGTCAGTTGAGGGTACAGGCTGAGGATAGAAAAAATAGCCGATGCTAACACTAACATCGGCATAATAATGGTCAATTATTCTGTATAAAGCTCAGTGAGAAAAACTACAATTATGGAGCACAACGTTTATCGCTCAACGTTGCATTCACCTGCGGGAGTCATAGTGCCCTATTTGTGAGATTGAGTTATTGATATATCTCAAAGTCGATGTCACTATTTTTTCCTGCCACTATTATCCATAACCACATTCTCTATAACCACACTCTCTATAACCACTTACTGCGCCTTAACCACCAGGCGAAAATAACTATCAATACCGATAAGAAAAAGCTGAATAAGCCGAACCCAAACCGATAGGCATTGCCGGGTATCCCACCCAAATTGACACCAAATAACCCTGTCAAAAAAGTTGTTGGCAAGAATATCATTGCCAACAGAGACATGATGTAAGAGCGGCGATTCATGGCATCCGCCATCATAGATGCAATTTCATCCGCAAGAACCGCAGTCCGGGCAATACAACTATCAAGATCATCCAAGCCCCGCCCCAAGCGATCGGCAATTTCCTGCATTAAGTGACGTTCTTCGTCACTCATCCATGGTAACCGCTCACTGGCTAAGCGAATGAAAACATCACGTTGAGGCGCCATATACCGGCGCAGGACGATTAATTGTTTGCGCAGCAATACCAACTCCCCACGACCAGGTATTTTTTGCTCTAAGATATTATCCTCAAGTTCAATCAGGTTATCATGCAGCTCTTCGATAAAATCATTCACTTCATCCGTCATTGCCCCGGCGATTTCAACCAACCAGTGACCCGTACTTTTTGCACCAACGCCGTTGTGTAAATCATCCAAAATTTGATCAATGGAATGAATTCTCCGATGACGGCTGGAGATAATAATCCTGTCATTAACATAGATGCGGAACGAGACTAAATGATCAGGCCGCGCATTATCATTGCGGTTCACCGATCTCAACGTAATCAAAGTGCCTTCACCCGTGCGCAGCACCTTCGGACGAATACTTTCATTCATTAATCCCTCCTTGACAGGAAGTGTTAACAACGTGGTATTCATCAGCCATTGATGGCTCTCCTGATTTTTATAGTCAAGATGTTGCCAAAATGGCTGTTCTGCGGTGGCGAGTGAATTTTCCCCCAATGTCACCATCCCCCCTTGACCATTCAACTGGCAGGAATAAATGGCATTTGAGCCTTTGAATACTGAGCCATAGATCGTTTCCACATCTGCTCCTTGTTCGTACTTATCTTTTTGTACTTAGTTTAGTGCTTGATGATATACATGTTATGACTATAGGCCACATCTTCAGGATTGGTGATCGGGTATCCTTTTAACCACGTTTTGATCAATCGACCATTGGTATATTGATAAATCGGAACAATGGGCGCTTGTTCTGCGAGCATTTTTTCTGCCTGATTGTAATCGCGGTTCCTGATTACATCGTCAGTTTCATTACTGGCGGCTTTAAGCAACGCATCATATTCAGCATTGTGGAATTTCGCGATATTGCCACTGTGAGTGGATGTCAAAAGCGACAGGAAACTTGATGGTTCGTTATAATCCCCGGTCCAGGACGCCCTGACCACATCGAAATTACCCGTGTTACGGTTATCAACGTAGGTTTTCCACTCCTGATTAACTAATTTCACCTCCACGCCCAATTTTTTCTTCCATTCTGAGCTAATGGCGATCGCTATCCGCTGGTTGTTTTCCAGATTGTTATAAAGTAATGATATTTTTAATGGGTTTTCAGGGCCATATCCGGCGGCTTTCAACAATGCCTTCGCCTGATTATCAAGCTCTTGTTGAGTGAATGTTTCCTGCCGGCTTTTCTCTGGCTGAAAGCCTGCCGTAACATCAGGAGTAAAACGCCATGCCGGTTTTTCTCCCGTACCCACCACTTTTTTCGCAATTAAGTTCCTGTCTATTGTCATGGAAAGTGCTTGTCTCACCCGAACATCATTTGTTGGCGCCCGTTTTGTGTTAAAAGCATAGTAGTATGTTCCCAGCTGATCCGGCGTAAAAACTTGCCCCGGAAGTTCCCGCAATAATTTCTGGTACATGTTTTTAGGGAAAGACTCCGTAATATCCAGATCTCCCGCCAGATAACGTTTGGTTGCATGAGACTCCTGATTGATGGGCATGAAGGTAACTTTTGTCAGTACCGTATTTTTGTTATCCCAATAATAGGGGGTTGGCTTCAGGACAATTTTTTCATTCACAACCCGCCCCGTTAACATAAATGCACCATTACCAACCAGATTCCCGACCCGGGTCCAATCATTGCCATATTTTTCGACGCTCTGCTTATTGACCGGATAGAGACTAAAATTGGTTGTCATGCTAGGAAAATAAGGTACAGGCCGATCCAGACTCACCTTTAACGTGTAAGGATCGATAGCTTCCACGCCCAATTTTTCCGGCGGTAATTTCCCATCAATGATTTCTTGTGCATTCTGAATACCTGATAAGGCAGCAAACCAAGAAAAAGAAGAGGCGTTGGCAGGATTGACCAATCTCTGCCAGCTATAAACAAAATCAGAGGCTGTGACACTGTCACCATTAGACCAACGGGCATCATGACGCAGTGTAAATATCCATGTTTTGTTATCTGTTGTTTTCCAGTCAATAGCAACGCCCGGAATGGCTTGACCATGAGCATCTTGATTTACCAGACCTTCAAACAGATCACGCAATACTTGCGCCTCAGTCAAACCGAAAGATTTTATCGGGTCTAGCGATGCAGGTTCATCTTTCAATTGACGAACCAATTCCTGACGAGGATCAAGTTGAGTGCCGGCGGGGACATGGGCGGCAGAAACAGAAAAAGAAAGCCCGGTCATCAGTAATACAGAGGAGAGTAACGAAAAACGATACATGATTCTTTTGCCTTATGAGTCTAATAATTATCCTAAAAATATATTATAAGACATTGTTAATTAACGGGAGCCTGAGTATTTCATGAATATTGCGTCTATTTTTGTGGGCAAGATCGCATTATTCCTTTACACTGGCAGTCCTTTACACTGGCGGTCCTTTACACTGATGGCGCAGTTTATTTTATAGAGGGAGAAAACCATGACACAAACAGTCAAGTTCCAAGGTAGTGACATCACCGTTAACGGAGATTTTCCACAAGCAGGCCAGGCAGCGAAAGATTTCACTCTGGTTGCTAAAGATCTTGCCGATGTTGCATTGAGCCAATATGCAGGCAAACGTAAAGTGCTTAACATTTTCCCAAGCATCGACACCGGTGTTTGTGCCACATCTGTCCGTAAATTCAATCAACTTGCCAGTGAGTTGGACAATACTGTTGTACTGTGCATTTCAGCAGATTTGCCTTTTGCTCAGTCTCGTTTCTGTGGTTCTGAAGGTTTGTCTAACGTCGTTACTCTTTCCACACTTCGTGGTGGAAAGTTTCAGGAAGATTACGGCGTTGCAATAGCCGAAGGCCCACTGGGTGGTTTAACTGCACGTGCTGTTGTTATTTTGGATGAAAATAACCAAGTTATTTATAGTCAGTTAGTCGATGAAATCACTAATGAACCTGACTATGACAGTGCATTATCAGCTTTAAAATAATTATTTTATTATTGATAATATTGCCTTTGTTTTACGGCACAGCAAATTAATTGTTTTATAATAAATTTTTATGGCGGCGATGATTTCACAATGAGTGAACCCATCGCCGCCAGTTTATTCAGAGATATCTGAACCACTCTCACCATATTACAAATAACCACCCCACAACCGCTTAAAAAACCACCTCTCACGAAAAAGTGGATACCCCTATTAGATGTGCCGAAAACGACCGTTTTTGACACATGAATAAAAAAAACCAACAAATCAATAGATTAAATGTTGGCGGTTATCGCATGAATAAGGTCATTACACCTACACAGTGTATTTAGCCAAGTCCTTAGGGGTTATTTTCTTGGACACATTGTCTTTATTGATAGATAAAACTATCTTTCCGTGTAATCCATCCAATGGATTATCACCGATTTTTTTTACTGTCAAAATTGCAGCTCTATTTTTAACTCCAGAAAAGATAGAATCATCTTCATTTTTAAGCCTGTTAACATCCCTTGGAGAATACATATCATTATTCATGACTTCTTCAGATATATCCTCAGGGAAATAGAGTTGGCCTACAAAATAGAATTTATCTTCCTGTCTTTTTTGTACGTTCGCATTCCTTGCTGATAAATGAATATGTATGGCTCTTCCGGCATAAAAACCGGGGAAAATTGTGGTGAATCTGACTATGCCTTCTTTGTCTGTCCTTTGTGCCCCACGAAGAAATGTGCTTTCATCAGTTCTTGAAATTGTCCCTATATTACTAGATGGAGCCTTAAGGTCTGGGTTTATGTATTTCCAACCTGAATACTTTCCCATTGCATTACAATGCCATATATCAATAAGGATATCCTGTAACGGTTTACAGGTTACAGAATCAATGACTTTCATTGTCAATAAAAGCGGTATTCCTGGTTCATCCTCTGTTATATTCCTTCTCAGCAATTTGTTATTTACAAAATATGGACCTGACATTTCCTCTGGGGTCATCTCGCAAACACCTATACCAATACCACCCTCTTTCTTTGGTTGACTATGTGAAGAGGCGAAAACTCCTGCCGGAACCAGAGGTAATAATGAAAATACGGCACCAGTAACACCCGCTTTTTTCAGAAAAAGTCTTCTTTCATTTTTCATAAAGTGGCTCCTTATATATCATTTAATTGTTGTATAGTAAATTGGTAAGCTATAGTTTAATCTGCGGATTCAGATAGTTATACGGTATCTAAATATATATAATTCCCTCTTCTTTAAATAGAATTAAATTATGTATCGCATTGCTATTAAATGAAATACATCTAATTAAGTATGATTAAATCATATATAAAAAGGCACCGGAATAATAAATGTAGCAGCTCGCATTTGAAATCTGGTTGGCCTGTGAGTGCATAAGTGCCCCAAGGTTCTTTATGTTATCCAACAACTAACTATTTAATACATGACAAAAAATATTAGATGTAATTAGATAAATATTACTTGACCTCAAGTTAACTTGAGGTTTTAGGGTATGTCCATTAAGCCAATAGTTCCAAAAATTAGGCTAATCAATCTATTTAAAAATTTGAATAGGAAAATAATAATGTCATTGGAAATAGTTACTGCCTATCGTAAATCGAATGCACTATTTGCTTTTGTAGACAGCAAAGCACCACTATATTTAAGTACCCAAGATTTAAGTACTCAAGATGGCAAAACAGTGGAACAACTTTCTCAGCTATGCCGTGTTTATCAAGATAGATTCCATAGGTTATTGGATTATATGCAGACACTTAATGTGTTAACAAAAAAAGATGATAAATTTTACCTTACTGAACAATGGGCATCACTCAGTGATCCAAACAGCTTTGAAACATTATATATAAGATTCGAATTAGATCCTGCCTTCTGGAATGCTTGGTCACAATACAGCGCGTCCTTAAGTAAAAGGAATAAAAAATCTGCTTTTGAACTTACCCATCATGAGCCATTTTTTGATTATCTCAATCATGAAAATAATAAAACTATCAAAGCGATTTTTGATAATTTATTGGCAAAAATGACCGATGAGATGAATAAACATATTATCGAACACATTCCTCTAAATGGCATTTCTTCATTTATTGATATCGGGGGTGGAGTAGGTTCTTTTTCAAAAAATATCAAAATTCATTACCCACATATCCAATGTCACGTCATGGATCAATATGATTTTACCAGGCAAGAATCAGAAGAAATTACTTTCATTAATGGCAATTTCTTTTCTGCTATTCCATCAGGATATGATGCTTATAGCATAAAAAATGTTTTGGATGATTGGCCAGATAACCAAGCCATTGATATTCTGAAAAATTGCCATAAAGCAATGCGAGAAGATTCCGTTTTATATGTTATCGATATGATTAAAGAACCAAATGATCCAGCGTCATTTGATTTATATATGGATACCCTTTTGTTAGGCCGGAAACGGTATCAATCAGAATTTGAATTTATGGCAAAACAGGCTGGATTATCTATTACAAATATCTACAACTTGAATTTTTCCACAGAAAATGGCAGCTACTACATTATTGAAATGAAAAAATGAATTTAGGCGCACAAGGGAATGAGTGCTCTTTTTTCAACGTTAACATCCACGTATAACTGGACAGGCCTGAAAAATCGTGATGAAGATATTTTTTAACATGCTAAAGATGTTAGATGGTACAAACGGACAGCGCTTCTTCGGTGTTTAAAATATAGCAAGCTAATAGTATCACGAAAGTTTTTACAGAGAGTGGAAAATTGGATTCGATCATGGCTAGTCTTATCTTGACATTCAATAGAATAATTGAATAAATTTACTTAAACTAATGCTAGCCTAGATGGACAAACTCTAATGCTGATTTATCAGACTAAAATAAAATGATTTTTAGGCATAAATGACATTATGTGGAGATTACCATACTGAAAGCGAATATGGTCTCTTTCAGAAGCTCCTGCGCGATACATATCATCGGCGGGTAAGTTTTGATTTGATGCAATACCCGCTACAGGGTTGGGAGAGTTAGTTTGATGAAAAGTACATACAATATTTTAGGTATCTCAGGTAGCCTGCGCAAAGCGTCACTGAATACTCTTTTTTTGCGCGCTATGGATCGGGTTTGCCCTGACAATATAAACTTTGAGATCTATTCAGATCTGGACACAATTCCCCTCTTTAACGCAGATAACGAAGACAAAAATTTTCCTGAAGTCTTGCACTGGCGTAATGCGCTGGCTCGGGCAGATTTGATTTTATTGGTCAGTCCGGAGTATGCACATGGTGTGACAGGAGTAATGAAAAATGCGCTGGATTGGATAGTTAGCAGTGGAGACTTGGTCGACAAGCCACTGGCGTTTCCCAACATCGCGATTCGTGCCGAACTTGCGCAGTCACAACTCGCTGAAACGCTACAAACTATGGGTTGTCGCTTGATAGAAGAGTGTAGTCCCCGCGCAACACTTGCTGAACCTTATGTTATCCCTGATGCCACAGAGCATATGTTGGTTGATCACCCTGATATCGGGCCTAGATTGAAAATCCTGTGGAGCAACATTGAACACAGTCTGGCAGCATCGCGCTGAATACTGATATTTTTTCGTACTTAATGGTTAAGGAAAGAAGATGAAACTAGCACCCAATCATATACAGGATCTTAAGCAGTAACCATCTATTTTAGGTAGAAAAAAGGCTTCATTTATGATCTGATAATCGTCGCCAAACAAACCATCAAAACCACGGAGCATGAAAAATGATGATGCCTCCACCGGGATATTGATCGCATCCTGCTTAACGGACTGTGCCAGTACGGCCGCAAAATACTGGCGGCGCACGGCATCCGGGGCGGCATCCGGTAAACAATCAATATGATACTCCATTGCCTTACTGCCCTGACGCTGACGAACAAACTCCGGGTGCGCCCCGGTTAATCGGTTCAATGCCATGCGCATTCCCTGAACCGAACCGGGTAATGCAGGCAATCCTCTCTGACTAGTGCAAAATCGCCTCTTATCCTTATACCCCAATCATATCAAGGCCTTTAGGCCAAATCCCTATCTTTTTATTTAATGCAGAATTGATCACCTCCCCACAACTAACCGCCTTTCTTAGAAATTGCATTTATTAGGTGAATCCAAGTCTTATAAAAAATTATCCTCTAAAATCTGTTTTTGAGCCAAGTTGACCTTCAGCAAGAATTTCTTGAATAATCCAATGATTTTCGCTTTGATCTTGTCGAATAAAATATTGATGATTATCAATTTTAAAAGGAATCATATATGGATAATATTTATCCAAACTTATATAAGTAATTGCAGTTTCAGGCGAATATATACCGTTACTATAATTTTTATTAACGAAAAAATAATTATCGATAGCATTTTGTCCTGCATCATATCCAACATTATTAATAAAATATGAAAAGGAAATATCAGTTTTGAAATCTAATTCACCGAACTCATGGCTATATACCTTATTCCCTACAAATCCATCATTGTTTAATTCATAGTCTCTATTATAATAATCATCATTGGAGTCCTGATAATATATTTTCAAGTATACTTTATCTCCTCCTGTAAAAAATATAGCATTATCAATGAAATAACGGGTTGTTTTTTTATCTGATATACTACCCATTTTTCCATTTTGATTTATTTCACGAATTATATAACGATATTCTCCTGCACTGTCAGGTTCTCTACAATGAAGATAGATAAATTGCTTAGTTTCAGTACTAGATAGCTTGATTGGAAAAGCAAAGCCAATATCCCAAGAGTGATCCCAGAAGCCATGATCAATCATTGTTTTATTACCATTCGTATCCAACTTTGCAATCATCCAAAATGATTTATTTGTACCTTGTGCCACATTAATAAAATTCTTGGCTAACCCAAAAATATATTGCTCTTCTCCAAGAACAAAAGGAAATATTAAATCATAAAAGTTTACCCATTTCTGTCCGGTAGAAGTTTGCTCCCCTTGCTGTCCGCCTGCCATGAGCTTGTGTACAGTCACCAGATGATCACATTTGCGCTGACGCAAAAGGTACTGTTGATTATTAATGGAATAAGTAAAGATTGTTCTAATATATTTTCCTTCAGGAGGAGGAGAAACGTCACAATCCAGATTAGGTTGAAAATGGATTGGTGCGGTTGCGTGAGCGGTTTCGCTGACATCTAAAAAACCAGTGAGTGTTACATTTTCACCCTCTTTATGTGTGTTATAGAGTTTAAAATTCACATTTCCCGATGGGTCAGTATCAACAGAAGTGGTCTGAGTTAGCTGGCCTTTCTCAAAAGAAGCGAAACCTGTAACTTTTAAATTCAGCTTACGATTGGCGAGATTTACTCCTGAACCTGTTCCCGTAAGCGTTGCCCTGACTTTGTTATACTGTTCACCATCAGCCATTGCATAATCATTAATGACATTAAAATTAAGTGAATAAGATGCCGTAGCTTTGAAATGGTAAGGTTGTATAGCAATCTGGTTACCACTCTCCTGAAAAAAGACCGTCAATTGCCCATTACCACCTACATCCGGGCCTGCGATCAGGATAGAAGCTTCCCCTACGCCATTTGTGCTACCAGACAATTTTTTTTGGCCTGTATCTTGACCATTAACTACAAAACTGCCTAATGAACATTCAAAAATTAAGTCTAATCCAGGCAATGTCATATCTGACTCGTAAACTGAAAGGTGAATCTTAGTAGCCGACCTTCCTTGGAAAATTTCAGGAGATGGAGAAAAATTTATTGAAGTCTTCATATAATCTTACTCAAAGTGTAAGAGAATCGACAAAAACAATAGTATGATGAATCTGATCAATAGAAATACCACTGACATTAATAGTAAATTGACTTCGGACAGCTTTCGTGGATGTCAACTCATAAACTAATATATTATTAGCATCAGGATTATATATGTCTAAAATATTACTTTTTCCATTGATCTTAATATCAGGACTTTCGAAGGCTACTTTAATTTCAGTAACTTTCATTGATATAAGTTTAATAAGGAGAAAACATTGACAAACTCCATCAGCAACACCATAAGAACTATAAGTATAAATAAAATCATCTCCAGCAGACGACATCCAATTTGAAAAATCCAAAGGGACTTTATAGGCAATAACAGGATCTTCATAGTTAAGAGTTAATACACTGTTTTTATTAATATCATTACTATAGATATGAAGATAACCTACACCATTTGCGTCTATATTATCCAATATTGTATTATTATCACCATTATTACCAAAGCGAGCATTTGTTAGTTGAGCATGAATTGGCTTACTATTTGAACCCGTATATATAACTGCTGTTAAAAAAGGCTTTATTTCTGGATGATCACTATCGATAAAGCCAATATTTTTGGTTGTTTGCACTTTAATATTGACAGTATCTAAATCATTAAAAATGGAAATTTTAAAATAATTAGACGTTATTTTTTTATTAGGAACAGAGAGTTTCACAATAACAGATTTTACTTCTAAAAAATTGATATTATTTGTCTTTAACGTATAATCTGCATAACCGTTGTTTATATCATCTTGGCTTAATACGATGTTATTAGATTTCATCTCTAGTAATTCCCCATCATACTCTCCCAAAAATTTAGCTGTAATAACCATAGAGTCATAAGGGACCAATCCTTTGAATTTCAAACGAACTCTAACCCCACCTTCCAGATGTATTTTATGCAAATATAATATGGAATTTTTAGCATCAAGAAAAATTACTTCATTGTCATAATCACTCATATTATTATCTCCTATAATTAGGATATCCGATGTTGGCGAATAAAGTTGATTGCCACTTAAACTTGTCACTGTATATTTAGCTTCACATGTGCCAGATATATCTATTTCATTCACATGGAACAACAAAACATAAAAATCATTTTCTAGTTGATCTTGTGCAACATGATAATGAACACTTTTAACTTTAGCATTGGGATTATTTTTTAAATAAATCTCTCCTACTATTTTATCTAATAACTCCACACCTTCATATTTATTTAATTTCATCATTAAATAATTAGTGTGCATTGCCATAATGTCGGGAATACTAATTACCCCACCTGAATTTTCTTGAGGAAATTCAGGTGGTGATAAAATATTTTTCTTACTCATAAATCACCTTGCTAAAAATCATTTGAAATTGTAACAATATGACCTGACCAAATCTCTCCATATGTCACATCACTATCATCATCATAACCAATTTGATAATCAAAGAATATCTCTCCATCATGATATGGAAATGCCAAGTTATTATTCAATAAGTTATAAGGTATATTAAATTTCAATGTTGCTATTTTTCCTCCTCTGTTATCTGGCTGATAAGGCATTCTACCTTTAAAAACATGTGTTATTGTTTTGGTGCTCGAGTTAATATATAAAGTTAAAATGACTTCTGATCCAAGTTTTACTTTAGTACCATCCCTATTATCATTAGTTCCTGTTATTCTGACAAACAAACCTGCATCATCTGGATTATGGGCATAATTAGATATACTTTTATTATTGATAGCACCATCTTGGTTTATAAGCTCATCAAAGCTAGAATAAACCTGACAAGGTTCATATATTCTATCAATATCATTCCACGGTTTATTTGGTCTTCCTCTGTAAGTGACATCGGCAGGCATAGATTTAGCCATTATAGAGCCACTTGATTGAATTAAAAAATAAGATAATTTTGATGGATCATCTTTTTTAAAAATAAAATAAGGCAACTCTATTAAACAGGATGAATTTTTGTTTTTAGTAAGAACTCTAGTGTAGTACTTATATTTCTTATTAACAAAGAATAACAAAAAGTCACCAATTTCATGATCACCACACGGTGACATATCTACCCAAAATTTACTTTCTCCTTTAGAAGTTAAGTTACCGTCAATAGCCGTTATTATTTCTAAAGGTTGACGGTAATTTTTAATATTATCAACAATAATAAAAATAGGGTCTTTAGCAAAAGAAACGTCGGTTGAGTTTGGGATTGCAGAAGACAACTCAATAACTAAGGGTAATGATTTTCTGGGGGAAATATAGAATTCCACCTTGCCTTTATTGTCTGAGTTGACAAAAAAACCTTGGAAGTCACCAAATTTATTAACATTTATTTTTTTACTTTTATCATTATTGTAAATATCGACTTCTTCTAACTCATTAATGGTATTGGATGTTATAAATACAGGTACACCTGATAATGTTTTTCCTTTCTTATCTCTTATAGTTGTGTGAATTTTAGTTGATATAGAACCAATTTGAAAGGCATTATATAATATTGGAACAGCCAAAAAGGGGTTATCAATATTTAATCTCACTGAATCTGAATCAATAGTTCTTGCGGTGTATTGTAGCGTTTTAGGTTGAAAACCACTTAACGATGTTTTTACACTAAAATAAATTTCGTCATTTTCCTCTGTAGCGTTAAGTACAGTAAGAATAACTGTTGCTGTGGCTTTTTTTTTACCATGCTCTAATGTTAAGGAGATGGCATCATATGGTACAGTAATATTCTTGCTATTATAAAATGAGATAGTAGAACCATCATCTATATCGTCATCAGATGATAGTGTGACAGTAAATAAAAAACTTTGCCCTATTATTAAATTACCAGTATAAGGTAAGGAAAATTCCATTGTATTAGGCATATCTTTATTTCCTCATGTATGTGATAATATGGGATATACGAGTCGTTTTACAAATTATCTCTCTGTAGGTGCGTTTACTCACCCCAGTAATATAATGAACTATATTACTGGAGGAATCTTTTATCATCACAATCTAATTAAAAAATTATTGGATATAGTACTTGTTTTTATAATAAATAAATTAATTATCACCTGTAGTCGGCACGGTGCCAATATAACCATTCCAAATTTTACTATGTTGTTTAGTTTCATCTTTGAAGAATTCATAATCAAAGCTGATATTACCTCTCCACTGCACACCAACGATATCATCATAAGGAATGTGGAAGAATATAGAATCTTTATTCCCGCTACCACCAATATTTGTTAAGCTAATTGGAGTGGTATAAGAAAGTGTAAAACTTTTGTTGTCTGAATTTACGTACATATTTAGAGTGATGTCTGATACATTTAATGGAACTGGATATATTTTTGCTTTACTATTAATAGTATTGGAACGTATAATTTCTATAAATAACCCTTTATGGGTATATCCAGGATATTGCATGATATTACTATAACTAATATCATTATCAGGAGGTATAATATTATTTGGGTCAACACCAAGACTAGTATGAACTAGGCAAAGTTCGTAATTTCTCTTAACACTCGATGCAGGTTCATAAGGAACACCACCTAAATAAGTCACTGGCAGTGGTATAGAATATAATGCGTCTCCATTCGGCTTAATTGCAGTATAAGAAAAATTAGATGTATTACCTATCGTAAAAATCGAGTAAGGTAGTTCTACGTAATTACCAAACTGTTTGGCTGGATCATTAATAGTTACAGAATGCCCAGTATAATTACTATTAACGAAAAATAAAATAACATCCCCCACTGATGCACCTGGGTAACTATATATAATTGTTAGGAAACCCGACTCTGAAATATTTGCAACTAAATTAGTAGGATCCTTACCAACAATATTGGGTATTCCTATCGACTTTAAATAGCCCGTATTAATATAGTTAACGGCATAAATGGTAACCTTAGCTAAAGCCATAGCTCCATTTTCATCATTGGTTAGAATAAGAGTCAGTAATTTGAGTGTACTTACTAGTGACTCTTTAGTGTAGAGATAAAACCTCACTAAGCCATTTTCATCCGACGTGAGAATCAATCCTTTACCCATAGGTCCAACTTTTTCAAGAGAGAGAGATTTGCTATTGTTGGTATCCTTAAAATCAAACTCTTCCATTTTATTTTGCTGTTGCGATGTAATAAATACGGGCGTACCAACCAACTCTTTGTGAGTATTTTTATTTTTCAGAGTTGTATATATTGCTGTATATTGTGGTTTAGGAATTCCAGTATTTATCGGCACTTGTAGATAAGGTTTTTCAACAAAAAGTGCTAATGAACTTATATCAATTTCATTAGCTTTACCCTGAAAGTGTACAGGTGGGAATGTAGCTTTATCGGCCGTTGTAGCATCAGTTTCTACGTCAAATGTAATTTCTGAATCATCTTGTGCACTCGAAAGTACTGTAAACCCTAACTCCGCAGTAGCTGTAAGTGCTCCATCTCTGAGAGTAATAGCGACAGTATTCGCATCAAATTCTATATTTTTACTATGGTTACTATTTATAGTTATACTATTCCCCATAAGGATAGATGTATCCGAATTTAATGTTACAATAAAACTAACATATTGACCTATGACTAAATCAGCTTTAGGGTTAATCGAAATTTTCATTGTTTTTTTCGAAGCTGCCTTAGCTTTACCAGTAAATGGTGTGGCGGGAAATGGTTTGCTACCAGCAGTAGCAGTTGTATCTACTTCAAATGTAATTGGTGAACCATCTGATGCAGTCGAAAGTATTGTAAAGCTTAACGTGGCAGTAGCTTTAAGGTTTCCAGTTTTGTAAGTAAGATCAACAGAATTCTCAGTGAATTTTATATTATGACTGGTGTTGTTTATAGTGACCTTACTATTCGGCGAAATAGTTTGGTCCGAACTTAATGTTACAGTAAAACTTACATTCTGACCTATGACCAAATCATCTTTATTGATTGTTGTAAGTGTTATTTTATTATTTGGAACTGCCATTTTATCACCTCATTTTTTAATTAATACTAGTTATAGATAATAATGAATTGAATAATTAATTTTAATTGTAATTACTTGACTAAATTAATGACTTTGAATGCACTCAATATATATAAAGTGGGAGCTCAACGTTAAATTATTAATAGTTTAATTACTTTTTTAGAGTAAATAAACAATAACTAAAAAACCAATGAAAAAAAGTTATCACCTGATAACTTTTTTTCATTGGTGAAGTGTTGACTATTTTATGAAATATTATTCATTTCATTGGTTATTTTATAGTGGTATTGTAACATAAAATAACTCCTTCTGAATAATCATCAAAAGTGTTATTTTTAGAATCATAAACCCTGAATTTACCCCTAATAGCAGGGGAGGTATTTTTCACTATAATAGTAACTTTATTCTTATCCATTCCAGAATATCCCGAAAACACGCCCCAATTATATAAATTACCGAATTCATTATGCAGGTTATAAATATCTGTAGGGTCAGCAACCTCCTTATCTGAAAACATACTGATTTTTATGGAGGGAGGAGTACCCGGGGTAACTGGACAAGTATTATCATCAGTTACATTTGCATATCTTGCATTACCAGTATTTATAAGTTTAGTGGCAAATATTTTGTATTCATAGAATTGAATCTCTCCGCTTGGTTTATTTATTGTGGCAGTTATTGTGGCAGAGCCTGTTGCCTGAAATTGTATGGGGCCGCGATTTCCAGCACCAAATGATAACATCCCATCTCCATAGATTGGTGCATTAACATCAGTTATACCATAAGTAACTTCATCTTGATTGAAGGCACCAGAACTGATGGAAGCTCTCAATTCTCCTCGTAAAGTTTTAAAAATGGTACGCGGATGACGTTTACCGCCTTTATTATCAAAGTACTTGTTTTCACCTGTATAGGTATTATACACATACAATACTGCAGGTTGAGGAACAGGCCTGAAATCCACATTTTTATCTGCATTTTTACTTACAAAATCCTTTGTATCGTCACTATTTGATCCAGGTATTGTCAATGTTACCTTAACATTTTCCACACCAACAGAACTCTTCAATTTTGCATATATGTACCCATTTTCATCGGGCTTAAATTTATCTCCACCTGTGGGGGAATAGGGTTCGGGTTGAGGGAATTTTGTTTTATCGATACCGCCATGATCGTGTGTCCATTGCACATTTTTTAACGTCTGATAGGTAATGCGTTTTTCTTTCTTGTCTTTTTCCACAATTAATGCTTTGTAGTGATATTCTGATTGCCCATTACCCAGTAGTGGGTTGCCCTTATCGGAATTGGTCACTTCAACACTGGAAATATCAAAATTGATTTTAGGCTGAGGAACAGGCCTGAAATCCACGTTTTTATCAGCATCTTTACTTACAAAATCCTTTGTATCATCACTATTTGATCCAGGTATTGTCAATGTTACTTTAACATTTTCCACACTAACAAAACTCTTCAATTTTGCGTATATGTACCCATTTTCATCGGGTGTAAATTTATCTCCGCCTGTGGGGGAATAGGGTTCGGGCTGAGGAAATTTTGTTTTATCGATACCGCCATGATCGTGTGTCCATTGCACACTTTTTAACGTCTGGTGAGTGATATTATGCCCTTCCTTTATTAATGCCTTGTAGATATATTCCGATTGTCCATCAGCTATGAATGGGTTGCTTTTATCGAAATTGGTGACTTCCACACTGGCAATATCAAAATTTATTTTAGGTTGGTGCTCATGTTTGCTAAATGTTACTGAACCTATTTTTTGCTTTGGCGCACCATCCAATTGTATAAAAACAATGACATTTTCATGTGGTTTTGTACTGGTTAAAATATTAGGAATTAATTGCTCTTTTTCATCAGTTAATTCACCTTTTTCATTTGTTCTGGCAGCCTTATTATTCCATAACTTAAACTCTAATCCAGATTCATCGCCTAAAGCCGGATCTGTTGTCCAGATGACTTTGTTAATTATGGCATTTTTTACAAATTTTCCTGATGGTGCACCTTCATAAGTGATAATGGGGGAGTTAAACGTGTAACCATTTTCTTCTTTTCCAGTTGATTCTGCAGATTTAGGTGGAATAATATTGACTTCTCCATCTATCAGAAAAGGTAAAACTTTTATAGGAACCTGAATAGCTTTTTCCCTTCCCTGATTGTTTGTAAGTAATATATCGAGTATGTAATCGTCTTTATGGGATTCTTGATAAGAGGGAAGAGTAATAACATTGCTTTTACCTGAATCAAAAGCTAGATTTCCTTTATTATCCTTAAATGCTTTATCTGCAACAACCCAGCTAATTTTTTTAATATCAGCATGTGGAGAGATAGGTGCGTTAATTTTTACCTCTTGATGACCATATCCAATAATAGGTTCTATCTCGATAAACTCTTCTTTTTCTATTTCTTTATGATCCAAAACAATATTATTATTTCTTTCCACTAGATCGTACCGACTGCCTGTCAGCGTCCTCATCGAGGCTACATTCTCTGGTAGTAATTGAGCGCTAAGAGGAGCTCCTAATTTAAAATTTAAATTTGCCAAAAACTGCGTTTCAGTATGACCATTTTTCCCCTGTTTATAGTCCACACCCATTGTGAATAGTGGTATTGGGGTATAAGTCAGTCCTAATGTAACCAAACTAGGATTTTTCTGTTTGGTGTCACGGTTGAATAGAGTCACGTTATCACCTAAATATTGCTCATATAGTAGCTTCATTCCCAAGTTAGGGTAAGAAGGCAAGAAAAATTCCCCATTGATATCATAGCCAGTGGCTGGGCGCTCACGATAATCCTCAAAGTTTAGTGATTTTTTCCAGTCACTTAAATGATAATAGGCATTAGCAGAGAGTTTAATAAAATCACCCCAAATTTCCCCTCCTAGCCCCATACGTTGATTTTTTCCAGTAAGGTCATGATCATAAAAAGTGTTTAAACCATACATCCAATTCTGATAAAAATAGCGGCCACCTAAACCCAAATTAATCGTATTTCGGCTGTCTTTATTACGATAACCTAGTTGTGAAAAAAGCAGCCAATCAGCTTTGTTATCATAAATGGGTAGTAAGATATCGAGAGAGTTATTTTTCAGCGTCAATTTTCTGTCTAATCCAAAGTTAATTCGGGCAGTACCAAACTGCGATAACCATTTTTGAGTTTCTGAGGATAGGGTGCTATTAAATTTACCTAAAGCATAGGATTTTGCCTGTTCTACGAGTTCTGAAGGAGGAGCAGATAAAATCTGGCTAACTCTATGGATATTGCTGCCAGTAACTTGTGGTATATCAAGCTCTGATGTTTCATCATTTTTAGCTAATTGAGTATACAACTTATCATTTTTAGGGTTATTTTCCGCTACAGCGTTAATAATGGTAGAAGGCATAAATAGTGCATAGAAGAAAATAAAAAAACGAATCATTTTGCTTGCGTATGATGACATTTATAAATACCTCAGAATTTTTATATCGGCTGAGTTTTTTCACTTAATGCTTCATCCCTTGAAAAAATCCTATTTATTTCCATTTATAATCCTAGTAAAAAAAATTGAATTAGCATAATTCAAAATAATTATCGTATCCCTAACGGGGTGGTTTCTGATACCTCTTACAAAATCACGCTTGATGACTTTGAATTTGATATCGGTGATCATTTTACCTATGGATACAACTTGTTCGAGAACTGGCTGCACGATATCAATATTGAAATTGAAGCCCTTCTCGCTAATTCTAACCTGCCCCCCTTTTTGTTTGGCCGGAAATGGAATTCCCAGAGCGACGTTAGCTGATGAAAGTGCTAAGACACTGGCATTGCTTAACGTTATTATTAATGCAGATGAAACGGCAATGGTCAGAGATATTTGTCCATTTATTGATGCTCTTGATGCAGTCAGATTCAACCGTCCAAAGATTAACTGCCAATTGCATCAACTCAATCTTGATTCGCCTGATGCACTGATATTCCTTTTCCTAAAGGAACAGCTCATTTTTAGTGCTAACGAGAGCACACCTATGCAAGAGCTGTAACTGCATATGATGTCTGCATTCAGTCAGATTGAACGTGCATTAGTTAAAGCAGGTTCTAAATTGCTCTTGAATGCTATCCAGCAATCTGTAATCCAGAAACAGGCGGCTGGTTAGCGTGCTCAGTAACTAGAGTGATACGCATACCCGTCCGGAACTCAAGTAGATTGTTGAAACCACCAGAAGAACAAACAGGATAATCATGAAGATCATGAGGAGATAAGACAGTAACTCAGTGAATTGCTCAAAAAATGCACTTGATGTACGTTTCCGTACAATTGGACTTCAGACCCCGCTTATTTTTTCCCACAAATACAACACCATTCGACATATAGCATTATTCAAAATGTAACATTTCGTCACAAAAAAGAAACCATGGTTATAATTTTGTTGCAATACAGTTTATCGTGTGAAATATTAGATACTGAATCAATGATAATAGAAATAGTTTCCTTAGTATCAGTAACCAACGGATATTACATATCTTTATTTATATTCAGGCCCTCTATATAAAGGTTCATGCGGTAGCTTTGGTTCTAAAAGGAGAGTTCGATGGGAAGATTTATTATTGCTCACTCCTCTCTAGGTGATGGCACTTTTCTTTTTAAGTCATTAAAAGGAGAAGAAAAATTGTCAACTATTTATAGTTTTGAAGTGGAACTCTTTAGTGATGATAAAGACATTGATATCAAAGCATTACGAAACAAACCGCTCTCTGTTGAGATAAAGGATCCGGCAAACACTTCAGCAAAATCACGCTATTTGAGTGGACTGGTTCGTGAAGCTATTATTTGTGATTATTATAATGACTATTTTTATTTGTATAAACTCATCATCCAACCAGCTCTGTTTACATTAACCCTGAACAAAGATTTCAAAATCTGGCAAAAGAAAACAGTTCCTGAGATTATTAAAGATATTTTTGATAAACATAAAATAAAATTCAAGAATAACCTCAATGCAAAATATCAACCATTAGAATATTGCACTCAATACAAAGAAACTGATTTCGACTTTCTGAGCCGGATAATGGAGCGCGAAGGAATTTATTATTATTTTCAACACGGTAAGAATGAACACACGCTTATATTAGCTGATTCGCCTCAATCTCACTCTGCTCTGCCTGAATGTTCCTCCATTGAATATTATCCTAACCATTATCCTCCCAGGATAAAAGACAAGCATTATTTATATGATTGGACAGTAAGTTATTCAATTACTCCCAAGCTTTATACGATGAGTGATTATAATTTCCTTAAACCAAATGCTCAGCTAAAAGAAACACAGCAAAATCCGGACTCCACTGTACCAAAAACAGAACTGTTCGAATGGCCCGGAAATTATGGCGAAAGTTCACAAGGGCAGTTCTATGTTCGTGTTCTTCAACAATCCAATACCGCACATAGCCAATATATAAAGACAAAAAGTAAAGAGCCGGGTATTGCTCCGGGTTATACCTTCACGTTATCAAAAGCATTACGGGATAAAGATAACGGTGAGTATCTTATTGTCAGCTCAAATTATGAATTCCACGAAGCCCCATGCTTTATGGGAATGGATTATTTTGCCCCGGATTCAGATAAAGTCGAAGATATTATAGTTACCGATTTTACAGCCATTCCAGCCAAAGTAAATTGGCGGGCTCCCCGCACCACCCCATGGCCAGTAGCAAACACAGAGCGGGCTACTGTTGTGGGTGCCAGTGGCAAAACCATTTGGACAGATGAACATGGTCGCGTCAAATTAAAGTTTCACTGGGATCGGAGCGATACAAAAGACGATAAAAGTTCCTGCTGGGTACGTGTTTCCAATAATTGGGCAGGTGCTAAGTTTGGCATGATACAAATTCCGCGGGTTGGAGAAGAAGTCATCGTCAGTTTTATTCATGGCAATCCGGACGAACCTCTTATAGTGGGACGTAGTTTTAACAAAAATAATATGCCTCCCTGGACGTTACCTAAAGAAGCGACAAAAATAGGCATAATGTCGCGCAGTCTTGAGGGAGGAAAAGATAATGCCAGTTATTTATTTATTGATGATGCCCAAGGTAAAGAATCCTTCGAAATACACGCTGAAAAGGATATGAAAGTCACTATAGAGAAGAACCAAACCGTAAAAATTGATGGTACTCGCGAAACAACAGTAGAAAAAGCAGAAACTGCCAACTTCAAGGATAAACAAAAGACCACGGTTGCCAAAGGCAAAGAAATCGAAGTCACAGGTGGCGGGATTAAATATACTGTTTCTGATGGATATAAAGCAGATATCACTGGCAATAAATCAGAAAAAATTAGTGAAAATTATCAATCAAAGGTCGGCGGCAATTTTACACAACAGGTGACTGGAAACTATGAACTCAAGGTTACAGGCAATAAAAAAGACTCAGTAACAGGGGCTGTCGAAATCAAGGGAAGTAGGATGAAAATACAATCCAGTTCTACATGCGATATTAAAGGTACGTTATGCGATATTAAAGGTATATCCCTGTGTACTATAAACGCTGCACTGATCAAATTGGGTTAATCTGCTGAACATTTTCCTCATACATTCTTAGCATTAGCGGGAATGAATATTCAATACAAAAAGACTCATTTGGAGCGTTTCAATGAAAATCATTAAACCTCTGCGTCTAAGTATGCTTTATCGCCCTTATCGCTGGCAGCAAAAAAATTATCTTGGGGTATCCATCATGGCTCTGACCGATATGAGCGCATCCCCCCGCCTACGACCAGAGCCGGAACTTTGGCAACTTGCAGAGGCTGAATTGAAAACCTGCAATGGTATCATCGATCTTGCCATGCCCAAATCCTACTCAGAATTCCTCGCTACGGGTTATGCCTATACGCATCATCAGGCAGATAAAACATCTTGTTCTGTACGTATCCAAGTGGAGCAATTAGATAAAACATTAGTTGTTTTCGGCAACCGCCACTGGGTTAACAATACCCCATCAAAGCCTCAGGAATTTGAACAGATGCGGCTGGACTGGAGCCGGGCTTTCGGCGGAAAAGATGATGAAGAAAACCCACACGGGATCGGTTTCACGCCCGAAATACAGGAAAATGGTGTAGAGATCCATCGTCTGCCAAACATTGAAACCCTGCACAGACAATTATTATCGCCACGGGATAAACCCAACCCGGCCAGCTTTTGTCCATTGGATTTAATATGGCCCCGTCGTTTTACCCGCATAGGTAAAAAATATGACAAACAGTGGCTCGAAAATGAATTTCCTGGTTTTGCCAGTGATATTGACTGGCGACTGTTCAATGCAGCTCCCCGTGATCAGTGGTGGGAACAATATGAAGCGTTACCCGAAAAGGCAGCGTGGCGGATTTGGAATATGCACCCTGAAAAACCGGTACAGGAAGGGATGCTTCCTCCCTGGCAGGCTCGTTGTTTTATCAAGCGATTGCGGATTGATGAGGAGGTTTTCGAAGAAATTATCATGCGCAATACAACAGTATGGTTTTTTCCTCATCTGGAACAAATGATCCTGATTTGGCATGGTTGCGCGCACATTAATGAAGATGATGCCACCGATGTCTTACAAATGCTTGCCACAATGGAACTCAGCGGGGAACCTCGTGCCGAAAGTCATTACCTTCAAATCCTTAACCAACGAATGGATAAAGAAAAAGGAGCACTGTACGCCTTTCGGGAAAAGGACCTGATTCCCGAAGAAATTATTGGTCCATGGGTGGACACAGAACAACCGGATGGTGACAGCCCTTTAAGAGAAAATCTGCAAAACCGGGAAAAGCGCCTGCGTGAGCAACAACGAGAGCGGATGGAGAGATATGGTAGAGATATCAATACATTAATTCCCCTTTCTGAACCCGTTTCTAATCCCAAAGCTGATGAATTACCAGAATTTGTGAACCAGACAGAACAAGATGCCGCTCAAAAATACGCGGAAGCTGAACAACAACGAGAAAAAATCCGGGCAAGAGCCATAAAACGGGGCATTAATGTCGATCAGAGCGCTATGGATAATCAACTCAGGGGGCCACAAAATTACTTTCAGGTACGGGATATATTGCACCAACAGCAACAACAGCTCGGACTTGACAGTGAAAAGCTAACGCAGGCTGAACTGGCGTTGTACAAAATGTATCTGGCCTCAGTACAGTCACAAGGCCCTGCCCTGCGTTTATCGGGTGATCTGTCACAGATTATTCGCAAACGTGTTCAACGAATCATGCAGAAAGACGGTAACTTCCGTGGAATGGACTTCACAGGCATCGACTTTTCCGGCATGGATCTGCGCGGTGCCAATTTTTCCCGCACCTTATTAGAAAGTACCTGTTTCAATAACTGTCAGTTGGATAATGCGGATTTCAGTGAAGCAATACTGGTCAGAACAGAAATATGCAATGCCTCTCTGTATGGCGTAAAACTCGATAATACCAATTTGTCACAAGCAAAATGTAAGCAGAGTGATTTTTCTGCCGCCAGTTTTAAAGAAACTCAATTGCAGGAAACACTGTTTGATCATTGTCGATTTAGCAATACCCTCTTCGCCGATTTATTCCTGCACGGGGCTTTTATCACTCAATGTCGTTTTCAACATTCACAATGGCAAAACTGTACCTTTCTGGAAATGACGCTGCCTTCACTCAAGTTCAACTATGCCAGCCTTAATAAAGTTTCCTTTATCAAGTGCCAGTTGGAGAAAGCCGTTTTTGATCATGCCACGCTTGACAGTTGTTCATGGGCGGAGACAAAAGCAGAATCAATCCATTTTCGTGCTGCCAAATTACTAACCTGCTCATTTGTGATGGGCAGTAATTTTAATCAGGCAGATTTCAGCAGTGCCACACTCACAGAGTGTAATTTGCGCCAGCTCCTTCTGGTTCAGTCTACATTCCATTCAGCAACGCTGAATAATAGTGACCTTAGTGAAGCAAACTGCCAGTTAACCAATATGCAGTATTTAAATACGGCTCAGAGCATATTCATCAGAACAGATTTTCGGGATGCCCAATTAAACAATGCCAATCTGATAGGTGCCCTTATGCAGAAATGCAGCTTCAATGGAACTGATTTACGGGAAACCAATCTGTTCCGCACTGATATGTCGCAATCAATCATTGACGATTCAACGTTGATTGATCAGGCGTATACACAACGTACTAAGACTTTGCCCAAACGCGATCAGGAAGTAATATGAGTACACTGACAGCGGATGAACTCATTACTAAAATCAAGCAGGGTGATGTCATTGAAAAAGTCAATTTGCAGGGAATCTCATTAACTGGTCAAAACTTATCAGGTGGCAGATTCAGGTCAGTCGATTTTTCAGAAGCCGATTTTTCCCATTCCATTCTAAAAGAATCCGTCTTTACTGAATGCCAGCTTGAAGAGACTCGCTTTAATTCAGTTACATGTGACCAAAGCCTATTTGAACAGTGTGATATGGTGCGTGCTATATTCAACAAGAGCACACTGAACAATTGTTTATTCACTCAGTGTGCTTTGAAAAAGGCACAGTTTAAAATAACCAAACAAAATAGTAGCCAGTTTTCATCCTGTGATCTGCAATATGCTGATTTTAATGGTAGTAAGCTTGATCGAGTAACATTTATCGACTCCGCATTGGATTACGCAATGTTACATAATTGTTATCTTTTTATGGTTACTTTTTTTCGTCAAGACTTACGAAAAACAGATTTTTATAGTTGTGAATTCATCAAAACCATTTTCTTTGCCTGTGACCAATGTGGTCAAAATTATCAGGGACAACAATTTCAAGGATGCTTGTTTACAGACAATCAACTCGAAGCAGTTAATTTCAACCATGCAAAATTGACTCATTGTAATTTCAAAGGGGCCGGATTACAAAACGCTCAATTATCAAATGCCGATGCTACTCAAGCATTATTCATTGATGCTGATTTGACAAATACATGTTGTTGTAACAGTTTGTTTAATGAAGCTATTTTTATCGGTTCTTGTCTTAAACTCGCTGATTTCCGACACAGCCAATTGCAACAGGCTATCATGCGTAAAGTCCATGCAGTGAATACACAGTTTACTGGCTGCAATATGACCTACGCAGATCTTTCCTATGCCAATATCAGCAAAAGTGATTTTCGCGCAGCACGGTTCATGAGAACTCTTTTTCATCGTACTCAACAGGTTGGGACATTGTTTTCTGACCGTCAGGGCATATTGGAAAATGATCCTGAGCTATTTGCTGCGGAAGAGTGGAGTACGCAACAACGCCAACGTAAGATTTAATTTGGAGAATCGAAATGACGGAATCCTCTTATGCCCTCTCTTCATATTCTTCTCTTGCTACGGAATCACTACAACAGATTGCGGGTCAAGTTGTGAATATTCTTCAGGACGGCAGTTTGATGGTCGAAAGCAAAAATCGGGGTTGGCATTGCCGACGGGCTGCCAGTTGTCTTTTAACCCCGGGAATGGGCGACACCGTATTGGTCACAAAGGTCCATGAACAGTTATGGATACTGGCTATATTAGAACGGGCTGAACAACAGAACCCGGCTGAAATAAACATCCCGGGTGATTTATCCATAACTTCTCAGGGGAATCTAAGCTTATACAGCAATGGACTGAATATTACAGCAGATAACGGGAACTGCCATATCAATGAAATGCAATACAGTGGCGAGTCTCTGTCCGCCTGGGTTTCTGTCACCAGAATCATAGGCAATCAACTTGAATCCGTTTGGCAGGTCGTCACACAGTTGAGCCACCGGCTATTCCGCCATACAACACAAACAGAGCAAGTGCACGCAGGGCAATTGGATATGCAGGCTGAAAACTATATGCGATTACATGCCCAAAATACGGTCATTTCCGCCAAAGCAATTACCAAAATAGATGCTGAACAGATCCACATTGGCTGATCCACATTAACTTAAGGAGGAAAAGCGATGTACGCTAATACCCAAGCAGGTGGCACAGATACAGCAACAATTCCAGATGTCTGCCTGACACCAATGCCACCATGGCCATCGTTACCAATACCTTATCCCAATATTGCGCAAGGTATGAGTGGTATCAGTCCCAGTACCACCAATATTCTTTTTGTAGGTAGTCCTGCCCATAACATTTCAACAACCATTGCTATGACGAATGGAGATAATGCCGGTGTTAATCTTGGGGTTGCTTCAGGTACGGTAATGGGATCATCCCGTCATACGCTGGGCGCTAATAGTGTGCTGATTAAAGGTTCACCAGCAACCCGTTTATCAAGCCTGACCATGCAGAACTCAACCAATACCATGGGAGCACGTTCCACCCCCAGCCAGCTAAAAGTCGATATTTCAGGTATCTGACTCACCTTGTTTTTTTATTCCTCAATGAGGATAAATCAATCGCTGATTACAATAAAATGGAAAATGGGGGAAGTCATGGACAATGCAGGGAATATTCCCCATGAAAAACAACCTTTTTCTGATAAAACAAAGAGCGTTTTGATAAACAAATTAAATTTAAATATCAGATGGATAAGGATGATATTATTCTCTTTTGTTTTGATGGCATTCACAGGATGTTCTTCATCACCAGAACAGAAAAAATTGCCGCCCTATAAATTGATTTTTGATATCCCAATTAATGCGAATAACTCAGCCCCACTGAAAATACACGTTATCTTGTTGAAATCAAACGTAGAGTTTATGTCGGCTGATTTCTTTTCACTACAAGAAAAAGCAGAAGCTGTATTAGGTAATAAACTGGTGAATGCCGATCAGTTTTTTTTACTGCCTGACCAAAACAAACGATTTTGGTTTGAAAAAAACACGCCAGAAGCCAGCTACATCGGAATTTTCGCTGAATATAAGCAATTGAATGGGAAAAGATGGCGCATCTCATTCCCCATCCCCGAACCAGAAGAACCTGCTTTTTACCAATTTTGGGCCTCATCGCCAGACGAATTAGACATATACATTCAAGTCACAGACAACGGCTTGAATCTTATCAATAAAGACCATTAATGTATGCCGCAAGGGAAGGAACTGGATGAATAGATCAGAAAAAGTTATCTGGACAGAAGGCATGTTTTTACGTCCCCATCACTTTCAACAATCTGAAAATTATCTGGAAGCTTATGTTCGGGATTGGGGAATAGCGCAAACGTCATATTATTGGGGCTTTTTGACTCTGGAATTGGATCAGTCATTTCTTGAGCAAGGCAAGGTGATGGTTTCATCAGCCAGCGGCATTTTTCCTGATGGAACGCCATTTCGTTTTACTGAAGCCCAGGCACCGACGCCCTTGCAAATTGCAGAAAATCAAACAGGAGAAAATGTCGTCTTGGCATTGCCAATTTTCCGGGGAGGAAAAGAAGAGATCATTTTCAGTGAGAGAAACGACTCCATGGCACGTTTTGTCAGCGTTGAGTCTGAAGTCAATGATTTTAATGCGATGTCAGTCGGAAGTGCCACAGTGCAGTTTGGGAGAATGCGTCTGCGGTTAATGCTGAAATCAGATCTAACACCAGAATGGACTTCATTGAGTATTGTGCATGTCATGAACAGAAGCCGCGATAATAAGCTGCATATCAATCCACAATTTATCCCTCCCCTGCTCAATTGTCATGCACATCCGCAAGTGGTCAGTTTCATTGCAGATTTGCAGGGTTTGCTGGAACAGCGTCGCCAGCAAATAAGCCAGCGTTTGTTACAATTGGGGCGACGCAACGATTCAGAAGTCATGGACTTTCTTCTGCTGTCATTGATAAACCGTTATAGCGGTCAAGTGAGCCACATACGAAATTTGCCATTACTGCATCCAGAACGCCTGTTCAGTGAATGGCTACAATTTGCTACTGAATTAGCCAGTTTTTCTCAAACACGAATGCCGGAAGAAAAACTCCCAATTTATGATCATGACAATTTGGCAATGTGTTTCGATCATCTGATGTTCGAATTGCGTCAAGGGTTATCAATCATTTTAGAAGAACATGCGATCCTGTTACCTCTGACCGAATATTCTCATGGGTTGAATGTGGCCACTTTACCAGACGTCAATATGCTGAACACATTCAGTTTTGTGTTGGCCGTTTATGCTGATGTTCCCAAAGAAACATTGATGAACCGTTTTCCCACCCAGATGAAAATTGCCCCTGTTGGTCGTATACGTGAATTAGTTCAGTTGCAATTACCCGGTATTTCAGTATGTGCAATGCCATCAGTCCCCAGACAGATCCCCTGGCATTCAGGCTACTTATATTTCGAATTAGAAAAAGAGGGTGAATTATGGAACCAAATGGAAAAATCCGGTGGTTTTGCGTTACATCTGTCTGGTGAATTTCCTGGCCTGAACATGGAATTCTGGGCTATTCGTAATCAGTCCAAATAACGTAATCAGGCTGGATAAAAATAAGAATAATAAATAGAGGGAACGTTTCATATGATGCAAAGCAAAAATGCACATGATTATACTGTGTTTTCTGGTGACTCTCGTGATAACCCCTTGGTTCATGCCGCAAACCCTCTGTTGAATAGTATCCCGCAGATCCGCCACTCCACAGAGCATCCAGACCCAATAGGTTTACGACAAAAACTGATCGATGAAATCCGGGGCTTTGAAGTGAAATGCCAGCAAGCCAAACTTCCTTACGAAGTGATCATTGGAGCACGTTATTGCCTGTGTACTGCGCTGGATGAAGCTGCGGCATTAACACCCTGGGGAGTTCGTAGTGTCTGGTCCGGCAGCGGGTTACTGGTTACCTTTCACAATGAAACGTGGGGAGGTGAAAAGTTTTTCCAGCTATTAGCGACATTATCACAGAAACCAAAAGAAAATTTGTTTCTGCTAGAACTCATTAATTTTTGCCTACAACTTGGATTTGAAGGGCGTTACCGCATTATGGATAATGGACGCTCCCAATTGGAAACTGTGAAACAACGCTTATTCCAGTTAATTTATTCAGTCCGTGGAAACCATCCCCCAGAATTATCACCGGCGCTCAAAAACACCACCACCACTGCACCGAACAAACTCTGGCAATCTCCTTTCCCGATATGGGCCGGTGTCGCGGTAATCAGTTTTTTCGTTTGTATTTTGTATATTGGGTTGAACTGGCAATTAGGGGATCTCGTCAGCCCTGTATTAGCCACAATCTATCAAACCAATTTGCCTAATGTGTCAGTTAATGATCGGATATCATCTGCCGTACCTGCTGTACCTGCCGTACCACCGACGTTGAATCTGCAAAAGACGCTAAGGAATGAAAATGCCACAAGATTACTGAATGTGGCCGATTCGTTTGACAGAAGTATCATCACTTTGCAAGGCGATGGATTGTTCAAAACAGGTTCCACACACATTAACAGCCATTACTTGAATATTATCAAGAACATTGCTGAGACAATAAACCGTTTCAAAGGTGAAATTCTGGTGATTGGTTATACCGATGACGTTCCCATGTACAGCGCGAGTTTTTCATCCAACTATGCACTATCACTCGCCAGAGCCAAGGCAGTAAAAAGAGAACTTCAGAAATATCTGGATCAACCCACGCGCGTTAAAACGGAAGGAAGAGGAGCCAGTAACCCTTTAGTGCCAAATGATACGCCAAGTCATCGAGCTAAAAACAGACGAGTAGAAATCATACTATTAGTTTCTCCTGTAAATTAGTTTCTCCTGTAAATCAGACGGAGTGAGAAAACTGAAACATGTTGAACGCCATTCTTTCCATCATTACCAGCCGGTTAATGTGGAGTTTACTTGGACTAACCGCCATTTCTTCCATTATCTGGTTTATTGGACCCATTATTTCAATTGGCAGCATGATACCTTTTGAATCAAATTGGGTACGCATAATTACCATCGCCTCATTATTTCTTATTTGGGTTTTAATTCAGTTAGTGCCTCGCCTTTATCGGGCATGGCTGGATAAAAAAAAGTTATCCCATCAATTGAACAAGGACAATCAGGAAAACAAGGAGAATGACGAAAGTGAACAGGTTCAATATACAACAACACTGTCAGAACGCTTTTCTCATGCTTCACGGCTCCTGAAAAATGCCTATTTTTATGGACTGAATACCAAATACAAACCGAATTGGAGGCATTTTTTCAATCGACAATACTTATACCAATTACCATGGTATGTCGTTATCGGAGCACCTCATTCAGGGAAATCTACCGCACTGGCAAATTCCGGCCTGCATTTCCCATTATCAGACCATTTCGAAAAATCGGCACTGTACAGCATGAAAGGAATTAATGACTGTAACTGGTGGTTCACTCATGACGCAATCCTGCTGGATACGGCGGGACGATATACCACACAAGATACGCAGCCAATAGAAGACGCCAATGAGTGGAAATATTTCATTAAGCTGTTGAAACAATATCGTACACGCCAGCCTCTCAATGGCGTCATTATTACTGTCAGTGTGGAAGATTTGCTGAATTTACCCAAGGAAGCCCGTGAACAGCAAGCTTATCTGTTACACAGGCGCTTAGCAGAATTACATGAACAACTTAAAATCCGGTTTCCGATTTATGTCATCGTCACGAAAACAGATTTATTGAAAGGATTTAATGCTTACTTTGCTCATTTTGACAAGACGCAACACAATCAAATCTGGGGGTTTACTTTCCCGTGGAATAAAACTGACTGGAATATCAGCGATTTTTTTGAACAGCAATATGATCTGTTACAAAAAAGATTAGATGCAGAATTACCCAATATTTTACTGCAACAGAATATGCCTCGACACTGTGCCGAAAGTTATTTATTTCCACAAGAATTCGCCGCATTACGTCCATTAATTGGGCAATACCTTGAACTTGTATTCGCTAAATCTGGATTTGAAATTCCTTATTCCCCACGAGGGCTTTATTTCACCAGTGGAATGCAAAAAGACGCGCCATTTGATAAGGTCATGGAAAGGCTTAACCATCATCTCCAATTACCAACAGATAATAATAGTCGTTCACTATCATGGAACAATCATCAGGCATGGCAGAATAATGAGGATTTTCCGCATCAGCCTCAAATTCATCAGGCTTATTTTCTGAAAAACTTATTGGGAAGTATTTTTCAGGAAGCGGGATTAGCCAGTTACAACCGCTGGTGGGTATACCGCAGTTATCTGCTGAATGGACTGGGTTATACGATTCTGGTTACAACTTTGGTATTCATTATCACCTTATTTTTTACCAGCTATAGCAACAACAAAAATTACCTCATGGAAGTACAGGCTAAGATCCCCCCTATTCTTCGCCAAGGTGCTGAATTAAAAAATGCGGAGTTAAAAAAAGAAACCAATCATATCGATATTTATTCCCTGCTACCTGTTTTAAACAATCTGGCTAATTTGGCGAAGAGTGAGAGATTTTCACTTGATGATCCCCCTCTATCCTACCGGATGGGATTATATTGTGGAGAACAGATTAGTGATGCAGGCAGGACTCTGTACACAAAAACATTAAATTCATTATTGTTGCCACAAATCGCACAATTAATAACCTCTGAGTTGCGCCAAGACAAAGGTGCTAATGTGGATAGCGCATACAATACGCTGAAAGCGTATCAAATGTTATATCAGCCCAAGCATTATGACAGTAAGTTTTTACGTAATTGGGTAATGCAATATTTGCAAACCCATTTGCAACCCAGTATTCCCCAAGACCAAGAACAGTTGTCTCAAATTGACGAACATCTTAAACAACTGCTGGACAATCAAATTGTCACATCACCCTATATCCGTGATAACCAACTGGTGGAACAAAAACAGGCTCAGCTCAGCAGCATTCCACCAGCACAACGCATCTATACTCATTTGAAGTATAACTTGTTGAATAACGCTAACTTACCTCCGGTAAGCCTGATAACTCTTGCAGGCCCTCAAACTGAACTTGTTTTTTCGCGTATCAGTGGTACACCGATAACTCAGGGTATACCCGGAATGTTTACTCCAGCAGGTTATAAAACAGGTTTTGGCAAGGATCTCAACACGCTTATCGATACGCTGTACAGCCAGGATAGCTGGATACTGGGAAAGTATGAAAGAAAACAACCGCCTAAAGAGATCGCATTTTTTGTACGCCAGTTTTATATCAATGATTATATTTATCAATGGGATCAATTTCTGTCTGATATTCGCCTGAACAATATCACCAATATGGAACAACGTGCCAACATGGCCCGCTTATTAGCTTCAAATCTTTCTCCCATGCGCCATCTGCTGATTAATATCAGTAAAAATGTCACCTTGGATGAGGGGCTGAGCAATGGCAAGGCAGATAAAATAGGCAATATCGTCAATAATAACGCTAAATCATTAACAAAACTCGTCCCCAATCAACTACGACCAGAAGACGAACAACCTACACCAGAACAAACATTAAAAGAGCATTTTGCACAAATCACTGCATTGGCAAAAATCTCTGATGGCAAAACCAAAAAAATTCCTTTTGATAATATATTGAAAAAAATCAACGAATTATATGAATACCTGAATTCGGTACAAGATGCAGCGAATATAGGTATGCCTGCACCATCAAATAAAATCATTATGCAGCTACAGGCAACGGCTGAACTTCTGCCCATTCCGTTCAGAAATATGATTTCTTCATTGGCGATGGGTGCCAACAGTGATACGCAGCTCAGTGATATAAAGAATATCGGTAAGCATCTTAATGCAGAAGTCAGCAGTTTCTGCAATCAGGCGATTGCCAATCGCTACCCGCTGTCACATAGCGCCCGTAATGATATAAAACCCGATGATATGGCACGAATGTTTGCGCCCGGCTCAGGCATAATGGACAGCTTTTTCCAGAAGAATCTTGTGGGAAAAGTGGATACCAGCCAACCAGACTGGCGTTTTATCTCAGTAGTGGATGGTAAAGTATCGCCAGAAAATAAAGAATTACTCAAGCCATTTAAAGAAGCTGAGATTATCCGCAATACCTTTTTTACTGGTGAAGCCACCGCGCCTTCATTCCAAATCATCGTGCGCACGGTTGACATGGATTACAACATATTGAGCATGATACTGGATGTAGACGGTCAGCAATTACAATATAGTCACGGCCCTCCCGTTTCACAGCGGTTCAATTGGCCCGGTCCCGGTAAAACAAATCAGGTTCGCATCCAATTGAATTTAGCAGATGGAACAACAGCCAGTTTAATGACTTCTGGCCCGTGGGCTTTAAACCGCCTGCTAGATTATGCGAAACCTTTTCCACAACAACAAAGCGCCAGTAGTGATATGAGCCTGTCAGCAACATTCAACATCAATGGTCATCATATTTCATTGAAATTTATCCCAAACAGTATTTTTAGCCCATTTCAGCTACCCAATTTCACCTGCCCCAACTTAATAAATTCATAAAAATCGATAGCGTATTTAATCATCAACATGAGCAGAAAATGACTATGAATATTGATGCCTTACTTAAGCCAGTCAGCGCCGAATCGCCCTGTGGAGAAGATTTGGAATACGATGCCGAATTTATGGAGTTAGAACAATCCTTGTTCGGAAAAGTAGAACAGCAATTTGGTGATATTACTATTCCCGCAGAACAGCCCAATTGGGCGGAAGTAGAAAAGCAATCCATAAAGTTATTGGATCGTACTAAAGACTTGCGTGTCATCATAGCGCTAACACAATCATGGTTAGAAATGCGGGGATTATGTGGTTATGCCGATGGTATGGATTTGCTCAGGCAAACACTGGAGCGCTATTGGGAGGAGGTCTGGCCAACACTGGAGTTTGAGGGAGAATATGATCCGTTGTTTCGCCTTAATATACTCGCCGCTATTGAAGATGATTCACCTCTTACCTTACAAGTGAAACATTCCATTCTGCTGAAAAGTATTTCAAAAGAATTGTCATTACAGGAAGTCTTTTCATTACTTGATGGAACAATAACTGAAATTAGTGGCTATACAGGTGGGCGTACTCGATTGGTGGAAGAATTAAAACAACTCGGTGATAACCCCGAAATCACAGCCATAATAAATATCCGCGACCACCTTATCGCAATACTGAATATTATTGGCAGTAAATTATCAGAAATGTATGCACCTGAATTATCTAATCTTTTAAAGAATTTAAATAAGGTGATTGAATTTTGCCACGCACCAGTATTTCAATCAGCAACCCATATTTCTGACAAAAACATTCCTGACAAAGGAAAAATGCCGGATGCACCGACGCCAATTCCCCCCTTTGCGGAACGGACAAATTCCCTATTATCAAAGAATACGGAAAATAAGATATCAACGTATTGGAGCGAAGTAGAAGCCAACAACCGTGATGAAGCACGCATGTTATTAGAGAAAGCCAAAGACTATTTTCTTAAGTATGAACCCAGTCATCCTGCTCCGATGATGATTGCCCGCATTCAGCGGTTAATTGATCGTGATTTTGTTGATATTGTTTATGATCTTGCCCCAGATGGACTAAATCAACTCGAAATCATTTTTGGTCGTCCGGATAACTGAGACACAGATTAAAGTTAGCCGTTTCTACTCTTAATTCAACATGCCTTATTAGCGGCTCATTTCTTATTAACTTATTAAGCTGTCAAACTAATTAGCCAGTAATGGAGAATTTGCTATGAAATCCAGTGGACAAAAATTTATCGGGCGAAATCGTCCCCCACGTGTACAGATTGAATATGATGTTGAACTTTACGGTTCAGAACAGACAATTCAATTACCATTTGTTATGGGGGTAATAGCTGATTTGGCCGGAAAGCCGATAAAACCCTTGCCTGGGGTTAATGAACGCAGCTTTTTGGAAATTGATATTGATAACTTTGATGAGCGCATGAAATCAATAAAACCCCGTGTTGCTTTTCAAGTGGACAATACGTTAACAGAGGATGGAAAGCTGAGTGTCGTAATAGACTTTGAAAAAATGGAAGACTTTCAACCTGATGCTATTGCTAAAAAAGTGGAGCCGTTGGCTAAACTGCTGGAGGCACGAACCCAACTGGCAAACTTATTATCCTATATGGACGGTAAAAACGGCGCAGAACAATTGATCTCCGAAATTCTGCAAAACCCGGCCTTGATGAAATCTCTGGCCGAAGCGCCAAAACCTTCAGAAAGTGCTACTGAAACAGAAAATACCCCTGAAGAAGAGACTGAAAATAAGGAGTCATAAATGAGCACAACTGAACAAGAAACCGAACTTCAGCAAGAGCAAGAACAGGTACCGAAAGAGTATACGCCTGATGAACTGAGTGTACTCCTGAATAAAGAATTTCGACCCCAAAGTGATCAGACTCGCAATGCCGTTGAAAATGCGGTGAAAACGTTAGCTCAGCAGGCGCTGGAAAATACTGTCACAGTCTCTGGTGATACCTACCGTACCATTCAGACCCTCATTGCCGAAATCGATAACAAATTATCGCAACAAATTAATCATATTCTGCACCATGACGAATTCCAGGCTCTGGAAGGCGCCTGGCGCGGCCTGCATCATCTGGTCAATAATACTGAAACTGACGAAATGCTGAAAATCCGTGTGATGTGCATTTCCAAAAAAGAGTTGGGTAGCACACTAAAACGTTTTAAAGGCGTCAGTTGGGATCAAAGCCCTATCTTTAAAAAGATCTATGAAGCAGAATATGGTCAGTTTGGTGGTGAACCATACGGGTGTCTGGTTGGTGATTACTATTTTGACCATACCGCGCCCGATGTTGAGCTTTTGCGTGAAATAGCACAAATTAGTGCAGCAGCCCATTGCCCGTTTATTACGGGTGCCGCACCAAGTGTGTTGCAAATGGAATCCTGGCAAGAACTTTCTAACCCACGGGATCTGACCAAAGTTTTTCAGAATACGGAATATGCCCCTTGGCGCAGTTTGCGTGATTCTGAAGATATTCGTTATCTGGGGTTGGCGCTACCCCGTTTTCTCTCTCGTCTGCCTTATGGCAACAAAACCAACCCCGTAGACGCTTTTAATTTTGAAGAGGATACGGAAGGCCCCACACACAGCAACTACACTTGGGCCAATTCTGCTTATGCGATGGCCATTAATATTAATCGTTCATTTAAACTGTATGGCTGGTGTACTTCTATCCGTGGTATAGAGTCCGGCGGACTCGTGGAAAATCTGCCTTGTTATACTTTCCCAACCGATGATGGGGGAATTGATATGAAGTGCCCTACTGAAATTGCAATTAGCGATCGTCGTGAGGCAGAATTGGCAAAGAATGGTTTTATTCCGTTGTTACATCGCAAAAATACGGATATGGCGGCATTTATTGGTGCACAATCACTCCAAAAACCAGCAGAATATGATGATCCGGATGCTACTGCTAATGCGAATCTTTCGGCTCGTTTGCCTTATTTATTTGCTTGCTGCCGTTTTGCGCATTATTTAAAGTGTATTGTGCGCGATAAAATTGGATCTTTTCAGGATCGGGAGGATATACAAGGCTGGTTAAATCAATGGATCACAAATTATATTGATGGTGATCCCATTAATTCATCTCAAATAGCCAAGTCCATGAAGCCTTTGGCAGCAGCTGAAGTTCAGGTCGAAGAAGTAGAAAGTAACCCTGGGTATTATAATGCGAAATTCTTCCTTCGCCCTCATTATCAATTAGAAGGTTTAACAGTATCTTTACGACTTGTATCAAAATTACCCTCAGCAAAATCTTAGCTATTTTTATGCCATTTCTATTAATCATGTACTGATTCTAATCCATTTCAAAAAATGAAGTACTTATAGGAGTAACATATTATGAGTGTTCCTTTTAATAATTTTTTCCTAAAAGTCGACAAAATAGCAGGTGAATCTCTAGATTCTGATCATAAAGATTGGATAAATATCTTCAGTTCCAGTATATGTTTGTCAAATGCAGTATCATCAGTTGTCACCGGAGGTCATGCAGGACGTGGTTATATTAGTCCTCTGATTTTTTATACTGAATTTAATAAAGCTACCGTATCGATTTTAGCCAGTATGTTCAGGAAGACAACCCATGCTTGGGCAGTAATAGAACGTTGCGTATCAGGCTCAGGAGATAAGTCTCTTCCTATAGAAAGATTTATTTTTATTGATGTTGTTTTTGACACTAGTGACGTAAATATTAGTCCAGATTCCAGCGGCATATCATTAGCTATTACCGCCAAAAAATTCGGTTTTGCTTATTTCCCGCAAAATGATCAGGGAGTACAACAGGCTGCCGTTGCATTTAGTTATGATCTTACCTCAGGGAAGGAAGTCACTATATCAACATTAGGTGATCTGGGTGCGCATAAAGGTAGTGCGCCTTCTGCTAGCTAAAATTTATATTAATACTTACAAAATGGATTTACATGATAATAATCCCCTTTTCCCAAAAAAGGGGATTACTTCCACCAACAATAGGCATCCATAATTATGCGATTCACCATTGTTAAAAATACCGGAACAAACCAACCGCCACAACTCAGTTATGATTTCACACCACCTGGCGGTACTATTGGCCGTAGCACGGACAATAACTGGGTTTTACCCGATGAAGAACAGGCCATAGCCCGTTTGCAGGCGATTGTCTCTATTTCTTCCGATGGCGAATGCCGCATGATTAATCGTGGTACTGCTTCTGAGATTTCACTGAACACAATCCCAATGGCACCCGACCGCCAGGTTGAAGTTTGTGATGGTGATATGCTGAATATTGGTGATTACCAAATTCAGGTTGTTAATATCAAACAAAGTGCGCCACCCTCAGCTACAACGCGAACTCTCAATACGGCTGAACCTTCCAACAATAAACCGGGCGATATTCCTAATGAGGTCTGGGACGGATTGGAAAATATTTTTACTCCAACAGAGACTACGCTAACGCAAGCAACACCATTGAATGATAATAATCCGCTGATAAATCCCCAACAACATCAGGAACGTAATCCTATTGATCCACTGGAACAAATGGAGACAACAATCGACCTTGATAGCCTGCAATTCCGTGCCACTGATCCTGTTACAATGTTTAATCCTGATACCGATTTCCAACAAGAAAATATTCTGAATGACACCACACCCAGCGCGTTATTACAGCAAAATAATCAATATGGTAATCAGAACAATAAACAGGAAATTGATCCTCTGATACTATTTGCCAATAAGCATACTCAGGGGAATATTAAAAATGACGATCCCTTGAACCTAATGCTAGATAATGCTGAACCACTGGCACCTTTGGATAACGCAACAGAAGATATAACCAAGAACTCAGTAAAAAATCCATCAGACACTGAACTCCAGAACCAAAACTATTATCAAGAATCTGTTAATTATCAAGATCATTCTTTTCGTCATGATAATAACAGTAAGAATGACGAAAGTGTCGACGAACGTCTTGATATTGATCCCGTTGCCTATAAACCCCATTCTCCACATCCACACCAAACAGATGAAGTTAAATTAGAAGGTAAGTCTCTGGAAGCTTTATTAAACGGTATGGGACTCAATTATATTCAACAACCCCAGTTTGATGAACATAAAATGTATCAATTGGGGAAATTGGTCAGTCAGCTATCCCAAGGCATTATAGCTCTTAATGCTTCAAGAACCTTGTTAAAACACAAGACAGATGCAGACATGACCCAAGTTTTGGCCGATGCCAATAATCCGTTTAAACTCTTACCTTCAGGCCAGGCTGTGTTGGTTCAGATGTTCGGTAACCATATGCCTGGCTTTATGTCACCAGAACAAGCTACACGGGATATTTTAATTGAACTCCAAGCCCATCAATTAGGTATGGTCGCAGGGTTACGTGCCATTACAGCAGATATCTTGCAGTTATTCGATCCTAACGTTATTGAACAAAAAGCCTATAAAGAGGGTGGATTTCCTCGTTTATCATTAACATCAACTTATAAAGCCGCTTTATGGGACTATCTCACTAAACATTATCAGAAAACAGTACATAAACTTGATCAGGATAACGCTTTATTCGGGAAAAATTTCCTGCAAGCCTATGAGGCAGAAATACATCGATATAAATGTTCTCAAAATAAATCAAATAAATAAGAATTAATATTTCTCTCCTATGATTTTTTTCGTCACCTCAACCAATATCACCCATAACCATAATACCTAATAGGTGACTAATGAATGACAATATTACTTTGTTATATGGCGGTTATCATGCGAGAAAACCTCCGCGCATAACAGCCAGAGATAAAATGTTGCCTTCTTTACTTGACAGGCTCACAGATAACGACACTGCCAAGAAAAAAGAAACTGTCAACAATTACCTATTATCACACAAAGCCCTGCGGCAAAATGTACTACGGGATTTGCAGTGGTTACTTAACAGCATCAATCGAGAACCTAATCAAGATCTTTCCTCTTTCCCAGAAATACAACACTCTGTTTATAACTTCGGCATGGAACCACTGGCCGGTAGAAATATGTCTGATATCGAATGGTGCGATATTCAAAATAAGATTATTAATGCCATTCGTATTTTTGAACCGCGCATCATTCCCGATAATCTTCAGGTGAACTGCATTTCCGATTTAAATTCACTGTCGCTATACAATGTATTATCCATCGAAATAAAAGGATTTTTGTGGTGTATTCCCTGGCCACTTGAATTTTTATTCCGCAGTGATATCGATCTGGAAAATGGTTATTTCATTATGAAAGAAACAGGATAAAAAACAGGAAAAATCATGGATAGCAAGTTACTGGAATATTACAACCGAGAACTGGTGTATTTGCGTGAAATGGGAAAAGAATTTGCTGAACGCTACCCCAAAGTTGCTAACCGCTTGGGAATGTATGGCATTGATATCGCTGATCCCTATGTTGAGCGCTTGTTAGAAGGCTTCGCTTTCCTCACCGCCCGCATCCAGTTGAAAATGGATGCGGAATTTCAACATTTTTCCCAGCATTTATTGGAAATGCTGTATCCCAACTATTTGGCCCCCACTCCCTCAATGGCGATCACCGAACTCAAACCAGATATGAGTAAAGGGGATGTCAGCCACGGATTTCTGGTTCCCCGCGGAACTATCATGCTCTGCCAGACATTGAAGAAAGAAGGAATTACTTTTCAATATGCCACGACTCAAGACGTCGTTTTACAACCACTGAATTTACAAAAAGTGGAGCTTGGCAAGATCCCGGCCAACTTTCCTCTTATGGGATTAAACCTTCATCAGTATGGTGCCGTCAGCGCACTACGGATCCGCTTTGCCTGTCAGGGGAAATTTTTCCTTAACGAACTGGATCTAAGCACGCTGACTTTTTTTCTTTCAGGACCCGATATTCAGTCCCAGAGATTGCTGGAATTGATTATGGAACACTCTGTTGGCATGGTATGCCAGACGTTGGGTGAAACGCCACAGTATCAGGTATTGCCTGATATTTCACCGCATCACGAAGGTTTTGAAGATAATCAGGCAATGTTACCTAATGATCCTCGTAATTTCAGTGGGTATCGCCAGATTCAGGAATATTTTGCTTTTCCTGTACGTTTCCGTTTTTTCAGTATCCGTGGAATGCAATCTTTGCTGGGACAAACAGAGAAAGAAAGCGAATTTGAACTCATTCTGCTTCTGGACAAAATCGATAGTGACTTAGAAAGCTTGGTCGATGCCTCTTATTTGGCACTGAACTGTACTCCCGTGATTAATCTTTTCCCGAAAGTGACTGAACGAGTCACTGTCGATGAAAGTACCAATGAGTATCATCTGGTTGTGGATAATATCCGTCCACTGGATTACGAAATTTTTTCTGTACAACATTTATATGGCGTTGATGAAAACCATAACGAAGAACGCATATTTCGTCCTTTTTGGTCAACGAACAGTGATGATAAAAGCAATTATGGCGCGTATTTCACCCTGCGCCGCGACCCCCGCATTTTGTCTGAACACGCTCATCACTACGGAACCCGTACCAGCTATATCGGTACAGAAACATTCATCTCGATTGTTGATGAACACCATTCTCCATGGCCTAACGCATTAAAATATTTAAGTGCCGATGTTATGTGCACTAACCGTGATTTACCGGCGATGTTGCGACAACAAGATATCGACAGTTTTGCTATGCTGGAGTCCATACCGATTAATCAAATTGTGTTTCTTAAAAGGCCAACCATTCCACATCCCGCTCTGGCAGAAGGCGCTATATCATGGAATTTAATTAGCCAACTTCAAATTAATTATTTGAATTTTATGGATAAAGATAAAAAGGAAAGTACTCAGGTACTACAGCAATTATTAAGCCTGTATGCCACCCTTGCTGAACCCGCAGTAACACGTCAAATCAATGGAATACGCCATTGTTCGCTAAAAGAAATCTATCGTCGGACGACCGAGCCGGGTCCAATTGTCTTTGCCCGGGGTGTCAGCATTAAGCTTGAAGTGGATGAGCAAGAGTTTGCAGGAACCAGCCCATGGCTTCTGGGCAGCGTGCTGGAAAAATTATTTTCGCGTCTGGTCACCATGAACTCATTTATAGAAATGACACTGCATAGCCAGCAACGCGGGCAGATCGGTTTCTGGCCTGCCCGTATAGGCAGCAAGAAATTGTTATGAGCATGATACATATAAAAAACATGAAGACGGATATCATTACCATTCATCGTATATGTCGCTTACCAAATACTTTTTGGCAACAGCTTACTCAAGCACCGTGGAAATTCGATTTATTCCAGACTCTGCGTCGAATAGATGCCCAATCTGGAGAATATTATCGGCTGGGAACGGCTCCGTTACCGCGATATGAACCTTTGCGCCTGGGACAAAAAGCCTCAATGGTATTCGCGCCTTCGACGATTTCAGAAGTTCAACAGCGGGAAAATTCGAAATTGTATGATATTCTCATTTACAGTTTTGGGTTATTTGGTCCCAATGGGCCACTCCCCCTGCATTTAACCGAATATGCCTATTCACGGGAGTATACTTATCACGACTCAACGTTAAGCTCCTTTGCCAATTTATTCCATCATCGACTCACACTCCTGTTCTACCGGGCCTGGGCTAACGCACAACCGGTTTCATCTTTGGACAGGCAGGACAATCAGAAATTCTGCCGTTATCTGGCCTGTCTGATAGGTATGGGATTACCCGCCCAACAGGATCTTGATACTCTCAGTAGTAACACTATCAATGACACCATTAAAAGCCACGCTCGTTACTCGCTAGCGGGTCATCTTTCCCGCCAATGGCATAGTGCGGAAGGGTTGGAAAAAATTCTGCTCTTTTATTTCAAAGTCCCCGTCAGAATCATTCAAAATATTCCACAATGGCTGAAAATAGAAACTCAGGATCAGGCTCGATTGAAGGCGGGACGTCATATGCCCAGTTTAGGCAAATCTGCCTTCCTGGGTATCGCAGCCTATGATATTCAACATAAATTCCGCATTGAGCTGGGACCATTAACCAAATCAGAATATGACATGTTTCTGCCCGGACAACCTAAAGCGCAGCAATTACGTGATTGGGTATATCAATATCTGGGTATTGAATATGTATGGGATATCAGACTAGTACTTGATAAATCAGCCATAACAGAAATGCGTCTGTCAAAAACAATAAAATTGGGCCTGAATAGCTGGATTGGACAAGTTACCCAATCAGCTCACTATGATGATTTAATCTATAACCCAGAATCCCCCCGGAATGAATTCTAATCTATTTGCCTTTGGTTAACTTCTCCCATAAGCAACAACTATTATTGCGGGTTATATTTATGTCAGAAATCAGTCGTTCTGTTCTCTTTGGTAAACTTAATCGTTTGTTATTCACTTCGCTGGAAAATGCCACAACATTTTGCAAGCTACGCAGTAATCCTTATGTCGAACTGGTGCATTGGCTGCATCAACTCATGCAACTGCAAAACAGTGACCTGCAACTCATTATCCGTTACTTTGCACTGGATGAACCCAGCCTGACAAAGGATATTATTGCAGCATTGGATCGCTTACCACGCGGTGCCAGCACGATTTCTGATCTCTCCGAACACATTGACAGCGCTGTAGAACGCGCTTGGGTATACGGTTCACTGAAATTTGGTGTTGACAAGATCCGCAGTGCGCATTGGCTAATTGGTATATTAAAAACGTTCAATCTGCGCAATACGTTGAAAGCCATTTCCCCGCAGTTCGATCGTATTAATACAGATACTTTGGTGGATAATTTCAACGCTATCTGCGGTAGCAGTAATGAAGCACAAGAGAGTACCGAATTATCCCCCAATAATACGCAAACAACGGTACAACCATCGGCTGACAGTGCGTTGCAAAAATACGGGCAGGAACTGACTGCCCGCGCCCGTAATGGTGATATTGACCCTGTATCGGGGCGCGATGAAGAGATCCGTCAAATTATCGATATCTTGATGCGGCGACGTCAAAATAATCCCCTACTGACAGGAGAAGCCGGTGTGGGTAAGACTGCTGTCATTGAGGGATTGGCACTGCGGATTACAACAAATGAAGTCCCCCCTCCTCTACAAAACGTGCAGCTTTGGCTATTGGATATTGGTATGTTGCAGGCCGGTGCAGGGGTCAGAGGTGAGTTCGAGTCCCGCTTACGCAAAGTGATTGAAGAAGTACAATCTAGCCCAATTCCCATTATTCTGTTTATTGATGAAATTCATACTCTGATCGGTGCCGGTGGACAACAAGGAACCGGTGATGCCGCCAATTTGTTAAAACCCGCATTGGCACGGGGTCAATTACGGACTCTTGGCGCAACGACATGGTCAGAATATAAAAAATATATCGAAAAAGATCCGGCCCTTACGCGCCGTTTTCAAGTTGTCCAGGTTCATGAGCCGGATGAAGCCAAAGCATTGCTGATGCTACGCAGCCTGGTAAATACACTGGAGAAACATCATCATGTCCTTTTATTGGATGAAGCTGTTGAGGCAGCGGTACGTCTCTCTCACCGCTATATTCCTGCTCGCCAATTACCTGATAAAGCGATAGCTTTGTTGGATACCGCTTGTGCCAGAGTTGCAATCAGCCAGCATGCTGAACCCCCTCAGTTAGAAAACTGCCGCCATCAAATTGATGCCTTGAAAATTGAACTGGAAATCGCTGAACGGGAATCAAAAGTCGGCGTTGGGGATCAGCAACGGTCAGAAACTATCCGCGAGAAACTCTCTGTACTGGAAGAAAAACGGAGCCAACTGGAAAATCGCTGGCAACAAGAACTCGCCCTGATTGATGAAATTATTCACCTACAAACTCAGCTTCATGAACAGCAACACCATGATGATATCGATACCCTCCATACTGAGCTGGCAGAACTACAGCAGCAATTGAAAATTTTGCAAGGAGATATCCCGCTTATCTTCCCTACAGTAAACAGTAATGTTGTTTCTGCCGTTGTATCGGATTGGACGGGCATCCCGCTCAGCCGTATGGTAAAAGACGAAATCGAGGCTGTATTACATTTAGCTGATACACTCAACCAACGTGTCATCGGTCAGTATCACGCCTTAGAATTAATCGCAAAACGGGTGCGTACTTCACGAGCCAGATTAGATGATCCCAATAAACCGGTTGGTGTATTCATGTTATGCGGCCCATCCGGTGTCGGCAAAACTGAAACCGCGTTGGCACTGGCAGAAACGTTATATGGTGGCGAGCAGAATCTAATCACCATCAATATGAGTGAATTTCAGGAAGCACACACCGTATCCACATTGAAAGGTGCTCCTCCCGGTTACGTAGGTTACGGTGAAGGTGGCGTGTTAACCGAAGCAGTTCGCCGCCGCCCCTACAGCGTGGTATTGTTAGATGAGATTGAAAAAGCCCACCCCGATGTTCACGAAATTTTCTTTCAGGTCTTTGATAAAGGTTGGATGGAAGATGGCGAAGGTCGCCACATTGATTTTCGCAATACCATCATTATCCTGACATCCAATGTTGGCGCTGATTTAGTTAGCTCGCTGTGTTTACAATCAGCCACCATTCCAGACCCAGAAAAACTCAGCACAGCATTGCGAAAATCGCTACTACAAGTATTTCCTGCCGCTTTGCTGGGGCGCTTAATGGTCATACCTTACTACCCATTGAGTGATGAAGTGATGTCAAATATCGTTCATTTGCAATTGAATCGTATTAAAAAACGCTTACTGGAGACCCACGGCATTATAGCCACATTCGATAATGCTCTGGTTAAACATATCGTCGAACGATGTACAGAAATCGAATCAGGGGGCCGCATGGTGGATGCCATTCTGACCAACACCTTGCTACCACAAATCAGTCAGCATATTCTTTCTGCCACGGTTAATGATCAACAATATCATCAGCTACAAGTATCTCTCAAACAAGGTGAGTTTCAATGTCAATTCACGAATTAGGCTTGTGAGCAGGAGACTATTTATTATGCCGAACTTTTATAATAACTGTTTTTATAATAACTATTTTTATAATAACTACTCCAATAGCAATCATCCCCCCTTACACGCACTACCTGTTGGATATTGCTTGAATGAATTTGAGATCGAAAAAGTTATTGGCAGTGGCGGGTTCGGGATTGTGTATCGTGCCTGGGATCACCGACTGAAACGAAGCATTGCGATCAAAGAATATATGCCTTCTTCTTTGGTAATACGTGAGCAAAATTTAACGTTAAAACTACGCAGAGGAGATTTCAGAAAAAGATTTCAAATGGGGCTGACTCATTTTATGCGTGAAGCGCATTTGATGAGTTGTTTCAATCACCCATGCTTACCATTTTTTCTTCATTTCTGGCAAAAAAACTGCACTGCCTACATTGCAACACCTTTTTACAGTGGAAAGACGTTAAAGGCATTGCAAATGACACAACCAGAAATTATCAATCAACGCTGGCTCAGCAATATTTTGTATCTTTTGCTTGATGCACTTAATACACTTCACCAAGCGGGTTATCTGCACTGTGATATTTCTTTGGATAATATCTTGATTCAAGAAAATGGAGCACCGGTACTACTCGATTTAGGCTCAATCAGAAAACTGAACGAACGACTGTCTGATGAACTTGAAGTTACCATAAGATCAGGTTTTACGCCTATCGAACAATACACTGCCAATGAAGAAGGGCAACAAGGCCCCTGGACAGATATCTATGCGATAGGGGCAGCACTCCATACTTTAATTGTAGGAACTCCCCCGCCAGTCAGTATCGTGCGTAATCTTGAAGATAATTATCAACCTCTGGCCGAACGGAAACCTGCGGGTTATTCACTCTCATTTCTACATGCTATCGATCGCGCTTTAGCCATTCAACCTTCTGAACGGCCAATGAACATTTCAAAATTAATCACGCTGATAAAATCATCTGCTGTAGAACCATCCTTACCCCTGACATTATCTGATACTGGGACCCTATCGGAATACTGACAATCTGTACCCAATAGGTTTCAATATTCAGATATAAATAATTATTCATCTTCATGTTCAGAGGTATGTTTCTTTCCACTCAGCCCATACTCACGTAGCTTATTCGCTATTGCAGTATGAGAAACGCCAAGCCGTTTTGCCAATTTACGCGTGCTGGGATAATGGCGATAAAGGCGCGTCAATACGGAACGTTCGAAACGCTTACTGATTTCATCCAAAGAGCCCACCAGCACATCTTCATTAAATGCCATCTCTGATTCTAATTCAGGTAACTGAATATCCTGCGGGCATAGTTTATTCGTCTCAAGCTGAGTCAACGCATGATAGATAACATTCCGCAGTTGCCTGACGTTCCCCGGCCAGTGATAACCAGACAAAAATGGTTCCAAATCAGAAGAAAACTTAGGCTTGGTTAAACCCTGCTCTTGTGCAAAACGCGTAACAAAGTAATCTGTCAGCGGCATAATATCCGCCCGACGCTCCCGTAAGGGTGGCAATGTAATCGTTAACACGTTCAGCCGGTAATAGAGATCTTCACGAAACATCCCTTTTTGCACTAACTCAACCAAATTCTTCTGAGTCGCGCATATAATCCGAACATTAACTTTAACTTCATTATCTTCACCAACACGGCGGAATATGCCATCGTTCAAGAAACGCAGCAATTTATTCTGCATTTGTGGCGACATTTCACCGATCTCATCCAACAAAACCGTCCCGCCATTCGCCTGCTCAAAGAAACCTTTTTTGCCTTCCATCGCATTTGGGTAAGCGCCCGCCGCATAACCAAACAGCTCACTTTCGACAACATCATCTGGCATGGAAGCACAATTTAAGCCAAGAAAAGGCTGTTTTCCTCTGGCACTCCGCAAGTGACAAGCTTTAGCAAATTCATCTTTTCCGGTTCCTGTTTCTCCAATAAGCAGCAATGGGGCATCAAGCATTGCCATTTTACGTGCCTGCTCAACGACATGAACCATTTTAGGACTGACGGCAATAATTTGCTCGAAAGCACAATCATCATTCACCGTTAATCGTTTGAGCGATGATTCAATATTTCTTTCTGAGTGACGTGTTTCAGCACGCAGCATAATCACAGCGCCTACACACCTGACGACCTGATTTTCATCTGTTAACTGCATAGGAACAATATCCATCTCATAGTTCTGCCCTTTGATGGATAAATGTGCCGAATGAGGTTGATGGTGCTCACTTTCGAGCCAACGGAGGAAATTGTAATTGTTAATCAGATGACTAATGTTTTTTTGGCTTATCTTTTCTTTACTGAGGCCGAACAGTACCAATGAGGCGGGATTAGCTAGCTCAATGTTTCCTTTCATATCAATAGAAAAGATAGGTTCAGGAACCGATTCCAACAATGTCCACATCGCTCTATGCTCTTTTTCTGACGGCATAAAGGCGACCGTCCGAACATCAATGACCCCGCTGATGCGGCGAATTTCCGCCATCAATAAGCGAAAGGTGTTGAAATCAATCTGAGTAAAATTAAGGTAAATACGACGAGCAGGAGAAATCTCAATTCCTTTCAGGTCAATATTTTTTAAAACCAGTAAATCAAGTAACTCACGAGTTAACCCAATCCGATCCTGACAAGTGACTTCTAATCGCATTATTCTGACCTTATTTACACGATGTGCATAACCTTCAGAAATGTTACCCGTTACTGTGCAATAGATGAAGCCCTTGTCAGTAAAAGTTTACGATAAAATAAGTTGTCAACCTGAAATGACAGTAGCCACTATTTGGCTACTGTATTTTGGCGGCTGTATTGTTTTCAGTTTTTTTGGTTTTTGTCGTCGGTAATGTGCTTTTAAGCTGGGTCAGTAATTGGTGGCGAAAATCCCCCAGTTTCGGCTTGTCGCCATCAATCCATGGCAAAGGACGGCACAGTTCCATTGCTTTGATACCCAGACGGGCAGTCAGCAGCCCCGCGCCAATCCCCTGAGCAGCACGCGCTGAAAGACGGGCGGCAATGTCTTGAGACAACCAGTCCATGCCCACTTCTCTCACTAATTCTGATGCGCCCGCAAAAGCAATATTCAGCAAAACTAACCGGAACAGACGAATGCGGCTGAAATAACCTAATTCGATCCCATACAGCGCCGCTATGCGATTAATCAAACGAATATTTCGCCACGCAATAAAGGCCATATCGACAATAGCCAACGGACTGACAGCAATCATTAAGGCAGATTCCGCCGCCGAACGACTGATCTCTTTCTTCGCTTGCACATCTAAGACAGACTGAACCAATTTGCTGTATAACATGACTATTTCACGGTCATTGTGTGTCTCATGTACCGCCGCCTGCCAACGCTGCAATGCCGGGTGCTGTTGCTCAATTCCAGCTTGTTCTGCCAGTTTTTCGCAAAATTGACGCCCTTTGCCAATACCATGGCTTTGCAACAGCACCTTCGCCGTATCTCGCTCTTCGGTACGCAGGCGTAAGTGATAGAGGCGCCGCCACTCTCTTATCACTGTGCCGATTCCCGCAAAAATAATCAGCCCACCCGCTGCTGCAACACCCAGTGCAATCCAATCATTCTGCTGCCATGATTGATATATCCACTGAATAAACTGTGCAATCACACTGACACCTAATAACACTATTGCGACGGAAAAAATTTTTCGCCACAAACTCCGTTTTGGTTTCAGTGCCTGATTGACCGCACCTTCAAATTCCCCCTCTTGTTCCTCTGCGTCCAGTTCAGGCATAACCGGATAGAATTCCTTTTCCTGCCCATTGAATTCTTTTTTTGATTTCAGCGACGGCTCTGACGATGTTGGTGCAAGATCATCAAAATCCATTCTCGGTTTCAAAGGTTCGGTCATGTTAATTTATCTCCCAGTAAAAATTCCATTGCGCTGTCCATGCGAATATGGGGTAACGGCGTATCGACATTGACTTGTTTTGGCCTGAATGATTCAAAATTGAACCCCTGTTTTTGCCAAAAATCGCTGTTCGGCAAACGCTGTGGCACTTCTCCCGGAAAGAATGTCATTGACTTATCATCTGACAAGCGGTTGCCTTTAATGGCAGGAATTTTTTCACCATCATGAATGACAATACCACTTTCTGTTGCCTGAACAGATGCAAGCCCCACACAATCCATACTGATCCCTTCAAACGCCGCGTTTTGCCAGGCATCCTGAACCAATTGCTGTAAAAGAGAAACAAGGTTGGCATGTTGATCCGCTGTAATATGATCAGCTTTGCTGGCTGCAAACATCAATTTATCGATACAAGGGGAAAATAAACGACGAAACAATGTTCGTTTACCATAATGGAAACTCTGCATAAGCTGTGTCAATGCAAGCCGCATATCGTTAAAGGCTTGTGGGCCACTGTTCAAAGGCTGTAAACAATCCACCAGAACAATTTGCCGATCAAAACGGAGGAAATGCTCTTTATAGAAACCCTTGACGATATGATCACAATAATAAGCAAAGCGCTCCCGCAACATTCCAATGTTAGTATGTTTATCCGCCTTGGCTAATTGAGGTTCTCCAATTCTGTCAATATCCGGCCATGGGAAAAATTGCAGCGCGGGCGCTCCCGCTAAATCCCCCGGTAATATAAACCGCCCTGGCTGAATAAAATGCAGCCCCTGTTGTTTGCATTGATGCAGATAATCGGTATAAGCCTGAGCGATTCTGGCAAGCAAATTTTCATCAGCAGGAGCCAATGGATCACATTGTTTGCCTAATTCCAACCACGGTTTAGCCGAATTCGCTCTTTCCCCTTTGAGCAATCCATTCATATGTCGTGACCACGCCAGATAATTTTGTTCCAGCATGGATAAATCAAGTAACCACTCTCCCGGATAGTCAACAATTTCCAGATAAAGGGTGGAGGTTTCCTTTAGATAACGAAAGAGAGAATCTTCAGAGCGATAACGCAGAGCCAAGCGAATTTCGCTCACTCCACGCGTTGGTATTGGCCAATACGGTGGTGTATCGTGCAATGCGGCAATGTTTTCATCATAAGCAAAACGAGGAATACCAAAATCTCGCTGTGGTACCCGTTTTACTCCCAGCAAACGCCCATCACGCACAGCAGAAAATAGCGGCAATCTGGCTCCGCTATGAACATGCAGTAACTGGTTTACTAAAGAAGTAATAAAGGCAGTTTTTCCGCTGCGACTTAATCCTGTTACCGCCAGCCGCAAATGGCGGTCCATTCCACGATTAACAAGCGCTGAAAGTTCGTGTTGCAACCGTTTCATGTCTCTCCTAATGGGGGATACCCTAAAGTTGGCGAAAACGACTGCGTACACTGTAAGTGTCTGAAGTAATATAACGTTCCATCTGACGCAAACGAGCTTCACTTGCCCTCAGCTGGTAATCTACTTCATCCAACATTTTCTGTGCTGATGGCCCCCTATCTTTTTCCTCCGCCGAATATCCCGCAGGCGCGGGATCCATCACAAAGGTTAAGATGATATAAGCCAATACAGTTATGCCAAATAACCCAAAGAACAGCGACAGTACTGTGATGATACGGATAAGCGGAACAGGCACGTTAAAATAATCTGCCAACCCGGCACAAACCCCTTTTACCATCCCCTGATCTGGCAAGCGATAGAGTTTCCTGCGGTAATTATTTGACATTATGACTGTCTCCAGTTTGGATGCTCGGCATCAAGGATATCTTCCAGCGTTTTGATCCGTTCCTGCATACGTCGGGCGTTCTCTGTCAATTGCTCTAAACGCTGAACCTCGCTGCTCCCTAACTGACCTCGATTCTGGTTGCTATAATGCAGCCACAACCAAATGGGTAAAACAAAAAGCACGAAGATGATCAGTGGGATCCCCAGAAATATATAGCCCATTATCTTTCCTTAGTTGTGCATAACATAAGTTGTGCATGACATATGTCATCATTGTGGATCTTTGAGATTCATTTTAGCCTTCAGGGCCGCAAGTTGCGCACTGATTTCATCATCTGCTTTCAATTCTGCAAATTGCTGTTCGAGTGATTTTTGTTTACCCAATCCAACAGATTCCGCTTCGGCTTCCATGTGATCTATCCGGCGCTCAAACTGCTCGAATCGCGCCATTGCCTCATCTATTTTACCACTATCGAGCTGACGACGTACTTCACGGGAAGATGCCGCAGCCTGATGACGCAAAGTTAATGATTGTTGTCTTGCACGCGCTTCTGTCAATTTATTTTCCAGCTCCGTCACTTCACCTTTAATGCGTTCAAGAGTTTCATCCAAAATCGACAATTCGTTTGTTAATACTTCAACCAGGCTGTTAACTTTCTGTTTTTCAATCAACGCCGCACGAGCCAGATCTTCTTTACCTTTACTCAACGCCAGTTCAGCTTTTTCCTGCCAACCCTCAATTTGGCTTTCGCCATTGCTAATACGGCGCAAAAGCTGTTTTTTCTCTGCCAGTGTACGCGCTAAGGTTGAACGAATTTCCACCAGCGTGTCTTCCATTTCCTGAATCATCAAGCGGATCATTTTTTGTGGATCTTCTGCTTTATCCAGCAGAGAAGAAATGTTGGCATTAACGATATCAGCAAAGCGAGAAAAAATACCCATAGTCATAAACCTCTTTCATTAGAATGTATGTGATGCCTGTGTACTGTTAAAGCGGATACAAGATACATGCCAACTTTTATATCTTTATTATCTTATTGAAATAAATAAAATAATTTTTCTTTGACTTTTTATTGCCATAATTTAATGTGGTTAAATTAACTAACTAGTGGCGAAAAATACCATGTCTCAGTTTATTGATAACCTATTAGGTGAAGCAAACTGTTTTATTGAAATTTTGGAACAAGTCTCTGCACTGGCAAAGTTGAATAAGCCTGTTTTGGTTCTCGGCGAACGGGGAACAGGCAAGGAATTAATCGCCCGTCGTTTGCATTACCTTTCTCCGCGTTGGCAAGGCCCCTTCATTTCTTTGAACTGTGCTGCGCTCAATGAAAACCTGCTTGATTCTGAGCTCTTCGGTCATGAAGCCGGCGCATTCACAGGCGCTCATGCAAAACATCAGGGGCGCTTTGAACGGGCAGATGGTGGGACGTTGTTTCTTGACGAACTGGCTACCGCCCCCATGCAGGTACAGGAAAAATTGCTGCGCGTCATTGAATATGGTCATTTGGAACGCGTGGGTGGCAATACGTCCTTACAAGTCGATGTACGTTTGATCTGTGCAACCAACGAAGATTTGCCTGCCATGGCTGCCCGCGGGAAGTTCAGGGCTGATTTGCTTGACAGGCTTGCATTCGATGTGGTTCAAATTCCACCACTACGTCAACGACAACAGGATATTATGTTACTGGCACAGAATTTTGCGATTCAGATGTGTCGCGAATTAAATCTGACCTTTTTCCCCGGATTTACTGACGAAGCCAAACAGCAGCTACTTTCTTATCATTGGCCCGGCAACGTCCGAGAATTAAAGAACGTAATAGAACGCTCCATTTATCGACACGGCGATAATCAGAATGAATTAAACACTATCATTATCAATCCATTTTCATCATCGCAAGAGATTGTTGAACAACCTGTTAATTCGCGATCTATTGATAGTCAGCCGACCGATTCCCCCCTTCCCCAATTACCCCTTGACTTAAGGCAATGGCAAAATGATAGTGAAAGGATTTTGATCATGCAGGCATTGGTAAAAAGTCAATTCAATCAAAAAAAAGCGGCTGATAAGCTCAATCTGACTTATCACCAGCTACGTGGATTAATCAAAAAACACGATATCAATATTCACGCCAGTGAATAAACGAAAATCAGTGGGAATAGATAACCGGATAAAAAAATAGCCGGCACCCGAGCCGGCTAATAAAATACTGGAAGCAATGTGAGCAATGTCGTGCTTTTCCTGAAAATTACATCCTGAGTATTGCAAAGGTGTTTTCCCGAAAGCACGACACGAATGATAATACGTCTCAATTCTATTTGTAAAGCAATTTATTGAGAATTTTTCTCATTGACGTGATCTGATCGTTGTTTTTGAGCAAAAAGCGTTAATTAAGTTACAATGGCCAAACTCTTTTTTATGAATGACGTTTTATATGCGCTATTTGATTTATTGGATTATATTATTGCTTGCTGTCCCTGCCCTTGCAGCCGAGAACGCTATTCCAGAATCCGTGAAAACCATACCTGTGCAAACTACACCGGTGCAAACCATTTCAGAATCGATTTCGGAGTCTATTCCAAAATCGATTAAATCATTCCCTGACTCCATGCCCAACAATACTTCAGAAAATTTGTCTTACATTTCAAGCAAATTAAGACAGAGTGGTTTTATCTATTGTGTTAATGGCAACCTGAATACATTTAATCCACAGTTGAGCATCAGCGGCTTGACTGTAGATACTCTTGCAGCACAAATTTACAATCGCCTGCTGGGCGTTGATCCCCTTACCTATCGTTTAATTCCTGAGCTAGCTTCCGACTGGGAAGTGAGAGACAATGGTGCAACTTATCGCTTTCACCTGCGCCATAATGTTGCTTTCCAAACAACAGATTGGTTTACACCAACCCGCTCGATGAACGCTGATGATGTGGTGTTCAGCTTCCGCCGCGTCTTCGATGAAACACATTATTATCATAATGTTAATGGTGGTCACTATCCCTATTTTGACAGCCTGCAATTCGGTGATTCAGTGCAGGATATTCGGAAAATCGACAAGTATACCGTCGAATTTCGCCTTAAAGCGCCCGATGCTTCTTTCATTTGGCATCTGGCAACATACTATGCTCCTATCCTGTCTCAGGAATATGCTCAAAAATTGCAGCAAATAAATCAGCAGAGAGAGATTGACTGGAAACCTGTAGGAACAGGGCCATTCATGCTGGAGGATTATCAGATGGAACAATTTATCCGCCTTGTTCGTCATGATAAATATTGGAGAGGTAAACCACGCATGGAACAGGTAGTTATAGATACCGGAGCCGGTGGTACAGGCAGAATATCGAAACTGCTCACGGGTGAGTGCGATGTACTGGCCTATCCCGATGCCAACCAGTGGAATATTTTGCATGATAACCCAAACCTGCGCCAGACATTACGTTCAGGTATGAATATCGCCTATCTTGCATTTAATACCAGCAAACCACCGTTGGATAAATTGGAGGTTCGTCAAGCGATTGCTTATGCCATCAATAACCAACGCCTGATGAAATCTATCTATTACGGTACTGCTGAAACCGCGGCGTCGATCTTGCCACGTGCATCTTGGGCGTATGATAATCGTGCCGAAATTACCGAATACTACCCTGAAAAATCCCGCAAAATGTTAAATGAATTGGGATTACATGGATTGGAGTTAACATTATGGGTGCCAACTGCGTCACAATCCTATAATCCAAGCCCCCTGAAAATGGCGGAACTTATTCAGGCGGATTTGGCTCAGGTCGGGATTAAAATGTCCATCCGCCCCGTCGAAGGCCGTTACCAAGAAAATCAACTGATGGATAAAACCCATGATATGACATTGGCTGGATGGTCTACGGATAGCAACGATCCCGATAGTTTTTTCCGTCCTTTACTGAGTTGTGCGGCTATCGCCTCCCAAACTAACCTAAGCCGTTGGTGTAATGCTGATTTCGATAATGCACTTCATCAGGCCTTATTAAATCAACAGCTTGCTTCACGCATCAAAAATTATCAAGTTGCACAAGAAATTCTGGCACAGCAATTACCTGTACTGCCACTGGCTTATGCGATGCGCCTGCAAATATTTCGTTATAACATCAAAGGATTGGTGCTAAGCCCGTTTGGCAATAGCCCCTTTGGCAGTGTGTACCGTGAACAAATGTACCGCGAACAAATAACTACCACGCCTGATGAAAATAAAGAGGAAAGCAATTGATTATTTATATTTTACGTCGTTTGCTGCTTCTGGTTGTGACGTTGTTTTTTCTTTCATTAATCAGTTTCAGCCTGATGTATTTCACACCGCATGGCCCCTTGAGTGGTGCATCACTGGCAGATGCTTTCATTCATTATTTCAGTGGATTGCTCCAATGGAATTTTGGTATTTCCAGCATTAACGGGGAACGAATTATTGAACAATTATATGATGTTCTCCCCGCAACAATGGAACTTTGTATTCTTGCGTTTTCCATGGCTCTGTTAGTCGGTATTCCTCTGGGGATTATCGCCGGTGTCTGGCGCAATAAAAAAGTCGATGTCATTATCAGCACATTTGCTCTCTGTGGTTTTTCCATCCCGGTTTTCTGGTTAGCGCTTTTGCTGACGCTGCTTTTTTCACTTTACTTAGGATGGCTACCCGTTTCAGGGCGATTTGATTTGCTCTATCGGATGGAGCCCGTGACTGGTTCTGCATTGATTGATGCCTGGTTGTCGGAATCCCCACATCGTAATGAGATGATCATGAGTGTTATTCTGCACATGATTCTGCCCGTCATCACGCTGGCTGTTGCTCCCACAACGGAAGTCATTCGTTTGATGCGTAATAGCACTGAGGAAATATCAACCGCAAACTATATTAAATCAGCAGCAACACGTGGCTTATCACGGTTGACAATTATTCGCCGCCATCTGCTGCATAACGCTTTACCGCCTATTATTCCCAAACTGGGATTGCAATTCTCAACCATGCTCACATTAGCGATGGTGACAGAACAGGTATTTAACTGGCCTGGTTTAGGACGCTGGCTTATCAGTGCTATTCGCCAACAGGATTATTCAGTCATTTCAGCAGGCGTTATGGTGATAGGCACGTTAGTTATTTCAGTTAATGTGTTGACAGATATCATCGGAGCGATGGCTAATCCTCTGAAGAATAAGGAATGGTATGCCCTTAGATAATTTTTACCAAGAAAAGAAAATGCCGTCGCCGTTGAAAGTTATTTGGCGGTTTTTCTATGCTGACATATTAGCGATGACGGGTTTCTATGGGGTATTGGTTTTAATTGCATTGAGCTTGTTGGGAAACCATCTCTCCCCCTATCGGCTTGATCAGCAATTTCTGGATCAACTGATGCCACCTTCATGGTCGCATCACGGTAATGTCGCCTTTTTTCTCGGAACCGATGATCTCGGTCGTGATATTTTCAGCCGCCTGCTGATTGGGACATCTTCCACATTCGGGTCTGCACTGGTTGTAACCGCCGCCGCAGCCATTGTGGGACTAATCATCGGCAGCCTCGCAGGGATGACCCACGGGTTTAAATCTGCGGTCCTGAACCATATCCTTGATACCTTACTCTCTATTCCTTCTTTATTGCTGGCGATTATTGTCGTTGCTTTCGTTGGAGCCAGTCTGCATCATGCCATGATAGCTGTCTGGCTGGCGTTACTGCCAAGAATAGTGCGCACTATTTATACGGCTGTACATGACGAGTTGGATAAGGAATATATTATCGCAGCACGTTTGGATGGCGCATCAAATTACCATATCTTACGCTATGCCGTTTTTCCCAATATCACTGCGGTAATAGTCACTGAGCTAACGCGCACTCTTTCCATCGCTATCCTTGATATTGCAGCCTTGGGCTTCCTCGATCTTGGTGCACGGCTGCCATCACCTGAGTGGGGTGCGATGCTGGGAGATTCATTGGAGTTGATCTATGCTGCGCCATGGACTGTGATGTTGCCGGGAGGCGCGATTATGCTCAGCGTTCTATTCGTTAACTTACTGGGTGACGGACTCCACCGGGCCATTAATGCAGGAGTCGAATAATGCCATTGCTTGATATTCGAAACCTCACCATTGAGTTTATGACAGCAGAGGGCCCCGTCAAAGCAGTTGACCGCATGAGTATTTCACTGACAGAAGGTGAAATTCTCGGTTTGGCGGGCGAATCAGGATCAGGTAAAAGTTTGATTGCCAAAGCGATATGTGGCGTCACAAAAGATAATCTTAAAGTCACCGCTGATCGTTTTCGTTTCAATGATATTGACTTATTGCGCCTGACACCACGGCAGCGCCGTAAAGTGATTGGTCACAATATCTCAATGATTTTTCAAGAACCGCAATCATGTCTCGATCCATCAGAAAATGTGGGTAAGCAACTTATTCAAGCTATTCCCGGATGGACGTTTAAAGGCCGTTGGTGGCAGAGATTTCATTGGAGAAAACGCCGTGCAATTGAACTGCTGCATCGTGTTGGTATCAAAGACCACTATGACATCATGCACAGTTATCCTTACGAATTAACGGAAGGTGAATGCCAAAAAGTGATGATTGCCATGGCTCTTGCCAATCAACCGCGCTTGCTGATTGCAGATGAGCCAACCAATGCCATGGAACCAACCACACAGGCTCAGATATTCCGTTTGCTGTCGAGCTTAAATCAGAATAACAACATGACAATTCTGTTGATCAGCCATGATCTGCAAATGATGAGCAAACTGGTGAAACGCATCAATGTACTTTATTGCGGTCAAACAGTAGAAAGTGCTACGCCGGATGAGCTGCTGATAAAACCTTATCATCCCTATACACAAGCGCTGATCCGTTCAATTCCTGATTTTGGCAGCCCACTACCGCATAAGAGCCGGTTGAATACATTACCCGGAGCTATCCCGTCACTGGAGCATCTGCCGATAGGATGCCGTTTGGGGCCACGTTGTCCCTATGCACAGAAAACCTGTATAGCAACCCCTCGGTTACGGGTGATTAAGAATCATGCTTTCGCCTGCCATTTCCCTTTGAATATGGAAGAATCATAAGTGGTTGACACATTATTGGAAGTCAAAAACCTGACTAAAACATTCCGTTATCGCACTGGGCTGTTTCGCCGTCATCATCTTGACGCGGTAAAGCCCGTAAGCTTTACTTTACAATCTAAAAAAACACTGGCCATTATTGGTGCAAATGGCTCTGGCAAATCTACTTTGGCGAGAATGTTATCAGGGGTTATTGAACCGACTTCGGGTGAAATTCTGATTAACAACCATAAGCTGGCTTATGGTGATTACAGTTACCGTAGCCAGCGCATCCGCATGATTTTTCAGGACCCCAGCACTTCATTGAATCCCCGCCAGCGCATCGGCCAGATTTTGGATATGCCATTAATCCTGAATACTGAGCTATCCCCTTCCGAACGGGAGAAACGAATCAATCAGACATTGCGCCAAGTGGGTTTATTACCAGACCACGCCAATTATTATCCACATATGCTGGCATCAGGGCAGAAACAGCGTGTGGCTCTGGCCCGGGCTTTGATATTGCAGCCACAAATTATTGTCGCAGACGAAGCATTAGCTTCTCTTGATATGTCGATGCGCTCTCAAATCATCAACCTGATGCTGGAATTACAAGAGAAACACGGTATTTCTTATATCTATGTCACTCAACATCTCGGTATGATGAAGCATATCAGTGATCAAGTACTGGTAATGCATCAAGGCGAAGTTGTAGAGCGTGGCAATACAGCGGAGGTACTGGCTTCTCCACTGCATGATATTACACGCAAATTGATAGCCAGCCATTTTGGTGAAGCCTTGTCTGCTGAAGCATGGCGTCAGGATCTCACCTAATATTTTCATTGGGTACATTTTATTCACTGATCGGAACAGCGTGGGAAACTCACCACATTTTTCTCCGGCGTGATAGAATTGTCCCCGTTTATTAACAATAAACACTATGGTCATGTTGGGTATATCATTTTGTTACTCATGACTATTAGTGTTTGATCACAAAGAACTATTTTGATCACAAAGAACAATAAGGATACTGCTATGGGTTTCATGACCGGCAAGCGCATTCTCATTACTGGCGTCGCCAGCAAACTGTCTATCGCTTATGGGATTGCTAAAGCAATGCACGAACAAGGTGCAGAGCTGGCTTTTACCTACCAAAATGACAAGTTGAAACCTCGTGTCGAAGAATTCGCTGCATCACTGAATTCTAATATCGTTCTGCCGTGTGACGTGGCTGAAGACGAAAGTATCGATGCACTGTTTGCCGAATTAGGCAAAGTATGGCCTAAATTCGACGGATTCGTTCACTCTATCGGTTATGCTCCGGCTGACCAGCTTGATGGCGATTATGTTAATGCCGTCAGCCGTGAAGGCTTCAAAATTGCACATGACATCAGTGCATACAGCTTCGTTGCAATGGCGAAAGCATGCCGTGATATGCTGAACCCTAACTCAGCCCTGCTTACCTTGAGCTATCTGGGTGCAGAACGTGCAATTCCTAACTATAACGTAATGGGTCTGGCGAAAGCCTCTCTGGAAGCCAACGTACGTTATATGGCAAATGCAATGGGTGTTGAAGGCATTCGTGTTAACGGCATCTCTGCTGGCCCAATCCGTACACTGGCAGCTTCCGGTATTAAGGATTTCCGTAAAATGCTGGCTCATTGTGAAGCAGTCACACCGATTCGCCGTACTGTAACAACAGAAGATGTTGGTAACGCTGCTGCATTCCTGTGTTCTGATCTGGCTGGTGGTGTAACAGGTGAAATCCTGCACGTTGACGGTGGTTTCAGCATCGCTGCTATGAACGAGTTGGAATTGAAATAAGCTCAATAACTGATTGTTCGTATCCTCAACAGATTTCAAGTTGTAATCAACAAGACAGCAATTTGAAAGATGAAAAAGTGTCTGGTCCTGATATACGTTGACACTTATTTTACTCATAACGCCTGATGATGTATTTCATCGGGCGTTTATATTTTAGGGCTAAGTGAGGCCTATGGCCCGACCTTTCCTCCCATTTTCAGAATGAAAAAATATTCATAACTTAAAGATATTAATTGAATGACAGAACCGCCACTAGATACCATAATGACCCTGACAACATCCTGACGTGGCGGGAGCCACGCGGGGTCATGACTTAGCCACTTTTTCCAGCCATTGAAAGATCAGCATCCCAGTCACCATTGCAATCACAAATACGAGACCTTTTAACGTGCCAGCCCCCAGTAATACCAATCCGGGGCCGGGACAGATACCGGCCAGACCCCAACCGATACCAAACAATATCCCCCCTCCAATAAGGCGCTTATCAATTTTCGTCGCGGTAGGTAAGTGCATTTTTTCCGCACACACCGGACGGTTTCTTTTTTTCGCCATCCGGAAAGCAAAGAAACCCACGCTGATGGCTCCGCCCATAACAAACGCGAGTGAGGGATCCCAAACGCGGGTAATATCCAGAAAACCGATGACTTTACCCGGATCCGCCATGCCGCTGACAATCAATCCAATACCAAACAATAACCCTGCCAGTAACGAGAAAATGCTGTTCATTGCTTGCTCCTGTTGGTGACATTAACGCCAAAATCCTATAACCCAGACAGTGATAAACGCTACAATCATAAAGGTCGCCGTGGCCGCCAGTGAACGTCCCGACAGCCTCGACAGTCCACACACGCCATGTCCGCTGGTACAGCCGGAACCATACTGTGTGCCAAGACCGACCAATATTCCCGCGATGATCAGTGTCGACCACGATCCAGACAAATCGACGGAAGGTAATGGCGTGACAAGACGATAAAGTGAGGGCGATGCCACTACACCAAGCAAAAATGCCAGCCGCCAACCTTTATCTAACGTAGAGCGTGACAATACGCCGCCGAGTATCCCGCTGACACCCGCTATCCTGCCACAGAACAGGATCAACACCCATGCGGCCGCCCCTATAAGGAGCCCCCCAACAAAACCTTGCAGAGGGGTAAACTGTGCCATATCAATCATCATCGCAGACATCCTCATCAGTGTTAGGACAATAGAGTTCATACAAAGTGGTCAACAATATCAGTACATCTTGAGTGGCAATACGATAGAAAATATGTTTCCCCTCACGACGGGTTTCAACCAAATTTTGTCGACGTAATACCCCAAGCTGTTGTGACAGAGTGGGTTGCGTAATGGCCAATGCCGTCTCCATTTCTCCGACCGAAGCTTCTCCCTGGCTGAGATGGCACAGAAGCAGCAGTCGATCTTCATTTGCCAGTGATTTGAGAATGCCTGCCGTTCTGGCTGCGGCGGCACGCATTTGCTGTTGATTGATATTGTTCATTGCGGCTTATACGATAAAGTCGTTTTATTAAGTTTTTTATATAATATAATAATGTATATTGTAGTGCAAGATGAGTACCGTGTGTGATCAGGTAGCCATCGCTGTTTCGTCATTAAATGTTTCTCTCTGGAGTAATTAGAACAGGTGGTAAGGCTATGAAAAAAATGAAAATCGTGATTGTCGGTGGCGTTGCAGGTGGAGCCTCTGCAGCAGTCAGGGCACGTCGTCTGTCAGAAACTGCAGAGATTATCATGCTCGAAAAGGGTAGCTATGTCTCGTTTGCCAATTGTGGATTGCCCTATCACATCGGTGGTGACATTCCTAAAAGAGAGTCCTTAGTGCTGAAAACGCCGGAAGATTTTCAGCAGCGCTTTAAGATTGACGTTCGCCTCCAGCATGAAGTGTTGAGCATAGATACTAACGCCAAAACTCTTCAGATAAAAAATGCACTAACGGGCAACATCTACACTGAATCCTGGGATCGTCTGTTACTCAGCACAGGTGCATCACCTGTGGTACCACCAATGCCAGGGATACACCAGCCAGGTGTATTTACGTTGCGATCGTTATCGGATATGGACAATATCCTCGCCCATATTGAACACCGCCATCCACAACACGCAACGGTGGTTGGTGGCGGATTTATTGGGCTTGAAGTGATGGAAGCACTTTCGCATCGTGGTATTGCCGTGACGCTGCTGGAACAGGGTACACAGGTGATGGCACCGGTTGATGCAGAGATGGCTGAAGTATTACATCAGGAAATCCGCCGGCATAATGTTGATCTTCGTTTACGGACGGGACTCATGGAGATTGCACAAATAAGTGGGGAAGACAAACTCCATATCACACTGAACAACGACGAGGCACTGAGCACCGACATGATTGTACTGGCGATTGGCGTAAAACCAGAGCTAACCCTGGTCAGAAACGCCGGATTAGCCATTGGCCAGAGCGGTGGTATTCAGGTCGACGAGTATATGGAAACCTCCGTGCCGAATATTTATGCTGTGGGTGATGTGGTGGAAACCACCGAGTGGGTCACCAGCAAACCAACCCTCATACCACTCGCTGGACCGGCCAACCGTCAGGGACGTATCGCTGCTGAAAATATGTTAGGCGGAAAACGTCGCTATCCACGTAGTCAGGGAACAGCAATCTGCAAGGTATTTGACTACGCAATCGCCAGCGTAGGGTTGAACGAGAAAGCCCTGCGGCGCGATAACCTTTGTTATGAAAAAGTCTTTGTCCATGCTGCCGACCACGCGAGCTACTATCCCGGTAGCCAACCTATATCGCTCAAGTTATTATTCCAACCTGTTTCTGGCACCATTCTGGGCGCACAGGCGGTAGGAAAGCGCGGTATTGATAAAGCTATCGATGTTCTGGCCGTCGCACAGCGAGCAGGGTTAAGCGTTGACGATCTGGAAAACCTGGAATTCGCCTACGCACCACCTTTCAACAGTGCCCGCAGCGTCGTCAACCAAATTGGGATGGTGGCCAGTAACGTTCTACATGGTGGTACCCGTATCTGTCACGTAGATGATATCCAGCAGCTGGATCCTGAACGGCAGATTCTAGTGGATGTCAGAACGCCAGAAGAACTCAAAAACTTGGGCGAATTTGGGCTAGGCCTGCACATCCCGCTTGATGAATTGCGCCAACGAATCAATGAATTGCCAAAAAACAAAGAAATTCTGATCGCCTGTCAGTCAGGATTGCGTGGACATGTTGCCTGGCGAATACTGTCTCATTTTGGTTTTCAGGCCCGTAATTTGGCTGGGGGTTACAAAACCTGGCTGATGGTTAACGCTTCCCGTTAACTCTTAATCTTCGCACCCGCAGCTTACCGTGTAATCAGATTTTGCGGGTGCAAATTGGTTTTTGGTGACGTTGATGCAGCAAATGACTTCTTATCAAAACTACGGGGTTGCAATATGAGTCATCACGTTTAGCGCGTGAAAAATCCCTTGTAGCGACGACGATGTTTGTCTTCTGCCAGGCTGGTTTAGGAAAAAGAAACCAACAATGGGTGTGTTGCTTGCAGAAAGAATGCGATAAAGATGAGCTGCTCACCTTCTTGAATAAGCACCGGGTTATATCAGTTGATGGATAAATTGTGAGAGATCCAGCGTATGTCCATTCAGTAAAAAATAGCTTAACACAACATTGCGCTGCTCTGCTGTATTATAACCCGCATTCAATAGTGCCACCAATTTGGGAACCCATTGACAACAAATACGCGCACATATTATTTTACCAAATAAAAACAATTAATTATGTAAAATTATCGCCTTCATAAACTTATATATGCACACATTCATGTACAAACATAAAACGTACACAATGCAGTACATAGAAATGGATTTTGCGCTAGTTAGATAGATAAAGTTTAAGGTCACGTCATGAGTAAGGATAAAAAGGAACCGCGATCACTAAAGGGCAGATTTCTGCCCTTTAACATCCCGCATGTACAAAAGCAAAGGTGTTGTGATTTCCTCCATACCCAAGATGGGATATCCCACTTTGCGGCAACTATAGTGATTTCCCCAATAGTTGGTTAACTCATTGATTTATCCGAGGCCATCACTTTGATCCCGTAGAGGATTTGCGCAGAAATAAGCAGCAAGTTAAAAGTGAGATATCTCACCTTTAGCTAACTGGTTGATTTTGCTTAATTACCGCTCAGGACAGGAATTCAATTAAATCAATGGGTTAAAAGAGGACAATTGTCCCCTTTAGTTAACTGATTGATTTTACGTATTTCTGTCACTGTACCAGAGATTAAGGGAATCGAGGGGTTGGAATTTTACTGTATTTTAGTATGTCAAAGGAGCCGGCAATGCCGTTATCTTCCAAAGTTTGAAAATCATGTCCGTTTATAGTTTGCCTGACAACCATTCCATTTAAGAACACTATGCTATGATAATGACGGGTAAGATCTTCCCTCATCATCCTAAATAAATTAGCCACACCCTCCTGAGCAATGTCACACCCACCCATTTGATAAAAAAAATTAAGAGCATTTGGTTCGAGAGTGGTAGTAACCTCCCTTACGTATCCCCTGACATAAGTATTTGGTAGTAAAGCAGATAATTGCGAGGCAAACGAAGTGTTGAGGGCTGCCGCTCCGTGTTCTGGATTTGCTGACATGCAAGCAGCAAGTCGAACTCTTTGCAAATTATTTACATCACGCACCCAATTGTGAATATTCTGAGAAAGTTGCGCTGGGCCAAGCTGATTATTATTTACAACAACTGCATATGTGTTGTTTGGGTTTTCGGTAGTTCCATGGCATACAATAGTGAGCTGCTTTTTTCCTAATACAGTTTGCTCTTCGAATACATAAGAGTCCCGGAATACTTCGATTAGTTTCATGTCTCTCATATTAATGCCCTCAGCTTATTAGGAACATACTTAACCCTACTCTCCCTGCGCTGCTGTGTAAACCTTACCCTAACTTGACCCCCCCCCTGCCTCACATTCCACACCGAATCTTCCGGCATCTGGACACGGACATCCAGTCGAGTGCCGGCGGGTAAGTCACACGGTTCGTTAAAGGTGCCGTCTGGGTAGATTTGGAGGATGGGGGAGGATTTTTTGAGATAGCCACTGCCATCAACAATGGTGTTTTTATCCGTCCACAAGTAGCTAATTTTGGTATTACCGCCATCATCATTGCCATATATAACTGTTACTTCGCGGTAATAGCCGGCAACAAAGCCGCCCCACGTATCTTATATTCTCGTCACATAACCACATGACCATGGAAGGCCGGTTCCACCACTTCCATTTGAAAAACGAAATGCATGGCCGCCTTGGGGTCGTGATGTTATCCATGATGTAAATTCATTGATATTGACATCTATAATATTGTACTTAATGTAGCCGGCAGCATTATCAATAACCCAACCCTGAGTTGCAGCCCCAATATTCCTCACAAACGCCGCTTTATCGGGAATATCCGCGCCGTTCTGTCCTTTATCTAACTTCCCCTCCATCGCTGCCTGCAATGCCCGTATCGATTGCAACGATACCGTTTGGTAGTTCGGTAAGGTCACCTCCACCGTCCCGTTCTGGCTCATCCATCTGTCCATATTCTGGAGGAAGCCAATGATGTAGCTGGTATTCGCCACTATATGCCATGCCGGACGCCATCCGAGACAGAATCGGGGACAGTAATCTGAATCTGGTACTTAATATTATTCAGAATAGAACCTTGTATGACGCGTGATAAACCTCCCACTAAAATCCGTGATGAGGTGCTTATCACGGATGTGCAAAATTTCCCTGATGATTATCAATGGGAAAGGGCAAAACGCTTAGGGGTCTCGCAGTCTGCTGTTCATTACGCGTTGAAATGGCTTAACCTCACCTGTAAAAAAAACGCTAAAACACCCCAAAGCCGATCCTCAGGCTCGTCAAGCGTTTATCGCACGCATCAGCGACTATGAACAGGCGGGAAAACCGATTGTTTATTTGGATGAGAGCGGCTTTGCCCAGTCAATGCCCCGCCTGCACGGTTATTCAGAGAAAGGGTTGCGTTGTTTTGGTACACACAATTGGCACGCTAAAGGGCGTATTAATGTTATTGGCGCGATCATCGAAAAGACCTTCGTCACCGTGAGCTTGTTTGCCGGGAACATCAATGCGGATGTTTTTCATGCCTGGATGACACAAGATTTGCTGCCAAAGCTTCCGGGTAACGCAGTGATAGTCATGGACAATGCCCCTTTCCATAAACGACATGACACGAAACAAGCGATAGCAGACAGCAGATGCCTTCGTTGATTTCCTGCACGCGCACGCCGTGGTGATAGTCTTGGGCCATAGCGAAAAACTCCGGTTAAGGTGATGCCGTTATGGTGGTCGGCTTTACAATAAAATGCAGGGGGTTGGGGTTGTGTGGGGGCTGATACAAAGGCAAACGAGCGTCCTGGGATCAATATTTATAATGTGATCGCTTTTTTTCTGTTTTTTGACTCACTAAAAATCTTTATTATTACCTCTCTCAATACCTCATATTAAATGGAGATTTTATGCCGTTGTTTTTACGCGTAGGGGCTTTAATTCTTTTCCTGCTGAGTGTGGGTTATAGCATTTATGCCTACTTTTCCCCTTATGTAACAAAAGAAAACAGGAAAGAAGAGATTGAGACCACCACGCAAAGCACGCTCTCGCCAGTGACCAGTGAAGACTGGGGCATCATTCTGGGGGCACCTTATGCGGTTTTCAATGAGCATGCGATCAATGACTATACCCCTGACACCGCCGAGGACAATGGCTTATCTTCAGCATGGGGGATCAAAAATCGGCAGGATTTACTTCAGCAGTTATTTTGGCTCATTGTAGACGGTCATTCCACCGATTATTACGCCATGAGGGACAATGTCATTCACATGACAAAACAAGATTTTGACACTTTACTAAGCCGCATTGAAAAGAGCCAATGGGGTGAAACAGAAAAACAAGAAATCCTCTGGCAATATAAAATGATGTATCACAATACCAATAATATTCAGAATGTGGACTATCTGGCTTGGGATTATGTCCGGTTCAGTATGTTATGTTTAGAAGGTGCCAGGCTGAAATACATTACCGCCGAAGAAGCCAAAGCCTGGACGCGAATGTTAGCCCCGCGCTTGCGTAAAACCTATACGAGCTGGGCGGATTTGTGGAACCAATTATTCCTCACTCGCTGGTTCTGGTCGGCACAGGATACGCAATGGACAAGTAGCCAGTCTGATTACCTTGCTATCGTCGATAATTTATTACAGGACAAGAACAGCCCTGCAAATATGATTAACTGGAATGCGTTACTTTCCGCCACGGATACCATGTCATTTGCCGAGGCGATAGCCAGTTTGGAATTAGAAGATGAGAACGGTGTGGTTGCCAGTGTTGATGAACTCAATAACATCATCCAATCGCATCTGAGTACCACTGGATTAAAATAAGCCAAATAGAATATCAGCAGGGGCATTGCGCCCCTTTTTTCATTTCGGTTGCTCCGGCCATTGGATAACTGGTATGAACCCCCAATCAGCTTCAACGGGCTGGCGTTGTCGTTCCGCTCGGCCCCGCACCACAGCAGTGCGGTGTATGTGAAACGCAACATTCTGACCAGCACCTTTGTTCCCCACCGGTTACTGAGCCGGCAGGTGTTTGATTCGTGGGCGCTGGATTTTATGCTGTTCGGCAATGCCTATCTGGAACTGCGCAAGAACCGCCTCGGCCAGCCCTTAAGCCTGAACCACTGTCCGGCCAAGTTCACCCGGCGCGGGGAAGATTTGGAGACTTACTGGTTTGTGCGCTATGGCTACCAGAGCCAGCCGTATGCGTTTGAGACGGGGCAGGTGTTCCACCTGATTGAACCTGACATCAATCAGGAGCTGTACGGCCTGCCCGAATATCTGGCGGCGCTGCCCTCGGCACTGTTGAATGAATCGGCGACCCTGTTCCGGCGCAAGTATTACCTGAACGGCAGCCACGCGGGCTATATCCTGTATATCAGCGATGCGTCACAGAATATTTCGGATGTCAACAATATCCGTGATGCGCTGAAACATTCGAAAGGGCCGGGCAATTTCCGCAACCTGTTCCTGTATGCGCCCGGCGGCAAGAAAGACGGTATCCAGACCATCCCGCTCTCAGAGACGGCGGCCAAAGATGAATTCCTGAATATCAAGAATACCAGCCGGGACGACATTCTCGCCGCGCACCGTGTGCCGCCGCAAATGATGGGGATTATCCCGCAGAATACCGGCGGCTTCGGCGATGTGGAAAAAGCGGCCAAAGTGTTTGTGCGCAATGAACTGATGCCGTTGCAAAGCAAGATGAAACAGCTCAATGACTGGCTCGGGGAAGAGGTGAGCCGGTTTGAGCGCTATTCACTGGAGACCGACGAAAACGACTGAACTCCACCGTTGATGATATGGCCGCCTGCGGGGCGGTCTTTTTTTGCCTGAATGAAATGTAGTTACCCATGTAATGATTGCGCAGTGAAAATTTGAGGCTGGGCACAGGGATCACACACCGCCGCGCGCAGTCGTGACCCCGCCGCGCCTGCCCACTAAATGCAGTGCTTTTCATGCAGTTGCAAGGGATCATCGGAGAAGCGCCCGTACTGGCGCTTGACGGGGTATGAGATCCTTTTTTGATCTTGCGGATTGGTGCGCAGAAACAAGAGTTTGATGCAGCCGTAATATTAAGAACAAAAAATAACCGAATCGTTAATTACAACGGTATTTTAATGTCGTTAACACCACAGGCACGGGCATAACGACTGAGTGTATCAATGGATGCCTTAACGATATTTCTTTCTATTTTTGATACAGTCGGCGGCTTGATACCCATTTTTTCAGCAACCTGAGCGCTGGTCATGCCTGCATTCCTTCGCCATTCAGCCAGCATATTTTGCATTTCAATCGCTAACTCAAGCTCTTTCTCTTCTTCTGCTAACGCGGCTTTAAAGAGAGGGTTTTCTTTTGTTCTTTCTTCAATGTAGAGGTCTAAATCATCACGCATCATATTTCCTCTTAATCTTTTGATGGTTTTGTCAGTTCATTTCTTCGTGTAATTGCTATCCTGAGTTCATTCAGGGGAGTGGTATTGGTTTTTTTCACAAGGCAGCATAACAAATAGATTTTCTTTCCGGTGGCATAACAAAAAAAACTTCTGGCTATTCCGTCTTTGGCTTTTGCTCTCAGTTCAAACAACCCTTTGTATCCCTCGATTGGTTTTGAATGCGGCTCTCTCAGGCTGGTTGGATTTTCCCTTAATCGCTTAATTAACGCGACTATGCGCAGTTCCAGCGAATCGGGCAGTGATTTTAATTCGTCCTTAAAAGCATCATGAAACTTAATTTCAAACATTCGGCAATCCCCTCTTGATGCTTAAAGGATAGCTCTTAAACTAAGTTAGCGCAAGAGCTAAGTTAGCACAAAGGCTAAGTTAACTTAAGGGCTAATAAGACCCAGCGCTGGCATCATATATAGCAATAACCCGCCTTGAAAGCGGGTTTAATGAAAACTTCGTGACATGTCACACCATCACAATGACAGTTTCAAATCATGCCGGCCCAATGTATTCCAGCACGCTGATTCACCAGAGAAACAACACTCGGCCACAGGAAGAGGATCACCACATTTGCCACACTGCCGCGTTGATAGTGCCTGCATTATCTGACGTAACTCCGCCTCATCTTTACGAATCAGTAACGTCAGGTATTCAACCACGTCATAAAACTCGCGCCCTGGTCGCCTTAGTGCACAGTTGCGCTTCAACATATCCAGTTCTTGATTATCGACCAGCAATTCTATTTTAGTGACGCCAGCTTCCTGCTGGCGTTGACGCTGGGCGGCTTTCCGTTCTGCGGGGGATTTAGCCATCTGATTAGCACCGTTCATGAGGTAATTGATACAAACAGTACCATTCTGAATTATATCGATTTTGTCGTTCACAGACCGGAATCATTGACTGAATGTCAGGATCAGAAAATCCCATTTTTTTGAGCTGAGATTTGGTTAACAGTTCTGAATAATCGTCTGGACAAGAGCATCTCAGTGGATACAGCTGACAAATTCGCTCTGCTTCCATAATATTATACAGAGGCCACGCCTGCTTTTTACCGATGTATGCAGCACATGCGATCAACTCATCCCGATACCACTTCTCATTTACGAAAAAACTAGCGGTTTTTAGGTGTGATGGAATATCAGCGCGGCGTTTATATATCACCTCAAATTTTGACTCTAACTGTAATGAATACAGTGATTGTTCAAAAAATATCAAAGCAAATTCGTTTTCCAATTCGTTGACTTGCCAATGTTGATACTTTTTTGACCAATGTGAATCACTGCCGTATAAACGTAACCACCAGTGATTAATAAACTGGCTCATATAGTCAGCACGAACCCGATCACGGTGACACCGTTTCCAGTCCTCATTCTGAAGTACCCATTTAGCTAATTTTTCAAATTTTGCATCGTGAGTAAGTATCCCCCGGCATAGCCGTAATACCGCTCGCTTAAGCCAACTGAGATAAGTCATAATCGGCCTCAGACAATCATCTGAGGCCGGTTTTTTATGTCTGAATTT
>NZ_NITZ01000019.1 GCF_002632615.1 Xenorhabdus miraniensis
GCGATGCATGCTATTGCACCATTACAGGACGCCGTTGATTTGGATATCGCCACCGATGCCGAACAATCTGCACTAACCGCATGGCGTAAATATCGGGTGCTGCTCAATCGGGTAGATTGCACTACTGCACCTGATATTGAATGGCCGGAGCCGCCGAAATAGAAATAGGGGCGCAACGCCCCTTGATTGCTACTCTGATTTAGTTAATTTTCCCTGCCGTTGATTCCAGATAGAATCTTCTGGCATCTGGACGCGGACAGAAACAGACCTGCCATGAGGGATATCAATCAAATCCCCGTCTGCGTAACCCTCACGGACATTTTTGGCGAATGCTGGAGCGTTAGCGTGCTCTCTGTGGTAGGTCATTAGTTTGATGGTGCCGTCCGACAGCACTTTGTAATCGACCCAAATCAGCGGCAACTTGTTCTTACACAGCGGTATTTCAACCCCGCCATCGACTCCGCCCCACGCTGCATCAGCATTGAATCCCAACACATTTTTAATGAGATAAACACCCTCAGACAGGCGTTCAACAGTGGCACCCTCTGATTCGTCGTTGGTGGTAAATGTGCCGTCATTCCAGATTTTGATGATGGGCGAGGACTGTTTGTACGTTCCATCAACAACCGTCCACATATTAGAGGTCATGACTATGTAGTCTGCCCATAAATATCCATCTACCATTCGCCGTACAGCCATAATGGTCGGGCTATGATTTGACAATACGATCATTTGTTGATTGTTGAGGTTATAGCTCGTTTTGATGATGGAACCGGGCCCTCCCAACCGATTTGATGTCGTAGATGTGGACGAATAAAAACCCGTTGCATATCCAACATTTTTCATGTTTGCCATGAGTGAGCTGCCATCCAGACCGCTAGACCCCACCCCGTAATCGCTCACGGTCAACGCTCCAACATCCTGTGCAGTCAAATTCACGTCACCTGTTAGCGGCCGCCCGTTAATTCGACGGTTATTGGGGACTGCATTTTTCGCCTGTTCCACTGTCCCCGACAAACCAACGATTTATAGAAACGCCTATGTCGCTACACAAGCCTAGCGAAAGTGGTAGATTAGGTGTTATAGAGTAACAATTAGGCACTAATTTAGTTCAATTTATGCTCAAAATACGTACCCATGGGGATATGAGAAGAAAAGAGTAAAACACTATCATTGGTTGAGCATAAAATAACCTAAATAAGCCGCGTATTTTGATAAAATATGACACTAGCTAATTTTTCTCGCTTTAAATGGCACATTTTTTCAATTCACGCGGCGCGCTACACTTCATATAAATATTTTAATAAAAATTAAACCCTGTTTTTTCAATCAGATAAAGATAACTCCCCTCCCCCCAATATAACTTGGCACAACTTTCGCAATAACACAGAAAGCATACATGTTGATTCATTCCAAAATAACATTGAATTAGGAGCGGTTATGCCAAAAGTAGATATCGAACAATATAAAGATGGCGATTTTCTTGTTGATTATGAAGAAAAAGTATTTGAGGACGTCAAAGCCCTGCCGGGAGAAAAAGCATTAGTGACTTTCCATACCGTTGCGTTTGAAGGATCAATTGGCCTGATCAATGTATTTCAGGCAAAGCGCCTATTACGCAAAGGTTTTGAAACCAAAATCTTGCTTTATGGCCCAGGTGTGCAGTTAGGTGTACAACGCGGCTTTCCAACTTTAGGCGCGGAAGCTTTTCCGGGTCATTTAGCCGTCAATAATCAATTGAAAGCCTTTATGGAAGAAGGGGGTGAAGTCTATGCCTGTCGTTTTGCGTTGCAATCGATGTATGGCCAAACCGAAAAAGCGCTTATACCGGGAATTCGCCCGATTAATCCATTGGATGTGATGGATTTGAAACTGCTGATGCGTCGTGACAATGCCTTAGTCATTGATACCTGGACAGTTTAAGTCAGTCTTAACTATAAGGGAAATAAGACATGAACAGAATCATTAAAGCCGCCGCAGTGCAATGCAGTCCGGTACTTTATAGCCAATCCGCAACCGTAAAAAAAATCTGTGACATTATTTTAGAGCTTGGAAAACAAGGAGTGCAGTTTGCTGTTTTTCCTGAGACCGTTGTGCCTTATTACCCTTATTTTTCCTTTGTCCAACCCCCACTTGCCATGGGTAAAGAACATTTAAAACTGTTGAATGAATCCGTGGTTGTACCTTCCGAGGCAACCTCAGCAATTGGTCAGGCCTGTCTTGAGGCCAACATGGTAGTGTCGATCGGCATTAATGAACGTTCAGGCGGTACGATTTATAACGCACAACTGTTATTCGATGCTGATGGTTCAATTATTCAGCATCGCCGCAAAATTACCCCAACTTACCACGAACGAATGGTATGGGGGCAAGGTGATGGCAGCGGTCTGCGTGCCATCGATTCTTCAGTGGGACGTATTGGTTCGCTGGCATGTTGGGAACATTACAACCCATTGGCTCGTTTTGCCTTGATGGCAGATGGTGAGCAAATTCATGCTGCCATGTTTCCTGGTTCGTTGGTAGGACAAGTGTTTGCCGATCAAATCAGCGCAACCATTCAACACCATGCTCTGGAGTCTGGTTGTTTTGTGGTCAACGCCACCGCATGGCTGCACCCCGAACAGCAACAGCAAATTATGCAAGATACCGGCTGTAACATCGCGCCGATTTCAGGAGGATGTTTTACCGCCATTGTTTCCCCCGAAGGCAAGTTTTTAGCTGAGCCGCTCACGCAAGGTGAAGGTTATTGCATTGCCGATCTGGATTTCAGCCTGATTGATAAACGTAAACGCATGATGGATTCGGTTGGACATTACAGCCGCCCCGAATTATTCAGCTTATTGATCGATCGTCGTCCAACACGTGTATTGCACGAACTGAAAGTTGAAACATCAGAGCAAAGCCATCTCGAAAACGCTCAAAACTTAATGATGCACATATCTGAACCGCATTGATTGAACACCAATAATAGGGAATCAGGATGTCTACAATACAATTATTGACCGATTTGCAATGTCATGGCCTGAAATGGGAAGGCGAGTTTGGCTTATCCCGCAAAGGTGGCGCAGGGCCAAGCGATCATAAGGCACTGAGCCTTAACGGGCAGACTATGATGATCCCGGTACGGAACCTTGTGGCCCAAGATTCACCCTACACCGCAAAGTCTGAACCGAACTCTGACAAGGTGACCATTTTTAAAAACCGAATCCCTGTAGCAACTTTAACTGCCCCAGCACGACCACGTTTTTATGATTTAAAAACGGCCGAAGGTATTGCCTATGAGCAAATTGCAACCTTACATAGCCATGATGTGTTGGCAACGACGGTGTTACAGCATTGCATTCGGATGAATGACAAGGCAACGGCATGCCAATTCTGTTCAATTGATCAATCTATAAAAAATGGGAAGACGTTGATTCGTAAGCACCCGAAACAGTTGGCAGAAGTCGCCAAAGCAGCCGTTGAGCTGGATGGTATCAGGCAAATGGTGATCACCACGGGCACACCAAATACGGCAGATCGTGGAGCCAAAATTTTATATGACTCGGTTAAAGCCATTAAGGCACAAGTCGATTTACCAATACAGGTACAGTGTGAACCTCCCGATGATTTTGCATGGTTTCAGCGTTTAAAGGACGCAGGCGCTGTGTCAATCGGGATGCACCTTGAAGCAGTAAACGAACGTGTACGGCAGAAGATTATGCCCGGCAAGGCCGAAGTCTCATTGGAAAAATATTTTGCCGCATTTGAAGCAGCCGTTGCTGTATTCGGCCGGGGACAGGTCAGTACCTACATTTTGGCAGGTTTGGGTGACACCGAATTAGAAATCGTAGAGATGAGCGCCAGACTCACGAAAATTGGAGTGTATCCCTTTGTCGTACCCTTTGTGCCGATTCAAGGAACGCCATTGGAACATCATCCTAAACCTGATCCGGCTTTTATGCGGTCGCTTTATCCGAAAATCGGGCAACAACTCAAACGACATGGTTTGAACTCGGAAAATACTCAAGCAGGCTGTGCCAAATGTGGCGCCTGCTCTTCGCTGAAAGCATATGAATAAGGGGAATGAAGTATGGAACTTCGCTATTCCTGGCTTCTTCAGCTAAATGCAGGGATGAAAAAATCTCTTGGCGATAACATTATTATCAAGACCGTGTCGGAAGATTGGGAGCTTCACCAATATTATCGTTTACGTGAAGCAACTTTTCGCGATGAACAGAAAATCTTAAAAGAAGATCGTGATGAACACGATTTTAAAGCATTAGGCATTATTGCCATCGGGAAAATGTCTGGTGGACATAAACGTGTGATTGGTGCCGTGCGGATCTTCCCTGATGGAGAACAAACATGGTATGGCGGGCGGTTATGCGTGGACCCTTTATACCGACGTCACCATACCATCGGTAAAGCATTAATCAATGCCGCAGTATCAACTGCCAAGAACTTAGGATGCCGTACTTTCTTGGCCACTGTGCAAAGTCAGAATGAACGCTATTTCCAAAGGTTGCATTGGGATAGTTTGCGTCAATTGACCATTGCCCATATTCCACATGTACTGATGCAGGCGCAGATTGAAAACTATCCGTTACAACATATCCCGATGCAAGTCTGTATACAGAAGAATATACAGAAGGAGGTGTGCTGATGGAGCTCAATCAATTACTCGAAAAGCTAAAACACACACCCGCAATGCAGTCCAAGCGGGCGATTGCTCACTGTGTTTCAACTAATATAGTTTCAGGAAATATAGCTTCAAACAGTATGGCTTCAGACAATATAACTTGTTATGTGGATTCATTGGATAGCTTATACCCCTGCCCCGGAGATGACACAGCGGCATTGTCGTTAAACGGTCAATATATATTGCATGCCTGTGAAGGTATGTTACCGAGTTTTGTGACCCATTATCCTTATTTTGCAGGATGGTCAGCCGTCATGGCGAATATTAGTGATATTGCAGCAATGGGCGGTCGGGCCTTGTCAGTAGTGAACAGTCTGTGGCATACCAGTAATGAATCTGCCCAGCAGTTAATGCAAGGCATACAGGATGCTTGCCGTGCTTATGGTGTGCTCTTGGTCGGCGGGCACACTCATCTTGGATCAGATTATCAGCCCGCTTTATCTGTGGCGATTCAGGGCATAGCACGAAAACTACTCTCAGTGTTACATGTTAGGCCCCAACAAAAAATTCTGATTGCTTTAAATTTACAAGGGCAATTCCACCCCGATACCACTTACTGGAAATGCTTTGAGCAGGTATCTGGCCGCATTTTACAGTCACAAATTGCTTTGCTGCCGCAACTGGCAGAGGAAAACTTGGCTTATGCCGCCCGTGATATTAGCAATGCCGGCATCTTAGGTAGTTTGTTGATGCTGCTTGAAGCTACAGCATCAGGGGCACATATCAACTTAGATGCGATCCCTAAACCTGATGATGTGGAATGGTTTAAATGGCTGCAAATTTTCCCCAGTTTTGGTTTTTTACTCACTGCTGATGCAAACCAATGTGAAGAAATCATCAGGCTGTTTCACAGTCAGGGGATTGTCTGCAAGGCGATTGGTGAAACCAATATCAGTGGTGTAGTGACGGTGCAACAGCAGGAACAAAGCAGCATATTTTGGGATTTTAACCACCAGATATTTACCGGCTTTTGCTACGCCAACCTTCTGAAAAAACTCGCTTTAAAAAAATTATAGAGCAAACCCATACAAACTGAGACTAAGAGTCATCGGTAGGAGCCTATGTTATGCCCAGCGTCAATTTTACTGTGAAGTGGCCTGATGGAAAACAGATCCAATATTACTCACCTTCAACGGTGATTTATGAATATCTATCCATTGGTCAGCGTTACTCAAGTACGCAGTTTTTACACCAAGTTGAAAATGGCCTGTATGCGGCATCGGAAAGAGTACGTGCACGTTATGGCTTTACTTGTAGTTCGGCCATGGACAATCTGGCGATGATCCAGTCCCAAGCCAGACTCTTCGGTCTAAATCCGGAAAATCAAATTGAAGTCATTGAAATGACGAATAAATGAGAAGGATGTTCCATGTTAAATACTCAAAATCAAATATTGCAGCCAAATTATGATGTGGTCATTGTTGGTGGTGGTCAGGCAGGCTTATGTATTAGTCACTATTTGCAAAAGGCAGGCATTGACCATGTAATACTGGAAAAAGAATCCGAGTTAACCCATAGCTGGCGTCGTAAACGTTGGGATAATTTTACCCTGGTAACACCTAACTGGCAGTGTCTATTGCCAGAACACCCTTATCAGGGGCAAGATCCTGACGGCTTTATGAAGAAGCATGAAATTGTGGAATATCTCAATGAATTTATTGAAAAAACAAACCCTCCTGCCATTTTAAATATTCAGGCAGAACATGTAAAAAAAGTGGCAGAACAAAAGCTTGTCATTGAAACTAATCACGGCACAACTACAGCCAAACATCTCGTTGTCGCGGCAGGTGGGTATCACACTCCGATTTATCCAAAACTCAGCGATACCTTACCTAACCATATAAAATCGATACATTCAGAAGAATATTTAAATGTAAATCAACTACCTGAGGGTGCAGTGTTAGTAGTCGGGTCCGGGCAATCCGGCGCACAGATTGCCGAAGATTTACATTTGGCAGGCAAAAAAGTTTACTTATCGACAGGTGATGCGCCGCGTTGCGCCCGATTTTATCGCGGCAAAGATGTAGTGAAATGGTTGTTTGATATGGGTTATTACGAAACTACCGTCAAAGAGCATCGTTATAGTGAAGAAGTACGTAACAGTACCAACCACTATGTCACGGGGCGTGATGGCGGGCGTGATATTGACCTGCGCCAATTTGCCTTAGAGGGGATGCAATTGTTCGGTCGTTTCGATGATTTTAAAGAGGGTCAACTCTGGTTTAGAGCCGATTTATCAGAAAACCTGGACCGCGCCGATGCCACTTATAATCGTATTAATGCCTCAATTGATGAATATTTGGATAAAAACAATATTACAACCGACGAGCCAGCATCAGTATATCAGCCTGTTTGGCATCCTGAGCAGGAAATCACACACATTGATTTAGCAAAAGAAAATATTACTTCAGTAATTTGGTGTATCGGTTTTAAACCAGATTATTCATGGATTGATTTAGATATTTTTCAAGCCAGTGGTTACCCAAACCATGACCGTGGAATCACCATTGATCCGGATGTCACGTTTATTGGTTTGCCGTGGTTATATACATGGGGTTCCGGGCGTTTTATGGGGATCGATCAGGACGCTGCCTATGTAGTACAGCATATTGAGCAACAAATTCGCATCAGTGCAAGGGCTGGGAAACATAGATCAGAAAGTGACAATTTTGCCTTTGAAACAGGCTTAGTGCCCTGAATGTCATTCAGGTAACTTGTCGTATTGTAAGTGAAGCGCGCCACAAGCAGGAAAACAAATAAATCAGCGGCTACAGGGTAAGTTGCCTGTAACCGCACTATCAAAGAAACCCAAGGGATTCAGGAATTACTTGCTGGTATCCAGCTCCGGGAAACTTTTCACCACATCATCAATCGCTTTCATCTGCATCAGGAATGGTTCCAGTTTTGCCAGTGGCAGTGCTGACGGGCCATCACATTTCGCATTTTCCGGATCAGGATGAGATTCAAGGAACAATCCCGCAATTCCTACTGCCATACCGGCTCGTGCCAGTTCAGACACTTGCGCACGACGACCGCCAGAAGCGGCCCCGAATGGATCACGGCATTGCAATGAGTGAGTAACGTCGAAAATGACAGGTGAGCCATTAGTAGCCTGTTGCATGACACCAAAGCCCAGCATATCAACCACCAGATTGTCATAACCAAAGTTACTGCCACGGTCGCACAGGATGATTTGATCGTTGCCACCTTCTTTAAATTTTTCAACGATATTTCCCATCTGTCCCGGACTGACAAACTGAGGTTTCTTGATGTTAATAACGGCCCCTGTTTTCGCCATTGCTTCAACCAGATCGGTTTGACGGGCAAGGAAAGCAGGAAGCTGAATAACATCAACGACATCTGCAACAGGCTGAGCTTGCGCAGGTTCATGTACATCAGTGATGATTTTCACACCGAAAGTTTGTTTCAGTTCCTGAAAGATTTTCATCCCTTCTTCTAAACCCGGTCCACGATAGGAGTGGATAGAAGAACGGTTAGCCTTATCAAAAGACGCTTTGAAAACATAAGGAATGCCCAGTTTTTGCGTTACAGTCACATAGTGCTCACAAATACGCATGGCCAAATCCCGTGATTCAAGGACGTTCATACCACCAAAGAGTACAAAAGGCAGATCATTTGCGACCTTGATGTCACCAATATTAACCACTTTCTGTTGCATGCTTATACCTTCTCTTGTTAAGGGTAAATAAATTTGCTGTATCTATAAAAATAAACAGGTCGCTGAGAAATCCCGCCTTATGAAAACATTAATGAAAAACAAAAACATTAATGAAGAACAATCAGCCTCTGCTCAATGGAGTTAATCTGCATTTTTATCATTTCTGAGATAGGATCTTCAGGGCAGTGCTCCACAAAATAGCTCAAATCCGAAACAGCAATGTGATTGCAGTCGAGTTGTGCATAGATAAGCCCCCGGTCGCGGATTTCATATGGATCATCGGGGTCAAACATCAGCACAATTTCGCTGGCCTTGAGTGCTAACTCCATCTTTTTCTCTTCCATCAGGGAAACTTTGATGGTGTCAGTGACCTTACGCACAATGCTGATATTATCCGCTTCCTGTAAGTCTTTCTTTTCCAGACGAATAGTTGGCCCAATATTGCCTTTCAACCAGACATCAAGTATATGTTCGTTGAGCGTATCGCCATTCATGGGATTAATGAACCATGCCGGCTCATCAACTAAATCAGCCCGTAAGATCAGCTGTGTCGGGAATATAACAGGCTGTACCGGCAAATCCAGCGCCTGAGCAATGTGTAAAAATACCGTCCCCAATGCCACAGGTGCCCCCTGACGTGAATGCAGTACGCTATCCAACCACAGGGTATCAGACAAGCAATACACGCCATTTGCCCCGCCGAATTTCCATTCGCGGTAAAAAAGTGTCAACAGTGACTGCAATTTTACTTTGGTGTCGGTAATAGAAGAGAGTTTCTGCCGGGCTTCTTCAACCAATGCAGCTAACTGTTCAGTCACCAACCTTTGAGGAAAATCAGGACGAATGGCCTGTGTCACCAGAATAATACCGTCAATCAGGGGAGCATTATTGAATTCATAATTAACTATGGTTTTCATTTTTATTCCATCGACCTACCGTAATACGTTCGTTACCACCATAATCCTGAAAAGTTGCTATCTGCTGATAACCTTTTTCCAAAAATAGGTTTCTGACAACGATTCCCTGTTTCCAGCCATGTTCCAATAACAGCCATCCGTTTGATAACAGGAAATGGCGAGCCTGCTCCACAATTGTCTGCAAATCTGCCATACCATTTTGGGACGCGATCAATGCAGTGGCCGGTTCAAACCTGACATCTCCTTCACGCAGATGAGGATCAAGCTCATCAATATACGGAGGATTACTGACAATCATATCAAATTGTCGACCTGCCACCGCAGAAAACCACGCACTTTGTAAAAAATTCACATTGTGAAAAGACAGGTTTTCCGCATTTTTTTCAGCATTGTGTTTCGCCAATGCCACTGCATCAGGGTTAATATCGACCCCTGTTACGTGACAATCATGTCGCTCACTGGCTAAAGCCAAGGCAATTGCCCCCGTTCCTGTCCCAAGATCCAAAATCTGTGCGGGTAAATCGGGCAACAATTCCAATGCTTTCTCAACCAGACATTCCGTGTCAGGGCGAGGAATCAGGGTCGCTGGTGATACAGAGAGAGGCAATGACCAGAATTCACGTTCACCCACAATATAAGCGACCGGCTCCCCCTGAATACGGCGAGCCAGCAAGGCTTCAAGCTGGTCAGCTTCTTCTGCCGAAATTGGCGTTTCATTGAATGCAATTAAGTAAGTACGGGAACGCCCTGTCACATGTTGCAATAAAATTTCCGCATCACGTTTAGGACTGTCACTTTCGGTCAACTGCATGGCCGCATGCTGGAGCCAATATTGATAATTCATCAATCCTGCTCTGATAATGCAGATAGTTGGTCTGCCTGATATTCAGTAATAATAGGCTGGATAAGCATATCCAGTTTGCCTTCCATGACTTCTTCAAGACGGTATAACGTTAGGTTGATGCGGTGATCGGTAACTCGCCCTTGTGGGAAGTTATAAGTCCGGTTGCGATCTGAACGGTCGCCGGAACCAAGCAGATTGCGACGTTCAGAGGCCTCGGCTTCCTGACGTTTTTGTGCTTCGGCAGCACGGATGCGCGCAGCAAGCACAGACATCGCTTTTGCCTTGTTTTTATGCTGGGAACGCTCATCCTGACATTCTACGACAATGCCGGTTGGCAGGTGGGTAATTCGAATGGCAGAGTCAGTGGTATTAACGTGCTGACCACCCGCCCCGGATGAACGAAAAGTATCAATTTTCAAATCACCGGAACTGATTTCCGGTAATTCTGCTTCAGGAATTTCTGGCAAAATAGCCACAGTACAGGCCGACGTATGGATACGTCCCTGAGATTCGGTTTCTGGTACGCGCTGGACACGATGACCACCTGATTCAAATTTCAAGTGACCATAAACTTGCTCACCAGAAACTTTGGCAATGACTTCTTTGTATCCACCATGTTCGCCCTCATTGGCGCTCATGATCTCTACTTTCCAGCGGCGGGATTCTGCATAACGACTATACATGCGGAATAAATCCCCGGCGAATATCGCAGCCTCATCCCCGCCGGTTCCTGCACGAACTTCCAGAAAACAATTGCGCTCATCATCCGGATCTTTAGGCAATAACAGCACCTGTAATTGCTGTTCTAACTCTTCATTACGAATTTTTGCGTCTTTGAGTTCTTCCTGCGCCATTTCCCGCATTTCGGGATCATCAAGCATCATCTCGGCTGTTTCGATATCATCCTGAACGCTTTTCCAGGCTTTAAAACAGTTAGTCACATCAGTAAGTTGAGCATATTCCTTTGATAATGCACGAAAACGCTCCTGATCAGCGATCACCTCAGCATCGCCGAGATGAGCCAAAACTTCTTCATGGCGTTCTTGTAATGCTTCCAATTTAGCGACAATAGAAGGCTTCATTCGTAATATCAGACCTTATTTAGAATAGGGTTAGTTATGATCCAGCCCAAGGCTGTCCCGTAATAGATTCAGGCGTTCCAAATCGCCATCACTGGCAGCCTGTTGGAGAGATTTAGTTGGTGTATGAATCAGACGATTCGTCAATTGGTGAGTCAATTGGTTAATGATCTGTTCAGCATCAGCACCCTGTTTTATAGACATCAGCGCTTTTGCCGTCATTTCAGCCCTGATTTTCTCTGCTTGTTCCCGGTATTCGCGAATTGTATTAACTGCCCCCTGAGAACGCAACCAATCCATGAAGTGGCTGCTTTCTTGTTGCACAATACCTTCTGCAACAATGGCGGCGGCTTTACGCTGAGCAAGGTTTTGTTGAATGATGGCCTGTAAGTCATCAACGCTGTACAGATAAACGTCACTTAATTTTTCAACATCCGGCTCAATATCACGGGGAACGGCGATATCAATCAGCAATATCGGCTGGTTGCGACGTAATTTCAACGCCCGTTCAACCATACCCTTACCAATAATCGGCAATGGGCTGGCGGTGGAACTGATCACAATATCGGCTTCAGCCAACCGAGCATCAATATCCGGCAGGGAAATAACTTCGGCATTAACTTCACTGGCAAGCATCTGAGCCCGTTCTTTCGTACGGTTGGCAATCATCATGTGACGCACCCCATGTTCTTTAAGGTGACGTGCTACCAGTTCAATCGTTTCCCCTGCTCCCACCAGCAGGATAGACAGTTGAGAAAGAGATTCGAAAATTTGCCGGGCAAGTGTACAGGCGGCAAACGCCACAGAAACGGCATTTGCACCAATTTCTGTTTCTGTCCTGACCCGTTTAGCTACTGAGAAAGATTTTTGGAACAGGCGTTCCAACTCACCTGATAGGGACTGATAATTTTGCGACTCAGCGAAGGCTTTCTTCACCTGCCCCAAAATCTGAGGTTCCCCCAATACAAGGGAATCAAGGCCACTTGCAACTCGCATTAAATGACTGACAGCTTCATCATTCAAATGCCAATAGAGACTTGATTTCAAGTCTTCAGACTTGAGCTGATGATACCTGCATAGCCAATTAATTAACTGCTCTTTAAAATTATCCTGCTGTTCAACGCTGAGATAAAGCTCTGTCCGGTTACAGGTTGACAGCACGACACCGCCCCGCACCAGCGGTTGCCGGAGCAAGTCATCAAGTGCAAGCCCTATCGTGTCAGGAGAAAAGGCTACCCGCTCACGTAAAGAAACAGGCGCTGTTTTATGGTTGATACCAAGTGCTAATAAAGTCATTTTAACTGCGTTGAGTTATCACAGGGATCAAATTCATGATGATATTAATAACTATTCTCATAAACTCACACCCTTCATAAGGACTCTCATTGGATGGGCATTTTACTTGATGCGTCAATGCAATAAAAGTCAATCAGACAGTTATGCGATAATTTATTCGAGAATTCTTACCAAATTTTCGCTAAATTAGCCTCTTGATTATAGACTTGGATAGCATGCCCTATACCCGTACTTATACCCAATACCTATACCCAATAAATGTCCCGATAGATTCCAAGTTTCAGACTCTCTTATTGCCAAGGGTTACCTTATGAAAATGTCTTTGTTTTTTCGCTTGCTTCCCCTCTCCGCTGCCTTACTGACTGCCTGTACAGTCACGCAACCTCCCACAGGCACCGGATCAGCGGATACCCCTCAATGGCATGCCCGCGAACAAAAATTACAAAAATTAGAGCATTACCAGACCCGGGGCTCTTTTGCTTATCTGGCAGATGAAAAAAAAGTGTATGCCCGTTTTTTCTGGCAACAATATTCACATGACAATTATAAATTACTGCTGCTAAATCCATTGGGTACGACTGAGTTGGAATTATTTGTCAAACCCAATATGATTCAGCTCACTGATAATAATGGTAAAAAATATCTCAGTGATGACCCGGAATCCTTAATTTACCAGCTTACCAATATGAATATCCCTCTGGATAACCTTAAAAATTGGATTATCGGTTTGCCCGGTAATGCCAAAGATTTTCAACTGGATGCGAATTACCTACTTAAATCCGTAAGTGATCAACAAAATGGTGAAATTTGGCGGGTAACTTATCAGGGATATGATACATCCACGATCCCAGCCTTACCTAATCGCCTGGAACTTACGCAAGGAAAAAACCGCATAAAACTAAAGATGGATAATTGGACAACACAATAATGACTTTAACCTGGCCCTCCCCGGCAAAATTGAATTTATTTTTGTATATCACAGGACAACGCCCTGATGGTTACCACGAACTGCAAACGCTGTTCCAATTTTTAAATTATGGCGATGAAATCACCATTACCCCCCGTCAGGATAATCAAATCCGCCTGTTGACCCCTGTTGAAGGAGTCGCCCATGATGATAATTTGATCGTGCGGGCTGCCCGATTATTGCAGCATCATTTAAAAACACACCAAATGGGCACCGAACATCTGGGGGCTGATATCCACATTGATAAATGCCTGCCGATGGGCGGAGGATTGGGTGGCGGTTCTTCCAATGCCGCAACGGTATTAGTCGCCCTGAACTATCATTGGCAAGCTAACTTGTCCGATGATGAACTGGCACAACTGGGGGTTAGCCTTGGCGCAGATGTTCCGGTCTTTGTCAAAGGTCATGCCGCTTTTGCCGAAGGCATTGGAGAAAAACTTCAACCCGCCTCACCGGAAGAAAAATGGTTTCTGGTTGCTCACCCCGGGATTGAGATCTCAACCCCGACGCTCTTCACAGATCCTGAATTAAAAAGAAATTCTCCGATTCGTGCTCTACCCGCATTATTACAGGCACCATTTGCAAATGATTGTGAGCCAATCGCAAGAAAACGTTTTCGTGAGGTTGAACAGCTTCTTTTATGGCTGTTAGAATACGCACCGTCACGCCTGACCGGAACCGGTGCATGTGTTTTCGGCGAGTTCGAATCTGAAGCATCGGCCCGTAGGGTGTTAAATCAAGCCCCAGAGTGGATGCAGGGCTTTGTTACGCGTGGCGTTAACATTTCTCCGTTGCATAAATTCCGCTCTGGGATAACCATGTTATTGAACCAATGAGCAATGTTTGTTTGATTGGTCAACAATATCTCTCTGGACGCAAGCCTGAGGTTTATCCCGTGCCCGATATGAAGCTTTTTGCTGGTAATGCTACACCTGAACTAGCACAACGTGTTGCTAACCGCCTGTACACTAGCCTGGGAGACGCTGCCGTCGGTCGTTTTAGCGACGGTGAAGTCAGTGTTCAAATCAATGAAAATGTACGCGGTGGTGATGTTTTCATCATCCAGTCTACCTGTGCACCAACCAACGACAACCTGATGGAATTAGTTGTTATGGTCGATGCCTTACGTCGTGCTTCTGCTGGCCGTATTACCGCTGTTATTCCTTACTTCGGTTATGCCCGTCAGGATCGCCGTGTTCGTTCAGCTCGTGTACCTATCACAGCCAAAGTTGTCGCGGACTTTTTGTCCAGCGTTGGAGTAGACCGTGTTCTCACTGTTGACCTGCACGCCGAGCAGATCCAAGGCTTCTTTGATGTCCCGGTTGATAATGTATTTGGCAGTCCAATCCTTCTGGAAGACATGCTCCAGAAAGATCTGGAAAACCCTATCGTTGTCTCTCCAGACATCGGTGGTGTTGTCCGTGCCCGTGCGATTGCCAAACTGCTGAATGACACAGATATGGCTATCATTGATAAACGTCGCCCACGTGCAAACGTTTCTCAAGTTATGCATATCATTGGCGATGTTGCTGGCCGTGATTGCGTTCTGGTTGATGACATGATCGATACAGGCGGCACACTGTGTAAAGCGGCAGAAGCATTGAAAGAGCGCGGGGCGAAGCGGGTATTTGCTTATGCAACCCACCCTATTTTCTCCGGTAATGCAGTGGAAAACATCAAGAACTCCATGATCGATGAATTTGTTGTCTGTGACACCATTCCTCTGTCTGATGAGATCAAGGCGTTGAACAAAGTGCGCACTCTGACACTGTCTGGCATGCTTGCTGAAGCTATTCGCCGTATCAGCAATGAAGAGTCAATCTCTGCTATGTTTGAGCACTAATGTTTAAAGTTCAGCGTTGAAATTAAGCGTTAACTTATTCAAGTGATTAAATAACTCATTGCTTAAGAAACCCCGTTACTGCATCCACAGTAGCGGGGTTTTCTGTTTATTTTACACACTATTAATTAATACTTTCATCATAAACTAATAACTATTATTAATTTTAACTTTCTGAAAACAATTAACTATATCAATTAGTTAACCATTTTACCATCAACTCTTTTCAAAACATTTTCTTGCGGAATTTATCAACAATAAAAAGAATCATCTTCTGCAAATATAATCAGTTATCTGGTACGTCCAGTTGCCAAAGCTTCTAACAATACTGGTGTCGCTGAAAAGTTACTGCTAACCTGTCGGGCGGTTGATGAAAGCGGTTTTTTACTTGCTAATATCACCGAAAAAATATTATTTCTAAACTAAAAAAATAAATATTGTTAATGCGACTAGATGTCGGTATTGAAAACTAAGCAGTGATGGATTTTTTTTGTTGAATCCAATGGCCATGTTTTCACTAGACCATGTTCAGGGAAATATTTAAAAACTGAATGTATTCGCATCACATTGTGTATAAAAAATTCGGATCAATATGGAATATCGTTAACAGGGAACCATACTTAACCTTAAGGCAGTCATTATCAATCAGTTAGCTGTCTGCCTTAAATTTATTTTGAATATCCAATACATCAGCATCTCCTGTTTCATTAAAGAAAAAGCACCGGATGTTTTTCATTCAAAAGCGATATGCTGATCAATAAAAAAAACTACTTTTAAGGAGAGTGCCAATGAAAAAGGCATTTTTATTTACACCTGCACTGTTAGCGCTTTCAATCAATGCCATTTCTACTGCCAATGCTTACGACAAAATCGTGGAGATGGGTGATAGCTTGACCGATGGTAAAACAAGATATACCACAGATGGTAAAACCAGTAAGTTATATTATGACTATTTTGCTCAATTCACAAGCATAAAGGATATCACTAACTATGCTCAGGGTGGGGCGACAGCTCTTGAATATATTAAAGGCGGGAAAAATACAAAACAACAGGTAGAAGCCTACCTGAATGCTCATAATCAGCAAGCCGACGCCAATACCATATATATTCATTGGATAGGTGGCAATGATCTTGCCTACGCCCTGACTGTTGGTCAGCAAGATCCTCGTCAGGGTTATAACGTTGTTAATACCAGCGCTACCGCAGCAGCAAATCAAATCAATGAACTGGTCGAAAAAGGTGCCGGGCTGATTATCGCGCCTACCGTTCCTGATGTAGGAACAACACCTAAGCTACTAGAAAGTATGATAAAAACAGGATTGAAAGACAAAGGTATCCCCGAAGGTATGGTCAACCTTATTTTACAAGACATTCATGCGGAAATTAATAAACATGAAATTCCTAATGGTGCAGCGCGTGATCTTGCATTAAAAAATGTTTTTCATGGGCTAGCAGAAAAAGGTGCAAAATTAATTCCAGGGGCTTCCGCTGAAGCAATTGAAAAAGAACTTACAGAACGCTATGAAAAAATCAGCAAAGATGCTTCAAAACTCACTGATACCTATAACGATTTAGTAGACAAAGAAATCAGCAAAAAAAATGGCAATATCCTGCGTGCAGATATCAATGGATTGCTTAATGAAGTGATCGCCAACCCACTGATTTATGGCATCCAAAACACGTTAGGTTATGCCTGTGAACAAGGTAAGGAAGCTGATAAATGTTCTTCCAATGACCCGGGGTTTACAAAAGACTTAGAGTTTCTATTCTCTGATAATTTCCACCCAACACCGTTGGGGCACAAGATAATGGGTCAGTATCTTGAATCCATTTATGTATCACCATCGCAGGTATTGACACTAAATCAAGTCAACCGTGCACCAGTTAAGAGCGCCCTTTCCTCCCTTGACGGTCACCTGCAACAACTGCGTAGTGGCAGCAATCCTCAAGGTAAAATTGGTGTCTTTGGTGGCTTCACTGGCACCCGGGATAAAACTTTTACACTAGGTAGCGATTATCAGTTGATAGATAACCTGCTCTTGGGGGCAATGTACTCTAACTATAAAGAAGAACGCTCGCCAGTTGCTGATTTCTCTTACGGAGGTCGTGGTCATGTTTTTACAGGTTATGCGCTGTGGAACTATTATAGTAATGGCTGGTTAAGTGGTGATGTCCATTATTCACATACCAATTATGACAGCCTGACCCGTACCATTCAGCTTGGCAAGGCCACACGCAGAGAAATAGGTTCAACCACAGGTAAACAGTGGGGAGCTCGTATCACCGCAGGTTGGGATATTCCTGTTACCAACTATCTGACTACCAGCCCAATTATCCAATACGCTTGGGATAAAGGCGATGTCGACGGCTATCGTGAATCCGGCAACAATAGCACTTCCATGCACTTTAGTGATCAAAACTATACTTCTAAGGTTGGCACACTGGGCTGGCGAGTTGATACTAATTTAGGCCGTTTCAATCCTTACGCTTCTGTCCAGTTTAACCACCAATTTGGTGATACAAGCTATAAGCTGCGTAGTGCCATTAATTCCACTAGAACTTCTTTTGTAACGGAAAGTGATAAACAAAGCACCAATTGGCGTCAATATACTGTCGGCGTGAATGCAAACCTGACCAGTAAACTGCGTGGTTTTGCTTCTGTGGCCCGTAATGACGGCAATGCTCAAGATCCTAACTATAACTTTAGCTTAGGTATCAACGCGAGTTTCTAATTCTGTATAGATAAAACGATATAATCGAATCATCGAAAAACAGACACAGACAACTCAATAAGAAACGCAAGGCAGTAATATCGCTGTCTTGCGTTTTTATTTTCTCTTCGTTTAGCTTTCATATAAACATACCAACATCATGTTGACTCTTCATATAGGTAGAGAGAAGTAGCATCGAACCTGCCCTGAAATCATCAAAAAATCAGTCAAATCTCAACCAAAGATAATAAATAGTGAAAAAGATAATAAATAGTGAACCATTCTTTCTGGAGAACGAGGATGAAAAAAGCATTTTTTTTAATATCGACCACGACAGCATTTTTATTTAATTTCATTACACATGCCCATGCTTATGACAATGTTTATGTTTTTGGCGATAGTCTAAGTGATGGCGGTAATGTAGGAAGATTTACAACGGATGGAGAAAAGTCAGAACTCTATGATGAATATATAACACGTAAACTCACCGGAAAAAAACTAACCCCATCCAGAAATGGTGGAACTAATTATGCACAAGGTTGTGCAACTGCCAATGGCGCATTAAAAGGATTGTGTAGCATTTTGGGGAATACGACAAAAAAACAGGTCGATAATTACTTGAAAACACACTCTGGGCGAGCAAGTCCTGATGCTCTATATATACATTGGGTAGGGGGAAATAATATCGCTGAGGCTTTGGAATTTATAGCAAAAGGCGATAAAAAAACAGCACAAAAAATTATCAATAACAGCTCCGCCTCCGCAGCATCACAGATCAATCAACTCACTAAGGCCGGAGCTGATTTGATTATTGTACCGAATGTTCCTGATATTGGTACAAGCCCCAAAATTATGGAGGCAGTACTACAGGGAGCCTTGAAAAAAAGCAAAATCCCTGATGAAAAAATTTCCCAGATTCTGAAACAAACCCATGAGGCTCTCAATAAATACCCTACACCGAATGCCGCTGTCCGGCGTCAGGTTATTGAGGGTGTTTTTAAAAAGATTGCCGAAGGTGCATCTCCCCAAGATCCAAAAAAAGCACAAGAAATCTATCAACAACTGATTGATGCCTATGATCAAAACAGCAAAATTGCTTCCCAATTGTCTGCTGAATACAACCAGAAAGAGGAAGCTCAGCTCGGTAATGGCAATATCCTCCTTGCTGATACCAATCTCCTCTTACGAGAAGTGATTGAAAACCCAACTATTTATGGCATTGATAATACCCTTGGTTATGCTTGCCCACAAGGCAAATTGGCTATGTCTTGTTCTTCTTCTGACCCCGAGTTTGATAAAAGCCAGTCATACTTGTTTTCTGATGGTTTCCACCCGACACCTTATGTACACCATGTCGTCGGTCAGTACATTATGTCAATCCATGACGCTCCGCTACAAGTGATGAAGCTGAATTATACCAACCGCATCCCCGTTACAAACGCCTTAAACTCACTTGATGGGCATCTGCAACAACTTCGCAATAGCCATAACGCCCAAGGTAAAGTTGGTGTATTCGGTGGTTATACAGGCAATAACAATACCACGCTCATATTAGGCAGCGATTACCAACTAACAGATAATCTACTATTAGGAGCAACCCTTTCACATTATCGTGATGAACAAGATTTAACCCCGGATTTCAATTATGCAGCTACGGGTCATGTCGTAACAGCTTATACACTATGGAACTACAACGACAACGGTTGGTTAAGCGGCGATGTCCATTATTCGCGCGCCAATTACGATAACCTGTCACGTTCTATCCAACTTGGTCAGGCCATACGCAGGGAATCAGGCTCAACCACCGGCAAGCAATGGGGTTGGCGGATCACCGCAGGCTGGAATATCCCTGTCACTGATTATCTGACCACCAGCCCAATCATCCAATATAGTTGGGATAAAGGAAGTATTGATGGCTATCGTGAATCTGATAACAACAGTACCTCTATGCATTTTGGAAGTCAGCACTACACATCTAAAGTTGGCTCTATTGGCTGGCGGGTAGATACGCAATTAGGTCGTTTCAATCCTTACGCTTCTATCCTGTACAAGCACCAATTCGACAATGAACGCTATACACTCCGCAGCGCAATTAATTCAGCTAAAAGAACTTTCATTCAACGGGGAGAACAACAAGATAGAAACCGTTTTCAATACACAATCGGGGTTAATGCCAACCTGACTGATAACTTTCGTGCATTCGCAGCCGTATCACATGAAAAAAGTAATAGCTCATCGAATCATAACTATGATTTCAGTCTCGGTTTTAATATCAGCTTCTAAGATGTGAAATACAGGATAAACCCAGAAAAAATGCGAAAGGAAATCCCACAGACAGGATAAGGCGGTAACAAAGTTCCGCCTTATCCAAACTCATTAGAGTTCAACATTTGAAACAATCACGGATGTCTGTACTTTTTACGACGATAACGCCCATCATAATTCTTCAGCCACCAATATTTGTCGGTAACCTGTTCCCGACCGCCAATATTGGCACCTGCCAACCAAATAAATGCGCCAACAAATAATCCCATTAATGCAATGCCTGACAGTAATTCAGATTGCCCAAAACTGAAAATATGACTGAACAATACATAAGTTAAACTGATTAGCATTGCCGACATTCCCAGTCCCATGAGAATATTGCCAAAAACAAAAGCCTTTTTACGCCTCATAACCAACCTCCAATACTTTTTGTGAACGCCAATGCGTAAAAACAACGAACTAAAAAGCACGAAAGTAGATATCTTCTTTTGTATTAATTATAGCCTTGTAGATTAAAAGGTTATTGCGGCCTTGATCACAAGCCGTACAAATTTAGACCTAACCTTTTACATTTCATTGAAATAATATTTATTAAGAACACTATTAATGAATTTTGTACTCAAGCCTTGAGATGGGTAAACTAATCCTCTTTTTTGTTTTATTGCCAATAAGCGAATCTAAACTGTGAGTAACATAAAATTAATCGTTGGCCTGGCAAACCCCGGTGCTGAATATGCACAGACCAGGCATAATGCCGGAGCATGGTTTGTCGATTTGTTAGCACAACGCCATAACCAGTCTCTGAAAGAAGAGAGTAAATTTTTTGGCTATACAGCCCGCATCAACATCAACGGACAAGATATCCGCCTGCTGGTGCCCACGACTTTCATGAACCTCAGTGGCAAATCTGTCCTTGCCCTTGCCGGTTTCTATCGCATTCAACCAGATGAAATTCTGGTGGCTCATGATGAGTTGGATCTCCCCCCCGGTGTAGTAAAAATGAAATTAGGTGGCAGCAATGGCGGCCATAATGGGTTGAAAGACATCCAAAACAAGTTCGGTAATAACCCTAACTTTCATCGACTGCGTGTTGGTATCGGCCATCCGGGGGATAAAAACAAAGTTGTGGGTTTCGTACTTGGCAAGCCGCCTGCCAGCGAGCAAAAGCTGATTGACGATGCGATTGATGAAGCACTGCGCTGCACCGATATCCTCATCAAAGATGGTATGCCCAAAGCGATTAACCGTCTGCATGCCTTTAAAGCCAGCGCCTAGCTGAGAGTGCGTGGCGCAGCCGACTATTGCGTGTATAATGGCGCCAATTTTGTATAACTCACCGACAAGCATATGCTCGTTGGTTTATAAGTGATCTAAGGTGATAAATTTATGGGATTCAAATGCGGTATCGTTGGCCTGCCTAACGTTGGGAAATCTACATTATTCAATGCGCTGACCAAAGCAGGTATCGAAGCAGCAAACTTCCCGTTCTGCACTATCGAGCCAAACACAGGTGTTGTGCCGATGCCAGACCCACGTCTCGACCAACTGGCTGAGATCGTCAAACCACAGCGCATACTGCCAACCACGATGGAATTCGTGGATATTGCGGGTCTGGTAAAAGGTGCTTCAAAAGGCGAAGGTCTGGGTAACCAATTCCTGACCAACATCCGTGAAACAGAAGCTATCGGCCATGTTGTACGCTGTTTTGAAAACGACAACATCATTCACGTTGCTGGTCAGGTTGATCCTGCCGCTGATATTGACGTTATCAATACTGAGCTGGCGCTGTCAGATCTGGATACTTGCGAACGCGCTATCCAACGTGTACAGAAGAAAGCCAAAGGTGGCGATAAAGATGCCAAAGCAGAGCTGGAAGTTTTGGAAAAATGTCTTCCTCACCTTGAACAAGCCGGCATGCTGCGCTCTTTAGACTTAAGCGTGGAAGAAAAAACCGCTATTCGTTATCTGAGCTTCCTGACGCTGAAACCAACTATGTACATTGCCAACGTCAATGAAGATGGTTTTGAGAATAACCCATACCTTGACACCGTCCGTGCTATTGCGGAAGCTGAAGGTTCAGCGGTGGTTCCTGTTTGTGCGGCCATTGAAGCGGATATCGCAGAACTGGAAGACGCCGACCGCGAAGAATTCATGGCTGAACTGGGTCTGGAAGAACCGGGGTTGAACCGTGTTATTCGTGCGGGATATCAACTGCTGAATCTGCAAACTTACTTTACTGCTGGCGTAAAAGAAGTTCGTGCCTGGACTATTCCAGTCGGCGCGACAGCTCCACAGGCTGCGGGTAAAATCCACACCGATTTCGAAAAAGGCTTTATCCGTGCCCAAACGATCGCGTTTGAAGATTTCATTACTTACAAAGGCGAACAAGGCGCGAAAGAAGCCGGTAAAATGCGGGCAGAAGGGAAAGATTACATCGTTAAAGATGGCGATGTGATGAATTTCTTATTTAACGTCTGATTTGTTTTAGATGCCCTAAAGCCTGAACAGCATAATCTGAATTTGAAAACCGCCATTTTCGTATTCATTTCTACGGAAAGAATATGCAGTAGCGGTTTTTTTTACTAAGCAATTTCAAGCAGTTTGTCCAAAAAACCGTTTAATGTCTTCTTTATCGTATCAGATAGATATTTCCAACCATATAGTAAGCGTCACTGCGCAGTAAAATCCGTTTTGTAACATCGACAAATACCACCTCACAAGCCTCCTAAAAGTTCAATCACTATCTAATTATCCTATTGATATTATTAAATAATAATTTCTATATGTTATTTTTTATTGTTAGAAATGATCTAATGTCCACTTTCTGTCTATTTATTCATCAAAAACTACCTGTTTTCATAAAACGCTAACTAAGATTATCAAAAATCTCATCATGGTAGAACGCCCGGATGTGCTGGCCGATCTTCTTATCCGATTCTTCAATGGGAAGAATTTAACCAATAATAATAACCTGAATGCGATTGAATTAATCAATTAATCATTCTTCTTAAAAAAGTACATCATAGATTTTGTCATATTAAGAAAGTAATGGGATAGGTTCTAAGTATTATTCGGGTAACATATTAAATTTCTAGTATGTTACCCGACAATGACATTGAATTGATATGAAAAGCCTTTTATATCACTTTCCTTACACTTTATATCACCTTCCTCACACTTCCCCACGCCATTTTTCCCTTATGGAATGTCGCGGTTCGCGGCGAAATACGCGCTACTGCCTCAGCAGAACAGGAGGCATCCACCAGCACAAAGCTGGCATCATCCTGCACTTTAGGCCATACTCGCTCGCCTTTATCATTGAGCGGCAGAACATCGCCAGTGGCAATCCCCAGTGCACGAGATAACGCCTGCTCGTTCGGATGAATATAGAGCTGTGCATACAGGTTGGCTTTTTCCAGCATGTCACCCAAACCATATGGTGACCAGTGGTCAATGACGCTATCGGTGCCGGTCATCACGAATACGCCTTTGTCGCGTAACTGTTTGAGCGGCATATGCAGCGTACCGATAGGCACAGTCGACGCAATAGTTATCTGCTGCGCTGCCATGCGGGTAGCTATTTCATCCACTTGTTGTTCGTTCAGCGTTGCCAATGCAAAGGCATGGCTGATGGTCAGTTTGCCTTTTAACTGCGGCGTTTTTTCAACGGCTTCTATCATGTAATTAATCGCCGCTACGCCTGCCAGATCGGTTTCGTGTAGATGAATGTCCACACCTTTGCCATAGTCCAGCGCAATCTGGAACATAGTATCAAGGGACTTTTCCATCATGCCGTCAACGCTGGTGGGATCAAGACCACCCACATAGTGTGCCCCCGCCTGCATCGCTTCACGCATCAACGATGCTGATTCAGAAAGCAGAAGGCCATGCTGCGGAAAAGCCACAATCTCACAACTAAAACCCGCTTGACGACGTGCCAGTACTTTTTGCAGGTTTTCGAGATTTTTCAGTCCAGAAGTTGGTTCAATATTGCAGTGACTGCGGGCAATGGTGGAGCCTTTCGACTGAATAAGGTCAATCAGTTTTTCCGCACGCTCCTGAGTGTATGGTTGCAGTTCCGGTAATATTTTCTGTTCAAGTTTGATCATGTCCTGAATTGTGGTGCCAGCCGGTCGGTTAAGTGCACGCCACAAGCCACCATAATAGGTTTTATCCAGATGAATGTGCATATCCCGCATTGCCGGGAGTATCAATTTACCACCTGCATCGTAACGTGGTAATGGGCTGTCCAGGTACTGTTTATTTCCGCACAACGTAACAATTTTACCATTATTGATTTCCAGAGTTTTCAGCTCAGTCAGGGTACCGACTACCGTTTGTCCCTCAAATGCAAACCCCGATTCCAGCAAAACATTATCTAAATAGTAATGCTTATCAGTTGACTGCATGGAATTGTCCATTTCACAGTCTACTGTAACTGACTGAACAGCATACGCGACAGGGCTGGCTGCGCCCAACAACGCACAAGTGGTGACTATTTTACCGCTCTGGCTTAAAAATTCACGACGGCTTTTATTTTCGTTCATGCCCTCTTCCTTTTTAGTCGGTGACAAAACACATACCCGCCTTACTGTACCGTGTGATACCGAAATATTCCGCCCTCCGATGATAATTGCCCGAATGGATCGCGGTTTACCTATTTTGGTATTTTATAGAACAGTTAGAGTATAGGCTTCTGGAATTTATGATGTAATCACACCGACACCTTAATAAATGCAACAACCCATTATTTTTATAAAAAAATCAATAAATTTAAATGATTACAAGGAGCGTTGCTGTTATTTTCAATGAAATATAAATAGGATAAATAAACCTGTAGTCAAGGTAAAATTAAATATATACCATCGGAAATAACAAATGAAAAACACGATATCCAAAATATTTAAGCTGCATAAGCTTATCAATATTGGTTATTAGCTAACATCTCAATGAACTGAAACATATACTCAACAAATCTCAACTTGAATATACAGTGTAAGAGATCAATGCGTTATTGCTGTGGCATGTTGTTAAATATAAACAATGTTCCACTCAATTGTGAAAGATAGATTACTTTTAGCATTAGTACAAATCTTTATCATGTAAATACTTATATTCTTACTGAGGAATTAAATCATGAATAGAAAACTAGCTGCTTGTATACTTTCATTAATTATCGGAGTCACTGTTACTACCAACGCAAATGCGCTTGCTTGTAATATCTTTACAAATGTTGTAAAAGAGGTTTGCGTAAAAGTATGTGAAAAAATTCCTGACCGTGGTGTTTGGAGTGTAGTGAGACAAGGATGTATATAATTAGGCCCTAAATATATGCCTAATAAACTCCATTATTCAGGAAGTTAATACAGGGAAATAAACTGTCATTTAAAAATAACTGATACAATATGAATAAGAAGATAAGGATACCCTTTCTTAACAAAAAGGGTATCCTTAATATTGTCTTATGAAAATAAAAAATGGGCACATTAGTAGAATGGACAGCCATTAAATTCATTGAAAATCATTGAGAAACTCAGCCAAAATCGGATTAAATTCGTCTGGAACTTCCCAGAATGGGGCATGGTCAACACTCGCTAAATTGAATACCTGATTTTTCCAGAGATTTCGGTAATTCAACCCATTAATATAGTCAATGTTAATAAATGGATCACCAGCACCATTAACAATCGCTAACGGTATTTCACTGGTCTCAGCCAATAGTTTTTGATCAGTCGCTTGAGATGAAAGAAAGGCTTCAAACATATATTGTCGTGTCAATCCATCTGTTCTTGCTACCGCTTCAATAAGGAAAGGTTCATGAGGTGCATTGACCCCACAAGTTTCGTATGCAAAATGCTTAATATCTTCTTCAGTAAAATCAGCTTTGCCAGCAAGCCCCATATGTTCGCTGGGTTTAAAACCAAGGGCCACGTTATCTGCACCAATCGCTACCGGTGGAGTACCACAAATCATTAACCCAATCATTTTGGGAAACAGAGCCAACATTTCCAAGCCAATATGCCCTCCCAATGACCAGCCAAAAACCACAACTCTGTTAATTCCTAACTTTTCCAATACTTCAATAATAGTACGGGCATAACTCGGCATTGAATACGCTTGACGTGGTTCGCTGGCATTTGATGATGCACCATGTCCAGGCAAATCTAACGCCAAAACTCGGTATTTCCCTTTTAGAGAGTTCCCTTTTAGATAGTTAATTTGATGACGGAATATTTCTTTACAACTTGAATTGCCATGTATCAGAAGAACGGGTAAACCATTACCGCCAGTATCTATGACCGATATACCAGCATAACGGGTTTGAATATCATAATAGTTAATATCATCATGTGTAGTCGTCATTATACTATCTCCTCAAGAATCAATAACAAATTAACTCAGGCAACCTATCGGCATTAGTGATCCGTTAAAAGATTATTCCGTACTTTCCTTACACAAAATCCATATGCCATTACACATCTTTTGTTTTGATATTTTCAAAACACCTATCACAAATTAGCAATATTAAACTCTGATTTTAACGTGCCATACTGTATACAATTTAACAAACCATTAAACACTTGTTACACAACATTTGGTAATTAAGTTATGCAAAAGAGAACGTCGAAAAAACTCAAACTTCTGTTGGCAATAATTGCCGCCATCATTTTGGTCTTCATAGCCATTGCAGGGAAGATAGAAAATGCCAATAAACGTTTTCTCTCCGTAGCTACCGCTTCCACGGGTGGAACTTATTACCCGATAGGTGTCGGGTTAGCCAATGTATGGAGTAACCATCTGAAACAGGAAAATATTCAGGTCACGGGGCAATCTTCAGCCGGTTCGATTGAAAATATTGACCTGCTCCAGAAAGATGAAGCACAACTCGCTATTTTACAGAGTTTGATCGCTGTTGAAGCCTATCAGGGTGTCCGTCATTTCGAAAATCGTCCTTATCAAGACCTGCGTTCCATAGCCGTGCTCTGGCCAAATGTTGAACATTTTGTTTTATTAGACAATAAGATCAAGGATGGAACACTGAATGATATTGCCGGAACCCGTTTTTCTGTCGGGCCCCAAGCCAGTGGCACTGAACAATCTACACTGATTATTCTCAAAGGCATCAATCTAAGCAAGCAGGATATCCAACCGGAATATCTTGGCTATGGCGATACCGTTTCTGCCATGCGGGATGGACGTCTTGATGGCGGGGCCTTGCCTGCCGGTGTGCCGGCATCGGCTATCACAGATATGTATGCCAGCGGGGTTCCTGCCCGTATCCTCCATGTGACAAATGAACAACTGGAGAAGATTAACGCCATCGCTAACTCGTGGTTTCGTTTTATCATCAAGCCAGAAACTTATCCTCGCCAAAAACAGCCCGTTCAAACAATCGCTCAACCCAATATTCTGATGACAACACGCAAAATAGATGAAAAAACCATTTATGAATTAACAAAAGCGATGTTTGCAAACCAGAAAGAAGTTCACCAAATCCACAGCGCTGCGAAATACATTCTGCCCGAAAACGCCCTCAAAGGTGTTTCTGTTCCATTACATCTTGGTGCCTATCAATATTATCGCGAAATAGGTCTGAATATCCCTGATTATCTTGTGCCTCCAGAACTTAAATCTGCGATCAATCAACCATAATTTTCACTCCGATTTTCACCGGGATGCTATTGACCATATTATTATGGAGTTACTATGAATACTGACAATGTAACGTCATCTTCTGCTGCTGAGCTGGATAAAGAAAGCGGTTCCGGCAACCGCCATTTAATGGGTGTCTATTTGAAGTTCACAACCATACTTGCTGTCACTCTTTCTCTTTACTCTATTTATTCCAATGCGTTATCCAATACGCAAGAATTTTACCGCAATGCAACTTTCCTTAGTGGCATTCTGATTTTAGGCTTTATTCTGTTTCCAATTTCTAAACGTTATTCAACTTCTAAATTCAATTATTGGGATTACTTTTTTATTCTGCTTACACTGATAAGTTATGGATATTTTTATTTTACTTACACTGATTTGCATGTTGTGCGTAACAGTATTCCCAACACCACAGATTATGTCATGTCCGTTATCGGTATTGGGGTGCTGTTTGAAGCAGCAAGGCGCACTACAGGCTATTTCATACCGGGTTTATCTCTTTTTGCCATTATCTATGCCCTATTCGGCCAATATTTCATGGGGATCTTCGGGCATGCCGGGTTTTCGCTTGAACGTCTGCTGTTCCGCTTATTCATGACCAGTGAAGGCATTTTTGGTATTACGTTATCTACCGCATCAACAGCAATCATCACCTTTATTCTGTTTGGCGCATTTTTAAGTGTCAGTGGTGCGACTGCCTTGTTCAATGACCTTGCTCTATCAATAGCCGGACGTCGCCGGGGCGGGCCAGCGCAGGTTGCTGTTATCTCTTCTGCCCTGACAGGTTCACTCAGTGGCAGTGCTGTTGCCAACGTTGCTACAACCGGCACCTTTACTATTCCTCTGATGAAGAACATCGGCCTATCTCCCCGTTTTGCCGGTGCGGTCGAAGCTGCGGCATCAACGGGAGGCATGATCATGCCGCCTATTATGGGCGCAGCCGCATTTATTATGGCGGGTTTTCTGGGTATCTCCTACACCACTATTGTGATTGCAGCCATTATTCCGTCTCTGCTCTATTACGCAGCCCTGATTATCGCTATTGATCTGGAGGCCAAGAAACAAGGATTAAAAGGCCTCAGTAAGGATAATATTCCCCAAGTTAAAGCCGTACTGAAAGCGCGTGGTTTGTTATTATTACCACTATTTATTGTGATCGGGACGCTATTAACCGGAAAAACCCCGATTTATGCCGGTTTCCTCGGCATCATCACGATTATCATCGCAAGCTGGATAACACCAGATACTTCTGTACGCATGACACCAAAAAAAATTGCCGCTGCCCTGAATGAGGCTGCTCGCGGGGCTATTCAAGTTACCGTTGCCTGTGCTGCTATTGGCGTAATTATCTGTGTTGTCACCATGACGGGCATTGGCTCTACTCTTGCCTTCAATATTGTTTCACTCACCAATAATACCCTGTGGATGATTTTGCTTGTTGTAATGGCGGTTTGTATTGTCCTCAGTATGGGATTACCTTCAACTGCCTTATATATCGTCGTTGCCGTGACAGTGTCACCTATATTAATCAAAGCCGGTGTTTTACCATTGGCGGCTCACTTCTTTGTTTTCTGGTTTGGCGCGCTTTCCAATATTACACCCCCTGTGGCACTTGCCAGTTACACAGCAGCCAGCATTGCTCGTGCCGATCCAATGCAGACTTCATGGAACGCGGTACGGCTGGCTTTGCCGGGCTTTATCATTCCATTTATTTTAGTGTACAACCCAGCATTATTGATGCAGGGCGACCATTTAAACGCCCTGTCCATCAGTTATATGATTCTGACTGCCCTGATTGGCATCTATTCACTTTCCATTGCCTGCGCAAATTTCTGGATGGGCAACACCCATTGGTCAGAAAGGATTCTCTTCGCGATCGCCGCGATTCTTTTAATCAAACCGGGAATGCTGACTGATCTGGCTGGAATAGTATTGATTATCACCGCAGGAACCACGCATTTTTTACGCAATAAATGGGGACACTTGAAAAATAAAAATCATGAGGAACATTCTAAAAATGTATGACGTGATTATCATTGGAGCAGGATTAGTCGGGCTTGGCACTGCCAATGCCCTGCAAGAACGTCATCCGCACCTGCGCTTGCTCGTGTTGGATAAAGAAAATGGGGTGGCAGCGCATCAAAGCGGCCATAACAGCAACGTTGTTCACTCTGGCATTTACTACCCCCCCGGCAGTTTAAAAGCACGGCTGGCAAAACTGGGAAACCGCACGATATATCAGTTTTGCCAGCAACACGGGTTATATTACGACCGTTGCGGTAAAGTAATTGTTGCAACCCAACTCAAAGAGCTGCCTTTGCTGGAGAATATCTATCAACGGGGAGTACAGAATGGCCTTGAGGTCAAACGCCTTTCACAAGCTCAATTGAAAGAACGCGAGCCTTATGTGAATGGCCTTGAGGCAATTCTGGTGCCGGATGCAGGTATTGTAAATTACCCGGAAGTTGCCGCAAAACTGGCTGAAATTATTCAGGCCAAAGGTGGAGATATTCATTATCAACAACAGGTTCAAGGTATTTGTGAACACCGGGATTATGTTGAAGTACAAACTCAGAAAACTTGTTATCAAGCCAAATGGCTGGTGAATTGCGCCGGATTGCACAGTGACAGAATTACCCGGTTGGCAGGTTATGAAACCGGCATGAAGATCGTTCCATTTCGGGGCGAATATTATGTACTGAATAGCAGTAAAAATTATCTGGTTAACCATCTGATTTACCCGGTGCCCAATCCTGATTTTCCTTTTCTCGGCGTTCATTTTACACGGATGCACAATGGCAAGCGGGATGTCGGCCCGAATGCGGTACTGGCATTTAAACGCGAGGGATATCATAAAACAGACTTCAACCCACGGGATTTAGCAGAAGTGCTGACATACAAAGGATTTTGGAAGATTGCTACGCGCTATTTTTGCGAAGGTGTGGCAGAAATGCAGCGTTCATTTTCACGCCGTCTTTTCACTGAGAATGCCCGTCAGCTTATTCCTGATTTGCAGCCAGAAGATATCAAACCGGGACCTGCCGGCGTCCGCGCTCAGGCACTCACCGACGATGGCAAATTGGTGGATGATTTTCACTTTGTAAAAGGTCGCCGTTCACTGCATGTATGCAATGCTCCCTCTCCAGCGGCTACGGCGTCGATAGAAATTGGCAGGGAAATTGTGAGGCAATATTTCACTGAGTTTTGAGGATTGATATATTTTAAACTGACAGATACCGAAAAAATGGTAACTGTCAGTTTGGATTAATTAGGATAACCTTAATTAATGCGAATCAATTTATTTTCATATTGAGATAATCTTCGTTCAAAAAGCACCCCATAATAAAATCTGTAATAGCGACAATGAATAGCACACTGATAGAATTGATGGCAGCGATATTCCATAAAGACTGGCTTAACCACAAAAATATCAAGAAATAACAATAACCAGCTATCCTTCATCCTTGCAAATCATCCTAAAAAAGAGTTTACCATGAACAATAATTACAAATTTTATGTAGAATGGTGGTTGGAGCAGGAAAGATTACGAACAAATAATGGAGTCCCTGTAAAAATAACACTGGCAGGAATTAAATTATATGTTATTCCCCAAGTATTTCTTCCATCCCCATTACAAACTCACTCTACACCATTACTTATAAAAAATATTAAGCATCATAATTTTACCGGAAAAAAAGTCCTTGATATAGGAACTGGCAGTGGCATTCTTGCCATTTATTCTGCCCTTAATGGTGCATCTTTGATAACAGCAACAGATATCAATAACGATATATTACACCATGCCAAACATAATGCTTATCTGAATAAGGTTACGAACATCCATTTTATAAATAGTAATCTCTTTGAATCTGTCGAAGGTAAATATGACTACATATTTGCCAATGGGCCAATTTCTCCTGAATCCTGGCCAGAAAAAAAACTGTCCGGACATACCATATCAAGTTATGGGGAAACTCTTTTTAGTCAGTATCGTGACTATCTGACTGATGAAGGGATGATGTTTATGACATTCGCAGAATTTGGCCCAACGGAGGCTTTCTACAAAACGCTGCAAAAAAATTCCGTTATACACAAAGAAAAGAGAGAGACAAAATTTGGAGTATGGTGGAGTTTTCATGAAATAAGCAAATAAGTACCCGGCTACAAGGGAGAAAATCCCCAGGACATAGATAACTATGTCTCTGGGGGGTGTGAGTGAATGCAACCAACGAGGGTCTACTTAAAAGGTGATCGGGTATCTGATTTACCCAACAGGGCGTAAATCAACCCACAATAATTGGCTATCCGCAACTAATGGCTTAATAACCCCTTCCCTGATATCCGGCAACCACCATGCTCCCTGACCAAAAGCAAGCTGAGCACTATTTGCACCTGTCATTTCCCAACGGCCTTTTAAAACATAAAGTACGCCACTGTGAGATGTCGGTAATAATCGCTCATCGGAAACCAATGAGATCTCAGAAGTCCAACAGGAACGGCGAGTCATAATATTGAAGCACTGAATCGGGCCATCCAACAATTCAGCATTCCCCCGAATATCGCCTGAAAAATGGAATGGTGTCATCTTTTTCACCAGTTCATGCTCCAAAAAACCCGGACTGGTCAAGCGAACACCTTTCCCTTTTAATAAAACAATGGAGCGTTCAATATCAGGGAACTGCCCCAATGCGCCACTTTGATGAATGGTCGTGAAACAGGCTCGCCAGGCAAAATCATCAGAAACTGGCCAGCAAACAATATCCCTTGTTTCGCCTCTCCCTTCAGACCATTGCTCTTTTGGTAATGCTGCATAATCGAAACATTTCATTTTCATGCCACTCCCTCACCACTTTTATATTCTGTTTACAGCGTCAAAAGATGATTAATGTCAGATTGTTAATAGGAACATTCGCAAATAATTCTTCCTACGACAATATTGAGATAGTTGAAGTGTGATTGATTACCCGCATTCCTTGAGAAACATGTGGCACATGTTCCCTAAATCTTTCATTGCAACAGCCTGCATTTCATCCCATGCAAACGAAGTATTCAGACGAAAGGCATGATCAAACTGGGAACTGGTGGAGAACATACTACCCGGCGCAATACTAATATTTTTAGCCAGTGCCAATTGGTATAGTCGATTGGCATTGAAAGGCGGTTCAAACTCCAACCAAAGAAAATACCCCCCACGGGCACTGTTTACTTTCACTGACTGAGGGAAATATTCACTAATTGCCCGTAACATCTGGCCTTGCCGTTGCTCCAACTGACGTCGCAGCCGCCGCAGATGATTGTCATACCCTCCTTGCGCCAGATAATCCGCAATGGCCAACTGGGTTGGTGTACTGGCAGATACTGTACTCATCATTTGTAATTGCTGAATTTTCTTCGCATGTTTACCCGCAGCAACCCAACCGACCCGATATCCGGGTGCAAGGCATTTTGAAAATGATGAACAGTGCATGAAATTATTTTCTGTATCCCATGCCTTTACTGGCGCAGGAGGCTCCTGTTCGAAATACAGTTCACCATATACATCATCTTCAATCAGGGCGATCTGGTTTTGATTTAGAATTTCCACCAGCCGCTGTTTATTTTCAGATGGCATCGTGCTGCACAGTGGGTTTTGAAAACGCGACATCAACCAACAGGCTTTTATTGGATATTTTTGCACGATTTCTTCCAATGTGTCTAAATCAATGCCTGTATGTGGATCTGTTTTAATCGCGATAGCTTTCAATCGCAATCGCTCTATCGCTTGTAACGCACCATAAAAAGCAGGAGATTCAATCACTACCCAATCTCCCGGAGAAGTAACGGATTGCAGGCTGAAACTTAATGATTCCATAGCCCCCGCAGTAATAACAATCTCGTCCGGTGAAACGTGGATACCGTGGGCAGCATAACGGCGAGATATATTGCGCCGTAACTTTTCATTACCCGGCGGCAGATTTGCCAGCGAATTATGTGGAACAAAGCGACGGGCGACTGAAGCCAGTATTTTTGAAAGTTTGGGTTCTGCCAACAAGGAAGGGTCAGGAAAAGCCGAGCCGAAAGGGATAATTTGCGGATCTTTGCATGCCTGCAAAACATCAAAAATAGATGCGCTAATTTCCACATTTTCACTTAAATTAAGTTCCTTCCCTCCCTTTGCCGCCGCAAAGGGCTTTAACCGAGTAGCGACATAATATCCTGATTGCGGTCGCGCGACGATCCATCCCTGACTTTCCAGCAATTGATAGGCTTGCAGCACCGTCATCAAGCTCAACCCTGACGATTTCACCGATTCCCGTAGCGATGGTAACCTGTCACCAACTTGCCAGATATCGTCTTCTATCTGCTGGCGTATCATTCCAGCTAATTGTTCATAACGCGTCATATGCCAGGCTTCCGGTTTAACTGTTATAGTCAATAAACAAAAAATTGTAACTATTATACCCAAAATCTCTATGTTCTACTTATCCACACTTTCTAACTTCGTTTGCCCATATACCCAATCGATTTCAATAAGAGGTCACTATGTTCGGGTTAAATGCCCTTGAACTTGCAAGGATACAATTTGCATTTACAGTTTCTTTTCACATCATCTTCCCCGCTATTACGATAGGCTTAGCCAGCTTCCTCGCGGTATTGGAAGGTTTATGGCTTAAAACACGCAATACTGATTACAAAACGTTATACCACTTCTGGTCAAAAATTTTTGCAGTTAATTTCGGTATGGGCGTTGTTTCTGGCCTGGTAATGGCTTACCAATTCGGTACTAACTGGAGTTTCTTCTCTGATTTTGCTGGTTCTGTCACAGGCCCTTTGCTAGTTTATGAGGTGCTGACGGCATTTTTTCTTGAGGCCGGATTTTTAGGCGTCATGCTGTTTGGCTGGAGCCGGGTCGGAGAAAGGCTGCACTTTTTCGCAACTTGTATGGTGGCACTTGGTACGATTATTTCCACATTCTGGATATTAGCCTCCAATAGCTGGATGCAGACGCCACAAGGCTATGAGATTGTTAATAATCAAGTCGTGCCTGTTGACTGGTTCGCGGTGATTTTCAATCCTTCTTTCCCTTATCGTTTACTGCATATGGGAACTGCTGCATTCCTCGCCTCGGCATTTTTCATTGCTGCTTCTGCTGCATGGCATTTGCTAAAAGGTAATGATTCATCAGCCATACGGAAAATGCTGTCAATGGCAATGTGGATGATTTTGTTCATTGCGCCGTTGCAGGCCATGATTGGCGATATGCACGGGTTAAATACATTAAAACACCAGCCTGCTAAAGTTGCCGCAATGGAGGGCCATTGGGAAAATCACGCAGGTGAAGCCACGCCATTAATTCTGTTTGGCATCCCTGATCAAGCAACGGAAGAGACACGTTATGCCATCAAAATTCCTTACCTTGCCAGCCTGATCCTGACACACAGTCTGGATAAGCAGGTTCCGGCACTGAAAGAATTTGTACCCGAAGATCGCCCGAACGTCTTTATGGTGTTCTGGTCATTCCGTGTCATGGTAGGGCTTGGGATATTAATGATTGTTGCCGGAATTTGGGGGCTATGGCTGCGTCATAAAAAACGCTTGTATGAAAATCGGCTTTTTCTTCGTTTTATGCTTTTAATGGCACCTTCTGGTCTTATCGCAATTCTGGCCGGTTGGTTTACTACGGAAATTGGTCGCCAGCCATGGGTTGTTTATGGCCTGATGCGCACCAAAGATGCCGTATCGGCACATGGTGATATCCACATGAGCATTAGCCTGCTGATTTTCTTTGTCGTCTATGCTGCTGTTTTCGGTATCGGTTACATCTATATGATGAAACTTATCCGTAAAGGTCTCAATCAAGATCCCAATAAGGAGTTAACAAATGGGTATTGATCTCCCCCTGATTTGGTTCCTGATCATCATATTCAGCACCATGATGTATATCGTGATGGATGGTTTTGATCTCGGCATCGGTATGTTATATCCGGCAATCAAGGAACAATCCGATCGGGATTTAATGATGAATTCTGTTGCTCCCGTCTGGGATGGTAATGAAACTTGGTTGGTATTGGGAGGAGCCGGGTTATTTGGTGCATTCCCATTAGCCTATGCTGTGATTTTAGATGCTCTGGCAATCCCGCTGACCATTATGCTGTTAGGCCTGATATTTCGTGGTGTTGCTTTTGAATTTCGTTTCAAGGCCACCCCGAAACACCAACATCTTTGGGATAAGGCGTTCATTATCGGCTCAATACTTGCCACCTTTATGCAGGGTATCGTTGTTGGTGCGGTTATTGAAGGTTTTCCCGTCGACAATCGTGTTTATGCTGGGGGTTATTTTGACTGGCTGGCACCTTTCCCTCTATTTTGCGGGCTTGGTCTTGTTGTCGCCTATGCCTTATTAGGCTGTGGCTGGTTGGTGATGAAAACCGAAGGGCACCTGCAACAACAAATGTATCGCATCCTGCGCCCCTTGACATTACTGATGCTTGCAGTCATTACCATCATCAGTATTTGGACACCTTTGGCCCATTCAACGATTGCGGAACGCTGGTTCAGCCTGCCAAATCTGTTTTTCTTCATGCCCGTACCATTACTGGTATTGTGGTCAAGCTGGCACCTATTGAAAGCCACACAGAATTCAAGCCATTACTCCCCATTTTTTACCGCATTGTTACTGATTTTCATGGGGTTCAGTGGGTTGGGGATCAGCATTTGGCCTAGCATTATTCCTCCTTTCATTAGTTATGAGGAGGCCGCATCGCCGCCTCAATCATTAGGTTTTATGTTGGTTGGTGCCTTATTTATCATTCCGATCATTTTGACTTATACCTTTTGGAGTTATTATGTCTTCCGAGGAAAAATCACTCACGAACAAGGTTATCACTGAAACTGATCCACTACGTCCCTCAATATGGAAACGCTTGGGTTGGCTGGTTACAATTTGGCTTTGCAGTGTACTTGCTCTCTACGCCGTATCCACGTTATTTCGCGCCTTAATGACAACAGCGGGCATGAAAATCAAGTGATAACTAACCTTTTTTAATTAATTGAGCTAAGGTTTTGATCAGGACAACAAGAGGATTGTTTAACTGATGAAAACCTTCTCTGACAATCCAGTAACGGCAATAAGCTGGTTGTGTGGTACGGCTATCGCCATTAATTTGTTTGTGCTTCTGTTTCTGGGATTCAATACCCCACTCTCGTTGATTGAAAAACTGTGGGCAATTTTTAACGTTTTGAATATATTACTTTTATTTATTCTGCTTCATAGAGCAAATTTCATTTCATTTCGTATCACATTATTTTCAAAATTATTTTTCACAAAGAAGCAAAGAAAAATAGCGATTCTGAAACAGGAAAAACAATATTTACGTTTTCTCATCTCCGTTCATTCTCAGCTAAATCTTAATACTGCATTATCTGATAATTTTCATATGGCATTTTACCGACTTAACCAGTTAGTGCCTTTCAATGAAGTCAGGATCACGCTTTATCACCCACAAAGGAAATACCATTTTGAGTACCCGGATAATATCTTAAATAGCTATCTTCCACGGATGATGAAATGGGATTTATATGATAAACAGACTTTCCACGGTATGATCCAGATCCTGATTCATCGGGATCAGGTTTTATCTTCTTATGAAAAAAATTTGATTCAATCCGTTGTTGATGCACTGGCAAGGCATATATCGATCAAAAATACAGTGCGCCAACAAATTAAACAAAGTATCAGCGATGACCGGAAAGCCATTGCCAGAGAGCTGCATGACACTGTAGCGCAATCATTTCTATTCCTGAAGATTCAGATTAATAGCCTGCATTTTCGCACCGATAAATTCTCTCGACAAGGATTGATCTCCTTAAGAATGATCAAAGAAGAGTTGGATATCGCTGGCCAACAATTCAGAGAAATGCTGGTCTCACTACGTACAGAGAGAAACCATCATGATTTATTTGACTCATTGAAAGCGTTAATCAAAGAATTCAACCACCGACTGGGTTTTAACATTGAATTTCATTACCGGATCACGCACCAAATTATTCCCATTGGTCATGGCCGGCATCTGGTGCAGATTATCAGGGAAGCGCTGAATAATTGCTATAAACATGCCGCTGCGACTTGGATCAGCATTCGTATTTATCCTGTCGGGAAAAAGATTATTACCGTTATTAGCGATAATGGTCGTGGAGTGCCTCTGACTCTGACAGAACAAGAACAGTTTGGTCTGGCAATTATGCGAGAACGGGTATCTTTGATTTCAGGGAAGATGAAAATTAAAAAACGCAGAAAAAGTGGCACAGAAATTGAAATTCAATTTCCGCTGTAAACGTTATTCCCCCAGCCACAGGATTAACTGGGGGATGGGTTTCTTTGCAGCGATATGTATGTGTATGCTCAGCTCTATCAGCTATAAGCCAACAATGCTTTCTGGCACAATCTGGAACGCACGCAATCCTGTTGGGAAAAATGAATTACACTGACAGATTCATCATCGAAAAACCTTTCTAAGGCATCCACCAATCCAGATGTCATGTTTCCCGGCAAGTCACATTGACTCACATCACCATTAACAACCACTGTTACATTTTCTCCCAATCTCGTTAAAAACATTTTCATTTGATTAACAGTAACATTTTGCGCTTCATCAAGGATCACAAACGCATTTTCAAATGTTCTTCCGCGCATATAGGCAAAAGGCGCAATTTCTACTTTGCCGATTTCAGGGCGCAAGCAATATTGCAAAAATGAAGCCCCCATGCGTTTTAATAACACGTCATAAACGGGTCGGAAATAAGGAGCAAATTTCTCTGCCATATCTCCGGGGAGAAAACCAAGATCTTCTTCTGCCTGCAATACAGGGCGTGTCACAATAATTTTATCAACTTCTTTATTGATTAAGGCATCCGCTGCCATTACTGCACTAATGTATGTTTTTCCACATCCAGCTTCACCATTAGCAATAATCAATTGCTTATTATTGATCGCCCGCATATAGCGGTACTGAACTTCACTACGTGGCAGAATTTCTGAAGTGTCCCTGTTTTCACGCGCCATTCCAATAGTTTCAACGCCTCCAACTTGCACCAATGAGGTGACATTATCATGATTCCGATAACGTGATTGCCGCATGTCCTTTTTTAACATTCTTCTTACTTCACGACGCGATTTGATCACTGCTTTCTGTCTACCCATAGTCATACACCTTATCGTTAGTTTCACTATTGCGGTGTTCTATCATTGATAGAATAACTAAGTTATGCCCTTCACCTTTCACGCTACAATTTGAAAGGTATCGGGTATATATCGAACAGGCAGGAGCTCCCTTTTCAGCTCATTAAGGCCCATAAAAAAACCGGCGCTAAGATCGCCACTATTTTTATTAGTGACATTGATCCCAATCGCCGGTTCCTAACCGAGAATGCAGTTTCAGTCTCTGTCATTAGCATTCCTCGCATCTTTCCGCTTTCTTTGGTGTAACCTAACGGACTATGATGTCAGTATAATGACAGTTTTTTATTTATGACAAGATGAAAGGTTAAACCTTACTGAAACATTCTTGATTTTTTTACTGGTAAAGGCTCAATTCGGTAACTATTCATTCCGTAACTATTCATTCCGTAACTACAGAAAAATAATGACCTTACATTCTCCATTATTTTTTACAATTACCTGCCAAGCGGTATCCCGCTTTTTTGGCTTCTGCTTCTGAATGGAAATAAACTGCATTTTTATCTGCTACCGTCTTATAACCAGAGCAATGTGCAAAATGATAAATCTGGCTGTTTTTATTGCCTTTAATTATGGCTTCCTGCTCCGCTTTTGATACGGCTCTTTGAGTGAGTGCCTGATTATTCCCCGTATGGAGTCTATTTTGTTTTGGCGTACTAGGTTGTGCCACCAGCCCTTGGCCTGAGTTTTTATGCCCCAATTCCCATTTTTTACTGCCAGTCACAAATGGATTATGGTGCCCCATGATCCGGGCAATTCGGTTATCCCTATCACGCTCCCAAGCTTCCACCGGATGCTGGCGATCCCATGCCATCATCAATTGTTGTTGTTGGCGTGACATCGTCAAGTTATAGCGGTCATACATATAAAAGTAGACTCTGGCAACCATTCCTTTCACTCTGTCACGTGGTTCAAACAAACGTGATTGAAAATCCACTTTACTGCTACAAGCGCCATACATATTAGGCGTGTTTCTGGCAACCATTCCATAAGCAAAATTACTGCGATCGCCATTAACTTCACCAATTGAAGGAGCCAAATTATGTATATCTGACTCTATCATGCGAAATACCGGATCAGTATCAACGCAGTTCTTCCGGCCCCCGGTCTGCCAACATTGGCGCTGGTGCCCAAATACCCATGCAGGCACCATATGTTCCCATTCAATACGTTCTGCCCTTGTTTGCTGTGATCTTACATGGTAACTACAAGATGCTAAATCAACACGTCCACCACTCTTGCCGACCCATTGCCAGTCACAGCCACAATATAATGTCCCTATGCCGGATTTCGTTTGCCCATTATAGACATTCTTTCTTGATTCCACTTTTGCTTGCTCAAAACTGGTTGGAGCGCTCCATACATTAAACGAAATAGTTAATCCGAAAATCAAAAGATAACGTGCCCACAGGCCAATTTTATTGTTCAAAATAATACCTATTTACTTATTGTGCATAACATCCATCTATTATCCTGCCTGACAACACCATAAAATGACAAATATAATTCGTGGAAATTTTATTGATAGCGGCAACGGAATTAATCCATTATTTGGATTAATTAATATTAATATGACTTAATGCACTAAACAGCCCTTTTTATTGGAATTTTAAGTACTAAAATATCACGTTAATTAAACTATTGATCTCGGTTTATTTGAGTAATATTAAATCAATTACTTAAAACACTCAGTTAAATTCATTAGGATAAATGACCATTAGCACTAAAATCAAACAGCTTGAACAAGAGTTGCAGGAAGTTGTAAAGAAATATTCAGGGAATGAAGAAGTCACCGTCATTACTACTAACAGTTCAGAAAATAATTTACAGATTCAAGTTATTATCGCTGGTAAAAATCAGTTAGATATTACCCTGAATTCATTTTCTGATTAACCAAAATTCTCTGTATTTGTATCATTATCAGAATGTACTATTATCCCCGCCCGTGCCGGGGCGAGGATTTATGGCATTTTTCGCTGAATAAAATCGATTATCTTACAACCAAAACTGAGATTTCAGCATACCCTACAATACCCGACGCATTTGAACCCAGTAAATGGGTTGAAATATCGGGTCGCCTTGATCCAACAATAATCAAATCTGCCCCTATTTCACGGGCTGTAGACAACACTTTGTCTCGCGGGGAACCAAAAGCAACAGAGTATGATATTTTATCTTTTGGCAGGTCGATTCTTTCTACGACTTTTTTCAGTTCCTCTTCAGAATTCGCAATCGCCTTTTTGGCAAAAGCACTTAGTAAATCATAATGATAGCTATAACTCACAGAAAACCTGGAGATATCTGGCACTGAGTGGAACAGGTGTACTTTTGCATTAGATATTTTTGCCAAATATTCTGCATGTTTAATTGCATTATCCGTTAATTGATCTTCTGGAATATCAATTGGAACTAAAATTGTGTTATACATATATACTCCCCTGTAATCGGATATAACCTCTAGCTATTGGATATCAACCATCAAGCCGTCACAAAAGCCTATTACTATTACTAATCCACCATTTCCATCGGAAATCATTACCGCACTACTAATACAGACACTTTTGCGTACCTGACAACACCAGAAGAGTTAGAGCCCAATAAGTGTGTAGTGATATTGGGTCGTCTTGAACCAATGACGATCAAATCAGCCCCAATTTCATCCGCCGCCGCAGTGATTTCATCTCTTGGTGAACCAAATGCAATCGAATAGGCAATGCGATCATGCGGTAATTCAAGGGAATCGACGAGTTTTCCCAAATCTTGCTCCGCCTTGATAGTCGCCTTGTCCTTAATCTCCATATAGCCTAATGCGTAAGCATTGATGATAGCTGATGAAATAGGTAATACATGCAGGAAATGTAATTTAGCCCCTGTTTCTCTAGCGATCTTAAGCGCGCTATCAACGGCCTTGTTGGTTAGATCTTCTTCTGAAATATCTACTGGTACTAAAATAGTTTTGTACATATGCATGCTCCTATCTACTGAAATACCAAGTTATTCTGATTTCTTTATTATATTGAAATTCAGGCAACTTACTGTGAGTTATCTAACACCTAAACATGTTAGCGCCTATTCAGATACATAGATAGGGACTAGCCTGATAAACCCAAAAACAACCCTGCAATTGTTGCACTCATAAGATTAGAAAGCGTTGCTGCCAGTAATGCCCTGAACCCGAGCCGCGCAATGTCCGAAGTTCGTTCCGGGACTACCGTGATAAATGCACCAACCACAACAGCAATTGAGCCGAAGTTGGCAAAACCACAAAGAGCAAATGAGATAATAGCAATGGTTTTAGTGTCCAAAGCCACTACAGGATCATTTAAGTAAGGAGAAAAGCTAACATAAGCCACAAATTCATTGATTGCCAATTTTTGACCGATCAGGCTCCCGGCTAAATCAGCATGTTCCCAGTTTACCCCCATGATGTAGGCCAAAGGTGAAAAAAGATAGCCAAGTAAACGTTCCAGACTTATTCCTTGTAAACCAAACAGCTCACCAATACCCCCAATAAGGCCATTGATTAATGCTATCAGGGCTACGAAGGTCATTACCACGGTCGCGACACCAACGGCAATTTTCAATCCCAACATGGCTCCACCAGCCGTTGCCTCAATAATACTGGTCGGGCGTTTCTCACTGAATGAAATTTGCTCAAACCGGACTTGTGAAGGCTCTGTTGCAGGGCTGAGCAATCGGGCAAACAGAATACCTCCCGGAATTGCCATCAATGATGCAGCCAGTAAATATTCTATCGGTACGCCTAATCCCGCATATCCAACCAGCATTGATCCTGCAATGGAAGCCATTCCACTGCACATCACAGTAAATAGTTCATTGCGATTCATTTTATTGACAAATGGTTTTAAAACCGCAGGCAGTTCGTTTTGCCCCAAAAATATTGTCGTTACTGCCGCAAAAGCTTCTACTTTGCTAATTTTCATCGATTTCTGGAACACATATCCCAAGATATTAATGATCCATTTCATTATGCCAAGATAGTAAAGAATAGATATTAAAGAAGTGATGAAAATAATGGAGGGCAATACCTGAAACGCAAAAATAAAACCAGCACCATCAAACAATTCATTCATTTTGGGGCCAACTAAGCTTCCGAAAATAAATGAACTACCTGATGCGCTATAAGAAATAACATTATTGACTCCATTGGCGATGTTATTAATCAGCCATTTTCCCGCAGGGACATAGAGCATAATAGCACCAAGGCTTATTTGTAGAAATAATGCAGCCCCTACAGTACGCAAGCTGATTCTTTTTTTATTGACAGAAAACAGATAACCAATTAAAAGCAGCATTACCATACCAAGTAAACTGCGTAAAATATCCATAATTATATCCTCATTGTTTTTTAGCCAACCCAAAGTTCCCACAAAGGATATTATACTGTGCCTTTCCAGGCTAGCATTTATTACGATTTCCGGATAAAACAGATTGGATTTAAGTTACTGGTTTTTATTTATCTCTTGATAAGCGATGGCAATTTTCGCAGCCAACTTAGCATTATTGAAAACTAATTCGATATTTGCCTGTAAGCTTTCACCTCCAGTCAGTTCAGTCACTCTGGCCAGCAGGAATGGCGTACTTTCTTTGCCGCTAATCCCCTGATTTTCAGCTTCCTTAATGGCCTGTTCAATAGCAGCATTGATTTGCTCTTCTGGCATGGCAAATAATTCAGGAATAGGATTGGCAATAACAACACCACCTTTCAGCCCCGAACGCCATTTTACTCTCATGGCATGAGCTATTTGTCGCGGATCATCAAGCCTCACACTAACCGGAAATTGGCTGGTGCGGCAGAAAAATGCCGGTAATTTTTCTGTCTGGTATCCCACCAGAGGTACACCATGAGTTTCCAGATACTCTATCGTCAATCCCAAATCCAGAATGGATTTGGCTCCGGCGCATACAACAGCGACATTCGTCATGGCTAATTCTTGCAAATCGGCTGAAATATCAAAAGAGTGTTCAGCTCCACGATGAACGCCTCCAATTCCTCCCGTTGCAAAGACGGTAATGCCTGCCATTTCTGCAATGATCATGGTTGAAGCTACGGTGGTGGCACCATGTTTTCCTGACACGATAACAAAAGGTAAATCACGACGGCTGACTTTTGTTACTAAGTGACTATCTTTCGCCAATAACTCAATTTCATCATGCAATAACCCAACTCTCATTCGTCCTTCAATAATCGCGATGGTCGCAGGAACCGCACCATTCTCCCGAATACACTGCTCAACGTCTAAAGCAGTTTCCCTATTTCGCGGGTAAGGCATGCCATGAGAAATAATGGTAGATTCTAACGCAACTACAGGACGATTATTTGCCAGTGCGTGAACCACTTCCGGGGAAATATCCAAATACTCATTTAATGCAATATTTTTATTCATGATCTTAATTCCAACAGTTTATTCACTCTGCTACAGGATAAATTCGGATGATTGGTAAATTCTGAAGATAAGGTGAGTGCAGAACAGCCTTGGGCAAAACGGATACTCTTTTCCAACGTCATATTTTCCAGCCAACAATAGGCAAGGCCGGCCATCATCGCGTCACCAGCGCCATTGGTGTTGATAATATTAATCGGGATCGCGGGTGAACTCCCCGAAACACCGCCTATTTCACTGTAATACACGCCTTCTGTTCCCATACTCAAAGCCAATCGTTGGACGCCTTGTTGATGGAACCACGATGCCGTATCAGCCGCATCTGCCAATGTCGTAATTTTTATTCCACTCAGTATTTCAGCCTCAAGCCGGTTAGGTTTCAAAGTATGAATATGAGATAACCAATGGCGAATTTTGGGTGCTTTAAATGTTGATACGGTATCAACAAAGATCGGAATATTTCCCGCATGGCTGAATAACCACTCTAATGTGTCTTCCGTCAGGTTACAGTCAATAATTAATACACCGGCATGTTGAATTAATGCCTTAGATTGAGATAATAATGCTGGCGTAAGTTTTTCCAGTATACTCATATCATTGACGGCAACGCGCATTTCACCATGCTCATCAATTAATGAATTGTATGTTGATGTACTTTCGCCGGATAATTTATGGAAATAATCTGTATAAACACCCGCTAATTTCGTTTGTTCAAATAAAGTCTTCCCGTAAAAATCATCACCAACAACAGAAATCAAATAGCTTTCTAGTCCTAATAAAGCGATATTATGTGCGATATTTCGTCCTACGCCCCCTGCTGTGGATTTATTTTTCCCTGGATTAGAGTCCTCATAGATTAATTTAGAGAATACATAGCTGGTTACATCCATATTGGCAGCGCCCACTGTAACGGCGTACCTACTTTCTGAAAGAATATATCCTTTGCCTTTTATATACCCCTTTTTGCTCAGGTTCATAATATGTCCTGCGACACATGAACGGCTAATTCCAAGAATATCGGCAATTTCCTGTTGCTGAATGAAGGGGTCTCGCCTGATAAGCTGCAATATCTGTTTTTCTCGATTTGCCATATCATGTCCTTACTAATTTTTTGAACATGAAAGCTTTCTATTTCATCACTACCCGGCAGTAAAGTTAATTTATACTGTTTATTGTCATTGTGAGAAATAGATCGTAGAGCTGATGAAAAAAATTTTTTGCCTCAAAAAAGTGATTTAGATCACTTTTTATATAGCAAAAATTTACAAAATGTCATTATTTTATATCAATTAGTTGATAAGGTAATGTTTTATTTTGTGATAATCACTGTAAAAACAATTGGATTGATAAAATACTGAACCAGACAAACACTTGTTTGATTTTCTACATATGTTTATTTTTTGAACACAAAGAGAATCATTTGCTGTATCAAAAAGTGACTCATCTCACAATTCAATTTGTGCAAGCAAATGAGCTGGATGTGATGATTCTGGGATAATTCTTTGCTAGAAAATAAAGGGGATCATTTATTAATACACATAAATGTAAAAAGGTGCTGATATTTCAGCACCTTGTAATCCTGACAGTCTGAATTATTCCTTTTTATCTAAGGGGAAAGGTACAGGATGTTTAGTGTTATAGTTAAAAGTATACATAGCCGTTATTACCATCATCACAATCAATGTCCACATCACTTCTTTTGCTCCCGTTCCCATAACCGCCCAGATACAATAAATAAAGGCAATAAAAGTAATAACAACATATCGTATTTTCTCTTGCCCAAGATGCCCATGACCGATTAGCAACAAGGCTGCGCAGGTATACAAATAAGGTATCAGGGTAAAAATAACTGAGACAGAAGAAACCAACCCAAATTCTTTCGCGGCATTTGGAGATATGCTACTGAGCTGGAACACTGTCATCAAAACGCCAAGGATCAGCAAACCAGCAACTGGTGTTCCTGCTTTATTCACTTTGGCAAAGATTGAAGGAAACAATCCATCATCCGCAGCCGCCTTGGCTGTCTGTCCGGCAAGTAATGTCCAGCCCCCCAGTGACCCCAAACATCCTGCCGCTGCACAAAAGGCAACGACTGCCCCTGCGGTATCTCCCAATGCTAATCTGGCAGCATCCCCAAAAGGCGAAGATGAAATTTTCAACGCCGCATTGGGGATCATCCCCATAATCACGCTACTGGACAAAACATAACAAACAGCCGCAATCAGCACGCCACCAATGGTCGCAATGGGTACGTTACGCTTAGGATTTTTAACCACACCCGCAGCAACCGAAGCACTTTCAACGCCAATAAAAGACCACAGCGTCACGTTTAAAATGCTTTGGATAGCCCCGAAAGTATTTAACCCACTTACGTTCCACGCATCCATGTAAGTCTTACCGCTGAACCAGAACCATCCAAAAACCGCCGTCGCTACAATCGGAATCAACGCCAACGTTGTTGCCACCGCTTGTACTTTGGTAATGACATGCGGCCCGATAATGTTCAAAAAGACAAATATCCACAATATCGCCGTACAAGTGATGGTCAGGATTATCGGATCTTTCAGGATGGGGAAAAAGTAACCCAGGTAACCGACCCCGATCACGACCATCGCGATATTTCCGATCCAGCACGCCAGCCAATACAAGACGTTGGTCTGGTAGCCCAGAAAAGGCCCAAAGGCCCGTCGTGCATAGGCATAAGAACCACCGGGGCTATCATCCAGTGAAGATATCTTGGCGTATACAATCGATAATCCCACCGCACCGATGATGGTCACTAACCACCCCAGAATGGCAATGCCTCCTGTCGAAGCCAGACTGGCGGGCAGAAGGAAAACCCCAGATCCCATAATGTTACCTGCAACCATCAACGTAACGGGGATCAATCCGACTTTTTTCATCTCTGAAACTGTAGCCATAATTTATTTTCCCGTACTCACTTTTTGATACACATAACGTGATAAATACCGTTGATAACTTCCGTACCTTCCGTTTCATGTTCAAAACCGGGGAATTCGTGATCCCATTTTTGCAGTGCATGCAGATATCCAATTTGTGGGCTGGTTTTGGCCCCGAAGTTTTCTCCTGAAAGCAACATTGGAATTCCGGGTGGATAAGGGATGATGGAATTTGCTGCGATGCGGTGAGGTAAATCGTCCAGTGCTACCATTTCCACATGATTGGTGACAATAGCCTGATAAGCGGCTCGAGGCGTCATCGCCATTTCAGGTAGACCCGCATACGCTTGGTTCAATTTTTCGCCCGGATTATTCTGCCGCAAATAATCGAACATCTTGTCGCCCAATTCTTTTAATCCTAAATGACCATATACCTCTGGATAGTGTTGCACCAAATCCGGCAAAACCTTATTCAAAGGGGTATTCGCATCATAATGGTGTTTGAAAGATAACAAGGTGTTGAGTAATGTCCCCCATTTTCCTTTAGTAATCCCCATCGAAAACAGGAACATAATTTGAAAATCTGTGGTACGGGTAGGTACAATGCCGTGCTGGCTTAACCATGCCGTTACCAAGGCCGCAGGCACGCCTTTTTTCTGCAATTTACCATTATCTCCCATCCCTGGCGCCAAAATGCTGACTTTAATCGGATCGAGCATACTCCAGTCATTCGGTAAATCTTCAAACCCGTGCCAACTATCCCCCGGACGCATCACCCAACAACTTTGCTCTTTTGTCAGTAATTCTCTGGGAGCGTCTTCAAAGGCAATTTTTTTACCTGTTGCAGGATCTGTTACTTTCTCCTGATTCCACGGTTTAAAGAACCAACGACCTTCTTTGCTGAACTCCCGATGCAAACGTGCCAATGCCTGACGAAAATCAACAGCTTCTTCAATCACCTCTTGTGTCAGGGAATAACCGCTATTGCCGTCCATCATAGAAACTGCAATATCGTTTGAAGCGCAAATAGCATATAAAGGAGAGGTTGTCGCGTGCATCATGTAGGCTTGATTAAACCTCGAAAAGTCCACAGGATTACGCCCATCACGTACATGGATAAAAGAAGCCTGTGATAGTGCATTCAACAACTTGTGGGATGAATGAGTGGCAAATACCGTCGGCCCTGAATGGCTTTTAGGTTCCCCACGCATGGCGTAATGATCATGATAAATCGGATTGAAACGTGCATAACCATACCATGCTTCATCAAAATGTATTCTGTCCACACTTTTATCCAGCAATTCCTGTACATGTTTGGCGTTATAGCAAACACCGTCATACGTACAGTTTGTGACTACACTATAAACTGGCTTAAGCTTAGCCATATCCTGAGTCAACGGGTTCTGTTTTAGCTTTCTCTGGAGTGTTTTTGCCTGCATTTCTTGCGGGTAGATAGGCCCAATGATGCCATAACGGTTACGGCTTGGCAGCATATAGACAGGTTTCGCGCCTGTCAGGATTAACCCCTGTTCAATGGATTTGTGGCAATTGCGGTCAATGATGACAACATCATTCTCGGTCATGCAAGCCTGCATAATCGTACGGTTAGATCCTGATGTTCCGACGACAACCGAGTAAGAATGGTCTGCACCAAATACTCTGGCCGCATTTTTTTCACTTTCCCCAAACGCACCCGAATGGTCCAACAACGATCCCAATGAGGCCCGTTCAATACCCATATCAGTACGAAAGAGGTTTTCCCCATAATAATCATGATAGAAACGGCCAACCGGTGTTTTATTAAATCCAACGCCCCCCTGATGCCCGGGTGCAGCCCAGGAATATTCATAGATTTTACTGTATTTCATTAAAGCCGACATTAAGGGAGGCAACAATTGTTGGCGATAACGATACATAGCCGCAATAGCCCGGCCAGCAATAAAATCTGCCGAATCTTCTAATATCCAAGCAAATTCAGCGAATTGTTCCAGCAACTCATGGCTCAGCAAAAATACCGTTTTTTCTCGGTCACTTAATAAAAAAACCGGGACATTTTCCTGTCGTTCAGACAGTTTATTCAATAATTGGTGTATATTACGATATAAATCATCATCCATCAGTGCACAACTTACCATCAGACAATCGAATGGTTCATTGGCCGAAATTATCGTATAGCTATCCTCAAGAGAATCCGAAATAACAACACCAACATCTCTCTCGATTAATTTATCTGCCAACCGCTGCACTGCATTTTCAATATAGTGATTATGATATTGTGTACCCACTTCGTTTTTTGCTATCAATACTTTCATGACATTCTTCCTTACGCTATCTCTACTTGAACCAACAAGAAAATTTAGTGTTATTGGCAATTGCCATAGAATGGTTGACACAATCAGGGAATTGGATGTTTTTCATTCGGCTAATGCGGTATAAAAAGCATTTTTAACGGTACTGAGTGAGCCATAATATAAATTCCATTAATGTAGTAACACTGGTTAACTATTTTCTAAAATATAAATTTTTATGCTTAAAATCACACTGATCAATATAGTGTCTATTTGGATTTGTGCAATTTTGGTAATAGCATAGAAATTGGCTTTGCTATACAAAGTTGAAGCTATCAATATTGAAATATCAGGAAAAACAGTTAATAACCGTTGTGTTAATATGTAATCGTAATTAGTTTTTTGATTGTTTTTTATTACTTTAATTTATTTTTTGTATAATCAGCCCGTTGAATGACTGCGTTTTAATCCTTAAGTAAACTAAAGGAAAAAATAATCGCGATAATATGCTCTGTTTGGTTACTCACGGCTTTGCATTACAAGCACCGATATGGAGTTGAAAGATGGTAAATCTGTTAATTAACAAAACAACCTGATAAGCGTTCTTATTTTAATTTTTTGATCTTTTAATTACTTTATTGAATATCTCCATATCAATGAAATAACCCTCCTTTGTATCTTAGATGCTTATTAAAGTTGGCTCTATAATAATAGCCAACTCCCACCCATACCGCTCACGCAATTATAGCGTTGATTTAGTAAGAGCCAGAGCACAATAGCATAACAATGTGGATTTTCTTTACTGACATTACTATGGAAGAGTACGGGGCGTCATTAAGCAGGCACTAAAAACCAATCTCGATTGAGGATTAGTGCACCTTATTTTTCCTGGATTGAATTGATTAAAAGCGCCTGCTGTTGTGACCTCCATCATTAAATTATAGGACTAAGAATGAAAGAACATCCTGATTTATGGGCCGACTTACTAAACGGTCTGAAGAACGCATGGCCACAGATATCAGGCTCTATTTTGGCCATCATGATTTGCTATGGCCGGCTGATTTATGACGGTGTGGAGCGGAAAAATCGCTGGGTCGAACCGCTACTATGCGGAGCGCTGTCGTGGGGATTTTCCAGTGGATTAGAACTATTTGGTATTCCAAGCAGTGTTTCACCCGCTCTCGGCGGTGCCGTCGGCTTTATTGGCGTGGAAAAAATACGAGAAGTTGCGAACCGGGCCATCAACAAACGCTTAGGAGATAAATAATGACAAGAGGGATTCGTAACCATAACCCAGGTAATATTCGCCATGGTGATAAATGGCAGGGTTTACGCGATATACAGACAGATAAATCATTTTGCCAGTTTGTGGCACCTGAATACGGTATCCGGGCGATGCTGAAAATTCTGCGCAATTACGAACGCAAGTATGGGTTGAATACTATTCGCCAGATTATTTCCCGCTGGGCACCACCGAATGAAAATAATACCGAAGCTTACATTGCCTATGTATGTAAAGTGGTCGGTGTGCCCAGTAGTGTTGTGATAGATGTAGAAAATGTCAACACAATGAGCAAACTGGTTAAGGCTATCATTCAGATGGAAAATGGTCAGCAACCTTATTCCGATGCTGTTATTAAACGAGCCTTTGAATTGCTATAAAGTTCAGCCAACATCTAATCACCGCCAAAGCCTTGGCGGTGATTTTCTCTAAAAATGTTTTTGCTGAATTCTAATGATCATTTTGATAAAAAATCCTATCCTCTATTTCCCGTAAAACTTTCCTGTGATAAAAAACAGCATCATTTCAATGTCACATAATCATTATCAAGCATACCAATAACATCATGTATTCATTTGATTTAATGTATTAATTTAGTTATATCTAATCACCTTTTATTTATTTTGTGATACAACTACAAAATAAATTGTTATCTAAGAAAAAGAATAAATAGCAGTATCAAAAAACTACAGGGATAGACTCTTAGTTGCATTCCTGATAAAGAGGATAAATATCTTCTTATCTTTCAGAATATTGCAATTACCTATAATGTCGTTAACAGAAAAAATACCGTTAATAAAAAGAGGGGTTATATGAAATCACGTGCTGCCGTTGCCTTTGGACCAAACAAACCACTCGAAATTATCGAAATTGATGTTGCTCCCCCGAAAGCGGGTGAAGTAATGATAAAAATCAGCCACACAGGTGTTTGCCATACTGACGCTTTTACTCTCTCAGGCAGTGATCCTGAAGGCATATTTCCTGTTGTTCTGGGTCATGAAGGAGCGGGTATCGTCGTAGAAGTTGGTGAAGGCGTTACCAGTGTAAAACCGGGTGACCATGTTATTCCATTATATACAGCGGAGTGTGGTAAATGTGAATTCTGCCAGTCAGGTAAAACTAACCTTTGTATCTCAGTGCGTGATACTCAGGGTAAAGGTCTTATGCCGGATGGCACCACACGTTTTTCTTACAATGGGCAACCTATCTATCATTACATGGGATGTTCCACATTCAGTGAATATACTGTTGTAGCTGAAGTCTCACTGACAAAAATCAATCCAGCAGCAAATCATGAACATGTTTGTCTGTTAGGCTGTGGTGTTACTACCGGAATTGGTGCGGTACATAATACAGCCAAAGTGCAACCCGGAGATTCTGTCGCCGTTTTCGGACTTGGCGGAATTGGACTTGCCGTCATTCAAGGCGCTCGTCAAGCAAAGGCCGGGCGCATTATTGCCATTGACACCAATCCGGCCAAATTCGAACTGGCCAAACAGTTTGGTGCCACTGAATGCCTCAACCCAAATGATTATGACAAGCCCATTCAACAAGTCATTCTGGACATGACAAAATGGGGTGTTGATCATACTTTCGAATGTATTGGTAACGTCAACGTAATGCGTGCTGCACTCGAAAGTGCGCACCGTGGATGGGGACAGTCCGTAATCATTGGAGTAGCCGGCGCTGGGCAGGAAATTTCTACTCGTCCGTTTCAGCTTGTTACGGGACGTACATGGAAAGGTACTGCTTTCGGTGGAGTGAAAGGACGCAGCCAATTGCCAGGAATGGTAGAAGACGCCATGAAAGGTGAAATCGAGCTTGCACCTTTCGTTACCCACACAATGCCTCTGGAAGACATTAACGAGGCTTTCGACCTGATGCGTGAAGGTAAGTCGATCCGCACAGTTATTCACTACTGATTTTTTTGATTTTAAATAGTTACCATAAGCAGCAAACCGTGTTGTCAGCTAACACGGTTTCTGAGAAAACCTGAAAATTACCACAATAATTAACCTTAAGACAATTAACCTTAAAACAATTAACCTTAAAATAATCAGCCTTAGAGAGAAAGGTAATGGAAAGAATCGAACATCACGCCTGTTTTGGTGGATGGCAGGATGTCTATCAACACGAATCAAAGGTTTTGGGTTGCCAGATGCGTTTTTCAGTTTTCCTGCCTCCCCAGATTAGAGAAAGAAAATTACCTGTACTGTACTGGCTTTCTGGATTGACTTGCACCGAACAAAACTTCGTCACAAAAGCGGGCGCTCAACGTTACGCAGCTGAGCATGGTATGGTTATTGTTGCTCCAGATACCAGCCCACGAGGTGACGATGTCGCTGATGATCCTGCTTATGATCTTGGAAAAGGGGCTGGATTTTATCTCAATGCGTTAAAACAACCCTGGTCTTCACATTATCGTATGTACGATTATGTGGTTTCGGAATTGCCTGAACTGATTGAAGCAAACTTTGAGGTAACGGACATACGGTCGATCTGCGGTCATTCTATGGGAGGCCACGGCGCAATGGTGATTGCCCTGAAAAACCCTGATCGTTATTGCAGCGTATCGGCATTTTCACCCATTGTTGCTCCCAGTCAAATTCCATGGGGTATAAAAGCATTTTCCAACTATCTTGGTGAAAACAAGTCTGAATGGAAACAATATGACTCTGTGGAGTTGATTAAGAACGCAAAAAAACAGCTCCCAATTTTGATTGATCAAGGGCTCAATGATGATTTCCTTGAGGAGCAGTTACGTCCTGAATTACTACAGGCTGTTTGCGATAAAATCAGTTATCCAGTGACCATCAACTTTCATGCAGGGTATGACCACAGCTACTACTTTATTGCCAGCTTCATTGAGAATCATATTATCTACCATGCCAAAGCAATGCAAAAGTGCGCTGGGAAAAGGTGAATTTTAAATATGTAATTCGGTGATCCATAAAGCCAGATATATTTCTCATCATATACCTAAATAAGATACTATTAATAGCCGCTGGGTGCTGTCGATATGGCACCCTAACACCATAAATATCAAGAGGTAATTATGCGTTTACTCCATACTATGATCCGTGTTGGCGACATGCAGCGCTCGATTGATTTCTATACTCAAGTAATGGGCATGCGTTTACTTCGCACTAGTGAAAATCCAGAGTATAAATATTCCCTTGCATTTGTTGGTTATACCGACGAGAGCCAAGGCGCAGTTATTGAGCTAACCTATAATTGGGGAGTTGAAAGCTACGAAATGGGCACTGCATTTGGGCACATTGCGTTAGGTGTTGATGACGTTGCGGCGACCTGTGAGCGTATTAAACTCGCTGGCGGGAATGTCATCCGCGAAGCAGGGCCTGTTAAAGGCGGAACAACTGTTATTGCTTTTGTTGAAGATCCCGATGGCTATAAGATCGAGCTTATTGAAAACACAAGCGCGAGTAGTGCATTAGGAAATTAATTAACACGGTAAGTTTTGAGTTGCAGCCCTGTTGGCTGCTCTCACTCCAGCCACATAGTTCACTATACTCTCAGTAATTCCTTCTTTCATAACCGCTCTGCATTTTGAAATCTATTAAGTAGATCCTTTCCATTGGATAAATATTACTTCTGCAAGACATAGCAAATTTTGTCATAATACGTCCTATTCCAGATTTAAGAACAGAATCCTGAAGTTAAGAACTAAAAATCAGATGCCTAATAAAAACGATCAAAACACGCTAAGCGGGCGCTTTCGCGGCTACTATCCTGTTGTCATTGATGTCGAAACCGGTGGTTTTAATGCGCGTACAGATGCTTTACTTGAAATTGCTGCAATCACTTTAAAAATGGATGAAGAAGGCTGGCTGATGCCCGCTGATGCACTGCATTTCCATATTGACCCTTTTGAAGGTGCTAACCTTGATCCTGCCGCTCTGGCATTCACAGGCATTGACCCCACAAATCCCTTAAGAGGAGCAGTCAGCGAATACACTGCATTGCATGCTATTTTCAAAATGATCCGCAAGGGTATGAAAAACACTAATTGCAACCGTGCAATCATGGTCGCCCATAACGCCAGTTTTGATCATAATTTTGTTATGGCAGCCGCAGAGCGTTCCGGGTTAAAGCGGAATCCATTTCATCCATTCGCGACATTTGATACTGCGGCTCTCAGTGGGTTGGTTCTTGGTCAGACGATCCTTGCCAAAGCTTGCATCACTGCGGAAATACCGTTTGACAGTAATCAGGCACACAGCGCGCTTTATGATACCGATCGAACTGCCCTGCTTTTCTGTGAACTCGTCAATCGTTGGAAACGACTGGGTGGCTGGCCATTACCTTCCGCAGATACTGCTGACAACGAGCCCTAATACATTAATTCTAATACATTAATTCTAATATATTAATTCTGATACATTAAGCCCCACTCCTATTATGGGAATGGGGCTACAGGAATCATTCATCATTCCGATGAATTACTCACTTATTTATTCTTGTTCACGGTATTTGTCAGCAGTTTCTTTGATTAAAGCCTGTAATTCACCGCGCTGGTACATCTCAACAAGAATGTCACAGCCACCAACCAGTTCACCATCAATCCACAACTGGGGAAACGTTGGCCAATGCGCATATTTAGGCAATTCAGCACGAATATCTGGGTTTTGCAGAATATCCACATAAGCAAAACGCTCACCGCAGGCAGATAATGCCTGAACCGCCTGTGCAGAGAAACCACAGCTCGGCAATTTAGGAGAACCTTTCATGTACAGCAGGATTGGGTTCTCACTAATTTGGCGTTTGATTTTTTCAATGGTTTCTTCAGTTGTTGTATTAGTAACTGTGTTCGTATTCATAGTCGTCATTTTTGCTTCCTTAAACTGCAAGTGCTATTCATCAGCATCAGAAAAGTTTGATTCAGAATACCACTTTCTACTCTGATTTTTCTACCGCGAACTTTCCATGGCAAATTTTTGCCATGATTTACAACAAGTATTCATCAGTTATTTTATCCTAATTAGCCGTATTAAGTTCATGTTATAGCTCAGTTCTACGCCAGTTCGCAGCTAAGTAGCATCTTTTCTTCTGTTATTTAGCAAAAAAGTTGTTAAGATAATTATCAAAACAGCAACATGATAATAAGCTTAAATTTGCTCTGCCCATGATTCAGTATCTAAGTCATGGTTTACAGAGCTAAAATCCCGATATTAAAAAGGAGCATGCAATGTCTTTTGAATTACCAGCATTACCTTATGCCAAAAATGCCCTGGAACCACACATTTCTGCAGAAACTCTAGAATATCATTACGGCAAACATCACAACGCCTATGTTGTAAACTTGAATAATCTGATTAAAGAGACCGAGTTTGCCGGAAAATCACTGGAAGAGATCATCAAAACATCTGAAGGCGGCATTTTTAATAACGCAGCGCAAGTCTGGAACCATACTTTCTACTGGCATAGCCTGTCACCAAATGGCGGTGGCGAACCAACCGGAAAAGTAGCAGATGCTATCAATAGTGCTTTCGGCTCTTTTGCTGAGTTCAAACAGCAGTTTACTGACGCCGCCCTAAAAAACTTTGGTTCTGGCTGGACATGGCTGGTCAAGAAGACTGACGGCAGCCTCGCTATCGTTAATACCTCTAACGCAGCAACTCCACTGACAGGCGAAGATAAGCCAGTACTGACAGTTGACGTTTGGGAACACGCATATTACATCGATTACCGCAATGCGCGCCCTCAATACCTGGAGCACTTCTGGGCTTTAGTTAACTGGAAATTTGTTGAAGAAAACCTGGCTTAATAAGGTTAATTCTCGTCCCTGTTTGAAATAACAAGGGCAAGTGCACCTATTCATCACATTATGAACAGGTGCACCTACCCTTAGAACAAGTGATGTTATACTCAATTCTTTTTCTCGAACTCGATCAGATAAGGCAAAGGCTTCCCAGAAAAACAATCATGATTAATGCACTGCTGGCAGCCAATAATCCCAACTTCAGATCTGTATCCATAGACTATCCTCAATGTGAAAATTAAGATATCTCAATACCATAAGCTCTAGATGGTTATTTATCGCATTATCTAAAAAACTATACTGTAATCCTTGAGCCATACTCTTTATAACATCGATTATTACTTTCACTTTTGAGCTAGATCAGACAAAATTCAAGGTTCATTGCTAAATTATTGCCAACCATCACTCTATATATAAATATATTGGCAAACGCTTAACAAATATCTACATCCAATAGATTTCAGGTTGCAAAGTGACACAAGTTAGAGCAATCAACTATGTGGCAGCCTGAAAAATGAAGGGTATATCAATTTAGACCATAAGGTCAGGAGTCCTTTTTATCATGGCAACGATTAAAGATGTGGCCAAACGCGCTGGTGTTTCGACCACAACCGTGTCCCATGTTATCAATAAAACCCGCTTCGTCGCCGAAGATACAAAGGCTACAGTTTGGGCTGCGATTAAGGAGCTGAATTATTCTCCCAGCGCGGTTGCTCGCAGCTTGAAAGTTAATCACACTAAATCCATTGGATTGTTGGCAACATCAAGTGAAGCCCCTTATTTTGCTGAAATCATAGAATCTGTTGAAAATAGCTGCTATGGCAAAGGCTACACGCTGATTTTGTGTAATTCTCATAACAATCTTGATAAGCAGAAAGCTTATCTCGCAATGTTGGCGCAAAAACGCGTAGATGGTTTGCTGGTAATGTGTTCAGAATATCCTGAACAACTTTTAGGTATGTTAGAAGACTATCGTAATATTCCCATGGTAGTGATGGATTGGGGAGAATCCAGAGGGGATTTTACTGATGCAATTATTGATAACGCTTTTCATGGTGGTTACTTGGCGGGTCGTTACCTTATTGAACGCGGCCATCGTGATATTGCATCTATTCCGGGGCCATTGGCAAGAAATACCGGAGGCGGACGTCATCAAGGTTTTCTCAAGGCACTGAAAGAAGCCAATATCACTATTCGGGACGAGTGGATTGTACAAGGTGATTTTGAGCCTGAATCCGGTTATCAGGCCATGTGTAAGATCCTGAATCAAAAGCATCGCCCAACTGCTGTTTTTTGCGGTGGCGATGTTATGGCAATGGGTGCAATTTGTGCAGCCGATGAATTGGGATTACGCGTTCCGCAAGACATTTCTATCATCGGTTATGACAATATTCGTAATGCCCGCTATTTTACACCAGCATTAACAACCATCCACCAGCCCAAAGAACGTCTGGGGCAAATGGCCTTCTCAATGCTATTAGATAGGATCGTTAATAAGCGTGAAGATGCACAAACTATTGAAGTCCATCCGCGTCTCGTTGAGCGCCGCTCCGTGGCGGATGGACCTTTTATCGATTATCGCCGTTAATAGTTAATTTTCCTGCAACCACTCAGCATTAAGTGTTTCACTATCTCCAAGATAACTAAGTAACCAACTTAATGCTGGTGAATGACATTCTTCTGACCATGTTAAGCAACATGGGCTATCAGGCAGTGGTTGTTCAAGTTCCAGTGCAACTAACTTTCCTTTACGGATCAACGGCAGTGCGCGATGCTTGGGCACCATCCCGACACACAACCCATCCATCAGGCAACTCAATCCAGCATCCCAATCAGGCACAACCAATCGCCGTTGGTTATCCAGAGCCCATGTATCGCGTTTAGGTAAGCTGCGCGAAGTGTCTTCAAGACACAAACTGGAATAAAGCCGAATTTGATCATCGTTCAGTTTTCCCGATATTGCAGCCAGTTCATGTTCAGGGCTGGCGACACACAACCAGGGCATGAATCCCATATCCCTAAAGCTATATCGCTCACCGACAGGAGAGGCACGTGTCGCACCAATGGCAACATCCACTCTCTCATCGACAAGAGCATCCCATACCCCATTAAAAACTTCAGGATAGATAAACAATTCAATATCTGGAAAATGGCGGTAAAAATCCAAAATCAACTGAAGTGTCCGCTCTGGCTTTACAACTTGATCAACCGCAATACTGAATTGTCCCCGCCACCCATTAGCCACTTGCTGGCACTGGTGTCGGGTGTGATTCATTTTTTTGATAACAGATCTAGCCTCCTTGACAAAAATAACTCCAGCCTCAGTTAAATCCACATCACGATGACGACGTTCAAATAAAGGTACTGCCAGCCATTCTTCAAGTTGTTTTACCGTATAGCTGACAGCGGAAGGTACACGATGAAGCTCTGATGCGGCAGCGCTAAAACTTCCTGTTCTGGCAACAGCATCAATAACTTCCAGAGAGTATTCAGACCACATATATATTCCTTTCAAATTTTTTCACAACATGGTGCAAATATTACCGTTTCACAAGTAAAAATCATGCCATATAAAATAAGTCGGGTATCTCCTTATCAACTACCACGTCAAGTTATTAACACTATTTATTAACATCACTTATTAACACCGTTTATTAATATTATGGCAACAAATAAAAACTCAATTTCATTCATGTTTTATCTCGCCGGCCTGAGTATGCTCGGCTATTTGGCTATCGATATGTATTTGCCAGCTTTTGATGCAATGAAAGCAGAATTAGGTACATCAGAAAACGCCATTAGTGCGAGTCTTAGCATTTTTCTTGCCGGCTTTGCCTTTGCACAGCTTTTATGGGGACAATTATCTGATCGCTTAGGCAGAAAACCTGTTCTTATTATCGGACTATCTCTGTTTTCCATTAGCTGTTTAGGTATGCTCTGGATAACGGATGCCACTCAATTGCTGGTACTGAGATTTATTCAAGCAGTTGGCGTCTGTTCTGCTGCGGTTTCCTGGCAAGCACTGGTCGTCGATAGATATGATACAGAGCACGCCAAACACGTTTTTGCTATGATCATGCCTCTGGTTGCCCTTTCTCCCGCCCTCGCTCCTTTATTAGGCGCATGGTTATTGATCCATGATGGTTGGAGAATCATTTTCTTTGTTTTAATGATAGTAACTCTCTTACTATTAATGCCAACACTTTGCCTGACCAATAAGCTCAATAACATTGAAGTAACCACGGATAAGAAGACAGTTTCTTTCCTTACGTTACTGAAATCCCCTGTTTTTAGTGGAAACGTATTGATTTATGCTTCTTGCAGTGCTGGTTTTTTTGCCTGGCTGACTGGCTCGCCCATCATTTTGAATAATATGGGTTATGATCCTACCAATATTGGCCTAAGTTATATTCCCCAAACTCTGGCATTTATGATTGGCGGTTATGGTTGCCGTATCTTGCTGGAAAAAGTGAAAAGCGAAACAGTATTCCCGTTCCTATTGGTGGGTTATGCTGTAAGCATGATCATTATTTATTTAATTTCCATATTAAGTGAACCTTCATTTATGGCCATTCTTGCCCCTTTTTGCTTTATGGCCGCAATGAATGGAGCCTCCTACCCTATTGCCGTGGCAAAAGCTCTTTCGGTCTATCCTAAGAACAGCGGTAAAGCTGCTGCATTGCAAAATGCCCTTCAATTAGGTCTTTGTTTTGTTGCGAGTTCATTTGTTTCTATATTTATGAAATATCCTCTCTTATCTACAACAACAGTTATGGCTCTTACTGTTGTTCCAATGGCAATAGGTTATTGGCTACAAAAGAAAAATGTGGAAGAAAACCACTAAACATAAATTAAACAATTTCTCAAAAAAATAATAATTAAGAACATTATTATCTAAAGGTTACAGCATTATGTGACCTTTAGATGATTGTTTAAATACCATTTCACTCATATACTCATACCTATTCTTTATTCTAAAAACTCGGAATTTGAGGTTTTGCAGGGCATTGAAGCCCTTCTTAAATTTCAAGGCAGATAGGCAATTTTTTATTTTAGTTTAATATCTATATTATTTCTAACAATCCATTATGGCTTTAACATAATAAAAGTCAGCTACAAAACGATACCTCAAAATTCCATCACACAAATGTTGGAGAGTATATGAGTTCATCTTTCGTTGAAGATAAAAAAACAATAACGGATTCTTGGCATAGAATCGCCCATGAATTGCTTCAAGAAGCTGATATTGATATCAATGGCAAACGCTCCTTCGATATACGCATTAAAAATCCTGATTTTTATAAACGAGTATTGAAAGAAGGCTCTTTGGGACTGGGTGAAAGTTATATGGATGGCTGGTGGGAATGTGATCGCCTTGATATTTTCTTTCATAAAATATTACGGGCCGGTTTGGATCGCCGTATCCCCAAAAATACTAAAGATATTTTGCAGATAATTATCTCTCGTATATTTAATTTACAATCTCCAAAACGAGCCTGGATTGTCGGTAAAGAACACTATAATTTAGGTAATGATTTGTTTACCCGAATTCTTGATCCTTATATGCAATACTCCTGTGGTTACTGGAAAGATGCCAATACCCTGGAAGAAGCCCAATCCAATAAACTCCGTCTTATTTGTGAAAAACTACAACTAGCTCCAGGCATGACTTTATTAGATATCGGTTGTGGATGGGGTGGTTTGGCCGCCTATGCCGCAGAAAATTATGGGGTATCTGTTACTGGGGTAACAATTTCAGCCGAGCAACAAAAATATGCTCAAGAGCGCTGCAAGGATCTAGATGTCAAAATTATCCTTGAAGATTATCGTAACCTTAACCTTCAGTTTGATCGCATTGTTTCCGTTGGCATGTTTGAGCACGTTGGCCCCAAAAATTATGACAATTATTTCCAGATAGTGAAACAGAACCTGAGACCCGATGGTCTGTTTCTTCTCCATTCCATTGGTTCTAATATCAATAAATCTGGCACTGATGCCTGGATCACCAAATATATCTTTCCCAACGGTTGCTTACCATCGATTTCAAAAATAGCCAAAGCGACTAATGGAAAATTTGTTATGGAAGATTGGCACAATTTTGGCGCAGATTATGACCTGACGCTTATGGAATGGTATAAGCGCTTTACTGCAAGCTGGCACGAAATAGAACATAACTACAGTCCGCGTTTCAAACGGATGTTCAGCTATTACTTGAATGCCTGTGCAGGTGCATTTCGTGCGAGGGATATTCAACTCTGGCAAATCGTATTTAGCCCGCAAGGTATTGAAAAAGGTTTGAGAGTGCCCAGATAGAAATTTGCTTCATCGCTCGAGTTCGAGAAGCTACAGAAATGTAATTTCTGTAGCTTTCATGTTCAATTCAGGGCTTCGCCACAAAAACATTTACCACAACTTGATAATATTTATTGTTCTTCAGTTTGTGACAACAATCTTTCCTGTTCTTTCTGTGCCATCACCCGTTCTACGGTATCCACAATCGCTTGAGTTTGTGGATCAATCTCAATGTTGACCTTTTGACCAAGGCGTTTTTTACCGAGTGTCGTACGCGCCAAAGTTTCTGGGATCAAGTGGACACAGAAACGGTTATTCACAACGTCCCCTATTGTCAGACTAATCCCATCGATGCCGATAAAACCTTTATGCAGGATATATTTCATTAATTGCTTATCGTGGATCCGAAACCAAATTTCATGATTATTTTCTGAAGTGAAGATCTTGGCAATTTCTGCTGTCGTAATAACATGACCAGACATCAAATGCCCGCCAATTTCATCGCCAAATTTAGCCGCCCTCTCCAGATTGACTAAATCACCAACGTTAAGTTCACCAAGGTTGGTCAAACGCAGGGTTTCTTTCATTAAATCAAAGCTAATTAAATCACCATCGATCTTGGTTACAGTTAAACAACAGCCGTTATGGGAAACAGAAGCGCCCGTTTCAATTCCGGGTAATAATTCAGCCGGAAATTTAACAACATGGGTACGAAAGTGCATTTTTTCATCAATAGCAACTAGCGGCGCTTTTCCCTGAACGATACCTGTAAACATGGGAACCTCTTTAATCATTTTACATTGCAAAAGTTAGTTTAACCCACTCACCACTTTTAAACACTAGTTTGGTTGCGTGTCGTTTTAATTGAATATAGTTTATTGAGTACAAACATCGTGCAATGATTGGCTTAATAAAATGAGTCCTATACAATAGGGAAGCTTATAAGCGATACATTTTCCACTAACATCGTTTGCTCGCAGAAATATTCTTTGTTTTTCTACTTAATTTTAAATCAAAAAAGGTGTAGTACGTGCAGAAGTATTTAAATGAAGCGCGTAGTTTGCTCGCTCTGGGAATTCCCATAATCATCGCCCAATTTTCACAAACTGCAATGGGTTTTGTCGATACAGTCATGGCAGGTAAAGCTGGGGCTATTGAGATGTCAGCAGTTGCCGTTGGTACATCAATTTGGTTGCCAACTATCCTGTTTGGTCAAGGTCTATTGCTTGCACTAACACCAATCGTGGCACACATGAATGGCTCTGGTCACAGAAAAAATGTTGCTTCTCAGATTCAACAAGGATTCTGGCTTGCAACTTTCCTTTCTATCTTAATTATCGCGGTATTGTATAACAGCCGCTTTATTATAGAAGCACAACATAACGTCGATCCTGTATTGGCGCAAAAAGCCACAGATTTTATCCATGCCATTATGTGGGGTGCGCCAGGTTACTTGTTTTATCAGGTATTACGCGGCCAATGTGAGGGGTTGTCGAAAACCAAGCCTGCAATGATAATCGGTATTGCCGGCTTACTGGTTAATATCCCCGTCAATTATATTTTCATTTACGGCAAATTTGGTGCACCTGAATTGGGCGGTGTTGGTTGTGGTGTTGCAACAGCAACGGTCTACTGGGTTATGTTCCTTCTGTTGCTTGTATATGTAAGGCATTCTCCTGCTCAAAAAGATATTCAAACATTTAGTCATTTTTCAGGCCCTAAATGGCATACCCAAAAACGAATTGCACTGCTCGGCTTGCCTATCGCACTGGCCATGTTCTTTGAGGTAACACTTTTTGCAGTTGTTTCATTGCTGGTTTCTCCGCTTGGCGTTGTCGCGGTTGCCGGGCACCAGATATCGCTCAATTTCAGCTCCATGATGTTTATGTTCCCGCTGTCATTGGGGATCGCTGCGACTATTCGGGTTGGTCATAACCTTGGTCAGAAATCAACTGAAGGTGCGAAAATATCCGCTTACACCAGTCTTGTTGTTGGCTTAATCCTTGCTGTTATGACGGCAACGTTCACGGTATTGTTCCGCGAACGAATTGCATTTATGTATAACGACAATCCTGAAGTTGTCATCCTGGCCTCCCACTTGATGCTGTTTGCGGCCATTTATCAACTTTCTGATGCCGTTCAGGTCATTGGCTCAGGCGTATTGCGTGGATATAAAGATACACGTTCGATCTTCTTTATCACTTTCATTGCATATTGGCTGTTAGGGTTACCTAGCGGATATATTCTGGCGTTGACTGATTATGTTACTGAACCGATGGGGCCACAAGGTTTCTGGATCGGTTTCATTATCGGCTTGACGGCAGCGGCGTTTATGATGGGTTACCGAATTCTGTGGACACAAAAACAACCTGAACACTCTGTTTTGATACGATCCTCTCGTTAATTCAGCACATTAAGTTAATAACCCAAGGGAAAAGCTGTAAATTCATGCTAAAAGATGTAAATACGAGCAGTTGAACAAGAATTTGCATTTTTTCCCTTGCCAGAAAGCTCAGTGCCCGTTAATATTCGTCCCCGTTGTCAGCCACGGTAATTTAGATTGCGTCCGTAGCTCAGTTGGTTAGAGCACCACCTTGACATGGTGGGGGTCGGTGGTTCGAGTCCACTCGGACGCACCAAATATCAGGTTGACATAGCAAACAGTTCTATGTGCGTCCGTAGCTCAGTTGGTTAGAGCACCACCTTGACATGGTGGGGGTCGGTGGTTCGAGTCCACTCGGACGCACCAAATCTTATCTCACTACTCCCGAAAGTAATTCCACATTTTTCTATCCGCTTATTGTCATCCTTTATTCCATAAAATGTACCAATTGTTCCCCAACCTATTCTGAACACCAAAAATTCAACTACACCCTGTTTGCGCAACAACTCACTGATTTTTTTAACATGAACCAGGATATTTCTGCTTTTCTGTATATAAATCTTTTCAAGAACCGTTTTTTTGATTCATTTCACAGAAATTAGTCTCTATAATACGCTCCTGTCATGAGTTGAATGGTTTCAGCTAATTAATTTACCGAATTCAGAAAAAATTACAGATGATTAATCTAACCAAGTCCGCATGTCTGCACGTGCTTGACTTCATGCTAAAAAACCATTTGACGCTTTCTGCTATCCGTTTTCCATTATGTTGCGCAACTTACAACTCCAGATGATGTTGGCATAAATGTCAATGGTTGGCGATTCACTCTTTTAATCCATTAAAACCAGTAGATAGATTGTCATGAAAAAAACCAAAATTGTTTGTACTATCGGGCCAAAAACAGAATCCGAAGAAAAATTGACCGAACTGCTCAATGCCGGCATGAATGTAATGCGTTTGAATTTTTCTCACGGTGATTACGAAGAGCATGGTCAACGCATTAAAAATATTCGCGCGGTCGCAGCGAAAACTGGCAAAAAAGCAGCAATCCTACTGGATACCAAAGGCCCTGAAATACGCACCATGAAGCTGGAAGGAGGCAAAGATGTCTCTCTTACCGCAGGCCAGATTTTTACCTTTACGACAGATAAATCCACCATTGGCAATCAAGATCGCGTTGCAGTGACTTATGCAGGGCTGCCGGCAGATTTGGTATCAGGTAATACCATATTGGTTGATGATGGTTTGATCGCCATGACAGTCAAAAATGTCACTGAAACTGAAGTTATCTGTGAAGTATTGAACAATGGTGACCTGGGCGAAAATAAAGGCGTTAACCTGCCGAATGTTTCCATCAACCTGCCTGCATTGGCAGAGAAAGACAAACAAGATCTGGTATTCGGTTGTGAGCAAGGTGTAGATTTCATCGCTGCATCTTTCATCCGTAAGCGCTCCGATGTTCTGGAAATTCGTGAGCACCTGAAAGCCCACGCTGGCGAACATATCCAAATTATTTCTAAAATTGAAAACCAGGAAGGCTTGAATAACTTCGATGAAATTCTTGAAGCCTCAGACGGTATCATGGTTGCTCGCGGTGATTTAGGCGTTGAAATCCCAGTTGAAGAAGTTATCTTCGCTCAGAAGATGATGATCGAAAAATGTAATGCAGCTCGTAAAGTTGTTATCACCGCAACTCAAATGCTGGATTCCATGATCAAAAACCCACGCCCTACCCGTGCTGAAGCAGGCGACGTTGCCAACGCTATTTTAGATGGCACTGATGCAGTCATGCTTTCCGGTGAAAGCGCTAAAGGAAAATATCCTGTTGAGGCGGTTTCCATCATGGCAACTATCTGTGAACGTACAGACCGCGTCATGAACAGCCGCATTGAAAATACCAAGATTCAGAAACTGCGCGTTACTGAGGCAGTCAGCCGTGGCGCTGTTGAAATTGCAGAAAAACTGGAAGCACCGTTAATCGTTGTAGCAACCTATGGCGGTAAATCTGCAAGATCTATTCGCAAATATTTCCCTAACGCACAAATTCTTGCTTTGACCACCAATGAAATCACTGCGCGCCAATTACTATTGGTCAAAGGTGTTTCCACTCAGATTGTAAAAGAAATCGCTTCTACTGATGATTTTTACCGCATTGGTAAAGAAGCTGCTTTGGCGAGTGGTATGGCAAATAAAGGCGATATCGTTGTCATGGTATCTGGCGCATTGGTACCAAGTGGCACAACAAACACGTCTTCTGTTCATGTGCTTTAAAGCTGTACTTTTTAATCATGAACATTGTGCTGCCTAACCTCAGGCAGCATAGTCAATCATAATTAAAGCCCATATTGGTATTAAACTGAATTGGGCTTTTTATATTTCCATGACGTACCATTATCTTAATGAACTTTACAATTTCTATACAGTTACATTGAACATATTTCCAAAATTGAAATAAACCATAATGTTAGGAAACACAGGCTAATACCAGAACCATAATTTATTCGTAGCCTTCTATAGTGATGTTCAATACAGAAATACTTTACTGTTTTTACTCATTGGCGTTTAAGACCAATACTCACCACATAACAATAAGTTGCATTGCTTTATTGATATTTGGTTTAATGACTTCTCGACCATTAAAATAACTAAATAGACAATTTGTGCTCTCATTTATTATGTCAAAACTGTAAAAATGGTATGCACATCACGTAACAATTAAGACGATTCTGGTTAAATCATCCACTCGACTACTATTTTATTGTCGATGTCCAAAAATTATTGGCTTATTTTGAGATAAAGAACAGTAGAATTTTTTTTCGTAGAAAAAATTTATTCTCTTTCTAAAATAGTTTGTGTAATACTTAGATGGCTACTTGGAGATTAACTTAATCTAGAGGGTATTGTAATGAATCGTACTAAAGTTGTACTTGGTGCAGTAATTCTGGCTTCTACTCTGTTAGCAGGTTGTTCAAGCGCGACTAAAGTCGAGCAACTTGCTTCGCAGGTTCAAACTCTCGGTTCTAAAGTTGACCAGCTGAGCAATGACCTTAGTTCTATTCGTTCTGATGTACAATCAGCCAAAGACGAAGCAGCTCGAGCGAATCAACGCCTTAATAACCAAGTTCGTTCATACAAGAAATAAGCTTGTAGCAAATAACAAAAATGGCGTACTACAGTGTACGCCATTTCTCTTTTCCAGTTCCCATTTATTAAACGAAAATAACTCCCTTTCTCCCTATATCATTAAAGATTCAGGTTTCAGGTTGATAAATTGGTCCTGGCTGACGTAATCGAGGGATTTTAGCGGGTTTAGTTTCAGAAATAGTTGCTTCACCATTTTCAGTCGGCCCTAAAATTCCCGGTTCTTTTTGACTATTTGAAACCTGCCCTATATTTACCTCTACCGGCATTCCTGAACGGCGGATTATAGCTTGATCAACAAGAAGTTCGTTTGTTTTACTATCAGCAATGAATTTCATTAATCCTTCAGAACGCGGGATTGGCAATATCTGTGGATCATCTGTCTCTTGTTTAGAAAGGGGCTGATGAACTTCCACATAGCGCTTACCGTTCGGCTCTACAGCGTACTTAATAGGTTCATTAATGATCTGAACACGCGTTCCCCGTGGAATTATGCGGAACAAATGTTCAATATCGTCGGGCCTTAAGCGAATACATCCCGAACTGACACGCATGCCAATACCAAAATTCGCATTTGTGCCGTGGATTAGATATTCACCACGTCCAGCCGCTAAACGTAAAGCAAAATCACCCATTGGATTATCCGGGCCCGCAGGTATCACAGTGGGTAAAATGATTCCCCGACTTGCATAATCCTTGCGGATATTAGCAGTTGGTGTCCATGTTGGATGTTTGATCAATTGGCTAACTGATGTCGTCATAGTTGGTGTATTACGTCCAAGTTGACCTATACCGATAGGATATACGATGACATGGTTTGCCCCATTGGGGAAATAATAGAGCCTCAATTCAGCCAGGTTGATGATAATCCCCTGACGGGGTGTATCTGGAAGCAGCATCTGCGATGGAATAATGAGTTCCGTACCGGCTTTCGGTAAATACGGATCAACTCCAGGGTTAGCTTCCAACATTGCCAATAAGCCGATTTCGTATTTAGTTGCAATGGATTCCAGTGGAAGACCATCATCGGGCACAACATAAGTCGAGTTTTTACCAATCAAACGACTATTAGCAGGAGGCAATGGGTATTCGAGAGCATAAGCGGTATTAGCCAATCCCCCTAACGATAACATGGCAACCAAGAAGATGCCGATCAAAGTTAAAAATCGTTTCATAACATGCTTCCTGAACTGATACTTGAATGTTATTGGTTAATTAATAGACTACTTTGCAAGACTATTCTATCCCATTCACGGCAAAAATATATCAGGTTGTTCCCGTCAGCCAAATACTGACAGGAACAAAAACGCAATCATCGGTTGGAATAATAATGCTAAGACAAAACCGCTGTTGTCAGGCGGGATGTACAACACAATTGTTGTTTATCATTATAGATATCAATCTGCCAAACTTGATGTGAACGCCCCAGATGGATAGGTTTACAAACACCTTTAACTACGCCTTCACGAACAGATTTAAGATGGTTGGCATTGATCTCAACCCCTACCACTTGCTGTTCACCTTCTGAGCAAAGATACCCCGCGAACGAACCAAGTGTTTCAGCCAATACCACCGAGGCCCCGCCATGCAGAATACCAAACGGCTGTTTAGTCCGTTGATCAACAGGCATTATTCCTTCAATAAAATCATCGCCAATCTGGGTAAACTCGATTCCTACATGTCTTACCATGCTCTCATCAATAAATTGATTCAGCATATTCACATCTATATTACGTTTCCAAATCACGTTATTATCTCCAATAAGGCTTGTAATGGATGTTTAAGTTGCTTTCCTTCCAGACGTTTCACCTGACTGCGGCATGAATATCCTGTACTCAGACAGTGCTCTAAAGAGAGATTTTTCAGTGCCGGAGCCCATGAAAGCTTGTAGATGCCAATCGAGTTATCCAAATTTTTCTTTTCATGTCCGTATGTACCTGCCATACCACAGCATCCTACACTGACATTATTTAATTGATGACCAAAATGACGGAAAATATCCCCCCATTGCTTACCGCTATTCGGCAATGCCGTCACTTCTGTACAGTGCCCCAGTAAATACCAATTCTGGCTGGATATTAAGCTATCACACTTCTCTGGTGACATTTTTTCCGGCAGGTTATTGATTAGCCACTCATGGACTAATTGAACCTGAAAATTACCCCGTCGCTCGCCAAGAATATCTTGATATTCATCCCGATAACACAATACTAAAGCAGGGTCGACTCCCACCATGGGAATATTCAGACGCGCCACTCGATTAAGAAAATCAGCCGTTTTTTCTGCCGTTTTGGCAAATCGGCTCAAAAACCCTTTGACATGTTGCGCCTTCCCGTTCGGTGAAAATGGTAACAATACGGGTTTATATCCCAATTTTTCCACCAATTGCACAAAATCAGTCACCACTTTCGCATCGTGATAACTCGTAAAAGGATCTTGAACAATCAGCATATGCTGAGCACGTTCAGATGGCGATAGGGTTTCTAATTGTTCCAACGTCGTTCTGGCAGCATAATGGCCTGCAAGCTGTTGTTGCAATGTCGGATAGGAAAGTAATGGCAGATCAACCATACCAATAGTATTTTGGCTGATTTTCTGTACCCACGGCTGTTTCAGGAAAAAATTAAACATCCGAGGTACTTTTGCCATCAACGGCGTACTGTGCTCAACATTCGCAACAATATGATCACGCAGGGGACGCAGGTAACGACCGTGATAAAGTTCCAAAAAACGCGAACGGAACGAAGGGACATCAATCTTAATCGGGCATTGTGTTGAACAAGCCTTACAGGCTAAACAACCTGACATTGCTTCTTTCACTTCATGTGAAAAATCATACTCTCCTCGCCATGCTTTCCAGCTATGGCGCGTTTTTTCAATCAATCCTCGTAAACTGGGGCGCGTCTGATCAAATCCCTGCTCCAATAAATCAGGCTCAACCCCCTGCTCCGTCAAAAGCCGCAACCACTCCCTGACAAGAGTTGCCCTTCCTTTGGGAGAATGTATGCGATGCTGGCTAATTTTCATTGAAGGGCACATGGGGCTTTTGACATCAAAATTGAAGCACAAGCCATTGCCATTACATTCCATCGCTCCACGAAATGCCGTTCTCACATTGACAGGAATGGTACGATCATAGGTTCCTCGCTTGGCTGCATCAACTTTCATCATTGGGGAATCAATGCCAATTGGTGGGCAAATTTTCCCCGGATTCAGGCGATTAAATGGATCAAATGCCGCTTTAATACGACGCAATTCATCATACAAAGTTTCGCCAAAAAAAGCCGGACTGTATTCCGCACGGAATCCTTTACCATGCTCACCCCATAACAAACCACCATATTTTGCTGTCAAATGAACAATTTCATCAGAAATCTGCTTCATCAAAACTTCTTGTTGAGGATCACACATATCCAGCGCAGGGCGCACATGTAAAACACCTGCATCTACATGTCCAAACATGCCATAATTCAGTTTGTGACTATCCAGCAACTGACGAAACTCGGCAATATAATCAGCGAGGTGTTGCGGTGGAACGCAAGTATCTTCGACAAATGGAATTGGCTTGGCAGCGCCTTTACTGTTACCAAGTAATCCAACGGATTTTTTCCGCATAGCATAAATGCGTTCAATATCCATTAAGTCATGGCACGTTTGATAACCAATGATGCCCGCTTGATTTTTTGCCATTAATTCATCAAGGCGCACGCAAAGATCATGAACCAATTGATTAATTTGCGGTTCATCATTACCACTGAATTCAACAATATTCAGCCCTTGCATATCCTTATCAGGCACATCAGCGATTAATTCTTTCACTGAATGCCAGATGATATCTTCACGCGCCAGATTGAGCACTTTAGAGTCCACAGTTTCGACTGAAAGTGCTTGCGCTTCTACCATAAAAGGGGCATTACGCAGGGCAGAATCGAAAGAGTCATATTTAACATTCACCAACCGCCTGACTTTTGGCAGAGGAGTAATATCCAACGTGGCCTCTGTAATAAAGGCCAGTGTGCCTTCAGAGCCGGTTAAAATACGGGTAAGGTCAAACGTCTGCATATCATCGCTGAACACATGGCGTAAATCGTATCCTGTCAGGAACCGATTGAGCTTAGGAAACTTCTCAAGAATCAACTTCCTTTGCTCACGACAACGCTCCAAGACCGTTTTATAAATACCCCCGATGCGCGTCTCTTCCTGAGCAATCGATTCCGCCAATGCCGTATTCATAGATCGGGTATCAAACATTTCCCCTCCCAATAAAACAGCACGCACACCCAACACATGATCAGAAGTTTTACCATAAACCAACGATCCTTGGCCGGAAGCATCTGTATTGATCATGCCGCCCAAAGTGGCGCGATTGCTGGTTGAGAGTTCAGGAGAAAAAAAGTAACCAAATGGTTTCAGATATTGATTGAGTTGATCTTTGATAACACCGGCTTCGACTTTAACCCATCCCTGTTCTGGATTAATTTCCAGAATACGGTTCATGTACCGGGACATATCCACCACAATACCATTGTTAAGTGATTGCCCATTCGTTCCAGTTCCCCCACCTCGTGGGGTAAATGTCAGAGTTTGAAAGCGTTCCTCACCTGCTATCCTTGTCAATAATACAACATCGGCACTGGAGCGCGGGAATACAACAGCTTGCGGCAACAATTGGTAAATACTGTTATCTGTCGCCATAGTCAGTCTATCGGCATAACTACTGGTTGTGTCTCCAGTAAAGCCAGCTTCTTTCAATGCAGTCAAATAGTCCTGTGCCAGATCACTGACATGGGGGGCTTGTGATATACGTGGGATCATTGGCTAGTTGCCCCTTTTCTCATTAGCATTTAGTATCAACATTGCGTTCTATTTATATACTATCCAGGGTAGCGTAACTCAGACACTTGCCTGAGAGGCAGGCTTTTAACCATATCACAATATTTATCTATTTTGAGCAACCAGTGAAATAACGTTATATTTAATTACCATTGTTACTGCCAACAGTATTTTCAATTGCCAAGAGAAATTATTTCATGGAAAAATCGCAATCATACCAAGATCTGCCCAAACTGTTATTCGCTCTATTTTTCATTTTATTGCTCATTACAACCAGTTTTTGGGTCTTAAGCCCTTTCATTTTAGGATTCATTTGGTCGGGAATGGTCGTTATCGCAACTTGGCCCTTGTTGGAAAAACTGCAACAACGATTATGGGGAAAGCGCTGGATCGCCGTTTCCATAATGACGTTACTATTAGTCTTATTGTTCGTTATTCCGATCGCATTACTGGTCAGCAGCTTGGTGGAAAACAGTGCTCCATTGATTGCATGGGCAAAATCCCCCTCTGCTTTTCATCTGCCACAATTGGAGTGGCTCAGCCGAATACCTGTGGTTGGCGATGATTTATATCTTAAATGGCAAGCTCTCATTGCTGATGGCAGTAACCTGCTTCTCAACAAAATTCCGCCTTATATCGGTAAAGCCGCAACATGGTTTTTTACTCAAGCCGCTAATGCAGGCCGCTTCCTTTTCCATCTGGCACTGATGGTAATGTTCAGCGTATTACTGTATTGGAAAGGTGAACAGGTTATGCTCAGTATTCGCCATTTCGCTATCCGGCTGGCAGATAAACGTGGTGATGCAGTAGTATTACTGGCAGCACAATCCATTCGCGCCGTTGCTCTTGGTGTGGTTGTCACAGCCTTGGTTCAAGCCATCGCGGGTGGAATTGGGCTAGCCATTGCCGGCATTCCCTATCCAATGATATTAACAGTGCTGATGTTTGTATGTTGTGTTGCCCAGCTAGGGCCTTTACTCGTCCTTATTCCATCTATCGCATGGCTTTATTGGACAGGAGAAACAACATGGGGAACCATTTTGGTTGTCTGGAGCCTGGTTCTGACGACAATGGATGGTGTGCTTCGCCCCTTCCTTATTCGCCTTGGTGCTGACTTACCGATGGTTTTAATTCTTACTGGTGTAATAGGCGGTATACTTTCTTTGGGTGTAATCGGGTTATTTATTGGCCCTGTTGTGCTGGCTATTTCTTACAGCCTCCTGTTGGCATGGATGAATGAAGTCCCTAAGCCTGAAAGTAATATGGCCGATGCAGAAAAACATTTCAGCAAGAAGCACGTTAAATAATCAAATAACTGCGTGAGAATATTATTTTCTCACGCAATTATCATTGCGATGAATATGTCTCCCAAGTCCTATCTAAAAAATAAATTCATTTTTCAAAAGAAATAAAAATCACCGGAAAATTGTTACAAAAAAGTTATTTTTTCAAAGTTTCTTTTCTAGGTTCTATTTATTAAGAGGATTCTTAATGAATAAACTCATTTATTAAATTAGTATTCTTTACATCGAAACAAATGTTTCCCAGTGAATTGCTACCCCAGCCTATAAACGCCATAGGCTGGGATGAACGAAGTAATATATATTGCTGTGTGTAGTCTTTGCCTGTCAGCCCATGATAGGCTTTTTTTTTTGGCATTTTTTCAGTTTTTCTTCTATTAATTAATCATCATCACTAAAAAAGATCATGTTACATAGAATATAAAAGCCTGCGAATATTCTGACAGGCTTTTAAATTCAGGCCTGAATTATATTCAACTAGTTACTTTTAGCCAAAGAAATCCAAGTTTTCACTACCGTATCCGGATTAAGCGATAAACTGTCAATTCCCTCTTTCATTAACCATGCTGCAAAATCTTCATGATCCGAAGGGCCTTGTCCACATATACCAACATATTTTCCTTGACGCTTCGCCGCTTGAATTGCCATGGAAAGCAATTGTTTTACGGCATCATTACGTTCATCGAATAATTCAGATACTACACCAGAATCGCGATCTAATCCCAAGGCCAACTGAGTCATGTCATTTGAACCAATTGAAAAACCGTCAAAATGCTCAAGAAATTGGTCTGCCAATAACGCATTTGATGGAATTTCACACATCATAATGACTTTCAAACCATTTTCCCCACGCTTCAAGCCTTGAGATGCCAATTCAGCTACCACAGCCTCAGCTTGAGTCACTGTACGTACAAATGGGATCATAACTTCAACGTTAGTTAGCCCCATAACATTGCGCACTCGCTTGACCGCTTCACATTCCAGAGCAAAGCATTGGCGGAAGCTGTCAGAAATATAACGGCCTGCTCCACGGAAACCCAACATCGGATTTTCTTCGTGCGGCTCGTACATATCTCCACCGACCAAGTTCGCGTATTCATTGGATTTGAAATCTGACAAACGAACAATTACACGTTTCGGCCAAAATGCTGCTGCTAATGTTGCAATGCCTTCAGTTAATCGCCCTACATAAAATTCAACTGGGTCATCATATCCCTGCATTAACGATTTAATCTGCTCTTGCAATTCAGGTGACTGTCGGGAGAATTCAAGTAACGCGCGAGGATGCACGCCAATCATCCGGTTAATGATAAATTCCAAACGCGCCAGACCAACCCCTTCATTCGGCAAACAAGCGAAATCAAATGCACGATCAGGGTTGCCGACATTCATCATGATCTTAACATCTAATTCCGGCAGTTCATCAACCTGAGAACTCTGAACGCTGAAATCCAATTTATTCTGATAAACAAAACCAGTATCACCTTCCGAACAAGAAACCGTTACTTTCTGGCCCTCTTTCAGACGTTCGGTCGCATCTCCGCAACCAACAACGGCGGGGATCCCCAACTCACGGGCAATAATGGCAGCATGGCAAGTACGCCCGCCACGATTGGTGACAATGGCCGCCGCTTTTTTCATAATGGGTTCCCAATCTGGATCGGTCATGTCAGTTACCAGCACATCCCCTACTTGAATACGATCCATTTCACCAAGATTATGAATAACCTTGACAGTGCCGACACCAATACGGTGACCAATAGCCCTGCCTTCCACCAGCACATTACCCTTTTCATTGAGCTGGTAACGTTCCATCACCTGTTGATTTGAACGAACAGTTTCAGGACGAGCCTGCACAATATATAACTTGCCATTGTGTCCATCTTTTGCCCATTCGATATCCATCGGGCGTCCATAATGTTTTTCAATCAATAGCGCCTGTCTTGCCAACGCTTCTACTTCACTATCAGATAAAGAGAAACGATTGCTTAGCTCGTCTGATACATCTTCCGTACGTACCTGTTTTCCGTGCTCTTTACTGTCGGCATAAACCATGCGAATTTTTTTAGAGCCAAGATTACGGCGCACTATTGCGGGACGATTATTTTTCAAAGTAGGTTTATGGACATAAAACTCATCAGGATTCACTGCACCCTGTACAACCATCTCACCGAGACCATAAGCTGATGTAATGAACACAACCTGATCAAAACCTGATTCAGTATCAATTGTGAACATCACACCAGATGATGCCAGATCAGAGCGTACCATCCGCTGTACGCCCGCAGAGAGCGCAACACCACGGTGATCATATCCCTGATGGACGCGATAAGAGATAGCGCGATCATTGAAAAGTGATGCAAAAACATGTTTGATGGCAACCATCACAGCATCAATGCCTTGCACGTTCAAGAAGGTTTCTTGCTGTCCAGCAAAAGAAGCATCCGGCATATCTTCAGCGGTTGCGGAAGAACGCACAGCAAAAGAAGCATCAGGTTCGCCTTCAGACAATTGCAGATAAGCATCACGGATATCTTTTTCAAGTTGAGCCGTAAATGGCGTATCAATCACCCATTGACGAATCTGTGCGCCAGCCTTGGCCAGTTGATTGACATCATCAACATTGGTTTCATCCAGCAATTGATAAATGCGTTGGTTCACACCACTTTGTTCCAGAAAATCATTAAACGCCTGTGCAGTCGTTGCAAAACCATTAGGAACAGATACGCCAAGTTCTGCCAGATTGGTAATCATCTCGCCAAGAGAGGCGTTTTTACCACCGACCCGATTAACGTCATTCATACCTAATTGGTTATACCAGAGTACATTGCTTGGGGTGAGGCCACTATTGGACATTAGAAACTATCCTTTTTTACATTCTTGAAGTACAAATCGGAAAAATTAAGGCTGCTCTTCACAGCAGGAAATAGCCTAGCACATTGTTTTGCTATATATGGAAAGGTGAATCGATCAACCCAACAATATTATTTTTTTACAGGTATAATCGAAAAGTATGGTTGTATTGATAATCCTTGATAAAAACGATTCAGCCAAACAACTTTATAAAGTTTGATAACTAACAATAGCAATCTAACTATAAAAGAAAGCAACAATGATAGAAAATTATCTCCCCCAAACAGCAGAAAATGAAAAATCGGAACGCAGCGTATTTTTTATTTCCGATGGGACTGCAATTACCGCGGAAGTATTAGGTCATGCCGTCTTATCTCAATTTCCAATTGCTATTACCTCCTATACCCTACCGTTCGTGACTAGCAAAACTCGGGCTGAAGAAGTCAAAGATCAAATAAATGCGATATATCAGCAAACTCAAATCAGGCCATTGGTCTTTTATTCCATCATTTCAGATGAAGTAAAAAGCATTATTACCCGCAGCGATGGGTTTTGTCAGGATATTGTCCAGACACTGGTTGCGCCATTACAACAAGAAATAGGTATGGCTCCAAAACCAGAATTACATCGAACCCATGGGTTATCCAAAAAAAATCTGAGTCAATATGATGCTCGTATTGCCGCTGTTGATTATGCGCTTGCTCATGATGATGGCGTTTCATTACGCAACCTTGATCAAGCCCAAGTGATCATTCTCGGAGTATCCCGTTGTGGGAAAACACCGACCAGCCTCTATCTTGCCATGCAATTTGGTATTCAGGCCGCAAACTATCCTTTCACTGCTGATGATATGGATAACTTACAGTTACCCCCTGATTTAAAACCCTTTCAGCATAAATTGTTCGGCCTGACTATCAGCCCAGAAAGGCTTGCAGCCATTCGAGAAGAACGAAGAGAAAATAGCCGTTATGCTTCATTACGTCAATGCCGCGTAGAAATTGCTGAAGTTGAAGCACTATTTCGTAAAAACAAGATTAATTATTTGAATACCACCAATTATTCCATCGAAGAAATTTCAACCAAGATTATTGATAATATGGGACTAAAACGCCGTATGTTCTGATTCTGATACCCGCGTGTTTCACAATATTTATTCACGGCACTTTCTCTCTCAAATAGCATTATTGTCTGTTGAATTTGCTGAAAGTTGAGTTATTGTGATTTCTATCATTCCAGACACTGTCTCAATATGAAGGAAAATCCGAGAAAGTATATGTACAAAACAGATGAGTTAAGAACCCACCGTATTGACAGCCTTATCACACCTAAAGCGCTTGCCGAACGATACCCTATATCAGAAAAGACGTTGCAAAATGTGACATTGTCACGAAAACGTATCGAGTCCATTCTGACAGGCAATGATCAACGTTTATTGGTCATCATTGGTCCCTGCTCCATCCATGATGTTGATGCAGCCCTTGATTATGCCTCCCGCTTACGCACATTACGTGAAAAATACCAGCACAGCCTGGAAATTGTAATGCGAACCTATTTCGAAAAACCGAGAACAGTCGTGGGTTGGAAAGGTTTAATTTCAGATCCGATGCTAGATGGTTCCTGTCAGGTCAATAAAGGGATATCACTTGCCCGTAAGCTATTAATTGATATCAATGAATTAGGTGTTCCCACCGCCACAGAATTTTTGGACATGGTGACGGGTCAATACATCTCCGATTTAATTAGTTGGGGAGCTATTGGCGCCAGAACCACAGAAAGCCAAATCCACAGAGAAATGGCTTCTGCCCTGTCATGTCCAGTTGGTTTTAAAAATGGGACAGATGGCAATACACTGATTGCCATTGATGCCATTCGTGCAGCACGGGCCAGACATACGTTCCTGTCTCCTGACAAAAATGGTCAAATGACCATTTATCAAACCAGTGGAAATCCCTATGGGCACATTATTATGCGTGGCGGAAAAAAACCGAATTACGGAGCGGAAGAGATTGCAGCAACCTGCCATAAATTACGTGAGTTTAATTTACCCGAACGCTTGATTGTGGATTGCAGCCACGCTAATTGTCAGAAAATACATCGTCGTCAATTAGATGTCGCAAAAAATCTTGGGGAACAGATTCAAGCTGGTTCAACTGCCATTGCCGGCATTATGGCTGAAAGCTTTTTGGTGGAAGGTACTCAAAAAGTGGTGCAGGGAAAACCTTTGACCTACGGACAATCCATTACCGATCCATGCCTTGGCTGGCAGGATACCGAACAATTTATCAGTATCCTTGCCAATGCCGTTGAAAATTGTTCCTGAATCCTTTCCCTATTCTGGCTCCTGTTTGTTACTGCCGGAGTCAGATAAATCCATAAAAATCATAAAAATCAATCCATTGTTCATTTAACATAGGTATAAAAAAAATAACTTGAAGTTAACCTCCATTGAAACGATAATTATTCTCAATATTAGAATAATTATTGTTCAAGTTTGGTTATGGAAAAATTAGCGTATCGTCAGCATTGCTACACTAACCTCCTGCAACAGCAGATTCTTCCTGATCTATCCAACGATTCTGTAAAGCGCAATTGTATTGATGACCAACCACCATCAACAAAATTGTATGCCATGAAAATTGGCAAAAAAAGCAGATTACCTCAACAAATTCGACAAAATGCAGCAAATTTATTCTGACATAGCAAAATTTTTGGCAAGCTCACCTTTTGAATATCAGCAAGGTGTTGCTCTTTCGTTTTAATTTATAAGACACTATTTAAGCACGGAGATTAACCTGCATGACCCTAATTAAATCGCCCAGTCTAAGATTGTCTGCATTAACTGTAGCTATCTTTGCAAGTTTATCTTCAGCAAATGCAGCGACCGTAGTTTCTGAAAAAGACAAATCATCCAAAGATACTTTAACTGTTTACGCCACGGGTAATCAGCGAGACAGTTTTGAGACTCCGATGATGGTTACGGTCATTGATGGTAATTCAGCCAGTAGCAAAGTTGCAGGTAATGCAAATGATTTACTGAACAAAATTCCGGGAATTGAAATTGCTGGCTCTGGGCGCGCCAATGGACAAGATATCAATATGAGAGGTTACTCTCAGAAAGGTGTTCTCACCCTTGTGGACGGCATTCGGCAAGGAACCGATACCGGGCATCTTAATGGCGTATTCCTTGATCCTGCACTGATTAAGCAAGTTGAAATCGTTCGGGGTCCATCGGCGCTATTATATGGTAGTGGTGCTCTCGGTGGTGTTATTGCCTACCAAACAGTAGATGCTGCTGATTTATTGGAAGAAGGTAAAAACACAGGTTTTCGCGTTTTTAACCGCGCAGGTACAGGGGATCACAGCCTGGGATTTGGTGGTACCGCATTCGGTAAAACAGAACAACTTGATGGATTATTGGCATTTGGTACCCGCGATGTAGGTAATATCCGCTATGGAGATGGTACGCAAGGTCGTAATGATGAAACCATTGGAAATATCCTGGCAAAAGGCTCCTGGAAAATAACTGACAGCCAGACGCTCAGCGGTGACTTACGTTATTACCGCAATGAAGCACATGAACCCAAAAATCCACAAGAACCTAACGATAATAGTAGAAACCAAAAGGTAGACCGCACCACAGCACAACGGGATGCACATCTGGCTTATCAACTGAATCCATCAGATTACAACTGGTTAAACGCCAGAGCGGATATTTATTATTCCGATGTAAATATTAATAGCAAAAATAAAGACAAAAGTTTTGAAGGCCGCAAACAAGCAACTTATGGCATAAAACTTGAAAACCGCTCCCATTTGCCAAACACTGCTTTTGCAGCGCATCAATTTACCTACGGTGGCGAAATCTATAAGCAAAGACAAAAGCCAAGCAGTGATATTGTTGTAGGTTTTCCCAATGCCGATATTCGTTTTGCATCCGGCTGGGTTCAGGACGAAATGACTTTACGGGAGTTGCCTGTTTCGTTTATTGCGGGTACCCGTTATGACAGTTATAAGTCTTCAAATAACAAATATGACGATATCAGTGCTGACAAATGGTCATCAAAAGGTGCCATTAGCATTACTCCAGCCGATTGGCTGATGATGTTTGCTTCCTATTCTCAGGCATTCCGTGCGCCAAGCATGGGCGAAATGTATAACGATTCGAAACATTTTGTTAAAAACTACTGGGTACCCTCCCCAAATCTACGCCCTGAAAGTAATCAAACTCTGGAATATGGTTTCGGGCTTCGTTTCGAGGAGCTGTTTACCAATCGTGATGGTCTGAAATTTAAGGCCAGCTATTTTGATACGAAAGCGAAAGACTACATCTCATTTATTATAGGAGAAGGCGCTTCGAAATCTATTATGGATGGCTTTACGAAATCAATTAACATCCCAAAATCTAAGATCTGGGGTTGGGATGTTTCCATGACATATAATTCTGATTGGTTCTCCTGGGATCTCGCTTACAACCGTACAACAGGCAAAAATGAAGAAACCGGGGCATCCATAGGTACCCTAAGCCCTGACAACCTAACCAGCACATTAGACATTCCACTATCTAACACAGGTTTTTCTATCGGTTGGATCGGTAAGTTTGCCCAACATACCCAATTTAAAGGTATATATGGCACGAATAAGGATGAATACGGTCAGAAAATTTCTCAACACGCAGGTTATGGCGTCAATGATTTCTATGTCAGCTATCACGGTGATGGCGCATTAAAAGGGATGACGACTTCTGTCGTACTGGGTAATGCTTTCGATAAAGCCTATTACTCATCTTTGGGTACACCACAAACGGGTCGCAACGCCAAACTGTTCATCAGTTACCAATGGTAAATAGTAATAGACCATCCCATTAATTTTTAAAATGAAATGTATTTTTAACGCCATTTTTTAAGGAGTTAGCAACTGTGAATCAATCACTTTATGAACGTTACCAACAAGCCAAAGCAGATAACAAAGCTAAATATGCGCGTGACCTCGCGGCTTACCTCAATGTCAGCGAAGGAGAGTTATTGCAAAGCCGTGTCGGTATTGACGCCAAACGTTTGAATATTGATGCTCCAACCTTACTTCAGGAACTGGCGACCGTTGGCGAAACCAAGGCAATTACCCGTAATGATTTCGCCGTTCACGAGCATATTGGTCGTTACGAAAATACCAAATTCAGCCCACACGTTGGTTTGATCCTCAACCCACGTGAACTTGACCTGCGCCTGTTCTTCGAACACTGGAATAGTATTTTCTCTTTGGTTGAACCTACCAAGAATGGTGTACGTCACAGCATTCAATTCTTTGATCGCCAAGGTGACGCATTGCATAAGGTTTATACCACCAGTAACACCGATATGGCTGCATGGGATGCTTTGATCGAAAAATATCAGTCCAATGAAAATCCAGTGCTAGAGATTCAGCCAGAAAAAGTACCTGAGCATGCAGAAGTCACTGAGCAATTACGCGCACAGTTAGATGAAGAATGGCGGGCAATGACTGATGTTCATCAATTCTTCATCATGATGAAACGCCATAATCTGAACCGCCAGCAGATTTTCAATGCAGTCAGTGATGATTTGGCATATCGTGTTGATAATTCAGCAGTAAACCAGATCGTTGAAACTGCTTATAACGATCAGAACGAAATCATGATCTTTGTCGGAAACCGTGGTTGTGTTCAGATTTTTACCGGCAAACTGGCACGTTTGGTGCCTTATCAGGAAGAAAACTCCTCTCAGAAATGGCTCAATATTTTCAACTCCAATTTCACTCTGCACCTGATTGAAAGTGCCATTGCTGAAAGCTGGGTTACCCGTAAACCAACAGATAATGGTTTTGTCACCAGCCTTGAGTTATTTGATGCCAATGGAAATCAAATCGCACAGTTATACGGTCAACGCACCGAAGGTACCCCAGAGCAAGCTAAATGGCGTGAACAAATTGCTGCGCTGCCTAAACTGCAACCAGAACAGGAAACTTATATAGCATGAAAAAGTGGCTTCTAACATTTATGCTTGCCATCTCCTTCAATGTGTTCTCTGCTGAGCGCATTGTTACAATTGGTGGCGATGTGTCTGAAATTGTTTTTGCACTTGGCGAAGGAAAGCATGTTGTTGCAAGGGACAGTACCAGCCAAAATCCCAAAGCGTTACTCTCTCTACCCGATGTAGGGTATATGAGGATGCTGAATTCAGAAGGGATTTTGTCTATGCGCCCATCATTGGTGATCGCCAGTGAATCGGCTCAACCTTCTCTGGCACTCAAGCAAGTCGAAGATTCCGGTGTAAAAGTTATTAAAGTGACCAGCGAAACCTCGTTAGAAGCCGTTCCTGAAAAAATCATGACCGTCGCCAAGGCGGTCAATCAGGAAAAACACGGTGAAGCATTGATTGCCCAATACCGGCAACAATTAGCAAATATCGCCACATCAGATATTCCCACTAAAGTCATTTTTGTCATGAGTCACGGTGGCATTATGCCAATGTCTGCCGGTCAAAAAACAGCCGCAGATCAGATTATTCGTGCGATTGGTGCAAAGAATGCAATGCAAGGAATTCAAGGATATCGCCCTCTGTCTCAAGAAGGCGTTATCGCCAGCAAGCCAGATTTGTTGCTGATCAGTACAGAAGGATTGAAGACTTTAGGCGGTATGGATAAAGTTTGGCAACTGCCCGGATTAAATTTCACACCAGCAGGCAAGAAAAAACAGATCGTTGTTGTAGATGAAATGGGTCTGCTTGGATTTGGTCTGCAAACTCCTGCCGTGATGAAACAAGTCCGTGAAGCAGCGGAGAAAGTGCAATGAGTCGTTCCCAATCCCCCAGTATTGGTTTGATAATACTGGGTTTATTGTTATTCTTTCTAGCAATCAGCTCAGCCAATATGGGGGCATTGCCACTTTCTTTTAAAACCCTGTGGGAATCCTCTTTGGAGGATCCACAGTGGCAAATTTGGTTGAATATTCGGTTGCCACGTATTCTATTGGCAATTCTTGTCGGATGTGCATTGGCTGTGTCTGGTGCCGTGATGCAGGGGTTATTCCGCAACCCTCTGGCCGACCCCGGGTTATTAGGGATCAGTAGTGGAGCAGCACTTACAGTAGCAATGGCTATTGTCCTGCCTTTCACTTTACCAGCCAGTATTGCGCTATACGGCCATATTATTGCAGCTTTTGCCGGCAGCTTATTGGTATCCACCCTGATATTCTCTCTTAATAAATATAGCCACGGTAACCTATCAAAGCTGCTACTCGCAGGTATCGCTATTAATGCACTGTGCATGGCATTTATTGGTGTATTAAGTTATATCAGTAACGATCAACAATTGCGCCAGTTTTCCATTTGGATGATGGGCTCGTTGAGCCAAATTCAATGGCCAACGCTGATAATTGCCGCATCCCTCATTATTCCCGTTTGTATACTGACATTCAGCCAATCACGAAAGTTAAATTTGCTTCAATTGGGCGATGAGGAAGCGCATTATTTAGGCATCAATGTCCAGCGTACTAAATATCAATTATTATTACTGAGTGCATTGTTGATAGGATGTGCAGTTGCACTGACTGGCGTCATTGGTTTTATCGGTTTGGTTATTCCACACCTTGCCAGAATGCGGTTTGGTGGCGATCATACTTGGTTGTTACCAATATCAGCTTTGGGCGGAGCATGCCTTTTGTTAACCGCCGATACACTGGCCAGAACATTAGTTGCTCCTGCCGAAATGCCAGTAGGATTGATAACGGGTTTGATTGGTGCTCCCTATTTCTTATGGCTGATTCTTAAGTCATCAGGAGGCCGTTTATAATGGAGCCGATCATGTCAGATAATTTGCTTGAAGCTAAAAATTTAAATTATTTCATCGGCCAGCACCAGATAATCAGTGATGTTTCACTTTCCATTCGTTCCGGGGAAGTGATTGCGATTATTGGCCCAAATGGGGCAGGAAAATCGACACTATTACGATTATTAACTGGCTATATTCCGCTAAGCTCAGGAGAATGCCTGTTAAAAGGTGTTCCCATTTCCCGCTGGCCGACTCAGCAACTCGCACGCATTCGTGCAGTAATGCGACAATATAGTTCCCTTTCTTTTCCTTTTAGTGTGGAAGAAGTCATTGCAATGGGTCGTGTTCCCCATGAAAATGCTCACAACAAAATCGCTATTGATGAAGCTATTGCATTAACTGAATGTGAAGAACTGAGAAAAAGAAATTACCAACAACTTTCCGGCGGAGAACAACAACGAGTTCAGTTAGCGAGAGTTTTGGCCCAACTTTGGCATCCAGAGCCTACAGAATCTTGCCTCTTTTTGGATGAACCTACTTCAGCACTGGATCTTTATCATCAACAACATACACTACGGCTCGTTCACCGCCTGACGCGTCAACATCCTATAGCCGTCTGTTGTGTGCTGCATGACTTGAACTTGGCAGCCCTTTATGCTGACAAAATCATCCTTTTGCACAAAGGAAAATTAGTCGCATCCGGCACTCCACACGATGTACTGCGGGACGATATTCTCAAACAATGGTATCAAGCTGATTTAGGTGTTACCCAACATCCTGAAACTCATCAACCACAAATCTATCTCAGGCAGTAAAAAGAGTGATTATTCTCTCTATCTTTCGGATCTTAGCGGATTAGCTACAGTTTAAAATCTATTGCCCGGATAAGAAAAAAGGCAAATTTTGCTTTAGCCTGCAAAATTTGCCTCAACTCCTGACTATTCTGCCTCAAATTATTCCGCCTCAAATAATTAACCCCAAATCGCACGTTTCGCGTATACGACAAAAAAGAAATTCTTAAAATGACACGCACAATAACGTAAATAATTATTTATATATCGGTATCTTTTTAGCAAAAAACCCACTTACGTGGGAGGTAAACATGTTAGAAAATGTTATCAACGATATTGTCAGATGGTTAGAAAGCCAACTTCAACGGACAGAAGGTATAAAGATAGATGCTATTGCCCATAAAAGTGGCTATTCAAAATGGCATTTACAACGAATTTTTAAGGAATTAAAAGGCTGTACACTAGGCCAATACGTACGCCGACGCCGTCTTCATGAAGCAGCCAGATCTTTACGTGAAGATAATTTGCCGATTCTTGATATTGCTCTGCAATATGGTTTTAGTTCTCAGGCTACATTTACCCGGATATTTAAAAAACATTTTAACACTACACCGGCTAAGTTCAGAGAAAACGGGCAACTACCTGAATTTAAGACCTTCTTACATTGTGAAGAATAAAAATTTTTAATAAGCGTCACCCTTTATGGTCAACTTCCCTGTAGTTGACCATTTTTTTCACACTTTGCTAAATTTTCAGATCATTTCAATTCATTGATGAGCCAATGATACGATTGCTGTAACTCTGTATCCAAAGAGGGGTATAACTCGCTAATTTGTTGAATGATCCGTCCAACTGCCTCTGGCTGGTACAATACCCCAATTAACTTTTCAGCCAGTAATTCAAACGGAGCAGGTTCAAGACTGTCGGTAAACATCTGGCAACGGCTAATCACGCCATGCTCAACATCAACATGCAGCTCAATTCCTCCCCAACTGAACCGCGTATCTAATGTGTGACTGAACGCTGGAGCCTGACCAAAATTCCATTCCCAACTACTCTGCTTAGCAAAAATATCACTAAAGCCCGGCAAATCAGGTAAAATCTGCGGTGAAATAATTTCCGCCTTAACTGTTTCGCCAAATTGGTCAAAAAATGCTTCAATAATACCCTTACAAATTTTTTCATGTGTAATACCGGGCAATAATTCAGATAAGTTTGTTACTCTGGAACGAACCGACGTAATACCTTTCGCCTGTAATTTTTTAGGATCAGGATTAAGGTAATCGGCAAGACGATTCAAATCTGCGTTAATCAATAAAGTTCCGTGATGAAATCCCCGATCTTTAGTTTCCCGATACGCAGAACCAGAGATTTTACGTTCCCCTTCAGGGGAAAATAAAACCAGATCATTGCGGCCAGAAGCTGTTGCATGAATCCCTGATTTTTTCAGCCCTTCAAGGATAATTTGCGTGGAAACAGTTTTGTTATATTCAGGTTTACCTGCCATAAAAGTGAAACACGTATTACCTAAATCGTGGAAAACTGCCCCACCGCCACTGCTACGTCGAGCCAGTTTAATGCCATCTTGTTCCATTCTTCGGGTATTACACTCTTTCCAAGGATTTTGTGCACGCCCAACTACGACCGTATTATCGTTACGCCATAAGAAAAGAACACGCTGATTTGGTGGCATCTGCCGAAAAATACACTCTTCAACAGCAAGATTAAACCAGGGATCGTGAGAGTCTGACAGCAACAGACGTAATGTGGACATTTTTGGCTCCAGCAAAGGAAAATAGAGGGTTAAGATATCATAAAGCATTGCTGGAGAAATGGGATGAAAGTGGGATCACATCCTGCGTGCCTGCCAGAAGACACGACGCCAATACACATTATCAAGCGAGGAACGGATTACCCCTTTGCTAGTGGATGCGTGAATAAATTCATTGTTAGTATCATAAATACCCACATGCAAGCCACTCTCACCGCTGCCTGTCTTGAAAAAGACCAAGTCCCCCGGCATCAAATCCTCTTTGCTAATCTTTGTGCCTAATCTGGTTTGTTCACTCGTTGTGCGGGGAAGCCGAATATTAAAACGATCATAAAAAGTACGATAGACAAAACCAGAACAATCAACACCATGCCTATCCATGCCACCGTAACGGTATGGCGTACTGTGCCATTGTTCAAGTTGATCTCTTAGCTGGGCTATGACCATTATCGGATCAGAAAGAGCAACGCTTAATGGAGGGGGGGTAGATTTGATAGCAGGATTGGTACAGCCAATAAGAAATAGGCTAAATAGCAAAAACAAATATCTTAATTTCATTGTCAAACACCCGCCATTTCTTACTATCACCGTGAATTTAATACGCTTTCAGTTTTGCTTATTTTCGTGCAATTAGGGTTATTTTGAGCTATTTGCTTATTAGCAGCCCCCAAAAAGCACCCCTAAATACAATTAGGAGCATGTCAATTATGGCTTACTATAGCATAGAAAAACGCCCTTTAGCGGATGGTATACTGCACTACCGATGTACCGTTGGAGTTAAGTCCGGAGGTAAGTACATGTATCGGAAAAACCGTACCTTTGGAAAACTTCTCAGGTCATGACCAATTTTTGTCGACCGCATCACTCTGTCTTATCTGTTATTAATCGCCCTCTTAGGCAGGCTCTGTTTTGTTAACCAATCAGCGAGCTGATGTTTAATGTAATCTGATGACAAACGTTCTTGCTCCAGACGGGAAGATTGAAAGCGGCCGGAAATCAGACCATTAAATAAATTAACTTCTTCTTCACTGAGAAAATCAGGAACAACTTTAGTGGGCTTATCCTCAATCCCCATTCTATCTTCGTGGATCTTAACCGTGTTAATATCCATCATGATTGATTCGAGTCCGGCACATTTACCTCGGGCATCACTTAAAAAGGTTAGCCCCCATGTATCAATATCTCCCCAATAGCCGACTCGTTTTTTCTTCAACCATAAAGCATCCATCCAGGCAATATTTTTTCCGCCCCCAATAACTGCCACCGTATCCGACATATCAGGTAATGCTAAACCTGATTGTAGGTTTTCCACCACCAGAATATTTGATGCTGGAAATTCATACTCTTTCAGTAATTCATAAGGTAATTGGAGGATGCGTAACCCACCCAGCGCGTCAGCAACATGAGGACAAAGTGGTCTAACTGTCAGCCAGCCTTTGGGATTCGTCTGACACTCTAACCAATCCACCAGCCCGCCAGCCTCAAAAACTGCCCCTCCATGAAGCGTATTAACCAGCTCTTCCAGTAAGAACAGGTGACTCTCCAAAAATTTGGTATCAATACCTATTATGGGAAGCGCTCGTAGATATTGTCCTTTCCCCAGCCCTTGCTTTAATTGAGGAAGTAATTTCGCCAGTAATTCTGCCTCTTTCAACGTGATTTTTTCTACAATCTCGATATTTTTGATTAATGCCGAATAAAGTACTTCATCAATGTGCAAAAAGGGTTTCATATTTCTTTCCCATATTACACTTCGGCGGATAGCATCCTGACCTAAAAACTCTATCAGTTGTTGCATGGATTCAATCTCAACCCAAATGGGAATAACTTGCTCAGATAATTCCCGAAATCTTTTACTTGACCACAACACCATTTCTTGGTGAGGAAATGATTTCCATTCACTGACAACTCGCTGAAAATGTGCCAAATCCGATAATGCAAAAACACCACTGGGGGGTTTTAAGCTAATACGAATGGGGAATGGTTTAACCCCCAATAGACGTGCCTTTAAGGAAGACAAGTTATCCCATTCCCTTTTTCTGACTATTTTTTTCACCTGCGTGGGTAATAACCCCCAGGAATATGTGTGTGGTGCTTTTTGCATATTTTTTACATGTCAGTTTTCAATCTTAATGCCGAATTCATGCATTTCAGCTGCTAGTTTGTTCCTTTTTTCCTCATCCATGATCCTGTCAATTTCTTCCCAGGTAACTTCACAAAGGTGACTGTCATGATGTTCCTGATTTCGTTCGGCAATCAATAAAGAACGCGCTGACTCTCTTGCTAAATTCAGGTTCTTATAAGGGGTAATCAAGTTGACGTGAATATAGAGTTCCCGAAATACACGGAGTACACGTCGGCTCACAGATTCCGCTGTATTTGAAAAAGCCTCATCCAGAAATACGGTGCAATAAACGGGTCTGTCATAACCATCTGGGGTTAATACATATGCTAAACTCGCAGCCACAATCATGGCAGCAAAAGATTCTTTTTCCCCTCCCGATTTACCACTGGATGATTCCAGCACATCACGAACCTCACCGGTAGTAGCATCAATTTCTTCAGCATAAAATGCCATCTGATAACGAGGATCGAGCAATCTCAGGCTTTCCAATGTCGTGGATGTCCCGGAAGCACTGGCTTTATCAAGGATGGAAACCACGACTGATAGTTCGCGGAACCGCCCTTCATGATCATCGCTCATCACTTTACTCAATACTTTCAGCAAAAGCCGATCGAATTCCTGAACATGTGGGTATTTTTCCCTTTTGCTTCCCAACCTCAAATGAGTACCTGAACGAAATTCAGTACGATTAAGTACCTGATTAATAATGTCTATTCTCTCAAGAATATCTTCACGCTCAGATTCAAGTTTCGTTTTGATGGTTGCCATTGACTGGGTGGCATGTTTATTTAATCGTTCAATAAATTGATCCACAAGATTTGGCAAACCTTCGCTTTCCAACTGTTGCAGATGATTAAGGTAGTCAGGCAAGCTGCTAATATCGGTTTGCCAATCCACCGCATAAATTTGCCACTTTTCATGGGATCTAAACGAAGCCATTATGCTGACAGAGGATTTTTCCGCCCGGTTTTTATTGTTGCGGCTATTTTCCAGTTGGCGTTCCAGTTTTTCTTCAATCTGAGAGACCAATTCTGATTCCCGATCCAATACATCCGCATGCAGCTTGCCCACCCGTGTGGTTAACCACTGCCGCGTGATATCAGATATCCCTCTTGATGCTTTGACCTGCGCTTTTCTCCATTCCCCTTTGGCTGCATTTAGCGTCGAGTTAACCGCCCCCGATTGTTCGTTAAGCCCTTTTAATATTGACTGGATATGAAGTAACTGTTCTTTCGCCGATTTCCAGCGTTCCATCGCTTTTTCAAGTGAATCACTGGATTGTTCCAGTACTTCCAGATCTTTTTCCAAAGTTAAAAGCTTGTCATGCCAGTAAGGTGCATTGATATCATCCCATCGATAATTCTGCACTTTTTCCAGCAATATTTTGATATTAACAATGGAATTTAACGCCTCTCGTGCTTCTTTGACCTGCTTTTCAATTGCTGATAACAGCTGTATGAAATTATTTTTGTCATGATTAAGAATAGATAAACGCGATTTATTTGAGAAACCTAAATACCAGCGCCTCCTGTCATCAATCCGATATTGATCTTTTTTCTCAAAACGCCCTTTATCCATGTGCACTAACCCTTGCTGCGTCATTGAATACGGTGTTTTGTCTAATTCTTCCGTATCTTTGACACATTGCAAATCAAAGCGCAAGAGATGATGTTTGAGCCATTCCCGATAAGGATGTTCCCGCCACGCTAATTTTCTCAAATACCCATTTGTTTTAAACTCGACAGCGTTATCCTGAATATCAGTGACAACCTGGACTCTCACGTGCAAACCAGTATGACGGGCATTTAGCCAGCGTGTCACCATTGAGTAGCGGTGATGTGGGATGGCAAGTGTTGTACGCAGCCCTCCCAAAGCTCTTTCTATTGCCCCTTGCCACGCCTTTTCATGCTCCTGAACATCAATTAATTCCCCAATAAAGATGCAGTCATCTTTGTTTAATTCAAGGGAATTAACCAACTCATCCCGAAGCTGCTGATATTTCACATCAATATTAGAGTTAGGTCTTGACTCTATTTCGCTGATTTCCTGAGAAATATGCTTTATTTTTCCCTGTAACTGGCTGAATTCCCCGCTGATGGTACCAAATTGTTGCTCATATTCTTCCTGCTCTGCCTGAATATTGGTAAATCTACTTGCAACAGTAGATTGGTTCTGAACAAATACGGTATGTTCCAGTGTAGAAGGAAGGTCAAGCGCTTTAACATTGTCCTGATATTGTGAGGATTCCCGAATAATCCTTTTTAATTGATCTTTAGTGTGCTGAATTTCTTTGCGAAGTGACTCTATTTTAGTGCCACCAAGTTGGAGATATTCTTCGTGTCTTCGCTCGACCAACCCATGAGTATCCCTCTCTTGTATCTCAGCCTGTTCTATTTGCCGGCGGATATCTCGCAGCAATGCTTCAATATCAACAATTTTTTCGTTCCACAACTGTGCAAAGATTTCACCCAAATAGACAGACAATCCATTTTTTTCTGCTGTCAGCTTTTCCAGATCTTTTGTTGATTTTTCCAGACTAGCATTCAGCTCTGGTAATTTAGCCAAATGATCCCTTTGTGCTCTGGCATCCACAAGTTGACTGTGTATAGCAACGAGATCGGAAAATTCTTCCACTATCTTTCTGGCATCATCCTTAACGGTGCTGGGTTCAAGAACCAATTCACGAATCAACTCTGTCAGATCATCAATCTTTTTCAAACCCAATGCCCGTGAAAGCAATGCCGGCGCGTTTTTATTATCCATACACAAGAGTTTTCGGTATAACTCCTGATATTCAGAAAATCGGTCATCACAGCATGTTATGGCAGGATCAGTACGGAGCCACTGTTTGAGTGCCCGCACATTACCTTCACCAAATGCCTCAAGAACTTCTTTCAGTGTCAGGTTTCTTTTGGCAATGGTATAAACCCGTGTTACATCTGACAGGGCATTGGTTGGTTTACTGTTCCAGAAAAGTGCTGCCAGTGTGATTTCTGTACCGTCATCACCCCGATATAATGCTCTCAGTCCGGTCACTACGGCAGATTCACGTTTACTTCTGACTCTCGTGCCGACACCGTCATGAGCAGAACCAAAACTACCCCTCATATAGGAAATTAAAGTTCGGTCAGTACGATCTCCCTGTGCTGCTGCAACGTTGAACGTCGCCCTGCCTGCTGGGAGCAGCAAAGCCATCAACCCATCTATAAATGTTGATTTTCCTGAACCATTGTCCCCTGTAACTAATGTTCCTGCCTCATCAATCCGCGCAGTGTGCAACCCATTGAATGAGCCCCAGTTATATACGGAGAGTTCAGCCAATCTGATTTGGTTCGTATGCACTAATGAATTAGTCATTATAGTCATCTCCTGTTTCTCCATCATTATTCATGCCGCTACTCTTTTTACCGAGAGCTATACCTTTTTCATTTGCCATATTGAGATAATCTGCAAGCATTTTTTCGAGAAACTCAGCATTAACGACATAACGAATAATTGGTGTGATTTCAAAACGATCATCACTTCCTCGTACCTGACTTAATATTTTTTTAGTCACCATTTTGGTCAAGGCACCATTGAGTTTTTTACGATCAGATTTGGTGCTATTGGTTAATGGCAGAAAGGGGGTCAGATTAGATTCAATCCGTTCTATATCAATAATAATTTTTTGTTCACCAAAGGATTCCCGATCTTGATAATGTTTACGAAGTACCAACAGCAGTAACGTGTCGTATAGAGAAAGCGTTCTCCGGCTAATGACAGATAGTGTCTCTTCATTCTCATCCATTCCCAAAGACTCTTTATCTTCTTCATCATTAATATTTGCGATAAACGCAACCCCGGATCTCTCATCCAGAACTAATTTCAGATAAATGTCTGATAAATATTTACGAATATCGTTTTGATAGCGACAAAGAGAGGCAAAAAGTTTTATCTTCTGCGAAGACAATACAACACCATGACGCAATAAAGCGACTAATACCTGACGAGCTTCAACAGGCATTCCTTTATTATCCATCGTATCATTCAATATATCAGAATGGTGATTCTCTTCTTTCAATATATGGTCATCAGGAAGCACTTCTTCAAATGAAAAGTTTGTATTTAACTCTGTATTAAGAGTATTAGAGGAACGTTCTGACTGTGTATGATTTCTTATTAACTGATCAAAAAAACTGGTTTCTTTCTTAGATTCACTCATGGTTCATCCCCATTTTCTAGCCAGATAACTTAAAGAGTTAACTCATCCAAATTGTCGGGAAATAGATCGGTACTTAAAAGGAAAGTTGGAATGGATGCCCTCAAATTAACTCCCTGTTTATCCGTGATCTCTATTGATTCATTCTCTTCCAATGACACCACGCCAATCGATTTTGCTACTCTCAAATAGGCAACTAATTCTTCCAATCCTGCACTAATAGGATTATGGATCACAATAGAAGCTATCGTCATTGGCCCATATTTTTTTAATGTAGACAGGATCTTTTCAGCAATTAACCTGACTTGAACTGTATCAAGACACTCCAACATCTGCGTACTTGGCACCCTGGAGTTTAAGTTCTCCGCAACACCGGAAGTATTGAGTTTTTCATCAGGTAATTTGAGTAGCATACTGTCAGGAGAGTTTATTGTTGCTGTACCTGTAGGCAGTGATAGGGTTGTTTCTGTTTGTAAGTGACATCCTGCATTTTTCAATTCAATAGCCAATTTTTCCAATCGATTAAGTAACCGCTCTACTGCCCGATTTTCCTGAGCATAACCACTTTCTATATAAGCACGTAAGCTTTCTTCTATCCGGCGTCTGATCTGAAAAACTCTTTCACTCTCTCGACTCAGTTCTCTCATTAATCGATTGAGAAACTGTTGCTGTTGAGGAGTTAAATGCTTTGCGACCGAACGATTTAAAATACTACGAAGTTGCTCTCTCAATTCCGTTGTTCTGTGTTGATCACACAGCAAATGGAAAAAGCTTTCAAATGCGCTGCCTGCGTCAGTTTGGGATAATAAATTTTCTTTCTCCAACACGGAAAGCAGAATATTTCCTTTTGTGGAATCTCCTTCAATAATTTGGATTCGAATGTTTTGATCTAATCGACGGATTTCATCTTCGACATGGCGAAAATCCCCCGTTAAAACGGAGGCCAGATGATAAATTTCACGAATTTTTTCTCGCTGCTCTGCTTCGTCCAATTCAGTAATAACACCTGCTTTCAACGAATCTATTTCTCTCTGGATTTCTGCATCTTTGGATTCTAAGAGTGCTATTCGTTCATTAATATTTGGACTAATAGCTACAGCAAAATCCCTGACCGCATCCTGAACAATTCTCAGATGAGATGCGGTCGTTCCCGAATGACGTTCATCAAGCCCCTGACCAAAACGGAGAGCGATTTCACTGGCATCCGTTTTGGTCAGGATATCATTCATTTCACGCAGCCAGTCTTCTTTAATCCATTTATTAAGATAAGTGCCTGCTGACGTTTCTGTTTTCCAAATAGCCAATTCCCGGCAACGTGTTAATTCTTCATCAAGTAATAGGCGAGCCTGGCTGAAGGGAACTTCACTGTTTTCAGAAAACAAGTTACTTAAAAAAGCTAAAATGTAAGGCGCATTATCAGCTCTTAACAATTTCCAGGCGGCGCTTTCCTGAAAAAGACGATTGTATTTTGCTTGTAGCCCTTGAAAATTCAATGTTTATCCTTTTATACAGTGAGATACGATCATAACCAATCGTTAGAACACAGATCGTAAGGTTAACAAATATATTGTTTCTAAAATATACACCTGTTTTTACCACAAGATTGGACAATCCAGAACTTAATTCACTGTTGAAGAGTAAATTTTTAACGCGGATCGGGTAAGGATTCAGGCATGGGAGTAGCGGTTTTTTGCGACATAAAGATGGCTCTGTTTGTTGTCTATCTGAAAAAGGTCATGATAATAAACACAGATCACAACGAAAATAGAAAACCATGCAGCCAAGTGGCTAATTTTTTCTACAATATTTCACAAATCGGTTGATATAGTACGCCATATATTGAAAAGAAGGATGATAATGAAATGTGAATTTCCTGATTATTCTTATGTGAAATTTCAATAGATAGATAAAAGTTTGGATACATTTCCAATAAAAATTTTTACATCGCATTTATATTACATAATCCATCTGATGTTTTAATAAATTTCACAAAAATGAAACAAAAAACTTTATCATTAATAATATAAAATAAGGATGTAATATTTTTTATTATAACCATTTATGTCTATTTGAATGAATCAGATAATATCAGATGTTTATTTCACAAATAAATATAGTATATGATGTATATAGCGAAGCAGAATTAATATTGAATTTTCAATTGATTGTATTAACGGTGGATTCATAGCAGGTTAACACCTCCCAAGTTATCCGGTATAAAATCATCTATTTGTTAAGCTCACTGAAATTACTGTATTTTTTCATTTCATATCTATCACTATCAAGAGAGTTAAGGCAATTTCAATACCATGTCTAGTATGTTTACTACGTATGTCCATTGTAATATCTTGGAGTTGAAGATTATTCACATATATAAGCACATTAAATTCTTGTGAATTTTTTGTGTAATTAATGTTCCTGGATATTATCTAACCTAAATTTCACGTTTAAATAACATGCTTAATAGGCTAGATCAGTAACAAATATCAAGCCGATTATTTTTTGATCTAAATTAAGCATAAACATAGTCCTATATTATTTCTATTATCAAATATTCAATTCTATTAAAAACTAGGACGATTATTTAGTTAATAGATAAAAATTTGAAACTTTGGAACTATAAAATGAATGTGCCACATAACCACGAATCTTCATTAGAACATCCTTTGATTTCCTCTCATGAATTATCGCTTAGTTCTACTCAACAAGTTGTTTGGCTTGATCAAATCCTTCATCCTGACTCTCCCAATTACAACATCAGCACATTGGTCTGTATTGATGGAAAGCTGGACGAGGCTCTGTTTACTCAGGCTTTTGAATCTGTTGTTTCTCGTCATGATGCGTTGCGTTTACGGCTCGTAGATACCCATGGATTACCCCGCCAAAAACTTGTCGATACTCTCCCTATCTCTCTATCCATACACGACTTTTCACAATATCCTGACGCAGAAGCTCAAGCCACACAGCAAATTCATACTACTTTTATGCGCCCATTTCATTTGTATGGGGAGTTATGGCGTTCTGAATTGCTGCGAGTTAGCAAGACGCGGTGGTACTGGCAATTTTGTTGTCATCATTTAATCTCAGATGGTTTGGGTTTGAGACTGGTTATCAAAGATCTTGCAGATAATTACAATCGCTTGGTCAAGAAAGAAGTACAGGCAGAGGCTGCTCCTTCCTATCTCGACTTCATTGTTGAAGATCGTACCTATCTTGACTCTAAATTGCATACACGTGACCTGCAATTTTGGTTGGGGCGCTATGAAAAATTGCCGTCAGCCCTAATCCCACCCTCAAATCTAAGTACATCTGCAACTCACGAACAAGCAAAACCCGTTCTTTGGCAATTAGACAAAACACTTTTTCAACAGATTGAAAATACCGTGGCCGCTCATGGGCTATCTGTCCTCCATTTTATGTATGCCGTTCTCGCCTGCTATTTCGCACGCAGTACAGACGCGGAGGAGATTGTTATTGGCATTCCTGTACACAATCGCAGAAATGCAAAACAAAAATGTACAATGGGAATGTTTTCGTCAGTCATTCCCATCGGAGTGACTGTTTATTCTGAGGACTCTTTCCTTGATGTCATGCGCAAAGCAGCAGCGGAGTTGCGCCGCTGCTATAAGCATCAACGGCTGCCAATCGCAGAAATAAACCAGAACACACGAATCAAACAGAAAACAGGACGTACTCAACTTTTTGATATCATGCTATCGCTTGAGTTGTTCGAAGCCGATGTGGGTATGCAAGGCACCATCACAACACTCAAACAATCACATCGCGGTGCCATGTTCCCTCTCACGATAGCCATCTATCAATACACGTTTACCCACCTTGAGAATGTAAACCAGCCTGCCACAATCGAATTCAATTATGATACTAATTACCTAAATCACGAAGAGGTCATCGCCCTTCAATCCCGTTTGGCTCTATTGGTGGAAGCTGCCATCACATCTCTGGATATGTCCATTGGAGACGCCCCCCTATTGCCAACGGCGGAGCGCCAGAAACTGCTGGTGGACTTTAATGCAACCGATGGTGATTTTTCGCAAGAGATTCTGGTACACCAACTGTTCGAGCAACAGGCTGAAAGTACGCCAGATGCTACTGCCGTAGTATTTGAAACACACTCCCTTAGCTACGATGCACTCAACCGCCGTGCTAATCGCTTAGCACATCACCTGCTCACTTTAGGAGTACAGCCCGATAACCGAGTCGCCATCTGTGTTGAACGCAGTCTTGAGATGATAGTGGGGCTGTTGGCTATCCTCAAAGCTGGCGGTGCCTATGTACCGTTAGATCCGTCCTACCCGACTGAACGCCTAAAGTATATGCTTGATGATGCAGCACCAGTGGTACTGCTTACCCAATCCTCACTTATTGAAAGGCTGAACAGTCATTTGCCTACCGTGGTACTTGATGCTCAACCCCCATCTCTGGCGGAACAACCAACCCATAATCCAGATCCTCAGTTGTTGGGGCTGACACCACACCATCTGGCCTATGTCATCTATACTTCCGGCTCGACTGGATTGCCCAAGGGTGTGGAAATGCCACTGTCAGCAGTATCGAACTTGTTGCAATGGCACCATCAAGATCCTTCTCACCTCTCTGGAACCGGTAAAACACTGCAATTTGCTGCACTGGGATTCGATGTTGCCTTTCAGGAAATATTTACCACTCTGTGTGAAGGCGGCTGCTTGGTTCTGATTAATGAAGAAATGCGTCGGGAACCACAACAACTACTTCAACTTATTCAACAAAAACAGATTGATAGACTTTTTCTTCCCTACATTGCCCTACAGCATCTTGCTGAAGCCTCCAGCAGCATTGAGGGAGATTTTACTTGTCTGGCTAATATCGTTACGGCAGGCGAACAATTGCGTATTACTCCTGCCATTCGCCATTTTCTACAACGTGCCGGGTCATGTCAGTTACACAATCACTATGGCCCGACGGAAAGCCACGTCGTAACATCATATACACTGGGCAAAAATATTAATCAGTGGCCAACTTTACCTCCCATAGGTCGCCCAATTGCTAATACCCAAATTTATATTCTGGATATGCAAGGTCAGCCAGTCCCCCTCGGCGTAACTGGAGAGATCCATATCGGTGGTGTATGTGTGGCTCATGGCTACCTGAACCGCCCAGAACTGACGAAAGAACGTTTTATTTCTGACCCATTCTCAATAGATCCAGATGCTCGTCTGTATAAGACCGGTGACCTCGGCCGCTGGCTACCTGACGGCAATATCGAGTACCTCGGTCGCAACGACTTTCAGGTCAAGCTACGCGGTTTCCGCATTGAACTGGGTGAAATTGAAGCGCGTTTAATTCAGTACCCAGAAATAGATGAGGCTGTTGTCATCGCCCGCGAGGATATCCCCGGTGACAAGCGCTTAGTAGCTTATCTGCGGACTCAGCCTAACACTGAACTAGTGCCGGCTAAACTGCGCCAGCAACTTGGACAGCATCTGGCTGATTATATGTTGCCTAGTGCTTTTGTTGTGTTAGAAACCTTCCCTCTTACCCCTAACGGCAAACTTGACCGTCAGGCATTACCAGCCCCTGACCAGTCAGCGGTGGTAACGCGTGACTATGAAGCGCCTTCTGGGGAACTTGAAATCATGCTGGCTGAGATCTGGCAAGACCTGCTGGGACTGGCACGTGTCGGTCACCACGATCATTTCTTTGAACTCGGTGGCCATTCGTTGATAGCGGTCAGCCTGATTGAACAGCTACGCAGCGCGGGTTGGTTGCTCGATGTCCGCAGTGTCTTTTCAACACCAGTGCTTGCCGACATGGCTAAAACTATCCGGGCTGCTCAGGATGAATCTACCTTTATTGTGCCATTGAGCCGTATTCCTGAAGACTGTACTGCCATTACCCCCGATATGCTGCCACTGGTAACCCTGTCTCAGGCGGAAATCGATATTGTTGTCGAAACCGTGGTTGGCGGAGCCGCTAATGTGCAGGATATTTATCCACTCGCACCGCTACAGGAAGGCATTCTGTTCCATCACCAGCTACAAGAACAAGGCGATACATACCTGCTAAATAGTTTGATTGCCTTCGATAACCGTGAATATCTCAATACGTTCCTTGAAGCCCTGCAAAAGGTCATTGACCGCCACGATATCCTGCGTACTTCCATCTGCTGGCAAAATGTGTCGCGACCTGTACAGGTAGTCTGGCGACAGGCCCCGCTGTCAGTGACTAATTTCGTGCCAACCTCAGAAGATAATGTACGCGCTCAGTTGCAGGCACACACAGATCCACGCCAGCATCGACTCAATCTCAGTCAGGCACCATTGCTTACCGCCAACATTGCTCATGACCCGGTCAGCCAAGAGTGGCTACTGGCGCTGAATTACCATCACTTGGTCTGTGACCATATGACACTGGAGCTTATCGTCGATGAAATCCGCCTGTTGTTGCAGGGACTCGCTGACGAACTCCCTAATCCGTTGCCGTACCGTAATTTTATTGCCCAAACATTGGGTGTATCGGCCTCAGTGCATGAAGACTACTTTCGTTCCCGGCTCGCCGACGTCGATACACCAACGGCGCCATTTGGTCTGCTTAATGTGCAGAGTGACAGTGAAAATATTGTTGAAGCCCGTTTATTACTGGATAGCGCTTTGGCTGGGAGACTCCGTACTCAGGCCCGTCAATTAGGAATCAGCCCTGGAGTACTGTTCCATGTTGCCTGGGCGCAAATGTTGGCAAAGACCAGCGGCCGTGATGACGTGGTTTTTGGTTCCGTGCTATTAGGCCGTCTGCAAGGCTCTGTCGGTGCTGATCGGGTAATGGGGATGTTTATCAATACACTGCCAATACGGGTATCCCTTGCTAATCGCAGCGTATCAGAAGTAGTGCATACTACCTATAGTGACCTGACAACACTGCTGGAACATGAGCAAGCCCCGCTGGCACTAGCCCAACGCTGTAGCGGAGTCACTTCGTCATTACCATTGTTCAGCTCCTTGCTCAACTACCGCCACAATAAATCAGGCTCCGCCAGTGTTGCCTGGGACGGTATCCGTGTGTTGACCACACAGGAACGCAACAACTACCCGCTCACCCTTTCGGTAGATGATATGGGTGAAGATTTCAGTTTAGTAGTTCAAAGTGTTGCGGAGATTGATCCAGCGAGAATAACAGGCTACATAACTACGGTTATTGGTAACTTGCTTGACACCTTAGCAACCGACCCTCAACAGCCTATTAGTCACTTATCGATCCTGCCCGCCAATGAGCGTCAGCAATTGCTGATGGATTTCAATACGACCAACACTGATTTTCCACAAAACGCTCTGGTACATCAATTGTTCGAGCAACAGGCTGAACTGACGCCTGATGCCATCGCCGTGGTGTTTGAAGGGCAATTCCTCAGCTACGGTGAACTGAACCGGAGCGCCAACCGATTGGCCCATCATCTGATTGCGCTGGGCGTACAGCCTGATGATCGCGTCGCTATCTGTGTTGAACGCAGTCTGGAAATGGTCGTCGGTCTGTTGGGTATTCTCAAAGCCGGCGCGACCTATCTGCCACTCGATCCGGCCTATCCAGCCGAACGACTGGCCTATATGCTTGATGATGCCTCTCCTGTGGTATTACTTACCCAGACCACCCTGGTGGAGACACTGAACAGCAATTTGCCTACTGTATTGCTTGATGCTCCTCTAGACAACGCCTGTACAGAAAGTAATCCTGATGCACAGACATTAGGTTTG
>NZ_NITZ01000002.1:0-25081 GCF_002632615.1 Xenorhabdus miraniensis
ACTGCCAGAAGGCGTAGAGATGGTAATGCCAGGTGACAACATCAACATGGTAGTTAACCTGATTGCGCCAATCGCAATGGACGAAGGTCTGCGTTTCGCGATCCGTGAAGGCGGCCGTACTGTAGGTGCTGGTGTTGTTGCTAAAGTTATTGCTTAATCTTTGATTATCAAAAGATTATAACGAAAGAGGGGCCTTGGCTCCTCTTTTCTATTTTTAGCCACCATAATTGGTGGCTTTGTTTTATCTCAAGGCAGAACAAAAACAATAATTGAAATGAGATTTATTTCTATTTACTATACCCTTGTATCGTTTATTTTATAAACGTAACCAACTTTAAGTGTAGCTATTTTATCTGACCTAAATAGTTATCAAGAGTGTAATGTAAATAGCTAGAAGAGTGCTTCCATGTATGTCTGTCTCTGTAATGCAATAAGTGATAAAACCATACGCAACGCTGTTCATCAGCAACATGTTCGTTCTATCAGAGAGCTGAGGGACTTTGTTCCTGTAGGAAGTGATTGCGGAAAATGCATACGTCAGGCACGTGAAATCATAAATGAGGAGATTGCCCTCCTGCCCCCAATAAATAATGTTGCTTAAAATAGATCCAATTTTCTTGCAATTACTCTGCTAAACGAGTACTACACTATAGTTACTGGAAGCGGAGGAAATTGTTATGAAAGGTGATAAAAAAATAATTGCACATTTGAACAAACTTCTTGGTAATGAGCTTGTCGCTATTAATCAGTATTTTTTACATGCCCGAATGTTTAAAAATTGGGGATTGGTGCGATTAAATAACGTTGAGTACCACGAATCTATTGACGAAATGAAGCATGCAGATAAGTTTATCGAGCGCATTCTCTTTCTGGAGGGGATACCAAATCTACAAGATTTGGGCAAACTCAATATAGGTGAAGATGTAGAAGAGATGCTACGTTCTGACCTGGAATTAGAATTACGTGGTGCAAAAGATCTGAGAGAAGCAATCGCATATGCTGATTCAGTTCATGATTATGTCAGCCGGGACTTGATGATAGAGATACTTACGGATGAAGAAAATCATATAGACTGGCTGGAAACTCAATTTGAACTCATATCTAGAATTGGTATACAAAATTACATTCAATCTCAGCTTGCTGAAGAAGAATAGCTATAATTTGCCGCCCTATAACTATAATTTACTGTATATAGGGCGCTTTTCCTTTTTCCCCCTTCCGATGTGTATTTTTTGAATAGATTTCATCCTTAATCTTGCTTTGTGAGTAAATTCACGTATAATGCGCGAGCTTACCTACGTAGTAGGACTGATTTTATCAGTAATGAGCGGTGAATTACCGCCATTTAAAATACTCCCGATATGGGAGTTACACATTGAACGATTACACTCCCCCATCAATCGAAATGGGTGCGAGGAGTAATTATTTACGTTTATAAAATAGTTGGAGCTCTGGTCTCATGCAGAACCAAAGAATCCGTATCCGCCTGAAAGCATTTGATCATCGCTTGATCGATCAATCAACTGCGGAAATCGTAGAGACCGCTAAGCGCACTGGTGCGCAGGTTCGTGGTCCGATCCCGCTGCCGACTCGTAAAGAGCGTTTTACCGTTCTGATTTCTCCGCACGTTAACAAAGATGCGCGTGATCAGTACGAAATTCGCACTCACAAACGTCTGGTTGACATCGTTGAGCCAACCGAGAAAACCGTTGATGCTCTGATGCGTCTGGATCTGGCTGCCGGTGTAGACGTGCAGATCAGCCTGGGTTAATCAGGTCATTGAACGATTGAGAGGTTGAAACAATGATTGGTTTAGTCGGTAAAAAAGTGGGTATGACTCGCGTCTTCACAGAAGATGGCGTTTCAATCCCTGTAACTGTTATCGAAATCGAAGATAACCGTGTTACTCAAGTTAAAAGCAACGAGACTGACGGTTATCGTGCAATTCAGGTAACGACTGGTAGCAAAAAAGCTAACCGCGTTAATAAAGCTGAAGCAGGTCATTTCGCTAAAGCTGGCGTTGAAGCTGGTCGCATCCTGCGTGAATTCCGTCTGTCAAAAGGCGACGCAGAGTTCACTGTAGGCCAAAGCATTAGCGTTGAAATTTTCGCTGACGTTAAAAAAGTCGACGTTACTGGTACATCTAAAGGTAAAGGTTTCGCGGGTACTGTTAAACGCTGGAACTTCCGTACTCAGGATGCTACCCATGGTAACTCCTTGTCCCACCGTGTTCCGGGTTCTATCGGTCAGAACCAGACTCCGGGCAAGGTATTTAAAGGCAAGAAAATGGCAGGCCAACTGGGTAATGAGCGTGTAACCGTTCAGAGCCTAGATGTAGTACGTGTTGACGCTGAGCGTAACCTGCTGCTGGTCAAAGGTGCTGTTCCAGGTGCAACGAACAGTAACCTGATCGTAAAACCGGCTGTCAAGGCGTAACGTCGAGGAGATAGGAATGGAATTGGTAATGAAAGACGCGCAAAGCGCGCTGACTGTTTCCGAAACTACCTTCGGGCGTGATTTCAATGAAGCGCTTGTGCATCAAGTAGTTGTTGCGTATGCAGCTGGTGCTCGTCAAGGTACTCGTGCTCAGAAAACTCGTGCTGAAGTTTCTGGTTCAGGTAAAAAACCATGGCGTCAGAAAGGCACTGGCCGTGCGCGTTCTGGTTCTATTAAGAGCCCAATTTGGCGCTCTGGTGGTGTAACTTTCGCAGCGAAGCCACAGGACCACAGTCAAAAAGTTAATAAAAAGATGTACCGCGGTGCTCTGAAAAGCATCCTGTCTGAACTGGTACGTCAAGATCGTCTGATCGTTGTCGAGAAGTTCTCTGTTGAAGCACCTAAAACTAAGTTGCTGGTACAGAAACTGAAAGAAATGGCTCTGGAAGACGTGCTGATCGTCACTGGTGAAGTTGATGAGAACCTGTTCTTAGCAGCTCGTAACCTGTATAAGGTTGACGTTCGTGATGCCGCAGGTATCGACCCAGTAAGCCTGATCGCCTTCGACAAAGTGGTTATGACTGCTGAAGCTGTGAAGCAAGTTGAGGAGATGCTGGCATGATCCGTGAAGAACGTCTGCTGAAAGTACTGCGCGCGCCGCACGTATCTGAAAAAGCTTCTACAGCGATGGAAAAAAGCAACACCATCGTTCTCAAAGTTGCGAAAGACGCGACTAAAGCAGAGATCAAAGCTGCCGTACAGAAACTGTTTGAAGTTGAAGTTGAAGGTGTAAACACTTTGCTGGTTAAAGGTAAAGTTAAACGCCACGGTCAGCGTATTGGTCGTCGTAGCGACTGGAAAAAAGCTTACGTCACCCTGAAAGAAGGCCAGAATCTGGACTTCGTTGGCGGCGCTGAGTAAGTCGGAGGAGTAAAGAACAATGGCAATTGTTAAATGTAAACCTACGTCTCCGGGCCGTCGCCACGTTGTTAAAGTGGTTAACCCTGAGCTGCATAAGGGTAAGCCTTATGCTCCGTTGTTGGAAAAAAACAACAAAACTGGTGGTCGTAACAACAATGGTCGCATTACCACTCGTCACATCGGTGGTGGCCATAAGCAGCATTATCGTCTGATTGACTTCAAACGTAACAAAGATGGTATCCCTGCTGTTGTTGAGCGTCTGGAATATGATCCAAACCGCTCAGCAAACATTGCACTGGTTCTGTATAAAGACGGTGAGCGTCGTTACATCCTTGCGCCTAAGGGCCTGAAAGCAGGTGACCAGATCCAGTCTGGTGCTGATTCAGCAATCAAGGCGGGTAACGCTCTGCCAATGCGCAACATCCCGGTTGGTTCTACTGTTCACAACATAGAAATGAAACCAGGTAAAGGTGGCCAGCTGGCTCGTTCAGCAGGTGCTTATGCTCAGATCGTTGCACGTGATGGTGCTTATGTAACCCTGCGTCTGCGTTCTGGTGAAATGCGTAAAGTGCTGTCTGACTGCCGTGCTACCTTAGGTGAAGTTGGTAACGCAGAACATATGCTGCGCGTTCTGGGTAAAGCTGGTGCAAGCCGCTGGCGTGGTATCCGTCCTACCGTTCGCGGTACGGCGATGAACCCAGTAGACCATCCACATGGTGGTGGTGAAGGTCGTAACTTTGGTAAACACCCTGTAACTCCATGGGGCATTCAGACCAAAGGTAAGAAGACCCGTAGCAACAAACGTACTGATCAATACATCGTACGTCGCCGTTCTAAAAAATAATTAGAGGATAAGCCATGCCACGTTCTCTCAAGAAAGGTCCATTTATTGACCTGCACTTGCTGAAGAAGGTAGAGAAAGCGGTGGAAAGCGGAGACAAAAAGCCTATTAAGACTTGGTCCCGTCGTTCAACGATCTTTCCTAACATGATCGGTTTGACCATCGCTGTCCATAATGGTCGTCAGCATGTTCCAGTTTTTGTTTCCGACGAAATGGTTGGTCACAAACTGGGTGAATTCGCGCCGACCCGTACTTATCGCGGCCATGCGGCCGATAAAAAGGCTAAAAAGCGCTAAGGTAGGAGGAAGAGATGGAAACTATCGCTAAACATCGCCACGCTCGTTCTTCTGCTCAGAAGGTTCGCCTTGTGGCTGACCTGATCCGCGGTAAGAAAGTGTCGCAAGCTCTGGAAACTCTGACCTATACCAACAAGAAAGCTGCTGGTTTAGTGAAGAAAGTACTTGAGTCTGCTATTGCTAACGCAGAACACAACGATGGCGCTGACATCGATGATCTGAAAGTCACGAAAATTTTCGTAGACGAAGGCCCAACTATGAAGCGTATTATGCCTCGTGCCAAAGGCCGCGCAGATCGTATCCTGAAGCGCACCAGCCACATTACTGTGGTTGTGTCCGATCGCTGAGACTCTGGAGACTAGCAATGGGTCAGAAAGTACATCCTAATGGTATTCGTCTGGGGATTGTCAAACCTTGGAACTCTACCTGGTATGCGAATACTAAAGAATTCGCTGACAACCTAGACAGCGACTTTAAAGTTCGCCAGTACTTGAACAAAGAACTGGCTAAAGCATCTATTTCACGTATCGTTATCGAACGTCCTGCGAAAAGCATCCGTGTGACCATTCACACTGCTCGTCCAGGCATTGTAATCGGTAAAAAAGGTGAAGACGTTGAAAAACTGCGTAAGGCTGTAGCGGATATCGCTGGCGTTCCTGCGCAGATTAATATTGCCGAAGTGCGTAAACCTGAACTGGACGCAAAATTGGTTGCTGACAGCATCAGCTCACAGCTGGAACGTCGTGTTATGTTCCGTCGTGCTATGAAGCGTGCTGTACAGAACGCAATGCGTCTGGGCGCTAAAGGTATCAAAGTGGAAGTAAGCGGCCGTTTGGGCGGTGCTGAAATCGCGCGTACTGAATGGTATCGTGAAGGTCGTGTACCTCTGCATACTCTGCGTGCGGACATCGACTACAATACTTCTGAAGCGCACACCACTTATGGTGTAATCGGCGTTAAGGTATGGATCTTCAAAGGTGAGATCCTGGGTGGTATGGCTGCAGTTGAACAGGCGGAAAAACCGGCTGCTCAACCTAAAAAGCAGCAGCGTAAAGGCCGCAAGTAAGGAGAGTCGCTGATGTTACAACCAAAGCGTACGAAATTCCGTAAAGTGCACAAAGGCCGTAACCGCGGTCTGGCTGCAGGTGCGGATGTTAGCTTCGGCACTTTCGGTCTGAAAGCTGTGGGCCGTGGTCGTCTGACTGCTCGTCAGATCGAAGCGGCACGTCGTGCTATGACCCGTGCAATTAAGCGTCAAGGTAAAATCTGGATCCGTGTGTTCCCAGACAAACCTATCACCGAAAAGCCACTCGAAGTGCGTATGGGTAAAGGTAAAGGTAACGTAGAATACTGGGTTGCCTTGATCCAGCCCGGTAAAGTCCTGTATGAAATGGACGGTGTACCTGAAGAGCTGGCTCGTGAAGCATTCAAGCTGGCAGCAGCGAAACTGCCTATCAAAACCACCTTTGTAACTAAGACGGTGATGTAATGAAAGCACAAGAGCTGCGCGAAAAAAGCGTTGAAGAGCTGAACACTGAGCTGCTGAACCTGTTACGCGAACAATTTAATCTGCGTATGCAGGCGGCGAGTGGCCAGCTGCAACAGTCTCACCTGTTGAAACAAGTGCGTCGTAATATTGCACGCGTTAAGACTTTACTGACTGAGAAGGCGGGTGCGTAATGACCGATAAAATCCGTACTCTGCAAGGTCGTGTTGTTAGCGACAAAATGGAAAAATCCATTGTTGTTGCTATTGAACGTAAGGTGAAACACCCTCTGTATGGTAAATTCATCAAACGTACGACCAAACTGCACGTACATGACGAGAACAATGAATGTGGAATTGGTGATGTAGTGGAAATCCGCGAAACCCGTCCACTGTCTAAGACTAAATCTTGGACCTTAGTTCGCGTTGTAGAGAAAGCGGTTCTATAATAGATCGCTGTATCGTACGAAATAAACGGCTCAGAAAAACAGGGCCGTTTATTTTTCTGTCCATCGCGAAGATGTGGTGTTATAATGCCGCGCCCTCGTAGTATGGGATATTGAAACGGCCTCTTTAAAAATAAAGTGGCTCAGTAGTAGTTGACATTTAGCGGAGCACTAAAATGATCCAAGAACAGACTATGCTGAACGTGGCCGACAACTCCGGTGCACGTCGCGTAATGTGTATCAAGGTTCTAGGTGGCTCGCACCGTCGCTACGCAGACGTCGGTGATATCATCAAGATCACAATCAAGGAAGCAATTCCTCGTGGTAAAGTGAAAAAAGGTGATGTCCTGAAAGCGGTAGTGGTGCGCACCAAGAAGGGTGTTCGTCGCCCGGACGGTTCTGTCATTCGCTTCGATAGCAACGCTTGCGTATTGTTGAACAACAATAGTGAGCAGGTTATCGGTACGCGTATTTTTGGGCCGGTAACTCGTGAACTTCGTAATGAAAAGTTCATGAAAATTATCTCTCTGGCACCTGAAGTACTCTAAGGAGCAGACAATGGCAGCGAAAATCCGTCGTGATGACGAAATTATCGTGCTGACCGGTAAAGACAAAGGTAAGCGCGGTAAAGTAAAACAGGTTCTTTCTTCTGGTAAGGTCATTGTTGAAGGTATCAATCTGGTTAAAAAACATCAGAAGCCAGTTCCGGCTCTGAATCAACCAGGTGGCATCGTTGAAAAAGAAGCAGCAATTAATGTTTCTAACGTTGCAATCTTTAACGCAGCAACCGGCAAGGCTGACCGTGTAGGTTTTAGATTCGAAGATGGCAAAAAAGTCCGTTTCTTCAAATCTAATAGCGAAACTATCAAGTAATTTGGAGTATACGATGGCGAAACTGCATGATTACTACAAAGACGAGGTAGTCCAGAAACTGATGACTCAGTTTGGTTACCATTCTGTCATGCAAGTCCCTCGGGTCGAGAAGATCACCCTGAACATGGGTGTTGGTGAAGCAATCGCTGACAAAAAACTGCTGGATAACGCAGCAGCTGATTTGGCAGCAATCTCTGGTCAAAAACCATTGATCACCAAAGCTCGCAAGTCAGTTGCAGGCTTCAAAATCCGTCAGGGCTATCCAATCGGCTGTAAAGTAACCCTGCGTGGAAAACGCATGTGGGAGTTCTTTGAGCGCCTGATTTCTATTGCTGTACCACGTATCCGTGACTTCCGTGGTTTGTCCGCTAAATCATTTGATGGACGTGGTAACTACAGCATGGGTGTTCGTGAGCAAATCATCTTCCCTGAAATCGATTACGATAAAGTGGATCGTGTACGTGGTTTAGATATTACTATCACCACTACTGCGAAATCTGATGATGAAGGCCGCGCACTGTTGGCTGCGTTTAACTTCCCGTTCCGCAAGTAAGGCAGGGTACTCATGGCTAAGCAATCAATGAAAGCACGTGATGTAAAACGTGCGAAATTAGCTGAGAAATTCTTCGCAAAACGCGTTGAGCTGAAAGCGATCATCTCTGATGTAAACGCATCTGATGAAGACCGTTGGAATGCTGTTCTCAAGCTGCAAACACTGCCACGTGATTCCAGCCCTTGCCGTCAGCGTAACCGCTGCCGTCAAACTGGGCGTCCGCATGCGTTCTTGCGGAAGTTTGGGTTGAGCCGTATTAAAGTCCGTGAAGCCGCTATGCGCGGTGAAATCCCGGGCCTTAAAAAGGCTAGCTGGTAATTGTCACCAATTGAATCACGGGAGTAAAGACAGATGAGCATGCAAGATCCGATCGCGGATATGCTGACCCGTATCCGTAACGGTCAGGCCGCGAATAAAGTTGCGGTCACCATGCCTTCCTCCAAGCTGAAAGTGGCAATTGCCAAAGTGCTGAAGGAAGAAGGTTACATTGAAGATTTTAAAATCGAAGGCGACACCAAGCCAGAACTGGAAATAACACTGAAATATTTCCAAGGTAAGGCTGTTGTAGAAAGTATTCAGCGTGTAAGCCGCCCAAGTCTGCGCATCTATAAGAAAAAAGATGAGCTGCCACAAGTTATGGCTGGTTTGGGTATCGCTGTTGTTTCTACCTCTAAAGGTGTAATGACTGATCGTGCAGCTCGCCAGGCTGGTCTGGGTGGCGAGATTCTCTGCTACGTAGCTTAATTCGGGAGGAAAGAATGTCTCGTGTTGCAAAAGCACCCGTCGTCATTCCTGCCGGCGTAGAGGTTAAACTCAACGGTCAGGTTATTTCGATTAAGGGTAAAAACGGCGAGCTAAGTCGTACAATCCACAACGCAGTTGAAGTTAAACATGCGGATAACCAACTGACTTTCGCACCTCGCGAAGGTTTTGCTGATGCTTGGGCACAGGCGGGTACTACTCGTTCTTTGCTGAATGCAATGGTTATTGGTGTTAACGAAGGTTTCACTAAGAAACTCCAACTGGTGGGTGTTGGTTACCGTGCAGCAGTTAAAGGCAATGCAGTTAGCTTGTCTTTAGGCTTCTCGCATCCGGTTGAGCATCAACTACCAGCAGGCATAACTGCGGAATGCCCATCACAAACTGAAATCGTACTGAAAGGTGCTGATAAGCAGGTGATTGGTCAGGTTGCGGCAGATCTGCGTGCCTATCGTCGTCCTGAGCCATATAAAGGCAAGGGTGTTCGTTACGCCGATGAAGTCGTGCGTACCAAAGAGGCTAAGAAGAAGTAAGGTAACACTATGGATAAGAAAGCAGCTCGTATCCGTCGTGCGACCCGCGCACGCCGCAAGCTCCAGGAACTGGGTGCAACTCGCCTGGTGGTACACCGTACCCCTCGCCATATTTATGCGCAGGTTATCGCACCAAATGGTTCTGAAACTCTGGTGGCCGCTTCTACAACAGAAAAAGCTATCAGTGAACAACTGAAATTTACTGGAAACAAAGAAGCCGCAGCATTAGTTGGTAAAATTGTTGCTGAACGTGCTCTGGAAAAAGGCATTAAAGATGTGTCCTTTGACCGTTCTGGTTTCCAATATCATGGTAGAGTCCAGGCACTGGCAGATGCTGCCCGTGAAGCTGGCCTTCAGTTCTAAGGTAGAGGTGTAAGATGGCTCACATCGAAAAACAAGCTGGCGAACTGCAGGAAAAGCTGATCGCGGTAAACCGCGTATCTAAAACCGTTAAAGGTGGCCGCATTTTCAGCTTTACAGCACTGACTGTAGTTGGTGATGGTAACGGTCGCGTTGGTTTTGGCTACGGCAAAGCACGCGAAGTTCCGGCAGCAATCCAGAAAGCGATGGAAAAAGCTCGTCGCAATATGAAAAATGTCGCACTTAACGGCGGCACTCTGTACCACCCAGTGAAAGGCTCACACACCGGTTCTCGCGTGTTCATGCAGCCTGCACACGAAGGTACAGGTATCATCGCCGGTGGTGCGATGCGTGCTGTTCTGGAAGTGGCTGGAGTTCGTAACGTACTGGCTAAAACCTATGGTTCCACTAACCCAATCAATGTGGTTCGTGCAACTCTGGATGCATTAGACAGCATGAAGTCTCCAGAAATGGTCGCAGCTAAGCGTGGCAAATCCGTCGAAGAAATTCAGGGGTAATGACCATGGCTAAGACTATTAAAATCACTCAGGTTCGCAGTTCAATTGGTCGTTTGCCTAAACACAAGGCAACTCTGACTGGTTTAGGCCTGCGTCGCATTGGTCATACAGTTGAACGTGAAGATACACCAGCTGTTCGCGGTATGGTCAACTTGGTTTCCTATATGGTTAAAGTTGAGGAGTAACAGATGCGCTTAAATACTCTGTCTCCGGCTGAAGGTGCCAAGCACGCACCTAAACGTGTAGGTCGTGGTATTGGTTCTGGTCTGGGTAAAACCGGTGGCCGTGGTCACAAAGGTCAGAAGTCTCGTTCTGGCGGTGGCGTTCGTCGCGGTTTTGAAGGCGGCCAGATGCCTCTGTATCGTCGTCTGCCAAAATTTGGTTTTACTTCACGTAAGGCAATGATCACTGCAGAAATTCGTCTGTCTGATTTTGCTCGTGTTGAAGGCGATGTTATCGATCTGAATGCACTGAAAGCTGCTAACATCATCGGCCCTCAAATTGAATTCGCTAAAGTAATGCTTTCTGGCGAAGTCAATCGCGCAGTAACTGTGCGTGGCTTGCGTGTTACTAAAGGCGCCCGCGCTGCTATTGAAGCTGCTGGCGGTAAAATTGAGGAATAAGTAACAGATGGCTAAACAACCAGGATTAGATTTTCAAAGTGCCAAAGGCGGATTAGGCGAGTTAAAACGCAGACTTTTGTTTGTCATTGGAGCTCTAATTGTTTTCCGTATTGGCTCTTTTATTCCAATCCCTGGTATTGATGCCACTGTGCTTGCCAAATTGCTCGAGCAGCAAAGAGGCACCATCATTGAAATGTTTAACATGTTCTCTGGTGGTGCTTTAAGCCGTGCTTCTATCTTTGCACTGGGTATAATGCCATATATTTCGGCGTCTATTATTATCCAGTTGCTAACTGTGGTTAACCCCCGTTTAGCAGAGATTAAGAAGGAAGGGGAAGCTGGTCGTCGTAAGATCAGTCAGTACACCCGTTATGGCACATTAGTGCTGGCAATATTCCAGTCAATCGGTATTGCTACTGGGTTGCCAAATATGCCTGGAATGCAAGGCTTAGTGATTAATCCTGGTTTTGCGTTCTATTTCACGGCTGTTGTAAGTCTGGTCACGGGAACCATGTTCTTGATGTGGCTGGGTGAGCAGATTACTGAACGAGGTATCGGTAACGGTATTTCGATCATAATCTTTGCTGGTATCGTTGCGGGTTTACCGCCTGCGATTGGTCACACCATCGAGCAAGCTCGGCAAGGCGACTTGCACTTCCTCCTGTTGCTGTTGGTTGCAGTATTAGTGTTTGCCGTAACTTTCTTTGTTGTTTTCATGGAGCGTGGTCAACGTCGTATCGTTGTTAACTATGCTAAACGTCAACAAGGTCGTAAAGTTTTCGCGGCACAAAGTACACATTTACCGTTGAAAGTGAATATGGCTGGGGTTATCCCTGCAATTTTTGCTTCCAGTATTATTTTGTTCCCTGGTACCATAGCCTCTTGGTTTGGTGGTGGAACAGGCTGGAGCTGGTTGACAACTATTTCTATGTATTTGCAGCCAGGTCAACCGCTTTATGTGTTATTATACGCGTCTGCAATCATCTTCTTCTGTTTCTTCTACACGGCTTTGGTATTCAATCCAAGAGAAACAGCAGATAACCTGAAGAAGTCCGGTGCATTTGTACCAGGAATTCGTCCGGGAGAGCAAACGGCTAAGTACATCGATAAAGTAATGACTCGTTTAACCCTAGTTGGTGCGTTATATATTACTTTTATCTGCTTAATCCCGGAGTTCATGCGTGATGCAATGAAAGTTCCATTCTATTTTGGTGGTACTTCCCTACTGATTGTAGTTGTCGTCATCATGGACTTTATGGCTCAAGTGCAAACTTTAATGATGTCGAGTCAGTATGAGTCTGCATTGAAGAAGGCAAACCTGAAAGGGTATAACCGCTAATAGGTTTGCTTGAGAAGTTACGGAGAGTAAAAATGAAAGTTCGTGCTTCCGTCAAGAAATTATGCCGCAACTGCAAAATCGTTAAACGTAACGGTATCGTTCGTGTGATTTGCAGTGCAGAGCCTAAGCACAAACAGCGCCAAGGCTAATTAATCGCATATTTTTCTTGCAAAGTTGGGTTGAGCTGGCTAAATTAGCCAGCCAATCTTTTTTATCTGACAGCAACATTGTTTGAGTATCCTGAAAACGGGCTTTTCAGAATGATGTTGCAGTGAATAAATATTGTAGGAGTGCATAGTGGCCCGTATAGCAGGCATTAACATTCCTGATCAGAAACATACCGTAATCGCGTTAACCTCGATCTACGGCATCGGTAAAACCCGCTCACAAGCAATCTGTGCAGCAGCGGGCATTGCTGAAAATGTTAAGATCAGTGAGCTGTCTGAAGAGCAAATTGACAAGCTGCGTGACGAAGTTGCTAAATACGTTGTAGAAGGTGATTTGCGTCGTGAAGTGACCCTGAGTATCAAACGTCTGATGGATCTTGGTTGCTATCGTGGTTTGCGTCATCGTCGTGGTCTGCCAGTTCGCGGTCAGCGTACTAAGACCAATGCACGTACCCGTAAGGGTCCGCGTAAACCGATCAAGAAATAATCGGGGTATTGAATAATGGCAAAAGCACCTATTCGTGCACGTAAGCGTGTAAGAAAACAAGTCTCTGACGGTGTGGCTCATATCCATGCTTCTTTCAACAACACCATCGTTACTATTACTGATCGTCAGGGTAACGCATTGGGTTGGGCAACTGCTGGTGGTTCCGGTTTCCGTGGTTCTCGTAAATCTACTCCGTTTGCGGCTCAGGTTGCAGCAGAGCGCTGTGCCGAAGCAGTAAAAGAATACGGAATTAAGAACCTGGAAGTTATGGTTAAAGGACCTGGTCCTGGCCGTGAGTCAACTATCCGCGCATTAAACGCGGCTGGTTTCCGCATCACTAATATTACTGATGTGACTCCGATCCCTCATAACGGTTGTCGTCCACCGAAAAAACGTCGCGTTTAATGCGTCTTCGTTTTTAGGATTGTTGGAGAAAGAAAATGGCAAGATATTTGGGTCCTAAGCTCAAGCTGAGCCGTCGCGAGGGTACAGACCTTTTCCTGAAGTCTGGCGTTCGCGCGATTGACACCAAGTGTAAATTAGAACAGGCACCAGGCCAGCACGGCGCACGTAAACCGCGTCTGTCTGACTATGGTGTACAGTTACGTGAAAAACAAAAAGTTCGTCGTATTTACGGTGTTCTGGAACGTCAATTCCGTAACTACTATAAAGAAGCGACCCGTCTGAAAGGCAACACAGGTGAAAACCTGCTGAATTTGCTGGAAAGTCGCTTGGATAACGTCGTTTATCGTATGGGCTTTGGCGCGACTCGTGCTGAATCACGTCAGATGGTAAGCCACAAGGCTATCATGGTAAATGGTCGCGTTGTTAACATCGCTTCTTATCAGGTATCCCCGAATGACGTAGTCAGCGTTCGTGAAAAAGCGAAGAAGCAGGCTCGCATTAAAGCAGCCTTAGAGCTGGCTGAGCAGCGTGAGAAACCAACTTGGTTGGAAGTTGATGCTGCGAAGATGGAAGGTGTGTTCAAACGTATTCCTGAACGTACTGATCTATCCGCTGACATTAACGAACACCTGATCGTCGAGCTTTACTCTAAGTAAAGCTTAGCACCAAAGAGAGGACACAATGCAGGGTTCTGTGACAGAGTTTCTAAAACCGCGCCTGGTAGATATCGAGCAAGTCAGTTCGACGCACGCCAAGGTGACCCTTGAGCCATTAGAGCGTGGCTTTGGCCATACTCTTGGCAACGCACTGCGCCGTATTCTGCTTTCGTCTATGCCGGGTTGTGCGGTGACTGAGGTTGAGATTGATGGTGTACTGCATGAGTACAGCACCAAAGAAGGTGTACAGGAAGATATCCTGGAGATTCTCCTCAATCTGAAAGGGCTGGCGGTGAAAGTTCAGGGTAAAGATGAAGTTATCCTTACCTTGAATAAATCTGGCATTGGCCCTGTGACTGCAGCCGACATCATCCATGATGGTGATGTCGAAATCGTCAAGCCGCAGCACGTAATCTGCCATCTGACTGATGAAAGCGCTTCCATTAGTATGCGTATTAAAGTTCAGCGCGGTCGTGGTTATGTGCCGGCTTCTGCCCGAATTCATTCGGAAGAAGATGAGCGCCCTATCGGTCGTTTGTTAGTAGATGCTTGCTATAGCCCAGTAGAGCGTATCGCCTACAATGTTGAAGCAGCTCGTGTAGAACAGCGTACTGACCTGGATAAGCTGGTTATCGAGATGGAGACTAACGGTACAATCGATCCTGAAGAAGCGATTCGCCGTGCAGCTACCATTCTGGCTGAGCAACTGGAAGCTTTTGTTGACTTACGTGACGTACGTCAACCAGAAGTTAAAGAAGAGAAGCCAGAGTTTGATCCGATCCTGCTGCGCCCTGTTGACGATCTGGAATTGACTGTCCGCTCTGCTAACTGCCTTAAAGCAGAAGCTATCCACTACATCGGTGATCTGGTACAGCGTACCGAGGTTGAGTTACTTAAGACACCTAACCTGGGTAAAAAATCTCTTACTGAGATTAAAGACGTACTGGCTTCGCGTGGACTTTCTCTGGGCATGCGTCTGGAAAACTGGCCACCAGCAAGTATTGCTGATGAATAACTAGATCACAGGTTAAGGTTTTACTGAGAAGGATAAGGTCATGCGCCATCGTAAGAGTGGTCGTCAATTGAACCGCAACAGCAGCCATCGCCAAGCTATGTTCCGTAACATGGCAGGTTCTTTGGTTCGTCATGAAATCATCAAGACGACTCTGCCTAAAGCGAAAGAACTGCGTCGCGTCGTTGAGCCGCTGATTACTCTTGCCAAGACCGACAACGTAGCTAATCGTCGTCTGGCATTCGCCCGTACTCGTGACAACGAGATCGTGGCAAAACTGTTTAATGAACTGGGCCCGCGTTTTGCGAGCCGCGCAGGTGGTTACACTCGTATTCTGAAGTGTGGCTTCCGTGCTGGTGACAATGCACCGATGGCATACATCGAGCTTGTTGACCGCGCAGCTGAGTCTCAGACAGAAACAGCATCTGCAGAGTAATCTGTAGAAGCGTAAAAAACCGGGTATTATCCCGGTTTTTTATTGCTCCTTAATTCTCTTCCAATCATCATTATCTTGTTTCTTATCAAATAACCTGTAAATTCTCTCTGTATAGGTGACCTCTTAGACTATTCTGATAAAATTATTTCTACTTTCTATTTGATGGGAGTATCTCTGATGTATCGTATTGGCCAGTTGGCTAAATTAGCAAGTGTTACACCAGACACTATCCGTTTTTATGAAAAACAGGGACTGATGGTTCATGGAGAAAGAACAGAAGGTGGTTATAGACTTTATACAAAACAAGATCTACAGAGATTACGTTTTATCCGTTATGCAAAACAATTGGGTTTCACGTTAGAAGCGATTGTAGAATTATTATCTATTCGGGTGGATCCTGAGCATCACACATGTCAGGAATCGAAACATATCGTTGATTCAAGATTACAGGAAGTTGAAGAAAAATTATTGGAAATGCAAAAAATGCGTGATTCTCTGAAAATGTTAAGTGATGCGTGTTGTGGTAGCGCACATGTAAGTACATATTGTTCTATATTGGAAATTTTGGAGGAGGGTGCAACGAATAAATAATTTTTCTTTATTATTCCGAATACTAAGAGTACAATTGCCTTGTTTTTAATCAAATAATTATTTCAATTAATTAATCATTTCTTAAATTAACTTTTCTTAGAGGTCATTATGACAACTTATCACCATAAAAAAGGTGTGATCAAAGATAATGCTATAGAAGCCTTACTGCATGATCCTTTATTTAGACAGAGAGTAGAAAAAAACAAAAAAGGTAAAGGAAGTTATAATCGTAAAGCAAAACACGGCAAAAATAGTGGTTGGGAGGCCAATGATAATAATTTTTTCAAGTTGTTATCATTGGCCTTCTAACTTATTAAGTGACGATACCCGTTTAATAAAGCTGAGGCAGGTGTCTTTAAAGGAAGAAAGGGCTTGGCTGGAAAAGTTTTTCCACTTCAGGAACGAATTTTTTATCAGTAATAAACATGATTACATGGTCACCTTGCTGAATGATACTGTAATCATTAGCAATAATGACTTCTTCATTGCGGACAATAGCACCAATTGTTGTTCCTGGCGGCAGTTTAATATCACCTATTTTGCGCCCAACAACTTTTGATGTATGCTCATCACCATGAGCAATGGCTTCGATCGCTTCAGCAACACCACGCCTTAATGAAAATACACTCACAATATCGGCTTTACGAACATGACCAAGTAATGCTGAAACTGTTGCCTGTTGAGGTGAGATGGCAATATCAATGACTCCACCTTGTACTAAATCAACATATGCACTGCGTTGAATGAGAACCATCGCTTTTTTCGCTCCCATTCGTTTTGCAAGCATCGCTGACATAATGTTGGCTTCATCATCATTTGTTAATGCGATAAAAACATCAACTTGTTCAATATGCTCTTCAGCTAGCAGTTCTTGATCAGAAGCATCTCCATAGAACACAATGGTATCATGTAGTAATTCTGCAAGTTCTGTTGCTCTTTCTTGGTTATGCTCAATTAGTTTGACGCTATAATCTTTTTCAAGCCGTAAGGCTAAGCCTGCACCAACATTGCCTCCACCAACGATCATGATGCGTTTATATGGTTTTTCAAGACGTTGTAATTCACTCATTACAGCTCTGATATGTTGCGATGCGGCAACGAAAAAAACTTCATCCCCTGCTTCAATAATTGTTGAGCCTTGTGGCCTAATTGGACGGTCTTGGCGGAATATTGCAGCAACTTTGCTATCAATATGTGGCATATGCTCCCGAAGTGAAGATAAAGCATTTCCTACTAGCGAGCCTCCATAATAGGCTTTGACTGCAACAATACTGACTCGGCCTTCCGCGAAATTAACAACTTGCAATGCGCCGGGGTATTGGATCAGTTTATAAATGTAATCAATGACCAGTTGCTCAGGAGATATCAGATAATCAATTGGAATATGATCAGGTTGGAATAGTTTTTCTGATTCACGGATATACTCTGATGATCGTATTCTAGCGACTTTATTGGGGGTATTGAATAGAGAGTAAGCAATCTGGCATGCAATCATATTGGTTTCATCGGAGTTTGTCACAGCGACCAACATATCAGCATCTTCAGCCCCTGCTTCTCTTAATACTCTAGGATGAGAACCATGACCATTTACAACCCTCAGATCAAATTTATCCTGCAACTGACGTAAACGATCTGTATCGGTATCAACGATAGTAATATCATTGTTTTCATCAACCAAATTTTCGGCTAATGTTCCGCCAACCTGGCCTGCACCTAGAATAATTATCTTCATAGCACTCTCTTCTTGATTAGAAGCTGTTTTCCTATTCTTGATATTTTAGCAAAATGGTAAAATTCTCTCGTTCCAATAGAACGAGAGAAAAATATTACTGCTTAGTTAGCCGAGCATAAAAGAAACCGTCACCACCTGTTATTTCTGGAATGATTTGTGTTCCTGGTTTTTCCTGTGTGCCTGTTTCTGATGATAACTCAGCATCTGAATGGCGTTTCAAAAATGCTTTAATTTGATCACTATTTTCCTGAGGCAAAATTGAGCAGGTAGCATAAACTAGGGTGCCATTTTTCTTTAAATATGGCCAGATAGCATCAAGAATTTCAGATTGTAATGTGGCTAATTGCTCAATATCATCACTTCTGCGTAGCCATTTTATGTCAGGATGACGGCGAATAACTCCAGTTGCCGAGCACGGTGCATCAAGGAGAATACGATCAAATTGTTCATCTGTAGCCCACTTATGTGGAAGACGACCATCACCTGTTTTTACGACGGCATGTAAATTAAGTCTCTGTAAATTTTCATTCACCCGCTTAATTCTTTGCTCATCAATATCGATAGCTAGTACTTTCGATTTTGGCGCTATCTCGAGGATATGAGTGGTTTTTCCTCCGGGAGCCGCACAAAGATCGAGTATAGATTCTTCGTTACATGGAGTTAAAAGCTCGGCACATCCTTGGGCAGAGCGATCTTGAATAGTTACCCACCCTTTATCAAATCCGGGTAGGGTATTTACAGGACGAGGGATTAGTAAGCGAATAGCATTAGGATGGTCCTTATCCAATTCTGCTTCTATATTTGCCTCTTCTAATAGAGCGAGATATTCATTAGCCGTATGATGGAATTGGTTCACCCGTAGCCACATTGGAGGTTTTTGGTTGTTGGCATCCACTATATTTTGCCAATTGTGTGGATAAGCTTTTTGTATACGTTCTAACAGCCACTTAGGATGTAAATATTGGCTGATATGATTATTTGCTCGTTCGATTAATTCTTGTTGTTGGCGCTGAAATTGGCGAAGGACGCCATTGATTAACCCTTTTAGTTGCGGTCGTTTTAAGGTAATCGCACCATTGACGGTTTCGGCAAGTACAGCATGTGCAGGAATGCGTGTATAAATAAGCTGATAAATTCCAACCATGATTAAGTAGTGGAAAATACGTTGTTTTCCTTTTAATGGTTTTTCCATTAATTGATTAATAAACCATTCAAGTTGAGGTAATACCCTCATAACTCCAAAGCAGAGTTCTTGCAGCAGAGCCTTGTCTTTGTCAGAAATTCTTTGTTGCATTTCAGGTATAACGGTGCTGAGAGATTGCCCTTGCTCAAGTACTTGGGTGATCGCTTTTGCAGCGATGCTTCGCAGGTTGTATGTATTTTTCATGGTATGGTTAAAAAGCTGGCTGTCGTCAGCATCATAAAATAGGAAGACGCCTATATGCTAAGAGCATACAGGCAAATTAGTATTAGTTGATTTTATTGCCTGGTGTAAACCATTCACGTTTGGAATTTAAGAGATCGGCAGCGGACATTGCTTTTTTACCAGGAGGCTGCAACTGAGTGATATTTAGTATTCCATCGGCAGTCGCAATTTGGATTCCTTTTTTATCTGCGCTGATAATTGTTCCAGGGGCTTGGATGGTTTGCTCTGCGATGACATCTGCTTGCCAGATCTTAATGGGGTGATCATCTATTAAGAAGAAGCTCATCGGCCAAGGGTTGAAAGCACGAACACAACGTTCAAGCTGGATTGCTGATAAATTCCAGTCCATTTTTGCTTCATCTTTGCTCAGTTTTTCGGCGTATGTCGCAAGAGAACTATCTTGAGTTTCAGGTTGGCATTTTCCCGATGTGATTAAATTTAAGGTATCGAGTAAAGCTTTTGGACCAATATTGGCAAGTTTTTCATATAAGCTGGCACTAGTGTCTTCATTTTTAATTGGGCAAATGGCTTTCAACAGCATATCACCAGTATCAAGCCCAGCATCCATTTGCATGATCGTCACGCCAGTTTCTTGGTCTCCTGCCCAAATTGAGCGTTGGATAGGAGCAGCTCCACGCCAGCTAGGCAACAATGAACCGTGAACATTCAGGCATCCCAAACGAGGAATATCTAATACGATTTGGGGAAGAATCAGCCCATATGCAACAACAATCATAATATCGGCTTTCTGTTCTATGACCCATTGTTGGCTTTCTTCTGTACGTAAGGTTGTTGGCTGGAAAACAGGAATACCCTGTTTTTCAGCCAATACCTTTACAGGACTTGGTGTCAGTTTCTTACCTCTTCCTGCCGGCTTATCTGGTCGAGTGAGTACTCCAACAACTTGATGTTGAGAGCTTAATAAAGCAGTCAAATGGCGGGCCGCGAAATCAGGGGTTCCGGCAAAAATAATACGTAAAGAATCAGACACTGTTATTTCCTGCAATGATAAAATTTATTTGCTTTTGGCTCTCAGACGGTCAATTTTTTCAACTTTCTGACGGATGCGTTGGCGTTTCAATGGGGAGAGATAATCGACAAAAAGTTTACCGACTAAGTGATCCATTTCATGTTGAATACAAATTGCCAACAGACCATCTGCTTCTAATTCAAATGCCTGGCCGTTATAATCTAGAGCCTTAATTCTTACTTTCTCAAAACGTGGTACAAATCCACGCTGTTCAGGAACTGATAGACAACCTTCTTCTATTCCTGTTTCACCAGACTCATCAACTAACTCTGGGTTAATAAGAACAAGACGTTGCTCACGATCCTCAGAGACATCAATGACAATAATTCTTTGATGAATATCGACTTGTGTTGCCGCTAAACCAATACCTTCTTCTGCATACATCGTTTCGAACATATCATCAATGATACGTTGGATTTCTGCATCGACTTTTTCTACTGGCTTTGCAATTGTGCGAAGTCGTTCGTCTGGATAATGTAATACTTGTAAAACTGACATATGTGTTTAGAACTGCATCCAAAAAGTGAGTAATAATTGCTGCCTATTCTAGACATTTCCCGTTTAGATTGACAGCATTGAACATAAAATAATCATGCAGAAGTTACCTTCAATTAGGTCAGGATGACGATATGGAAACAATGGAAATGTGGTTGCGAATGAAAATGGTCACTCATCTTTCAGCAGCAAAGGCGGTATTCATTATGGATCGCCTGTTACACGCGAAGAATTGCAGCACTACTTTTCTTAAAGAATGTGGTTTGTCACCTACGCAATGTTTGCAATTTATGAAGGCTAACTCTGCCACATTGATATCGGCTTTCAATTGGTTAGAACAACCGAATAACCATTTATTGACTTTATCTCATCCTGGATATCCTCCTTTATTAAAACAGATACATTCACCACCTCTTGTACTTTTTGTCACGGGTGATGTATCGCTCCTGTCCCAAAAACAAATTTCCATGGTTGGCAGCAGAACAGCAACTTTCTATGGTGAAAAATGGGGTAAGACCTTTGCTAGTGAATTAGCTAGAAACAATCTGATCATAACTAGTGGCTTGGCGATTGGTATTGATGGTATTTGCCATCAGGCAACATTAGATTCAGGTGGAAAAACTATTGCTGTACTTGGTAGTGGGCTTAACAATATTTATCCCACTCGTCATCAGGCACTGGCTCATCGTATTAAAGAAAATGGCGCATTGGTCTCTGAATTTTTTCCTGATACGCCGCCCAAAGCGAAAAATTTTCCAAGACGAAATCGGATTATTAGTGGATTGAGTTTGGCTCTTCTTATTGTGGAGGCTCATAAAAACAGTGGATCACTAATTACAGCACGCTGTGCTCTTGAACAAGGGAGGGATATTTTTGCATTACCCGGCCCGCTAGGTACTCCTTCAAATGAGGGCAACCATTGGTTAATTAAGCAAGGGGCTTATCTGGCAACAAGTGTGATGGATATAATGGAACATATTAATTCGTCGTTTCAATGGATTAATTTTGAAGGAAAAGTGGAAGAAAAGGATAGTGAACAATTTGCACAAACAGAGTTGCCATTTGCGGATGTGCTGGTTAACGTAGGTAACGATGTTACACCTATTGATGTGATCGCTCAGCGTTCTTCCCTTCCTATTACAGAAGTCATGACCAAGTTATTGGATTTAGAGCTTATGGGAAAAGTTGCCGTTGTTGCTGGTGGATATGTCCGAACCAATTAATCTATTTAATTTGTATTTTTTCCAACGTTATGATGGCTGGTATTTAGCGAGTGAAATATGCCTAAGAAAGTTCCCTTTGCTATAAAAGAAACAGAATACTGCCCTGAGTGTGGTGCTGAGTTAGTCATCCGTAATGGATCACATGGTCTATTTTATGCGTGTTCTGGTTACCCATCCTGCAATTATCTTCGTCCTTTGAAATCACAGGGTGATGGGCATATTGTAAAAGAATTGGATGGACAGATCTGCCCAGCATGTGGTTTTACTTTGGTCTTACGGCAAGGACGTTATGGCATGTTTATTGGCTGTAGTCACTATCCTGAATGTGAGCATACAGAATTGATTGATAAACCAGACGATACATCAATTAATTGTCCTCAATGCCAACAAGGACAGTTATTTCAGCGTAAATCTCGTTTTGGAAAAACATTTCATTCCTGTAGTCGTTATCCCGATTGCCAATTTGCGCTTAACAATAAACCTGTGCCGGGAGAATGTATGTTTTGCCACTATCCATTGTTAATGGAAAAACGCGCTTACCAAGGCATAAAATTGTTTTGTGCCAGTAAATTGTGTAGTAAGCAACAATTCAATGAAATTGAGAAAGAAAATGAGTAATGAAATCCCACCTGCATTTGATGCAATTATCACGGCCTTAAAAGAAGAAAAAGTCATTGCCTATCCAACAGAGGCTGTTTTTGGATTAGGGTGTGATCCCGATAGTGAGAACGCAGTACAAGAGCTTTTAGCGTTGAAAAACCGGTCTTGGGAAAAAGGCCTAATTCTTATTGCTGATAATTATGAGCGGCTATGTCCTTATATTGACGATGAGCAATTGAGCGATATACAAAAGGAAACCATATTTTCCTCTTGGCCTGGTCCTGTTACATGGGTTATACCAGCGAAAAAAACAACACCAAAATGGTTAACAGGTAAGTTTTCAACGTTGGCGGTTCGAGTCACTACCCATCCTTTGGTTAAGCAATTATGTTCTGGTTATGAAAAACCACTTGTGTCGACCAGTGCTAATCTAAGCGGATTAGAACCATGCCGGAGTGTGGAAGAAGTGCGCCAGCAATTTGGGAATCGTGTCCCGATTTTGGAAGGAGAAGTAGGGGGGCGTAAAAATCCATCGGAAATCAGAGACGCTTTAACGGGTAAGTTATATCGGCAAGGGTAAAAATAATGGATAAATTCGCGGTTTTTGGTAACCCAATTGAACATAGTAAGTCCCCTTATATTCATCGATTATTTGCTGAACAGACTGGCATTGAACATCAATATGGGAAAATATTTGCACCAATAGAAAGCTTTGAACAAACTTTAGCTCATTTTTTTGCACAAGGTGGTTTGGGAGCTAATATCACCGTCCCTTTCAAAGAAAGAGCTTACCGATGCTCAGATGAGTTGACTGAGCGGGCAAGGATTAGTGGAGCTGTCAATACATTAAAATTGGTCGGCGGAAATCAACTTATTGGTGATAATACTGATGGGATTGGGTTACTGGTGGATCTACAGCGGCTTAACTTCATTGCCCCGGGACAAAGGATTTTGATTATTGGTGCGGGTGGGGCTGCGAAGGGAGTAATCTCTCCTTTGCTCTCATTGGGATGCTCCGTCACTATCACTAATCGTACTTTTGAGCGGGCTCAACTAATTGCGAATAAATTTTCTCTATTAGGTGATATCCGGGTTGTTGAGATGGAGGCACTTATTTCTCCAGACTTTGATATCGTCATTAATGCAACGGCTTCCGGCCTTGATGGAGAAATTCCTGCGATATCACCGTTACTTTTTCAAAACAATAGCGTTTGTTATGACATGTATTATCAGTATGGATTAACACCTTTCCTCAGCTTTGCTCATCAAAATGGAGCTTCACGTTTAGCTGATGGTTTGGGAATGTTGGTAGGGCAAGCTGCGCACGCTTTTGAATTGTGGCATGGGGTATTTCCTGAAATAGGATCTGTTTTAACTGCTTTAAGGCGAGAATTACACTCATGAATCAATCAATTCAATTTCCTGATCGTGAAGAATGGGATGAAAACGGGAATAAAGTGATATTTCCAGCAATGGTAGATGGTTTGCTGGTGGAATGTGTGATTAGTGCTGATGAGATTATTGCGCGTTATGGTCAAGCTCATCACCCACTCGTTCTGTTTCGTCAACACCGCTGGGATCTAGAAGAGGAGTTTGAAACGGTTATTTTGAGTGGGCATGATGATCAGTTTGGGCGTTATTCTTTGCTTTCAGATTGTGTCGCTAAATAATTGTCTTTCCAGTTGGCGTAATTATTAGCAGAATAAAGCAGCCCTTCTAATTCTTCAGGTTTGAGTTTTCTCACTTGTTTTGCTGGGCTACCTACGTACAGATATCCTCTTTCTAGCCTTTTTCCTGGGGGAATTAGGCTGCCAGCTCCGATGATTACATCATCTTCAATAATGGCACCATCAAGCACAATAGTTCCCATACCAACTAATACTCGATTTCCTATCTTACATCCATGCAGCATTGCTTTATGGCCCACAGTGACATCTTCTCCAATTATTAGTGGGTAACCATCAGGGTTATCATTAGATTTGTGAGTTACGTGCAAAACAGAGCCATCTTGAATATTTGTGCGAGAACCAATGGAGACATAATTCACATCTCCACGGATAACTACCAGAGGCCAGATACTTACATCTTCTGCCAATCTGACATCTCCAATCACAACAGAAGAAGGATCTAAAAGAACTTTTTGACCAATTTGAGGATAAAAATTTAAGTATTGACGCAAAACAGTGGACATAAAAGACCTCAACAGTAAGAACGAATAACAATTAGTAGAAATGTTATTGAGGAAAATATCACCACGCAATCAAAAAATTTGTTTTAATATTAGGCTAATTGAGTGGTTTTTATATCAAAAAGAGCAAAAAATACTCGATCGAAAATAAAATTCAAAAAAACTATTGTCAGCGCCGTAAAACTCCCTATAATGCGCCACCACTGACCGACGCTGAGCTGAGACACGCCGCTGAGGGAAGTGAGAGAAAAGCGAAAATAACCGCTTGACTCCGGAGGCGAAAAGCGTAAGATACTCAGCCTCGCAACCCGGAAGAGACTTTCGGTTGCACCGCTCTTTAACAAATTAATCAGACAATCTGTGTGGGCACTCGCAAGACACTATCTGCGCCGGAAGGCGAAAAAGATTAAAAAAGTCTTGAAGAGTGACTAAAACAGTTAATTCATTATGAACTAACAGTAACAATTCTTTGAGCATCAAACACTTTAATTGAAGAGTTTGATCATGGCTCAGATTGAACGCTGGCGGCAGGCCTAACACATGCAAGTCGGGCGGCAGCGGGAAGAAGCTTGCTTCTTTGCCGGCGAGCGGCGGACGGGTGAGTAATGTCTGGGGATCTGCCCGATGGAGGGGGATAACCACTGGAAACG
>NZ_NITZ01000002.1:25181-243032 GCF_002632615.1 Xenorhabdus miraniensis
ACGTGGATAGGCTGGGTGTGTAAGCGTTGCGAGACGTTGAGCTAACCAGTACTAATGAACCGTGCGGCTTAACCTGACAACACCGAAGGTGTTTTGGGTGAGGGTGAGAGAGATAACAGTTTCAAATTAACGCAAGAGCGCAGCTTGTTCGGGATTGAATACAGGATTTGTCTGGCGGCAACAGCGCGGTGGTCCCACCTGACCCCATGCCGAACTCAGCAGTGAAACGCCGTAGCGCCGATGGTAGTGTGGGGCCTCCCCATGCGAGAGTAGGACACTGCCAGACATTCAATTAGCCAGAGAAGCCACCCTTAACCGGGTGGCTTTTTTGCATTTGGGGAAAATTAAATATCGTATTCTAAGATCAACGATGGCATCTTAGTAAAATCATTTATTTATTAATATGTTAGATTAATGTACTTTTCCTTTTTCAATTCCAATCCCCGTTTGTGAACGAATAAACTGGCGACGAAACATTTCCCTTTCCTGTTGGCCTTGTTTCGATGTATCAGTGATCGAAAATAACCACGCCCCGATAAATGCTATGAACATAGAAAATAGAGCGGGATATTCATAAGGATAAATCGGTTTTTCATGGCCAAGAATACTGACCCAGATTGTTGGGCCGAGGATCATTAATACAACGGCTGTCATTAATCCCAACCATCCGCCAACTAAAGCTCCTCGTGTTGTCAGCTTGCTCCAGTACATCGACAGTAAAATAATAGGGAAATTGCAGCTTGCAGCAATGGAGAAAGCCAAACCAACCATAAAGGCTATATTTTGCTTTTCAAATAAAATTCCCAGCCCGATAGCAACGATACCCAAAATAACGACAGTAATTTTTGACACTCTCAGCTCATCACGTTCATTGGCCTGACCCTGTTTAATGACATTGGCATAGAGATCATGGGAAACCGCTGAGGCGCCAGCTAGCGTTAATCCGGCAACGACAGCCAAAATAGTGGCAAAAGCAACAGCAGAGATAAAGCCAAGGAAGAAATCACCGCCAACGGCACTTGCCAGATGGACAGCAGCCATATTCGTGCCACCAATTAATGCCCCAGCTTCATCTTTGAATGAAGGGTTAGCACTGACCAATAAGATTGCACCAAACCCGATAATAAACGTCAGTATATAAAAATAACCAATAAAACCGGTGGCATAGAAAACGCTTTTACGGGCCTCTTTGGCATCATTAACAGTAAAAAATCGCATGATGATATGCGGTAATCCGGCAGTACCGAACATTAATGCCAGTCCTAAAGAGAGAGCGGATATAGGATCAGACACTAATCCGCCAGGGCTCATGATTGCAGGGCCAAGAGAATGTACAGCAATGGCTTCTTTAAACAGCTCATTGAAATTGAAATTTACTGTTTTCATGACCATCAGAGCCATAAATGTTGCTCCTGCCAGCAGCAGGATTGCTTTGATAATCTGAACCCATGTTGTTGCCAGCATCCCACCAAACAGTACATAAAGCACCATTAGAATGCCGACCAAAACAACCGCAACGTAGTAATTTAATCCAAATAGCAATTCGATAAGTTTTCCTGCCCCCACCATCTGGGCTATCAGGTATAACGCGACAACAACCAGTGAACCTATGGCGGACAACGTCCGGATAGGACGTTGCTTTAGCCGATAAGAAGCAACATCTGCAAAGGTATAACGCCCTAGATTTCTTAATCGCTCAGCAATAAGGAAGAGAATAATTGGCCAGCCAACGAGGAAGCCTATGGAATAGATCAACCCGTCATAACCGGAGGTATAAACTAGCGCAGAAATGCCCAGAAAAGAGGCTGCTGACATATAGTCACCCGCTATCGCCATTCCATTTTGGAAACCGGTAATACGCCCACCGGCGGTATAATAATCTGAGCGTGAAATGGTCCGTTTTGAGGCCCAATAAGTAATGAAAAGCGTTAACCCGACGAATAACATAAACATGACAATTGCTTGAATATTCAGGGGTTGTTTTTCTACATTACCTGAAATGGCACCTGCTTGCGCTAAGATAGGAAAGAGGAAAGAAAATAGCGGTATTGCTAACAATACAATTTTTTTCATTTTCTCACCTCATTGAGAATAGTGGATGTCAGGCGATCGAATTCACCATTCGCTCGCACAACATAAATCCCCGTCAATATGAAAGAAGCAAAGATAATCCCAATACCTACGGGGATACCGCGAGTTATACTCGTGCTTTCATTGAGAGGTGTTCCAAGCCATTCGGGTGCAAAGGCAATAAGGAAAATAAAACTAACATAAAGCACTAAAATAATGATGGATAACAACCAGGCAAAACGTCCTCGCTTTTTAATCAACTCCTTAAAGCGGGGATTATTTTCAATCTCTTGATAAATATCAGTATTCATCAGAGTATCTCCTTGTTGATTTTAAACGACACACCTTAAGTTACATTATGGAATGCCAGATACGAGGTGGCCGTTTCCGAGAGAATTCATGATTATTAGCCACGTCCCTGAGCAGTTATGTACTTTTGGCGATACGTCATTCAAGCCGCCTTGCGGCGGCATATATGTTTTATGACATCTTTATGGATTGTTTTTCTTCCAGTAGTTTTTCAACAACGCCCGGATCAGCCAGTGTGGAGGTATCTCCTAAGTTACTGGTATCACCAGAAGCAATTTTGCGTAAAATACGCCGCATGATCTTTCCGGAACGCGTTTTAGGGAGAGAATCCGTCCAATGAAGAATATCGGGTGTTGCAATCGGGCCTATTTCTTTACGAACCCAATTTCTGACTTCGGTATACAGTTCTGGGGAAGGTTCTTCACCATGAATTAGCGTGACATAAGCGTAAATAGCTTGTCCTTTGATATGGTGAGGAATACCAACAACGGCCGCTTCAGCGATTTTGGGATAGGAAACCAACGCTGATTCAATTTCTGCGGTTCCTAGGCGATGACCTGAAATATTCAGAACATCATCGACACGGCCTGTGATCCAGTAATAGCCATCTTCATCACGCCGGGCACCATCGCCACTGAAATACATTCCCTTAAAGGTGGAAAAATAGGTTTGTTCGAAACGTTCATGATCGCCGAATAAAGTACGTGCTTGTGCAGGCCAGGAGTCCGTGATAACGAGATTGCCTTCATTTTCTCCCTCTAAGATTTCTCCTGAATTATCGACCAATGCCGGGCTGATGCCGAAAAAAGGCAGGGTAGCGGAGCCTGCTTTGAGATCGGTCGCACCGGGTAATGGCGTAATCATGAATCCGCCTGTTTCAGTTTGCCACCATGTGTCCACGATAGGGCATTTACTATTCCCTATCTTTTGGTAATACCATTCCCATGCTTCCGGGTTAATTGGTTCACCGACAGAACCCATGATACGTAGCGACGTGCGTTTGGTTCCTTCTATGGCTTTATCGCCTTCCGCCATCAATGCTCTAATGGCAGTTGGTGCAGTATAAATAATATTAACCTGATGCTTATCAATGACCTGACAGAGGCGATTAACATCGGGATAGTTGGGAACGCCTTCAAACATTAAGGTCGTGGCACCACAGGATAATGGGCCATAGAGCAGATAGCTATGCCCTGTGACCCAGCCTACATCGGCTGTGCACCAATAAATTTCACCGGGACGATAATCAAACGCGTATTTGAACGTCAGGGAAGCATAGACCAGATAACCACCGGTCGTATGCAGAACGCCTTTGGGTTTACCGGTTGAACCAGAGGTATAAAGGATGAATAACGGATCTTCAGCATTCATCTCTTCAACAGGGCAATCTGAGCTGATATTTTCGATAAGCTCATGCCACCATAAATCACGGCCGTCATGCCAGTTGCTGGTATTTCCTGTGCGTCTGAAGACAACCACATTAGTGACACTCGTCACAGCAGGATTGCTCAGTGCCTCATCGACATTTTTCTTCAATGGAATCGTGCGACCGGCTCTCAAACCTTCATCTGCGGTAACAATAAGCTTGGCATTAGAATCGATAACTCTGCCTGAAATTGCATCCGGAGAAAAGCCACCAAAAATCACCGAGTGAATTGCTCCTATACGGGCACAAGCCAGCATTGCAACAGCAGCTTCTGGCACCATAGGCATATAGATAGCAATAACATCACCTTTTTTGACGCCCAGTTTTTTCAAAACATTGGCGAACTGGCAGACATCATAATGTAACTCGCGATACGTAACGTGTCGGGATTCTGCTGGATTATCTCCTTCCCATATAATGGCGGTTTGATCGCCACGCTCTTCCAGATGGCGATCGAGACAGTTGGCACTTAAATTCAGTGTTCCATCTTCAAACCAGCGGATATTGATATGCCCTGGGTCGAAAGACGTGTTTTTGACCTTGGTGTAGGGCCTTATCCAATCCACTATTTTACCTTTTTCACCCCAAAACCCTTCAGGGTCTTGTAGCGACCATTGGTAGTCTTGTCGATATTGTTGTTTGCTTATCAGGGCCGTATCTGCAATATCAGCAGGAATAAGGTGCTTGATTATTTGAGTCATATTTTTATCTCCTTGCAATTGTTAATACTATGTCAAAACAACGTTAACTAAAGTGCAAGGAGAATTTTTGTTTCTTTTTTGCGCGGAAGATCACGCAATAAAGAGAATGAATTTCATGGAATGATCATTTAGTGCAGTGTCATTGGGTGAAGTTAAGTAAGGTTGTCAGTTATATCTGTGGTTAAAAATTTCATAAAGTCGATTTTGTTTAGATTTTCAGTTTAATTCTAGTATGAAACGCGAGCCTATAGAAGAAAACCATAGTGAATACATGGAATTGATAATCATTTTCATTATCATTCAATTCACTATAATAATCATCCTGTCTACAAAGTGTGAGTTTTATATATTTTAACAACTGGAGATATGACATGAGCTATTCACTGCCTTCTCTGCCTTACTCTTATGATGCTCTAGAGCCTCATTTCGATAAACAAACGATGGAAATTCATCATACCAAGCACCATCAGACTTATGTCACTAACACGAATACAGCTCTGGAGGCTTTCCCTGAATTAAGCGGGCTGGATATTGACGACCTAGTCCAGCATCTTGATAAAGTGCCTGCTGATAAGCGTACTTTTGTTCGCAATAATGCAGGCGGGCACTCAAACCACAGCTTGTTCTGGAAAGGCTTAAAATTGGGTACTGAATTGTCTGGTGTTTTGAAAGCGGCTATTGAGCGCGATTTTGGAAGTATCGACAGCTTCAAAGAAAAATTTGAACAAGCGGCAGCCACGCGTTTTGGTTCTGGCTGGGCATGGTTGGTGCTGAAAGAGGGTGGCAAGCTGGCGGTTGTTTCAACGGCCAATCAGGATAGCCCGCTTATGGGTGAAGAGATCGCAGGTGCTTCTGGTTACCCGATTGTGGGTTTGGATGTGTGGGAGCACGCTTATTATCTGAAGTATCAGAACCGTCGTCCCGACTACATTAAAGCATTCTGGCATGTCGTTAACTGGGATGAGGCTGCAAGACGTTACGAAGAAAAAATTAAATAAGTGCTAAAAAACTCCTCTCTTGATAATGCTGGTCACCACAGTGATCAGCATTTTTATTATTCATAATTTTTCTTTATTATTTAGCATTCTTTCTGCTTCACGATTAAAGGCACCATGCAATAATGAAAAAGAACGCTGTCATGATAGTAGCAACCCTTATCGTATCCTCTCTCATGGTCGGATGCTCACAACCAAAGAGTAGTGCTGAACGCAACGCCAAGCATTTCATTTATGCTTCTAACGACGATTTTGACCCCAATTTCCAAACTCAAATATACGATAGCATCCAGCTTTCTGTACCTTATTTTGAACAGTTCTGGCAACTGGGTAAAAAGGACAGGGAAGCCGGAGTGACACCGGAAGATGCGCAGCAACGTGTAAGTTACTTCAGCAGTGATGAGTTTCTGAACTCTCTTCAGAGAAAATCATGGTTTGCAGGTAAGGTTTACAACGAGACTGCTTCACCAAAATGGCTCAAGGCCATGTCTGAAGCCATCTCTGCCACTTATACAGACGGTTACGAAGGCCGGAATTAATGCTTTGGGGGGGAAATTTCCCTCCATCGTGAATTGAAGTGAGGCTTGCCGCGTTTATCCGCTCAGGGTAATATTTATACTCGTCTATTGAGGAGGAATAGAGATGTATTACCTACAGGTATATAGAGGCAAAATAATTTCCTCCGAAAAATGGGGTTCCAGTGCAATTAACAAACTGCTGGTGAATGGCCGTTTACAGCTTACCTCTCTTGGTCTGGAAGGTGATGAACAGGCAGAAACCCGTTTTCATGGCGGGCCTGATCGCGCGCTTTGTCATTATCCTATGGAACATTATCTCTTTTGGAAAAGGCAATTTCCTGAATTAACAGAATTATTCTCACCACCATTGTTTGGTGAAAACTTATCTACGGAAGGTATGACGGAAGAAAATGTTTATATTGGGGATATATTCCAGTGGGGAGACGTTTTGATTCAGGTCACACAGCCCCGCGCTCCTTGTTATAAACTCAATCATCTTACTGGAATTAATAACTTTTCTGCCATCATGCAAGATAGTGGATATTGTGGTTGGCTATATCGTGTTATTTCTTCTGGTTTTGTCAGCGTGAGTGAACCGATAAGATTGCTGAGTCGCAATAGTGATATTTCTGTTAAAGAAGCCATCTCCATTGCTTTCCATAGTCCATTTGATGAAGAACAATATCAACGTTTAATGAGAGCAGCGGGGTTATCCGCCAGTTGGAACCTGAAGATGCAGCAACGGATATTGCATGGAAAAATTGAAGATTTCAGTCGTCGTTTATTTGGAAAGTAAAATTCTTTTAATTTTAAAGAATCATTAAACAATATGCTATTATAATCCCGTAGACGGTAACTATATTCTTGTTATCGTCATATTTATTTTTATCTTTTAAATTTTTTCTTTGCATTTATTCTTATTGTTAAATAGGTTATGTTTACATATTAGAGTAAAAATATAGGTTTTTATTGTGATATATATCACAAAAGTATACTCTAAGATTATTAAAATGAATTCTCCATACGGATTAATAATATTACGGGAATATTAAAGTAAAACAACATTAAAATATTAATTATTATGAAGGGGTATTTATGAAGATTCCAAAAAAAATTCATTATTTTTGGGTTGGAAGTAAAATTTCCGAGAAAGATTTAAGGCGTATCATTGCAATAAAATCTGAGAATCCTGGTTTTGAAGTTAATATTTGGGGGCTGAAAAATGTTAAATCATTAATATTGAATAGATTAACAAATCTTACTTTTAAGTATAATGATGCTGTTCTTGATATTGGGGAGTTATTTGGAAATCAATTTGTATATAGAGATATTGAAACGGCATTTAATTTCTTAATAAATCACTCTTCATCGCTTATTGACACAGATTTTACACGTGATTTGTATGAGAAGAAAAGAGCTGAATTAACCAATCTTGGTGTACGTTATAATAATGACCCTACGAGAATGAATTTTTTACATCGGGTATTTCATCCAACCAGTTCTGGTGTGCGTTCTAATGATTATTCTAAGGTAATACGTTTCTTACATCATATATTTCATCTTCAGTTACATGGTGATTTTAAAAACTATGCCTCTGCCAGTGATATTGCGCGTTTGGTTATTTTGTATATGGAAGGTGGGATATATCTTGATGTTGATGTTGAACTCACTGATTCAGATATAAAATATATGCAATCTTACTGCTTTGGTCAGAATTTACCTATCGAAAAACGCTTTAACCGAAGAGCAAGGTTTGAAAAATTAGAGCTTAAATCGGATATAGGTTTTGGTGATTGTCATGGAATGGGATGGGGAAGAGTAAGCCAGAGTGATGAAAAATGGAATATAAGATATCTCGATGCCTGTAGAATAAAAAAATTAGTTTATAATGAGTTTTCAAATGGCATTATTGCTGCACAACCCCGATCAGAAAAAATCATGGCTCTTTTAGTTTTTATTGCCTGTAATATTAAAAAGTATTCTTATAATCAAGAGGATAAAACATTAAGCTCTAAATGGAGAACGGGAATTGTTCCTCATTTACCTTCTATGAACACACCTTCGTATCGTAGATGTCGCCGGCTTGATTTAACTGTCGATATGACAGGGCCACAGTCTTATCAAGAGCTTTTTTCTATAGTTAAAAATAAAGAGTTGGATAATCAACATGAAATTGATTTTATTAGTCCTCCCAGAAATTGGCAAATGAATAGTGGCTTAGATTTAATGTTTAAAAAGGTTGATACTAAAGCTGATTGGGCAACGGTGAAAAATAAAAAATAATCGTTTTATTGATTTTTTTCTACTTTATGTTCGAAGGTCTTATGAATATGCCAAAGAAAACCACCAAAAAGCCAAAGGCGATCTATTGATCACCTTTGGCGATGAATAACATGATTACGGATGAGCAATAAGCCCTACTGCTTCATAAACTTTATCCAAAGTTGCCTGAGCACGAGCCTGAGCTTTAGCTGCCCCTTCTGCCATGATTTGGTTAAGCAAGGCTTCATCATTACGGAAATGGTGGAAACGCTCTTGTAAGCCAGTTAACATTTCACATACGGCATCAGCAACCGCCCCTTTTAAATGGCCATACATTTTGCCTTCAAACTCAGCTTCCAACTCAGGGATAGTTTTGCCTGTTACGCCAGCAAGAATATCCAGCAAGTTAGAAACACCAGGTTTATTTTCCAGATCATAACGTACACGAGGTGGCTCTTCAGAATCTGTAACGGCACGTTTGATTTTCTTGGCGACAGATTTTGGATCTTCAAGCAATGCGATGAAGTTACTGTGGTTATCATCCGACTTCGACATTTTCTTGCCCGGATCTTGCAATGCCATCACGCGAGCGCCCTCTTTTGGAATGAATGGCTCTGGGACAGTGAAGATATCACCATATAAGGCGTTAAAACGCAGTGCCAAATCACGGGTCAACTCAAGATGCTGTTTCTGGTCAATGCCCACAGGGATTTGATTGGCCTGATAAAGTAAAATATCAGCGGCCATCAGAACAGGATAATCAAACAGGCCCGCATTAATGTTTTCTGAATGACGGGCAGATTTATCCTTAAACTGAGTCATACGGCTGAGTTCACCGAAATAGGCGTAGCAGTTCAGTACCCAGGCCAATTGAGTATGTTGTGGAACATGTGACTGAACAAAAATGGTGCTTTTCTTTGGATCGATACCACAAGCAAGGTAAAGCGCCAGCGTATCCAGAGTGCGTTTTCTCAGTTCATCGGGATCTTGGCGCACAGTAATGGCATGCTGGTTAACGATGCAGTAGATGCAATCATATTCATCTTGCATTTTTACCCACTGACGCAATGCCCCCATATAGTTACCGATGGTCAATTCACCGGAAGGTTGTGCGCCGCTGAATACAATAGGTTTTTGGGAGTTCGATTTCATTACAGTGGGTTCATTCATTTTATTAAGCTTCCTGTCTTTTCAGAGTGGATAATAGTTTCAAAGTGGATAGTCCAATCGTTGGAAGTAGATCCGGAAAATGGTCTAATACGTAATTTGGCTGGCTTGATGCTATAGATTCTCCGTAGTTATATCCATAGGTCAAACCAACGCAAGGACAGCCTGCGGCTTGTGCTGCCAAAATATCATTGCGAGAATCACCCACAAAAAGCAATTCTTCTTTATGTAGGCCAAACATACCCATTGTTAGATACAGCGGTGCAGGATGTGGTTTCTTCTCTTTAACATCATCACCGCCCAACACCAACGAAAAGTATTCACTGATACCCAATGATTCCAGCAATGGGGCAATAAAAGGTGTGGGCTTATTAGTGACAATCGCCATGGGCAAATTGTGTTTTGCCAGTTCTGCCAACGTCTCTTTTACATGAGGAAACAGTTGGCTGCCTGTGGTGACGCTGGTTTCATAAAACGCATCAAACAGTTTGCGGGTTTCTTGGTGCAATTCAGGAGAAGCTTCAACACCCGCCCATTTTAGTGCGCGTTCAACCATGACATCCGCCCCGTTGCCTATCCAAATAGCAACTCGCTCTTTGCCCGCAGCGGGCAAGCCCTTGGCAATCAGGGCTTGATCCAACGCATTTGCCAGACCGCTGGCACTGTCCACCAGTGTGCCATCCAGATCAAATGCGATGGCACGAATTCCTTCTACTACGTTATTTGTCATGGCGCTACCTTTGATAATTCGCGACGCATCTCATCAACAACAGCTTTATAATCTGGCTGGCTAAAAATAGCAGAGCCAGCAACAAACATATCAGCACCAGCCTGAGCAGCCGCGGCAATATTATTAGGCTTAATGCCACCATCAACTTCAAGACGGATATCGTACCCGCTGTCATCAATAATTTTGCGTACTTGACGTAGTTTGTTCAGTGTCTCAGGGATGAAAGACTGACCGCCGAAGCCTGGGTTAACAGACATCAGGAGAATCACATCCAGTTTATCCAATACATAATCAAGGTATCTGAGAGGCGTAGCAGGATTGAAAACCAAGCCAGCTTTACAGCCATGTTCCTTGATAAGTTGTAAGGTGCGATCGATATGTTCGCTCGCTTCGGGATGGAAAGTAATATAGGTAGCACCAGCTTTGGCAAAATCAGGGATAATTCGATCAACCGGTTTTACCATCAGGTGAACATCAATTGGTGCGGTGATACCATAATCGCGTAGCGCCTGGCAGACCATTGGGCCAATAGTCAAATTTGGCACGTAATGGTTATCCATGACATCAAAGTGCACAACATCAGCACCTGCTTCCAAAACCTTAGCGGTATCTTCACCTAATCGGGCAAAATCTGCGGATAGAATGGATGGGGCGATCAGAAAGTCTTTCTTCATTATTATCTTCTCCAATTCATTGTTTTATCCCTGTTATTTCAGGGACAGGAAGCCTCACTTATTTCTGGCAGTATAACGCCAAAAGCTCATCAACTTTACTTCGGGCAAGAATATTTCTACTGATTGTCCGGCGGGCTTTAACAATGTAAAGGGAAGCCTGATGATACCAATCTCGTGTCATCGGCGTGTCGTGATTGGAAATGAGCACCGGAATGCCTTGTTGAGACGAGAGATAATAGGCGATTTGTGCCAGATTTTCCTGATCAAGAAGGTTAAAGCTATTTGTATGGTAGGCTGTAAAATTAGCCGTGGCCGAGAGTGGCGCATACGGTGGATCGCAATAAACCACCGAACCTTTTGGCGCGTTGTTTAGTGCGACTTCGTAATGTTGGCAGATAAAAGTCGCCTTCTGGGACTTTTCGGCAAACCAGTAAAGCTCATCTTCAGGAAAATAAGGTTTTTTATAGCGCCCGAAAGGAACGTTGAACTCACCCCGTGAATTATACCGGCAAAGACCGTTATAGCAGTGTCGGTTGAGGTAAAGGAACAACATACTGCGGCGAAAGGGATCTTTGCTTTTGTTGAACTCTTCTCTCAGGCGATAGAAGTTTTCGGAGTTGTTGAATTCCGATGAAAATAGTGGACGGGCATGATTAATAAACTCATCCGCACGAGATTTTACGGTGTCGTACAGATTGATCAGATCACTATTGATATCTGACAAAATGTAAGAATCATAATCGGTATTCAGGAATACCGAGCCTGCGCCAACAAATGGCTCAATCAAGTAATCGCCCTCTGGCAGATGACGTTTAATATCATCTACCAAGGGGTATTTTCCACCGGCCCATTTTAAGAAAGCGCGTTTTTTTTTCATGCCGTCAAATTAGTTATTCAATAATTTCAGAGCCGCAGATTGTACTCTGTTTAGGACAGCATATCAGCGCCTAATCAAAATAGTTTTATCTTTTCAGATCTTGCTGAACCTGTTGTAGTTTTCTGACCCACGGTTTTTTAGCCTGAACTTCCGCAGGGAGTGAGGAAATGGCGATTTTAGCATCAGAAACTGAACCGTAGTTACCATGAATCAAGATAAACCATGCCTTACCATCACGTTTGGTTTCATAAACCTTGTAGTTATTAAGGTTATGTTTTTTCGCGAAAGCAATCAAGGTATCGGAGCGGCTCGCGCTGCTCAGCTGGAGAGTGAATCGGTTTGCTGGGGCTTTTAGTAAGTCGCCACCGGCACTTTTTGTATTAACGTGACTATTGTGAGTAGCCTGATTATTGCCCGTGGCAGGTTTAGTCGCTGCCTTAGACTGGCTTTCCTCTCTTCTCTTATCTTCTATTTTAGGAGGTGCCATTTTCTCCATTTTTTTCTGTTCAGCTGACGGAGTAGCGGTTGGTTTGACCTGTGGTGGCGTCAGGTTTTTTTGTACTGCGTTATTAATGTTGCTTTGCTGCTGATTCAACGCATCAGTGATGTCACCGGGCAATTCTATACGTTGGTTGTAGCCACCCGTTCCGGTTGCTGGAGCAAGATCTTTACTTGGAGTATTACTCACTGGCGGTGGGCTGATTTCACGAGGGCCATTGATTGAGGATTCATGAGCTGGGGGGGCCTTATCTTCAGGCTGTTCACTATTTTGAGTATCAGGGGAAAGTGAAGAAGATCCAGAGAGATCGATACTCTTTTCCGTTGCATCTGAAGATTGCTGTTTTTCATGCTCAGTGGGTGATTTTAATGCAGAACTGATAGCAATAATCAGAAGCAAAAGTACCAGAATACCAACACCAATCATCATTTGCTGACGAGATACAGCCAGTTTGGGTTGATTAGATTGTTTTCTGGATCGCTGAGGGCTGCGATCAGACGTATCAGGCTTAAATTCGTTTTCTGTTTGTTTTTTGTTTTCTGATTTTAATTCGTCCATATGCCCTCCCGACAGAGATAATACTGCCAATTGTTATTTAAGAGGTTTGGCAGTCTGACCTAACTAAAACCGATAAAGTTCTGTCTGATAATGTAGCTATCTTATAGCATAACAGCTAGAGAATGATTCATCATTCAGCTTTTATCCTCAGAGAGAATTTTGCCACATCCAGATATTCCCTTCATCTTTCAAGTTGCTGTTTTGACAATAACTTTCACTCACTGCTGAGCTGCAACTTGAAATTTATGGATAAAATCGTGGAATTAGCTGGTGGATGGCTGACATAGGCGAATGGCATCCAGTATCACTTCCTGCCCAATATCAGAGCGAAGTTTTGCCTCCCCAATAGCTGTGGGTAGCACGAGATGTAGTTTTCCTGCGGAAACTTTTTTATCACGCATCATGTGAGGAAGGTAGGCATCAGGAGACATTTCGGCAGGGCCGCTGATCGGTAATTTTGCCCGTTCAAGCAAACGGATAATGCGCAGGGTCTCTTGTTTTGAGAATGTGCCGACAAGTTCAGATGCCCGTGCTGCCATCACCATGCCGGCAGCAACTGCCTGACCATGTAGCCAGACGCCATAACCCATTTCAGCTTCAATCGCATGTCCAAAGGTATGGCCGAGGTTTAACAGCGCCCGCATTCCATTGCGTTCTTGTTCATCTGCCGCTACGACTAACGCTTTGAGTTCACAGCAACGACGAATGCAATAAGCCATTGATTGATTATCGAGAGCCAGTAATTTCTCAATATTATCTTCAAGCCAACGAAAAAATTCACCGTCCAGAATGACGCCGTATTTAATGACTTCAGCCAGACCTGAATACAACTCTTGGGCGGGCAGTGTTTTCAAACAACTGAGATCGACAACAACAGATGCAGGCTGGTAAAAAGCCCCTATCATGTTTTTGCCGAGGGGATGGTTGACTCCTGTTTTTCCACCGACAGAGGAGTCAACCTGAGAAAGTAGCGTGGTGGGTATTTGGATAAAACGAGCGCCGCGTTGATAGCTGGCTGCGGCAAATCCCGTCATATCACCGATTACACCACCACCGAGAGCGATAAGTGTTGTGTCACGACCATGATTATTTTCCAGCAGGGCGGAAAAGATGTCATTAAGCACAAAAAGTGATTTGTACTGCTCACCGTCAGGCAAGATAACTTCATTTACCCGAAGATCCATTCTCTGCAATGTGGATTTCACCTGTTCAAGATACAGGGGGGCAAGCGTTTCATTGGTCACTATCATGACTTGCTGGCCAGCTTGCAGGGGCTTGAACGCCTCATTGTCAGAAAATAGCCCTTCGGCTATGGTAATTGGGTAGCTTCTTTCACCTAACGTAACAGTCACTTGTTCCATATCAGCTTTCGCCTTATCGCTTGCCGCCGTGCGGACTCGCTATAATCAGTTTTTTTCCAGTAATTCAATGATTTGGTTAGCGACGACTTTGGCGCTTTGCTCATCCGTACGAATAGTCACGTCAGCAATTTCCTCGTAAAGAGGATTGCGCTCATCAGCCAAATTTTCTAAAACTTCTCGTGCTGGTGCATCAACCTGAAGTAAAGGGCGTTTTTTATCGCGCTGGGTACGAGCTAACTGTTTTTCGATGGTTGTTTCTAAATAGACGACCACACCACGGGCAGACAGGCGATTGCGGGTTTCTTTTGATTTAACGGAACCCCCTCCGGTAGCCAATACGATGCCTTGTTTTTCAGTCAGTTCGTTAATTATTTTTTCTTCGCGGTCGCGGAAGCCTTCTTCGCCTTCCACATCAAATACCCAGCCCACGTCAGCTCCGGTACGTCGCTCAATTTCTTGATCAGAGTCGTAAAACTCCATATTGAGTTGCTGAGCTAACTGACGACCAATAGTGCTTTTGCCGGCACCCATAGGCCCAACCAGAAAGATATTGCGTTTCTCTGCCATGTTTTTGGTATTACTAAGACTATTTGTTAATGATAACCCGCCCCGCCAATCAGATTAGCCGCGGGACCTAAACTGAAACCTCATGAGTGAGAATGTGAGATCAGATAGGAAAATTATCTCAGCACATCAACCTGTATTGCAACTATATAAATTTGGCACGAGTCTCTGTTATCTGGCTCATGCTTTGCGGGTTGATTGAGAGCCTAGTATGTATAGACCCTGACTTGTGATGTTAGACCTGCTCACTCAATTAGTTAATCCTTGTATGCTAAATTACTCTCAGCGTCAAATCCATAAACAGGTCATACCAAGAAAAATGGTCGGCTAACTGACAAAAAAAGCACAATTACTTTTATTAATATTTTGATTTAAAATGAATATTTTTTATTTGATTAAATATCGCTCAGTTGAGGTGTAATAAAAATTACGAGTTCTCTTCGGCTGTGTTGTTCTCCTTTTTGGTTAAATAATGAACCTAATAGAGGAATTTCCGATAAGTAGGGGACTTTTTGCAGGTTTGCGCCTTTTTTCTGTTGAAAAATCCCGCCCAGAATCAAGGTTTCCCCGTTTCTGACCGTAACTTGAGTCATAATTTCTTGTTTATCAATGGCCAGATTTTCATTTCCTCCCTGATTTATGGGAAAGCCGGGCGCGTTCTGGCTAATTTTCAATGCCAGACGAATTTTCCCCTGCCTTAAAATATGTGGGGTAACTTCCATACCTAATACCGCTTCTTTGAATTGAATGGTTGTTTTTCCCTTCTGTTGAACAACATAAGGAATGTCTGAACCTTGTTTGATACTGGCGGGCTGTTGATGTGAAGCGGTCAGCCGCGGGCTGGCAATGATATCGAGCTGGTTTTCTTGTTCCAGTGCACTTAGCTCCATTTCCAACAGATTTGAGTGGATACGGGCAGTATTCAGTACTAATCGATGGCGCTGAATACCTGCGGGCTGATGTAGGTTCAAGCGATTTAGACCTATTGAGCGATTCAGTGGATCTGCGATCATGCCCCAATGAATGCCAAGTTCGTGCAGGGCTTCCCTGCTGCTAGTAACAATATGAGCAGTAATCTGTACTTGTTGTTTTGGAGTATCGACTTCTTTCAGCCAATTTTTGATACGGGTAATAGCATCAAACTTATCTTCTAATATCAAGCTGTTGGTTAAAGGATCGTGTTCAACCTTCCCCCATTTTGTCAGCAGGGCCGGAAGATTTTTCTGTAATTGTTCTGCAATCTGCCCTGCATCGGCATATTGCAGGGCTATTGCTTGATATTCGATCTCCTGTTCTTGCTCATTATGTTCGACCAAAGAAAAATCAGTATCGTCCTCTTTTGGGGTTACGGGAGGCAAGAATGGGTTTCTCACTGACATTTCGAAAGTTGATTCTTCCTCTGTATTGTTTTCTAATAAATTGCTTTCTAATAAATTATTTTCTAATGCACTATTTTCTAAACAAAAACTGAAAGTGGGTAACAGCAGGAAGGCTAGCAGGATAAAAACATTTCTGTTCATGATTTCTCCTCATGGACAGGATCTGGTTTTATCCTGTTTGGCTGAGTCATTTCCGGCAGGGGAATATCTGACAAAACCATGCGGACAGTCAGCCAATTATCGGCAGGCGTAATCGTGAGATGTTTGATTAATAATGGTGGCTGCAATTGCTGAATTTCATTCAGGAAATGGAGAAATTGAACATAATTCAGCGACAGCATGATATGCCAGAAAACTTGATTGTTTTCTTTGTGTGTTTTCCATTCAATCAATTGACTGCCTGAGTGAATGAGTGGCGAATGCAGTCGTTTGAGCACGGTAGTGTGTTTAGGGGGAATTTGATTATCTTGACCAAGCTCCACGGTTGTCCTCTGGATTTTCTGTTGAATATCAGACAGAGGCGGCAACTCAGTCAATTGCTGTTGAAATAGCCTTGTACTGTGTTGTTGTTCCGTAATATTGTTTTGCAGAGTATCAATTTCATACTGATTTTCCTGCCAAACAAGAAAATAGAACCCCAATAGTAATGGAAGGGTGAACAATTGCTGCAAGAGAGCTAACAGCCACGCAGGCCGGTGAAACCATTCAAGGTAGTTATTTCCCATTGGATTCTCCTGTCAGCCAATCTGCATCAATAGTAAAGGCCTTAAGGTAATCCTCAGTTGTGGTCATTTTTTTCAGCTGTACATTGATAAGCTCAGTATTGTCTGTCAGGTTATCCAGCAAATCGGAAATATCCGCGTAGTTTTGGCTGTGAGCCGTAAAAATTAACCGTCCACTGTCGTCGCTGAATGCGGTGAGCCAGCTTTTTTCTGGTAACACTTGGGGAAGTTGACGAAATAACTGTAAATACCGTTGGTTCTGTTCCATGAACACCTGTTTTTTCCTTAATTGTTGTGTCAGTTGGCTATGGTGAAGCACCGCCTGGTCTGTTTCTTGAATAATTTGTTGTAATTGAGCCAATTGATACCTAATTTCCGTTAATTTCCCGCGATATTGCTCCATTAGGTTTGTTTGCTGAGCAGAAATGAACACTAAAACCGTTACCCATATACTGACTTGCAAGCAGAGTAATAATCCCCATGTCTGACATTTGCGATTTAACCTTTTTTGTCGCCAAGGTAAGAAATTGATTTGATGTATCATTGGTCATCCGGCCTGAGAGCCAGACCTGCGGCAATGGTAAATGCCTTAATTTGCTCTGGTAATGGGGGGTGATAATGGCGAAATGCTGCCAAAATTTGCCAGAGATTAGCAGCCTCTGGTGGTGCTGACATCGTTTGCTCCTCATCACTGTAATAAACTGCATAATTTTCAGTCTCTGGCGTCATGGGTAGCTGGCTGATGATTTGAGCGAGATGGGGATAAGATTGTGACGTCACCAGCCCGTAGCTAAAAGGGTGATTGGCGGGGGCGACCCATAGCCAATCTGTCGTGCGTTTGTGAACCAGCCAACTGTCGTCAGGAACGCCGGCGCATTTGGCAACATAACGTAACGCACAGGGAGAAATATCAATTGCATCAAGGGGTAAATTGATATCTTCAAATAAATTCAGCCAGAGATTGAGATCTTTTTGGCGGGTAGCACTGATGCAAACCTGCTGGCCATGAACCCGGTAGTCCAATGCAAGATCGCTGACAGGAAATTGTTTTCCGGCGTTGGCGTGCACAAACCAGCCAAGTTCTGGCTCCTGCAATACCGTATGGCTGGGTAAGGCTATCTGCCGCTGTAAGGTTTGCTGAACAGGGAGAGCTAATCTCAATTTAATATTTTTAGGTAATATTTGTCTCCACTGCATTAAAATATGAAGCAATTTTTCAGGATGTTGCAGCCGTCCTCCTGAGATAATTTCGTTCGATAGGCGATATTGCCAGCAATGTCGAAGTTGCCAGCCATCACGACGTTTAGTGGCTGCAAGAGCACGAATATAATGATCTTGGATATCCAGTCCGATATACCATTTAGATGGATACATGCAGAGATCTCCTTATCTGCTAGTTATTTGCTATTAAAAGCAAAGCAAAGCAAAGTGGTCGTTCATGAAAGTCGTTATTTATGACAACCGTATTAATGAAAGGTCATATCCATGGTGCTGTATAACCTTTATACTAAGTCCTTTCTACTGAGTCTTTTATACAACAACGTACTGCCTTTTATACTACGTACTAATCGTTTATAAACTGCCCGATTAACATGGCGTGAGAAATTTCAGGTGAAGTTCATAAAGTATTTTTTGATCCTTATCGTTGTTTGCATTTTATTGGGAACCGCCTCGATTTTTGGTTTATACAAATATATCGAGCCGCAGTTGCCTGATGTCGCGACTTTGAAGGATGTCCGGTTACAGACACCTATGCAGGTGTTCAGTGCTGATGGCGAATTGATAGCCCAATATGGTGAAAAGCGTCGTCTGCCTCTTACCCTATCCGAAATGCCTCCTCTAATGGTGAAAGCGTTTATTGCCACAGAAGATAGCCGTTTTTATGAGCACCACGGCGTTGATCCTATCGGGGTTATCCGAGCGGTTTCCGTTGTGATGACTTCGGGTCACGCTTCCCAAGGGGCAAGTACTATCACTCAGCAGCTTGCGAGAAACTTTTTCCTCAGCCCAGAGAAGACACTGATACGTAAGGCGAAAGAAGCGTTTTTGGCAATTAAGATCGAACAATTGTTGACGAAGGATGAAATCCTTGAGCTATATCTCAACAAGATCTATCTCGGTTATCGTGCCTATGGGGTCGGGGCTGCTGCTCACGTCTATTTTGGCAAGAATGTCAATGAGTTGACGTTGAGTGAAATGGCGATGATTGCCGGATTGCCGAAGGCGCCTTCAACGTTTAACCCGCTTTATTCCTACGAGCGGGCAGTCAACCGCCGCAATGTGGTGCTGGGGAGGATGTTGGAAGAGGGATATATCACCCGGCGCCAGTATGATGAAGCCAGAGACGAAAAATTGGTCGCCCGTTATCATACTCCACAGATTGTTTTCTCCGCGCCTTATCTGACTGAAATGGCACGTCAGGAAATGATCAATCGTTATGGCGAAAATGCTTATACCGATGGCTATAAGGTTTACACCACGATTACGCGCAAGACCCAATTGGCGGCTGTTGATGCTGTTCGTTCCAATGTGATTGATTATGATGTTCGTCATGGTTATCGCGGTGCGCAGGAAGTGTTGTGGAAAAGCAGCCAACCGGCATGGAGCCAAGCGCAGATTATCGATAAGCTGAAAACCTTGCCTAAATACGGCCCTCTGATCCCGGCAGTTGTCACAACCTCCAACGCCAATCAGGCAGAGGCGATGCGGGTGGATGGCAGTAAAGTTGAGTTGACGATGGCAGGGGTCCGTTGGGCACGTCCGTTCAAAACTGACAGTCTGCAAGGCGCTGTACCTCGTAGCGTCAATGAGGTCATTCAGGCCGGTGAGCAGATTTGGGTGAGAAAAGTCAACGACACCTGGTGGTTGGCGCAGCTCCCTGATGTCAATGCCGCATTGGTTTCCATCAATCCGATAAACGGTGCGGTAGAAGCGCTGGTGGGTGGATTTGATTTTGAGCTGAGTAAATTTAACCGAGTGACACAATCACTGCGTCAGGTCGGTTCCAATATCAAACCGTTCCTGTATGCCGCCGCGATGGACAAGGGACTGACGTTAGCTTCATTGCTGAATGATGCACCAATCAGCCGTTGGGATGCCGGAGCCGGGACGGACTGGCGTCCGAAAAACTCACCAGCGACTTATGATGGGCCAATTCGCCTGCGTCAGGGATTTGGGCAATCCAAAAACGTGGTGATGGTTCGTGCTATGCGTGCAATGGGAGTCGATTATGCCGCTGATTATTTGAAGCGTTTTGGTTTGCCGGGGGAAAATGTTGTACGTACAGAATCCTTAGCTTTGGGATCGCCTTCTTTTACCCCGATGCAATTGGTACGCGGCTATGCGGTGATGGTGAATGGCGGTTATTTGGTTGATCCTTACTTCATCAGCAAAATTGAAAATGATGAAGGGAAAGTGTTGTTTGAAGCCAAGCCTAAAACTGCCTGTCCGCAATGCGAAAATATTCCGGTGATTTATGGTGATACGGGGCGTTCCATCGAATTGTCCGAAGATTCCATTGAAAATGTGACGCACTCTGATATGCCGCAAAATTCAGCTTTGCCGCCTCAACCTGATCTGGAGGGGGTATCGGCCAATGTGAATGTTAATGACCAGCAGTATGCTCCTCATGTTATCAATACACCGCTTGCGTTTTTGATGCGTGATGCGATGAACACCAATATATTTGGTGAACCGGGTTGGATGGGAACAGGCTGGCGTGCTGCCCGTGATTTGAAGCGCCGTGATATTGGCGGTAAAACGGGGACGACGAATAGTTCGAAAGATGCGTGGTTCTCTGGTTATGGCCCGGATATTGTCGCGACAGCTTGGATTGGTTTCGATGAACACAGTAGAAGTTTGGGACGCACACCGATATTAAAAGGGGAAGGGGGGGCTAAAACGGCTCAACCCATCTGGGATGATTTCATGAAAGCCGCGCTGGAAGGCGTTCCTGAGAAAATGATGGAGCCGCCTGCCGGTATTGTATCCGTCACGATTGATCGGGTGACAGGCAAGTTATCCAACGGTGGCGGAAATACCCGTAAAGAATATTTTATCGAAGGGACACAACCGACGGAATATGCTGTACCGGATGTGGGAACGACAGTCACTGAAAATGGCGAAAGCCATGAGTTGTTCTGATTGATTCTGAGGCAGTAAGATAATGAAAAAGCCCTGTCAGAAAACTGACGGGGCTTTTTATTACCAATGGATTATCAATAATTGGCTTCAGATAAACCGGGAAACCGTGATTCTATCGTAGTATGTTCCGGCGCACTTTCTGGTTTACCGTACCGATTCGGCCTTACTACATGCTGGCTGCTCCCGTGACACACTCTATTGGCATCGTCAGGTGCAGGTGCCGGCCCGGTTGCGAGAGAAATATCAGATAACACTCAGCAATGGAGTGAAAAACATCTGGCTACGGGAAAAATGATTCAACTGAACGTATCAACTACCGGAGTTTTGCAACAGCGCCATATAACTTTAGCCATCCAACGCCTATCAATTATCTAATAAACAAATACACGCCAAGGCATCGCTCATCTGGCACTGTTCCATCAACGTCAATAAATTATCATTGATGCCAGTGACATGCATTTTCATGGAAAAATAGGCACTGAATATCAACTGAACGTCTTTTTCCGTCATCATCCGTTTTTCCACAATTGCGAGCGCCGATAAATTGGTGCGTAGATAGAAATAATCCATCACCAATAAACTAAAGTGCGTCAATGCGTTATGTTGCCCTTTCACATCCCCATTAAAATTTGAAACATGCGGGAACTGGCTGTGATAAAGCAGATAAGAAAATAGATTACGTAACACACTCGGTTCCTTCATACAGGAGTCCTGTGTCAGCAAATGCCATGTCTCCCGTAACCGTGCCATATTGTCTTCTGTTCGTTTCTGCGTTTGGTTTTCATCCAATTCCAGTTGATTAAGCGTATTCACATACGTGGATAACAAGAAGTCACCGCCACGTGATAGCTCATAAATAAATTTACCGTATACGCCTAATACTGCGGTCTGAAATGCCACCGAAGAATGCGGTAGCTTACGTCGCTCTTCTGTTAGTTCGCCATTCTGTAAAGCAGCCAGTAAAAATTCGAATATCCCCTGAATTCGATCGAAATTTGCTTCTATCTCAAAATTGACTTTCTCCAGGAAAATCAGTAATTGCATGGTGGCATAAAGATTATCGTCAAATTGCGGTGATGACGCTTGAATAAGATTTAGACACCAAAGGTAAACAAGGTATTGAGGATCGGTCAAATCCGATTTTTTCGGTGCTTTCGCCAGGTAATGGTCTTCTTCTGTCAGTTGCATCGCATCTGCTGAAAAAAGAAGTTGCCGGATAACTTCAGGACAAGATAAGGAGAGACGTTTGAATGTTACATTACTGTACTCAACTTCACTACGCGGATATTCCCGACATGTATCACTCATCGCCGAAGGGCCGAGCTTGCAATAAATATTGCACAGCCGCTCTTCTGTCAGAAACGGACAGGCTTTTTGCTCATTTAAACGGATATAGGCATAGTTTCCTTTTTTCTCCGATTTCAGTACATGTGTCTGCGCGACTTGTTTGATTTCGATGCTGTCGGCATGGTGATATTTTTTATATGTTTTTTTATCCACACTGATGAACCAATCCTGGCAGCAATGTGAAATGCAATCAGAACCGACACACTGAAAGCGTTTAATAAACATCGGCGTGATGATTTTATGAATGAACATGATAGCGAGAGCTCGTGATGAATGTATAGAATGTATACATCAGGGTAACACGTAGGATTATCTCGGAATGGGCGAAGAGACTGAGATTTATTGCATTTATTACCTCATTAAATCATCTCCCTGTAACAGTGCCACTCAGTTCAGCAGTGGTAAGTGTAACGCAATGTTGGTATAGGAAACCTCATTTCGAATAGAGCCGGGTTTCAAGATTGCTGAATTACACTACGGCCTGTCAATATTCGTTATCCAACCTAAAATATATTTATGCTCTGATCGTTTATTAAAAAATTATTCTGTTTCAATGGGGTTAATTGAGAGCAGTGACTCTTCGACGAAGGTTATGCTTTTATATGGGAGTTAATTCTAAGAAAAATAATAAATATGTTTATTTATTATTTTTGATAAAGTAAGTAAATTTTATGGAATATTATTTAACTATCATAAGATATAAGAATAAAATAAAACCCTACTTTATTTAGGTGATTATTTTTTATTATCGTATTTGCTGAAACGGGTATTGAAATATCAACTTTAATACCCGTTTCGGAAATTAATTTACCTGAAATTCCTCATTATTTTTTTGCTTGCAGGTAGCGTTGGGCAAAAAATAAGGCACTGACGTTTCTGGCTTCGTTGAAATCAGGATGTTCCAACAGTGACATCATTTCAGAGACAGGCCAGCGTTTCTGCACCAAGGGTTCGGGTTCATCACCTTCCAGGCGTTCGGGGTACAGATCGTGAGCAATCACAATATTCATCTTGCTGGAAAAATAGGAAGGCGCCATCGTCAATTTCGCCAGAAGTTCCAATTTTCCCGCTCCGAAACCAATTTCTTCCTTTAATTCCCGATTGGCGGCGTCAAAAACACTTTCCCCGGCATCAATGGCTCCTTTTGGAAAGCCTAACTCGTATTGTTCAATACCTACAGCATATTCGTGAATAAGGATTAACTCATCGCCGATGATGGGAATAATCAGAACGGCTTCACGATTAGTCGGCTTCATACGCTCATAAACGCGTTTTACACCGTTGCTGAATTCAAGATCAACAGATTGAATATTGAATAAACGTGAGTGGGCAATGTCATTAACATTCAGTATCTTAGGTTTTTTCTGATCTATCATGCTTGCCCCTGATTGTTGTCATATGCTGGCTAATTGAAAACAGTAATGCGCCCAATTAATGAGATCTTCTCGGCTAATTCAGGTCTTGTGGTTAAATTGGAGACGCATCTAAACTTTGCTTTAATATGGCTGATTATGTTAGTAAATGATAGCGATTATCGCTTGAATGTATTTTTGTTACTATCTTACTCTTACAAAAAAAACTTTATTTTATGGAAAGGTATGAGAAAATTTATATAACCTTTTGTAAATAAAATTAAAATGGAAGGCAAGAATAGGAATAGCCTGATTCTGATTGTTTCACGAGATTGTTATTCTGCCAGTCGCTGTATTGCTGTCATGGGCGTGGGGAAAAAAATGAGCTCATTGGTCATTATATTGGCTACTTTTATCATTAGCCTGATTATAATGGCTTCCTTTCTGAATTTCAGGTGGAAGCGGCTTGATAACGTGCGTTATCTACCGTCGATGGTCAAAACAGCCAGACGTAAATTGGAGGCTGATGAATATCAATCCATAGAATCTTACTTGAGAAATGCTCATCTTCTGATGAAGCAAAGTAGCCGACATCAGGCAGGCTATCCGGCGTTACCTGTTAAAAGTGATAATGTTTATATCACCAGCCACCCTATTACCCGTTTTTCTGCCGCCAGAGATGAATCTCACCATTGGCGTTATTATGTTGATGAAACGGAAATACATTTCCCTGTTTTTCTTGAGCCATTTATCACGCAGCAGAATACGATTGAAATTATTCAGACAAGCTCAATGCCGATTGTCATCGCTGTCAATGGTCACTCTCTGAAAGATTATCAGCAGGATCTGTCCATCACGCGGGCGATAGCAAAAAAAGAGCATGCTTCCATCCAAAAAAATGGTAATTCAAGTGCTAACTTACTGTATATCCGCAAGGAGACATTAGAAGAATATCGCCTGAGACATTCAACAGGGATTCAGGAAGGCATTCTCATGAGTATGGGGCTTTCGATATGGTTTGTTGCCCTTTTCTTGCCCATACCCATGTTCCCATGGTTAATGTCGGTTGCGTTCTTAGGCATATTGGGCAGTTTCTGGCCGCACTTTCGGTTGCCTTCGGGCCGAAAATTATCCAATATTCATTGTTTCAGCGGTATTCCCAAACGTTGGGGAGTCTTCAGTGAGTTTGAACCAGAGCAAAGAAAAAATATTTCACTGGGCGGTATTGATCTCATTTATCCGGCGCATTGGGAACCCTATGTTTTCCACGATCTTGACCAGAATACAGATATAGACATGTACGCCAACTGCCATGTTACCCGGCAGGGGCGCTATCTTTCCTTACATGAAGAAGAAAAACACTACCCTTATCAGCGCCACCGGAAAAATTTGATATTGGTGGTTTTCTCTGTATTGGCCATGTCATTGCTTTATTTTTACCAGCCCGTGAGTTTATCCATGCGGCTCAGTTTGGCTTGGTTATATGGCAACAATACTAAAGTTATTACCAGTTTTACTGAGCTGCAAAAAATGCCGTTGAAGCCAGGAGATGTCTTGAAGGTCAAAGGTGTCGGGATGTGTTATATGCCGCCCGATAGAGCATATGGGGGCGATATCTCGTACTTCGCTGCATTCGATTGCTACGGTGTCTATTGGAACAGTGAAACGCCATTACCAATACTGGAATCTAAAGCCGTTGAGAAGTCGGCTGCGCTGATTAAAATGGTTAATGAGCAATTGCATCCGTTTTCAAATAACAGGAAGATCAACCCAAGTCTGGATGAAGCTATTGTTAAATCCGGTATGATCCTGCTCGATAACTTTGCTCCAATCGTTTTAAAAACGCACAGCTTATGTCAGAACGAGCCTGAGTGTAACCGCCTTAAAAACGCACTTGCCAATTTAGGGAACGCCAAGAATTGGAATACGCTATTAAACGATGCCAAAAAAGGAAAGCTGGATGGAACCAAAGTGTTATTGCGTTCTGCCAGTGCGGATGCGTTAGAAAAACTGGTTGATACGACGACGGCATCATTTATCTATAGGGAAATGGATAAAATTACCACTCTGATAAATAGTCCATCGCCGGGAGGTGTTTTGCTGATTAGTGCAGAGCAGAGAGAATTGATCGAATATCCGATGCGGGTAGGCAATATGTATGAACATACTGCTCTGGAACGATGGCAGGAATTAGAAGAAGTTTTAGGATTACTGATGAGGACGCCATTCGAAACAGGGGGGATCGTGACGGAATTGTCCGAGGACGCAAATGGGACCCGCCAGATCACGCTGCATCGTGAACCCGATACCAAGACTCTCATTCGTTATCTGGGCAGTTGTTTGCTGTTGGCAATATTGCTGACGACGTTCACGATCAACATGATACTGGTTATAAAGAAAAAGCAGAAAAACCGGCGTCGTCTCCAGCATATCACTCAATACTACGATAACTGTTTCAAATCATCTTCATCGCCGATGGATTGGCGATAATCCGATGGGCTGTGTTACCCTCAGTCCGTTTTTTGCCGGCTCCGATTAGGCAGTGGGACCCGATAATTGGGAGAAGCTATCATGTTGAATTCAGACACCGATCAGGCTGTGCGCCTTGATAAATGGCTGTGGGCTGCCCGTTTTTACAAGACCCGTTCCATCGCACGTGAAATGATTGAAGGGGGTAAAGTCCATTATAATGGGCAGCGGAGTAAGCCGGGTAAACTGGTTGAGTTGAACGCAAAGATCAAACTGCGTCAGGGCAATGATGAGAAAACGGTAATCGTCCTGGCATTGAACAGCCACAGACGTAGCGCTACCGAAGCGCAGCAACTTTATCAGGAAACGGCAGAAAGTATTATCAATCGGGAAAAAATGGCATTGGCCCGTAAAATGAATGCGCTGACGATGCCGCACCCTAATCGCCGTCCAGATAAAAAAGAACGGCGCACACTGATTAAATTCAAGAACACAAAATTAAATGAGGCGGGATAACCGTCTCAGTGAAATGAGAGAAATTTATGACCAAGCATGACCAATTACACCGCTTTTTATTTGAAAGCTACTCTGTCAGGGGGGAACTCGTCTCCGTCAGCGAGACTTACCAGCGGATGCTGGAAAATCATCATTTCCCTCAACCTGTGCAGCTGCTATTGGGTGAATTGTTGGTCGCAACCAGCCTGTTGACAGCGACATTGAAATTCAATGGGGATATCACCGTACAGATCCAGGGTGATGGTCCGGTCAAGTTAGCGGTAATTAATGGCAACAACCAGCAACAGATGCGCGGCACTGCACGCATTGATGGTGATATTAGTGCAGCCAGCAGTTTGAGAGACATGATAGGCAATGGCTATATGGTCATTACTGTTACCCCTACAGAAGGTGAGCGCTATCAGGGGGTTGTGGCTCTGGAAGGCGATACGTTGGCAGATTGTCTGGATGCTTATTTCAGACAGTCTGAGCAGTTACCAACCCGCTTGTTTATTCGTACCGGAATGCAGGATGGAAAAATGGCTGCGGGTGGCATGTTATTGCAGGTTTTGCCGAGTGTACAAGAAGGCAGCGAGGATATGCTTGACCATCTGGTGCAACTTACTGCAACCATTAAGGGTGAAGAACTGTTTGCTCTGGATCCGAAAGAGATTTTGTATCGTCTTTATCATGAAGAAGATGTCACGCTCTATGAGCCTCAGCAGGTTGAATTTCGTTGCACATGTTCCCAACAACGTTGTGCTGATACGTTAGCGACATTACCCGATGCTGACCTTCAGGAAATTTTGCACAACGATGGCAAAATCGATATGGAGTGTGAGTTCTGCGGGATGCACTATATTTTCGGTGAGAAAGAGGTCAGTGAAATAAAAGCGACGAAAAAAGAGCAGTCGCACTGATGAAATATATGTACTGATTAGGTGGTTGCACTATTCGTGCCTAACTCGTGCATAACAGTTTTTCATGGGGCGTAAAATACGCCCTTTTTATTATTTGCCCTTCTTTCATTCATTCCGTGCCCTGTGTCTCATATAAACTCAAAAAAAGTCATGTAATTCCAATTTTTTGATAACAATCGCTGTTAATTAGTCATAATTATTTATTATCCCCCGCAGAGATAGAGATAAAGTATAACTGACCAGGAGCAACAAATGAGCGTTACAGGCATTACTGAGCAGGAACTTGCGGTTTATGGTATTCGTGGTGTTAGTGAAATTGTTTATAACCCAAGTTATGAATTGTTATTCTCTGAAGAAACCCAATCCTCGCTACAGGGATATGAGCGCGGCACGCTCACTAATCTTGGTGCTGTCGCAGTAGATACAGGTATTTTTACAGGACGTTCCCCGAAAGATAAATACATTGTCCGTGATGATGTTACTCGCGATACCGTATGGTGGGCTGATCAGGGTAAAGGTAAAAATGATAACAAACCGCTCAGTCAGGAAACCTGGTCTCATCTCAAGGGGTTAGTTACTCAACAACTTTCAGGCAAACGTTTGTTTGTTGTGGATACTTTCTGCGGAGCCAATGAAGATACGCGCCTGAAAGTGCGTTTTATCACCGAAGTTGCCTGGCAGGCTCATTTCGTGAAAAACATGTTTATCCGCCCATCCGATGAAGAACTGGTCGGTTTCACGCCTGATTTTATTGTGATGAATGGCGCCAAGTGCACGAACTCACAGTGGAAAGAGCAAGGGCTGAATTCTGAGAACTTTGTTGCTTTTAACCTGACAGAGCGTATGCAGTTAATCGGTGGTACTTGGTACGGCGGGGAAATGAAAAAAGGGATGTTCTCAATGATGAACTACCTGCTGCCACTGAAAGGTATTGCTTCCATGCACTGCTCTGCCAATGTGGGTGAAAAAGGCGATGTCGCTATTTTCTTTGGGCTTTCTGGTACTGGCAAAACAACACTTTCCACTGATCCGAAACGTAAATTGATCGGTGATGATGAACATGGCTGGGATGATGACGGCGTGTTTAACTTTGAAGGTGGTTGCTATGCGAAAACCATCAACTTGTCCAAAGAAGCCGAGCCGGATATCTATCACGCTATTCGCCGTGATGCCTTGCTGGAGAACGTCACAGTGTTGGCAGATGGCACGGTTGATTTTAATGATGGCTCTAAGACAGAAAATACCCGCGTCTCTTATCCTATCTATCACATTGACAACATCGTTAAGCCCGTATCAAAAGCAGGACATGCGACTAAAGTGATTTTCCTGACAGCAGATGCTTTTGGTGTGCTGCCTCCGGTTTCCCGACTGACTCCAGAGCAGACGCAATATCACTTCCTGTCAGGTTTTACCGCGAAATTGGCGGGAACTGAACGTGGTGTGACGGAACCAACACCCACTTTCTCTGCTTGCTTCGGTGCGGCATTCCTGTCACTGCATCCGACTCAATATGCAGAAGTGCTGGTTAAGCGCATGCAGGCATCGGGCGCGAAAGCTTATCTGGTCAACACTGGCTGGAATGGTACAGGCAAACGTATTTCTATCAAAGATACCCGTGCGATTATCGATGCTATCTTAAGTGGTGACATTGAAGACACAGATACCATTGAACTGCCGATTTTTGATTTGACGGTTCCAACTTCATTGCCGGGTGTCGATACCGGTATTCTTGATCCACGCAACACCTACGCGGATAAATCCGAATGGGAAGTTAAGGCGAAAGATCTGGCACAGCGCTTTGTCGACAACTTCGATAAATATACTGATACCGCTGCGGGAGCCGCGCTGGTGAAGGCTGGCCCTAAACTGTAAATTCTGTTTAAAAGCTATTCCTATGAAAGAACCCTATCCGGCTGGATAGGGTTCTTTCTTAAGTGATATTTTTCAATTCGATACAGGGACAAAACATAAAATTAAAACGCTGGCATCAATGGGATGGCATATCGAACAGCAGAATCTCACTTTCTTGGCTGGCAGTTAATTGAAGAAGGGATTCATCCCAGATAGCGACACCATCGCTGGTGGTAGCCAGCGTTCCATTGATCATCACTTCGCCCCGAACAACCTGAATCCAGATTTTTCGTGCTTTTTCCATAGGATATTCCCCCTCTTCGCCGTTTTTAAATGCCCAACGCCATAACATCATATCCTGAAAAACTTGCAGGGAACCCGCACGGGCATCAGGAGAAAGGACTAGCTGGCGGCCTTCAACAGTCTCAAAACGGCGCTGTTCATAACGGGGAGTGAGTCCTGCTTTATCTGGCATGATCCAGATTTGGTAAAGATGTAATTGGTTATCATGATGTGGGTTAAATTCTGAATGACGAATGCCGGTTCCTGCACTCATAATTTGGAATTCTCCCGCCGGCACTTGCCCCTGATTTCCCATGCTGTCTTGATGTTCTACAGTTCCGGACAGCACATAGGTTAATATTTCCATATCCTTATGAGGATGCGTGCCGAATCCCTGACCCGCATCAATAACATCTTCATTAATGACTCTGAGAACGGAAAATCCCATGAAATTTGCATCGTAATAGTTGGCAAATGAAAAAGTGTGCCAACTGTCCAGCCAACCATGATTGGCATGGCCTCGTTCTGAAGCGCGACGTAAGTAGATCATTTTCAAAATCCCTCAATGTTTTTTGTAGTCTAGTTGAAGGTCTGAAATATAAAAGATTAGAAATTTAACCTTAGAGTTCAAAAAGTTTGAATAATAAATGAGAGAATGGTGAGTAAAAAAAGAAGCCAACCAACATCAAGTTGGCTTATAAAATAAACTAAGTACCTCTTTTCACTGCATTTGGTTGTTGGTAAGTTAGCTCTGCTTCCCTATATCAGGAGACAATATTTAGGAGCCATCAATGTTTCATGTTAATGATCTGATTGACTTACAGACGCTGTTTGAATCGGCAGAGCTGGAATTTAAATTGGCTCAAGGAAAAGATGGGAAAGGCAAATTACCGGATGATTTCTGGCCTACCTACAGTGCCATGGCCAATAGCCGTGGTGGGTTTGTGGTGTTGGGCGTGCGGGAGAAGAGTGGTAAATTTACCATATCTGGATTAGACAATCCGGAAAAGGTGAAACAGGAACTATTTAATGGTCTGAATAATCCACAGTTGGTGAATGTTAATTTATTGACGGATCAACAAGCCAACATTGTTGAATTAGATGGTAAACAAATATTAGTGATTGAAATACCTCCCGCCCGCCGTGAAAAAAAGCCAGTTTTCCTTAAAAATCAACCAATGAAATACACCTATATTCGCTTACATGAAGGTGATCGGATTTGTTCTGAAGAGCAAGTGAAGCGAATGATGGTCGAGCAATTGGAAGATAGTCGTGACAACAGGGTCCTCCAACATTTTGATCTGAATGATATCAATATCGAAAGCTTACAGATTTATCGTCAGTTATTGTCTGTTTCCAGGCCAACACATCCAGCTCTGGAACTAAATCACTTTGATTTTTTACGTAGCATTGGAGGCTGGCGTAAGGATAGACAAACGGGTCAGGAAGGTATGACTCTGGCGGGTATTTTAATGTTTGGTACATGGGAAGCAATTCAAGATGCGGCACCTAATTACTTTGTAGATTATCAGGAACGTCCAGAAGCTAGAACTGAGCGCCGTTGGATAGATCGTATCTGCCCGGATGGAACTTGGTCTGGTAATGTGTTTGACTTCTACCGCCGTACTTATCGTAAGTTAATTGCTGACTTGAAGATCCCGTTTGAGCTTAAAAATGGAATTCGTCAAGACGAAACCCAAATTCATACTGCATTACGTGAAGCTCTGGTTAATGCCCTGGTTCACGCTGATTATACAGGTCGCTTATCTATTTTGGTGGTTAAACGTCCCGATTTGTTTGGCTTTCGTAATCCTGGCTTAATGCGTATTCCTCCTGAGCAAGCAATTAAGGGATACGAAAGTGATTGTCGTAATAGATTGATGCACCAGATGTTTTTGATGATTGGAGCGGGTGAACGTTCAGGATCTGGTATTCCTAAAATTTATAGTGGTTGGAAGTGGGCTAACTGGCGAGTGCCAAGATTGCATGAAAAAACAGAACCGGAACAAACTCTATTAGAACTTTCTATTGGCAGTCTGGTTTCTGAAGAAACTGCATCATTATTGCACCAAAAATTTGGTGATGGAGTGGAGAAACTCAATGAATTGGAACGCAGTATAGTGATCACCGCGGCAGTTGAAGGTTGGGTAGATCACGAGCGAGCTTGCCAATTAACTAGCTTACACTCCCGCGAGGTGACATTGGCGTTACCCAAATTAGTTGAGCGTGGTTTTCTTATTCCACATGGTGAGAAGCGCGATAAATCTTACACTCTACCTGGAATGGAGTTACTTTCCCCAGATGATGTGTTTGATGCTAATCCGTTATCTTCTAAATCGATCATTACGGATAATGGAAAAATGATCACGGATAACGAAAAAATGATCACGGATAACGAAAAATTGATCACGGATAACGGAAAAATGATCACGGATAACGTTGTTGGCTTAACGGAAAGTAGTCAAGGCCGCGATGAGATGGGTCGTTTTGTTACAACCAAACTGGCTCACCCTTACATTGATGATTTTTCTTTATTAAATACAGTGTTACAGAATAAATTAAAGGATATTGCTCAACCTGCCAGAGAGAAGAAACGTCTGCCTAATGAGATGATGGATTCCATTGTGTTGGAGCTATGTAAAGGGCATTTTATACCTCTTAATGTCATTGCTATGTTAGTTGACCGCACACCACAAAATGTTCGTGAAAAGCAGTTATCGCCATTGGTTGAGCAAGGAAAGTTGAGAATTGCTTTTCCCCATGTGAAACGTCATAAAAAACAAGGTTATATCACCAATAATTAGTTTGGCGATTGGATTGTTAGAACTCACGGCTTTGGTTTCTGTAGTCTAGTTGGAAGAAGGAAGGGTAAGAGCTCTCATAATAAATGAGAGAATAGTGAGCAAAAAAAAAGCCAGCAATAAGCTGGCTTATAAAAAGTAAACACTGGAAGCAATGTGAGCAATGTCGTACTTTCACATGGACCCTGAAGGTGGTGCACTGAAAGTGTTAAGAATGATAATCGTTCTCAATATCACTTGTAAAGTGTTTTTTTAATCAAATTTAGGATGCGTTTATCTATGCCCCTAATTCCATTTGATAGAGATGCTGGGTTCCTGAGTCATGAAACTGATATGGCGCTAGCTGATAGCCTCTTAGCCATAGTAAAAACCACCCATCACGTGTATCGGGGCATAATCCTGCGAAACGGAAGCCCCCTTTTTTGAGCTGTGGATACAATTCCAGAGATTTTTCACACGCAGGCAGTTTTAAATAGATTAACTGTCCGGTTGGAAAATCGATAACTTCCGATAAAAAATCAGAATGAACCTCATAGAGCGTGATCTCCAAACGTCGACCGGATTTTTTAATGGTAAACGGCTCCGAGGTAAGGGCACGACGATAGGCTTGTTTCGCACTTGGGGATGATTCACCCACATATTGGCTTATCTGGGTAACCCAGTTCTGCCAGGGTTGTGGCCAGTTCAGTTTAGGTAATGGCAACGACTTAAGCGGCAAAATGCCCTGAACGATACTTTCAGGCTCAGGCAGCCCGAATGGTGAATCGACATAATCCAGCATCAGGGCTGTCGAATAAAAGCCTAAGTTCCGGGCGATATACTGGCTTTTCGGATGTGAACATACCTGTTTTATCGTCAATAAATTATAACTTAGCTCTTTCGCATAGCGGCATAAATAGCTGCCCAGAGACTTAGCCACACCATAGCCCTGAAAATTGGGATCTACGGCGATGAGTGCAAGTTCTGCATGGTTTTGCTGCACCGCATCTTTAACCAGCGCAGCATGACCGATGAACCGCCCTTGATGGAACGCTAAGGCAGAATACCATTGCCCCGTGGCCTGATTATCATCAATGAGCCTTGGCAGATAAATATCAGGATAGACATACGAGTCGCCGTAGACTTCACGGAATAATTGGCTGATCTTTTTATCATCACCCGATTGGTAACTTCTAAGCTGAATAGCGGAAGGGAAGATAGTCATCGATTTCAACCTTTAGTTATAACTACGCAGATCCACAACTCGCTGCAATTTTCCCGATCGTGGGTGCGTATACATACCATCAATATTGGTTTGCACAATCTCCAACATATTTTGATGTATGTTGGCCTCAGCCAGATTAGGAAAAGCCGTTAGTACCCTATGGCGTATCTTGTCGGTATCGACAGTTTGAAGGCTTGCCACCAACAGTCTGATTTTGTCTTCCCCTGCCTGCTGACTTAGCTCTAGTTGCCAGGCCAGAAGCTCCGTTTGCTGCGACAGTTGTGCGGCTAAATCATCAGGGAACAATGAAAGTGTGCCAAACCGGATACGGTAGCCTTGATTGGCACGCCCTCGCAGGGCGAACTTGCGGTGCATCTGTTCTGGCTCACACCAGCAAGCCATATCACCAGTCGGATAGCGGATCACTGGCATGAGTTTTCGTTGTAGATTGGTGACAACGAGCAGGCCGCATTTACCCGGAGTCGTAATTGGTTGATGAGTAATTTCATCCACGATTTCGATAATTGTGTCTTCTTCAAATACCCGGTGTTCTCCTTGCTGACACTCAGGATCAGCAAAGCCGATCAAGCCGGCATCAACGCTGGCACAGCCTATTGATCCCAAACGCGCATTAGGAAAAACCTGCTGTATGATAGCTATCTGTGAATCAAACAGGCTCTCCCCACCGTACAAAATGGTCTCCACCATCGGCAATATTTGTCCCGTATCTTTCAGATAGTGGGCAAGGCGGATTAACTGAACGGGTACACCCGCCAGCACATTGATGTTATGCAGTTGAATATTGTTAACCAGCAAATCATCTTCAACCTTGCAGGTAAAAGGATATTCCAATATGGGGAGTGACGAATTTGACAATGCGCCGTGGATAAATATGAAGCTGGTATACAGATCGCCAGCAAAAAACAGGTTGGCTACACGATCCCCGGCCTTCAACTGGCGGGCAATACCTTGCCCAAAGGCGTGAATAAATGCTTTCCACTCTTGTTGACTGAAAACTGACAACCGCCCATCGCTGGTTGAGCCACCCGTTTTATATACATGACCGCCTGCCAGTGGGGCCGTCAGCACCGGCCATGTCTGTAAGTCGTTTGAATGTGCCCAGTAATCACTGGGCTCCACAAGTGGCAAATCTTTCAATGCCCAGTTCTCGGGAATGGACTGGTAGAGTGCTTTGTAATAAGCAGAATGCTCGCGTGCATGTTGGAGCAAATCAATTAATGCTGTTCTGGTCATCATCTGAATTTTACTCACTTAATATTTACGCAAGTCAATGAATAATGGTGATTTTCCGCTATGAGTATTTTGGCGAAATTGAGTAGCGGGTGTGGAAATAACATCTAAATTCAGTAGGTTTCCATTAACCACTTCGGCGAGTTTTGCATCCTGTAATAAACGCTGGCGCACTACTGCTGGCTCGGAACCATCAACCAATAGCTGAATGCTATCGACGCCGTGACTGTCATGCTCGATTATCCATTGCACGGGTAAGCCCAGTTGTTGAGACAAATCTGTCAGATTGACGAAAATGCTACCCACACGTAACAAAGCACCACTGCGTCCCATCAACCGGAAGCGGGGGGAAGAAAGGCCACAAGAACAGGGTTGATTGATCCAGCAACCGAGATCGCCTAAATCATAACGTTGGACAGGTTGTGCCTCACGATGCAGGGAAGTAAATACCAGGCGGCCTGTTTCACCATCAGCGACGGGTTGATCATTATCGACATTGAGGATTTCCAGCCATTGGGTATCGGCCATTAAATGGAAAACACCGTCCTCGCTGGCGGCACATCCATGACCTACAGGGCCGGCATCCACTGTACCGTAGATGGTTGAACGTATCAGGGTAACGCCAAAGCCGGCCAGGAAATGCCGCTGGCTCATATTCAGGTGTTCACCACCCAAAAATAGCTTACGAATACCGCCATATTGACGCAGTTTGGCTTCCTCGTTCAGGAATAACCGATGCAGTGTGCTTGGCATTCCCACCAGCGTATTAATACGTTGTTGTACGATGAAATCGGCGATTTCACGGAAATCATTATCAACAGGGCCACCCATTGGATATTGGGCTACTCCCAATTTATCCAGAATGGTGAAAAAGCTCATCATGCCGCCGTACAATTTTCCGCCATACAACAGATTCATCACCCGGTCAGTCGCGGGTTCAAGTCCAGAAGCGAATACGCCATCGGCTGCGGCCTGCATTTGTCGGTGATAATCCTGATAGCTATATGCAGCCAGTTTAGGCTCACCACTACTGCCACCGCTGAGGAAAAACAGGCGGGATTTTTCATTCGGAACCAGCGCATGAAAATCGGCTTTATTCATGACAGGCAGATTTTCCAGCCCATTTGGACGCGATGGAGAAATATCAAGATGGGCGCAGCCTGCCATTAAATCAGGGGCCAGACTGACCGAGACTCGTTTAGTCAGGCGCGATAGTGCATAAACGCCATCGTGCGGCTCACCGCTATAGCCATCATGCATTTGACCCGCCGGCGTGATACGGCTAATACCTGCTGCGATCAGCGCATGGCTCATCTCGGCTATTGATTCCTGACGCGTCATCAACGCACAGGTTTGCAGGTGATTACGCCAAGGTTGCAAAATAGAACACAGGCGTTGGTGTGGCGCCGGGCGTACCTGCAATGTGCGGAACAGAGGGGACGCAGCCAGTTCTTCTTCGTGTCGCCAGATCACCCGCCATCCGTCGGCTTGCCAGACTTCGCCGTTTACCTGCGTAAAAGAGAGATCGAGTTGTTGAAAAGCAGTTTGGGTTGTAATTTCAGCGGCTTCCTGAATATCCGGTTTTAATGCCGGATGTAACCCGGAACGACGTTGCAGGGCGGCGGCCATGCGTTGTCCGACATGCTGTAAAACGTTTGGATCATCACTATCGACCAGCAGACATTGCGGACTGGAACAGGCTTGCTGATCAAAACGACAAATATCATCAGCCAATACATCTAAAAGGGTATCATCAATAACTTCTGGGCTTAGCCAGGCAAAACTGATGCGGTGTCCCCAATCTATCCAACGGCAACCTGTCGGTAATTGGGATCGTATAGATGCCAGAGAATAATTGCCTCCCCAGGCAGAAACAGCATCAGCCTGATTCAGTAATTCTGCCAGTTGTGTTACGGGCAAGGGTAATACTGCAACCCGATCAGCTAAATCACCTGAAATATCGTGTGCTAAGAATTCCGCTAACAGTTGCGCGCTAAAACCATTATCGCTGCTGCTGGGACGCAGCCAGTTGATATTTCCGACCAACAGACTTTCGATAACAGCCATAAAAGGCAGTAGTGCAGCATTGGAGGGAGTAATATGGACGACCAATCCCAGGGGTTTCCAAGCCTCATAGCGATTCTGGTCATAATCGAATCGACGCAGTGAAAAGGCATTTTTTCCAAGTTCCCGCTCCAGCTTGGTTTCTAACGCCTGACGTTGGCAGAATGTACTAAGTGTTTTTCGGGTTTGCGCATCAAACAGGGGATGATCATCCAGATTGGACAGATAATCTGCGAAACGTTGTGCACAATCCAGCACTTGCCCGGAAGTATGAGGACGAGCCAGCAACTCAGGTAGCCGCTCACGTAATTTTGCGATGTTTTGACCTGCCAGTGGCACTGGAGATATTGGCGTATTCATTGAACTTACGGAAATTGTATTTACGGAAGACATATCAAGATCTCTTAATCAATTCTGAAGCGGCGATAGCACAACTACGATTTTTGCTGGTACCAGCACGACCAAGCAATTCAAACCAGTCAGTGTCCAGCTCACAGCCACAACTGTCAGCGGGATGCAGTACGGCAAGATCATTTGTGACGATGCTGTGGGCAGGACAGGAAGTGATATAAGGCGATGCAAATTGCAGAAATCCAGGTTCGCCATAAGGCTGACGCGACAAATTGACGGTATGGCGCACGTAAGCCCGGGCATAGACCGGGACATGAAAATTATGATGGGAACATTCAACATAAGGCACGGGATGTTCCACTGAGCCATAACCATCACGACAGCGAATATCAGGGATACCCAGTTGTTCAGTCAGACGTTGATACAGTTTCAGTTTAGGGATGGATTTATCGGCATGAGTTTTCCAGCCTCCACCGAGAAAAACCAGTGACTCTGGATGCAATTTCAGTGCAGGAAGCCCCATTTTCTCCATTCTTTGCAGGGTAAACCACAGGAAAGCGGGAAAGCCGAAAATACGTACCGGCAACCCTTCTTCAGCAAATTGTTGGAGTGCGGTAATTGTACCGAAAGGATCAAATTCATTGCCTTGTCCATTGTGACGCAAAGCATAATAAGCGCGATTTACGGGGGCATATTTAGCCAAAAACTGATCGGTATAGGCCGTACCCAGCGTAACAGCACCAGCGGGTTCGTAGCTGAATAGCAGATAGTTGCACGGTTGATCGGGCGTATTCCAGCCATAATAGTCGAAAATACAGTCCACCATATTTTGGGCAGCCGTAATACTTTCAGTATCATAGCGCATGCGGCTTTTCTGCCCGGTGGTTCCGGAGGAAGTCAGTTCCAGCGCATCTTGTGCACTATCACTGAGTATCAAATTACGCTTGAAGTAATTGGCAAATAGCAGCGGCAGGCTTGACCAATCTTCCAGTGCCATTATCGCCTGTTTATCTAAACCATGATCTGCCAGCCATTGCATATAGCCAGGAGTATGCTCGCAGTGATACAGCGTCAGTTCACGCATGGCGGCATCAAATAATGAATCATATTCGGCACAAGCACGATAAGGGTGTGTGACAGCACACAGTGCTTTGACGTGAGGTAAATTTTGCATATCGAAACTCATTCTTTAGTAACAACTACAGAAGATAATTAGTTAAATTAATTAATTAGTGTGTTCGTGTACTGAATGCAATCATTTTTGATAGGCTTTATTCATTACCTAATGTAATGAATAAAAGGAGCTACCTTAATTGATTACTTGAGCTTTGTTGGAAGGTGATACTTTTGGTTTCTGACAGAAATTAAGTCTTATTTTGGTAAAATCAACTTATAATCGATATTATTTAGCGTTTATTTGCATTTTTATAGTCAATGTCAGCCCTGTATTTGCTGGGCGCATTATTCCAAACCATATAGTAACAATCAAATCATTTTGCTAATATTTTTCCTCTTTCTTATGTTTTAGGCAATCATTATTTGATACACACGTTTCATTATTTGTTGTTATGTGATGATTGGTTGAAGTTTATTTTTACACGCAAATTGACCTCAATCTGACAGTTGTGCTGCTGTCTTCAAAATCTCCGTAAGTATGGGAAAAGCTGTCAAAATGAATTGACAGGTTAGGGGGGGTGATACCGTGAATTGCTACGCGGCCGATATCGAAGGGCAGGCAGGTGTCGTTTTATCCTGCGCTCTGGGTTCTTGTTGCTACCACTGATGTTTCCCGAAGAAGAAACTCAGTCTCTCACCGTCGGTGCATAATGGGTCAGCAAGCAGACAGACAGCGCACTTTCTCTCGCGGCACAAGATACCATTGCTAAAATTGAGGCTGTTTTGCCTTAGGATTTGCGCGCTGTTGTCTCTGATAATGCTCTATACATTGGTCAATATCTAGAGCTCGTTGAAGCTCTTTAAATGATCTTATCTGTAGTTAATGTAGTCGGCTTAACTCTATTATCTCTACACACGGTGATCAAAGCCTGCGCACAAGCCCACGCTGAACTCCACGCCCATTGGAAGTTATACCCACCGAGCCAGCCGGTTACATCAACCACTTCACCGATAAAGTACAACCCTTTCACTTTATGAGATTCCATTGTTTTTGAGGACAATTCATTCGTATCCACACCACCAAGAGTGACTTCCGCAGTGCGATAACCTTCTGTACCATTTGGTTGTACCTGCCAGCATTGCAGGGTCGCGATCAACTCTTTTTTCTGGGCGGAATTAAGTTGTTTCAGAGACAGTTCCGGCAATTGCCCGAAAGACTGTAAACATTCCACCAAACGTTTAGGCAGGAGCTTAGCCAGTGTGTTTTTCAAACTCTGGTTAGGGTGAGATTCCCGCTCTTGTTCCAGAAAACTCTCTAAATCTGTATCAGGAAGTAAGTTAATACTCACATACTCACCGTGTTGCCAATAACTGGAAATCTGCAAAATAGCCGGGCCGGAAAGACCGCGATGGGTGAACAGGATATTTTCCCTGAATACGGTGCCGTCTTTTGCGGTGACGACAGAAGGAACCGCGACACCAGAAAGTGTTTGCAGTTGTTCCAGTAGAGGTTTATGCAGGGTAAAAGGCACTAATGCCGCACGTGTGGGCAGGATATTGAGACCGAATTGTTCTGCGATACGGTAACCGAAAGGTGTGGCGCCCAAACCAGGCATGGATAAACCACCAGACGCAACAACAAGTGAGTGTGTGCTTACTTCTTTTCCTGAGGCCGTAATAACAAAGCCCCGCTCTTTCTTTTCTACATGGGTGACTTCACTACGCAAGCGAATAGTGACGCCGCCGAGTTTGCATTCTTTTAAAAGGAGGTCGATAATTTGTTGAGCGGAGTCATCACAGAAAAGCTGGCCCAATGTTTTTTCGTGATAAGGGATACTATAGCGTTGTACCAGATCAATAAAATCCCACTGTGTGTAGCGAGCAAGTGCTGACTTACAAAAATGCGGGTTGGCAGAAAGATATGCGGCGGGTTCGGTGTACATATTGGTAAAATTACAGCGCCCGCCACCGGACATCAAAATTTTGCGCCCCGCTTTTTTGCCATTATCCAGTACCAGAACATTTAATCCGGCTTGCCCTGCCTGAGCAGCACAAAACAAGCCAGCAGCGCCGGCACCGATAATAACTACATCAAATTTTTCCATTCGCCTGTCTCTTCTGGCCGAGTTAATTATAGGAAATCACCGCATTGTGGGGGTTGTATTCACGAACTACGGAGAAAAATACGCATTTAGTTTCACTTTTGGCTGGCAAAAGTTATTTTTCATCAAAAAAATATCAAAATATTAAAATTAAATAACCATTTGATATACTTGATAAATATGAGGAACTTTATGTTGTTTTATTGTCATTAAATCAAAAAAAGGTCATATTTCTCTTTTCCCGCTAACGTTTGTCACTGATAATGCGCGCGTTCATGTCCTACTAACTGGCTTAACGTTTATGCTACATCTGTTTACTGGCCTGGAATTTTATACCGGCCTTATGTTAGTGCTTGCTCTGTTGTTTGTGCTTTTCTATGAAGCCATCAATGGGTTTCATGATACCGCAAACGCAGTAGCAACTGTTATTTATACCCGGGCGATGCGTTCGCAGCTTGCCGTTGTCATGGCAGGGGTTTTTAACTTTTTGGGTGTTCTCCTTGGTGGATTAAGTGTCGCTTATGCGATTGTGCATCTGCTGCCTACGGATCTTCTGCTAAATGTCAGCTCGGCTCACGGTTTGGCTATGGTTTTCTCCATGCTGCTGGCAGCGATTATCTGGAATTTAGGTACGTGGTACTTCGGTATTCCAGCATCCAGTTCCCATACGTTGATTGGCTCTATTATCGGCATCGGCTTGACCAATGCGATAGTGACCAGTTCTTCGGTAGTGGATGCGCTGAATATTCCGAAGATGATACAGATTTTTATGTCCTTGATCCTGTCTCCTCTGATTGGTCTGGTCATTGCCGGAGCGATGGTGTTTTTGTTGCGCCGCTATTGGAGCGGTACGAAAAAACGTCGCCGTATCCATATGACGCCTGCCGAGCGTGAAAAACAGGATGGTAAACGCAAACCGCCATTCTGGACACGTACTGCCCTGATTCTTTCTGCTGTTGGTGTGAGCTTCTCCCACGGAGCCAATGACGGCCAGAAAGGTATTGGTTTGATCATGCTGGTTCTGATTGGCGTTGCGCCTGCGGGCTTCGTCGTCAATATGAACTCAACCAGTTATGATATTGCCCGTACTCATGATGCTGTTGTCCATTTGCAGCAATATTATGAGCATCACGGCCCGGCACTGGCTCATGCGATTGAGTTGACTCCAGCTATCGCTTCTGTGGAAGACCAATTGGATATGGAATTCCATTGTGATAACTCACGCGCTCTGGTGATTTTGGACAAGGCTGAAAATATGCTAGGGAATATCCAGAGTTTCAGCGAGTTGACGCCGGATCAACGTAACAGTATGCGTCGTATGCTGATGTGTATCACTGATACCGCCAGCTCCGTGGCTAAGTTGCCGGAAACCAGTATTGAAGATGCCCGTTTCCTGAATAAGCTGCGCAAAGATTTGCTGAATACCGTGGAATATGCACCGTTGTGGATCATCGTTGCTGTGGCGCTCGCTCTGTCTTTGGGCACCATGGTAGGGTGGAAGCGTGTTGCTGTGACCATTGGTGAGAAGATTGGCAAAAAAGGCATGACTTATGCCCAGGGCGTTTCTGCTCAAGTTACCGCCGCAGTTTCTATTGGTGTTGCAAGCTATACGGGAATGCCAGTATCTACGACACAGGTACTTTCTTCTGCGGTAGCGGGGACAATGCTGGTTGATGGTGGTGGTGTCCAAAGCAAGACCATCAAAAATATCATGCTGGCGTGGGTTCTGACTCTGCCTATTTCAATTGGATTGTCAGGTATTCTGTATTGGATTGCCTTGAAACTGATCTAATGACATCTTAGAAAAAAGGGTTGGCTTACTAACACAGTAGCCAACCCTTTTTTATTTCTGACTTTTTTCTGTTCACGTTAGTTTCTCAAATCCCATTCAAACAACGATTATTATCAGGCATAGCACACCAGCCCCAAGCAACACTTCCGTCAATATAAATTGCTTTCTCAGCCTTTCGCATAACAAGATGACATCGGGATCGTGATGGTTGATATAACTTTGCGAATTGATATAACGCACGAGCCGAAACTGTTTGCTGAATTGACTATTGGTTGTAAAAAAACCGTTGCCATCAACCGACTGATACAGCATGGGATCTGACTCGCGCAAGATTGACAATAGTGCACGGAGCGAAGAAAAGTAGCGAATCATGTTAATAATGCAGATAAGGCAAACTGCCCAAAAGAGTGCAATAGCATTGAACATACTTCCTCCTACTTATAGCGGCAACAAATGCTGCCAGAAAGAAGAAATCAACCGAAAAGATTCTAATGTGAATAATAACTATATTAAATTTTAGAAGAAAATACAGTGCCCTGTGTATTGAAGAAAGAATGAAATGGGGGGCTTTATTTAAGGAAGAAAGAAAAACAATAAGTTGTGATCAAAACAACACTCAAAAGGTACATTGAACAGTTATAGTATAAACATCAAATCACAGCATTTAGTGCTGCCAATCCATTTAATCGACGTTATGGAAGGAGCTCTTATGGCTTACAAACATATTCTTGTTGCGGTTGATCTATCACCAGAAAGTCAGATTTTGGTGGAGAAAGCTGTGTCAATGGCAAAACCGTACAATGCCAAAGTTTCCCTGATCCATGTTGATGTAAACTACTCCGATCTTTATACCGGCCTGATTGACGTTAATCTTGGCGATATGCAAGAACGTATCGCGGATGAAACCCGTAAGTCCCTGAAAGAGCTGTCTGCCAGCGCAGGTTACCCTGTTCAGGAAACGCTGAGTGGCAGTGGTGATTTAGGCCAGGTCCTTGTTGATGCCATCAAACAATACGATATGGATCTCGTTGTATGTGGTCATCATCAGGATTTTTGGAGCAAGTTGATGTCTTCAGCTCGTCAGCTTATTAACACCGTTCATGTTGATATGTTGATCGTGCCTTTGCGTGACGAAGAATAATCTTCGGTTGAAATTTTATTCTATAAAATCGCCTGCTTATGCAGGCGATTTTTTTGCCCTTAGAAAGGATAATGAAACTGCTTTAGAAATTGTCAAAGCTATTTTTAAGGAAATTAATAAAAAATAGTTGTTGAAATGTAAGCATAAAACGGTGCTATATTCAGAAAGCAAACCGTAATTACCTCACATTTTCGACAAAAAAATAATATGGAAAATGGCTGGGGGTCATCACTTCTGAATGACAAAAAGGAAGCCCTAAATGAATGTTGCATCATCTTTAGTCACATTTCTCGATTCGGTTCAGTCCCGTAATCAGCATCAACCAGAATACCTACAGGCAGTACGAGAAGTGTTGACCTCTCTCTGGCCTTTTCTTCAACAAAACCCGCAATATTGTGAGCAAGGATTATTGGAACGTCTGGTCGAGCCGGAAAGGGTTATCCAATTCCGCGTCTGCTGGGTGGATGATCAAGGAAAAGTACAGGTTAACCGTGCATGGCGGGTTCAGTTTAGTTCTGCCATTGGGCCATTTAAAGGCGGGATGCGTTTTCATCCTTCGGTTAACCTTTCTATCCTGAAATTTTTGGGCTTTGAACAGACATTGAAGAATGCGCTGACAACGTTACCAATGGGAGGCGGAAAAGGGGGTTCTGATTTTGATCCCAAAGGGAAAAGTCACGGTGAAGTCATGCGATTCTGTCAGGCATTAATGACAGAACTTTATCGCCACTTGGGGCCGGATACCGATGTACCCGCCGGAGATATCGGTGTGGGGAGCCGTGAAGTTGGCTTTATGGCTGGCATGATGAAAAAATTGTCCAACAATACGGCATGTGTTTTCACGGGCAAGGACCTCTCATTTGGTGGAAGCCTGATCCGCCCTGAAGCCACGGGCTATGGCCTGGTTTATTTCACCCATGAGATGTTAAAACGCCACGGCATGGGATTGGAAGGCATGCGGGTATCCGTATCCGGTGCAGGAAACGTTGCACAATATACCATCGAAAAATGTATGGAACTGGGTGCAAAAGTGGTTACGGCTTCCGATTCAGGCGGCACCGTATTGGATGAAGAGGGTTTTACACCGGAAAAACTGGCCCATCTTGAAGAGATCAAAAATCAGCGTTACGGCCGTATAGAGGAGTATGCCAAAGAGCGCGGATTAACTTTCCTCAAGGGCCAGGATCCGTGGGCAATTCCAGTAGATATTGCCCTGCCTTGTGCGACTCAGAATGAATTAGATTCAGACGCGGCAAAAGTGCTGATTAAAAATGGGGTAAAAGTAGTTGCGGAAGGGGCAAATATGCCGGCAACCATCGCGGCTACGGATGCTTTCCTTGAAGCCGGCGTTTTGTTTGCGCCGGGCAAAGCCGCCAATGCGGGTGGCGTAGCGACTTCCGGCCTTGAGATGGCCCAGAACGCGGTGCGTCTGAGTTGGAAAGCGGAAAAAGTAGATATTCGCTTACATCACATCATGCTTGATATCCATCATGCCTGTGTCGAATATGGAGGAGAAGGCAAGCAGACTAACTATGTACAAGGCGCAAATATTGCGGGTTTTGTTAAAGTTGCAGATGCCATGTTAGCGCAGGGGATCGTGTAGTGGCTTGGTTTGGCATATGATCGGTAGCTAATTTACGGATAATCCCCATGGAAATATGGGGATTGTTTTTGGGCGGTGAGATCTTGATTAACAGGGATAAATATCAAAACGGTGATTTTTCGTGGTAATCGCGGCAGAGGCTTTAACACCTGCCAGCGGTTCGGCATAATCCGGCCGTTTCACGACAACCCGACGTTTCGCCAGTGCCCGTGCAGGTGCCAGTAAACTGTCAGCATCCTCATCCGCCCCGACCAGAGACTGGAAAACGCGCATCTCTTTTTTAACCAGAGCGCTTTTTTGTTTGTGCGGATACATCGGGTCGAGATAAACCACATCGGGTGGTGGTGTAATATCCGTCAATGCGGTAATGCTTGAGGCATGAATCAGCGTCATACGCTCTTTCAGCCAGCCACCGATCTCTTCATCCTGATAGCCGCGCTGTAGACCATCATCCAGTAATGCTGCTACCACCGGGTGGCGTTCCAACATTCTGACATGACAGCCGATGGAAGCCAGCACAAAGGCATCGCGGCCCAAACCTGCGGTCGCATCCACAACCGAAGGTAAATAATCTTTCTTGATGCCGACGGCCTTAGCGACTGCTTCGCCGCGACCGCCCCCAAAACGGCGACGGTGAGCCATCGTTCCGGCAACAAAATCAACATAAATTCCGCCCAGCTTGGGTTCATCACGCTTGCGTAACTCCAGCCGTTCGGGGGTCAGTACCAGAGCCATGACTGAATCTTCATCATGAACCAGATTCCAGCGTTCAGCCAATAGCGATAAGGCGCTGTGATCAGCGCCTTCTTCACAAATCAAACAAATCTTCACAAGTTTCTTATCCAGCAATGCCGTAGCTTTTCAGCATAGCATCCAGTTTTGGTTCGCGACCACGGAAACGTACAAACAGCGTCATTGGGTCTTCTGAGCCGCCACGAGCCAGGATATTATCGAGGAATGACTGACCTGTTGTGCGATTAAAAATTCCCTCTTCAGAGAAGCGGGAATACGCATCTGCTGCCAGAACATCCGCCCACAGATAGCTGTAATAGCCCGCTGCATAACCGCCATTAAAGATATGGTTGAAGGAGTTCGGGAAGCGTCCCCAATCTGGTGATGGGACAACAGACACCTGTTTTTTCACCGACTTCAGCGTTTCCAGAATTTGCGCCCCTTTAGCTGGATCATATTCCACATGCAGGCGGAAATCGAACAGACCAAACTCAAGTTGACGCAGAATCTTCATCGCGGCCTGATAGTTTTTGGCTGCCAGCATATTATCCAGCATCTCCTGCGGCAGTGGTTCCTTCGTTTCATAGTGACCGGAAATAAACGCCAGCGCTTCTGGCTCCCAACACCAGTTTTCCATAAACTGGCTCGGACACTCTACCGCATCCCAAGGCACACCGTTGATACCTGCCACATCCAGCGCTTCAATTTGGGTCAGCATGTGATGCAGGCCGTGACCAAACTCATGGAACAGTGTTGTGACTTCACTGTGCGTGAACAGGGCTGGTTGATCCCCGACAGGTTTGTTGAAGTTACACGTCAGATAAGTCACAGGATCTTGCAGCACACCAGAAGCATGACGCATTCTGCCGACATAACTGTCCATCCATGCGCCGCCACGTTTATTCTCGCGGGCGTAGAGATCCAGATAGAAACTGCCGCGCAATACTTGCTTATCATCATACAACTCAAAGAAGCGAACATCGGGATGCCATGTATCCACATCGTGGCGTTCTTTGGCAGTGATACCATAAATGCGGTGGACGACTTCAAACAGCCCTTCCAGCACACGTTGTTCAGGGAAATAAGGACGTAATTGCTCATCATCAATCGAGAAGTCATGTTGTTTTTGCTTCTCGCTATAATATGCCAGATCCCATGCTTCCAGCTCATCAACCCAGTAGTGAGATTCAGCGAAATCCGCCAGCGCTTCCAACTCTTCCTCACCTTGCCTGTGGGCGCGTTTGGTCAGGTCGTTCAGGAAATCGAGTACTTGCTGAGGTGTTTTAGCCATTTTGGTGGCAAGGGAATTTTCAGCATAGTTCTTGAAACCCAGCAACTGAGCGAGTTCATGGCGCAATGCGAGGATTTCGGCCATGACTTCATTATTATCCCACTTCCCGGCATTTGGCCCTTGATCGGAAGCACGGGTTGTATAGGCGAAATACATCTCTTCGCGCAGTTCACTATCATCAACATAGGTCATGACAGGCAGATAACTTGGCATATTCAGCGTCAGCAGCCATCCTTCCTGCCCTTTGGCTTCGGCAGCGGCTTTAGCGGCGGCTTTGGCACTTTCAGGCATACCTTCCAGGTCACACTCATCGGTAATCAGCTTAGTCCATCCCATTGTGGCATCCAGCACATTATTGCCGAACTTCGCGCCAAGCTCAGATAAACGGGCAGTAATTTCACCGTAACGTTTCTGCTGCTCTTCTGGCAGGCCAATACCGGTCAACTCAAAATCACGCAGGGCATCTTCAACTATCTTACGCTGTGGCTGGGGAAGATTTTTGAAAGCTTCACTTGCTTTCAGTGACTTATAGGCTTGATAAAGACCTTTGTGTTGCCCCAGCCAAGTATCGAATTCAGAAAGCAGAGACAGGCTTTGCTCATAGACTTCGCGCAGCTCTGGGCTGTTCTTGACGGCATTTAAATGACCGACAGGCGACCATACACGGGCAAGTTTATCCTTCTCTTCAGAAATTGGCTGGCACAGATTATCCCAAGTAAAAGCGGAATTTTCTGACAAAATCTTCTCAATTACTTGACGGTAGTTGGCTAACGTCTCTTTCACAGCAGGCACGACATGTTTTGGTTCAATTGCAGAGAACTTAGGCAATGCAGAAGGTGTCAGTAACGGATTAGTCATAATGAGCGCCTTATATGTGTAGTTAGAGTTAGGGTATACGCTGAAACCAGCCTTATATCCCAATGGGTCGTTGACGATAGATGGGGATAAGATACCGTGAGTTCAATGCTAATGCCGCACTTTTATGCGAATAATCCGGCTCTTTTTATGTCAGATATCTGTGAAGTCTCTGCGAAACGACGGAGACATTTAGATATTAAGATAGACGCGCTATAATCCCGGCTCTTCATCAGATTATTTAATGGAAGATCATCGTCCCCGGTGGGGCGGCTGGACTTCAAATCCAGATGGGGCCGCCAGCGGCTCTTGGCAGGTTCAACTCCTGTGATCTTCCGCCAATCATCATCATTCGGATAAGTTCACAAAGCTGACGGCTGAATGGTTGCCTATTGTGAAGAAATCATGAGGACATTTAAGCAAGATGTTTTCCCTTGATCTGGTATCAACTGATGATTCGGTTTTATGTGAGGAGTAAAAAACATGGCTCAACATTTCCATTGGCAAAAAGAAAACTATCAAGTCTCAACAGATAAATCGCTATTAGACATCACCGCTATTCACCAATTTCTTACACGCTCCCGTTGGGCAGAAGGCATTGATCTTGAAACAGTGCGGACAGCGATTGAAAACAGCCTGACATTTGGGTTGTACAAAGATCAAACCCAAATAGGGTTTGCAAGATTGGTGACGGATTTTGCTACTTTTGGCTATCTATGTGATGTATATGTCTTGGAAGAGTATCAGAAACAACAATTAGGACGTTGGTTGATGACATGCTGCCAATCTCATCCTTTGCTACAACGGCTAAGAAGAATCATGCTGGTAACTTCAACCGCGCCTTGGTTATATGAAAAATTTGGTTACTCTCCCGTTAACTGTGAAAATGGTGTTTGGCAGATAGTTCGCCCGGATATTTATAAGAAAGGGTAATTCTAATTATTGGTTTTGGAAACGATTACATTAGTCGTTATCTATATAGGAGTAATGAATTTTATAATTTATGGTCATTCATTTAATCTATTGAAAAAAGCTATTAAAATTAGGTATTATCTATATAAACATGTGTGCTAACTTAAGGGTTAATAGTTATTTGAAATTGTTTTAGGTTTACAGCTTATATTATTTTGTTAGTTTATTCTTTAAATAATAAGTCTATCTGAAAATCTCATTTTAAATCATGTAAATATAGGTGAATAATTTGACTTTAGAAGATTTTGTTGAACGTTCGCTTGGACCATCACTAAGGAAGAAATTAGAGAAAATAAATATTGGTGGCTCCAGTAATCACAAGGGAACTAAATATGAAAATTATTATGCAGTCGCAAAAATTTGTTCATCTGTAGCTAATTCCATGAAAGATAATTCTTATGATAACTATGTATTATCAGCACAAGAAAGAGCATTTGTAGATGATCTTTGCTGGAGGGTTAAGGATAGTGGTTTAAAGATAAACTATCAGGCAAAAAATTCTGAAAACTATGTTGCTGATTGGAATAATGACTTACAAGAAAGAATTAAAAATCAATATCATATAGATATTAATTATCATAAGGTGAAAATTTCACGTAATGTTCTGCTTGTTAGTTCAAAAGCTAAGTACCGAAAAAATTTGAAGAAAATCCCTATAGATTTACGTACTTTTTGTGACTGTGAATATTTTCCTTATTTTAAAAGTTCAACTCAGTTGATAATGGAACATAAACCATTACGTTCTGATTTAGAAAAAATTTGTGCAAATAAGAGCCTGCAATCACTTGATACTGCATTTAAAATTATTCACAGTGCTTGGGTAATGAATGATTCTCAGGAAGTGAAAACGATTGGAGACATTATTGGGGAAGCAAAATCTATGTCACACCCAAATATTTTTCATGGACTGATACCATCGCGACTAACCGAGAAATGCGCCACTTTCAATGGATGTATTGCTAGTGTAGAATCCGGTATCGTTTACGTGCGGTGTCGTGGCTTAGAAGTCGTAGTTACTGATGCCTATGACCAGCTGACGCCTGAGCAGTTAAAGCAAATTGATTCTGCAACTGAGTTACATACATTTTTAGATATTTTGACTAATATTACTAAACAAAGCTTCCTATAGAGGCTTACATAGCAGAATATAAAAAGGTTAGGAGGGAATATGGTCACTCCCATAAATAATAGAAGTTTTAGTCGATATGCTAATGATAAAGCTAAAATTGCGTTGAACCGCTTATTGGAAGACCAAATAAATCCTGATGAATATCGTGCTGTGATGAAGCAGCTAGGTTGCTTTTTGGGGAATGTTGTGTCTCCATTTATTCCTAAAACGGATAAGTGCCTTGTGGTTTCTACTGCCGAAGATGCCGATTATCTTTCACGAGGAGTATTAGACTCTTTGAAAGAAGATCATGAGGCTAAAACAGCTGTCTTTTGGAATAACCATTATTCATTAAAAGATGGTGTAAGTGTTGCTCCTATAGTGCATAAATTCTTAGAGCCAGGGTATGACAAGTCTAATCAATTAGTTATTGTTAAATCGGTAATTTCTGGTAGCTGTGTTGTACGTACAAATTTGCTTGAAGTTATTGAAAAAATTAAGGCAAAAAATATTTATATTGTTTCACCGGTTATACATGAGAATTCCGAAGCGTCTTTATTAAAAGAGTTTCCTTTACGAATTAGCAAAAAATTTAAATTTATTTATTTTGCCGTTGATGCTGAAAAAGATACTCACTCAGGTGAGGTTATTCCTGGTATTGGTGGGCAAATATACGATAAGCTTGGTTTAGGTATGCAGCCAGTTAAAACTGGGTTTATACCTGAATTAGTTAAGGAATTAACTTAATATCATTAATATGATTTTCTATCATAAAAAACTCAAGGAAAGAAAATCCCTCCTTGAGTTCCTGAATATTTTCTATCAAAACGGCTTATTTATCGAATTATATAGCGTATCAAGTTGATTAATCCGCTGGTGGTAACTTTGCAGCAAACAGGCTGTATTCCCTTTGCATTTTTGGCGCTGCTTCAGCCATGCAGTTTGGTCATCATACATATCCCCTGATACTCCCATGGTAAATAACCCTTTCAAAAAGTGATACTTTACGCTCATTTCTACATCCAAATCATTGAGCTTTGGGTTTGAGCAAATCGCTTTTTCATCCGGTGCCTTAGCTTTCGCACAGTCAAAACTGGCGGCGAAGCTTAATGGCGACAGGACAAGTAACATAAAATAGATATGCTTCATTTATTGCTCCTTATGGGAGGGGATAACAGGCCCAGGCCCGGTTTGCAATTTGGGAGACTCGGCACTTTCATACTTAAATGAGTGTGCCTTACCCGCTGCATCCAATTTGCAGGAGAACCGGATATCCTTCCAACCATCATCTGTCCGGTACATGCCTTTACCAACCAATTCAGATGAATGTTCCAGCTTTATGCTATCGGGTGAAACATCACCCAGAAAAACCTTATCGGCGTCTTTGTGATGCTGTTGAATGATGGGCAAAGCAAAAGGGCGACAAATAAACTCAGCCACTTTTTTAGCCTCTGACCAGTTTGCTATATCTTTCAGAACAGATTTATCTGTAATTTGTTCATTAATCTGTAGTTGCAGGTATTTTTTCTGGGTTAGGGATAATTGTTTGGATGGTGATTGTGCTTGCGCAAAGGCAGATAATAAAAGACAACTGGCACCCAAATAAGTTAAGTATTTTGAAAACATAGCAGCATACTCCCCGTTTGAGACTAAAAAAGTATGGCACAGATTGCTTAATTGTGCCATCACAGAGGATATACGTTGACTTATTGTTGAAGCCATTTTTAAATAGCCTTTTTGTTATGCCAAATGTACCTTGTAGTTAATTGCTACTGCAAATGCAGTTATGTTTTTATCTAATACATTATCAACATTAATGATATTCGGGTATGATAATGAATCCATAACGATATAAGGATAAGCAGACAGGTTTTGATTCGCATAATTTGCTAAATCTTTAATGCTAGCAACTCCCGGTAGCTGACAAAGGGTTGCTTGTGCTGCACTTTGGGTTAATGTCCAATATAATAAAAAGTACTTATATCCAGCAAACTTATTCATTTTTTTGACCTGTTCATCGGACATCTTCCTGAAATCATTTGTATTGGAATATTTACCATATATATTAAGGTCATCAAGATAGAAAAACCCTTTTTTATATCGTTTTCCTAAATCAACTTTGTTTTTTTCATCTTTTCGTATGACGAATAAAACGGCTGAATTGGCTCCATTATTGGTAAACTTGTTTAAAGTTATGTTTGCAAGAGAAAAGGGGGTATCTGTTTCATCATCCTGATAATAGTAGCGATATTTAATCTTACTTAATTGGCCAAATAGACCGTCCCATTCATCTTGTGTAAATGAACGATAAGATGTATTGCCAAGATCAGTATTGAGAGAATGAGAAAGCCTGATAATGATCAACTCATTGTTGTTTTTTGTGAATGAATTTATACCATTAATGATAGATTGAATGGGTTCGCCGTTTGCGCCTTGCCAGGTGAAACCAACTTTAGAATAATGGCCGGTAGAGTAATGGGCAGCACTGATGACTGGCCTGATATCAAAGAATCTTATCCCTAAATTCAATTGTCCTAATACATCATAAGATTGAGTTAATGTATTACATTCATATCCGAATGCTGTTCCACCAGTCATTTTACTCATACCCGCATCATGAGAGCCAGTAATACAGATTGATTTTAATGGCAGATCACCCAAAAGTTTTCTGTTATCATACATCCAACTCTCCGTTTTCAGGTTTGTTCCCGTATAGTTTCCTTCTGCGCCTGAAAGTATAAATGTGGTTAATGAGTCTGGTTTCCACCCTAGTATTAATGTTGACCCTGGTAAATTTCCGTCTGCTTTTAAACTGATAAAAACAATACTAATCAAAAAACGCCCTTTATCTTTATGATATTTTGCACTTATTTGAAAACGACTTTCCTTCGAGTCAAGTAACTTGTATTCAGCAATACCCATATCAAGATCATGATCATTAGAAATCCAACCACTTCTTTCTATGGTTAACTGGACTGCATTTTTAGATGTTATTTTTTCTGGGAAATACCAAAAATTCATCTGATAAGAAGAACTTTTAACTATTTCCCAATCAGCATTGGTGCTATTGATCAATGAAAGATATGCTGTCTCACCCATAACAACCTCTTTTATTAAGTAAATATTATAATTTCCAAAAATTATTTGGAGTAGGTTATTATTAGTATAGTATAAATTTTAAAAGGTAATTTTAAATTAACCTGTAAATGTGCGAAGCATTAGTGTGGTTTATTTAATCTTTATCATTGACCTCGCCTATTAAGACGAGGTTTTTATTATTTAATAATATATAAATAAGTTGGTTATTCTGCTAATAAGTATATTGCTTCATAAGGTTTAATTTTAATTTCATTCGCTATTTTTGTGGGTGAAGGATAATTGCTTATTAATACCTGCCATTCTTTGTGTGTAAGTGAAGCCTCTGGAGACCAAGATTGTGTTTCATTACTGAGATTGGCAATCACCAGCAGAGTTTGTGCCTGCCAACGGCGCAAATAACACCACAGTGAGGGATGATCAGGCAGTAAATCCAGATAATCACCATATGTCAGGATAGGTTGCTGCTTTCTCAATTTAACTAAATCGTGGTAGCAATAAAAGACGGAATCTTTATCCTGTAATGCGGCTTCGGTATTGATTTCCGGGTAATTACTGCATGGTGCAATCCACGGATTGCCGGTGGTAAAACCTGCATTCGCTGAATTATCCCACTGCATAGGAGTCCGGCCATTGTCGCGGGACTTCTGCGCTAGAATTGCCAATATATCCTCTGGCTGCATGCCTTGCTCAATACGCTCCTGATACATATTCAGGCTTTCGATATCCCGATAATCTTCAATACGCGCAAAATGTGGGTTCGTCATGCCCAGCTCTTCACCCTGATAAATATAAGGTGTTCCTTGCATACCGTGCAGCACCATAGCCAACATTTTGGCGGATGTTTTATGGTGCCGGTGTTCATCTCCAAACCGGGAAACAATGCGGGGTTGATCATGATTACACCAGAAAAGCGCGTTCCAAGCCTTTTGATACATACCTTGCTGCCATGTTGAGAAAATCTTTTTCAACTCAACATAATCGGGTTTTGCGCGAGTCCATTTCTCTCCATTCGGATAATCCACTTTCAGATGGTGAAAATTAAACGTCATGGACAGCGCTGTCCCATCCAGTGAGCTATAGCGCTGGCAGTGTTCAAGGCCAGTGGAGGACATTTCACCGACAGTCATCAATCCCTTAGGTTGAAAAACATCACGGCTCATTTCTTGCATAAATTCATGGATACGCGGGCCATCGGTATAGAATCGACGACCATCTCCACGTTCATCATTCGGATAATCCTGCTGTTTTGAGACAAGATTAATTACGTCCAGTCGCAAGCCATCTACACCACGATCAGCCCAGAATTCACAGATTTTTTTCAGCTCAGCGCGAACAGGTTCATGCTCCCAATTTAAATCGGCTTGTTCTACCGCAAACAGATGGAGGTAATACTGCTGGCTCTCTGCATGCCATTGCCAGGCATTACCACCGAATTTAGACCTCCAGTTATTGGGCAAGGTGCCTTCGGAGCCGTCTTTCCAGATATAAAACTGGCGATAAGGACTATTAATATCTTGAGCTGCCTGGAACCACGGATGCTGCGTTGAAGTATGATTGAAAACCATATCCAAAATGATGCGAATGCCTCGTTGATGAGCGTTTTGCACCAAATTGTCAAAGTCTTCCATCGAGCCATAATCAGGATTAATAGCGCAGTAATCGGCAACATCATAGCCATTATCAATTTGTGGAGACGGATAAATTGGGGTGATCCAGATAGCCTCCACACCGAGGCGTTGCAGATAATCCAGCCGCTGGATAATCCCGTTGATATCTCCTGTGCCGCTTCCGGTACTATCTTGAAAACTCTTTGGATAAATTTGATAGATAACGCTATCCATCCACCACGGTTTTTGTTCGGTCATAACTATCCCTACTAATTTATTATGCCTACTAATTTACTATGCCTACTCATTAAGTAGGCCTGTTAATTTAATGAGCTTGCTAAGTCAATTGGCAATCTCATTGGATAATGCTGCCTTACGTTCGTTTCTGCGATAAGCCAGAACGGTCAGCACTAAAGGGACAACAATAGCGACAAGCATAGCGATTAGGTAGACCATCCAAAACTGTGGTTTGATGGAAAGAATACCCGGTATACCACCAACACCGATGCCATTGGCGGTGACATGATTAAAGCCACAAATCAGCCCGGCCAGGCTTGCACCAATCATTGCGCAGAACATCGGGTAACGATATTTCAGGTTGATACCGTACATGGCAGGCTCAGTGACTCCCAGATAAGCTGAAATTGCCGCAGGAACAGAAACTTCACGCTCTTTCTGTTTCTTGCTTGCCCAAATAATGCCGGCTACGGCTGACCCTTGGGCAATATTGGATAGCGCAATAATAGGCCAGATTGGTGTTCCGCCAGTGCTTTGGATCATTTGCAGATCGATTGCCAGAGTCGTTTGGTGTACACCTGTAATAACCAGCGGGGCGTAGAAGAAGCCGAACAAGGCGGCACCGATAGGGGCAAAACTACCCGTCATTAATCCTTTAACAGCCCAGGCAACGCCATCGCCGATAGCACGTCCGGCAGGCCCTATCAGTGCATGGGCAAGGAATACTGCCAGCAACAGAGAGGTGACAGGGACAATAACAAGATAGAGGTAATCGGGTACCCATTTTTTCAGCCGTGTTTCAATCCATCCCAGCGTTAAACCTGCTAATAAGGAAGGAATAACTTGTGCCTGATAACCGACTTTATCAATTGTAAACCAGCCGAAATTCCAGACTTCGGGAGCTTGTTGCCCAAGCAGATAAGCATTCATCAACTGTGGGGAAACCAGTGTAATCCCCAAAATAATCCCTAAGATGGGTGTTCCACCCATTTTTTTGACAGCAGACCAGCAGATCCCGACAGGAAGATAGAAGAATATCGCTTCACCGATCAGCCAAAGGAAGTCATAGATAGTCTTCCAGATAGGGTCGAGCTGAGCGAGTGACTTGCCCTCGCTGAACGGAATATCGCCGATCAGGTTACGGAAACCGAGAATTAAACCACCGCTTATCAGAGCGGGCAGTAATGGGAAGAAGATCTCAGCAAAATGTGAAATTGCATTTTCATACCATTTCATATTTTGGCGAGCTGCTTGTTTAACTTCTTCTTTATTAACGGATTGTTTTCCGGTGGCTTCAAGCAGGGCTTTATAATAAATATCTACATTTGTTCCAATAACCACCTGAAATTGACCGGCATTGGTGAAGCAGCCCTTAACCATTGGTAACTCTTCAATGGCTTTGGCATCGGCATTTTCTGGTGTATTGAGAACGAATCTGAGGCGGGTGATACAATGACTGACGGAGGCGATATTTTCTTTTCCTCCAATCAATGTAATAAGTTTTTCAATATCCTTTTGATTTATTTGTTTTTTCTTCATGCCTTTGCTCCTTTGTGTGGCAGGAGTTATAAAAAACGGAATTTTGCGATTAACAGAATGATTACTCTCGTGATGAGATAGTGAATAGACTGAAATAATAGCTGATTCATCCTAGTAAGATTTCAAACTTTTTAATATGAAAATATTTTTCGTTTGAGTTTTAGATCACATTTTACGCCATTGGTTTGAAATTAAAGATTTTTATATTTGCAAAACTTATAGGTGAAACAGGTTTGATTACTTAGCTAATTAATAGATATTTATTATACATTGTGCTGGATTTATATTTTTTTTGTAAAACAAAGGAGGGTTTTATTGTTAATGGTTTTTGAAATGTATGGATTTTTTTTCTGCCGAAAAAGAAATTATTCTATTTGTGATAAATGAGTCTTTAATATTGTTCATTTTCAGTCAGTTGATAAGATGATACCAGAGCCTTAGTTCTCAGTTAGGAGAAGCATGAAATGATGAGGTGATATATGAATGAAAAAGATGCTTGGTCAAAATTAAGATGGGCTACTCGTCGACGTTGGGCAAACAAAGCGATTGACCAAATGAGTCAGGCAATAGCAGGAAATCAAGATTCCGATATGGTATACGATTTTAACAAGAGACCTGGTGATAAGTGTTTCCCAGATTTACATTCTAATATGTGGACTGTTACAAATGACTTGAGGCAAAGTTTAGGAGAATTGACAGATGAGGAATTAAAATTCGAAAAAGTTTTTAAGTCAAAAGAGTTCTATATTGTCCATGCTAGCGACAAAAATCTTATAAACAAACCAGATAATTTCAAAAGAGACTTGAATATTTACTCAAGGCTGCGCCTTGAGGAAAAAGAAATTCCATTTCCTGACAATCATTCAACTATCACAGATATAGAGGATTTGGGAAATAATGATTATGTGTTCTTTTCACTTGAGGTGGGTCAAACGCCTAAAAAAATTAAAAGCAGATTTGGAGATTATTTTTATCGTATAAGATATTCTGGATCTAATCTCTCATTAAGATATTCTTCTATGACTTTATTTGACCAGATAGATCCTAGTAGCCATCTGAGTAATTTTCTTACTGAGAGAAAAAGATTGCTTGATTATCTTAAGATCACTGAGAATTCGAAACAATATCTAAGAGCAAGAAAGCTACGCAGAGGTAGAAGTCTTTTTTCCGGTGCTTTAAATTCTATTAATGGACTGTTGTACTCAATTATTCGTGACATAAGGCTATTGGAAAACGAGAGTGATAGACAAAAACTTCTTTCAACGCGCAGTGATGATGATATTAATATGATTGTTAACGCATTATACCGTCCTGAAGTTCGGGTGCCAAGGATGGTTGGTTTTGTTGAAGGTGATTATGAAATGATAACGCCATAAATGTTAAGATATTAATTAACTGATTTAGCTTATTTATTAATATTAAAAGTATAAATTAATTAATATAATTACTCGCAATAGTGAAAATTTTTTAGAGACTAAGCAACCGTCAGTGGTCCTTAAGAAACTGATGGTTGCTTGAGTTAAATAAAGTTAAATTTCAATCTTGCTCGCAATATTTACTTAAATATTAAAATCAACTCACTATATGTGCTTTATTAGTTCTGATATGTTTCATTGGGGATTTATAAAATTCCCTATCAGGATAGTGTGAGCCATGAACATCAATCAATTAAGAAGTTTTGTCGAGATAGTTAAGAATAACTTTAATATCACCAGCACCGCAGAAAAACTGTATACCTCACAACCGACAATTAGTAAGCAAATTAAGTTTCTGGAAGAGGAATTAAATGTTTCTTTATTTATTAGGAAAAATAACAACTTATTGGCATTAAGCCCGGTAGGTAAACAGGTGCATCAAATAGCCAGCAATATTCTTGGTCAGGTTGAAAAAATTAAAAGCATGGTTGCTGAAGAGGAGCAGGCGGTTAATTTACATATTGCGACAACACATACTCAGATTCGCTATAAGTTACCGCATGTCGTGGAGAAATTCCGGACAATGTACCCAAATGTTTCAATTCATTTTCATCAGGGTACACCCGCACAGCTTGCTGATATGGTAAGGCAGGGCGAAGTGGATTTTGCGATAGCAACTGAATCCATGCATTTCTATTCAGATTTACTGATGTTGCCCTGTTACCGTTGGGCACGTAGTGTGATTGTGCCCAAAAGTCACCCTTTAGTGAATGTGGAATGTATTACTTTTGAAGATCTGGCGGGCTATCCGTTGATTACTTATGTATTTGGTTTCACCGAACACTCAACTTTAGACATCGTATTTCATCAAAGTGGGATGAGGCCGAAAATCGCATTGACTGCGGCGGATACGGAAATCATCAAGCATTATGTTCGGTTGGGGCTTGGTGTCGGCATGATCGCAACCGCAGCATTGGATGATCGTGATCTGACTGATCTGCATATTATTAATGCGGATCATTTGATCCCGCCGAACTTCACTTATGTTTGCATGAATCAACAGGTACATATGAAAAATTATATGTACGATTTTATCTTGTTATATGCCCCTCATTTAGATAAAAACACAATTCAACTCTGCGAGCAGGGGCAACAGATTGATTGCAGCCAAATGGTTTTGGATAATTTGCCTACGCTTTGATTCGGTCCAATATCTTTAGCGTGATATCGCGTCCGGTTAATGTTGATATCACCGGACGCGAGAAATAATTAATGCGTTACAAGATTAATAAAGATCTGTGCTCCAACGAGCAGGCAATCATCATCAATAAAATAAGGATTAGAGTGTATGTAGTTATTGATTCCTTTCGTTTGATTGCCGCTACCGAGGAAAAACATTGCACCAATACGATCTTTAGTAGCATTAATCATATAGCTGAAATCTTCACTGCCCGTCATAGGAAGGCCATTTGATTCGATATTTTCAGCTGGCAGGAATTTGGCAGCAGCTTCCTTAATCCGTTGATGTGCGTCTGGGTGGTTCTCCACAGCGGGATAGCTGTCATAAACAATAGTGGTTTTGAACCCTCCCGCTTCGCTACTGGCAATAATTTCTTGAAAGCTGTTTTTCAGGATTTGATCGGTTTCTTTATCCATTGCACGGATAGTCCCGCGAGCTTGAACGCGATCAGCGACAGCATTGGGAATGGTTCCGCCTTTGATCATGCCACAACTGAATACTGCCGGGCTGAAAGGATCGGTTTTCTTGGCAACGATATAGTCCAGATAATCAATGATGCGGCAGGTTTCGCGAATGGAATCCAATCCTTTCTGGGGCGTTGAACTGTGAGCAGAAACACCGTGGACATCCAATGTCCATGTTGATCCCCATGATGACATCACTCCTGCATTGAAACTGATGTGTCCGGTATCCTGTGCGCCGTTATTATGGAGGGCGTACACTTCATTGACACCTTCCATACAACCCAGTTCGACCATTTTGTCCGCGCCCGGAATGTGCATATCTTCTTCTGCCATCTGGAAGATAAAACGCACGTTGGCTCGCATTTCATCCCTATATCGTGACAAATAATTTGCAGCAGTCAGGGCAATAGCCATATGGGTATCATGACCACAATTATGGGCACAACCTTCATGAATCGAAGTATGCTCATTGTTGGTCATATCGGGCATGGCAAGGGCATCCATATCGGCACGGAATGCAATCAAGGGCTTTGTTGGATCAATAATTAAATCAGCAACAAAGCCGGTATAATCTGCATAGGTTTTGATGGTATAACCAAAACCGCTCATTAAATCATGGCAATATCTGGAAGTTTTAAATTCCTGGCCGGATAACTCCGGGATCTTATGTAAATATTGCCGCGTTTTTTTACTGAATTCGTTCAATTCGAACAATTTTTCACTTACGTTATATCTATTCTTGTCCACTAGATTACCCCTTTTATGCTGAATCCAATTTGAGCAACGAGAGAAGCACCGAAGAAGCAGCAGGTGGAAACAATCATGAAAATGACGATGACTTTCCAGGACATCTTTTTCAGCTCTTCCAACTGTCCGCCGACAGATAAACCAGCAAATGCCAATAGAGGAACACAGCAGGACAAGAACGAAACTTTACCAATAGAGTGGATGAAAAATGTTCTTATCACTGTATCTGGCAGGCAAATCAAAATGCCGATGATCGTGGCATAAGCAAATGCTGGCAGTGATGAAGGCAAATAATGTTTTGCCACAAGAGAGAGAAACACAACAAGGGACATGGCGATAAAGCTATCCCACATGTGATGAATGGCGATCCCTGATGTTAATGTCTGGGTAAACATAGCAAGTAGGATAGCGACGAAAACCAGCTTCATATCAATGATGATACTTTTCATACAGTTTCCTCTTTAGTGAAGATCTTGTAAATCTTTTCTGAAAGAGGCAAACCAAGATATGTTAGAGAGAGTGCTCCTAAAGCGGACGATAGCAGATTAGATGCTGCGGCAACACTCAAGACCTTTTGGGCCATCACTTCATCCAGCCCATGAATCAGTGCCCCGGATGCCGCACTGAGCATGGAACCGGAGCCTACGCCAGAACCGGCCGCCAGTGCCATGGGGTGCAGCCCGGTCAGAGGAGCAAGGCTGCCGAGCGCACTGAACCACACTGTGCCAATCACAGAACCACATAAATAAATTGCCAGTACGCCAATATATTCTGGTGAGCCTGTCCCAAATTTTCCCTGAATCACTGCGATTGAAGGTTCACGGCTGATAGAGGACCCCGCACCTATAGCACGACGGCCAAAACCAAACTTTATCGCTAATGGAATAGCAATGAATATTGGCAGTAAGTTACCTATTTCCTGAATAAACAGAGGAATACCGATACTCAATATCATTTTTATATTAGGTACGATCATTCCGGCGTATTGGGTACCCAAAACCAACAGACCAATACCGACCATTTTACCGCAGAAATCTTCTTCTTTTTTGGTAAATAATTTCCCCCAAAATGTGAATTTATTACGAATAAAATTTGTTGAAATAATCATGCCGAGAATCACCGCAAATAACATCGGTAAAATGGGGATAACGGCAAGGCCGATTTTTATTTCTCTTTTGTCAATAACATATTGAGAGATAAAAATTAAAAACAGGGCGCTCAATGTACTGATAAAGAAGATATTGACTTGTTTTCTATTGTTTTTCATTCCTTATCTCCGCGTTTTTATGCGTGGGGATTATTATATGTGAGAAACTCCGATTTGGTGTGATAATGGTCATCTTTATTCCATATCTTTATTTCATGGGGTATGAAATAAAGGAATTGGAATAATGACTTTTATGATTTTTATTTTTAGAGATAATAGAGGGTTATTCATACCATTTTATTGAGCTTCTTGCTTATTGTTATTTAAGAATAATGTTAATATTTTGGTATGTCAGACCTAAAATTTCTGACTCCTCCTTGAGTCTTCGAGGAAGATGACTTATCTTTCCTCTGTGTATATCAGCACGCTGAATTCAATCATTGAACATGCAAATTCTCTTGGCTCGCACTTAAGGCATTGAATGCTATTTTGAATTCTCTATTCTGGGGAACTTATATTGATGAGGTTATTTATGAATGAACAACTTAACAATGATAAATATCTTTTGGTTGGTAATAAGGGAGTGAATAAAATACAGATATTCAAATTTATATTTTCAGGTCAAAACATCATGATCAAAAAGGAGAATTTAATCTGGGAATCGCCAGAAACAACGGCAATGACGGAGGTAAAACCTGTTACATATTTTGGAAAAAAAGCCATACTGTCAGTAACAGAAAATGGGGTTGTTATATATGGGTTAAGCGATAATAACGTTTTATTCTATAAGGAAATTTCGGATTCTTCAGGAAATAATATACACTCCGCTTGTCCACTGCCTGATGGTAATGTGGTTATAGCTGATTCAAATGGGCGAATTGGTTTATTACTCTATGAAAAAGGTAAAGCGAAACAATCTGTTAATGATACCCAATGGTTTAGTTTAACTTATGCCCATGCTGTTGTTTATGATAAAATTAATGACAAAATTTATGCAGGTGGATATACCTCTATTAATGAATACTCTTATCATGTTATTGATGGGAAGGCCAGCCTAATATTAGAGAAAACATATGATATAAGCGATTACTACTTAAGGTGTAAAGAATATAATATTTGTAACGAAGACGGGAATTGGGAAGATGGAATCCATGATATATACCCGGTGTATGGTGATAATTCCCGATTGTTTTTTCTCTCAACAGGAGAGCGAGTTTTTTTGTTTGATTTATCAACGTTAACTCATTCAGAGGAGGGCCAGATTACTCTTGAGAAATTTAATCCGTTTTATGAAATAGATAGTCAAAAATCAAAAGAAGCCGCACTAATAGCCCAAAAAGAAAAAATAATTCTAAAAAAAGGTGGGGTTAAATCTATTTCGGGTAATATTGATGTGAATAATTTTTTTGTTGTTGCTCACTCAGCGCCATGGTTTACTGATAAAATAAATTATCCATATGATGGAAATAGACTCATTTATTCAACCCATATTAATGACATCCTTGATTTCGATCTCACAGATAAGAATAAGGTAGATTTTGATTCTTCACTTAATATGATCTTTTATAAAGCCAGATTGATTGATAAAAATTGGATAGGATTTTGATTACAATAGGCATTTTAATGTGGGCTATATTCAAAACCGAAGTGTATATACCATACGTGACGATTGAGAATATAGCCCTGATACAAATAACCTTAATACAAATATCCCTGATACAAAATAACTTGCATCAGAGGAGATAGCGGGAACTACTTTCTACCCATCACCACCCGTCTAATTTCCATTGCAATCGTGCTCAGTTGCATTGGCGTCACACTGCGAATATCCACTTCGATTCGGCCTTCATTGGCTTTATATTCCCGAAAATAGATCGCAATATTGCCTTGCCGGAGCTGTGCCAAAATTTCGAATGTATTTCTGCCGATGCGTTGTTCGTTAAACGTGATCTCAGTACGAGCGATATCACGGCCTGCACTGTCCCAAACGACTTTGGCGGAGACTCCTGTAATGCGGTTCAGCTTCTCAATAAACGGTGTCATCCTTGTTACCATCTCTGCGCCTGTTTCTTTTGTCTGGTTGAGATGATTTTCAATAGCCAAGGTAAGGCCGAGAATACCTTCTTTACCAATTTTCATGGCTCGCCCGATACCGTGACGCTGCCGTTTAACCCATTCGACATAAGTCTGTTTGCCAATTACTAATCCGCTGGTGGGGCCTTCAATCGCTTTGGCTCCACTGTAGATCACTAAATCTGCCCCTTGCCGATAATAAAGGGTTAAATCCTCTTCAGCAGCGGCATCCACAATCAGGGGCAAGTTATGTGTTTGTGCAATACGGGCGGCGTCTGCCACCGTCAGCATACTTTTTTGTACGGCATGGTGTGATTTGATATAGAGAATAGCCGCGGTTTGTGGCGTGATTTTATCGGCGATCTGTGTCGCGCTGCATTCATTGGCAAAGCCCGCTTCAATGACTTTACCACCGCCCAATGTAATCATGGTTGCAACGGGGGCGCCAAAATTCACGTTATGCCCTTTGGGCAAAATGATTTCACGTGGAACCGATTTATCCGAACAGTGCAGGTTAAGCAGCAGGTCGTTGTCATCTTTAGTGATGACGGCAGCCACGGATTGGGCAATCCCAGACGAGGCGCAAGAAACGACAACAGCACCTTCCACACCCAGTAATTGAGCGATGTAATTACCGGTTTTATCCACCAAATCATCCATCTCAAAATAGTGTTTCAGCCCTGCGCTAACCTGCGCAATGACCCGCTCAGCAGGTGTTGATACACCCAGTGCTGTCATACGTCCGGCAGCATTGATCACCTGGCGCAATTGGTATTTTTCATAGAGGGATGCCATTGGCGACGCTCCTTTTCGTAGCTGAATTTTTGACGGGTATATTTTCCGCAGACATGTTTTTCGCTGCGGTATTCTCTGCCACGACAATGTGAACTCCCGAAATGATGGCTGCGATGGGGATAAATTGTTGTGTACCGATCCTGATTTGCCCCTCGGCATCGACAAGTTCAATGCGTTGATTTTTCAGATCAAAAATTGTGATGTCGCCGTCACAGCCACGTTCTAACCGGCCTTTACGTGGCAGGTGGAGTAAATCCGCGGCATTGATTGTCACGCAGTTCAAAATGTACTCAGGCGACAAGCCCATGTTGAGGAATTTTGTCATCACAGTGGCGAGACTGTAGACTGGCCCGTCAATGCGGTTTCTTTGGTAGATATCTGAACTGATCATGTGAGGATGGGCACCGAACTTAATGGCTTGTTCGGCAATAGAAAAACTAAGACTTTCTGTGCCATGTCCGACATCCAGAATAACACCTCTGGCAAGTGCCCGTTGAATGGTGAGTTTCAGGTTACCGGCTTCATCAAGGATACGGTTAGGTTTGCCGTTAAAGCAGTGAGTGATGATATCGCCTTTAGTCAGCAGATCAGCAATTTCTTCCAGTTTGGGGGAAGGATTGCCGATATGTACCATTAGCGGAAGATGATTCTCTTTCTGCATGGCTTTAGCTTTGATGAGAGGCTGGAAACCATTTTTGCCAACCACGCTTTTACTCATGCGGGCTTTCAATCCGATAACAAATCCCTTGTGACGCCTGACCGCATCTTGCAGGCGGGTATTGTCGATTTGAGTGATGTCAGCCAGTTCGTTTTGACTGCAAATACCGGTACGGGCGATATTTAAGAAGGCATAGACGTGGGTTTTGGCCTTGCGTGCCACGGCATAAAAGTCATCGATATCATCGGCTCCCGTACTGCCTGCATCGACAACGGTTGTGACACCACAGGCCGCACCAATCAAATCGGGATCATCATAGTAAAGCGGAGATTGCGGGTAGCAGTGAGTATGGGCATCAATCCAGCCCGCGCTGACGTAATAATGACCGTGCAGATCAATTTCCTTGATAGATGGCAACCCGACCGCGGCGGCGGGGCCAATGGCAGTAATCTTGCCATCATTGATTACAATATCAATCAAATCCCCGTTAATGAGTTTTCCTTGCTTAATAATTAAATCATTCATGAGATACCTGTCCTTATTATTATGTTGCGACAGGAAAAAAATAGCCGGACACCATTGCGCCCAAAATGGCACCGCCTGCCACGGGCTTTTTCCACAGATAAAACAGCAGGGCGCCGATCAGTGAACCGAGGCCAATCGGAATGGATGCAACCATTGCGGCCAAAATAATGAGAGGGCCGAGGAACCTTCCCGATGCGTTACCTGCCCCCATCATGACATCTGCCCCAAAGGTGGAATTTCCCTGTGCAACCGTGAATTTACGGGCAAGGATGATCACCAGACCGACGATAACACCCAGTAACATGCCAGTGATCAGCGAAGCCCAGAAGTTAGTGACGAGAAAATCAAAACCTCCCGCCAGCAACAGAGCGGGAACGCCTAAACCAATACCGGTTTGCAGAGCACCGCCGATATCCAGAATGCCAACCAGTGATCCTTCAACAATACGGGCAAACAGAAAACTGGCGCCAAATGCGGCTACTGCTCCATAAGCACCGGTATCTATGCCGGAACGTAACATTGCGACGAAAGCGACTTCATTAAATGCCCCAAATCCGTACACCACATACATATGCGTACCGGCAAAAATTCCCGCTGACAGCAGGCCGACAAACAGAGGGAATGTCCATTCTGCGTACCAGAAATCATGCTTGTTCAGTTCAATATTCATGGTTATTTCCCACTCAGAAATTGATGGATATGGTGTAGCCAGTTTGGCGTATCCAGCATGAAAGATTGCAGGAGCTTGAGATCGAACTCACGGAAGAACCCGCTGAGGGTGAACAGCAAAATGACAGCGATAAGCATGGTGCGGGTAATTTTATTCCAGCCGTTGTCATCGACGCCTTTGCCGATCAAAATCCCCAATACCAGACCGGGAATGGCATTACCCATGATCAGTTGAGCACAACCGCCGAAGAGTGTGGCCCAGAAACCGGCGCGTCGGCCTGCATCCATTGCAGCAAGCCAGAACAGTACCGGCATCACGGTATTGACCAGTAGATTGGCGGCGGGAACCAGTACGTTGGTGGCGGTGGTCTGTAAAGCGACGGGAACGGCGGAGGCCGTGGTATTCAGGAATGCCACCAGTAGCGCCCCAACAATGCCGCAGGCAATCGCCATTTTTTTCGGATTATGCAGCGTTTCCGCCACGTTGCGGTTTTTGATCATTAACGTTGCCGCACCCCAATTGGGAATAATGCGATGATCCACATCCTGCGTAAATGCTCCGGCAGCGACTGATGATGCCCAAGCGTTAAAAAAGAAACCGAGGCCAAAAGAGAAGTGAGAAGCCGGATCGCCTTCGCAGGCATTCAGCTCACCTAGCGTGCGAAAAGCCCCCATGCCCTGAATGGTTGGTGCGTGGAACATGCGTGCCGCTCCTGCTCCGAGGCCGAAACCACACAGGCCACCGATAATGAGCGACATACCCAGTATTTCGATAAAAGAGGCGGTAGCACCCATCGTTTTTTCTCCCCATCATGTTTTGCCGGAATGATGTTTTTCTGTGGTGTGATACGGATTGGCTGACATGGATTGCTTGAAAGGGATAGCCTGTACATCCAGCAAGGTGACATTGACGGTAACATCCAAAACCACCGAATAATGTTCGCGCTGACGGGGCAGAAAAAAGAATAGAAACTTTTCTGTTGTCACTTCGCTGGTGGCACTGATAATCGCGATATCCTTGGGTTCGATGCGCAGAATAATCTGCGTGCTTCCTTGTAATACTGTGCGTTGCACAGCATTCAGGGCATCGGCGATGGCTTTTTGTCGGGAATCACCGGAGCCACTGACACGCACAGTGGTTTCAAGCAATGCTTTCATGATCCTTCGCTCAGCTTTTTGGTAAAGGCATGAATCAGACGCTCGCCTAACTCGGCTTTGTCCATAAAACCAAAACCAAGCACAGTACAGCCTTCGCGGATCGCCGTTTCCCCTTCTTCAATGGAACGCATTCCGTGGCGAACTGAGTAACCATATTTGTTCTGTGCCGTGATTGCCCCCGCACCGCCACTGCCACAAAACGAAATGCCGAGATCTGCTTGTTCTCGCTGCATAACATCGCCCAGTTTCATATCTGCTGCCATGCCCGGAATGACAATGGCTTTCCCGCCAGCGGCTTCAATCCCTATGGCAACGTTTTGTCCCTTACCTAAACGATCACCGATAACGACAACGACTTGTTTTTTAACGACGTGTGTTTCAGTGGGGTGTTTTTCAATAGCTGTCTGTTTGCTCATGGGGTCTGCCCTCAAATATTCAAGGATTGGAGCGCGCAATCTCAAAATGCACTGATAGCAGATAAACTTCTTCAATCGCCAGATTTGGCAGTGTTTCGACGATTTTGGCGGCCAGTTTGATAGATTCGGGTGAAATTTCATCAAATAGCGAGAGATCCACTTCAGGCAAGGGTTCCCCTGTCTTTGCTCTCATCACCATGGCTTTAACGTGGGATTCCAACATTTGTTGCTGTACGGGCGTGGTGTATGCACCTTCATTCGCCAACCATTTCTCAATCAGGGCCAATACGTCCTGACGGATTATTTCTGGCTCAAAGGCTTCTTTCGCCATATTGGAATGTATGGAGGGATGATTCATAAAAGTTTCCCAGTCAAATCCGGCACGATAAATCGTCGCTTTGCCACAAATGGATACAAATTTTGTTTGCCGATAATGACCTTATCGATTTTATTTCTGGCTTGGGAGCAGGCTAATTTCCGTTTCAAAGTGGAAATTAATTAAAAACAGGGGGCTATTACGCAGAATTGTTGGTTTCTTCAGTGAGAAAATGCGTAAAAAGCGGAGAAAATGATTTTGTTATCCTTTGAATGCGGTCACATTATGGCCAGTTTTTCTCTTTGTTTTTTTAAGCTATTGTAGTCCAATTAATGCAATTTAGATGATACGTCCGAGGCTGTCTTTTGCGATCATCTGAAATTCATCGAAATTTCGGCTACGTAACAACCTTTTCGCCGCTTTTTCCCTGACAAATGTGACAAAAAGGTCGTAAATGGACATGGCTTCTTCATAGTCTTCCTTGCTGATGGCGAGCAAGAAAATCACATTGGCTCGCTCTTTGGTTTCTTTGTTCCATTCAATGCCATTGGGGGCGAGGATAGTGACGACCACTGTTTTACGAGCCAATAATCCCAACGCATGCGGCAAGGCGATATTTTCACCCAGTAATGTGGAAAGGATGGATTCCCGCTCAAGTAATGAGGCGCAGAAATTCTCCTCAACATACCCCTCTGCCTGCAATTTTCGGCAGACCTTTTTGAATAAAGCTTCCTGCGTAATTTCTTCCTTTATCACCATGAAGTAACGCCGGTCGAAGAAACGTTCCAAAATGTAAGAACGTGTTTGATCGGTCATCATAAGCCGCCCAATTAACTCTATTTGGTAGGGGGTAGGGAAAGGAGAGATCTTGATGACAGGTTTATTTTTTTCGGTCAGACGCAGAGTGGTAACGACGAAATTCTCTTCCACATAGGCCAATGTGTTGTATTCATGGCATGGCAATATGCGCTGTAGTTTGAGTTGTGGAAATTCCCGGACCATTTGCGCTTCAATCATGCGTTGTGTTGCGTTACCTGCATTGGTGACGAGTAAAACAGGAATAGGGCGGTTATTGCCTGTGCCGTAATGCCGTTCTAACCCAACGCCAATATGTACGGCCAGATATCCCAGTTCATCTTCATTGATGGAACAAGGGAGTTGATCTTCAATGCGAGCCAGTGCGCTGACCGTGACATCATAGGCGAAAGGATAATACTGTTTGATCTCGGCCAGCAGGGGATTTTTCGTGCTGATTTGGTGACGTAATCGGCTGACTAACAAACTTAAATGGGCTGCCAGATCGTTTATCAGCCTGTGGTCATGGCGTAAATCATAGTGATAGGACTCATTGATATCGAGCAGGATCTCATCTGCCCAGCGCTGGCTCTCGACGATACTGCAAACCGGATCGTCATGTTGGGGTATACGCTGTGCGGCGATTTGCCTGCCGAGATAATGGGCTTCTGCGGGAGATATCTTTTCATCTAAAAAGACGGCAAACGCAGTTGAGATTTCCTTAATTGCATTTTGGATGGCGCTATCTAATGGAGGGATTTCATTCTGTTCTATTTCATTTTCATTCTGCCTTATGGCGTGATGATCGCGAATGCGGAGCAGGGAAGCGGTACAGTTGAATATCAGGTATTGTTTGCCTTCATGGGTTAGCTGGATATCAAACCGGCTGAGGCTGTTTTGCAAAATTTCTTCAATATAAGGCAGGTCGATAGACGCCAAAATATCCATCTTAAATTGGCTAAGCGGCAGTTCCGTATACCGTAAGAATCGGTGTAGCAATGTATCCGTCAGACAGGCGCGAATAAGACGCTCATCGCCATTTAATTTATTTCCCACGCGGGGAATGCTTTCCAGTTGCAGCGGATATTTGCCGAGCACTTCACGCACTGTACTCATATCCTGCTGCAACGTACCACGGCTGATACACCATCCTTCGGCGATATCATCCAGTTTGATGGGTTCTGATGCCAGCAACAGTTTCAGTAGCAGCGCTTCGACACGATCACGAGCGGTTCTTGGGATCGTCTGGATCACTTGCTGCTGTTTTGGCAGAGAAGCAAATAACGTTTGATCATCAACATGCAGGGCATAACCGTTCCCGCGTTTATACAAGATCTGCGCCCCGTAACGGCGCAGAATGTCATTCAATTCGTTGATATCCGTGCGGATGGTTCGGCTGGAAACACTAAAGCGTTTTGCCAGCTCATCTTGTGGCAATTGTTCTGCCTGAATCACCTCAAAGAGATGAGCAAGGCGCGGATAGGGAAACAGGGCCACGGTAATACCCTGAATTCACGGTGAGTTGTTCAATTTGATATCCATGACGGTTTCAAACGCGCCACTTTTCAAGAATCGCTGTTTATCAGGTGTGACATGGATCGTCTGACTAACAGGCAGGATGGGGATACCTGAACCTAAAAATACCGGAACCGTGGTAATAAACAGTTGCTGTAACTCCCCGGCATCAGCAAAACTGGCGGCGGTTTTGCCTCCTCCAATTATCCAAACATCTTTGCCTTTGGCGGTATTTCTTGCGCTGGTGGCAATATTTTTGGGGCTGTCTTGAGTGACAACGGCATTAATGCCAGCAGGAATAGTTAAATTTCTTGAGGAGAGGATAAAAGAAGGAATATTTTTATAAGGCCATTCTCCTGAGGTATTTTTCAGAATCCACTCATAGGTTCCTGATCCCATAATGGCGGCACCGATATCTTGATAAAAATCATCATAAGGTGTGGCATCATCACCCGGCGAACAAGTGTATAACCAATCTAATTTATGGTCTGCCGTAGCAATATAACCATCCATTGAGGCGGCGACATAATAGACGAGTCTTGACATGGCTTTTCCTTATTTTTATACGTACCGGTACTTATAAATCAGAGGGAATTGTGATGTCTGACCGGATAAATAGTAGCGATAAATAAACTAACTACCCTATCAGGCGAGTAAAAAAGGGATTAGTCTTTTTGAGCGATTTTGATCAAAAATATAACAAAAATCATTTAGTCAAACGGGTGGGACCGCGGTCCCACCACTGGATTTCCAGCAGTAAGACAATATTTACCGCGTGCTACCCGTTCCTGATATTTATGGCGATTCACCAAAACGTCGATAATACGCCGCAGCGGGTTGAGGTAATTGACCAATGGTAGTTTCGCAGCGTTCGCTGACGTAACGCGTTGCAGCAAGGTTAATGTGCTGATAGATATTGATACATAAGTGGCGGGCTATTTGTCCTTCCCATTGCGTGGGCAGCAGAGCATCCGGCAGCAGGGGATCACGCAGTACGACACGGCGGTAAAAGTGGATCAGCAGCAGGCGTAACTGAAAGCAGCGCTCTGGCGTCAGATCGTCTTGATGGCAATCCCGCAGTAGTGCCATCAAGGGGCGGAAGGAGACGATAAATTCGTGATAGTGCTGCGATACCTGTTCCAGTGACCAACTTACCGTTACCCGCTCTTTCAGACTCTGTTCTGAACGTGGGTAAGGATAATCGGCACGAAAATAGATAACGGAATCACTGGCGTTGAGTTCATGCAAAAGTGCGGGAATATCACTTTGGGCACTGCTTGGCGCAGCCATCAGCGTACTGTTAAGTTGGCCGAATCCAAGCCAGCTTAACTCTTTTTTCAGGCGGGTTCGTTCTTCTTTGGTTGTACCTTCCAGCAACAGCAGGTCCCATTTGCCATCCCATTCCGGCTGTCCACTGAGATAGATTTTGCTTTCTGCATGGCGAAATTGATTCATGCCACGCTCGGTGATGCGGTAATAACTGCGTCGCCCCAATTTTTCTACCGTAAGCCATCCCTCTTTTTGCAGGCGAAACACGGACGTCCGCACGAAACGGTCACTGAATCCCATCGGCTCCAGCAGGAGGCTCAGGCTGCCAAGCCAGACTTCACCACCACGGTGGCTGAGAGCATCGCCATACAGCGAAATGATCAGAGACGTTCCGCTGATAGGTTGGGCATCAAGAGCATGCTGAATAAAGTCGTCGAGTTTATGTGCCATCTTCTTCCGTGTTCTGCGCAAAAGTGTGTCATGACATTAACATAACTGTATATACCTGTCGTCTTTCAGGTAAGCCACCGCGGTCTGGTATCACTTGATTCACGGTGGCAAAAAATTATTCATGTGGACGATTGTCGATCACCCGTACAGCTTTTCCTTCTGAGCGTGGAATGACGCCACAATTAACGATGCTGACCTCGGTGTTCAGCCCTACCATTGATTTAATGTGATGGCGAAGTTGGTTGCAAAGTGTACAACATTGTTCATGGTTTAACAGATCAGGCTTTTTCAGTTCGACTTTGACTGACAGACAGTCATGGTTACCTCTGCGGTTGACTTCTAATTGATAGTGCGGCGACAGTTCCTTAAAGCGGATGATCTGTTCTTCTATCTGTGAGGGGAAGACGTTAATTCCGCGGATAATCAGCATGTCATCGGAACGCCCGGTGATCCTGTCCATGCGGCGCATATTACGTGCCGTGCCGGGTAATAAGCGTGTCAGATCGCGTGTGCGGTAACGGATAACCGGCATGGCTTCTCGGGTCAGGGTGGTGAGAATCAACTCGCCTGTTTTGCCCTCTGGCAGGATATTCAGGTTCTCCGGATCGATCACTTCTGGATAGAAATGATCTTCCCAAATCGTGGAGCCATCGGCGTATTCCAGTGATTCCATCGCAACGCCCGGCCCCATGACTTCGGACAGGCCATAGATGTCCAATGCTTTAATGCCCATGCGCGTTTCAATTTCAGTGCGCAGGGCTGCCGTCCACGGTTCCGCGCCGAAAATACCGACACGTAAGGAGCAGTTGCTGGCGTCTCCATCCATTCTTTTTTCCAGCTCATCCAGCAACGTCAGGCAGTAGGATGGCGTCATCATGAGGATGTCAGGTTTGAAATCCAGAATCAGTTGCGCTTGTTTTTCGGTATTGCCGCCGGACATCGGGATCACGGCTGCCCCCAATCTTTCAGCGCCGTAGTGTGCTCCTAATCCTCCCGTGAACAAGCCGTATCCGTAAGCGACGTGAACTTTGTCTTTGGCGCTCGCGCCTGCAAAACGCAGGCTGCGGGCGATGAGATTTGACCAATTATCGATATCCCGCTGGGTATAACCCACCACGGTCGGGCGGCCTGTCGTACCTGATGAGGCATGGATACGTACAATCTCCTCCATGGGGACGGCAAAGGCACCAAAAGGGTAATGTTCCCGCAGATCTTGTTTGGTGGTGTAGGGAAATTTGGCGATGTCCCCGAGCTGTTTGAAATCACCCGGATGGACACCTGCGGCATCAAATTTGTGGCGATACATGGGAACGTTATTGTAGGCATGATTGAGCGTCCATTTTATCTGTTGAAATTGCCATGCCTGAATTTCATCTCGTGAAGCAAACTCCATCGGGTCCAAATCTTGCTCTTGAGACTTTTTTAGGTGTTGTTCGTTATTGCTCATCGTTGCCTGTCCTTTTGTTGGTTTGTTTGTAACAGGTTGCTTCTGTCGTTATGCGCAGGTATTGATCAAGTCAGATCGTCAGGAATTAAGAGCCTATTTCAGCCGGCTCTGAGTTGTTGCTATGAAATACGTTCAATAATCATGGCGATGCCTTGTCCTACGCCAATGCACATGGTGCACAGGGCATAACGACCAGCACGCCGTTCCAGTTCAAGGGTCGCTGTCAGAGCGAGGCGGGCACCGCTCATGCCCAGCGGATGACCAAGTGCAATCGCACCGCCATTCGGGTTTACGTGTTCCGCGTCATCCGGTAACCCCAGTTGGCGCATTACGGCCAGTGACTGTGCAGCAAAGGCTTCGTTCAGTTCAATCACCGACATTTGATTCAAACTCAGGCCAGCAAGCGCCAGTACCTTGCGGGTGGCAGGCACTGGCCCGATCCCCATGATGCGCGGTTCAACGCCACAGGTTGCCGTTGCGACGATACGCGCCCGTGGTGTCAGCCCTTGGTGTAATGCGGCGGTTTCTGAGGCGATGATGAGAGCGGCTGCGCCATCATTGAGACCAGAAGCGTTACCCGCAGTGACTGTACCGCCAGTACGGAACGGGGCTTTGAGCCGTTGCAGTTGTTCCAACGTTGTCTCCGGTCGGGGGTGTTCATCTTGTGAGACAACCGTCGTGGTGCCTTTTTTGTGGGTTGAGGGCAGTGCGACGGAGATGATTTCCTCAGCCAGAATACCGGTTTGTTGTGCTTTGGCTGCGCGCTGTTGGCTGCGCAGGGCGAAGGCATCTTGATCGTCACGGCTGATTTGAAATTGGGCTGCGACGTTTTCTGCCGTTTCAGGCATGGAGTCGGTGCCAAATTGTTGCTGCATCAACGGATTGATAAAACGCCAGCCGAGGGTGGTATCAAAAATCTCAGCCTGGCGGCTGAATGCGCTGTCTGCCTTGCCCATCACGAAAGGCGCCCGGCTCATTGATTCTACGCCGCCAGCCAGCATCAGTTGGGCTTCATTGGCTTTGATACTGCGGGCAGCAAAAGCCAGCGCATCTAAACCAGAGCCACACAGCCGATTGACTGTCGTGCCAGAGACGGAGCTCGATAACCCTGCCAGCAGCGCGGCCATACGTGCGACGTTGCGGTTATCTTCTCCTGCCTGATTGGCGCAGCCGAGGATCACATCATCAATTTGTTCCCGGTTCAGCGCAGGATAACGGGCCATCAATGCCTGTAGCGGCAGGGCCGCCAGATCATCCACCCGCAGGCTGGATAACGCACCGCCATAACGTCCGATGGGAGTACGGACACCATCACAGATAAACGCATGAGTCATAATTGTTCCCCCTGACGGTTTTTCTGAGTGTTGTTGTTAAGAGGAGCGTTGTTAAGAGGATCGTTGTTAAGGGAATGGTCTGAAACATGACGACCGACGCGATGGGCGCGCCCGCGGAAAAGTGCCACGACGTTGCCTGCCTGATTGGTAATTTCCACATCGTACAGGCCAGTCGTTTTACCTTGATGCTGAACGGAGGCGGTGGCCGTGAGTTGATCATCAACCAATACCGGACGGATAAAATCGATGCTGCCACTGGAGGCCACTGCTGCCAGCCCTTCACTGTTGCAGGCGTAGGCGAAAGCGGTATCTGCCAGACTGAACAGAATGCCTCCGTGACAACTTTGGTGGCCGTTGAGCATGCAGGGGATGATTTTCATGCTGAGCCGGGCGAACCCGACATCAATGTGCTCAATGTGCATTCCCATATTTTGGGCGCAAGCATCCTGAGCGTACATGGTTTCAACGTGGTGGCGCGCCTGTTGGCTTGCGGCATTATCTTGCATGGACATCCCCTTTCTTGTGGTTTTCAGCTTTTTGGCGAGTGAGTTGGGTATGTCCCGCTGCTAACTGGCGCAGCAGAGGGGCTGGGCGGTAACGGGGCTCCCCGTAGAATTTCTGTAAGTTTTCCAGCGTACTGAGAATATGTTTCCAGCCCAATTGCTCTCCCCATGCCAGTGGGCCAATCGGGTAATTGACGCCATAGCGCATTGCCAGATCGATATCTTCGGCGCTGGCAATACCTTTGTTGATGGCATCCAGCGCTTCGTTGCACAGCATGGCGACGGTACGCATTGTCAGCAGGCCGGGATAATCCGGCAGGAGGATCACTTGCTTACCGATTGATTGCAGAAAGCCGATCACTTTTGCTGTTTGCTGGGGAGTATTCTGACAGGCGGTACTGAGGGTAATGATGGAAGCCGATTGGTGATTGGCAGAAAGATCAAACTGCATCACCGGTACTCTGACTTCGTCAGCAATTTGCGAGCAGGTTCTCCCTTTGGTCAGCGCCAGGATAATGTCATCAACCTGTAACGTAGGAGAATGGAATCGGTCGCTTTTGCTTTCTTCGAAGAGGATCCCATATTGTTGTAGTTTGGGTTGTTGCAGCAGGGCAGCAAAATGGGGTAAAACAGCCCAGTTTCCTGTTGCTTTGAGCCGCACTGGCGGTTTTTGTTTGCTAGGTTGTTTCGGCTCTATTTTCGGCAGTGGCTGGCTCTCTTTTTTTCCGTTATTTCCCTTCAGGTCATTTCCTTTCACTTCATAAGAATAAAAACCGCGACCGCGCTTACGCCCCAGATGATCGGCATCCACCAGCTCTTTTTGTTGTAACGAAGGTTGGAACCGGGAGTCACCGTGGAAAGCGTGGAACAGGGATTCAGTCACGGCGTAGTTAATGTCATGACCAATCAAATCCATCAGTTGTAGCGGCCCCATCGCAAAGCCGCCTGATTCTTTAATCACTGCATCCAGTGTGGCGGGAGCCGCAACCTGTTCTTCCAGTGCGCGCAGGGCTTCTGCATAGAAAGGGCGTGCGATGCGATTGACAATAAAACCCGGTGTAGAACGGCAGATCACAGGCTGCTTTTTCCAATGGATGACGAGATCCTTGAGGGTTGCCACAGTTTGAGGGGAAGTTTCCAGACCTTGTACGATTTCCACCAGTTTCATCAAGGGGGCAGGATTGAAAAAATGCAGCCCTGCCATACGCTGTGGCGCAGACAGAACACGGGCAATGGCGGTAATCGGCAATGACGAGGTGTTACTGGCAAATAGGGTTTGTGCTGAACAAAGGGATTCCAGTTGTTGGAATAAATGCTGTTTGGCTTCCAATTGCTCGACAATGGCTTCAATCACCAGCGTACAAGATGCCAGTGCTTGTAACGAATTCACTTGAGTGATGCGTTGTAACAAGGTTTCTGTTGTGTCAGCCTCTGCTTTGCCGGCTTCCACGCGTTGATGCAGGCGAGCGCGGAGGTTATCCAGTGCATGACCTGCCGCTTCACTATTTGCATCAAACAGCAGGACGGAATGTCCTGCCTGAGCTGCGACCTGAGCAATGCCGATGCCCATGGTTCCCGCCCCAATGACGGCGATGGGGCCGTTAAGTAGAGGCGTGGTCATGATTATTTCCCCTTGAATACCGGTTGGCGTTTTTCAATGAACGCACTGATGCCTTCACGAAAATCTTCGCTGTGCCCGCATTGACGTTGTAAGTCGCGTTCGAGGTCAAGGTGCTGTTCCAGTGTATTGCCGGCGGCGGCATAAGTGGCTTGTTTGATGCAGCCAAGCGCGACGGTAGGTTGGGTTGCCAGATGTTCAGCCATCGCCTGCGTTTTCTGGGCCAACTCTTCTGGTTCGACGACTTGCCAGATCATGCCCCATGCCAGAGCTTGTTCAGCGCTGATCTTCTCTCCCAATAATGCCATGCCCATTGCGCGGGCCTGCCCAATCTTATGGGGCAGGAACCAACTGCCACCAGAATCCGGTGTCAGGCCAATGCGGCAGAAAGCCTGAATGAAGCTGGCTGTGCGGGAAGCGATCACAATGTCACAAGCTAATGCAAGGGAAACACCCGCCCCGGCTGCTACACCATTGACGGCAGCGATAATGGGTTTGGGCAAAGCCGTCATCCGCCGGATCAGCGGATTGTAGTAACGTTCAACGGACCGGCCCAGATCGGGTGTGCCGCCGTCAGAGATAATCGAGTTCCGATCATTTAAATCTTGCCCGGAACAGAAGCCGCGTCCGGCTCCGGTGAGCAGAACACAGCGTACGGATTCATCCTGTTCAGCAATATCCATCGCTTTGCTTAATTGCTGATGAAGTTCCTCGTTAAAGCTATTGAGGCATTCTGGACGGTTGAGTGTAATGCTAAGGACACCAGCTTTAATATCAGTGAGTACCATTGATATGTTTTCCATCGATCAGAACCCTTTGAATGTTGGTTTACGTTTTTCCAGAAAGGCGGCGATGCCTTCCTGACGATCGGTTGTACCTGCCAGAGCGACAAACTGCTGGCGCTCGGAAATCAGTCCTTGTGACAGGCTTGTTTCTTGTGCGGTTTTGAGAGCGGCTTTGGCGGCCCGCAATGCCAGCGGCGAAAATTCACTGATGCGTTGTGCAATTTGCTCCGCACGTTCCAGCGTCGTGAGGTCAGGACAAACTTCGCCGACCAGCCCCGATTCCCGTGCACGGTAGGCATCGATAGATTCACCCGTTAATATCATCTGGTAAGCCAGTGCCTTGCCAACGCTGCGGATGAGCCGCTGCGTCCCCCCTGCTCCCGGCATCAGCCCCAAGGTGATTTCTGGCAGACCGAAACGCGCATTTTCTCCACAAATCACCAAATCACAGGCCAATGCCAGTTCGCAGCCAGCGCCAAGGGCATAACCGTTTACGGCAGCAATCATCGGCTTGTTAATGTTATTCAAGCGTTGCCAGAGCTGTGGACGGCGATCTGTCATGGCTGAAGCAACGGTCTGTTGTTGCAGTTCTTTCAAATCGGCACCGGCCGCGAAACAGCGCGATGAACCTGTAATGACAATAGCTCCCGTTCCGCTATCTGAATCCGCCAGTTCTAATTGCTGTACGAGTTGTTCCAGACAGTCATTGCTCAGGGCATTACGCACTTCCGGCCGGTTGAGGGTCAGCGTGCGTACTCTTTGTTGTTGGTGACATAAAATCCATTCATGATTCATGGTCGGTCGCTCCTCATTCCTGATTTTTTATGTATGCAGGTATTCAGACGTCAAAATCGACTGTTCAGACGTCAAAATCGACAACCACGCCATCGCCTTTCGGCCATGACTGGCAACTTAAGATATAGCCGGCCGCCAATTGATCCGGTTCGAGGCTGTAGTTCACTGCCATGTCTACTTCACCGGATTTAAGCCGGCATTTGCAGGTGGCGCACACGCCCCCTTTGCAGGCATAGGGTAAATCAGCGCCCTGACGAAGGGCAGCATCAAGAATACTGTCATCCCCTGCGTTTATTGTTATGTTGAGGGTGCGGCCATCCAGATGAATTTCGACACGGGTTTCGCTGCGCTCAGCGAGATTGGCGGGACGCGAACCCATCGCTGCTTTTTGCATTTGCCCGGTATTGAAACGTTCACTGTGGATACATTGGGCGGGAATGCCAGCCTGTTCTAATGCTGAGTGGGCATCATCCAGCATCGCTTCTGGTCCGCAGAGAAAAGCCTGATCAAACTGGGCGAAGTTGAGCAAGGTTTTGCCGATGCGCTGTAAGTGATCGGTGTCAATGCGCCCGTTAAACAGCGGGCTATCGGTGGCTTCCTGACTGAACAAGTACAGCACCTGGAAACGATCCAGATAGCGATTTTTAATATCGGCCAACGCCTCTTTGAACATCACTGAGCGGCTGGTCCGGTTGCCATAAATCAGCGTAAAGGTGCTGTCCGATTCCTGTGCCAACGTACTTTTGATGATTGATAAAATGGGCGTGATACCTGAACCGGCAGCAATCGCCAGATAATGCCCTTGCTGGTTTGCATCGGGACAATGCCCGAAGGTGCCTTGTGGCAGCATAACCTCCAGCTCATCCCCGACTTTTAATTGTTGATTGATGAAAGTCGAAAAACGCCCCTGATAAACGGCTTTGACGCCGATTTGTAAAACATTATCCAGTGGTGAACTACAGATGGAGTAACAACGACGCAGCTCTTCACCGTTTACCTGAGCCTTGAGTGTCAGATGTTGGCCGGGTTGATAGCAGAAACGGTTCTTTAGTTCATCGGGAACGTGCAATGTGACGGTCACGGCATCCGGTGTTTCCCGTTCAATGGCAGCGATGCTTAAGCGGTGAAAGCTATGTGACCCTACGGAGTGTGACCGTGCGTGGTGAAAAGTCGCCATCTTCTGCTCCCATATTGAAGTTAGATACACTTGAAATAATCAAACGGCTCCAGACACTGCTGGCAGCGGTAAAGCGCTTTGCAGGCGGTAGAGCCAAATTCACTGATTTTTTCTGTTGTATGGCTACCGCAGCGCGGGCAGATGATCGGTTCCACATCTGCCGGTTTTTCACAGGCCAGGCCTTGGGGTGGGGCAATGCCGAATTCACGTAAACGCTGTTTGGTATCTGCATTCATCCAGTCGGTTGTCCATGCGGGTGCCAGGCTCACTTCGATGTCCACTGGCGTAAAGCCTGCTTGTGTCAGTGTTTCCCGAATGGCATTGAGCAAGTACTCCGTCGCGGGGCAACCGGAGTACGTTGGGGTGAATGTCACTCGCCAGCCGTTTTGCATGTCTTGCATAGGCGTGACTGCCCGAATCATGCCAAGATCCGTAATGGAGAGCACGGGGAGTTCTGGATCGGCAATTTGGTGCAGACATTGCCAGATTTGATGGATTTCCGGCGGCTGTACGCTTGCACGAAAGAGTGTATTGTATTGCTGTTCCATCATTTCCTCCCATGACTAGCCGTTTTTTGTTACCAGATGCCGTTGGGGTAAGTACGTTGCAGATATTGCATTTCTGCCAGCATGTATCCCAAATTTTCCGTATGCAGCCCTTGTTTCCCGCCTTGTCGGTAAGGCTGTTCTGGTGGTATGTCTAATGTCGCTTCCGCGAACGTTTCGCTGACGATTTGCAGCCACGGTTCACGCAGTGTGCGGGGATCAACGGCAATGCCGTCTTCCACCAGCCGTTGCTCTGTTTCGTCGCAATGGAATAGTTCACCGGTAAAGCGCCATAGTTGATTGAGGGAGTGCTGAATTTTTCCGTGGCTCAGCTCTGTGCCATCCCCCAGGCGAATCATCCAGCCCCGGCTGAATCGCAGGTGATATTCCACTTCCTTCAACGATTTGGTGCTGATGGCGGCTAATTGGGGATCACGGCTTTGGCTCAGTGCCTGATGCAGGAGAACGTGATAGGTATCGATAAAAAACTGGCGTACCAATGTGTCGTTAAAGCCGCCGTTTGGCTGTTCCACCAGCAGTAGATTAAGGAACTCACGCTCATCACGACCAAACGCCAGATGGTCTTCATCAAGCCCCGTTCCTGAAAGGGTGGCTGCATAGCTGAGGAAATGGCGTGATTGCCCAAGCAGGTCAAGGCCGATATTCGCCAGAGCGAGGTCAATTTCCAGTTCTGGCGCATGCCCGCACCATTCGCACAGGCGCTGTGCCAGAATCAGCGGCGTATCTCCCTGACGCAGCACATAATGAAACAGATCATGTTTGGGTGATGAAACGTTATGGGTATTCATATTTCCGCCCCCTACATATTCTTGATGCCATCAGGAATGGTGTAGAAAGTCGGATGACGGTAAATCTTGTCCTCCGAGGGGTCGAAAAATGCCCCGCGCTCTTCCGGTTGTGAGGCCACCAGATAGATGGATTTCACGACCCAAATGGAGCAGCCTTCATTGCGGCGCGTGTAAGCATCACGTGCGTTTTCCAGTGCCATTTGATCATCTGCCGCATGGAGGCTGCCAACATGGCGGTGAGCCAATCCCTGTTTACTGCGGACAAAGACCTCGTACAGTGGCCACTCGTTATTGTTCATTAGATTCACTCCCTTCGGTTCTGTTCAGATGACGCGGATTAGGCAGCACTTTTTTTGGCGGCGGTTTTCTTGGCATGAACACATGCTGCCTCACGTACCCAACTTCCGTTTTCCCAGGCCCGGCGTTTGGCTTCCAGACGCTCGTGATTGCAGACGCCTTGTCCTTTCAGCACTTGATAGAATTCATCCCAGTTGATTTCGCCAAAACGGTAATGTCCGGTTGTTTCATCCCAGATCAATTCGGGATCGGGGGCTGTCATGCCCAGTGCTTCTAACTGGGGAACGGTGTTGTCGATGAATTTTTGCCGTAGTTCATCATTGCTGAATCGCTTGATTTTCCACGCCATGCTCTGGGCACTATTGGGAGAATCGCTGTCATTTGGGCCAAACATCATTAATGTCGGCCACCAGAAACGGTTAATGGCATCTTGTAACATTGCGCGTTGGGCTTCGTTGCCATTTGCCAGCGCCATGACGGCTTCATAACCTTGCCGCTGGTGGAAACTTTCTTCCTTGCAGATCTTCACCATCGCGCGGGCGTAGGGACCGTAAGAGGCCCGGCACAAGGCGACCTGATTAACAATTGCTGCACCGTCCACCAGCCAGCCAATCACGCCAATATCTGCCCAGCTCAGGGTGGGATAGTTAAAGATGGAGGAGTACTTCATCTTGCCATCCAGCAGCTTTTGGTAGATATCCTGACGGGAACAACCCAGTGTTTCAGCCGCGCTATAGAGATAAAGTCCATGTCCTGCCTCATCCTGTACTTTGGCCAGCAGGATGGCTTTGCGGCGTAATGTCGGGGCGCGGGTGATCCAATTGGCTTCCGGTAACATGCCGACCACTTCCGAGTGTGCGTGTTGACCAATCTGGCGTATCAGATTCTGGCGATAGGCTTCAGGCATCCAATCTTTGGCTTCAATGGAGAGATCCGCGGCGATCTTGGCGTCAAAGCGCGCCTGAAGTGGGTCAGTTGTCATTTTGGGACTCCATTATGATTCTTATTTTTTGATATTGAACATAAAAACGAATCACTTTAAGTAACCATAAATCTACAAACCGATAACAAAAATATCAAATGCTTGAGTTGTATATTTGTCGTACACATCACAATATGAATTTTTATCCATTATAAAACAATGAGTTAATTTTTCATGTTTGATAGTAGTAAGAATATTAATAAGTGATTGGACATAAATGTTTTTATTTTGTTAATTTTGCAGGTGGCCTTGTTAATGAAATATATGATACATAACTAGCATGCTGTTACTTAATGATTGATTCATTAATGAGATTGATGGAGAAAAAAATGCAACAATTGACGAGTTACATTTGTGGTGCTTGGGCTTATGGGCAGGGCAACACGAGAACCATTCATCATGCAATCAGCGGCGAAGCCTTGTATCAGGTATCTTCAGAGGGTTTGCCACTCGCAAAAAGTTTAGAGTATGCCCGTGAAAAAGGGGGAAAGGCGCTGGCTGCGATGACATTCCAGCAACGGGCGCAGATGATGAAAGCAGTTGCAAAGCATCTGCTTGCCAACAAAGAGGCGTTGTATGCCATTTCTACGCAGACAGGGGCGACCCGCCCAGATAGTTGGGTTGATATTGAAGGTGGTGTGGCGACGCTTTTTTCTTATGCAGGATTGGCAGGGCGTGAATTACCGGATGATACGCTGTGGCCGGAAGATGAGATGATACCGTTGTCTAAACAATCTCAATTTGTGGCCCGCCATGTGCTGACTTCCCGTCCCGGTGTAGCACTGCATATCAACGCGTTTAACTTTCCTTGTTGGGGCATGCTGGAAAAACTGGCCCCAACGTGGATGGCGGGAATGCCGGCGATTATCAAACCGGCTACGGCCTCTGCCCAATTGACACAGGCGATGGTGAAAATGATCATCGACAGTGGTCTGGTGCCGGAAGGCGCATTGCAGTTGATCTGCGGTGGCATTGGTGATCTGTTTGATCATCTTGATTATCAGGATGCCGTCACGTTTACCGGCTCGGCACAAACAGGGCAGAAACTGCGTACCCATCCTCGGCTGATAGAAAAATCCATTCCCTTTACGATGGAAGCAGATTCTCTCAACTGCTGCATTCTGGGTAAAGATGTCACACCTGATATGCCGGAATTTGGCGTATTTATCAAGGAAGTCGTCCGTGAAATGACCGTCAAGGCCGGTCAGAAATGTACGGCAATTCGGCGTATTATTGTGCCTGTCAGTCAAATGGAAGACGTTAAACAAGCATTGCTCAAACGGTTGTCTGGTGTGACGGTCGGCGATCCCGCTTTGCCGGAAGTACGCATGGGAGCGTTGATTAATCTGGAGCAGCGTGATGAGGTACAGGCGAAAGTCAACGAATTGCACAATAGCGGGTGTGAGCTTTTGTGTGGGGGTTCACTGGATAAATTGGTACTGACGGGCAATAGCAACAGCAAAGGGGCCTTCTATCCGCCAACTTTGCTCTATTGCGCTGATCCAGTGGTAAATCAGGTCGTACACAGTACGGAAGCCTTCGGGCCAGTTTCCACATTGATGGCTTATAAGGATACCGAACAGGCGATCGAACTGGCGATGATGGGAGATGGCAGTTTGGTCGGTTCGTTGGTGACGGCAGATGAGCAGATTGCCGTACAGGTGATTCGTGCGACAGCCTGTGCCCATGGCCGTATGTTAGTGCTGGATGAAGCCGCTTCTGCGGAATCCACAGGACACGGTTCTCCACTGCCCATGCTGGTACATGGCGGGCCGGGACGTGCAGGCGGCGGTGAAGAGCTGGGCGGTCTGCGTGCCGTAAAACATTACATGCAGCGCACGGCAATTCAGGCTAGCCCAAGTATGCTGGCTGCGATTGGTCGTGAATGGGTTCGTGGCGCAAAAGTGAAGGAAGAGCCGATACATCCATTCCGCAGGTATTTCGAACAGCTTGAAATTGGTGAAAGTTTACTGACCGCGCGTAGGACGGTGACGGAAGCGGATATCGTTAATTTTGCCTGTCTGAGTGGGGATCATTTTTATGCTCATATGGATAAAATTGGCGCGGCAGAATCCTTATTTGGTGAACGCGTGGCGCATGGCTATTTTGTCGTATCGGCTGCTGCGGGCTTGTTTGTTGACAGTGCTGTCGGGCCTGTACTTGCTAACTATGGTATGGAAAACCTGCGCTTCATTGAACCGGTTAAGATTGGCGATACCATTCAGGTACGTCTGACTTGCAAGAAAAAGATTAAAAAAGTCCAGAAAACGCCAGAAGATACACCACAAGGTGTTGTGATGTGGGATGTTCAGGTGCTGAATCAGGAACAACAACCTGTAGCGCTGTATAGCATCCTGACGCTGGTGGAGCGGCAACAAGGCGATTTTGTGGCGTCAGCATAGGACGGTAAGGGAATCGGAGATTCATGAAGCCAAGGGAATGGCTGGCCTGAGGGTATTTGCTAAAGATTATGGCTGCTGTAATCCTCAGGCTTTTTGCTAAAGCTTAAATTCAACCTACCGGCATTCTGTATTCCGCAGTTAACGGCCTATTCCATTGGGTTTTAACTGAACGGATCTTCATCTGCGTATTTTTTCTTTTTAAGATTAGACCAATCTCCTTCATCATTGACATTTTTAAAAACCCTATCGTTTTTAATTCTAGATTTAAGTTGATATTTTTTGGGGAAATTTATCCCTAAGCCGGGATTCAGATAATTATCAATAAACGTGGGCCCGGTCATTTTTACCGTATAATCAATTCGCCTCAATTCACGAGAAAATTTATCGTTGGCATCATCAGGATCAAAGCCTGTTCTCCATACCGGATCTTGTATACCACATCTCGTATCCAGATTGATTTGATGAGTTTTTTTTAATTTTAGTGCCAAATCGACTCTCTTATCTACTTCATAGTATTTATTGAATCTTTTTATTTGACTAATTTCATCGGCTTTTGGGGATTCATACATTTGAATGGAAAGGTGATGTTTTTTTATCATAATAGCCATTTTTATTAATAGATTAAAAATCGCTTTTGATTGGGGAAGGGAGGCTATAATCGCATTTCCAAAGCGAGTATATGGCGTTTCAGACCAGCCTAATCCAGAATTATCGCCTAAGCCTATATTTGACCGAAGCTGTAAATTTTCAAATTTGGCATTCTTTCTATCAAGCGTATTTTTTATATCTGAATCATACAACTCGACATCCGCATCCAGATATATTCCTCCTTCCATATATAAAATAACTAAACGTGCGATATCACTGGCTGACGCATAATTATGATAATTACCCATTAAATTAAGGTGATATATATGTTGTAAGTAGTTGATTAAATCAACATAATCTCCATAACGCCTTGTATTATCGGCATCTTTTTTTCGTTTGTTAAAATAACTTAAACAATTCAACATTGGATCTTGAATGGAATTCAAATAAAAAGCTTGTTGGCGCAGGAACCTGAAAGTAGTTTCAATATTTCTATAATTAAAGTTAATGGGTATCTCACCAAGATCAAGATCCGTACCCTGATATTTAAACTTTATTTTTCTTAATGTGTTAATAATTAATGATTGAATGTTTTTCTCTCCCCAAATGTTGACTTCAAAACCTGGGTTTTGATATTTAATGTTTAAAATCTTTCTCAAATTTTCTTCTGGTATGTTATTCCCAGACCAGAAATAATGGATTTTTTGGGGTATGTTCATAATTCATTTTCCTTTAATTCTCATCTGAATATTTTTTGTTTTTAAGAATAGCCCATTTTCCCGAAGCATCGACTTTTTTAAATACTGAGTCATTGTTGATTTTAGACATCAGCCTATGTTTTAGTGGAAGAGTATCTTCGCGTTTGGGATTAAGCGGAAAGATAAGGAACACGGGGCCTGTCAGTTTCATTGTATAATCAATTCGGTTTTTCTCACGATCATGTTTACTTACCTTTTGTGAAGGATACATCGAACCTGTTCGCCACATTGGGTTCAGCATACTACATTTCACATTCAAATTTAGTTGATTGGATTTTTCTAATTTTAAAGCAAAATCGATTCTTTTATCTATCTGGCGTGTTCTGTTTGTGCTTCTTATTCTACTGATTTCATTGAATTTAGGCGATTGATGTATTTGAGAGTAAAGATGATGTCTTTTCAATGCGGTCGCCATTTGTATTAAAATATCAAAAGTTTTTTTTGATTGAGGCATTGATGCAATAATGGCATTGCCAAATTGATAAATTTTTTCAGTAGAATACCAACCCTTTCCCGTACAGTCACCCAGAGCTATATCAGACTGAATATATAAATCATCAAATTTGGCACTTTCCCGATTAATCATTTCTTTTATGTCGGGATCACTCAATTTGACATCTGAATCCAAATATATTCCACCTTCCATATATAAAATAACTAAACGTGCAATATCACTGGCTGCCGCATAATTATGATAATTACCCATTATATGAAGGTGGTATACATGCTGTAAATAATATATTAAATCAACATAATCTCCATAGCGCTGTATGTTTTCTTCTTTTTTTCTACTATCAGTCTCTGTTAAGAAACTCAAACAATTTAATTTTGCAAGTTGGACTGAACCCAAGGTATTCGCTTGATGGGCGAGGGATCTAAAAGCTGTTTCAATGTTTCTATAATTAAAGTTAATGGGTATCTCTCCAATATCAAAATCAGTACCATGGTATTTAAGTTTTATTTTTCTTAATGTGTTAATAACTAATGATTGAATATTTCTCTCTCCCCAAATGTTGACTTCAAAACCTGGGTTTTGATATTTAATGTTTAAAATCTTTCTCAGATTTTTTTCTGGTATGTTATTCCCGGTCCAGAAGTAATGGATTTTTTTGGGTAAGTTCATCATTTATGCCCCTGCTTGAGATAAATAATCAAATACAGTCTTAATGGTATATTAACGTATTGTTACTATATTTTTGTGATGCTTATCACGATAGAAATAATCAATATTGTTTAACAGTTCGATGTTATGAAATGACACCTAAATTTTGGCTGACTATTATTTTTAAAAAATAAGAACTGAATCGTGATTATGGCAGTAAGATAAATTGACCAAAGGTGAATTAGATGCTAATTATTATATGAAATAAATTAATTTATTAACGCCTGATTCTGTTTTGGTATTGTTAATCCAAGTCATGGGTAGATAATAAAAACAGATGAAATACCTTATGTAATGTAATAACAGAAGGTGATAGATTGATTAATTTCTTAATGATAATCAGGCGTTATATTTTTTTCGATAATATCAATTCAACAGTTTTCTTTTCAGGTATCGCTTTTCTTATATTTTTAACCTTTCAACTGACAACTTTCTCGTAAAATACGCATCACGGTATCTGCTCCGCTGCGATTGGGGTTAATGCGGATCGTACGGTGTTCCAGTGTAGGATCTGTTTGGCGAAAGGTACCAGAAATGCGGTAAAACAGGGGAGGGATTTCAAATTTTGATTCTGCGCCTACCGGATAAGGCAGTGCTCCAAATGTATGAGCTGCGGTGAGTACCCTTTCTGCAATCGGTTCGTAAAATTCCACTAGCAGAACTTTTGATTGGGCATTGGCGAGGAATGCCTGTTTTACTTGTGGCAACTCCCCTTGATTCAAGCGTGCGACCAGTTCGTCATTAACTTTTGCCTGCACTGCGTGCATGACGGGCGCGAATACCATACCCCGTAAGGCTTCCATTGCCTGATAACCTTGTATCTGGCAGCCGCCGGAATACATGCTGTGGCGAAGGTTATCAATGATTGCCTGTTCTCCTACAACCATTCCAATCCCTTGTGGCCCCAATAATTTAAAACAAGAGAATGTGGAAAGTGTTGCGCCATACTCACAACCAATCTGTGCCACTTTCATAACCGCATAATTATCGTCCACTATTGAAGGAATGTGATATTGGTTCAACGTGTCAATTACTGCTTGCAGGGAGTAGCTGTCAGATATCTTCTGGCGTGTGTGCTGGACAAGACAGGCCACAGGCTGGTATTGCCGGATGGCAGCCACAATTTGTTCCGGGTGATTGAAATCCGCCTGAACGATGTGTAGCCCCATTTGTTCAATCGATACTTTGGTGGTGGGGTAAATTGGCGCATTATGTACAAGCAGTGTTGCATTGGGGCTGACTAAGGCGGCCAGCCCAGCACGCAATGCGCCGGTTCCTGCTCCATTAACAAAGGCTGCTGTTTCAGCGCCAAAAAACTCCGCAATCACTGCCTCAATGCGTCGGGTCATTCGTGGCTGGTGTAGATCTGGGACTAAGCCCAGATCGCCTTGCGAAAGAAAATCAGCACCCGGAAAGTGACGACAGATAATATCTACCAGCTTGAATTGCTGCTGTTGTGCTTGTGCCATCGTCATGCTTTGCAATGGATAGGTTTTCATTTTCTTATTTTATTCCTAGCAGAAAGAGCAAGTTCGCAAGAATACCTACGGTAATGGTTGCGATCGGGCCGATAGCCATTTCCACTAAAGGACGTTTAGAGGTACGGTTGAGCAGGTAGATGCCCGCCACGATCATAAAGCCCATTCCCGGCAGAATGGCATTGGAGGCAATCATAGCGCCAACCAGCAAAGCCACTTCGAGCATTTTGGTGATCGCGGTACGAATGTGTCCGCTACACGCTTTCACGCCAGGGTATTTATCCAGCCAGATGGCAATTTTCGCCAGCAGCTGGATTTCGATGAACATGGTGATACCACCCGCCACAAAGGCAATCCATGGGTTGTTGGTCGCCAACCCTGCCACAAATACGAATTTCATGCCATTCGGGCTGTAAACCCCGGTCGCTATCGCCGTTGTACCCACTAATGGAATAAAACCAATGGCACGTGCCAATGCGACCAGCAATGCGTTTGTCTGCTCGCCTTGCGCCATCAATTGCAGGGAAACGGGGCCTTCCGCCAGCAGGCTGAAAGACATGGTTGCCGCACTGGCGGTCAGGCCACCACACAGAATCAGCAGCCACTTGTTTTTCTGGATGCGTTCTATACGGGTCGAGAACAGGCCGACCAAGACTTCATTGGCGCCTTTTTGCGCTGTCGATTGAGCGGGGCGTTCGCGCATCGCAAAGTAAAACATGGCAATCATCGATAGCAGCAATGCAGCGCCGTTAGGGTCAATGCTGACGGGTTTTTCGATCATGCCGCCAAAACTCAACGGGCCAATGGCTTTGGTGGTGAGATAGCCGACCAGTGCAGTGAGCATGACCAATAGACCTTTGCGATAGCCATATTGATAACCGACGACCATGGCAGGGAATAGGGCAAAGCAAGCCACAATCGGATCACCCACTTTTTTGAGGTCATCAGTGAAATTGACGGGCAGCATGGCAAACAGTTCTACCACCGAACGCAGGCCGGCCAGCAAGGCAATGGCATACAGGGCGCCGATGATACCAGAGGCGATAAAGCCTCTTCGGCTGTTGGCACACCAGATGCCAATCATGTCAGTGCCGAGTAACAGACTGTGAACCAGCACAATGGGAGCGGTGAGTGAAAAGGGAATACCAAAACCGACAACTAAACCAATGCTCAGGGCGAAGCTGGTTGCGGCGAGTACTTTTCGGCTCATCCGTCCTTCAAGGTACTCAGGCAATAGAGGACGCAGGCCATCATGGAAAACTGCGATACCGCGGTTTGCCATCATGGCGGCAATAGCCCCGATGGCCGCCAATAATCCCGCTTTGAAAGGATCAACTTCCATCAATCTGAGCAGGAAATCATGGAGATGCTGCATGATAGGCTCCTTATAGTGAGATGATGGTGTTAATTATCACTGGCAGGACGATCTCAATATCTTGCCCTGTGAAACCAAATGCTTTTTTACCTGCTTTCACGTGAGCAATAATTTCGTCATCAGACAGAATTTTACCCGGCATGCCTATGGTGGCACATTGTTCGAAGCCGATAAGGGCGATTGCGATTGCTAATGCACCACCACCACCGGTATTGCATGCGCCAAGGTAGTAATCTGCTTCGCCATTTTTAATTGCCATAGCTGCTTCGATGTCATTCATGACGGTAATGGAAGTGGCTTTATCTCCTGCTAATTGACGAATATTCTCGGCTATTGCCTCTTTTTCTATTTGTCCACCAATGACAAATCTCATGTTGTTATCCCTCTCTTTGTCTCTTCTATCGGATTGCTTTTAAAAATTATTTTTTTCTATTTTTTCTTGGACGCGTTTTTTAAAAACCTTGTTCTTGAAAACCTTGCCTTGAAAAATTCAACGTTGAAAAAATCGTACAGGATTATCGCGTAGCATTTGGTCTATCTGCGTTTGGGAAAAACCCGCTTCCAGCAACATAGGAACGAATACGGTTAACAAATAGTCGAATCCATTTCCCCCATTGCTTTTTAAATGAGAGCGTCGAGTGATATCTTGGGAAAGCATTACTCGCTCAAGTAACCCAAACTTGGCAATTTCCTGCAACATGGCAATGCGTCGGCTGTCTGGGTAGTAATTATTTTTGCCGATTGTATCGAATTGCACCCATGCCCCGGCGTCCAGCAGCGGAATGATGGTATCCAGATTATCTTTAAGGTCACAATGGCCGATAGCCACATGCTTGGGGGATACGCCAAATCCTTCCAGCAGCGCCAATTGTTCGAGTCCCATTGTACTCAATGTGGTATGGGTGGAAATGGGGCAACCTGTGGCCTGATGTGCCAGTGCGGCGGCGGCAAATACTTTTTTCTCATTTTCGGTGATTTGCCCGAGACTGGAGCCTATCTCTGCGATCACCCCGGCTTTTAATTCGGTACCATCAATGCCGATTTCGATCTCTGAGATCATATCATCGGCGATCATCTGTACACTCAATTCACTGAAATGGGCTGGGAAGAAGGGCTGTTTATAGTAGCCTGTCGAGGCGATGATATTGATGTGGGTATCACGCATTAAATCCAGCAGAAAAACCGCATTGCGTCCCATGTAACGGTTAGTCATCTCCACGATGTTCCTTACCCCAAGGGTATAGAGATGATGCAGCTCATCAACGATCAGATCATATTGATCCAATCGGCAATCGAGACTGCCTTTTGCACCAGAGAGATCGATATGCAGATGCTCATGTACATAGGTGTAGCCTGAGGTGTCAATGCGGTTATTTGTTTCTATTGCCAAATGATGATTTACGGTTTGATTTTCTGATGAGTGTTGCAGTGTGTACCCCCGGCTTTTAACTTGATATCTTTGATATCCCACGGCTCGAGTGTGCCTTCAACTGCATTCATGCTGGATGAGGAATACGAAGCGGAATGTGTGGGCGTATCCCCAGTCTGGTTGTAGTATCCCATAAAATGTTTGCTCAGGATCATGCGGTAAATCCACTATAGCGAAAATAACATTATTTAATGGCGGAATAATATTATATGTAACACCTCTGTTGAGGGATTATTTAGGATAGCCACTATTTTTCCAATTTCCTTGACTGTCATAAATACCTTCAAGTTTTGGAGAACCTGATTGGATACCTGAAACAAGAGCGACATCACTGCGAGTCACGAAAATTTGAGGGCGGAAACACATGATCACAGGGCTACCGATAGGGTGAGTGCCTGACAGCGGGAGGTTGTAATCAATGCAGGGCTCTCCCAATCGCAGTATGCGCACTTTTTTGGGCGAAATCGTGTGCTCAGGGAAAACCAGCGCATGTTTCATGTGCCCACGTTTATAGTAACCGCCACCATAGCAGTAACTATTGCCATCGTGGTGATGAGAGACTTCCGTGACATAGACCATCGCAACATGTTCCGGCTCTTGACCACTGATATTGGCGGGGACAGTTCCGGTTAAGGCATGGCCCGGTTCCAGATGGGTGGCGCCGTATTTAGCCAGTAATGGTATTGTGTTACAGCTTGATGCTGCCGGGGCATTGATTTGTGAAAGGTGAATTCCGAGTTGTTCGAGTCGGTTTCTCGCACGAATGAGGGTCAGCAAATTCGTGGTAGGTAAGGTTATCTGGTATCGTTCATCCCATGACAGACAAGGGAAATGTGTCAGTCCGCTCAATTTAATGCCGGGCATGTGTCTTAAGACATCCACGGTGGCATCGAGTTCACTGAAGGTGATACCCGCTTCCTGGCCGGGGAAAGTCATATCTCGTTTATCAAATACTTTCAGCATGACGGGCTGAATTCGTCCCAATTTCTCCGCAGCATCCGAAATGGCTTGTGCTTTTTCAAGCGAATATACGGTGATGATATCTGGCTTATGCCTGAGCATGGTTTCGATTAAATGTGCCGGTGTTTGCACCAAATGGCCGATGTGGCACAGAGGTATACCATGCTGGCTCAGGCTATAGGCTTCCCTGAAATCGACAGCGACAACTCCGCGATAACCGAGTTCAACCAATTTCTTGGTCAACCATGGATTGCGACCGATTTGTTTGGTCATCAAATAGAGTTCAATGCCGTACTGCTCTGCGGCTTGCAGTAAGCGCCGACCATTATTCAAGACCTGATCGACATCAATGATGTAAGTATCTGGCAAAATGACGCCCTGTTGCCAAAGCTCTTTTGCAACTTCAATCAATTTGGGGTTCTGTTTTTTCAGTGCGTCAATAAACATAAGCTTCCCTTCATGTCTGTCTGCAAAGCAGCAAAGCTGTGTAATCATCAAAATTTTCTGTGAAAATAAATCTTCATTTTTTTGAATATTTATAATGGAATCAAAAGCTAGCCGCTTTCGTTCGAAAGCATTAAACCATATAAATTCACTAACAGATAGCCTTCTTCGTTGGGATCTAACTTCACTTTGAAATTTTCTATCAAAGAGCGATGAATTGTCAGTAATCGATTGTAGTATTCAGACTGCTCAATTTTCGACAATATGCCTTTATCCAGAGGAGAGACCCTTTCACCGCGACGTGAACGCATAAAAGCACTTGCCATATGGGTAAGCGCCATTTCGCCTTGTGGGTGATGGATAGGGATACGCCAGATATCTTCCAGAACATGCACAACATTCAGCATGTCGTCGTAGATATCTTGGTCGATGACACCACCTTGCAACAAGATAGTTAAGCGTTGTTCTACCATTGACTTTTGTTATACGCCAGTATTAGTAAATCATTTATTTTGATTGTCGGAGTGTCAATAAACGGGTTCGATGATGCCTGCTACGACATTTCGTTGATGAGTCAGCAAGGCATCCTTGTCAACCATCGTATGCAGGAGTTGCTGGATGGGGATATTATCCTTACGGGCAAGGATAACGGCTTCAGATGCTTTGATAAAGCATTCGCTGTTATCGGGGAGTTGCGTCATCAGGCCCTGTGCTATCAGTTCGTGGCCTTCTCCGACGTTCCAGATGGCCGCATCAATGTGGCCTTTGATGATTTGATTCAGGCATTCATGGTAAGAGACCTCGACCAATTCAATTTTTTTACCGGCAAAAAATTGCTCTGTCATTATTTTTTGGTCTGCTGAGGTACTGTCTAATCCCACGCGGCGAATGGATTCCATTTCGCCATGACGAAAGATTAGTCTATGCCTGTCTGTATAACTTTGTGTCCCTAGTGAAAGCGCAATATATAGATCTTTATTTTCTGGGTGCTGCTCTGCGGCAAGTCTTGATGTTACAGCTAAGTCATAAACACCATTCAGTAAACATTCAATGCGGATATCTGAGCCACGCATATGCGCAAAGTAAAAAGGAACACCTGCGCATTGAGCTTTTAAACCACTTGCCAGCCCTTCATAGGCACGGGTATAAGGAAGAGGCATTGCGCAGACTACATTGCCGATATTGGCATATTCCAAGAGTAACTTGTGGTTTATCTGAGCAAGGAAACTACCATTACGACCACGACGCTTAATTCCAACCGCCTGTACCTGTTCGAGAGATTTTAATGCTGCTTGCATCAAACCCACGGACAAATCGCATTCTTTAGCCAGTAACTCAATGGTTTTCAGGCGGTTACCACATTGTTTAGAGAGGAGATAACGGGCCAGAAAAGCCTGTGCAATCCCCTCTTTTTTAATGAATGTTTGACTTATCATTACAAGTTGTTATCCATTCTCATTTATATTCATAAAATTGAACATAAACCGCAACAAGCGAATTAAAGAAAGGGGATTAATATCACATTTATTAAAAAAATTAAAATTTAAAAAATGATAAAGTTTAATATTATCAATATTTTGAAGATATATTTCTATTTTGCTCTGAAAATATCAAAATCGCTATCATGGAAGAATATAGGGAATGTGGGGGAGGTTTCTATGCCTGATCACTGTATTTTTCTTCCTGGGTGGTGATTTTTGCTACACTATTTATCACGTGATAGAATAATTAGGTTATATTCTTTACGTTATTATTATACACTCAACCAACCTGAAGATGCGTGTTGGTTGAGTATATAGGAGGTGTATTTTGTTGCGAGCAAAAAAATATAGAGGGTTAAGGAACCCTATAAATAATTTAGCTGATATATCCATTATTAAACATCAAGAAAGTAAGTCTTCTAGTTATTATAAGGATAATAACTGCTTATTATCTAGTAGTTATGTTTGTGGTGTTCATATCAGAATTTTAACTAATAGTATTTTATACAAAAATAATCAAATAAAAATGAAGTTTCTTATGCCAATTAGCTATGCAATTAACAAAGTTAATTATAGAGTTGCTAATTTTTCTAAAATGGTTAGAGGTATTAATGTTTATATAGAGGAAGAAAGTGGGCTAACTGAAACCAGATGGCCAGATAGGGAGGATAAAGATTTGCGTGAAAACGGAATATATATTGATTACCCATGTGTGCATATAAATTGTAAAGAAATTACTAAAATCAATAAAATAAAGAGTCGATCAGGTCTCTTTCAGAGAGCACATTCTGAAAAATTAGGCACATATGGTGTGCCCGATCTGATTTATAGCGATCCCTCGTTTGAAACAAGGAAATTTTCGAAACAAGCACCACAAGATCCAGTTCAGTCAATAAGGGTCATTGCTATTCTTATACATGAAATAGGACATATACTGCATGCACAACGAACTGAATCGAAAGAAAGGTTTTGGGAGGGAAAAAGAGCAAATAGGAATAAAGACATGCAGGATGAATATACTACTCCTGCAAATATCGCTGAACAAGTCAGTGGTTATGCTATAAGTCAAAACTCTTCTAATGAGTTTGTTGCAGAAGTATTTACCGGTTTAATATATGGAATAAAATACAGTCCAGAGGTGTTGGAGTATTACAAACGCTGTTTGGGACCAGAATTAATCGGGCTATAGTTGCTTGAGTTAACGACTGGTTGATGCTCTTCAATATGATGACTTTTATCTTTGTTATGATTGTTCTTATCTTCATTCCCACCCAGAATATCCTACTTATATTGTAGCGACTTGAGGTTATTGTAGCGACTTGAGGTGGGAATCCATTTGTTTTGGGTATTGGTATTACAGATCAATAAATTAGTTTCTTAGTCATTATACGCATTGTACTTTGCTGTTTTGGGCTGGCAAAGATGATATTTTTATGCCAATTCATGCCCTTTCTGACATAAAATCTGATGGCAGATTCATTCTGTTCTAATACTTCCAACCAAAGCCATTTTTGTCCCTGCTCTTGACCCAGTTTCACTACATGATCAAATAATTGATCACCGTATTTCTGCCCTGTCAGATGTGGCATCAGGTAGAGCTTATGTAAATAGGCGCCTGCGCAGTCTGTATCAGGAATAGGTTGATTGAAGACGATTTTGCTAAAGCCGATGATATCGGAATAATTCGTTTTAAAATGCCCGGCATCTGAGCTGATGGTTTGTTGAGATTTGGCAATAAACCATGTGTGATCAGGGGATTGGAGCGAGGTTGATATTTGCTCTACTGAACACTCCCCCGTAATATATTCCTCCAGTTCATCTCTGTCATACCACAAATCGGAAAAATGAACACGGTAGCTTGTCTCAAGGAGTTGGGATAGTAACGCTGCATCTTCTATCGTCGCTTTCCGCATAGAAAACATAAGCATCTCCGGAATTATTTACTGGGAATCTGGCTATTGTTTGATATCTCGTTGATAAGGTGTTCCCCTGCCTGCCATTCGCCATATCCCACCGCAATGTGTATATCCGTCAAATTGATCTGCAACATATTGGCCGCGGATAACATACTACCATGGTGATAAAAATGTGCTTTAGAAATAACCAGTTGAATTAAAGGAATAATAGGATAATTTCAATAGAAAATAGGGATGATTGTTTTCGAAAGTTTACTGCTTTTTCGAAGGTGTTAATGAGCAGTAAAAAACGTCTTTGTGAGGAATAAGGGGCTATTCTCAGAATGTATGAAAGCATGACGTATGAAAATAAAAAATGGCGATAGAGCATCGCCATTTTTATCATCACCTTTTATGCACGCTAATCAGTTTTATCATTAAGCGGCGGCTTTGGTGTTTTGTGACAGCCAATCCGCGACACGCTGTTTTTGCTCATTGGTGAGCCACATACCCAACTTAGTGCGGCGCCAGATGGCATCGTCCAATTGTGTTACCCACTCGTGATCAACCAAATAACGCAGTTCAGCTTCATACAGGCCATGACCGAAGAATTCACCAAGATCAGTCAATGCTTCCGCGCCTTTCAGAATGATTTCGCTGTGGTTGCCGTAAGTACGGGCATAACGTTGTGCCACACCTTCTGGCAACCAGTTGTAACGCTGACGCAGCAGTCGTGCATAACCATCGCGGTCATGGCCTTCCAGCTCACCACCCGGTAATTTGCCATTTTTAGTCCATGCCTTGCCCGCGTGTGGGTAGTATTGTGCCAGCTTATCCATAGCGTGTTCAGCCAATTTACGATACGTCGTCAGTTTGCCACCGAAGACGGACAGTAATGGCGTCTGGCCTTGTTCATCCTGCACATCCAGCGTGTAATCACGGGTAATCGCTTGTGGTGAGTCAGATTCATCGTCACACAGGGGGCGAACACCGGAATAAGTCCAGACAACATCATTGCTGGTAAGTTGCTTCTTGAAGTGGTCGTTATAGACTTTCAGCAAGTAATTGATCTCTTGCTCATCAATGTTGACTGCCTTTGGATCGCCTTTGTATTCAACATCGGTGGTACCAATGATGGAGAATTCGTCATTCCATGGGATCACAAACACAATGCGATTATCTTCGTTTTGCAGAATATAAGCCTGTGGTTCATCGTGAACGCGAGGAACTACAATATGGCTGCCTTTGATCAGGCGGATGCCGTAAGGCGATTTCAGTTGCAGGCCGTTATCGAAGAAATTTTTCACCCATGGGCCGGTTGCGTTAACCAGGCCTTTCGCGCGCCATGTGTTGGTTTCGCCGGTTGTGAGATCTTTGGCTTCAACCATCCAGTAATCATTGTCACGCCATGCGCGGGTCACTTGGGTACGGGTACGCACTTCGCCCCCGTGTTTTTGCACTTCTTGCGCGTTCAGAACAACCAGACGTGCATCATCAACCCAGCAGTCGGAATATTCAAAGCCGCGGGTGATCGATGGTTTCAATACCGAATTGGCACCAAATTTCAGCCCCTTGCTGCCCGGTAAGCTAACGCGTTTGCCTAAATTATCGTACAGGAACAGGCCAATACGGATCATCCAGGCCGGGCGCAGGTGTGGTTGGTGTGGCAGACGAAAACGCATTGGGAATGCAATATGCGGAGCCAGTTTCAAGAGCACTTCACGTTCTGCCAATGCTTCGCTGACCAGACGGAATTCATAATGCTCCAGATAGCGTAAGCCACCGTGGATCAGTTTGGAGCTGGCAGACGAAGTCGCACTGGCCAAGTCTTGACCTTCCAACAGCAGGACAGAAAGTCCCCGGCCAGCAGCATCTGCTGCAATACCAGCGCCGTTAATTCCGCCGCCGATTACAATCAAGTCTTTGGTTTCCATTGCATACCCTCTGAAATGTTCGAAACAGTTCTTTAATGTTCGTTTTCGCTCAAAGATTGTAATCAAAAATTCATCAAGCGCCAACCATTAACTCAGAAAAAACATATTCGCGTGATATAGGTAACAAATCTTTATCATATGCCTAAGATTAATAAGGATTTTGCGGGATACAAATTTAAAAGGGGATAATTACAGGAAGGAGAACCCCACCCAAAATTTCAGGCGGGGAAACGTCATGGCATCAAAAGTGGTCAGCAGAGTTCCAGTTTGACGTTGTGTTGTTCGATGATTTTCTGGATATTGGGAGGAGGGGCTTTGTCTGTGAATAGGAAATCAATGAGATTCATGTTGCCGAGGTTGACCATGGCACTGCGGCCAAATTTAGAATGGTCGGCAACTAGCATAACACAACGGGAATTTTCGATAATGGCGCGCTTGGTGCGGACTTCGTGGTAATCGAATTCCAGCAGGGAGCCATCGCTGTCAATGCCGCTAATCCCAAGAATGCCGAAATCGAGACGGAATTGAGAGATGAAATCCAGCGTTGCTTCGCCAATGATGCCGCCATCGCGGGAACGCACTTCACCACCTGCCAAAATCAGGCGGAAATCTTCTTTACCCATAAACAGGGTTGCGACGTTGAGGTTGTTGGTGACAATCCTCAAATCGCGATGGTTGAGCAAGGCATGCGCTACGGCTTCAGGGGTTGTCCCAATATCAATGAACAGGGTTGCGCCGTTTGGAATTTGGGTGGCAACCTGCTGAGCAATACGCGCTTTTTCATTTGACCACATAATCTTGCGGTCATGGTAAGCGGTATTAACAGAACTGGATGGCAATGCGGCGCCACCGTGATGACGCTGGATTTTATTTTTATCTGCCAGATCATTTAAATCACGCCGGATGGTTTGCGGGCTGACGTCAAAATGTTCAACCAGCTCTTCAGTGCTGACATAACCTTGAAGGCGCACCAGCTCGATTATTGCATCATGTCGCTGAGTTTGCTTCACAAAATTCCCCTAATGTTTGCAGAGATGGATTATAGTTGGCCCAAATTATTCGGAATATTATTGATTCTTTTGTTTACGCAAATTATCCCATAACCCCATCAATAACCCGATGATTAGTCCGGCAATATGGGCAGCATTGGCGATATTTAATGAAAACAGATCGAAATAGCCAACCAATAGCCAGATAACAGAGATAGCGATTAACCCTCTGGGAGCACTGATCCCGCGTTTGGGCGACATCTCACCCGTTAGCCAAACGTATCCAATCAACGCGTAGACCACCCCAGACAGCCCCCCGAAATGAGCTCCACTGAACAATGATTGTGCCCAACCACTGAAAAGGGCAGAGACTATCGTGATTTCAAAAAGTTTTCCGGTACTGATCTTTTGTTCTACCTGACTGCCAAAATACCACCATAGCGCGAGGTTAAAGAGGATATGGGGCAGTGAAAAATGCAGCAGGGCAGGACTAACCCAGCGCCATAACTCCAGATATTGATGACTGTTAGGCCACGCCAGCCAGTTCATGACATCGGGCGTGCCCGCCATTGTTATCCAAAGATAAACGAGGGCACAAAGTGCGGCGACGACAATCGTCAGCGGGCCGGACTGGCTTTTGAGCGTGTTCCAGTTCAGATTATTGCGATATTTAAATGAACTGTTAAATTTGCCTGTTTGCCAACTGGCGGCTTGGTAGCGTTCATTGAGAGGATCGCGGGCAAAATGCTGAAGTTCCTGTTCAACTAAACTTAACTGGCTGTCATCTTCCAGCCATAGTTCAACGAGTAATGGCTCGTTAGTCGGCCGCATGGTTAAATGAATGCCTTGCGTCGCCATATAATCAATAAAGGCCTGAGCCAGTCGAGGGTTGGATATTGAGGTTACATGGATCATTGCTCGTCTTATCTCTGCCTTAAGTTGAAATTAATCACACAGGGGCTAATCGCCTTGAAATTAGCGCATTAAAAGATTCATAGAGTGTGGACGGCCTGAGGATAGTCTTTCTGCCAGCCTTCAAAGCCGCCATTGACACTGTAAACCGTCTCAAACCCCATGTTGATGAGATATTGAGCGGCTCCCTGACTGCTATGACCGTGATAGCACATCACCATGACAGGCTGGTCAAAATCCGCTTCCTGTAGAAAATTATTAAGCGTTTCATTCGTTAAGTGGAATGCGCCTGTTACGTGCCCTGCACGGAAACTTTGCGGGTCACGGATATCAACCATGATGGCGGTTTTATCGAGCCAGTACTGGTAAGCCTGCTCAGGGTTTATCGTTTGAAAGTGGTCCATAAATACTCAACGTAGTTTCTCAAATTTTCATTTTCACTATATTCATTTCTTAATGGTCGTCTGGTATGACCTGACCGCCTTTCCAATGGGGGTATTGGAAAGGCGTGGGAATATAGACAGAAAATGTCAGAAACAGAAAAATAATCAGTAATACGAGTGTTCACCGCGCTGGTGTTCAGTCAGATCTTTGACCCCTTTTAATTCAGGGAACATCTGCAACAACTGTTTTTCAATCCCTTCTTTCAGGGTGACATCGACCATTGAACAGCCGTTGCATCCACCGCCGAATTGCAGAATGGCATAACCTTCATCGGTGATCTCCATCAGACTGACACGACCACCATGCCCGGCCAGCTGAGGATTAATCTGCGATTGCAGGACATATTCAACGCGCTCAATCAGTGGAGCATCGTCAGCCACTTTACGCATTTTGGCGTTCGGTGCTTTCAGGGTCAGTTGGGAGCCAAGTTGGTCGGTCACAAAATCAATGACGGCCTCTTCCAGAAAAGGTGCACTGATTTCATCAACATAGGCAGAAAGTTGGTCGAATTTCAGTTCGACATCAGTGGCTTCAACAGCATCCGGTGGGCAATAGGAAACGCCGCATTCAGCAGTCGGGGTTCCCGGATTAATGACAAAAACACGGATCTGTGTGCCCGGTTCTTGATTTGCCAATAGCTTGGCAAAGTGCGCTTGCGCTGCTTCAGTAATATTAATCATGTCATTTGCTCAATAGTTGACTGTTCTAGTTGGTTATAATACGCCCATTTATAAAGATTCTACAAGGTTCGGCAGATTGCCCAGGCTTGTACGGAGCGGGCACCCGCACGAATTAACAATTGTGAAGCTTCATGCAGCGTTGTGCCCGTCGTGATCACATCATCGAAAATCGCAACATGTTGATCGGTAAAATCGCCCCGCAATTGAAAGGCATGCTTAATATTGGTTTTCCTCTGGGCGGCAGATAAGCCCCGCTGCGAGAGTGTAGCACGTGAGCATTGCAAAAGGTCTGGCTGATACGGACATTGCAGCCAGCGCGATAGAGGCTGAATCATTAATTCAATGTGATCGAAACCGCGTTGCCAACGTTTTTTGCTGTGCAGGGGAATACCCAGAATATGATCGGGTTTGTACCAGCGGCCTTCACGATAGCCTTGCAACCAATGCAGCAGGAACAGACGCGCCAGGACTGCCGCGAGTTGCGGCGTATAATGATACTTATATCGCCGGATAAGCTGGCTTAATGGTGGCGTATAATCTGTAATCGCGATCAGGAATTGCCATGGCGGGGGATATTTCAGGCAGCGCCCACAGGGAACATTTCCGGATTCAGAAGGCAATGCGCAGCGTGGGCAAACATGTTGCAGTCGTTTTAATTGTTGATGGCAAACGTGACAGATTCCGTGATGGGCAAAATACAAATTTTGATGGCATAGCCAACAGTATCCAACCATTGTTAGCATAGTAACCTTCCTTGGTGATATTCCTTGATGATAAAGAAAGTGAGAATAACAATGAATCAGTTGTTTTGGCAGACAATTGGTGATGCACCACGTGATCTTGTGATGCTGCATGGTTGGGGATTGAATGCCGAAGTATGGCGTTCAGTGGAAATGCGCTTGGCTCCGCATTTTCGTTTGCATCTGGTGGATTTGCCGGGTTATGGTCGCAGTCAGCCATATCCTGCGATGTCACTGGCGGATATGGCGGATACGGTATGGCAACAAGCACCAGAAAAAGCCCTGTGGTTGGGCTGGTCTTTGGGCGGATTAGTTGCCAGCCAGATTGCACTGGATCATCCTGAGCAGGTTGCTGGTTTGGTGACAGTAGCTTCTTCACCCAAATTCAGTACAGATGGAGATTGGCCGGGTATTAAGCCTGCGGTATTGAGTGCATTTGAACATCAATTAAGTGCAGATTTTCAGAAGACAGTTGAACGTTTTCTGGCTTTGCAGACCTTGGGGACAGAGAGTGCGCGTCAGGACGCCCGTGTACTGAAATCTGTGGTTTTGAACCATCCAATGCCGACAGTGGATGTACTTAATGCGGGGTTGGAAATTTTACGTACTGATGATTTAAGGGCGGAACTGTCACAGCTTCAATTACCTTTCCTGCGAGTTTATGGTTATCTTGATGGGCTGGTGCCGCGCAAGATCGTTGCACAGCTTGACAGAGAATGGCCGAATACACATTCCGTTATTATGCGAAATGCCGCCCATGCCCCTTTTATTTCTCATCCTGATGAATTTGTTGAAGTATTAATGGATTTTACTTCCAGCATGGGATGGTAAATGCTCAACATTACCCATAACCATTAATGGCTATGGGTAATCGTTATGGATAATCAGCCGTTTTATCCGGTGCGCCGTAAAACCCCGTCCTTCAGAGGGTGTCAATTGCCGGGATAAACTTCGGTCACAATTTCGGGTGTATTAACGATAGTATCGAGGACAGGGCAATGATTTTCGACAAAAGCAATAAAATCACGGATCTCTTGTTCGGTATTATCTGCATCAATATAAAACTTGGAGGTAATTTTGGAAAATCCTAATTTGGCGTTTTTATTTTTGCCCATGAAACCATCGGTATCCAATTCTCCTTCTACTTTCACCTGAATATCGTTCAAATTAATTTTATGCTTGCGGGCAAAACTTTTTGCGACAATACATTGGCATGCACCAAAAGCAGACAACAACGCTTCTATGGGACTCATCGCCTCATCCGTTCCCCCCAGGCTTTCCGGCTCGTCTATGTGAAAGGTAAAATCCCGTGATGAACATTTCATTTTGAGACGACCAACTGACTCAACTGTTGCGGTAAATAACTCTTTAGGCATATTACTATCCTCAGGTTATTAATATCAGGAAATTGTGTATCAAATAATAAGGAAGAGATATTTACTTTTCAATTTGTTTGTCATAAATGAATTTGTTTTTTGTATGACTATTTTTTTGTTTAATATTGAGTGAGATACTTTGGGTTACACCATGGTTTTATTACTAAGTTCCAATATAAAAACAGGTTATTACTTGCTAATGAGGGATTTTTATTTGGGAATTCAAGTAAAAAAAGAATATATCATATTTATTGCCTTCATCACTGTTTTCCCGGCACAGCTATATGTCGATGTATTTACCTGCACTACCGTTGATTACTTATTTTATGGGGGCGGCGATGATCGGCGCTATTGCCAGTATATTGCCAAGTCAGTACCGCAGGATGACGGCGGTTTTAATACTTGGCTTGGCTGTAGAAGTACTAATCTGTGCTGTTTACTCTGATTTGGCAAAAGATGAAAAAGTTAAATGAGCCGTGAGCTTCAAACAAAAATGACCTGCCTGATAAGTTTGATCAGGCAGGCTATCCTTTAGCGTTTACAGAGACAGATGCTTAGCTTTTGATTGGCAGTTGATAAATCTTCGAACCGCATTTCTGCGTTTCCGGGCACTGCTTGCAGCCGCCGCTGAGGCAGGAAGAAGCATCCACTTCCTCCAGTTTACCCATTGCGACAAGCTGCTTAAGCATGGCTTCTACCATCGGCAGTGGTGCTGAAAACTGAGAGCTTAATGACCTTGCGTCAGTACGCCCATTAAGGGCAACGGCGTTTCTAATTTCCAGCAGACTTATCATCTATCGCTCCTATTAATCGCTAATGGCAGTTAATGGCAGTTGCCGTTTGAGCATTCGCAGTTACGATCGGTGGTGTTATTGAACGTGACGGTCACTCTGCTGCGTGCACGGCGCAATCCAATAAAAACCAGAACGTTAAACAGGATCACGGCCAGAATTGTTATCAGGCTGCTTTCTGGGTGGGCAGAAAACGTTGTCGCCTGATAAAACAATGCTGCGAGTGAATAAGCGACGTTCAATCCCCACAGGATGGAGAAAGCCATCCAGCCACGGCTGGTTTCACGTGCAATGGCTCCCATGACGGAAACACAGGGTACGTATAGCAGTACGAAAATCAGGTAACTGTAAGCAGAAATGGCAGAGCCAAATTTGGCGCTCATTGTTCCCATAGAACCGCGATCCATATCCCCATCGCCTTTGCTGGCTTCTATCGGGTTGGAAAGTGCGCTTAAGGTAAAAGTTTCTTTCAGGCTGTCCCAAGTTTCCGCAACAGCGTCTTTCAATTGAGCCGGCAAATTGAATTCATCCGGGTCGAATGGTGCCTGAGTGATGTTTTCTGCGGTGTACAGGGTGTTCAGCGTTCCAACAACAACCTCTTTGGCCATTGCTCCAGTGATAAGCCCGACAGTCGCCTGCCAGTTATCAGAATGCACACCGATGGGCTGTAATACTGGCGTGATCACTTTACTGACAGAAGCCAGAGCTGATTGGTTAATGTTATCCACGGCTTTACCTGAGAAGGAGAAGCTGTTCAGAGCGCCAATGAACATACTTGCCGCGACAATGACTTTACCTGCTCGTATCACAAAACCTTTCAGTCGCTGCCATGTCTGGAGCAGCAGGGTTTTAGTATGTGGAACGTGATAGACCGGCAGTTCCATCACAAATGGTGATGCTTCACCACGCATCAGGGTGTATTTGAGCAGCAGCCCTGTCAGGATGGCGATGACAATCCCCAATATATACAGAGAGAAAACGATACTTGCTCCATTTTTGCCGAAGAAAGCGGCTGCAAAGACAGCAAAGATCGCCAACCTTGCCCCACAGGACATAAACGGTGCCATCATGATGGTAATCAAACGCTCACGAGGGGCATCCAGGGTTCTTGAACCCATCACGGCAGGTACATTACAACCAAAGCCAACAATCAGGGGCACAAAGGATTTACCCGGCAACCCCATGGCCTGCATCAGCCTGTCCATAACAAACGCGGCGCGCGCCATATAGCCTGAATCTTCAAGGAAGGAGAGGAACAGGTACATCATGCCAATCTGGGGAACCAACGGCAGTACCGTGTTGATGCCGCCACCAATACCTTGGGCAAGGAAAACCGTCAGCCAGTTCGGGAAATGGAGAGTATGACCAAGCCACTGCATTCCATCAATGAAAATGGCGGCAGAAGCCCCTTCGAAGATGGGTTGCAAAGCGCCGCCAATATTGATAGCCAGCACAAACATCAGGTACATGACAAACAGGAAAATAGGCAGACCCAACCAGCGGTTCAGGATAACGGTATCCAGTATTTGGGTCAGTTTGTTTGGTATGGCTGATCGGGTATCAATGACCGCCAGACATATCTCACTAATCGTCTGATAGCGTGCGCCCGCAATGATCAGGTCGGGTTCTTCAATCTGTTGCTGTTGCAGGCGAGCCTGACTTTCAGCTAGCTGTATCTGAGTCAGGCCGGAAATCCCACGGCTGTAAATATCCCCTTCTAGTACCTGCAAAGTCAGCCAGCGACGCTGCTGTGGGCTGAACGTCTCCGCGACTTGGCGTGAAAGATGGGAGACTTCCTGTAATAGTGAATCAGGATATTCAACCTGCACAGGTTTAGCGTTTTGCGGGTATTTAGTTTTTTGCCGGTGATCATCAATGGTTTTTTTCAGTACATCGATCCCTGTGGCACGGGTTGAAACCAGTGGGATAACCGGGCAGCCCAGGCGCTGTTCCAGTGCCGCAACATCAATATGGATACGCTGGTTTTGAGCGATATCCAGCATGTTCAGCGCAATGATGCAGGGAATGCCCAGTTCAATCAATTGCAGTGAGAGATAAAGATTACGCTCCAGATTCGACGCATCAACAACATTGATCAACATATCCGCTTCACCACTAAGGATATAGTGACAGGCAATCTGCTCATCGATGGACGTTTGCTCAGAAATGGTGGTGAGAGAATAAGTGCCGGGAAGGTCGACAAGATCGACCTGATGGTTATCGGTGGTAAAGTGGCCGGTTTTGCGTTCAACCGTAACACCCGCCCAGTTTCCCACGCGTTGGTGGGAACCAGTAAGCTGGTTAAAAAGTGTCGTTTTGCCGGCATTGGGATTACCAATCAGGCCTATGGTTAATTGTTTCATCATACTTTTGTCAATCACAAAATCTACCAATCACTAAGTCTGCCAATCACGAAGTGACTTTCGTACTTTAGCTATATATTTAGTACTCTAGTTATACTTTAGTACTGCGGTTATCAAAGTGTGTGGGTGATAGTTATTCTGAACTGAATCAACTGAGCGCTTTGTTAGTTCAGATCTTCATTCAGCATGAGAAATGCTAAGTCTTGTTTACGAAGGGTAAGGTTGACCCTGCGTGTTTCGATTTGTATTGGATCGCCTAATGGAGCAAAGCGAATAACCTGAAATGTTGAACCCGGTAACATGCCGAGTGACAATAATTTTTGTCGGTAAGCTGGGCTGATCTCTGGAGAAAATCCCAGAATTTTATACTTGCGTTCTGGAATAAGAACCATATAACTCTCCATTTTGACTGAAAAAATAAGTGATTATAAGAATTATTATCCTCAATAAAGGGAATTTCACAAGGAAAAAGTACGGTAATTTCTCTGAATTCTAATTGTTAATGATAATAATATGCAACTGCAATATTGGTTATTTATCCTGAATAGTGTGGAAACAAATTGATATTAATCAAGTTAATGGTGATTTTATTGAAAATAAATAATTACCAGGAATATTTAATATTCGGAAAAAAATTTATTTATTGATAAGCCCCGTTAATAAACGGGGCTTGTTGATTTCTATTTTATTATTAATTTGATGAATGATTGGCTTTTATTAATCTTTCGGCGGGTAACGCAGTTCACTCAATGGAACCTGAACACGGGCATCATCTTGATGCTGGCTCCAGGCAGCCGAGTCGTATACCCACCATGCCTGAATTTCCAATTCATAGAAACGGCGTATGGCATGGCCTTGATAATCACTGATAGGGCGCGACTTTTTCTTTCTGACATTTGCATCAGGATAAGTTTTTAAGAAAAAGTAGTCATAGGTTTCCTGTAGTTGTTCATCGGGGACTTGGCGAGCGTAGCCAACGAATTGAGCGCCCGCCAGATCCAGCGATGAATCAGGCGTGACCCGACTACTGTAGATTGTACCGCTGACACGGGGATTGATATGTAATTCCCGCGAATGTCGGGTATCTTGCTTTGAGTACCAGATCAGTGTCAGTGGATTGTATTTCGGAATATAGAACATCGTCGATGACCAGACAGAATCTGCATCCGGATCGTGAGTGGAAAGGCCGAAGAAACGTATATTGCTGAGTAGATTAAAACTGCTTTGGACATATTTATTCATGGTTTTTCCTCAACAGTGTGTATTCGTTCTTTATACCTAAAAACCGAAACCCATTGGGTATAAGAACATTAGGATATTATGGATGATTTATATTTTTATATTATTCAATAAGTTCCCATTATGATGAGATTTATTGCGAAATGAATTATACGGAGTATTAGTTAAAATATGCAGGTGTAGTAACTTATTCAAATTTATTACATCAGTAATAAATAGAATCATTATTATGAAAATAATAGCTTTTTTACGTATAACCAGTAAAGGCATTTTTATCCGGTGTGCCGTAAAATCCCTCGTCTTTCAGAGGATGCTAATTCTTTTTTGAAAGATCCTGAACTGGCACAATGGCACCAGTTCAGGAAATTATTTACGTAATCTAACGTTTCTTCGTTAATTAACGTTTGCGCTGATTAACGTTTTTTATTAAAGGCTGCCGCTAATGCGTCACTCATAGCGCTGTTAGCTAAAGGTGCAGAACCGGAGCGCGAAATATGGCGGTTTCTGCCATTGCCGCTGCGGTTATTGCGACCTTGGTCATTGCTATCCTGGCGGTTACCACCTTGAGAGCCGCGGCGTACTTGTGTTTCACCAGGTTGCTCATCAAGACGCATGGTCAGTGCAATACGCTTGCGGTTGAGATCAACATCCATCACCTTCACTTTGACGATATCGCCCGTTTTCACCACGGTATGGGGATCTTCTACAAAGCGATCGGACAGAGAGGAGATGTGCACCAAGCCATCCTGATGGACACCGATGTCAACGAAAGCACCGAAATTAGTGACGTTGGTGACCGTACCTTCCAAAATCATGCCCGTACGCAGATCATTCATCGTTTCAACCCCGTCAGCAAAAGTCGCTGTTTTAAACTCAGGGCGCGGATCTCGGCCCGGTTTTTCCAGCTCTTTCAGAATATCAGTGACGGTTGGGAGACCGAATTTTTCTGTCGTGAAATCCTGAGCACTCAGGTTACGCAGAGAAGCAGGATTGCCCATCAATTCAGACAGGGTCTGCGCGGTTGTTGTCAGAATCTTCTCAACGACCGGATAAGCTTCTGGGTGAACAGTTGATGTATCCAGCGGGTTATCACCCTGATTGATGCGCAGGAAGCCCGCACATTGCAGGAAGGCTTTTGGCCCCAGACGGTGAACTTTCAGCAGTTCGTCACGGTTGTTGAAACGACCGTTCTCATCACGCCAGTTAACGATATTCTGGGCAACATTACGGCTCAGGCCGGCAACGCGTGTCAGCAAGGCGACGGATGCCGTATTCAGGTCAACACCGACGCCGTTTACACAGTCCTCAACCACATTATCCAGTTTTTTGGCAAGCTGGATTTGGCTGACATCATGCTGATATTGACCCACACCGATGGATTTTGGCTCGATTTTTACCAGCTCTGCCAGTGGATCTTGCAGGCGACGGGCGATGGAAACCGCACCACGCAGGGAAACATCCAGTTCAGGGAATTCCAGTGCGGCCAGTTCAGAGGCGGAATAGACGGATGCCCCCGCTTCGCTGACCACGACTTTCTGTGCAGTAACGTCAGGATACTGTTTTTGCACGTTGGCAAAGAAACGCTCTGTTTCACGGGAAGCCGTACCGTTGCCAATGGCGACCAGCTCGACTTGATGCTTGGTGCACAGTGCTGCAACGGTCGCAGCCGCTTTGTTTTCCTGACCCGTGTGTGGGTAAATGGTATCGGTGGCGATAAGCTTACCTGTTGCATCAACAACGGCGACTTTCACCCCTGTGCGCAAGCCCGGATCCAGACCCATCGTTGCCCGCATACCCGCCGGTGCGGCCATCAGCAGATCATGCAGGTTACGGGCGAATACGTTGATGGCTTCGTCTTCGGCTTTCTCGCGCAGTGTGCCCATCAGTTCGGTTTCAAGGTGCAACAACACTTTGATGCGCCATGTCCAGCTCACCACTGCTTTGCGCCAGCTATCAGCCGGTGTATTGTTCAGGCGCAGATTAAGGTGATCGGTAATAATTTGCTCGCAGTAGCTCTCTTTTGGCGCTTCCTCAAATTGAGGGTCGGCGTTCAAAGAGAGTTGCAGGATACCCTCATTGCGTCCACGGAACATGGCAAGGGCACGGTGGGAAGGAACAGCCGCGATGGCTTCGTGATGATCGAAATAATCACTGAATTTAGCGCCTTCTTCCTCTTTGCCTTCGACAACTTTGGAGACTAAGTGGGCATTTTTCCACAGATAATCGCGGACTTTTGCCAGCAGTGCCGCATCTTCGGCGAAACGCTCCATCAGGATATAACGAGCGCCATCCAGTGCCGCTTTGGTATCAGCGACACCTTTGTCAGCATCGACATAGGCCGCTGCCGCCAGTTCAGGCTCTTGCTGCGGATCTTGCCATAGCAGGTCGGCCAGAGGTTCCAATCCGGCTTCAATGGCAGTCTGCCCACGGGTACGGCGTTTAGGTTTATATGGCAGGTACAGGTCTTCCAGTTCGGTTTTGCTCAATGTCGCATTAATCGCGTTTTCCAGCTCAACGGTTAACTTTCCCTGTTCCTCAATAGATTTCAGAATAGTCTGACGGCGGTTGGATAGTTCGCGTAGATAACCGAGACGGTTTTCGAGCTGGCGGAGCTGCGTGTCATCCAGACCACCGGTGGCCTCTTTACGGTAACGGGCAATGAAAGGAACCGTATTCCCTTCATCAAGCAGAGTAATGGCGGCTTGGACTTGCTGTGGTTGAGCCTGTAGCTCACCGGCAATGATTCGACTTAAAGATTCATTCATGGTCTGTTTTCTTCAACTTTCTTAGCGCCTGTAGATATCGTCGGATATCATCAGGCAGAGCCGGATAGGATCAAATTTCATCTGAAACAATATCGGCATGGTTCAAACTGGCTCCATTTATACGTGCTGAGCGCGATAATTTCCAGTTTAGCGCGATATTTCGGTCATGTTGCGACAGAATTCATCGAATATCTTCTGGGTTGAGATATAGTACACCGCCATTAATCATCTTTTCTCAAGTGAGTTTTTTCATGGCCAAGAGTCACTACATTACCCGGGAAGGTTGGCATGCGCTTGATCAGGAACTGAAATATCTCTGGAAAGTTGAACGACCTAAAGTCACTCAGGCTGTTTCAGATGCCGCTGCGTTAGGGGATCGTTCAGAGAACGCAGAATACATTTATGGTAAGAAAAGGTTAAGAGAAATTGACCGTCGGGTGCGATTCTTGTCCAAGCGTCTGGATGTCCTGAAAATTGTTGATCCTGATCCGCGGCAAGAGGGAAGAGTCTTTTTTGGGGCATGGGTGAAAGTCGAAAATGAAAATGAAGAAGAACATATTTTTCGGCTGGTGGGACCGGATGAATTTGAGCCGGCCAGGAAGTGGATTTCCATTGACTCTCCCGTGGCAAGGGCGTTACTTGGCAAGCAAACTGATGATGAGGTTACGGTGATGACACCCAATGGCATCGTGACGTATTGGATACTGGAAATCAGCTATCAGCCTTTAGCATAAATCATGGCGGTTATGTGACCTAAAAGGAAAACAAGGAGAGAAAACCTAACCATAAGCAATTATTGCCAATGCCGTTAATGGCCTTAAAATACATGCGGTTAGTCTCTATTGAATTATGGGTTTTCTGTGAGAGTGATGGATATCGCGGGCATGGAGCATCTTGGGAGCTGAAACATGCAAGAGAGTTATAAAATCCTTGTTGTTGATGATGATATGCGCTTGAGGGCATTATTGGAGCGTTATTTATCTGAGCAGGGATTTCAAGTTCGTAGCGTAGCAAATGCAGAGCAGATGGATCGTTTATTGACCAGAGAATCTATTCAGTTGATTGTCTTGGATTTGATGTTGCCGGGCGAAGATGGATTATCTGTTTGTCGAAGATTGCGAAGCCAGCATAATTCGATTCCGATCATCATGATATCCGCCAAAGGGGAAGAGGTTGATCGCATTGTTGGCCTTGAAATCGGCGCGGATGATTACCTTGCCAAGCCTTTTAACCCACGTGAGCTGTTGGCACGCATGCGGGCTGTTTTACGTCGTCAGGCGAATGAATTGCCGGGAGCACCGGCATCGGATGATGCCGTCATCAAATTTGGAAAATTTAAACTTGATCTCGGAACACGCGAAATGTTCCATCAAGATGAATTGCTGTCTTTGACCAGTGGGGAATTTTCAGTACTGAAAGTTCTGGTTTCCCATCCTCGTGAGCCGTTATCACGGGATAAATTGATGAGCCTGGCACGGGGGCGGGAATATGGTGCAATGGAGCGCTCCATTGATGTTCAGGTTTCCCGACTGCGTCGTCTGATTGAAGAAGATCCCGCGCATCCCCGCTATATCCAGACGGTTTGGGGATTGGGCTACGTTTTTGTTCCTGATGGAAGCAAGGTATGAAAAAGCTTTGGCTTTCGGTGCTCGCCTTGTTTCCCCATATCTTATCTTTGTCGCTGGGCTGCCTGCTGATCAGTTATCTGGTCGCCCAGTGGTTGGCAAAGCTGGAAGCACTATCATTCAACGTGGTGTTTCCTTATCTCTTTATCGGGATTTTTACGTCTGCATTGTTAGTATTTGTGGTGTTCTGGCGATATCTTTACATCCAGAAGCAATCCCTCAAAACAATACAAAAAGCAGCAATGGATATGGGGCAAGGGAGAAGGGTAGCACCCTTGCCGGAGAGGGGAGCACCCGCCATGCGCGCGCTGATTAGCGCCTTTAATCAGATATCCGTGGGGCTGAAATCACAAGAAAGTGTCCGGGCCGTATTGATAGCCGGAGTGAGCCATGATTTGCGTACTCCACTGACCCGCATTCGGTTGGCAATGGAAATGCTGGAGGGAAACGATGATTTTCTCACGGAATCCATTCATCGGGACATTGAGGAATGCAACGCCATTATTGATCAGTTCATTGACTATCAGCGGTCAGGGCAAGATGTACCGCTGACACGCTGTGAATTGAACGAGCTGCTCGAATCGGTCATTGAGTTTGAAACTGCCATTGAAACAGAACAGCGCTGTGCGGCAGCTATTGAAAATAATTTATCTTCCCGCCCGATTTTTGTTTCAGCTAACCCGCTTTCCATTAAGCGTGTATTGGTCAATATGTTGACTAATGCCCAACGTTATGGAAATGGATGGATTCGAATCAGTAGTGGTTCAATAGAAAGATTTGGTTGGTTTCAGGTGGAGGATAACGGCAAGGGAATGACGAAAGAAGAGACCGCCAACTTGTTCCAGCCATTCATTCAGGGAGAGCGGATACGCAATATTTACAATAATGGTGGCGCAGGGCTGGGGCTGGCAATTATCCGCCGCATCATTGATATCCACGAAGGGTATATCGAAGTGGGAGAAAGTGAAAAGCAGGGGCTATCTATTCGCGCCTATATTCCTTTGAATGAAAAACAGTTACCCCTTGAAAACGGCTTGTCATAAAAATGTCATAATTCATACATTTTACTGTCATTGAATTCACCTATTTTCCTTCCTGATCCATTTCTTAACCTAAAAACCAGATTGTCGAAGATGTCTGACACTTGTTTTTAATTAATGATGCGTATCCCAGCAGGAGGGAATATGAAACCAATGCGTACCACCGTGGCAAGCATCATGGCCGCCGTATTTGCCATGACATCCCTGTCTTCATTTGCTGCTACCAGCTTGACGGGGGCAGGTGCGACATTTCCCGCACCGGTATATACCAAGTGGGCGGATTCTTATCAAAAAGAAACGGGCAGTAAAATCAATTACCAAGGCATCGGCTCCTCAGGAGGCGTGAAACAGGTTATCGCCAATACCGTTGATTTTGGTGCTTCTGATGCGCCGCTTTCTGACGAAAAATTGGCGGCCGATGGTTTGTTCCAGTTTCCAACCGTGATTGGCGGCATTGTGCTGGCGGTAAACATTTCCGGTATCAAACCGGGTCAGTTGATTCTGGATGGCAGAACCCTCGGCGACATCTATCTGGGGAACATCAAGAAATGGAATGATCCCGCTATTGCAAAATTGAACCCTGACCTCAAACTGCCGGATCAAAACATTGCCGTAGTGCGGCGTGCGGATGGTTCAGGCACTTCCTACGTTTTCACCAGTTACCTGTCTAAAGTGAATAACGACTGGAAAGAAAAAGTCGGGGCAGGTTCGACCGTCAAATGGCCAACCGGCTTGGGTGGCAAAGGCAATGATGGCATTGCAGCCTTTGTGCAACGCCTGCCCGGTTCGATTGGTTACGTTGAATACGCTTATGCTAAGCAGAATAACCTCGCTTACACCAAACTGGTTTCAGCAGATGGCGCAGTATTGGCACCTACGGCAGAAAATTTCAGTGCGGCAGCAAAAGGGGCGGATTGGAGCAGCAGCTTTGCCCAGGATTTAACACACCAGAAAGGCGATAATGCGTGGCCAATTACCTCCACCACTTTCATTCTCATCCACAAACAGCAGGCAAGTGCCTCGAATGGCGCTGAAGTGCTGAAATTCTTCGATTGGGCTTATGACGAAGGCAAAAAACAGGCGAAAGATCTGGATTACGCCGTTCTGCCGAAAGAAGTCGTCACTCAGGTACGTGCCGCATGGAAGAGCAACATCAAAGACAGCAGTGGCAAACCGCTTTATTGATGGGCGATGGAGCTGTTTTATTGAGGGAGCTGTTTTACTGAGGAACCTGTTTTATTGAGGAATATTGTTAAACCTCCCCCTTTCGAGGGGGAAATAACCCAAAATGAGCCTAGATGAGAATGAAGCGTATGGCCGAACGTAAAACGGCATATAAAACGGTATTGAAAGCACCGAGTAAAAATGGCGACATTATTTTCAGTGCGCTGGTCAGATTAGCGGCTGTGCTGACCTTACTTCTGCTCGGTGGCATTATCCTTTCGCTGATCATTGCTTCCTGGCCAAGTATACAAACATTTGGTTTTGCTTTTTTGTGGAGCAAAGATTGGGATGCACCCGCTGGGGTGTTTGGTGCACTGGTACCGATTTATGGCACATTGATGACGTCATTAATTGCCCTGATTATTGCAGTTCCGGTGAGCTTTGGCATTGCCCTGTTTCTGACAGAACTGGCGCCAAATTGGTTGAAGCGTCCATTGGGCGTGGCGATTGAACTGTTGGCAGCGATCCCCAGTATCGTTTACGGCATGTGGGGGCTGTTTGTCTTTGCTCCGCTGTTTGCCACCTATTTCCAGCAACCCGTCGGTGATGTGTTATCAAGCATTCCCATCGTGGGAGAACTGTTTTCCGGCCCTGCCTTTGGTATTGGCATTCTGGCCGCGGGCATCATTCTTGCCATCATGATTATCCCCTATATCGCGTCTGTCATGCGTGATGTATTTGAGCAGACGCCCGTGATGATGAAAGAGTCAGCCTATGGGATAGGCTGTACAACATGGGAAGTCATTTGGCACATCGTCTTGCCTTATACCAAGAACGGGGTGATTGGCGGCGTTATGTTGGGGCTTGGCCGGGCGTTGGGGGAAACTATGGCTGTCACCTTTATTATCGGTAACACCTACCAGCTCGACAGTTTGTCTCTCTACATGCCCGGAAACAGCATTACTTCCGCCTTGGCAAATGAATTTGCCGAAGCTGAATCTGGCCTGCATACCGCGGCCTTGATGGAGCTGGGGCTGATCTTGTTTGTGATCACCTTTATTGTATTGGCATTGTCAAAATTGATGATTATGCGTCTGGCAAAAAATGAGGGGCGCTGAGATGACAGTCAACAATAATAACCAACAGCCTCATTTGGCTGGCTCAGTACGTGAAGCCGGTATAGTCAATGAAGTGGATATGAAGCGCCGCCGTCGTATGCAGTCATGGCGTCGTCAGAAGAACCGCATGGCATTGATGCTGTCTATGGCGACGATGGCGTTTGGCCTGTTCTGGCTGGTTTGGATTTTAATCTCTACCGTGACTAAAGGCATTGATGGTATGTCGCTGGCGTTGTTTACCGAAATGACGCCACCGCCCAATACAGAAGGGGGTGGGCTGGCAAATGCCATCGTCGGCAGTGGCCTGCTGATATTCTGGGCAACTGTCTTCGGCACGCCATTGGGCATTATGGCGGGGGTTTATCTGGCGGAATATGGCCGTCGTTCATGGTTGGCAGAGATAATCCGCTTTATCAATGACATCCTGCTTTCGGCACCTTCGATCGTTGTCGGGTTGTTTGTCTATACGGTGGTCGTGACGAAAATGCAACATTTCTCAGGCTGGGCGGGAGTGATTGCATTGGCGCTGTTACAAATCCCTATTGTTATCCGTACGACGGAGAACATGCTGAAACTGGTGCCGGATAACCTGCGTGAAGCGGCTTATGCACTGGGAACACCGAAATGGAAGATGATTTCTGCCATTACATTGAAAGCGTCAATGTCAGGCATTATTACCGGCGTCCTGTTAGCCATTGCCCGTATCGCTGGTGAAACCGCGCCGTTGTTATTTACCTCGCTTTCCAACCAGTTTTGGAGCACAGATCTCAGCCAGCCAATAGCGAACCTGCCGGTCACTATCTTTAAGTTTGCCATGAGTCCATTCTCTGACTGGCAACAACTGGCGTGGGCCGGGGTATTACTGATTACCTTGTGTGTATTGCTGATTAACATTGCAGCGCGTGTGCTGTTTACGAATAAGAAGCACTAATTTTTATATAGGTAACGAGAAGCACTGATGAATAAGGTTAATGACATTGCAGTAAACAATATTTCAGTAAACAATATTGCAGTAAAAAATATCGCAGGAAGCAAAATTCAGGTACGCGATTTGAACTTCTATTACGGCAAATTTCACGCGCTGAAAAACATCACGTTGGATATTGCACAGAATAAAGTTACTGCATTCATCGGGCCGTCAGGATGTGGTAAATCCACATTGCTGCGCACTTTCAACAAAATGTATGAACTGTATGGTGAGCAACGAGCAGAAGGTGAAATCATGCTGGATGGCACCAATATTCTGATGGATAAGCAAGATATCGCCTTGTTGCGCGCCAAAGTCGGGATGGTATTCCAGAAACCGACGCCATTCCCGATGTCAATTTACGACAATATTGCTTTTGGGGTGCGCCTGTTTGAAAAGCTGCCAAGGGCTGAAATGGATGAGCGAGTCCAATGGGCACTGACAAAAGCGGCCTTATGGAATGAAACCAAAGATAAGCTCCACCAGAGCGGATACAGCCTTTCCGGCGGTCAGCAGCAACGCTTGTGCATAGCCCGGGGCATTGCTATCCGCCCGGACGTTTTATTGCTGGATGAGCCTTGTTCCGCACTTGACCCGATCTCTACCGGACGTATTGAAGAGCTGATTAGTGAGTTGAAATCGGAATATACCGTCGTGATTGTCACTCATAATATGCAGCAGGCGGCGCGTTGTTCTGATTACACGGCATTTATGTACCTCGGTGAACTGATTGAATTCAGCGATACAGACAGATTGTTCACCACACCAAAGATGAAGCAGACTGAAGATTATATTACCGGCCGTTATGGCTGATTCGGCATATCAATGGGGAATAGCAAACGGGGAATAACCTAAGATGGACAATCTGAATCTCAGCAAACACATATCCGGTCAGTTTAACGCTGAACTGGAACATATTCGTACCGAATTGATGACAATGGGCGGGCTGGTGGAAGAGCAGCTCAGCAAAGCGATTCTGGCGATGCACAATCAGGATGAAGCGCTGGCACGGCAAGTGATTGAGGATGATCAGAAGGTCAACATGATGGAAGTGGCGATCGATGAAGCGTGTGTCCGCATCATTGCAAAACGCCAGCCGACCGCCAGCGATTTGCGCCTTATCATGGTCATTTCCAAGACCATTGCCGAACTGGAACGCATTGGGGATGTTGCCAATAAAATTTGCCAGACCGCCCTTGAGAAATTTTCACATCAGCAGCAATCGTTGCTGGTTAGCCTGGAATCATTGGGGCGCCATACTATCCAGATGCTGCACGATGTACTGGATGCTTTTGCCCGCATGGATTTGGCAGAAGCCATTCGCATCTATCGTGAAGATAAAAAAGTCGATCAGGAATACGAAGGCATTGTCCGCCAGTTAATGACTTATATGATGGAAGATCCGAGAACGATCCCGAATGTCATGACTGCCCTTTTCTGTGCCCGCTCCATTGAGCGTATTGGCGATCGTTGCCAGAATATTTGTGAATTTATCTTTTATTACGTTAAAGGGCAGGATTTCCGCCACGTGGGTGGTGATAATCTGGAAAAATTACTGACCAAAGACGAATAATGTTAACTGACTGAAACGCTGGTATTTTTCATCGGCGTTTTCTTTTTCTCATATTCTTTTAGGCTATAAATATAGCATTTTATATTATTTCAGGTGCTATACCTAAATTGATAGCTTTTGTTGGTCATATAAAAATTAATAATCAACAGGGGTGTTCAATGAAGGTTCGCAATAAATCTCGCGTAGCGGTTACTGCGCTGCTGACCAGCCTGGCGCTGGTTTCTGGTCTGGTTTCTGGTGTAGCAAAAGCAGATAAACTTGATGACATTAAAAAAGTCGGTACGGTACGTATTGCGGTATTTGACAGTAACCCGCCATTTGGTTTTATCGATCCTCAAACGAAAAAACTGGCAGGCTATGATGTGGACATTGCCAATGCCATAGCCAGTGATTTAGGGGTAAAACTGGAACTGCGCCCAACAAACCCGGCAAACCGTATTCCTCTGCTTTCTTCCAAGAAAATTGACTTAATCGCTGCCAACTTCACGGTGACTGATGAGCGTGCTAAACAAGTCGATTTTTCCATTCCTTATTTTGCGACTGGCCAGAAATTTATTGCCCGCAAAGGTGTGCTGACCCAACCTGACGATATCGCCAAGCTGCGTATTGGGGCGGACAAAGGCACCGTGCAGGAAATTACCTTACGTGAACGTTACCCAACGACAAAAGTCATCTCTTATGACGATACGCCGCTGGCTTTTGCTGCTTTAAGAAATGGCAATGTTCAGGCGATTACGCAGGATGATGCGAAATTGGTTGGCCTGCTGGCAAACGTACCGGAAGCCCAGAAAGCAGACTTTGAAATTTCACCCTTTAGCATTACTCGTGAATATCAGGCGGTAGCGGCCTCCAAAGGAGAAAGGCGACTGATTGATGCCGTTAACCAGACGTTATTGAAGCTGGAAAACGAGGGTGAAGCGGCGAAAATTTACAACCGTTGGTTTGGCCCGGAAACCAAATCTGCCCAGCCGCGCGGTGATTTTAAATTCGCGCCATTGGAAAGTCAGGCAAAGCTGTAACTCATTAGGGAATAGCAGAAAGCACGTTTGAAATTAGCCTCGTAATAACGGGGCTTTGCTGCTTATTGATGCGGTGAATGATATGTTTGAGCAATTTATTACCGGGCACTTACTGGCTCCTGAATATCTACGATGGCTCTGGCAGGGATTTTTGATCACCTTATGGCTCTCTGCCTGTGCCATTGTCTCTTCCACCTTATTGGGCTTTGTGATTGCTGCGGCACGAGACAGCCAAATTAATTCTTTGTCTTGTAAAATATTGTGCGGGTTGGTTACGGTTTACACGACCGTATTTCGTAACACGCCTCTGTTGGTACAACTGTTTTTCTGGTATTTCGCATCGGGTCAGATCTTGCCTCAAGAGGTAATGATGTGGCTGAACATGCCCCATGAAACAACGATTTTTGGCCTGACGCTGGAATGGCCATCCTTTGAATTTTTGGCAGGATTTATCGGCCTGACACTCTATTCCGCCCCTTTTGTGGCAGAGGAACTGCGTGCGGGTATTCAGGGCGTCGGGCGCGGGCAGAAATACGCCGCTCATGCGTTGGGCCTAACGGGTTGGCAGGCCATGCGGCATGTGGTACTGCCACAGGCGCTGAAAATCGCCATGCCGCCTTTGTTGGGGCAATACATGAATATCGTCAAAAACTCCTCATTAACCATGGCGATTGGTGTAGCAGAATTGTCCTACGCTTCCCGTCAGGTGGAAACCCAATCCCTGCAAACCTTTGAGGCATTTGGTGTCGCAACCGTACTTTACATCGCCATCATTGCCGTGATGGAAGGTTGGGGACAGTGGCGTCAGCAGAAAACATTAGCGAGGGGGTATTGAAATGGATTTTACCGTTATTGCTGAAAACTGGCGTTATTTGCTATTGGGCACTTTTCCCGATGGGCCGCTGGAAGGAGCGGCATTGACGCTGGCAATCAGCATCATGGCAGGTGTGATTTCTATCGTATTCGGCATTGTGGGTGGAATTGCCCTGGCGATGCTGCGTGGATTTTGGGTCAACCTATTGGCGGCTGTATTGGGATTTTTCCGGGCTATTCCCGTTATCATGCTGATTTTCTGGACATACTTTCTGTTGCCCGTGGTATTGGGAATGGAAATTCCTGAAATTACCACGGTCGTTTTTGCGCTGGCGTTGATCACTTCGGCTTATTTGGCGCATGGTGTGAAAGCGGGTATTTTAGCGATCAGTGAAGGCCAATGGCGCGCAGGATTATCACTGGGGCTAACTCGTTGGGAAGTGTTGTGGCATATCGTCTTACCGCAGGCATTACGCATGATGGTGCCTTCATTTATCAACCAATGGATTGCATTAATTAAAGACACCTCCCTGGCCTATATTGTTGGTGTGGGGGAATTGTCATTTCTGGCGGCCCAAGTGAATAACCGCAGCATGGTCTATCCGATGGAAGTCTTTTTATTTGTTGCGCTGGTTTATTTTGTGATGTGTTTATCATTGGAGTTGATCGCCAATTACGTTGCCCGTCGTTTCTCGGTGAAACGTGAAAAAACCGCGATCTTTGGATTTTGGCGCAAGAAAACATTGAGTATGGTTCCATAAAGTTAATATCTGATACCTGACAGATATTTTTGCTGTTGTATTAATTCCCTGCTGAGACGGTAGGGAATTTTTTTATATTAAGCTAAAAATTCCGCGATGATTTTATTTACTAGGCCGATATTTTTCTTATTGAAACGATATGTTTTTATTTAGGTGATTGGTTTGGATTTTAGGATTTTATCTGTATTTTTGGGTTAAATTTTCTGCTATAACGACACGGTACAATGCAAGATAATAATGACGAAGGATTAACATAATATGGCTAATTCTATTTACGTGACAATAAAAGGAAAGCTTCAAGGGCTGATTTCTCAAGGATGTTCTACACTGGATTCTATAGGTAATAAATTTCAGTTGGGGCATGAAGATCAAATATTTGTATTACAATTTAATCATGGTGTTTCTCGTTCACAAAATGTTTCCCATCAACCAGTTAAATTTGTAAAACCTCTGGATAAGTCCTCTCCGTTATTAATGATGGCAATTTCAAATAATGAAGAGCTTGACCTGATGTTTGAGTTTTATCGAACATCACAAACAGGTGGTCAAGAGCGTTTTTACTCAGTTAATTTGAGAAATGCGAAACTATTGAGTTTAAATGTACAATATCCGCACTCTGTTAACCATAATGATCAGCAACCAGAAGAAGTTGTTGCAGTCAGGTATAAAGATATTGTTTGTCAGCATCATATCGCTGGTACTTCAGGATATTGCGCCTGGGAAGAAACAGTTTATTAATTATTTCAGTACATTGAGGCAAGATATTAAATAACAACCACGGGGGTAATTAAAATGCGATTTGAAAGTCTTACATCACAACTCAGGAATGAGTTTGATGAAAGTAAATTGCCGAGTTTTCAGCATGCCAGAATGATTGGCTCCATACATTATGGTACTGCCGATATAAATTTTCAGGCTATTGCTGACGCATTGGATTGCCACCGTGATTTTTATGGCGCTGGAATTATTTATTCGGATGGATTATTTAAGCGTTATTTGGTTAGGCCATCAAAGAGAAGCGGAAGCCAAGTTTCTTCTGAATTAACACATATTATTATCTTTAATCTTGAAGCAGGTACTACCCCAGAGGTAGAACTGGAAAAAACAGTTTCAGAACCTAATTTAATGTTGGAGATTGGATCGACCGCGCTTTCGTGTGGGGGAGCGCTGGTATCGGGACTCGGGTTATTGGGATCAGGAGTGGCAGTCCCATTTTCAGGAGGAACGAGTACACCTTTAGTATTTTTATCCTACGCTGGTCTAACAGCTTCTGGCATCCAATGTGTAAATGGAGGATACAGAATTTATCAACTGGCAGGTGCAGGAGAGGAAGGTATTGAGCATGTCGCTTGGTTAGACTCACAAGGTTGGTATGTTACAACTACAACTCTATTAGATACCATATCCTTGGCTTCTGGGGTAGCAGCTCTAAGGGAATCATTTAGAACGTATAAGATAATGAGGGCAGCTTCTCCTCGCAAGGCATCGGAATGGTTGAAAAATATGCCGAGACATGAGAAAAAGCGCTTAACTGAAGAAATTATGCGGCACAATAATCCAGGAATATCTAATCAAGCTATTAAAAAAGCAATAGCGCAAGGACAGTATATTAAACGTTATCCTACAGAGCAGATACAAAAGGCATTGCAGAACCATTTGAAAGATTCCCTCGTTGCAGCAAGTGGATTTGTAGGTAGTGGAATGACAGGAACAATCAGAAATCCAGAGAATATATTGACTTCAGGTAAATATATTATTGGTATGATTCACTCTATTGCTTACGAACAACCAGCTAGTTATTTATCTGAACACTTTTAATAATTATATTAACTCTATGAATATATTGATTGTGATGGCTATCTTATGAATATAAAAGATTTCTTTTTAGATACAGAATTTAGAAAATTCTTGGATAGGGCTAGTGTTCTGGAAGCGAAAATAAAAAGCTCTGATCCAACTTTAGAGTATATCGCTTTGGATGAATCGAGTAATAAAAAATATTTTTATTATCCTGGTAGATTTAGGATAGGTCTTATAATATTTTTTATTATGATCGTCTACATGGCTTTTTTTTCAGGTGTGGCGACATTTATACCTGGTTTGTTAGTCAATAATCCTAGCCATGAAATAAAATCCATTGCTTTTGTCTTATCGTTAATGATTAGCGGAATTATTTCACTTTCTCATATTGGACTGACGTTAAGTGGATATTATTACGGCCCTTTCATCCAACGATATTTAAACTCAGTGATATTTTTTTGTAGTTTAGTGTTATCCTTTATAAAAGGAATGCCTGATTTTGGTGTTTTTTATTTTCTTTTCATTGCATTATGTTGTTTTTTTATAAAGTTAATATTTAATGGTCAGTATTATTCTGGTTTCTTATGGACTAGGATGTGTATCAGGGTTAATCATCTTCTCTTTAAGAATGAATTGAATAAATTAAATGGATTTAATAAAAAACAGTTAAGGGAATACTCAAGAATGATGAAGCAAGAAAAGCGGAAGAAAATAAGAGATAAAAAAAGAGCAAGGTAGTCGATGGAAAAATAGGGAGGAACGAGAAAGTGAAGATGAACATGACAGAAATATTAACGAACAATCAATCGCCCTTCTGAAGAAAGCATATTACTGGCTTTGTTTCTTATATCATATTGTTTTTTATGGCTTTTATTTTTCCTCATCCGGCTAACAAGTAATATGGGAGGGGACTGATCCAATAGTCCAGCTCAGAGATACGAGTTTCACTTGCAGTTATTGTGAGCCGAAAAAGCGGCTAAATGCGAGTTCTTACACGTACCTCTTATGTTGCTAATTGACCAACTTAATTAATGGCGTTTATTTCTTCTGGGCATCGCAATTACCGCAGCAGTCAACAACATTAATGTTCCCGCAGCAATCAGCACTGACAGAAATGAGTGATTGAAAGCCTGTTTTGCTGCATGGAGCAGCGATGAAGCTGCGTCTCCTTGTAACCCTTCTGCGGCGATAAGGGCTTCATCAATGCTGTTTCGTGCGAGATCCGATAGGCCCATATCAGCCGGAAGGGTGAACGATGCAGAATAAACTGCCACCATCAGGCTGCCGAGAACAGCAATTCCGAGTAAGCTTCCTAATTCGTAGGCGACTTCTTCAATAGAGGCAGCGGTGCCAGCGTTGTTTTCTGGCGCATTGAGCATGATGGAGGTAGAAGCGGCTGTCATTGCGGCGCCGGTACCAAATCCAATCATGCTAAATGCAACAATTTGCACGAACATACCAGATTGTAAACTGACGATATAGCCAAAGGAACCCAGCCCGGCGAAGGCGAGAGAAAGCCACATGATTCGCCCGGAACCCCATTTGGGTATAGCAAACCCTGCCAAGGGGCCGGCAATAAAAGAAGCGATAGGAATAGGTAAAATAAATAGCCCAGCTTGCAGGGGAGAAAATCCCATAGCGAGTTGAAAACGTTGGCTGACAGCAAGCTCCGTACCAACCAATGCCGCCGTAGAAACAAAGGCTGCGATGACGCCCGCAGTAAAAGCACGGTTGTTAAAAAGCTTGAAGTCGATCATGGGGGTGGATGAATTTAGCTGCCGGCGAATAAAAATAGTAGTAAAAATAAGCCCGAGAACGCCGACGGCTAACGCAGTTGCCAGTGACGGGGCTGGTTTACTGATTTCCTTGATGGCATAGGTAATGCTAACTAAGCCGATCATGATTTGCACGGAAGCAAGCAAGTCGAAATTATGTTCTGGATTGCTCCGGCTTTTTGCAATGACAACCAGAGCGAAAACAAGTGCGATGAGAACGATCGGAACATTGATAAGGAAGACTGATCCCCACCAATAATATTCGAGCAGCAACCCGCCGATGACAGGGCCAAGTGCCGCGCCACCGGAAGCGACGGCAGACCAAATGCCGATGGCAAGTGCCCGTTCGTTGGGATCTTCAAATGCCTGGCGGACTATCGCGAGTGTTGCTGGCATCATCATGGCAGCGCCAAAGGCAAGCACGACACGGGCTGCAATCAGTGTATCTGGATTAGGGGAAAATGCGGCCATCAGCGATGAGAGGCCGAAAATCGCTAACCCGCTGGTAAAGAGTTTTTTAGCTCCAAAACGATCACTCAATGCTCCCATCGCAGGAAGCAGGCCAGCAATCGTTAAGGTATAGGCATTCATGATCCACAACTTCTCAGAGGCAGAAGCACGTAAATCATGTGTCAGCCGTGGTAAGGCCGTATAGAGAACGGTCATATCAATAACAACGAGGAAAAGCGCACTGGAAATGATGGCTAGCACGAGCCAGCGAATATTTGATCTCATAAACTCACCAACGTGGTTCGAGGACAATAACTTGCCAGACCTTGACGAAATTGTTGTCGGTTATTATAAATACATACGTATTTAATTAAAAGGGGGAGGAATGGGACGACGCAAGAAAATTGATCGAGAAGCTTTGTTGGATGCAGCAGAGCAAATTGTTACAACACACGGTGCTGCGGCTCTTACCATTGATGCACTGGCAAAGGCCGTCGGTATTACCAAAGGTGGGGTGCAATACAGTTTTAGTACAAAGGATAATCTTATTGATGCGATGTTTGAGCGTTGGGGAGCGAGTTATGATGAACAATTCCATGAAATGGCAGGCGATCATCCCCAACCGTTAACCGCAGTGCATGCACACGTTGGGGCGACTATGCGATCTGATGAAGCTTCGACGGCAAAGGCCGCCGGATTACTGGCAGCGTTACAACAAACGCCTGAGCATCTCAAATCAACCCAAATTTGGTATCGCGAACGCCTTGCGGGTCTGGATACGACAACTGAAGAAGGCCGTCAGGCACGTTTAGCCTTTTTAGCGACAGAGGGCGCTTTTGTCCTACGTTTCTTTGGCTTAATGGATATCGGAGAAGATGAATGGAAAGATATCTTCAATGATATTCTTGCTTCCCTGCCATCCAAAGTTTCTTCTGAAAACTCAGTATCTGACAAAGATTAAGAATCTGTTTCATCAAACTTTAAATACATAAGGGCCTACTTGGGTAGGCTCTAACGCGTTGTATTGTTTTCTTTTGGGAGAAGTTAAAGAGAAATCATAACGAATAAAATATCGCCATTCAATGAATCTCCTCAAGAATCATAATGTTACTTAACTTATTGATTAGTCATACCGCAAACGTTTTCTTTTTTCCTCGTTTCAGGGTAACGATTTATATGTGTTTCCTGTAGGATAAGTCGAAAACTTCGTTTTTTTGGGAAACAACATTACATGAGCACAATAACTTCTGGCTCTGCGAATCGTCAGGGCTTGCTTCAGCGAGTGTTTAAATTAGAGGAACATGGCACGACCGTTCGTACTGAAATGATCGCCGGGCTGACGACTTTCTTGACCATGGTTTATATCGTCTTTGTGAACCCACAAATTTTGGCCGTGGCGGGGATGGATATTAAGGCGGTATTCGTCACTACCTGCTTAATTGCCGCAGTTGGCAGCATTATGATGGGGTTGATGGCAAACTTACCCGTTGCTGTTGCTCCCGCGATGGGGCTGAATGCGTTTTTTGCCTTTGTCGTGGTTGGCGCGATGGGGATTTCATGGCAGGTTGCAATGGGCGCGGTTTTCTGGGGCGCAGTGGGATTGTTGATTTTAACTATCTTCCGTGTGCGTTACTGGATGATCGCCAATATTCCGTTAAGCCTGCGAGTGGGAATTACCAGTGGGATTGGCCTTTTTATTGCGATGATGGGGCTGAAAAATGCGGGCATCATCGTGCCAAACCCCGACACGATCGTTTCCATTGGCAATTTTGCTTCCCATAACGTTCTGTTGGGGACATTGGGCTTTTTCATCATCGCCATTTTAGCGGCACGTAATTTTCATGCCGCGGTGTTGGTTTCTATTGTCGTGACAACCGGCATCGGCTTTATGATGGGGCGTGTCGAATATCATGGAATTTTTGACCTGCCACCCAGTGTGATGAGCGTGGTGGGTAACGTCGATGTGAAAGGGGCTTTAGATATCGCTTTAGCGGGCGTTATCTTCTCGTTTATGCTGGTTAACCTGTTTGACTCTTCCGGCACATTGATTGGTGTGACGGATAAAGCAGGCATTGCGGACAGCAGCGGCAAATTCCCGCGCATGAAACAAGCCTTATATGTGGACAGTATCAGTTCGGTAGCGGGTTCTTACATTGGAACTTCCTCGGTGACTGCCTATATTGAAAGTTCTTCTGGGGTTTCTGTTGGTGGTCGTACCGGCCTGACAGCGATTATCGTCGGTATCTTATTCCTGCTGGTGATGTTTATTTCTCCATTAGCGAGTATGGTGCCTGCCTATGCCACAGCAGGAGCATTGGTTTATGTCGGTGTTTTGATGATTTCCAGCCTGACACGGGTTAAATGGAATGATCTGACTGAATCCGTACCTGCATTTATTACCGCCGTGATGATGCCATTTAGTTTCTCTATTACTGAAGGCATCGCATTGGGTTTTATCGCTTACTGCGCCATGAAGTTGGGAACGGGTAAATGGCGTGAGATTAGCCCGTGCGTCATTGTTGTGACGCTACTGTTTGTCTTGAAAATGGTGTTTGTGGATGCGCACTAAACACGATTGAGATGAAATCCCGTCATGAATACGGGATTTCTATTTAAAATACAATTATCCATCCTTACCACGGTGTCCATCATGCCCACCGTTTGAGCCGCCTTTACCGCCTTCTCATCCATTATCCGTCGGCTCCTCTGCCACCATTACCGCCACTGCCACCATTACCACCGCCAGATGCACCGTTACCGCCATTACCACCAGGTGTCAGGCTGTTTTTGTTGGAGGGTTATTGAATATTTTTCGGTGCGACAAAACCAATACAGACCGTTTGTGTTTCAGCGCTGGGCTGGGCCTGAAAAGAGAACTCTTCTTTATGGCTAATCGTCAAGGCAGGCCATTCCTTAAGAGTATGTTGGAAATCTTCTTCTTCACAACTCTTGCCTCGTTCTCCTACCAATAATGCCCCCTGTTCTACGATATCGTTCTCTTTGATATGGCGGTTATAGATATTTGGCGGAGCACCCTTATTTAATTCCCAAGGCTGTATCGTTTTTGGGTGGTAGTGACTATAGAACGTCAGCCACTCATGCAGATATTCTCCGCCAACATAGCGCAAAGGTGTTGGGTACAGTTCATTCCAACGTTGATCAAGTTGGCTGGTAAACGTTTTTATCCCCACAAATTTTTGCCCAGCATTACGGACATTTGCCATCATTACGCTGGTATAGCCAATCAAAACTAACACACCAAACACGGCCAATCCCCGTAACGTACCTTGCAGAGATTTGCGGGGATATACCGTTATTGATCCCACCAACAAGGCGGGGGCAACAACCATAAAAGGCTGCACCCACTCAGTCATGCGTCCGCCCTGATTGAAAGAGAACCAGCCATAAATAATCAGCAAAGGCAGCAGGATAACGATATTGACCAGCGCATTAGACTGCTGTTTGGGCCAGCCAATCCGGCCACCCAACAGGTAAATAATCACACTGACAATGATCAATGGATAGAACACAGAGAACATTGCGCGAGTGGTATGTAGATTGAATCCTTTCTGAATTTGGGAATCTACCCATTTAAATGCGGCAAAGTCGTTATGCAGCAGCCACCAGACGTTCGGTAACACCAGCGCGAACCACAGCACAAGGGCGAGATAAAACAGCGGTTCCCGATAGTTGCGGCGCACTTTGGGTATGAACAGGGAGAGCAAAAAGACAGAACCGACGATGGCAAGTGAAGAATATTTCCCCATCGTTGCCAGCCCGGTGGTGAGCGCAAATGCCAGCCACCATTTGGGATGATCGTCAATCGCGCGCAGGAAAAACAGCAGCGACCACGGCCAGAGCATGACCAAAAGATAATTATCATTGTAAGGAATGATATCGAAATTGATGATGCCTGACAGGTTCAGCGTTAACATGGCAAGCCATGCCAGTACAATTTTGCCTGTTAGCCGAAAAGCAAGCTGCCAGACACCAAGCATACCAATGGCAATGGCAACAAAGTGGGTGAAATACCAATAAAAGCTGAGAGAGATATTGCCGATATGGATAGTCGGGAGCATTATGGCACCGACTAGCCACGGGTTTTTTGGAGAACCCCATTCCCCATTTATACCCCAGTTTAATGCTTCTACAGCGTCATAAGGAACGGTGGGATCGAGAGTATAAGTTACGATTACCCATAAAACAGCATAACCAGTGACCCAAAGATACAATGGCATGCGGTAAGAAGAAGTATCAAAAAAACGCATGGTGATTAATGACCATAATATTTGAGTTAAAACTTCTTAGAATATTAGCTGAACTTTAAACGATAAGTGAATGACATTGGATGTTATAGGTAGTTTCTGTTAGATTCCGCCGAAAATATCTTGATAAAAGCGAGTTGAGTCACAAGCTATGAGCCCGTTAAAGAAAAAATCACCAGCGAAACCTTCCGCTGGCAAGCAAAAAAAGAAAAGCCGTGCAGAGCTGAATGTTGAAGGGCGTGAACGTAAACGCGAGAAAAAGCGTCGCGGTAACCCTACTGGCAGCCGGAGTAACGGTAATGACAGAGATAAAAAACGTTCAGGCGGTAAGCAGGAAAAAGATCCGCGTATCGGCAGTAAAGTTCCCGTCCCTCTGACCGTCGGTGAAAAAACAACCACGGTGAAACCCGCAGTTAAACCGGTTGTGGAGAAACAGAAGCCACGCCTGTCACCGCAAGAAGAGCTGGAAATGTTGGAAAATGATGAGCGTTTGGATGACTTGTTGGCACGTCTTGAGCAGGGTGAAAAACTGTCTCAGGAAGACAATGCCTATATTGACAACAAGCTCGACCGCATTGATACGTTAATGGAAGAACTGGGTATCAATCTGGAGAAAGACGACAGCGAAGAGGAACGGCAGGAAGATATCATGCAGTTGTTGAAGGGTAAATAATCCCTCCATCAATTGATTGAGATCGTAAAAGGCGGGTTTATTCTGATAACCACAGTATTAATAACCACAGTATTAGTATGTTATTTATTGTGGTTATTGGGTAAACTATGGCAGCTATCGCGACGTAAACGTCGGTTGCGCAATATCATCATGGCCCGACATTTCAACTCCATGAAAAAGTTGTGCTTTGATGGGCGAAAACAGCGGAAGGAATAAGCATGTCAGAGCAAGCCATTGTTTGGGATCTGCCTTTGATCCAAAAATACAACTATTCAGGGCCTCGTTATACTTCATATCCAACAGCCCTGGAGTTTAACCAGCAGTACGATGATTCTGCTTTTTTTCAGGCTGCTGCCCGTTATCCCAATCGACCGCTTTCCCTCTATATTCATATCCCGTTCTGCCATAAGCTGTGTTATTTCTGCGGCTGCAATAAGCTGGTCACTCGCCAAAAGCACAAAGCGGATGAATATCTGAATGTGCTGGAAAAAGAGATTGCGTCACGGGCTGAATTATTTTCCCGGCGGAAAGTCAGCCAGATGCACTGGGGCGGAGGTACGCCGACTTATCTGGATAAGGCGCAGATCAGCCGATTGATGTCGATATTGCGTAGCCATTTCCATTTTCTGCCCGATGCTGAGCTTTCCATTGAAATTGATCCGCGAGAAATTGAGCTTGATGTGATTGACCATCTGCGCCATGAAGGTTTTAACCGCCTTAGCATGGGGGTGCAGGATTTTAATAAAGACGTACAGCGTTTGGTGAATCGCGAGCAGGATGAAGAATTTATTTTTGAACTGGTCAGCCGAGCCCGTGAAATCGGTTTCACATCCACCAGCATTGATTTGATTTACGGCTTGCCGAAGCAAATTCCAGAGAGCTTTGCTTTCACATTGCAGCGCGTGTTGGCGTTGTCGCCTGATCGCCTGAGTGTATTCAACTATGCACACTTACCAAATTTATTTGCGGCGCAGCGTAAGATCAAGGATCAGGACTTACCGACAGCGACTCAAAAGCTGGATATTTTGCAGGAAACGATTTCAACCCTGACAAATAACGGGTATCAATTTATTGGCATGGATCACTTTGCCCGCCCCGATGATGAATTGGCGATTGCCCAGCGAAAAGGTGTTTTACACCGTAATTTTCAGGGGTACACCACGCAGGGAGAATGCGATTTACTTGGCATGGGCGTCTCGGCCATCAGTATGTTAGGAGACAGCTATGCCCAGAACCAGAAAGATCTGAAAACCTACTATGCAGCAGTCGAATCACAAGAGCATGCCTTATGGCGTGGTTTGATACTGACGCCGGATGATTGTATTCGCCGTGATGTGATCAAGGCGCTGATTTGTAATTTCCGGCTGAACTTTGCGGAGATCGAGCAAAATTATGGGCTGAATTTCGCTGATTATTTTGCCGAAGACCTGCAATTGTTAGCCCCATTGGCGGAAGATGGGCTAGTTAAAGTGACGGAATCGCAGATTCAGGTATCCCCAAAAGGGCGCTTACTGATCCGTAATATTTGCATGTGTTTTGATAGCTACCTGCGTAACCAGATGCGCCAGCGGCAGTTTTCGCGGGTGATATGAATATCAGTGCCTAGTGATGGGGTTGAACATGTTGCTATTTTGTACTAGAATTAGATCGTATTCAGCGTGAGCTGCGACTGCTAACAGTAATGTAATCTGTTACTGAAGTGGTGCTGATATGCCGCCAATGTTAATTGGTCTCTCGACGAGGTTAGCTTTCAACCTGACAGTCACTTGGGATAGCAAAACGATTTGCGAAGAGGCGCAGTAGATTATATTAGTAAGTTATGTTAAAGCCCGGCGAATATCCGGGCTTTAACATATCTATTAGCTTATCAAATAATTCCAGTCATTTTTTAGCATATCTCCTAATATCAACATAAATCTTCGTGATTCCTTTTTTAACTGAATATTAAAAGGCTCATTATTTCTATAGTGTGCTGTTTCAATATGTAGGAATAAATTTTCTTTTTTTACCTTGAGCTTCATGATGATATAGATCCCTCTATGTGGATTATTCTTATCCTTTTCTTCTAACCTGATTAGCTTTCCTTTTAATCTGCTTTCTCTACATATTTTATATGATATGTTTACGATAACCTCTAATAGAATGAAGGTATATTTGTATCTCAATTGATCAAAAGCACGATGTTCTTTGGTTACCCCATTCTCATATTCCGTTATTAAAATGGTTTTATTTTCATTGTGTTGTATGGCTTTAGTGTAACAATGATGACTAAATATAACTCTTGCATATACTTCTCCTTTTATTTTTTTCTTTAGGCCATCGTTGTATTCATATTTAATTTTTATTGTCTTAGGTGCCATATGGGAAAGATCGAATGATTCTTTTGTTTCAGGATGAATATAAGTTCTATTGCAATAGAACTGTTCATTCCACTTGTATGTTTTGTGGATCAAAGTATAACCCTCTTTCATTTTTACTTATTGAATATAATTAATTTTATTCTCATCTTCAAATTATTTATATTTTACATTGTTTATTAAAATAAAGAGGTAATTTAGATATGTAGGTTGTTATCTTAATTGTTTTTATATTGATACTTTATCTGATAAGCAGTAATCATAGTTATCCTTACCTTAATCTGTGAAATAATATTCATCTTATATCTGAGGAATGTGAGCAATTAGGAAAGGGGGAAGCGGCAATATTGGCATTTATCTTTCTTTAGTATAGACAGAATCCATGCCAATATAGCATCCACAATACTATTCCAACCCCAACTCCTTCAATTTCCGCGTTATTGTATTCCTTCCCCAACCCAGTAAACGGGCGGCTTCCTGTTTATGGCCATTTGTATATTCCAGCGCGCAATTAAGCAAAGTGCGTTCCAGCAATGGCAGAGCATCGGAAAGAAGATCGGTTTTTCCCTCTTTTAGCGCATGTTGCGCCCATGCGGCTAACAAATGTGACCAATTTTCAGGTGCGGCAGAGTGAGAAACAGGCGTATTTCCTGTTTGTTCTGTAGTTTGATTTCCAATCAGATCAGCAGGCAAATCCTGTACCAACACTTCCTTACTGGCAGCCATGACGGTCAGCCAGCGGCAGACGTTTTCCAACTGACGCACATTTCCTGACCACGGCAGGCGCATCAAAGCAAGCTCAGTATTAGGATGCAGTACCTTAGCTTCAACACCCAGTTCTATCGCGGTTTGTTGCAGGAAATGGTGGGCCAGGCGAGGAATATCTTCCACTCTGTCCCGCAAGGGTGGCAACTGAACACGGATAACATTCAGCCGATGGTAGAGATCTTCCCGAAACTTACCTTCCGCAACACGTTGTTCGAGATTCTGGTGAGTCGCCGCAATAATACGAACATCAACCTTCACGGGCGCATAACCGCCGACCCGATAGAATTGCCCCTCAGCCAAAACGCGCAATAAACGGGTTTGGATATCCAGTGGCATATCACCGATTTCATCCAAAAACAGCGAACCGCCATTAGCTTGTTCAAAACGCCCGTGACGCACTTGATTAGCGCCTGTAAAAGCGCCTTTTTCATGACCAAACAATTCAGATTCAATCAAATCTTTCGGGATCGCCGCCATATTCAGGGCAATAAACGGCGCAGAAGCACGTGGGCTGTGGCGGTGCAGGGCATGGGCAACCAGCTCTTTTCCTGTGCCGGACTCCCCATTGATTAATACACTGATGGAAGAGCGGGAAAGCCGGCCGATAATCCGGTATACCTCCTGCATAGAGGGGGCTTCTCCGATTATATCTGAAACGGATGCCGCCACTTGCGGGTTGGCGGAGGATTGATGTTGTTCGCGATAGTGATTCAGCGCCCGCTCAACCAGCGCGACGGTTTCATCAATATCGAAGGGTTTTGGCAGATAATCGAACGCACCATGTTGATAGGCACTGACGGCGGCATCCAGATCAGAATGGGCGGTCATGATGATGACCGGAAGCTGTGGATGGCTCTGTTTTATCTGACTAAGCAGGCTCAGCCCGTCGAAACCGGGCATGCGGATATCTGACAGAAGTACTTCAGGACAATCCTGTGAAAGTGCAGCCAGCACAGTATCGGCATTTTCAAAACTGGTGCACGCCATCCCCGCGCCACTCAGCGCCCGTTCCAGTACCCAACGGATAGAACTATCGTCATCAACAACCCAGACTTTTCCTCGTTGCATTGTTACCCTCTGCTTTTTGAGCGGTTATTTCTTGATAGGCAGGTAAATGGAAAATTCCGTATGCCCCGGCCAACTGGTGAATTCGATTTTGCCAGCATGTTGGTCGATAAGATTACGGGCGATGGACAGCCCAAGTCCAGTGCCGCCTTTATGCCCGCTGACCATAGGGTAAAACAGCGTATCCTGAATATTGGGCGGAACGCCAGGTCCGTCATCTTTAATATCAATTCTGGCAGCCAGACGGTAACGCTCACCCTGCAAGGTAACCTGGAATGCGGTTCGCGTTCTCAGTGTGATAGTGCCCCCTTTTTCCCCCAGTGCCTGTAGCGCATTGCGAGTGATATTCAGTAACACCTGCTCAATTTGGTCAGGATAGTGAGCCAGTTCTGGCAGACTGGGATCATAATCTTTGTTCAGCGTGACATTGGAGGGCATTTCCAGCGCAACCAATTGATAAACGCGCTCGACGACATGATGGATACTCTGACTGGTTTGAGCACCCGGATGCTGTGGCCCCAATAAGCGATCAACAAGGCCGCGTAGCCTGTCGGCTTGTTCAATAATCACTTGGGTATATTCCCGCAAGGCAGGATCGGGTAACGCCTTGGCAAGTAATTGTGCGGCTCCCCGCAGTCCTCCAAGGGGATTTTTTATTTCATGTGCCAGCCCCCGAACCAATTCCCGCGCAGCCGCCTGCTGTGCTTGTTGAATCTGCTCTTGGCTTAAACGGCGTTGACTATCCATAGGCGCCAGTTCCAGCAGGATAAACTGTTCGGAAATTGGTTGGGCACTGAGCGACATCACATGAGAGTGATTGTTGATCACCAGAATGACTTCGTTATCGGTAAAACCATGTCCGTTGATCAAGCTGGCACGCATCAATCCTGTATCCAGAGAAATATAGCCAAACAGAATGGGAAGAGGCGTACCAAATAATTTACGTGTACTTTGTGCCAAAAGCTGCATAGCGGAATGATTGGCATAGTGGATAATCAAATCATTATCCAGCACCAATACGCTGTTTATCAGTGAGTCGAGAATTTGCTCTGCTTTGGGTAAATCAGCCATCGTCATTCAATCTCTGCACGTTTTTGGTGCATTGTAGCTTATTTCAGCATAACTCAATGAGTTCCTTTGCTCAGTATGTAAAAGGGCCCATCCTAAGATGGGCCAAAAGTTTCACGGCAACAAAAAAGGAACAACAGCAATGCCATCAAGCACGCTATAAAGCATTACACGCTGTAATACAGTTCAAACTCCAGAGGATGTGGAGTCATGCGAACGCGTTCAATTTCACCATTCAATAAGTTGATATAAGCATCAATTGAATCATCAGTGAAAACACCGGCACGCGTCAGGAATTCGCGGTCTGCATCCAGAGCAGCCAGAGCTTCTTCCAGAGAAGAGGCTACAGTTGGGATCTCCTGCGCTTCTTCTGCTGGCAGGTCATACAAGTTCTTATCCATCGCATCGCCCGGATGAATTTTGTTGATGATACCGTCCAGACCCGCCATCAACAGGGCAGAGAAAGCCAGATAAGGGTTAGCCGCAGGATCAGGGAAACGCACTTCAATACGGCGGGCTTTAGTACTGGACACAACCGGAATACGGATAGAAGCAGAACGGTTGCGGGCAGAATAAGCCAGCATGACCGGGGCTTCAAAACCAGGCACCAGACGCTTGTACGAGTTGGTTGTCGGGTTGGTAAAGGCATTCAATGCGCGGGCATGTTTGATGATACCGCCGATATAGTACAGGGCCATCTCGGACAAACCACCGTATTTGTCACCAGCAAACAGATTGGTGCCATTTTTGGACAGCGACATATGGCAGTGCATACCAGAGCCGTTATCTCCCACCAGCGGTTTTGGCATAAATGTTGCGGTCTTGCCAAATTTATGGGCCACATTATGCACCACATACTTATAAATCTGAGTCTCATCCGCTTTTTTGGTCATCGTATTAAAGCGGGTGGCAACTTCGTTTTGTCCGGCAGTCGCAACTTCATGGTGGTGAGCTTCAACCACCAGCCCCATTTTTTCCATTGTCAGACACATAGCTGAACGCAGATCTTGGGAAGAATCGACTGGTGGAACAGGGAAATAGCCCCCTTTAATGCCGGGACGATGGCCTTTGTTACCGGCTTCATAACGTGTACCGCTGTTCCATGCTGCTTCGGTATCATCAATATGGTAATAAGAACCAGAGATGGAACTACCAAAACGGATATCATCGAACAGGAAAAATTCGGGTTCTGGCCCAAATAGCACCGTATCTGCAATATCGCTTGCTCGTAAGAAATCTTCCGCGCGTTTTGCAATAGAGCGAGGGTCGCGGTCATAACCTTGCATGGTGCCGGGTTCCAGAATATCGCAGCGCAGAATGAGGGTGGCATCATTAAAGAATGGGTCAAGCATTGCAGTGCTTGGATCCGGCATTAACACCATGTCGGATTCATTGATGCCTTTCCAGCCACCGATAGATGAACCATCAAACATTTTGCCATCTTCAAAGAAATCCTCATCAACTTGGTGGGCAGGAATGGTGATATGTTGCTCTTTACCTTTAGTATCAGTAAAACGTAAGTCAATAAATTTCACCTGATGTTCTTCAATCATGGACAAAACATGTTCAACGGACATACTAAGCTCTCCTGGTTTACGTCGGCTGGATAAAACGATGCAAGGAATGCAGTTTTATCTTGCAATTTCAATTTCTATTGCAAAAAAAGAATGCGAAAAGTGTGCCAACTTTTCAAAAGTGCTTAATATCAATGAATAAATTTTTTGGTGGTGAAATGTGAACAAATAAACAGCACTTTTTAGATATAATTGCACTAAATTAGGGATAAGCAAGCACGAGGGTGCACCATAATGGTGAATGTCAGGTATTGCAGCAGGCGCAATTAAAAAGGCAATAGCTCAGGAACGAAATCACCCTAAGAGGCCGTTTCCCATCCGGCGTCATACAGTAATTATGGGGAGTTCTGATCGTATATGATCTGAGAAGAAAAGAAATATCAGTAATAGCCGGAGAAGCTGAAGTATTACCAAAAAAGAAAAAGCACCGAAGCTACGAGCGTTCAGTGCTTTATATACCTGAAAAATAGTATAATGATTTTGATTATCTCCCATCAGGGAGAGGATTTTTTGGAATCAAAATCTGACATAAGGCTTGTTATCTCAGAAGAATTCGTTGGTTTTTTAAAATCTACTCGCTTTTCAGCCAGAACGGGTTCGTCGTTTCCAATAGAGAGTGAAACCAACACGCCATTGTATTCCTTAGTACTACTCAATATGGCCGTTAATTCCCCATTAGGGCCGGTTGTCGTACCTTGCGGTTGCAGGTTGAGCCCATCATGTTTCTGAGGTTGTTTTATACGCCACTGTATCTGGGGAATTGGCTGACCCCTCACAAGGCCGTTGCGATCCTTAATAACTGCCGTGTAGGTATAGGGACCCTCGCCTGCCGCTGAAGCCCCGTCAGAAGTGACCTTAATATCCCCGTCAATATAGTAATTTAGGGGGTCATCAGGATCAATAAAGCTAACTTCGCGCTGTGCATGAACAGGTATATGCTCTCCAATGGCGAGTGAAACCCACACATCTATTACAGAAACGGTACTCGTCAAGGTGGCTTGCAATTTTCCTTCTCCATCCGTTCTGACATCGCCATTTTGTGCGTGCAACTTGACTCCTTTAAAAACACCTTCGCTATCGTTAGACCACTCCACATTAGGAATTATCGTGTTTCTCAACGGATTTTTATTGCTATCCAGAACAACCGCAGTGTATTTGTAGTGGGCTTTAGGATCCCTCGGATTTTGTGTTCCATGAGGAGGATCAACTTCAACTATTTCCACATGATAATTTGCAGGCTTGTCATTAAAGCTGACTTGTCCCACCAATTGCTGAGGTTGCCCATCCATTTGCAGGTAAACTTTGACATCTTTTTGTATCTTAGAACTGGCTAAGACAAGTTTGTGTTTGAACTGTCCATTTTCATCAACTTCAATAGAGGTTGGGTTTCCCCAATCAATAAATTGCAGTCCCGAATTTGAACCTATTGGAGGGTCTGTTATCCACTTAACATCATTAATTGTGACATTTTTTATTGGAGCACCGTTTTCCGTATCAAAGGTAATGACCGGATTAAAAGTATATCCGTCCTCTTTATTACCCGTATCTGGTAATGGCCCTGTTGGAGTGAAGTTGGCTTCTTCCCGCTTTTTCACCATAAAGGGCCGGACGACCACATTCATCTGAACCGGCGCTAATTTTCGGTTATTTTCCAATTCAGCAATGGCAGAAATTTGATAGTTATTGTTTTGATTAGAGGAATACCTAGGGAGTGTGATCTGAATTGATTCCCCTGCTTTAGTAGGAATCAGCCCACCATTTTCTTTAAATCCTTCGCTTACATCCCAATGAATATGTTTGACAGAGGAATTGGAAGATAACGTTGCCGTAATATTTTTATATTCCTGGCTATATCCGATGAGTGTTTTAGGTAAGGACAGTTGTGAGTCTGATATTTTCTGATGATCAAGAACAATATTATTATTTCTTTCTACTAAATCATAACGGCTTCCCGCCAATGTGCGCATTGAAGCCACATTTTCTGGTGATAATTGCACGTCAAGAGGGACGCCCAATTTATAGTTCAAATTTGCCAAAAATTGCGTTTCTGTATGACCACTTTCTCCCTGTTTATAATCCACTCCCATTGTCACAAGTGGGATCGGGGTATAATTCAAGCCAACTTTCGCAAGAACAGGATTTTTCTGTTTGGTATCACGGTTGAATAAGGCAACGTTATCACCAAAATATTGTTCATAAGACAGTTTAGCCCCCAGATTAGGGTAAGTAGGGAGGAAAAACTCTCCGTTAATATCATAACCATTAGCAGGGCGTTCATAGTGATCTTTGACATTCCGCGATTTCTGCCAGTCGCTCAGGCGATAGTAAGTATTAGCGGAGAGTTTAATGTAATCACTCCAAATTTCTCCTCCCAATCCCAAACGCTGGTTTTTACCAGTCAAGTCATGGTCATAAAACGTATTTAGGCCATACATCCAATTATTGTCAAAGTAACGCCCCCCTAACCCTGCATTAATTGTATTGCGGCTATCTTTGTGACGATAACCTAACTGAGAGAAAAACAACCAGTCTGTTTTGTTGTCATAAAGTGGTATTAATAGATCGAGAGAGTTATTTTCCAGACTGCCTTTTTTATCCAATCCAAAGTTAATTCTGGCGCTACCAAACTGTGATAACCATTTTTGAGCTTCAGAAGATACTGTGTTATTAAATTTACCCAAGGCATAGGATTTCGCCTGTTCCGCTAATTCCGAAGGAGACGATGATAGAATGTTACCTGTAGTTTGGATATTTTGGGTGAGCACATTAGGTGCATTATCTTCTGAGGTATCAAGTTTTTTTTGTGAATCGTTTTCTTCATTGGTTGTTGAGTTTAAAAACTTTTTACCTGATTTCTTAACCAGAAGCCCTGCACTTTCTTTCTGATTATTTGTTTTCCCTGTTATTACATTACCTTCTGCAAAGGCATTCGTTATTGTGGAAGGTATCAGTAATGTATAAAGAAGAACAAAAAAACCAATGATTTTACTAATATATGATAACATATATAAGTACCTCAAAAAGTTATAAAAATGTAATTTAGTGTTGCTAATAGACCCATTTTTATCCCAATATATCTCATGGTTGCCTAATGAAAAATGAGACTATCCTCCTGATTACCTAGATTAGGAAATATTTCCACCTCTATCATGAAATATAGTTATCAGCTGATAACTGGTTGTTATTTTGCGATTTTTAAAGGTGATTTTATCTTCTACTTCGAAACTAGCAGGGAAGGCTATGGGGATATGGACTCTGATATCTGGTTATTGCAATTGTGACTTATCCAAATTGTTGTCTTTATTTTCCACTCTATACCTCGAGTGATTTTATTTAATTATTACAGAATGTATATAGATGAACTGACTGTTATTTTTTTTATTGTCACCTTTGTTTGAGATAAAAGTGGTAACCTGAAAAAATAACCACTAAAGTCGCTCTTATTATTTATCGCGATAAATAAAAATCAAACAGCACGAAGACAAAATAATACTAATATATAATACTAATCTCATGAGTAACTAAGGAGAGCAGAACACGTTAACCAGGCTGTCAGGCAGGTTCATCCACCAGATTTATCTTCTTTACAGGCAAGTCCCCAAAGTGATGTATTTCACATTTATTTCACTCTGTAGCTATAACGTGTAAAATAGCAGCATATTTGTGTTAGATGAATACAGCGGCGTACTGCCACGCTGCATCCATGTAATATTCCTTTAAATAGTAAAAACGGTAAAAATACTTGTCAATTAATAACTTAAGAAATATCGCCATCATCGCTCACGTCGACCATGGCAAAACCACGCTGGTTGATAAACTTCTGCAACAGTCCGGTACTTTCGGTGAGCGTGCTGCAACTACTGAGCGCGTGATGGATTCCAATGACTTGGAAAAAGAACGTGGTATCACTATCCTTGCAAAAAACACTGCTATTAAATGGAATGATTACCGCATCAATATCGTAGATACCCCAGGCCACGCCGACTTTGGTGGTGAAGTTGAGCGTGTAATGTCGATGGTAGACAGTGTTCTGCTGCTGGTTGATGCGATGGATGGCCCAATGCCACAGACTCGCTTCGTAACCCAGAAAGCTTTTGCTCACGGTTTGAAGCCTATCGTGGTTATCAATAAAGTTGACCGTCCTGGCGCACGTCCTGATTGGGTTGTGGATCAGGTATTTGACCTGTTTGTCAACCTGGGTGCAACAGATGAGCAGCTCGATTTCCCAATCGTTTATGCTTCTGCATTGATGGGTATTGCGGGTAACGATCATACTGAAATGGCTGAAGATATGACTCCGTTGTATCAGGCTATTGTTGAGCATGTTGAGCCACCTAAGGTTGACCTTGATGGCCCATTCCAGATGCAGATTTCTCAGCTGGATTACAACAACTATGTTGGTGTTATCGGCATTGGCCGTATCAAGCGTGGTACGGTGAAACCAAACCAAAACATTACCCTTATCGACAGCGAAGGCAAAACTCGCAATGGTAAAGTGGGTAAAGTGTTCAGCCATCTGGGACTGGATCGCATTGAGTCTGATAAGGTGGAAGCGGGTGATATCATCGCGATTACTGGTTTGGGCGATCTGAACATCTCCGATACCCTGTGTGAAGTCAATGCGGTTGAAGCATTGCCAGCGCTGGCGGTGGATGAACCTACTGTAAGCATGTACTTCTGTGTAAATACCTCTCCGTTCTGTGGTCGTGAAGGTAAGTATGTGACTTCTCGCCAGATCCTTGATCGCCTGAAAAAAGAGCTGGTTCACAACGTTGCACTGCGTGTTGAAGAAACTGAAGATCCAGATGCCTTCCGTGTATCTGGTCGTGGTGAGCTGCACTTGTCTGTTCTGATCGAGAACATGCGTCGTGAAGGCTTCGAAATGGGCGTTTCCCGTCCAAAAGTTATTTTCCGCGAAATTGATGGCCGCAAACAGGAGCCATTCGAGCAGGTAACTCTGGATATCGAAGAGCAGCATCAGGGTGACGTGATGCAGGGGCTGGGTGAGCGTAAAGGCGAAATGCGTGACATGTTGCCAGATGGCAAAGGCCGTGTCCGTCTGGATTACGTGATCCCAAGCCGTGGTCTGATTGGCTTCCGTACTGAATTCATGACCATGACTTCCGGTACTGGTCTGCTGTACGCAACATTCAGCCACTATGACGACATCCGTCCGGGTGAGATTGGCCGCCGTCTGAATGGTGTACTGATTTCCAACGGTCAGGGCAAAGCCGTTGCTTACGCACTGTATGGCTTGCAGGAGCGTGGTAAGTTGTTCCTTGGTCACGGTACTGAAGTGTATGAAGGCCAAATCATCGGTATTCACTCACGCTCTAATGACCTGACCGTTAACTGTCTGACTGGTAAGAAACTGACTAACGTGCGTGCGTCAGGAACCGATGAAGCGACAACACTGTCCCCACATATCAAGAAAACGTTGGAACAGGCGCTGGAGTTTATCGATGACGACGAACTGGTTGAAGTTACTCCGCAGTCAATTCGTCTGCGTAAGCGTCATTTGACTGAAAACGATCGTCGTCGCGCAAGTCGTAGCAAAGAAGTTTAATTTCTTGGCGACACATTACGTGTGACCGATTAAAGGCAAATAGCTTAGGGTGTTTCGGCACCCTGAGTTTTTTATAATATCCCACAGTATCCTCTCTGCCATCCATTGCTGGTAAATCCGTCTGTACAACGAGTCAGGGCTTCGGTTGCGACTCATTAAATTCAACAACCCTTCGACAAAAAGCAATTTGCTTATTTTTTTGTCTGCTCACCCTTTTTTCTTAACAAGATTATGATAAAAGTACCAAACAATAAGCATCAGTCAGGAGGGATTATGCTGTATATTTTCGATATGGGTAATGTGATTATTGATATTGATTTTAAAAGGGTACTGGCTGTCTGGAGTAATTTGAGTGGAACGCCACTGGCAACACTGACACCGAAATTTTCATTGGGTGAACTCTTTGAAAAACACGAGTGTGGGCAAATCAGTGACAGGCAATTTGCAGAAATGATATGCGATGAAATGGAAGTTTCGCTCAGTTTTGAACAGTTTGAAGAAGGCTGGAATGCGGTTTTTATTGGTGTCAGGCAAGAAGTCATTGAATTAATGAATAAATTGCGTGCTCAAGAGCATCGTGTGGTTGTACTGTCAAATACAAATCGTCTGCATTTTAATTACTGGCCTGTGCATTACCCAGAGATTGCAGCATCAACGGATTTCCTTTATTTATCTCAAGATCTCGGTATGCGTAAACCGAATCCTGACGTTTTTAAATATGTGCTGGAAACTGAGAATGTGACGGCAGAGCAAGCGGTGTTCTTTGATGATGTTTTTGACAACGTTGAAGCTGCGAGAAAATCAGGTATCAATGCAATTCATGTGACTGACAGGAACGTAGTTCCTGAGTATTTTAAAAGGCATGATTTTTCACTTCCCACAGACACTTAATATCTTTCGCTTATTGCGGGAGATGTTTTCCTCCACCCTCCTTGCCCAGTAGGGCAAGGATAACAGGCAAGAAAAATGATCGGACTCATTCAGCGTGTAACACAGGCAAAGGTTGTTGTTGAAGGTGAAACTATTGGGGAAATTGGACAGGGATTACTGGTGTTATTGGGTGTTGAAAAAGACGATAACCCGCAAAAAGCCCAGCGATTATGCGAAAAAATAATGGGATATCGGGTATTCAGTGATGAGCAGGGAAAAATGAATCTGAATGTTCAGCAAGCTCAAGGCAGTTTGCTGGTTGTGTCCCAATTTACATTGGCTGCGGATACCCAGAAAGGCTTAAGGCCAAGTTTTTCTGGTGGTGCTGAACCTAAAAAAGCGGATGAACTTTATCGCTATTTTGTTGAACAGTGCCGTGTAACTGGTGTAAAAACAGAAATGGGGAAATTTGCTGCAAACATGAAAGTCAGTTTGACAAATGACGGGCCGGTAACTTTCTGGCTGCAAGTGTGAAGTGGGTGGAATATTTCAATGGACTGATTTTGACAACAATACAATAAATTACGCTAATAACCCACGGTGTGCTGCATACGTTTCCCTGATTATACATGACAACACACAAGAGAAGGGGCTGTTTCTATGTACCACCTGAGAGTACCTCAAACAGAACAAGAGTTGGAAACCTATTACCAATTTCGCTGGGAGATGCTGCGTAAGCCGCTCCATCAGCCTATTGGTTCAGAGAAAGATGGTTACGATTCTATGGCTCATCATCAAATGGTGGTGGATGAACATGGTAGTCCGCTTGCTGTTGGGCGCTTATATATCAATGCAGATAATGAAGGTGCTATCCGTTTTCTGGCTGTACATCCCCATGTTCAGCGGAAAGGGCTGGGTACACTGATTGCGATGGCTTTGGAATCTGTAGCCAGACAGGAAGGGGTGAAACGGGTCGTTTGTAGTGCACGGGAAGATGCTGTTGATTTCTTCGATAAATTGGGTTTTCAAAACCGTGGTCTGATCAATGGCGCCAAGGCGTCACCAATTAACCACTTTCTTATGATCAAACCTATCGTGAGCCTTGATGATATTCTGCATCGTCCTGACTGGTGTGCAGAACTGCAACAGGCATGGCATAAGCATATTCCCCTGAGTGAAAAGATGGGGCTTCGTATCACTCAATATACAGGGCAGCGTTTTATCACAACGATGCCTGAGGCCGGAAACCAAAACCCACACCACACTATTTTCGCCGGCAGTTTGTTTTCACAGGCTACTTTAACGGCATGGGGATTGATTTGGTTGCTGTTACAGGAGCGCCAACTGGGCGGAGACATCATTTTAGTGGATGCCAATATGCGTTATCGGCAGCCGATTACCGGACGCCCCAGTGCAAGTGCGGATTTTAATAACATGAGTGGTGATCTGGCCCGCCTTGCCCGGGGCAATAAAGCACGTGTAACACTGGAAGTGCAGGTTAGCGGTGAACACGGAGTGGGTAGCGTATTCACCGGCACTTATATTGTTATGCCACCCGAGCGTTTTGCTACAGCTTGATTTTCGCGCAGATTTGGCTCTCAATTGCAGAGTGATTGTCCGCTGTAGCGTGCCCAGCATCCGGGCTTTCTACAGGAGAATGTGTTGTTGTAGGGGGACAGCGACTCGTTGAAATCAAACCTTGCTCAATAGACTGTGACTCTTTGTCTGATGATTTATTTTCGGCATTCAATGTGCCATTGATTGTTCCTTTAATATCATCAGCAGAGAAGTCACCAGTAATCGCCAGTGAGAAATTTCCTTCTCCTTGGATATTGAGCGGTATCCAACCCCATTGTGGCAGGATATTCAAATCCGCATTCATTCCTGTGAAATTGAGATTAAAAGGGATTTGGGCAGGGTGTTGTTCAACGGTTCCGGTCATTTTTAGCAACCCATCACCTGTGAAGGCATCTAATTTATCAATAGTGACCTTACCATCTGTAGCGTGCAGTTGCAGATAAGGACGTACAATCTCAATTTTGTTGAATGTTCCTCCGGTGGCTTGCAGATAGGCCTTACCATTCCATAGTCCCCAGTTGCCATTTTTCAAAATATCCATCGTATCAATATGGCCTGAAAGGGTGGTTAACTGGAACGGAAAACCGGGATTACCATCAATCAGCAAAGTATTATTGATGGTAATGTCATTTAATTGCAGTCCTGAAATCCATTCTGGTGCGGTTTTTTTGAAATTGTTGAGCCATTCCTCTGGCAGAATATAAAGTAACCCGGTTACAGCGCTATTCTTGATAGTCAGTTGGCGGTTTTTGCGATCCCATTGAGACTGGATATTAAACAATCCCTTTTGATAATGGGTTGTCAGGTGAGCAATGGTAAAAATATCATCAGAAAAACGGAGTTTCCCAAGCGTGTCGCTGAACTGTGCGTTATTGAATGCCATGTTCATCGCATTAAAATCAATCAACCCATCTTCAGCATCCCAACTGCCATTAACCAGCCCCAAATTTTTGACGGTGCCATCTAAATAATCGACTGACCAGTTTGCGCCTTGCATCTTGGCATTGGTGATATTGAGGTCTTTAACGTAAATAGCGGGAAGATGGCTGATTTTTTCCTTCAATGTACTCAGTGCCATCGGCGATTGCCAGCGAATGTCGCTGATAAGGATATTGTTCAATTTCCAACTGCCGTCCGGCAACCGCTGACCGTCACCAGAAATAGCACCCTGTAGAAATGTTGCGCCAAACGCATCGACAGTCAGGATTTTATCCTGATAACCGCCTTGCATAATGACATTTTCAACCGGAATATCATTTAAACGGATTTCAGAGGCGCTGAATTGATATTTCCCGTGACCAAACGGGTTTTCCGCAGTAGGGACCCAAGGTGTAATGCCACCGGTAATATTTTTTCCTTGAATGCCAGTATTCGGATTGTTTAACTGAACATTCATCTGGTTCAGTTGCAAAATATCAGCTTGTAACGGAAGAGGAAATTGGTTTTCTGACGCTCTTCCTGATAATAATATCAGGGTTCCCTGTTGCAGTGTCAGACGATGAAGGTTCTGGGATGTCAGCAGATCCTGCCATTTAAAATCAAGGTTGATAGTTTTGGCACTGAGTGAAAAGGGACTCTGCTTATCACTGATATCCGCATGGCTTAATGTCAGGGTGGCAGGTTGCCGCCAACTATGGCTAATGCCCGCAATGCTGATTTGGTAATGTCCTTGCTTGCTGAGCCACTGACTTAACTGTTTAGCTCCCCAGTGGGTTTGAATAGCAACATAGATAACTATCATTGCTAAAATCAGCAACAATATAAGTGTGACAAAAAATTTCCCTAACCACTTCATGAATGCACCTCAGCATGTCCTCCTAATCGAAATCCTTTTATGCCGCAAAATGGATAGGCACTCAATAGCTGGCACTGATAAAAATATGATTTGGTGTACTTTTGGGTAAGTGAGTAAAGATATTGCGAATAACTACGCAAAATGAATGCAAAAAAACTCCCGCGATTACAGCGGGAGGGACACAATAAGCATCCAAACTTACCGACTATTTTTCTTGAGGAAAAATCAGGTTCAGCAAGATGGCGGTCAGGCCACCTGCCGCAATACCCGAAGAGAGCAGGTTTTTCACCCAGTCGGGGGCAAACTGCAAAATCAACGGTTGTTGAGAGACGCCTAAACCTACAGCCAGTGACAATGCGATGATCATAATCGCACGGCGGTTCAGTGGCTCACGGGAAACGATTCTGACGCCAGAGGCGGCGATGGTGCCAAACATAACAATCGTCGCTCCTCCCAAGACAGGTTCGGGGATATGTTGCACAAAACCTGCCACCGAAGGGAACAATCCCAACAGAATCAACATGGACGCAATTCAGCAGATTCCAGTCAAAAGACAGGCCATAGTAGAGTGGTGAAGGAACTGTCACGATTGATGTATCTTCCGTTGATTTCGAAAGAGGTAGCATATCCATGTACCAAGCCACCAGATAACCTATGGCCATGGCAATAACCAGAGACGCGACGCGCAGGTAAGGGTTACTCTGGCGGTTTAGCAGTACGATAACGGCAAGGACAATACCTGCTAACAGCAGATTCCCGGGAGCGCCAAATGTGCCGTTTTGGATGGCAGAGTAACCACCACCAATCGAGGTTAATCCGACTTGGATCAGAGACAAACCGATAATCATTACCACAATACCGGACACCAGCGGTGTAATGATCCTTCTTGCCAGATGGAGTACACGGGATAGCAGAACTTCGGTCATTGAAGCAACCATCAATGTACCGAACAGGGTTGCCATCATCGTTGGGACATCTGCCCCTCCGTTTTTCAGCGCCATACCACCCATGATAAGTGGGGCAACAAAGTTAAAACTGGTGCCCTGAATTGAAAGCAAACCAGAACCAATTGGTCCCCAAGAGCGAATTTGAATAAGTGATGCCAAACCTGAGGCAAACAGGGACATGCTGATGATGCGCTGCGTATCCTGCTCAGGAAGCCCAAGCGCCTGACAAATCAATATCGCTGGAGTGATAACCGCGACAAACATCGCCAGCAAATGTTGGCATGCCGCAAATAAGGCATGCGGGAGAGGAGGCTTATCCTCAAGGCGATAGAGCAGTTCATTATCTGACGTATTGGGAACCGAATTGTTGGGAACTTCTGATGGGTTGGCTTCACGGGTTAAATTGACCATGTAGTGAAATTCCAGAGGGACAAAGAAACGCATTTTAATGATCTTCACTATGAAAGCAATCGTTTGCCTAAAGTTTTCATTGTGAGATACGGCTTAATTTCGTCACATTTTTAAATATTTTAACTTGTGTTTATTAATAATTTTCTTTCTAATCCAACCCTTACCTGCTCTTGGCGTTTTTATAGGATGATTATAACGTCACATTAAGTTCACATAATTTTAACAATAGATGGGGTACATAAATGTATCATCTGGATATTTATGGCACGCTTGTTGCTGCCACACTTGTTTTGTTACTAGGAAGAAAACTCGTACAATTAGTCCCATTCCTTGGGAAATATACCATCCCTGAGCCGGTCGCAGGTGGGTTATTGGTCGCCTTAGTACTACTGGTGGTTAAACAACTCACAGGTTGGGAAGTCAGTTTTGATTCATCCCTCACCGTTCCCCTTATGTTGACGTTTTTTGCCACGATTGGCTTGAACGCTAACCTTGCCAGCCTGAAAGCAGGCGGAAAATATCTGATTATTTTTGTCTTCGTGGTTGTTGGCCTGTTATTGGTGCAAAACACCGTGGGCATTGCCTTGGCGAAAATGCTTGGCCTTGACCCACTTATGGGGCTGCTGGCGGGTTCCATTACACTGTCTGGCGGACACGGAACCGGTGCTGCGTGGAGTAAATTGTTTACAGAGCGTTATGGTTTTGAGAATGCGACGGAAGTCGCCATGGCTTGTGCGACATTCGGCCTGGTTTTGGGCGGTTTGATCGGTGGCCCGGTTGCTCGTTTTCTGGTGAGAAATACCAAAACGCCGGGTTTGGGTACAGAAGATACCGAACTCCCGACGGCGTTTGAGAAACCCTATACTGGCCGGCTTATCACGCCATTAGTGATGCTGGAAACCATTGCCATGATTTCCATTTGCTTATTGGCGGGCAGTTTTATTGAAAAACAGTTGCAAAATACCGCCTTTGAAATGCCGACGTTTGTGTGTGTGCTGTTTGTTGGGGTGATACTCAGTAATGGCCTGTCATTACTTGGTTTTTATCGGGTATTTGACCGAGCGGTTTCCGTATTGGGTAACGTGAGTTTGTCACTGTTCCTTGCTATGGCGCTAATGAGTCTGAAACTGTGGCAGTTGGCTTCCCTTGCACTGCCGATGCTGATTATTCTCTCTGTACAGGCGGTAGTTATGGCTTTGTACGCTGTTTTCGTCACTTATCGAGTGATGGGTAAGAATTATGATGCAGCAGTATTGTCAGCGGGTCACTGTGGTTTTGGCTTGGGTGCAACGCCAACGGCTATCGCGAATATGCAGGCGATTACTGACCGTTTTGGGCCATCTCACGTGGCATTTTTGCTTGTGCCGATGGTTGGGGCATTCTTTATCGATATCGTTAACGCTGCTGTTATCAAAATGTATCTGTTGTTACCGGTGTTCCCATCTGTTGCAGGTTAATTTGACACGTTTGTGATATGGCCTGATATTTTGGCTAAAATATGCCGCTGAAATATATTCAGCGGCATTTTTTTACTGTTTATTGGATGAATTACATTAGGCATGGCTGTATTGTGAGCGATCCGGCAGCCAGCGTTCAATTAACGCTTTAGCATGTTCAGGGTAGTGCTGGTGGATATAACGGGCAATGCGTTGAACTTCAGGCAACATATTTTGATCCCGCAATAAATCTGCGATTCTGAATTCAGCATTACCCGTTTGGCGCGTACCGAGTAATTCACCCGGCCCCCGAATTTCTAAGTCTTTCTGGGCAATCACAAAACCATCATTACTATCCCGTAAAACTTGCAGGCGTATTTTGGCCGTGTTGGTCAGTGGGGTTTTATAGAGCAGAACACAGTGTGAAGCAACGGCTCCACGCCCGACACGCCCACGAAGCTGATGTAATTGAGCCAATCCCAAACGTTCGGGGTTGTCGATGATCATCAGGCTGGCATTCGGCACATCAACACCGACTTCAATGACGGTAGTGGCAACCAGCAATTGCAATTCCCCCTGTTTGAAAGATGCCATGATGTTTTGTTTTTCTGCGGGTTTCATTCGCCCATGCACCAAGCCAATTTTCAGTTCCGGTAATGCCTGTGCCAGTTCTTCACTGGTTGCTTGTGCTGCTTGTGCTTCCAAAACGTCAGAATCTTCAATCAGCGTACATACCCAGTAAGCTTGGCGTCCTTCATCCAGACAGGCGCTTTTTATGCGTTGGATAATGTCGTTTCGGCGGGTATCAGGAATGGCAACTGTTGTTACAGGCGTTCGCCCTGGCGGGAGTTCGTCAATAATGGATGTATCCAGATCCGCATAGGCAGTCATTGCCAAAGTGCGTGGAATAGGGGTTGCGGTCATGATCAACTGATGAGGGTGGAAGCCCTGCTCGCGGCCTTTTTCCCATAATGCAAGGCGTTGATGAACGCCAAACCGGTGCTGTTCATCAATGATGACCAGTGCCAATCCCGCGAACTTAACTTGCTCCTGAAACATGGCGTGAGTACCAACAACCATGCTGACTTGACCACTTGCAATCGCCTCTTGCTGTGCCTGACGCGCCTTGCCTTTCTGCTTGCCCGCCAGCCAGCCGGCTTGAATACCGAGGGGTTCAAGCCATTGGCGGAAAGTATTGGCATGTTGTTCTGCCAGCAGTTCCGTGGGTGCCATTAACGCAACCTGCTTGCCGTGAACAATGGCGCGAACGGCGGCCAAAGCCGCCACCAGTGTTTTTCCCGATCCTACATCGCCTTGTATCAAACGCATCATGGGAACGTTTTTTTCCAGATCGTGCTCTATCTCTGCAACGACCCGGGCTTGTGCCCCAGTGGGTGAGAACGGCAATTGGCTGAGAAGCTGTTGTTTCAGTGAATTATCCGCTGTGAGCGGCTGGGCGTGAAAGCGCTGAGTTCCAGCCCTGACTGCCAGCATACTTAAATGATGTGCCAGCAACTCTTCCAGAATTAACCTGCGTTGAGCCGGATGTCGGCCATTCTCCAAATCAGTCAGGGAGATATCCGGTGGAGGACGATGCAACGTATACAACGCATCGGGCAGGCTGATCATCTTCCGGCTGAATTCTTCCGGCAGCAATTCATTAATGGCACAGGTCTTCAATATCTCTAATGCCTGATCGATCAACTTGCGCAGTGCTGTTTGGCGCACCCCTTCTGTTGTGGGATAGATGGGCGTTAATGTATCTTGCAACTGAACACGATTGGCGTGTTGCTGAATCTTATATTCAGGATGAATGATCTCCGGCCCTTGATTCCCACGACGAATTTCACCATAGGCAACCACGTGCTTTCCTTCGGCCAGATTATTTTTCATGGCGGCGGTGAAATTGAAGAAACGCAGGGTCAATATGCCGGTGCCATCACTGATTTGGCAGGTCATGATACGCCGGCGTCCAAAAACGACATTGGAATGTAATACCTTACCCGTTACCGTAGCATAAATGCCAGGTAGTAACTCATTAATAGTGTACAGACGGGTTTGATCTTCATAACGCAGGGGAAGGTGTAGCAGTAAATCCTGTAGATTGACCAACCCTAATTTGGCGAGCTTAGTGACCTGATTGGCTCCAACACCATGCAAAGTGGTTAAGGGGATGGCATCAAGTAGTTGGCCTTTCATGTGATGTCTCCGTCGGTGTGAGTTATTTCCTTGTATACCTGTCGTCTTTCAAGTTACCGCTTTGTTGGCTGCGCTCATTCACCCCAGTCACATAGTGAGCTATGCTCCCGGGGACTCATTTCCTTGCTGCCGCGCTGCATCTTGAAATCCATTGGGTATAGAGGGTACAGCCGTTGCCTGCATTGCTGCCCACCACGATTCACTTGCGATGATTTGCCCTTGTTTATCAATCAATGGTTGTTCCAGACCCTTGCGCCGGGAAACCACAGCCAAAACGGGATATCCTCCTTCGAACAGCAGTTTTTGCTGTTCCTCTTCGGGCAGTGTGCTTTCTTCTCTCTGATACATGCCCGCCAGTTGGCGTTGCCGTTGCGCTTCATACAGGATCAAGGCAGATGCGACGGAAACATTCAGTGACTGCACCATGCCTGCCATCGGGATAATAATGTCATGATCTGCCAACGCGATAGCCTGTTTTGAAATACCTTTTTTTTCCTGCCCCATAATAATGCAGGTAGGTTTAGTGTAATCAATTTGGCGGAAATCGACGGCTTTATCAGAAAGATGAGTTGCCAGCACTTGCATACCATCGGATTTAAATTGCTGAATGGCTTGCTCGACAGTGGAATGTGTCTTGACTTGAACCCAACTGTTGCTGCCCGCCGCAGAAGCGAGCTGGGTTCTTAATTGCTCTGTGGGCCAAATGGCATGGATTTGGTGGATGCCAACCGCATCCGCAGTACGGATAACAGCGGACACGTTATGGGGTTTGTGAACTTCTTCTAAACAAATCGTCAGGTCAGGTTGACGCATTGCCATCATCTGGCAAATGCGAGCGTAACGTTTAGGATTCATAACCTCTAGTTTCGATTACGGCTGACTCGCATTACATCTGGCATTACACGTATCTTACGCATGATATTTGCCAACTGGATACGGTCTTTGGTCGTCAGCCTGATGAAAGCACAATAAACGCGGCCATCTTTTTCCTCTGTATTCATGCTTTGAATGCTGGAGTTTGCATCATTGATAGCAGCGGTCAGATTTGCCAGAGCGCCTTGATGGTTAAACATATCAACTTTAATTTCGGCAATAAAATCGCTATTGATATCTTTATCCCACTCTACGTGCATGAATTTTTCCGGTTCTTTCTGATATCCACGGATATTGCGGCAGGATTCGTGATGGATTACTAACCCTTTTCCCGGGCTGATGTGAGCGATAATCGGGTCACCCGGAATTGGGCGACAACATTTAGCAAAGGTAATCAGGATGCCATCAGCGCCTTTGATAGGTAGCTTACGAGCCGTATTGCCGTTGTTGTTTGACTCTTTATCCGATGTGCCGAGTAATAAATTACGAGCGACAACCACACTCATGGCATTGCCCAACCCGATCTCCGCCAGTAAATCATCCAAAGTTGCAAGCTTCATTCTTGCCAGCTCTTTGTCGATATTTTCCTGTGGTATGTCGGTGATTTTTGTTCCGTTACCCAGTGCATGGTTGAGCAAACGGCGACCGAGCCCAACAGAATCATCCCGTTTCAGATTTTTCAGTAACTGGCGGATTTTAGCGCGTGCCTTGGAACTGACGACAAAGTTCAGCCATGCAGCATTGGGACGTGCACCGGGTGCTGTGATGATTTCGACAGTTTGCCCACTGCTCAGCGTCTGTGAAAGAGGATATGGCAGACGATCAACACGTGCGCCTACGCAGGCATGGCCGATATCTGTATGGACGGCATAGGCAAAATCGACAGGAGTCGCTCCTGCGGGTAATTCAACAATTCGCCCTTCAGGGGTAAAAACGTAAATCTCATCGGGGAACAAATCAGATTTCACGCTTTCAATAAACTCAAAAGAACTGCCGGCACTTTGTTGAAGCTCCAACAAGCTTTGCATCCAGCGTTGAGCACGGACTTGTGCGGTTGTACCGGATTCTCCCTGCTCTTTATAAGCCCAGTGTGCCGCAACCCCCATTTCCGCCATTTGATCCATATCTTCAGTACGAATCTGGACTTCAACAGGAACCCCATGCGGGCCAATAAGAGAAGTATGCAGAGATTGGTAGCCGTTGGCCTTAGGGATTGCAATATAATCTTTTACTCTGCCGGGGCGGGGCTTATATAAGCTGTGCATTTGCCCCAGTACGCGGTAGCAGGTATCAAGATTATTGACGATGACCCGAAAAGCGTAAATATCCATGATGGAATGGAAACGCTGTTCTTTCAGGTGCATCTTACGATAGATGGAGTAGAGATGTTTCTCGCGACCACTGACAGTACACTCAATGCCAGCATCCGTTAACCTGCCTTCAATTTCCGACAAGATTTTTTGGATCATCTCCTTACGATTACCGCGGGCGGCTTTGACGACCTCTTTAATGACGCGGTAACGGTTGGGATACAAGGCTTCAAACCCAAGCTCTTCCAGCTCCGTTTTCAGGTGATGGATCCCCAGACGGTGGGCCAAAGGGCTATAAATTTCCAGCGTTTCCCTCGCAATGCGCCGCCGTTTATCGGGACGCAGGGAGCCAAGGGTCCGCATATTGTGTGTGCGGTCTGCCAGCTTGATCAAAATGACGCGGATGTCCTGCACCATTGCCATGATCATTTTGCGGAAGTTTTCGGCCTGAGCTTCCTTTTTGTCTCGGAAGTTCAGTTTATCCAGTTTGGATACCCCTTCCACCAATCCGGCGACGGCCGTGCCAAATAACTGTTCTATATCCTGAAACGTCGTTGGCGTATCTTCAATAACATCGTGCAGAAGTGCTGCCATGAGTGTTTCATGGTCAAGGCGCATTTCGGCCAAAATACAGGAAACAGCGACAGGATGAGTAATGTATGGTTCACCGCTGGAACGGGTTTGCCCTTCGTGGGCATCCCGTGCAACAACATAGGCCTGTTTTAGCAGATCGATTTGATCTTCAGGCAAATATTTCAGAACCAGCTGATTCAGGCTTTCAAACAGATACAAGGCAGACCTACCGTAAAATTAACGACGACCTTCAGCGATGGCAGAAACGGCTTTGATTTCTGCGGCTTCTTGTTCTTGCTGTTCCTGACGCTCACGAACATCAAGAATTTTATTGTTGATAAGGCCTTGCTCGATTTCACGCAGAGCGATAACAGTCATCTTGTCGTTTTCTTCTGGAACGAGAGGATCTTTGCCGCCTGCTTGCAATTGGCGTGCTCGGCGAGCAGCGACCAACACCAGGTCAAAACGGTTACCAATTTTTTCTACTGCGTCTTGAACAGTTACGCGTGCCATATGTGTGCTACTCCACAGATAAATAAATGACTGGGCATAATACTGAAACTTGGTTCAGTCTGCCAATAATTTGCTGATTAAGGCATCATGCCGCTGCGCCTGACGATCTAATCGTAGACGCTCAGAACGAATAACAGATTGTAAATCGGCGAGTGCCGTATTGAAATCATCGTTGATGATGACGTAATCATATTCGTTGTAATGTTCCATCTCCGCGACAGCTTGAGCCATTCGCTTGGCAATAACTTCTTCGCTGTCCTGACCACGTCCCCGTAAGCGACGGAGCAACTCTTCCTTAGAAGGCGGAAGAATGAAAACGCTGCGGGCGGCGGGCATTTTCTGACGGATTTGCTGTGCACCTTGCCAGTCAATATCAAGAAAAACATCAACCCCGCTGGCGAGTGTCTCCTTGATGACTTTTCGGGATGTTCCGTAATAGTTACCGAAAACACAGGCATATTCCAAAAATTCATCATGCGTGATCATATTTTGGAATTCATCTACTGCGACGAAAAAATAATGTTCACCATGATTTTCGCCTGAACGAGCTTGGCGCGTCGTATGTGAAACAGAAACCTGAGTGTCATACAAAGGCTGAGTTTTTAATAAGGCCTGAATAAGGCTTGATTTGCCTGCTCCACTCGGCGCAGAAACAATATATAACGTTCCTTGGTTCATGATGAATTCTTGACTGATTGGGTATAAATAAATGCAAGCGCAGGAATATAAAATCCCACATAGTATACACGGATACGTCAATCCATGCAGCGTTACAATACATGCCAACGGACATTTCAACAAAATTTTTTCTTAACAAACTGATGTTACGAGTTAATTTTGCGGAACAATTTCAGAAAAAATAAATGGTTGCAGAAATTAGATATTTATTTTTCGGAATGCTTCGCAAACCTGTCTTTTCCATCTTGGTAAAAATCATCCTGTTTTTTATTCTTTGTTCGTTTTCAGGAATCTATGGAGCAAGGATGCTTAACTTTCTTATCAATTTTTTCATAACAGTAGGGATACTACTATTTAGCACGCCTATGGCATTTGCCACTCAGGCAGATTGCGCGGTATGGGCACAAGAAAAAAGATGGGCACAGGAAAAAAAGTGGCCACAAGAAAAGCTGCAACTTGAAATAGAACATCTGACACAGCAGGTGGCGAAATGGGATTATCTCTATCGCCAAAAGGGTGTGAGTGAAATAGATGATGAAATTTATGATCAATTACTGGAAACCCTCGCATTTTGGCAGGGTTGTTTAAATCAGGTAACGGACAACTCTCTTACTGTTTCTGCTTTTAGTACTTCCACGATCAGAACTCCCACGATCAGAACTCCCACGGCCGCCGGTTTACAAGAGGAAAAACAGCCTCATCCTGTCCAGCACACAGGTTTAAATAAGCTGAAAGAATTACACAAGATTCGCCAGTGGTTGCAGGGGAGAGAAGGGGTTTGGCTGCAACCCAAAGTCGATGGGGTTGCGGTTACTCTGGTTTACGAAAAAGGCGACTTAGTGCGATTAATCAGCCGTGGGGATGGCATAGAAGGAACAGACTGGATGGATAAAAGCCCATTTATTTCCAGTATCCCTAAGCAGATAAAAAATGCACCGGAACGCTTGGTATTGCAAGGTGAGCTTTTTTGGCAGCAGGAGGAGCACCAGCAATCTGTTGCGGGCAGTCAAGGTGCACGCAGCAAAGTTGCGGGGTTAATGATGCGAAAGATACCGACACCGGAACTTGAGCAAATAGGCGTCTTTATCTGGGGCTGGCCGGACGGGCCAAATGAAATGTCGGTCAAGTTAGAACGATTGGCAGCAATGGGATTTCCCCTTACACAACAATATAGCCACCCCGTTGCTACCGCAGAAGAGGCCGAAAAGAGGTGGAAAGATTATTTTGTGCAACCTCTCCCTTTTGCTACAGATGGTGTTGTCTTGCGACAGGAAGTTGAACCTACAGGCCGACAATGGCGAGCAGGCTCAAGCAGCTGGGCTATTGCATGGAAATACCCATTAAGGCAGCAAATGACAACGGTAAAAAATGTTGATTTCACGATAGGTCGGACAGGGAGAATCTCCGTTGTATTAGAACTGGAGACAGTCAGGTTAGATGATCGGCAAGTCAGCCGTGTCAATATCGGATCTGTCAGGCGTTGGAAACAGTGGAATGTTCATCCGGGCGATAAAATCACGGTGGCGCTGGCCGGGCATGGTATCCCAAAACTCGATAAGGTGGTGTGGCGCATTGCGGAACATTCTGATATCCGACCGCCTGATGAACAAAATTATCATTCTCTCAGTTGCCTTGCGTTAAACCAGACGAACAATATGAATGATATGAACCAACAATATTGTCAACAACAGCTTATTGCCCGTCTGACATGGCTTGGGGAAAAGTTGAAAATGAAAGGCATTGGACAAGGAACGTGGTCTGCTCTGGTAAAAAGTGGATTGGTGGCAAACTTATCGGATTGGTTGGTGCTGGATAGAAAACAACTTGAGGGCGTGCCGAATATTGGCGTTAAGCGTGCGGAATTGCTCTTTTCCCAATTCCAGCAGGCAAAGTTACAGCCACTTTCATTATGGCGTGAAGCCATCGGTCTGCCTTATGCCAATCGTTTTACGGATAAAATGGGTTGGCAGTGGGAAGAGCCGTTATTACATCCGAATGGGAAAAAATCGTTAACGGCAAAACAGAGAGAAAAGGTCGCGGCTTTTCTACAACACCCGGAGATTAAGGCGCTGATTCATACTTTAGCTTTACAGGGGATTCAGTAGGAAAAGGGATTAAATAGGAGGGCAATTAGGTCGGAAAGGGGATTAAGCAGGGGCAAAGGGGTTGCCCCAAACGTCCATGAACTATTTACTAATGATACTATTTACTCGTGGTTGCTAGTGGTCTGACCCATCATAATTGAAGATAGGTAAACCAAGGCGATAACGGATAGCAATTAACCGAGCTGTTAATCCTGCAATCAGTGTAATCAGGATCACGCTATTCGGATGCAGTGGAGTATGCAGTAAGGCGATATAGAGCCAGGCGGCGGCAAAAGAGACGCCTGCGTAGATCTCTTTTTGAAATACTAACGGAATGGTATTGCAGAACATGTCGCGCAGTACACCGCCGAAAACGCCGGTAATTACGGCAGCAATGGCGGCGATAATAGGACTGTAGTGCATCTCCAACGCAATTTGTGCACCAATGATGGAGAAGACAATTAAACCAATCGCATCAAGAATGAGAAATAAACGGCGTAGGTGTTTCATCATGGGCGCAACCCAGATAGTCAACACAGCAGCACAAGCAACGGTCACAATATACTCTGGATTTTTTACCCAGCCGAGAGGGTAATGGCCCAGAATAATATCGCGAACGGTACCACCACCGATGGCCGTCACGGAAGCAATAATGATAACGCCGAATACATCCATCTTTCGACGACCTGCGGCTAATGCGCCTGTCATGGCTTCAGCCGTAATACCAATGATATAAAGGACACTGAGTAGCATAAATTTAATCAACTGGAATAACGTAGAGGTAAAGAGTACTGTTGAAACAATAACGTCTCGACTGAAATTTTTTAGTTGAAGCTGAATAAAATTAGTTTTTATTATCCGAAACCTCGCAAGATAAGGCAGGAAAATGGTTTTAAAGGAACGTCAGATTACATGCGACAATCGTAGCCATCAGATAACTAATATAAATATCTGGACTCCTGATAGCCAATGGCTGGTATACGATGTTCGCCCTGATGGTGCATCTTTTACAGGCTTAACGATAGAAAAAATTCATGTTGATAACGGGCAGACTGAAATTATCTATCAGGCACAGAATGGTGCTCATGTCGGTGTGGTGACTGTAAGTCCTCAGGAGCCGACTCGTTATGCTTTTATTCATGGCCCAGAAAAACCTGATGCACATTGGCAGTATGACTTTCACCATCGTCGTGGTGTGATTGTCTCAGATACTCTGCTGAACATAGCGGTTAACATTGATGCGATGGACATTACCCCACCTTATACTGCGGGGGCTTTGCGTGGCGGTACGCATGTTCATGTTTTCAGTCCAGATGGCAGCCGTTTGAGTTTCACCTATAACGATCATGTAATACATGAATTAGATCCTGCTCTCGATTTACGTAATGTTGCGGTGGCAGTTCCATTAAGTGCCGTTATTTCAGCAAAAAAACATCCGAGAGAATATGACGGTAACTATTTTTCAGTTGTTGTTAGCCAGACTACCGCGCACCCGTGTCCCGGAAGTGATGATATTAATCGGGCTTATGAAGAGGGATGGATTGGGCAGCAGGGATATCTCAAAGATAATGGTCAACAGCAGCGCTGGGCATTGGCGTTTATTGGGGATACATGCGCCGAAAATGGTGAAAAAATAGCTGAAATTTATCTTGTTGATCTGCCTGAAAATGATGGCGATTACGCCATTGCAGGTCATCAGCCTTTGACCGGAACTGAAACAACATTACCTGCTCCGCCAGCGGGGGTGAAACAGCGACGTTTGACCTTCACGCATGATAAACGTTGGCCGGGTGTTGTGAATGTGCCCCGTCATTGGCTAAGGTCATCGCCGGATGGCAGCAAAATCGGTTTTCTGATGAAAGATGAACAGGGAATTATCCAGTTATGGCATATTTCCCCAAAGGGCGGTGAGCCAATGCAGATAACCCACAGTCATAACAGCATACAATCTGCATTTAGCTGGGATAGCCGTGGGTGGTTTATTGCCTGTGTCTGTGACAATAGTGTCATGCTTTGTGATAGTCAGAATGGCGAAATGCGGCGTTTGACGGAGCGTACTGACGAAGCTCCCTCCGCAGATGCAATAGTGATATCACCGAATGATCGCTATGTTGCTTTTATGCGTGATATCGATGGATACCGACAAATATTTGTGGTTGAAACCGGCATTTGTTGAAACAAATATGATTGCAATCGCATTGCTGGTTAATGGTTATTAAGGAAAATAAATAGCATCTATATTCCATTAATCACGATGTTGGGATCTAACAGCATAGAAGTTGAATTTTCCTCCAGTTGCTCGATACGATGCTTAGGCGATTGCTCAGCGCTATTTTGATCGGAACGGGCATAATCATAAGGAAGCAGGAACGTGTCCAGAAAGGCAGAAAATGGAAGATCAATCGCGACCAGAGGTTTCATGACCCACCCGGTTTTGTCATCTTTTAACATGTCAATGTTGGCTTTCGCTCCAGAATAATAACCTTGATAGGGGCCACTATGTGTCATAATGCTGGAACAGCCTGTGACAAGTAGTAATCCCAATGTGGTACATAATAATGGAAGCATCTTACGGTTTTTCATCGTTTCCATGATCTCAATGAGTTAATTTGCCAATGTTTAAATACTATTTGCTCTTTAACGCCACTTTTCCAAAGCATGAAGATAAACCTTGAATACAGTTTACCCCTTAATACTATTTACTATAGTCAGGTAATATTCAGTTTGCTATAGCATTTGTCATTAAATTTAATGATTTTTTGTGACGGAAATTTTAATTTTGTTTTATAACTGCCCTTCAGGAAGGGAAAATATTTATCCCCTCCAATTTGTTAGCAATAAATAAAATCTATTTAGTGCAATGTTTATTGAATAATGAGGTATGGACGACTCATTGGAAAATAAAAACTCGCCCTGAATGAAACGTGGCCAATAAAGATGAAAAAAACATGTAATATGTGGTTTAAGACACATACCTTCCTGTTAATTCATGCCAACATTTAATTAATAGTGTTGGTATTTATACAGCATAAGGGAAAAGCGACAAACTTCCCAAATGTTAACCTTTGGTAAAGGAAGCGAGTCATGAGTGATATTGCACTGACAATGAGCTTGTTGGCACTGGCTGCCGCATTAGGGTTATGGATAGGTAATTGGCGAATATATGGTGTTGGTCTTGGAATTGGCGGCGTTTTGTTTGGTGGGATTATTGTCGGCCATTTTGCCCAGACATATTCGCTGTCACTCAGCAATGACATGCTGCACTTCATTCAGGAATTTGGCTTAATTCTATTTGTTTATACTATTGGTATTCAGGTCGGGCCGGGGTTCTTTTCTTCCCTACGGGTTTCTGGCCTTAAATTAAATGGGTTTGCTCTCCTGATTGTCATTATTGGCGGTTTGGTTGCAGCTATTATTCATAAATTGTTTGATGTGCCTTTGCCGATTATTTTAGGGATTTTTTCCGGGGCAGTGACAAATACCCCATCGTTGGGAGCGGGTCAGCAAATTCTGGTGGATTTGGGGTCAGAACCTTCACTTGTCAGTCAAATGGGCATGGGCTATGCCATGGCTTATCCAATGGGAATTTGCGGTATTTTGTTGGTTATGTGGCTGGTACGTCTTTTTTTCAGAATTAGTGTTGAGCGGGAAGCCAAAGCGTTTGATATCCAAAACAACCATAGTCGGGAAATGCTCCAGACAATGAATATTGCTGTGCGTAATCCGAATTTGGATGGGTTAATGATGCAAGATATTCCCTTGCTTAACAGTGATGACGTTGTGTGCTCCCGCTTGAAACGCGGTGAATTATTGATGGTGCCTCAGCCGACAACGGTGATCCAGAATGGAGATTTGCTTTATCTGGTAGGGCAGCGGGAAGAATTGAACCAAGTCCGGCTGGTGATTGGGGAAGAAGTTGATGTGTCGTTGTCTACCTCAAACAGCATTCTCCAATCGGTCAGAGTGGTAGTGACGAATGACGAGGTACTGAGTCAACGAATTGGGTCGCTCAACCTAAAACAGAAATATGATGTTGTTGTCACTCGTCTCAATCGTGCAGGCATTGAACTGGTTGCCAGTAATAATGCCAGCTTACAGTTTGGCGATATCCTGAATATTGTCGGGCGTCCTGAATCTGTAGAAGCCGTCACAAGGCTATTGGGTAACTCGCAGCAAAAACTCCAGCAAGTTCAGATGTTGCCCGTATTTATTGGAATAGGGTTGGGAATTTTACTGGGTTCCATTCCGTTGTTTATTCCTGGTTTTCCCGCTGCCTTACGTCTTGGGTTAGCAGGTGGACCTTTGGTGATTGCACTGATTTTGGGGCGTATTGGCACGATTGGTAAACTTTATTGGTTTATGCCTCCCAGCGCGAATTTGGCACTGCGTGAATTGGGGATTGTCATGTTTCTTGCGGTTGTCGGGCTGAAATCCGGTGGCAATTTCATTAATACACTGGTGCATGGGGAAGGGTTGGCATGGATAGGCTATGGGGTATTGATAACGATAGTGCCCTTATTGATCGTGAGCTTGCTGGCACGCGTTGTTGCCAAAATGAATTACCTTAGCTTGTGTGGGATGTTGGCAGGGTCAATGACCGATCCCCCAGCGCTGGCTTTTGCCAATGCCATTCACAGTAACAGCGGGGCAGCTTCGTTGTCGTATGCGACGGTTTATCCATTGGCGATGTTTTTAAGGATTATGTCGCCCCAAATTTTGGCTGTTATTTTCTGGGCACTATGACTTAAATCGATGCTAACTACTTAAGTATACTTACTCAATTCATTAAGTGTGCTTTAGATCACAGAATATGGACTGACCATTCAAATTTGGCCTTAATTTGAGATAGTAGAGGTGATTTAAAGTAAAAAATCCCTGCTTATTCAAGCCATTATATAAATATTTTTCTGGTTAAATATACTCAGTTCAGGGAAGGTGTATAAACAAGGATTGTTTTCCTTTCCTAATCGTGTGTGAAGAATTCTATTGGGATTCTAATAACTACTGTCCTGTTCGCAGGTAAAAGTCCTCGTTATCATCTTGCTCCCTCCCCCCTAAATGAGGGAGCTTTTTTTTATTGTATTTCTGTTTCCTGCGTTACTCAGCTTTCAGCTTCTTTATGGGCTATTTCTATCTCTTCGGACAGAATGCGGATACCTTCTTCGATTTTTTCCACGTCAGGCACATAATTCATACGCATACATTGATGGGCATGAGGCCAGTGATGTTCCAGCCCCGGAAAGAAGAAATGCCCCGGCACCATCAGTACGTTTCTCTTTTTCAACCGTTGATAAAGCACTTCTGTCGTGATTGGCAGGTTTTTGAACCAGAGCCAGAGGAATATTGCGCCTTCCGGTTTATGGATAAGACAACGATCTTCCGGTATATGGCGACGAATGATTTCAATTACGTTGTCAACTCGCTGCTTATAAAACGGTTTAATGACTTCTTGCGATAGGCGAAACAGATCATTGCGCCTAATCATTTCCAGCGCGATAGCCGGCCCAACGCCACCCGGAGCCAGACTGATAATGCCATTCATGTTACTGACTGCATTGATGATTTTCTCATTGGCAATGATGATTCCGCAGCGGGAACCCGGCAGGCCAAGCTTAGACAGGCTCATGCACAGAATGATATTTGGATTCCACAGAGGGGTCGCTTCACTAAAGATAATACCGGGGAATGGCACACCGTAAGCATTGTCGATCAACAGAGGGATTTGATGTTGTTGAGCCAGTCCATCCAAACGCAGTAATTCTTCGTCGGTGATAACGTTGCCCGTTGGGTTCGTCGGGCGGGAAACACAAATCAGGTTGATGTCTTCAGAAATATTGAGGTGGTCGAAATCAACGTGGTATTTGAATTGACCGTTAGGTAACAGTTCTATATTGGGTTTATTGGCGACAAATAACCCTTCATCCAGCCCCGAATCAGAATAACCGATATATTCTGGTGCAAGAGGAAACAAAACGCGCTTCATTGAACCGTCTTCAGCGCGACCAGCCAATAAGTTGAACAGATAGAAAAAGGCACTTTGGCTGCCGTTGGTCAGGGCAATATTTTGTGGGTGGATCTCCCAACCGAGTTTTTCTTGTAACTCCAGAGCCAAGGCTGTTATCAGGGTGTTTTTCCCCTGTGGCCCGTCATAGTTGCATAGGGTCTCGCTCAATTGACCGCTCGACGCCATATCAGCCAATATTTGTTGGAAATACTCATCCATTTCAGGAATATGTGCTGGATTACCCCCTCCTAACATAATTGCGCCAGGTGTTCTCAGACCTTGGTTCAAATCATTCATCAGACGGGTAATTCCCGAATCTTGCGTAAATTTGTTTCCGAATTGCGAAAATTTCATAACGGTGTTTTCGTCTGTTTTTTGTATGAGAAAAAGACACCATACCCCGCTCATTACTAGGGTGCAACGGGAAATATGGGTATTCTATGTTGCTATCTTTGTTGCTATCTTTCGTGCGCTGATTTCCGGCACAGGCAATTGACGAGGTGATCGTTTACCAGACCTGCCGCCTGCATAAAAGCATAGCAGGTAGTACTACCAATAAACTTAAATCCCCGTTTTTTCAGAGCCGTGGAAAGTGCATCGGAAGTGACGGTTTTGACAGGAACGTCTGCCAGCGTTTTCCAGTGATTAACTTGGGGAGAATCGTCGACAAAGCGCCAGATAAATGTGCTGAAATCTTCACCTTGTTCGGCCATTTGCAGATAAGCACGGGCATTATGAATAATTGCACTGATTTTGGCGCGGTGACGCACAATAGCGGGTTCCTGCATTAGCCGCTCGACATCGGTGTCATCCATTTTGGCTATTTTGACGGGATCAAACTGATGGAAGCACTTTCTATAACCTTCCCGTTTTTTCAGGATAGTGAGCCATGATAACCCCGCCTGTTGCCCTTCAAGGCAAATCAGTTCGAAAAGCTGCCTGTTATCTTTCAGTGGGTTACCCCACTCATTGTCATGATAGGCCAGATATTCAGGATCAGATGTAACCCAACCGCAGCGAATCATTTCCTTGTTCATGAATCGAACTTCCCCTCAGGTGGTGATTAATAATTGCACTAATAATAACTGGATAAATATACAAGTAAAGTGGCTTGAATAAGATTTTTTTATATTGCGGCAAAATTGAGAGGCGATCAGAGCTGTATATCTTACAGTCAAAGGGTATACTGATTGCTTTCGTTTAAATTCATAGGCATCGCGTGCGGATTCAACATGCAAAAGTTTGATACCAAAACCTTTCAGGGAATCATCCTGACATTACAGGATTACTGGGCGCGTCAAGGCTGTACCATTGTCCAACCACTGGATATGGAAGTCGGCGCTGGGACCTCTCATCCTATAACCTGTCTGCGTGCTTTGGGGCCAGAACCTATTGCAGCAGCTTATGTGCAACCTTCCCGTCGTCCAACTGACGGCCGTTATGGTGAAAACCCGAACCGCCTCCAGCACTACTATCAATTTCAGGTTATCATCAAGCCCTCTCCGGAAAATATTCAGGAGCTTTATCTTGGTTCCTTGAGAGAGCTGGGACTTGATCCTACCGTTCACGATATCCGTTTTGTTGAAGATAACTGGGAGAACCCAACCTTAGGTGCTTGGGGCTTGGGCTGGGAAGTCTGGCTGAACGGCATGGAAGTGACCCAGTTTACTTACTTCCAGCAGGTTGGCGGTCTTGAGTGTAAGCCAGTGACCGGCGAGATTACTTATGGTCTGGAACGTCTGGCGATGTACATTCAGGGCGTAGACAGTGTTTACGATTTGGTATGGAGCGATGGCCCGCTGGGTAAAACCACATATGGCGATATTTACCACCAGAACGAAGTTGAGCAGTCTACTTACAACTTTGAACACGCCGATGTTGATTTCCTGTTTACCTGCTTTGAGCAATACGAAAAAGAAGCACAGGAACTGCTGGCACTGGAGACTCCGCTGCCACTGCCGGCTTATGAGCGTATTCTAAAAGCCGGCCATACCTTCAACTTGCTGGATGCCCGTAAAGCAATTTCTGTGACTGAACGTCAGCGCTATATCCTGCGCATCCGTACCCTGACCAAAGCAGTTGCTGAAGCTTATTATGCCTCCCGTGAGGCGCTTGGCTTCCCTATGTGTAACAAAAAATAAGAGGCCATCATGACTCAACAGACTTTCCTTGTGGAAATCGGCACAGAAGAGCTGCCACCAAAGGCGCTGCGTTCACTGGCTGAATCCTTTGCGGCCAATTTTGAAGCAGAACTGAAAAACGCCAATCTGGGTCATGGTGAAGTTAGCTGGTTTGCTGCTCCTCGTCGTTTGGCGTTGAGAGTGGAAAATCTAGCTGCGGCACAGGCTGATCGCGAAGTTGAAAAACGTGGCCCTGCGATTGCTCAGGCGTTCGATGCGGAAGGCAAACCCACCAAAGCGGCGGAAGGTTGGGCACGTGGTTGTGGTATCACCGTTGATCAGGCTGAACGCATGATTACGGACAAAGGGGAATGGCTGCTTTATCGCGCTCAGGTCAAAGGCCGTGAAGCAAAAGAGCTGCTGGCGGATATGGTGAGTAGCTCTCTGAGCAAATTGCCGATCCCTAAATTAATGCGCTGGGGTGATAAAGAAACTCAATTTGTTCGTCCGGTGCATACGGTGACTCTGCTGCTGGGCAGCGAAGTAATCGAAGGCGAAATTCTGGGTATCAAATCCGATCGCATTATTCGTGGTCACCGTTTTATGGGTGAAGCGGAATTCTCCATCGAGCAGGCAGAACAATATCCGGCTATTTTGCAGGAGCGTGGCCGGGTTATCGCCGATTACGAAGCCCGTAAGGCGATAATCAAGCGTGATGCAGAGCACGCAGCGATGCAGCTTGGTGGTGTGGCTGATCTGAGTGACAGTTTGCTGGAAGAAGTGACTTCTCTGGTGGAATGGCCGGTCGTGCTGACCGCGAAATTCGAAGAAAAATTCCTTGAAGTTCCTGCGGAAGCGCTGGTTTATACCATGAAAGGCGACCAGAAATATTTCCCGGTTTATGACAAAGCGGGCAAATTAATGGCGAACTTTATTTTTGTTACCAATATTGAATCTTCTGATCCTCAGCAAATCATTTCAGGTAACGAAAAAGTTGTTCGTCCACGTCTGGCAGACGCAGAGTTTTTCTTCAAGACTGACCGTAAGCAGCGTCTGGAAGATAACCTGCCGCGTTTGGAAACTGTACTGTTCCAGAAACAACTGGGCACACTGCGTGACAAAACGGATCGTATTCAGGCTCTGGCTGGCTGGATTGCTGAAAAAATCGGTGCTGATGTCAATCATGCGACGCGCGCGGGCTTATTGTCCAAATGTGACCTGATGACCAACATGGTATTCGAGTTCACCGATACGCAGGGCGTCATGGGGATGCACTATGCTCGTCATGACGGAGAAGCCGAAGATGTTGCATTGGCACTGAATGAACAGTATCAGCCGCGTTTCTCGGGGGATAAATTGCCATCTACCGGGGTTTCCTGTGCGGTTGCCATTGCAGATAAAATGGATACGTTGGCAGGGATTTTCGGTATTGGTCAGCATCCGAAAGGGGATAAAGATCCGTTTGCTCTGCGCCGTGCGGCACTGGGTGTTCTGCGCATTATCGTTGAGAAAAAATTGCCTCTCGACCTCCAGACTTTGACGGAAGAAGCGGTGCGTCTGTACGGTGATAAGCTGACCAACGAAAAAGTGGTGACTGATGTTATTGAGTTTATGCTCGGTCGTTTCCGCGCGTGGTATCAAGAGCAAGGTTATAGTGTAGATACCATTCAAGCGGTACTGGCGCGTCGTCCGACTCAGCCGGCAGATTTTGATGCTCGCATGAAAGCGGTTACGCATTTCCGTACTCTGGATGAAGCGGTTTCTCTCGCTGCTGCCAATAAACGTGTTTCCAACATTCTGGCAAAATCAGAAGAACAGTTGAATGACGCGGTTCTTGCTTCCGTATTGAAAGCAGCAGAAGAGATCCAACTGGCAACACATCTGGTCGTATTGAAAGAAAAACTGGCCCCTTTGTTTGCCGAAGGCAACTATCAGGATGCGCTGGTTGAATTGGCTTCTCTGCATGAAGTGGTGGATGCGTTCTTCGACAACGTGATGGTCATGGATGAAGATAGCCAAGTTAGGGTCAACCGCTTGACGCTGTTAAGTGAACTGCGCGATCTGTTCTTGCGTGTAGCGGATATTTCATTGCTCCAGTAATATCTGATTTATTGGTTTAACGTAAAGCCTCGCCAATCAGAGCGGGGCTTTTTGTTGTCTGCAATATGTGACGAAGATGTGACAACGTGCGTGTTTTGGATGGATTATCATCAAATAAACACTTATCTTTAAAAAGGTATTGACGGTTTGCAGCGCTGGCAGTAAGATGCGCTTCGTTTTCGGCGAGTAGCGCAGCTTGGTAGCGCAACTGGTTTGGGACCAGTGGGTCGGAGGTTCGAATCCTCTCTCGCCGACCAGCATTCAGAAACCCCGTTCTTATGAACGGGGTTTTTTCTTATGTATTAAGTAAATTTTTTTCATACTTTCTTATTTATCTTACTGTCTGGCATTAATTAATCGAATTCCATATTCCGAAAAGACACTGTCGGCAGAAGCCAGTGTTAATCCTTCCATTTGAGACTGTACAATATCCCGTCAAATGGATCTCCATGATGGCGTAGTAAGTCACCTGCACTTTCTCTGCACGGGAATGTGTTATTGATAAAGGAATAAAATTATTTTTTTCCATGATCATATCAAAATCAGCATTGAATTTTAGTTGCCCGTGTAATCACTATACTGATAATTAAAGAAAAAGATGAGAATAAAGGAATAATGATGTTGCTCTATGGATTTTATGTTAATAAGCCAAATTAATGGTGAAAACTGTTAATTTAGCAAGTAATGTGTGGAAGTTTGCTTTAGTTGTTTGTATTTTGATCATTTCTCTTGAGTAGATCATCTTTGTATCTTATGTATTCCCGCCTTTTTTATAAGCTTTGTTGCTCATTATTTAAGTAACTGGTCACAAATTCAAAACTATAATCGCCAGAGATTAATTCTTTCTATTGGGTTAACTTATAGCAGATTTGCCTATTTTGTGTGCTTTCTGTCATATTTTTTAACCATTGTTGTTAAAAATTTTTTTCTTTTATGTTCTTCTGATGTTTCTGGCGTTATGTGTGATTATGTTGACGTCAGGCGTAACAATTGCTTAATTGATAAACGAAAAACAATAAAACGAGCTGGGACAGTAGCATTAAGGAAGAAAACTCTGGGCTGGCTAAGACACAATGAACATCACAAACGGAGTTCAAGTAATGGCAATCTCCAAAAAAAAACAGTCCAGTTTATTGAAACTGGGAGTCGCTTTTGTCGCATTGGCTGTCACAGCCAGTATTCAGGCAAAAACGTTGGTTTACTGTTCTGAAGGCTCTCCTGAAGGCTTCAACCCGCAGTTATTCACTTCTGGCACAACTTATGATGCTAGCTCAGTACCCATTTATAACCGATTAGTGGATTTTAAGATAGGTACAACAGAGCTCATTCCTAGTCTCGCTGAACGTTGGGATGTGAGTGAGGATGGTAAAACTTACACTTTCCATTTGCGTAAGGGTGTGAAGTGGCACAGCAGTAAGGCGTTCAAGCCAACACGCGATTTCAACGCAGATGACGTGATTTTTACCTTCATGCGCCAGAAGGATAAAAACCATCCGTACCATAAAGTTTCAGGGGGCAGTTACGAATACTTTATTGGCATGGATCTGGGTAACATCATCAGTAAAGTCGAAAAAGTGGATGATTACACCGTTCGCTTTGTGTTATCCCGCCCTGAAGCCCCTTTCCTGGCTGATATCGGGATGGATTTCGCTTCGATTATGTCCAAAGAGTATGCCGATGTCATGATGAAAGCGGGTACACCAGAGAAAGTTGACCTTAATCCGATTGGTACCGGCCCATTCCAACTCATGCAATACCAAAAAGATTCTCGCATTCTCTACAAGGCATTTAAAGATTATTGGGAAGGGCCAGCGAAAATTGACCGCTTGGTATTTTCGATTACCCCTGATGCTTCTGTGCGTTATGCCAAGTTGCAGAAAAATGAATGTCAGGTGATGCCCTATCCAAACCCTGCTGATATCGCTCGCATGAAACAAGATAAAGACATTGTCCTGAAAGAACAGGCGGGGCTGAATGTCGGCTATCTCTCTTTTAATGAAACCAAACCACCGATGGATAACCAAAAAGTCCGTCAGGCGCTGGCAATGGCGGTCAATAAAGATGCCATCATTGAAGCGGTTTATCAGGGAGCGGGGCAGAAAGCGAAAAACCTGATCCCGCCAACGATATGGAGCTATAACAATGACATCAAGGATTATGCTTATGATCCTGCCAAGGCTAAGGAATTACTGAAAGAAGCGGGCTTCCCGAATGGTTTTGAAACCGATCTATGGGCAATGCCGGTGCAGCGTCCCTATAACCCGAATGCCCGTCGTATGGCGGAAATGATTCAGGCTGATTGGGCGAAAATTGGCGTTAAAGCCAAAATAGTCAGTTATGAGTGGGGTGAATACCTGAAGCGTTCCAAAGATGGAGAACCGATGACTGTTCTCTTTGGATGGACGGGTGATAATGGTGATCCGGATAACTTCTTCGGCACTTTGTTTAGCTGTGCCGCCAAAGAAAGGGGTTCCAACTATTCCAAGTGGTGCTACAAGCCATTTGAGGACATTATCCTACCTGCGCGTGAAACCGCTGATATCAAGAAGCGCACGGAGCTTTACAAACAGGCGCAGGTTATCATGCATGAGCAAGTACCCGCATTGCTCATTGCTCACTCCACAGTTTATGAGCCTATCCGTAAAGAAGTGAAAGGTTATGTGGTCGATTCTTTTGGTAAGCACCATTTTTACAACGTTGATCTCAAATAATTCTTGCTATTGAGCTGTTGCGATTAACCATCCTCCAGATTTTTCTGCGGGGATGGTTTCGCTTCTCTGATGGGCAAGTAAACTCGTGTATTACACCAAGCGGCCTTAAGAGCCGTAACTGGTTTTTAAAAAGAGAATTCAGGATATGCTGCAATTTATCCTCCGACGTTTGGGATTAGTGATCCCGACGTTTATTGGTATTACGCTGCTGACGTTCGCTTTCGTGCATATGATCCCCGGAGATCCCGTACTGATTATGGCGGGAGAACGGGGGATGTCTGCTGAGCGACACGCCCAATTAATGGCTGAAATGGGGTTGGATAAACCTCTCTGGGAGCAATATCTTCATTATATCAATGGCGTGCTGCATGGTGATTTAGGGATTTCCCTGAAAAGTCGTATTCCGGTGTGGGACGAATTTGTTCCACGGTTTAAGGCGACTTTCGAATTGGGTATTTGTGCCATGTTATTTGCCATATCCGTAGGTATCCCTGTCGGGGTATTGGCAGCGGTCAAACGTGGCTCTGTTTTTGATCACACAGCGATTGGTTTGTCTCTGACGGGTTACTCCATGCCAATTTTCTGGTGGGGGATCATGTTGATTATGTTGGTTTCCGTCCAGTGGGATCTCACCCCTGTTTCCGGCCGAATAAGCGACAGCGTATTTCTTGATGACAGCAATCCCCTGACGGGATTTATGTTGATTGATACGCTGATTTGGGGAGAAGAGGGGGACTTTGTTGATGCCGTGATGCACATCGTTCTGCCAGCGATTGTGCTGGGGACGATCCCGTTGGCGGTGATTGTGCGCATGACCCGTTCTTCCATGCTGGAAGTGTTGGGTGAAGATTATATCCGTACTGCTCGTGCAAAAGGTTTGAGTCGTATCCGTGTCATTATCGTTCATGCGTTGCGTAACGCGTTGTTACCGGTGGTGACGGTAATCGGCCTGCAAGTGGGCACTATGCTGGCGGGGGCAATTCTGACCGAAACTATTTTTTCGTGGCCGGGATTGGGGCGTTGGTTGATTGATGCTTTGCAGCGTCGTGACTATCCGGTGGTGCAGGGTGGGGTATTGCTGGCTGCGACGATGATCATTTTGGTCAACCTGGTGGTTGATTTGCTGTATGGCGTTGTCAATCCGCGTATTCGTCATAATAAATAAGGAGCACATGATGACTCAAACAACTGAGCCAGCGGTATCGGGTGCGCCAAAATTGATGACGCCGATGCAGGAGTTTTGGCATTACTTTAAACGTAATAAAGGCGCGGTGATCGGCCTTGTTTATATTGTCCTGATGTTGCTGGTTGCATTATTGGCGGGTGTATTGGCGCCACACGGACCGGCAGAACAGTTTCGTGATGCTTTACTGACCCCTCCGGTATGGCAGGAAGGTGGAAGCTGGCAGTTTATCCTTGGTACAGATGATGTTGGTCGCGATATTTTATCCCGCCTGATGTATGGCGCACGGCTCTCATTGCTGGTGGGCTGTCTGGTCGTAGTGATGTCATTGCTGATGGGGATTACGCTGGGAGTACTGGCGGGTTATGTCGGCGGTATTGTGGATACCACTATCATGCGTATCGTCGATATTATGCTGGCTTTGCCAAGCCTGTTGCTGGCATTAGTATTGGTTGCGATCTTCGGCCCATCGATTGTTAATGCGTCACTGGCTTTGACTTTTGTCGCCTTGCCTCATTATATCCGCTTAACGAGGGCAGCCGTATTGGTTGAAGTCAACCGCGATTACGTGACGGCCTCTCAAGTGGCTGGCGCGGGAGCCATGCGACAAATGTTCATCAATATTCTGCCAAACTGCCTTGCACCGTTAATTGTGCAGGCGTCATTAGGGTTTTCAAACGCCATTCTCGATATGGCTGCCTTAGGGTTTCTGGGGATGGGGGCACAACCGCCGACGCCAGAATGGGGAACCATGTTGGCGGATGTTTTGCAATTTGCCCAGAGTGCATGGTGGGTTGTGACCTTTCCGGGGCTGGTAATTCTATTGACGGTACTGGCGTTTAACCTGATGGGAGACGGGTTGCGTGATGCACTCGATCCTAAGCTCAAGCAGTAGGGGTATTGTGAAATGGCATTGTTGAATGTAGACCAATTATCGGTGCACTTCGGGGATGAAGATGCACCTTTCCGCGCCGTTGATCGTATCAGCTACAGTATCGAGCAGGGAGAGGTTGTCGGGATTGTCGGAGAATCAGGCTCAGGTAAGTCAGTCAGTTCACTGGCAATTATGGGGCTGATCGATTATCCGGGTAGGGTTACGGCTAAGAAAATGGAATTCGATGGTCGCGATCTGACTAAAATCTCAGAAAAAGAGCGGCGCCAGTTAGTGGGGGCTGATGTGGCGATGATTTTTCAGGACCCCATGACCAGCCTTAACCCGTGCTACACCGTCGGCTATCAGATCATGGAAGCGCTGAAAATCCATCAGGGCGGTAATAAAAAAACCCGGCACCAGCGGGCAATCGATCTCTTAACACAAGTGGGTATTCCCGATCCGGCTTCCCGTTTAGAGGTTTATCCACACCAATTATCGGGTGGGATGAGTCAGCGCGTGATGATAGCCATGGCTATCGCCTGTCGCCCGAAGCTCCTGATTGCTGATGAACCTACGACGGCACTGGATGTCACGATTCAGGCACAAATCATCGAATTGCTGCTGGAGTTGCAGCAACAGGAAAACATGGCATTACTCTTGATCACACATGATTTGGCGTTAGTTGCAGAAGCCGCCCACCATATCATTGTGATGTATGCCGGGCAGGTAGTTGAAATTGGCAAAGCAACAGAAATTTTCCGCGCACCACGCCATCCTTATACACAGGCATTATTGCGTGCATTGCCAGAATTTGCGGTAGACAAAACCCGTTTAGCATCGTTGCCCGGTGTTGTTCCCGGAAAATATGATCGCCCGACAGGGTGTCTGCTCAATCCTCGTTGTCCTTATGCCAATGAACATTGCCGTAAGGAGGAGCCTCCACTGAAATCAGTGGGGAGCCGTCAGGTTAAATGTCATATGCCGTTGGATGATGGGGGGAGGCCGACAGTATGAGAGCTCAACAAAACTATATAAATGAAACCTTCGTAGATGAAAACCTCGTAGATGGAAACCATGTACAAGCAAATCATGTACGGGAAACAGTGACAGTGCCTTTGCTGAAAGCCACTGAGCTGAAGAAATATTATCCGGTGAAAACGGGCTTATTCTCGCCTGAACGTATGGTTAAGGCATTGGATGGTGTTTCATTTGAGCTGGAGAAAGGCAAAACGCTGGCCGTTGTCGGGGAATCAGGATGTGGAAAATCCACGCTGGGTCGCTTACTGACCATGATTGAAAAACCGACCGATGGGGAGCTTTATTATCTGGGACAGGATCTCTTAGTGCCAAATAAAGAAGCGGAGAAACTGCGTCGCCAGAAAATCCAAATCGTATTCCAAAACCCTTATTCCTCTTTGAATCCCCGTAAAAAAGTTGGGCAGATTCTGGAAGAGCCGCTGCTGATTAATACTTCGCTTACGGCATCTGAACGCAAGGAAAAAGTCTTGCAAATGATGGAGAAAGTGGGATTAAAGTACGAACATTATTCGCGTTATCCACACATGTTTTCGGGTGGTCAGCGTCAACGTATTGCTATTGCTCGTGGGCTGATGTTAAACCCTGATGTTGTGATTGCGGATGAACCTGTTTCTGCGCTGGATGTTTCGGTGAGGGCGCAGGTTTTAAACTTGATGATGGACTTGCAGCAGGATTTGGGATTATCTTACGTTTTTATATCCCACGATCTTTCGGTCGTTGAGCATATTGCAGATGAAGTGATGGTCATGTATTTGGGGCGCTGTGTTGAAAAAGGCAGCAAGCATATGATTTTCAATAATCCGCGCCATCCTTATACACAGGCGTTGTTGTCTGCAACTCCTCGCCTGAACCCTGAATTGCGTCGTGAGCGTATTAAGCTGACAGGAGAATTACCAAGCCCGATGAACCCACCTCCGGGGTGTGCGTTTGCGGCCCGTTGCCGTCGTGCATTTAGCTCATGTCACCAATTCCAGCCTAAGTTGAAGCAATATGGCGAACAACTGATCGCGTGTTTCGCGGTCGAACAGGATGAAAAACCATCCACCTAATTGACCTGACCGTGGTATAACAGGTAAACGTAGCAGTACGTTATGTCAGTACGTGAAAGAGTGCAATCGTTATGCCCCGGTCATTTTTCTACTTTGAATTCATCAAAATAAGACGACCGCAAGTAAAATCAAGTATACTCAGTCACATTATTAAGGTGTACTAGCCAGTCTTTTCACAATTATCGGTTTGGATAAGATGAAGTTGCGTGTCAAACGTTCGTTAACTATTAAACAAATGGCCGCAGTGACAGGAGTCACTTTGGTGACTATTGCCATTTTCATCACTATCCAGCTATCTCATCTATTGCAGCAGCGGAAAGAGGATTACATCAGCCAGCTTAATAACGCGGCTGTGCAAATCCAGACTCCTTTGGCGGAAGCGCTACTGAGTTCAGATCTCAATAAAGCAAAGGCATTGCTGATTGGGCTAAAGACCTCAGGCATTCTGGGTCGGGCCGATGTGGTATTACCTAATAACGTTCGGGTGATGAGTTTGGATTTTGCAACTCATCGTCCTATACCTGAGTTGGCAAAGCAGGTTTTTGGTATTCCTGTTGAGGTCAATATCCCGCTATATGTTTATGGAGTTTCGCCAAAAACCGCAGAACCTCAGGGACGCCTCATTTTGCAAGTCGATGCTAACCGAGTATACCGTTTTGCTTTAAATACACTTGCATTAATGTTGACAACCTATTTATTGCTCGCACTTATTCTTACCGTGTCGATAAGCTGGTGTGTGAACCGCATTATCATCCATCCCCTACGCGATATTGCGCGGGAACTGAATGAAGAACAGCCACCAGAGCCTATCTCTTGCCCTAAAAGCCATCAGGATGATGAGTTGGGGTTACTGGTAAAAGGCTATAATCGTCAGGTTAATAAGCAGAAAACACCATCAAAATGAAACCTTACAAGATGAATAATGGTCTAATCCTTGGTGATAATATCTAGATATTTCTGATTGTCTCAGGTTTTGAAGGATAAAACTAAACAGGTAGGGGTAAGTGATAATGCAGGGCAACAAAATCGGATATCTTATTGGTGGCACAATTCTGGCGACGACTTGCTTGGTTCAGGCAGAAACCTTGCAGCCCGATCCGGCTTGGCAACAAGGCAAACTTGAAAATGGGTTTAGCTGGCAAATCCTGCAAACACCACAGCGGCCTAATGACAGAATACAGTTACGGTTATTGGTAAAAACGGGTTCACTGGTCGAAAAAAACCATCAACAGGGTTATACCTACCTTATCCCGAAGGTTGTTTTATCCAGCAGTAAAGATTTATCATCGCAAAAACTTGAAAACCTCTGGCATAACGCGATTGACACCAAAAACCCTTTCCCTCCTGCCATTGTTTCATACGATTTCACCCTTTATAGCTTAAGCTTGCCGAATAACCGCCCTGAGTTACTGCAAGATGCGCTGATATGGCTTTCTGATATTGCTGGTGGTGCTGTATTTATACCGGAAACATTGGCACAGGCCACGAAAGAAGAGGAATATCCTGTTACAACTTTTCCACCTGATGTCCAGGATCCGGTATGGCGTATGCGGTTGCAAGGCTCGACGCTGATAGACCATGATCCCGGGTTGCCGATCTCCAAGCCTGTCGATGTGAAAAAAGTCGAAAACTTCTATCATCAGTGGTACACGCCGGATGCGATGACGCTGTACATTGCGGGAAATGTTGACAGGCGGTTATTGTCAGAACGGATTAACCAGACATTTTCGCCATTGGAAGGAAAGCGACAGACACCGGTTCCTGTCCCTACATTATTGCCACTGAAAGCGGCAACGATTGGCGTAGTGAGTGATAAAATCAAACAAGACCGCCTATCTTTAACCTGGAACCTGAATTGGCTGCCTATTAACGATTCGCAGACGCTGATTCAGTATTGGCTGAATGATCTGGCCCGTGAGGCGCTTTACCGTTATCTGCAATTGGGGCTTCAGGAAAAGCAGGATGACATGAAATTGGGGCTGGATTGCCGGGTGATTTACCAGCGTGCGAATTGTTCATTAAATCTGGATGCCTCCTCAGACAAGCTGATGGAATCCACGCTTTATCTGGCTTCTCAGTTGTCATCATTGCGTGAAAATGGGCTGCCGGAGGGGCAATTTGATGAACTTTATGCCCAGAAGAAAGCTCAGCTCCAGCAACTGTTTGCGATGTATGCGCGTACTGATACTGACATCTTGATTAACCAACGCCTGTTATCACAACAAAACAATGTGATAGATATCGCCCCTGAACAATTCCAGAGATTGAGACAGGTATTTTTATCGTCACTGACACCACAGCTCCTGAATAAAAAACTGAAAGAGATGTTGTCTCAAGAAATCTCTTTTATTCTGGTGCAACCAAAAGGCGAAGAACCAGTTGATGTTAATCAACTCAAAAATAGCTTTAACCAGATTATGAGACCGGGGCCATTGCCGGAGAAGCCTTAAGAGGCGACTCTATTAGGTTCTTTTGAAGCAGTCATGTGAAGCTTGGACGTTATAAAATCAGATTGTTTGTTATTTGTTCTTGGTGGTTTAATTCATTATAGGGAGTATTGAAAATGGTAATGATGACTGTCAGGAATATTCCAGATGAAGTACACCGTGCCTTGCGGGTACGTGCTGCTTTACATGGTCGCAGTACCGAAGCAGAAGTGCGTGCCATTCTTGAAGAATCTGTAAAGTCTGATAGCAGGGTCAAACTGGGTTCGATGCTGGCTGACATTGGCCGCCAAGACAAATTAACAGATGAAGATATCTCTATTATTAATAAAATGCGTGACTTAATACCGTTAATTAAGTTTTAAATAATTATTTGAAAAACGGGGTAAAAAATTTCACTTATTATATTTATATGAATTTTTCACTTATTTTAAATAACCAGAAGAAATACATAAAATGATAAGTGAGATTGTCAAAATTCACGTTTTAGTGGAGGTGTTGCTGGGTAGTTTGAGCTAAATCTTAAAGTTTTTATTTTTAATAAGTAATTGATGGGATGTCAAAGCTAAGTAACAATGGGTTTGCACTGTTTTTTATGTGTGATTTTTATCACGTTTGTTTTATTAACTATTTTATTTTGATGGAATTTTAAAATAAATTGGTTCTACGTTGTTTTTATTTGTATTAAAAATGATGTATGTGAGATGTGTTTTTTTGAGAGTTACAATGTAAAATAATAGATATCGGGGGTGGTATGTCCAGTTTGATTTATTTAACAATAAATGGTGAAAGTCAAGGCATAATTTCTGCTGGTTGTGGAGAGAAAACCTCAATAGGTAACAAAGCTCAACAAGGGCATGCGGATGAAATATTTGTTTATAGTTTTCAGCATATTATGCTAAGGAATCAAAATGTTTCTCATCATCCCGTCATAATAAATAAACCCATAGATAAATCATCTCCGTTGTTAGCGAAAAGTATTAATGACAATGAAAAATTAGAGTGTTTATTTAATTTTTGGCGTACTAATGAGAATGGAGGGTTGGAGCTTTTTTATAAAATTAGGTTAGGGGGAGCTCATATTGCTAGTCTAAAATCTGATTATCCTCATTCTCTGAATAGCAATCATATGGTACCACAAGAAATTATTTCAATAGAATACACAGATATTACTTGGAATAATGTAGCCTGCTCAACAGGTTCATATAGTTTTTGGAACGAAAGGGTCTACTGATGGATGGAGCTAAAGATATTGCCGAAGGTATGGTTTCGGCAATCACTGATAATGACAGTGGATTCTTCACCGGGTTTGCAGCAGGGTTATTAGATATTCCTGTAGATATGTTTTATTTAGGATATGATTTTTTAGATACGGAACATAGACATGAAAATGAAAATGATAAGTATCGTTTTGCCAATATGGTAAAAGAAAATACGCTTTCAATGGAGAGTATTGAAAGAGTAATTCAGATCATTTTTGAAGAATATTTCAGTAAACTTAGTGATGAACAAAAACGACGATTGGTTGAAACAAAGGTTGGGCGTATTTTTGGGGGTATGGTTGGGAAACAAGTCATTTTTGGTAGCCACTTAGGGGCTATTTTTGGTTCAAGATGGTTGACTAAATTCGTTGGTTCAACTACTGTCCTTAGTGTGATTAGTATAGGTTCGTCAGTTTCTAGAGCAATCTATACATCCAGAGAATTGTCAGAAAGAAACCCTGAGTTATATATGAAACTGAGGAGAGAAGGAAATTTGGATCTGCTTTATTTTCTTGTGGAAAATAAGATGGACCCATACGTTAGGGCGCTAGAAAACTATAATAAAAACAACGAACTATTCAATGCTATTTTTGATGATTTTGTGAGTGAATTAGACAAATGAAAATTATAAAATTTTCTAATTTTTTGGTAAAGTTGGCGATATATTTATTGCAAAGTTTTATTATAAGTATTAGTTCACTTTCATTGATATCACTTGTTTATTTTGGATTGCTAACAAACTTTGAAAATAAATATCTCTATGTGTTTATTTCAATAGGTGGGTTGGTTTTTTCAGCTTTATTATATTATCTAACTGAAAAAATTAAGGAAAAATACACTTTCTTTCAGTAGAACTTATGTAACTTTACTTGTCCTTACTAATACAAAACTATCATGACTTATATTTTAAACATAGCTCTATCCCGTAACAAAAAAATCAGCTAATCAAACTGACCGGCTGATTTTCTTTCTTATCCTTTTAATTCAATCTATTACTTCTTCCCTGCTTTCGCTGCCGCCCTCAGCTCTGTGACGTTCTTACCCCCAATTCCCCAGTTATCTGTTTCCACTTCATCAATGATCACAAAAGTCGTGGCTGGGTTTTTCCCAAGTACATCCACCAGCAGTTGGGTTGCACCTTCAATCAGTTGTTGTTTCTGCTCAGCGGTTGCGCCTTCGCGGGTAATTTTGATGTTCACAAATGGCATAAAATGACTCCTTTTTTGGTTTGTTATGAAATGCTTCTGATGAAGCATTCCCGCGTTGATACGGGAATGTAGGTACAGCAAAAAAACAGTCTGACTTTTGATATGTGGCTATTGCTCTGGTTTCTTCTCTTCTGCGGTCGCAATCCAGGCGGCACAAAACAACGTCAGCCGGGCGAAGAAATAGAAGAATGCCATTAAACCAATGACGGAACCGAAAGCAGCGCCAGAAGGAGAGCTGGCAAGGCGCGGCAGCATCATGGTCATAATATATTTGATGACCTCAAATCCAATGGCTGCCATTAACGTACCTTTGAACAACGCTTTTCTTTCAGGCCGATGGCGCGGCAGGATCCACAGTATCCATAGGAATAACAAATAATTGGCAGAAATGGAAATAGTCATGCCAATTGATGTCCATGCAGGGCGGAGCCATTCTATGCCTTCCAATCCGAGGGCATGGACGATGGTGGCTTGGGCGGAGCCTGAAATGGAAGTCAGCGATAGCGTCATCACCAACGCAAAAAGAAGGCCGAATAAAGAGAAAAAATCGCGAATGTATTGAAAGTAAATTTTCTCTTTATCTTCATGATTGCGTTCCCAAATATCACGGGATTGAGCGAGGATCGCTTCGCGTAAATTTCCCACCCAGTTCACACCCGAATAGAGGGCGATTGCCAGACCAGTCAGTCCGACAGTTGTTCTTTGGTTGACCGCAGTGTCTACACTGTTTTTTAACGTGTTGGCGAGGGTGGGATCACTGATGCTATTGGCGATGCCATTGATCAAACGTGCCAGCAAGTCCGGGTTGGATGCCAGCACAAAACCTGCAACGGCAAAAGAGAGCATCAGGATCGGAATCAGGGAGAGAAAGGAAAAGTAGGTAATCGCAGCACCAAACTGGCTACCCATGCGATCGTTGAAGCGTTGTGCCGCCCGGATCAAGTGGGCAATAAAAGGAATACGGCGGATAGCGTTGCCAATGCGGATCGTCACGGAAAACGCTTTTTTACTGCTATGTAGCCCTTTCGCTAATGGTGTGGAGATTTTCCCTATACCGGATTGTTCCCTGTTTTTATGGTAAGTTGGCATTAAATCCTCTTAAATCTTGGTTGTGACTATCATTACTCGTTATATATTTTATAAAACCAATATTTCTTGAAATATATAGCGGTTGAAACACGGGATGCTAAAATCCATTCTTTATATAGGTATGGGAAAAAAGAGTAACAGGCAAAATGGAAAAGGCAACAAGGGAAGGGAAGCGAAAAAATACGGTAGCCCAATGATTGGCTACCGTATTGAAGATCAATCGTGGATCATGATGATCAATCTAATTGACGACCTTTAACTTCGCTGCGGACGGTTGGAAGTTCAGAGTTGTGGCTTTCATTTTTCACAAAAGGCACTTTGCCAGAGAAAATATCTTTTTGTGCAGTGGTAGCCAGACCGATGATAGAATCTGGTACGTTAGCGCCCAAATTTCTGCTCTTATCGTATCCCGTTACAGATTGCTGATTAATCTGCTGGGTATTCACAGTGACAGGCCCCTGTGTACTGTCAATTTTACTGCCGACTAAATACGTTGTTCCAGAAATATCCAGGTTAACGCCTTGAGCACCGTTCAGCGTTGTTTGTTTACCGACTGTTTCGCGATCGAGCGTATCGTAATTGCCTTTGAGTTTGCCATTAAAGCCTTTGAACGTGGCTGTCAATTGGTCTTTCAAACTCGGAGCCTTACCATTGGCGTTATCGGCAGCGGCAGTCTCAGTTGTAGCAGTATTTCCTGATGAACCTTCTGCTGCGGTAGGAACAGCCTGTTTAGACGGGTTATCACCTTTGACCGTTTTGCTATAACCCAAGCCAGCATCCAGTCCTGCATCCAATCTGTGGGTACTGTCTTTGAGGCTTTCAACATTGAAATTACCGCCGACTTTACCGGTGACTTGATCTGCTGTCACATTCGCGCCTTTGAGTGAGGTATCGCCTGCACTGGTCAACGTAACATTGCCACCAGAAATTTGGGTGTTACGGTGCGTTGTTTGATCCAGACGGTTGACCCCGAATTTCAATTCACCGCCAATGTTATATTTATTGTCGATGATACGGTCAGCGGCTGCGGTATTGCCTGTTGCAGAATTATCGCCGGCAGTGTTGTTTGCTGCGCTGTTACCACCTTCGTTGTTGCGGGCCTTGGAAGAGAACCCTCCTTTAGCTTTAGCACTGACATTCCAGCCATGGGCATTCTCTGTATCCTGAGCGGAAGTCAGATCGATTTTCCCGCGTTGTGCAGTTAAGTCTACCTGTTTGCCGGATACATTTGCGCCTTGTAATGCCACGTTATTGCCCGCATTCAGGTTTACACCTTGTCCACCAGTAATAGCACTGGTCTGAGCCGTGGTTTTGTTCTGATTGCTGGTGTTATAACCGCCACCGAGGCTGGCATCGAAATTCTTGCCATCCGGGTTGGTTCCTACTGTCAGGGAAATTTCCCCATTATAACCGCTGTTTTTTTGCTCGCTACGGTTGGTGGCTTGATTGAACTGGATATTTCCGCCAGCACCAACGTTGGTTGCACCTTTGCCCGCATTCATTGATGTGCCTTGGTAACGCGCATCTCTGGTTACCTGAACATTAATACCGTTTTGGGCATTAATGCTGCCAGTGACTGCGTTGGAATTGCTGTTGGATGTTTCCTTATAGCTGCCATTGCCTTTACCGTTGACGGAAATATCTGCACCTGTGGTGGTGTAAACACGGAGACGTGCATTGCCAGTGGTATCAGAAGATTGGCTGTTCTGGCTGTTTACAGCCGCTTCACTGGTATGGCTGCCAGCGGTCAGTGATACGCCGCCTTTATTGGCTTGATATTGCGTGCCCTGATCGTAAACGTCGCCATTTGTTGTCACTTTGATATCGCCAGCTTTAACGGAAGTGACCACTGCATCGGATTTCTGGTTATTGGTGTAACGGCTGTTGCCATTCATCTCCAGTTCAATACCTACGTTAGGCAAACCTGTTTTTGAAATGGCCGTGTCCAGCTTCTTGTCTGAGGCGGCTTTGGCTGTTTTTTCGATTGGGCGGGTTGTTGCACTGTAATCGGCTGTAGCACTGATTTCACCTCCCACCTGTAATTGACTGGTAGAGCCGGATTCAGTATTGGCCGTCGCGACATTTTTAATGCTGCCAGCATTAGCCTGATAAGTGCCCTGTACTTGATGGTCAGTGCCCTGTTGCTTCAATTCACCCATTGCATTCAGGTCAAGGTTGCCGGTGACCTGCGTTTTAGTCACTGTTGCCGTTGTCCGATTCTGGGACTGACCATTTTTGTTATAGGCACCTTCAACACCGCTGCCGAATTTGTCCATGCCACCGGTGAAAAACACGCTGCTATCGACTTTTTCTTGTGACGTTGAGGTTGAAGCGCTCTCTTCACCCGCCAGCAGAGAAACGTTGTTTCCGGTGATTTTTGCATCACCTTTTGTTGTCACTAAATTGGCACCCGTGACGGTGACATTTTTGCCGGCATTTACGGTGAGATTACCACCGCTCAATTCTGATGGTCGTTGCGTTATATTTTCGTTTTGCTGTTTATCAAGGACATGTACGAAACCTACCCCTGCACGGTATTGCTTATCTTTTGCCTCCTTAGCGTAATACTGCCAGTCAAGATTGGTTTTCTCCTGTTGATACTGATTTTTCTCACCATAATTCAGGATATTGATATTGCCCGATGTGTTCAGTTGCAGTTCACTCGCGCTTTTCACCAGACTGCCAATCACATTGATATCTTTATTGCTGAGTAATTTCAGATCCGTATCAGAAACCAAATGACTGCTGGAGGATTTCTGCTGTTTATTCTGTTCTTGATTGGTATTTTTGGTGATGTTGAAGATCGTTCCTTTTCTTTCATCCACCTCTTTATAAGTGTGGCTGACCGCATTGTCGATCGTTAATTGACCATCATTGGCTTCAACATAGGCCCCTTTCTCGGCTTTGACTTTACTGCCTGTAATCGTGACACCATTCATGCCAGTCAGCAGTAAATGCCCACCCGCCGTAACTTCGGAAATATGGTGAGTTTCTGATTTATCACGATTATCTTTCTTGCTGCCACCAGCAATGCCGCCCCAATAGGTTTTATCCTTCTCAAGGACTTGGTCATCAACCAGGGATTGGACGGTAATATTGGCTTGCTGTCCCGCAGAAACAATCAGATTATTACCGGAATGAATATGAGTCCCCGTAATGTTGGCATTGCCGCCTGCTTCGATGCCTATATCACCACCTGCCTTCAATTCATTGCCGACGCTTCTCTGAGCCGTATTGACCTTGTTCCAGTGACCGGTTTGCAGTGACAGAGAATGGTTCTTTTTATAACCCTTCTCTGTGGTCACCTCTGATTCCACCAGCCCTGCCAGTTTCACATCCTTTGCGGCAGATACGGTCAGTTTATTGCCCGCATTGATTTTACTGCCAAGTACTTCGGCATTACCTTCATTGGCTTTCAGATGAACGTTTTGACGAGCATTAATGGTGTTGCCTTCATGCTGATGTTTTTCAGTTTCATAGGTGACATCATATCGCCAGAATACTTCCCGTTGATTATTCGTACTTCTGTCAAGTTGGTGGAGTTCTTGCCCATCCAATTTAAGATCGGCGCCGGTCAGTGTGACATTATCCCCATCAATATCAGTGGCTACTACACGATTGTGTTGTTTGGCATTCAGCGTAATGTTTTTGCCTTCCAACTGAGTACGGGCAACAGATTCACTGATTTGTTTTTTTTGGGTATAAGCGCTACTGAAATAACCTTGGGACTTATTACTGCCGGGGGTATCTGAAACGGATTTATTCAGGAATCCCCGAGACAGCAAGTTATCAGCCTGTAAAGTAATATCCCCCCCTTTCAAGGTTGCCGCTTCCAGTTTCACATCGCCGTAGGATTCAATATCAATACCTTCATTGGCGGTCATTTTGCCTTGCAGATTAACACCACTGCCTTCCGCGGTATTCAGAATACGAATACGTCCGGCCTGCATACTGCCAAGATAGTAGCTGTCGAGTGCAGCGATATTCTCCTGTTGTGAAGCCAAAACGCGGCCATCGGCTGAAACTTGGTTATTCCCCGTCGTGATATTGATTGCTTTTGAGACAATGACCTGGCCATTACTGTTAATTTTAGGCGCAATCAAATTCAGCACGTCATTGTGGGATAGGCCATTGTTTCCGATCTTCAGGGCCATCTGGTTATCCAAGGTACTGAAACCCTGCAACGCGCTATTTTCGACCAGTGGATTACCAACAACCAGTGATGCCTGATTTGTATTGATAAAACCACAGCCATTACAGGTAATGCCGTTAGGGTTTGCCAGTATATAGTCGGCGGCCATACCAAATATTTCTTGCTCCCCGAGTAAGAAAGAGGGGTTACGGCTAATCACCTCATTTAATATCACGCTGGCAGCCTGCCCGTTCAGGTTGCTGTTGGCTGATAATTCACCTGCCAATTGTGATTGTCCATCAACCAATGAGTTATTTAATACCGCCCCCATTTGATTAACGTTGAAATCCTGATATTGGTTATGTGATAACCCTGATTCAGAAGGCGCGACAATATTTATTACTGTCGCACCCGTGTCAGCCTGGGTAACATCCGGGCGATATGCAGCATCACCTCCCGGAGTAATACCGTTCGCAAAACTGACCGAACAAGTTGCCAGGATAATTGCCATAGATGCGGCGAGTTTTCCTGTGGAAGAGAGTTTGAATATTTTACTTTTCATATAATTACCTTGGTTTACTTTCTTTATTGCCATGTGCAGCGCTCTGGGGATGGATAATCCCCAAAACGGTCTGCGTTAAAAAAACGTCAAATGGTGTAATAAACTAAAAAGTGTAAGAAAAGCGGGTTAACAGTTGCATAGGTTCATCCGTGTTCCTATTTTGATGGGAGAGCAATTTACCTCGGCTTACCTCTATATCGGCAAACAGTTGCTGATAGCGTAGTGTCAGACCCGCACTTAATCCGGCACTGCTTTGCCAGCTATTCTGGTTGCTTTGCCCGCTATTCTGACTGCGATGGCCTTTGGTCTGTCCGATATCCACGCCCGTACGCAGTGACAGTGAACCGTTAGAGATAGGTATTGAGTGGGAAAGCGTATTCCTCAGATACCAGCCGTTATCGCCTGATGACACATTTTTGCTGAATCCTCGTACGGTATTGCGGTCGGTCACATTAACCCACTCAACACCCGGCAGCCCACTTGGGCTGTACTGGGCGTAAAATTGGCTATTAAAATGGTATGGTTTATCAAAGAGCTTGAAACGCCGCTGCAAATTTGCTGATAACTTCCCTTTGGTAAATCGGTTATTCAGACTGGTTATACCAGTCTTGGCACCAAACCACGGTATTCCCTGTTCAATACTCATATCAAGGGAGATCAACCCCGCGGGAATGATCTGTAATTGGTTAATTCCTAGTTCAAATATGCTCAATGTCTGGCTACTGATGGCAAGTTTGGAGTTCCCGATATAGTTGCTGTAATTCTTATAAGCCAATTGGGCGTGTAGGGTATCAATCTGATATTGATTGCGATGGAACACCCATTCGGTACGCATTCCTGTTTGCTTTGAATTTCCGTGTATTTTGACCGATGCCTTCTGAAAGTGTGGATGGCCGGTATATTGGGAATAGCTGTTGAATCCGCTGACAGTAACGGCGCCGTAAGGGATCGAATAAAACAGGGTATAGGCGCGGTTGTACTGGTGATTGGGTTTATCAATCGTGCTGCTGCCACTGAGGCTGGCAAAGTCAGATAATCCCAGTGGGCTGTCTACACTGGCATTAAGCCGCGTAATCCATTTCCCGGTGCTTTTTTGCCCGTAATTATCGGTTGTGGTGGTTATTCTCCACGGGGTGGAATGCTGGTTGTGCAGTTTAACGATGGAGCCACCATTGACTGTGCCGGGCAGAATATCGAGAGTTGTTTTGTTTGAGCGCAGACGATTCGCCTGATCCAAGCCCTGATCAAGTTGGTTCAGGTTCAGTGGCTTGTTTGTCAGGTTCGGGAAGAGCGTCTGGCTATTGATCCAGCGATCACTGCCTTCTACCGCTTCAACAAAACCTTCAACCACATTGATCCCCAGTTCGCCATTTTGGTTGGGGGGAATAAATTGCACCCGCGCTGTAATATAGCCTTTGGCAACATAAAGGTTAGTTATTTCTGCTGATAGCCTATTAATATCATTGCTGGTGATACAACTCTCGGGAAGTGCGCTGAGCGAATTCAAGTCACTCAGCGAAAGTAGCGTAATGCCCTGAAGATAAACGCCGTTGATAGTCAGGCACGGTGGGGCATCCACCAGTACAGGGGAAACTTTTTGTGGTGACACACTATCAGTACGATTGATTAGCCCCTGATGGCGGCGTTCTTCAATTAATTGATCTATTTCCCTTGAGCTGTCCTGTAAGGTTCTTCTCGTTTCGTCTGTAGGGAGAATAGAGGACACCATATCAGGTGATGCGTTTACCTGAAGTGCAGTACCTAATAAGATGAAAATTGTCGTCCTTTTAATCATGGGAGTACCCAAATGACAATAGTTGATGGAAAAAGTATCGTGTTGGGTTAGGATTAACCTTCCTGGTTTATTAATTAATCATTAGAGCATAGAAAATATTTTATTTTGTACTGATTAATAGTTGCTTTTTGTTCTGAACTATTATTTGTAGTTATAAATTTCTTTTAGTGACTTATAATAACTCGTATTGGTTATTTTCCTTCTAATTATTAAGGATATAAATCAAATTCAATTTGGTTTTAATTAAAATTCCCGTTTCACTTTGTGTTTTTACCGTTTCACTTTGTGCCGTTTATTTGAAAGTTTTGCTTATGTCATATTGATGAAAGGGTTTTTAGGAGGAAGGGTGAAAAACATGAGGCAAGGTATTTATTTATCATTAGATGATTTATTGTTCATTAATGACAAATGTAATTATGAATTCATTTTTCTTTATTCATTGTGAAAATAATTACTACATAAAAATCTGACAGCGGGAAAAAATCAGAAAAACAAATATAAGAGAGAAAAAAAGGAATTAAATTAAATTGGCAGGTAAATTAAGAAATATCTGATTGAATCAGCCAATGAATAATATTCATTGGCTGAAAGGTTATTACTTAATACTTCATGAAGAAGATATTAAGCAACAATTGGCGCGCGCCAGTCGTCAGCACCAGAAGTACCAGCAGTAGTGTGTTCCCACTCGATCTTACGATAAGAAAGAGAAACACGAACCAACTGAGTGAACTCAGATTTTGCTGGGTCCTGGCAGTGTGGCATTTTGCAGTCGATATCAACGATAGTTGCATCTACCAGTTTAGTAGTGAAGAAATGCTCTTGTTTACCTTCGATAGATGTACGGTACCATTTCAGCTCTACAGTAGTCAGCATTTCGCCAGAAGCTAATGCGTTGTAAAGCAGAGGAACTGCTTTATTCAATGCAACGGTAAAGCGGAATGGCTTGTGCGCACGCTGGCCAGAAGGCTGTCCAGACTGTGGATCAGTTGGAACAGTAACGATGTGGTCAAATTCTTGAACCAGCATTTCGTCTTCGTGACCTTGAACAAAGATATTACCTACGGATTCAGCAGTGAATGCGCCAGCGGTAATATTGCCCTGAGTTTTACCATTGATGGAAATATAACATGGAGTTGGCATATGAATATCCTATAAAAAATTACCAATATTAGTGTAAGTGTTCGTTCCTTGCGTGATTATTCCATTTATGAATCAAATGAAATTATCGTTTGCCAAACACTCGGGGCGAATAATAAAGCTGATATTGTCTAATGCAAAGTTATTTGAAAAATGCAATTCGTACTCTAATTCAATGACAAATAAAAATTTTATAATCATTGCCGTTGTAAAATTTATGGCTGAGTTTTTATAAACAGTAAGCCATTTAAGCTGGTTATAAAATGTTCTTTGATTTTATGGTGGTTTTAATTAATTGATATATAATGATATTTTATTTTTGGTTTAAATGTTTTTCATGATCATGTGGAAAGTGTTAACTAGATCAAAAAAATGAAAATAAATTGGGTTGTATTGATGGATAATTAATAAAAATAGAATAAAAAATGATATTGACGGTAATTATGAAATACGACTTGAAGGTTATATTTTATTCAGATGGAAATGAAAAATATTTCTTTTTATGCAATTAACAGGTAATAGGTCTGCATACTCCCGTAGAGAGTAAAACCAAACTTTTCTCTATTGTAGGAGAAAAAATTGTTTATAACTGGCTATGTATTGATATTAATGGATTAAAAGCTTGAATAGAGGCTTTTATCAATTTGTGTTTTGGCTTTACATCAAAAAAATAAAATGTCAAACTCGAACTTGACGATTTTTAATATCGATGTTATTTCCACGATTGGATAGGATATATCTGATTATTTAACTATATGTTGATATAAAACTATTCGTACCTGCAAATATAGTTATCTTCTTTTGCCTATTTTTTTAGGGAGATCTTCTGTATTTGTTACATAGGTAAACATTGGAATCATTCTCTCACCAATAATGAGTTGTTAGACAGTTCATGGTTGTATTAGCCAAAGGGATTCAAATATGAGTAAGAATAGTCCAGGTAGCGTAGCTCCGAAAGAAAGAATTAATATTAAATATGTTCCTAATACCGGTGATCAAACCGCAGAAGTTGAATTACCTCTGAATCTTCTGGTTGTTGGTGACTTGAAAGGAAAGAGCGAAGATACGCCAATTGAAGAACGGCAAACAGTTTCTATCAATAAGAACAACTTTAATGCCGTAATGAATGAAGCGAACATCAACCTGACTTTTAATGTTCCTAACCGCCTCGATGAAAAAAGTGAAGAAGATCTATCAGTTAATGTAGATATAAAATCTTTGAGCGATTTTTCACCAGATAATATCGCGAAGAAAGTCCCTGAATTAAATAAACTTCTCGAACTTCGTGAGGCATTAGTTGCATTAAAAGGCCCATTGGGAAATATCCCAGCATTTCGTTCTCGCTTGCAGTCACTGCTGGATGATGAATCCGTTCGTGAGCAACTCCTGAAAGAACTTGAAATCGTCAATAAAAAATAACTGGTTAAAGGAATTTTTAAATGGCTCAGCACGAAGAAAACAGTACAGCTATTGCTTCTGGCGCAACGACCTCCTTGCTTGATGAGATTATGTCCCAAGCGAGAATGACACCGGAAAATGACGGCTACTACATTGCTAAACAAGGTGTTGCCGCGTTTATTGGCAGCATTTTGGACACTGGCTCTAACGAAGAACCTATCAATAAACTGCTTGTTGATAAAATGATCGTTGAGTTGGACAAAAAGCTCAGCGAGCAGATGGATGAAATTATGCATGCCAAGCAATTCCAGGAACTGGAATCTTCTTGGCGTTCACTGAAAATTCTGGTGGATCGCACTGATTTCCGTGAAAACATCAAAATCAACATCATTCATGCCACTAAAGATGAATTGTTAGAAGATTTTGAATTCTCTCCTGAAATTATTCAGTCTGGTTTCTACAAACACGTTTACTCCACAGGCTACGGCCAGTTCGGTGGTGAACCTGTTGCTGCTGTCATCGGTAACTATGCGTTCGGCAACACTACACCTGACATCAAACTGATGCAGTACGTCAGTTCAGTGGGTGCGATGGCTCATGCGCCATTCCTGTCTTCTGTTTCACCTGAGTTCTTCGGTGTTAACAGCTTTACCGATCTGCCTGCCATCAAAGATCTGAAGTCTGTCTTTGAAGGCCCTTCACATACTAAATGGCGTGCACTGCGCGAATCTGAAGATTCACGTTACTTAGGTCTGACGGCTCCTCGTTTCTTACTGCGCCTGCCTTATTCCAATGTTGAAAACCCAATCAAGAACTTCAACTATCAGGAAAATGTCAGCCGTGACCACGAGCACTTCCTGTGGGGTAACACTGCGTACTTGCTGGCAAGTTGTCTGACTGACAGCTTCGCTAAATACCGTTGGTGTCCAAACATCATTGGCCCACAGAGCGGTGGTGCTGTAAGCGACCTGCCTGTTCACCTGTACGAAGCAATGGGTCAGGTTCAGGCGAAGATCCCAACTGAAGTTCTGATCACTGACCGTCGTGAATTTGAACTGGCAGAAGAAGGTTTCATCACCCTGACCATGCGTAAGGGTAGCGATAACGCCGCATTCTTCTCTGCAAACTCAGTGCAGAAGCCAAAAGTTTTCCCGAATACCCGTGAAGGGAAAATCGCGGAAACCAACTACAAGTTGGGCACGCAGCTTCCGTACATGTTCATCATCAACCGTCTGGCTCACTACATCAAAGTATTGCAGCGTGAACAGATCGGCTCTTGGAAAGAGCGTCAGGATCTGGAACGTGAACTGAACATGTGGCTGAAACAGTACATTGCTGATCAGGAAAACCCACCCACTGATGTTCGCAGCCGTCGTCCTCTGCGTGCCGCCGAAATCAAGGTACTGGATGTTGAAGGCGATCCAGGCTGGTATCAGGTTGCGATGCAGGTTCGCCCACACTTCAAGTACATGGGTGCAAGCTTCGAACTGTCTCTGGTTGGACGTTTGGATAAGGAATAATCATGGCTGCGCTGTACAGTTGGAACAGAGGCAGCTCTGCCAGTCTGTTTGAGCGCATTCAAGGGAAGAGCTCCGGCTCTTCCCGTCAGTCAAGGATGCGTGCACTGCTTGATTCTATCAAGAAGCATTTGAATGAAGTGCTGAATTCCCGTCCCGGTGCGTGCCAAAGCGCCATTGACCTGGGTGTTATTGATCTTAATGACGCAACCGCAACATCGGTGGATTTCAAGCAAAGTATCGAATGGGCGATTGAAGAGTGCATCAGAAATTATGAGCCCAGAATATCAGCGGTTTCTGTCAGCGCTACCAATGATGATTCAGATCCGTTGCTGCTGAGCTTTCATATCAGCGCTGAAATTTTTCTGGATGATATCAACGACCTTGTGGAATTTAGCATCCAGTTGGATAACAACCGACGCTACTGCCTGGAGCGAACTCAATAAATGTCATTTGAAAAATATTTCAGAGATGAGTTGAACTATTTGCGACAACTGGGGAAAGAAGCCGCAGTTGAGCGTCCTCATCTTGCTGCATTTCTGTCAGAACAAGGTTCTGACCCCGACGTTGAGCGTTTGCTCGAAGGTTTTGCATTCCTGACAGGCAACCTGCGGGCAAAGATTGATGATCAGTTTCCTGAATTGACCCACGGCCTGCTCAATATGCTTTGGCCGAACTATCTGCGTCCAACCCCCAGCATGACCATCATTGAGTATACCCCTGATGAGAGCGTTGTGACGAAAGCGACACAGGTTAAGCGTGGCACTCAGATTATGAGCCACACGCTGTCGACTCAAGATGATATTTATTCGAACGAAAAATCGGATGCTAAAAAAGACGATCACGGTCGCTGTACCTTCACGCTCTGCCGTGATGTGTGGTTATTTCCACTTTCCATCCGCGACATTTCCGTCAATAACAGTAATGAGAACGGGATCATCGGCCTGAATTTTGCCTCGAAGACCGAACTGAGCCTGCATGAACTGGAGCTGGACAAACTGCGCTTTTATCTGAGTGGTGATGACTATACCACTTCCCAGCTCTATTTCTGGCTCTGCTATTACTTCAGAAAAGCGGAATTGGTTGTGGGTGATACCGTGATCCCACTGCCCGATTTTGATTTTGTCCCCGTAGGATTTGAGCGGGAAGATGCGCTGTTGCCTTACCCGAAAAATGCTTACATGGGATATCGCATTTTGCAGGAATATTTCTGTTTCGCGGAAAGCTTCCTGTTTTTTGATGTAAAAGGTTTCCCGGAACTGCCTGAGGATCTTAAAACCAAAGATTTCAAACTGAATTTACATTTTTCTCAGGCACTGCCCCCAGAAGCCAAGATCCGCCATGACACTTTTCGTCTGCACTGTACGCCGGCAATCAACCTGTTCCCTATGGACAGTGAAGCCATTGAACTCAATGGCAGCCAGACTGAATATCCATTGAAGGCCAGTTACAGTTTTCCGGATAACTACGACATTTTCTCCATTGACGGCGTAGAAAGCTGGCTGACAGGTGAAAATGGCGAACGCAGCCGTGCCCGTATTGGCGAACGTGTTTATACCCCGTTTGAGAGTTTCAATCACCAGATTGATAACGAAGACGAACACTCAATGCGTTATTACCGCCTTCGGGTGAAAGAATCGCCTTTCCGCAGGGGGTTGGAACATTTCATCTCATTTGTGCGGGGTGATGAATCCGATCTGCTCAGACTCAAGCTGAAAGAGAATGTCTCTATCAGATTGACCTGTACCAACCGTGAATTACCGCTGGAACTGCGTGTTGGCGATATTAATTATCCCTCAATCGGCAGCCCGTCATTTGCAACATTCCGTAATATCACGCGGCCGTCAGTGCCTCTCTATCCTCTGCTGGATGGCGGATTGCATTGGTCACTGCTGTCAAATATGTCGCTGAACTACATGTCATTGCTGGATAGGGACGCGCTGAAACAGGTACTGCGTACTTACGATTTTCCAAGTATTCACAACCGACAGTCCAAGCGCTCATCACAGAAACGTCTTGATGCCATTGAAAAGATTGAAACAGAGCCGACAGATCGTCTGTTCCGTGGTCAGCCTGTGCGTGGATTGCGCTCAACGCTCTATATCCGGCAACAGGCATTCAGTTCAGAAGGTGAGCTTTATCTGTTCAGTACGATTCTGTCACGGTTTTTCTCACTGTATGCCAGCGTCAATGCTTTTCATATGTTGAAGGTAATCAATCTAGATAATCAGGAGTGTTATGAATGGCCGGTACAGATAGGTCAACACTCGTTGATGTAATCATTGAGCAGGGTTCTGCCACACCGCTGGCATTGGACATCTCACAGTACAACTTTTACCAGTTGGTTGAGCTGCTTAACCAGCTTGCGGTAGCGTGGGAGAAAACCGGAGAGACAGACCGCCCCGATTTGGAGTCTGTCCGTTTCCGATCCAGTGCCAGTCTGGCATTTCCGACTCGTGACGTCATCTCACTCGCACAATCCAGGAAGGGATACTTCGAATTGGAAGTTTCCTTTATGGGATTGCACGGTAGCCAGTCTCCGATGCCAGGCTACTATCTGGATTCACTGGCATGGGAGGATGCTCAGGGAGAAAACCGCCTGACGGATTTTCTCAATATTTTCAACCATCGCTTAATTACGCTCCTGCATCAGATCTGGCGGAAATACCGCTATTACATCTGCTTCAAGAAGAGCGGGGAAGATGGCTTTTCCCAGCGCATGTTCTCCCTTGTCGGTTTAGGCAGTGATGTCAACCGCCGGATGCTGAACATTAACCACAGCAAAATGCTGGCGTATGCCGGATTGCTGGCAAGCCCCGGGCGCTCACCGGAAGTGATATGCAGCCTCGTTTCCCACTGTTTTGATTTGCAGGATGTCACGCTGCACGGCTGGCAATTCAGAAAAGTCACCATCCCGATGGATCAGCAGAATCGTCTGGGAGGAACCAATAAAGGGCAGAAAATCGGTGATACCGAACTGTCTGTATTGGGGCATAACTTCACCATCGGTTCATGGGTCGGGGATTACAGCGGAAAATTCCTGCTCAGCATCAATAACCTGACACGTGATCGATTTTTGTCATTCCTGCCTGATGGAAATAACTATCTCCCTTTGGTGATGTTTATCTCCTTCGTCATGCGCAGTCAGTTTGCCTGGGAGCTGCGCCTTGGTCTGGCTGAGAATCAGGTTAGCGGCATGGTGTTGGGAGCGAAGCAGAATAACCATCTGGGGTGGACCAGTTTTCTCGGCGAACCGGAAAAGAAACCCTTTGTCACAATTTCAGTTATGGAATAACGACTATGGAAAAACATCAACCAACCCTTTCATTGCGGGTTCTTAATAGTGAACAGCTGGAAAGTGGTAAAGCCGCCAATTGCCAGTTCTCGACACAGGGCGGTACGGTCGGTAGCAGTGAAAGCCACCTTTGGTCTGTGCAGGATCAGCAGGGAAATGTTCGTCCATCACAATTCGCCATTAAGTGGCAGGATGGGGCGTTCTGCCTGCAAGTGCTTGCTGAGCCGGTGCAAATCAACAATGCGACCCTGACGCCTCAGTCAAGTCTGATCCGTTTGCAGCAAAGCGATCAAATCAAAGTCGGCAATTTATCGATCAAGATCCACATCAGTTTTTCTGAATCAGATCGCGTTGATCCTTCAACCGTATCACCGGAATCGTTGGTTTCCAGTTACAGCAACCCGCTGGATGCCATGATGGAAGGCGCGCCGATACAAAAATCCGTGTTTGCCCATGATGAAAGCATTGCGCCGACGGTGATGCACCGTTTCAGTGATGATCCGCTCCGGGTGCTTGATAGTGAAAGCCTGACCACGCTGAAACCGGAAGTTGAGGCCGACGATACGGAACAACTGTTGCCACCGGATCATTATCAATCCCCCCCATTTGCTAACCCTATTTCTGATAACCGAGGCAGTGTTATGGATCAGGAGTTCCTTGATTTACCGGATATCGCTTCCGATCGGCAGTACGAAGATATGGATGTTGATCATGTTGCTATTACCCCTCTTATGCGTGGTCTGGAGGCCCGGCTGCCATTGCACGATAGCCAGCAGGCGAATGACTTTTTGCAAGAGATGGGCAAAACCATGAAAGCTGCGATTGAAGGGTTATTGGCGCTTCAACGCGAACAACATGGGCTGCGTGATAAACAACTTCGTCCTATCGAAGATAACCCGCTGCGCCTGAACATGGATTATGACACGACCATGCAGGTGATGTTTTCAGATCAGAAAAGCCCTGTTCACTTGTCTGCGCCGGCGGCAGTAGCGGAAAGCCTGCAAAACCTGCAACTGCACTATCAGGCCAACCGCGTGGCCATTTCTGCCGCGCTGGACACCATGCTGGAAGCTTTCTCTCCGGAACAACTGCTCCGCCGTTTCTCACATTATCGCCGCAGTAATGAAGTCAAAAATAAAGACGCATCCTGGGCGTGGGAAATGTACACCAATTATTACCGCGAATTAGCTTCCAGCCGCCAACAAGGGTTCGAAAAGTTATTCCGCGAGGTGTATGAGCAGGCTTATGACCGTGCATTGCGTCAGGGCTTGGAGGAATCCAGCAATGACACATTCCGCTAGTCGCCGTCTATGGGCTGTAGGGATTTTATTGCTGTCAGTGATGTTGCTGAACGGCTGTAGCAGTGCATGGAACGCAACAAAAAAAGTTGGTCAGGTTATCTGGGACCCTTCCACGCCGGTAGGTAAACCTGATGATCAGGCTTCTGTTGCCAACATTACATTGCTGGCTGAACCCGACATCAACCCCAATGAAAGTGGTGAAGCGGCTCCTGTTGAAATGAATCTGGTTTATCTCAGTGAAGACTCTCGTTTTCTGGCGGCGGATTACGACCAGCTTGAAAGCGACAAACTCGAAAAGTCACTGGGGAAAAACTACATCGATCATCAGGATTACACCCTGTTGCCGGGGCAATACAAGCCTCTGGAAACCATCACACTGGAAAAGAAGAACCGTTACATCGGTGTCATCGTTCACTATGCAGATGCAAACCAATCTGAATGGAAAAAGATCATCCGGGTAAAAGATATCGGTCGCCATTACCACATCTTGGTGCATGTCAGAAATAACGACGTCGAACTTAGAAAAGAGGAGGAGTAATCATGCCAGGTAAAAACCGGGTGATTTGGCACGAAGGATTATTCATCAAGCCACAACATTTTCAGCAACAACAAAAACACATTGATTATTTGGCACATAGCCTTGTTTCAGTGTTGACACCTTACGCGCATGGTTTCAGCTCTCTGAGCATCAATGATGATCTGCTTAAACTGGGGCGTATTGGGATTACCGAAGCCAGTGGCATTATGCCTGATGGCACCTTATTTTCGGCACCCAGCCAGGATTTGCTGCCAAAACCGCTGGATATTGAAAATATCAATGATCTGAAAAGCAAAGATATTTATCTGGCGTTGCCCATGTCCAGCGATACCATCCGGGAAATTGCTGATCGGGATGCAGAAATTCAGAGCGCGGTGCGTTATCGGGAACTGCCGACGGATATCCGTGACCTGCATACCAAGGGCGGTGACTCCTTCGTTCTTAATCTTGCCCAATTGACGCCCGTCCTGATGCAGGGGTCAGAGGATATGAGTGCGTACACCGCGATCCCACTGTGCCGCATCAAAGAAAAGCAAAAAGATGGCAACATCGTTCTGGATAACGAATTTATCCCGACGTGTTTGTCAATTTTTGTGGCTGACAAACTCAAGCGTTTCATGGTGGAAATCGATGGCCTGCTGACAGAACGCTCAAGAACACTGGCGAAACGTATCGGCTCGCCGGGTCAGCAAGGTGTTGCGGATGTAGCAGAATTTATGATGCTGCAATTGCTCAACCGTGTTCAGCCGTTGTTCAACCATTATGCAAAACAAACCGTTCTGCACCCGCTGCATTTATATACCGAACTGCTCCAGACCTGTGGTGAGCTGAGAACCTTCACAGATGCAAGCCGCCTGCCGGGGAATGTATTGGCATATGACCACAATAATCTGACGGACACCTTCCAGGATGCAATGCACGCAATCCGTGATGCGTTGAACGTTGTTCTGACACCACGTGCAACGTCGATTGCCCTGAAACAGAACGAAGGTGGTATCCGTGTGGCAACGCTCCACGATAATGATCTGCTGCGCAAAGCTGAATTCGTACTGGCAATCAGTGCCAGCACGCCGCAGGAACAATTGCGTCGTCAGTTCGTTCAGCAAACCAAAGTCACTTCAATGGAAAAAATCCGCGATCTGGTCAGCGTTCAGTTGCCGGGCGTGCCACTGATTGCACTGTCCGCAGCACCTCGCCAGTTGCCATATCACTCTGGATATACCTACTTCCGTCTGGATCAGAAGAGCCCGGCATGGAAAGAAATCCAGCAAGGAAATTCCATCGCATTCCACGTATCGGGGGATTTCCCTGACTTAGATATGCAGCTCTGGGCTATCAGGGGCGGTAAGGAATAATCATGAGTGATATCAATGTTGACAGTCTGTCGCTGGAAAAGTCTGAAACGCTGAAAACATTTCAGCATCAGTACCAGCTACCGTTGCGGGGTGAAAGCCTCAACCCAATGATCGATGCCGCCACCCCGTTGTTGGGGATGGTTTTACGCTTGCAGGATATGAATGATCAGGCACTGCCAGACAAGCTTTACCAACAGGTTGTGACTGACATTCGAGCCATTGAGCAGTTTCTGCAAACGAAGGGGTATGAACCCGGTGCGATTGTTTCATTTCGTTACGTACTGTGCACCTTCATTGATGAAACCGCGTTGGGGCATGGTTGGAACAGTCAGAATGGCTGGTTGAAGCAATCACTGCTGGTGCACTTCCACAATGAAACCTGGGGGGGTGAGAAAGTTTTCGTGTTGCTTGAACGCTTGATGGGAGAGGCTCAGCGTTACCAGCATCTGCTGGAGTTCATTTACCTCTGTCTCTGTCTGGGATATCGCGGACGTTACAAAGTCAGCACCCAGAAAAGCGATGACTTTGAGCGCCTGTTCCGCCGCTTGCAACAACAGCTTCACTCACTGCGCGGAGACGCTCCACCAACCACGCTGTACGTCAATATCAACGAGAGTGATGCGCGTTATCGCCTGAGCAGACGATGGACTATCAAACACCTGTTCTGTATCAGCGCAGGTTTGCTGATTGCCATTTACAGCTTCTATGCCATTCGCCTCGGTGATCAGACCCAAGACATATTAAAGCAGCTAAGTAACTTATTAAGATAGGAAGTCGCTATGATTCAGATTGATCTGCCCACTCTTGTAAATCGTTTAAACCCGATGACCCGCCATGCACTGGAAGCGGCGGCGGCATCTTGTGTCAGTCAGCAACAACCTGAAATCACAGTTGCACAACTGCTGCTTCAAATGATTGATACCCCGCTCAGCGATGTGCGACTGATTCTAAATAAAGTAGACATTGATAAAGATCTAGTCAAAGAGCAACTCGATCAGGTGATGACACATCATCAATCGATTGTGCAAACTTACCCCAATTTCTCCCCAATGCTGGTGGAGTGGTTGCAGGATAGTTGGTTACTGGCTTCCACCGAGATGCAGCACAGCGAACTGCGCAGTGGCGTGATGCTGATTGCATTGCTGTTTAGCCCACTGCGTTATCTGGCACCACAAACGGCGCGTTTGCTGGCGGGTATCAACCGTGAATTGCTCCGCCAGAATTTTGCTGAATGGACGAATGGCTCTGCCGAGCAACCTTTTGCTGCCAGTGATAAAGAGGGGCAGGGTGTCCATCCGGCAAACAGCGACAGCCTGCTGGCGCGTTTTACCCAAAACATGACCGAACAAGCCCGTCAGGGCAAACTTGATCCGGTTTTGTGCCGTGATAATGAAATCGATCTGATGATCGACATTCTTTGCCGTCGTCGCAAAAACAACCCTATCGTTGTCGGTGAAGCCGGTGTAGGTAAAAGCGCCCTGATTGAAGGTCTGGCATTGCGCATCATTAACGATCGCGTACCGGATAAATTACGCAACAGTGAATTGATGACGCTGGATCTTGGGGCATTGCAGGCGGGTGCGGCGGTTAAAGGTGAATTTGAAAAACGTTTCAAAGGCATCATGGCTGAAATTAGCCAATCGTCAAAACCCATCATCCTGTTTATCGATGAAGCCCACACTCTGATTGGTGCCGGTAACCAAGCGGGTGGTCTGGATATCTCCAACCTGCTGAAACCCGCACTGGCACGTGGTGAACTGAAAACCATCGCAGCGACCACATGGAGTGAATACAAAAAGTATTTTGAAAAAGACGCCGCCCTGTCCCGTCGTTTCCAACTGGTGAAAGTCTCTGAGCCGACCGCGGACGAAGCCACGGTCATCATGCGTGGCCTGCGTGCCATTTATGAGCAGGCACATGGTGTTCTGATTGATGATGAAGCGCTGAAAGCCTCTGCGGTATTGAGTGACCGTTATCTTTCCGGCCGTCAACTGCCGGATAAAGCGATTGATGTACTGGATACGGCCTGTGCCCGTGTTGCTATCAACCTGACTTCACCACCACGTCAGATCTCTTCGTTGACGACCGAATTGCACCAGATGCAAATGGAAATTGACGTACTGGAAAGAGAGCAACGTATGGGACTGAACGTCCATGCGGAGCGATTGGAAGAGCTGCAAAACCAGCAGAAAGAGATTCAGGGGCAACTTGCTGAGCTGGAAAGCCATTGGCAACAGCAACAGGAATTGGTGAAACAGATCATCGACCTGCGCAGTCAATTGCTGGCTGATGATTCTTTACCGGCTGATGCAGAAAAAACGGCCGAAACCGCCGTTGAAAAAGCGGTTGCAGAGATTGCTGAAAACGCGGAAGAAAATGAGGCGAACGAGCAAAACAAGGCCGTTGAAGAAGCTGAATCCGTCGAAGAAACTGCCGATGAACAATCCCTGATCGAAAAACTGGCGGTGCTTAACGTACAACTGGCAGAGTTACAACAGAAGCAGACTCTGGTTTCTCCACACGTGGACAAAACCCAGATTGCGTCAGTCATTGCTGAGTGGACAGGCGTTCCACTAAATCGCCTGTCACAGAGCGAGCTGTCCATCGTCACTGAACTGCCGACGCATTTGGGGCAAAGCATCAAAGGGCAGGAAACGGCGATCCAATGCCTGCATAAACATCTGCTGACTGCCCGCGCGGACTTGCGCCGTCCCGGTCGTCCTCTGGGGGCATTCCTGCTGGTGGGGCCAAGCGGGGTCGGTAAAACCGAAACTGTCCTGCAAATTGCGGAACTGATGTTTGGCGGTCGCCAATACCTCACCACCATCAACATGTCTGAGTTTCAGGAGAAACATACGGTTTCCCGCCTGATTGGCTCACCTCCGGGTTACGTCGGTTATGGAGAAGGTGGCGTGCTCACTGAAGCTATCCGCCAGAAACCGTATTCCGTTGTCTTGCTGGATGAAGTGGAAAAAGCGCACCCGGATGTACTGAACCTGTTCTATCAGGCGTTCGACAAAGGGGAACTGGCTGATGGAGAAGGGCGCATCATCGACTGTAAAAACGTCGTGTTCTTCCTGACTTCTAATCTGGGCTACCAAACCATCGTAGACCATGCTGAGCAGCCTGATCAGCTCAACGACCTGCTTTATCCGGAATTAGCGGCATTCTTCAAGCCGGCACTGTTGGCACGTATGGAAGTGATCCCTTACCTGCCGTTGGGCCATGAAACACTGAAAACCATCATTCAGAGCAAACTGGCCCGACTGGATACGCTGCTGACTCAACGTTTCAACGCCGAAGTCACTATCAGTGATGACGTATCAGAAGAGATCCTGCAACGTGCTACCCGTGCAGAAAATGGCGCCCGTATGTTGGAGTCCATCATTGATGGCGCATTGTTACCGCCGGTTTCATTGCTGCTGTTACAGAAAATGGCTGCGGGTGCACAAATCAGCGCGATTCGCTTAACCGTAGCAGAGCACGAGTTTCAGGCAGAGGTTGAGGAGGCAGAATAATGAAACAGCGGCTGAAAAGCGCGTTAGCGTTATTGGAATATGACACTATAGAACAACTGGTTGACCATTTCTTGCAGGTTTTGCAGGTCAGCCATAGCTCGCGTTTTGATGCCCTGTTGGTTTTCCTGCTTAACATCACTGAAAACAGGCTGGAAAGCTACAACCTGCCGGAACCTCAGCAGACCAATTCACGACGGCTGCATGTGGCTATCGATGACGTCAATAATCCGTTGATACAAGTATTACGTAAGGGAACCCCAACAATCTGGGATTCCCTTAATCACGGGGCACGTATTGATGATCCTTACTTCCGTACGTTTATTGCAGAGTTACCGCATAACTGTGGGTTGTACGGCATTCCCCTGTTTGACTGCAACGGGCAGGCTTGCGGTGTAATCGCCATATTTGCCGAAAATGTCAACCATTTCACCAACAATGAAAACATGTTCGGCATTTATTGCCATGTTATGCAGCATCGCCTGAAAAAATTGCAGGAACTCGAACAACTGCGTGGACAGTTACGCCAAATCCGTCAGGTATTTCAGGTTCAACGCCAGAAAGAAAAACAATTGGATGAACTGCTTGCTTCCCTGAGTGAATCGAAAAACCCAGCGGCAGTCAGCAGTATCTCCGTGGATTACAGTCATATCGATAATCTGCCAAAGGCCATAGAAGAATTTGAAAGCGCCGTGTTGGTTCAACGTCAGCGTCAGTTTGGTAACGACACCCGATTGATTGCGCAAAGCTTGGGCATTGCCCAGCGGACGTTGGTTTACAAACTGGCTAAATACGGGTGTAGATTATGAATATTGTTTTAATTATCAGTTCATTACTCGCGTCATTGGCAGGGAACCCTAAGCTTGCGGCGGTGGTAGAACCAAAGGAAGCCGTCGCGGTAAAGGAAGAACAAAATTTAGATGAACTGTATAACTGCCGTTTTGAGCCGTCCCCCCTTATTCGGCTGGCATGTTATGACAGTGCGTTGAATAACCTCAAGTTCAAAACAGTACAAATTCCTATCGAAAACATGGGGTTTTTATGGCGGCAGGCGATGGAACAGGAGATGAAACGCACCGATTACTCCACTGATTTCATTGTGAAGCAGGGAGAGAACGGTGCAGCACCGATTATCCTGACCACGCCCGCGATTGGGGTAGCACCTCCACGTCCCGTATTAATGCTGAGCTGTATTGACAGTATCACCCGTTTGCAGGTGGCACTGCCTAAAGCCGCGGAATCTGGTGTTGTCACGGTGACAACCGATAAAACCGAGTACCGAACTGAATGGTTTGTACGCGAACACGGTTACTTATGGGAATCCAGCCGTGGCTTACCGGGCATTGAGGAAATAAAGCGCCTGATGAACAGCGAACGGATGACCATTACGGGCAGTAATGGTCACCAGATCACCTTTAACATTTCTCAGTTGGAGCAAGCAGCGAAGCCATTGCGTGCTGCTTGCCGTTGGTAATCGACATGGACATCAGAACACAATTTGACTGGTTCGGCTCCCTGTTGGCGCCTTTGTCCGATGAACAGATTGGCAAGGCGCTGGGAGATGGTGAACCTTCATGGGAATACATTGACGGCGAAATGATCAAATTTGGCTCGTTGTCGCATAGTTCGTTGGATATTGAAGAGATCCAGCGGCAGGCATTGCAATTGCTGAGCGGAAATTGCAAGGATTTCCGGTTGATGGTGCATCTGTTGCGTACTTTGCAACATGCTGGCAATGCTGCTGAGTTGATCCTCGCCCTCGAGTTATTGACCGAATATGTCAAAAACTACTGGGAAAAGGCGTGGCCAGCCAAGCCGCTGATAAAGCGTCGGTTGGCGCAGCAGGTACTCAAGCGTTTTGAGTCCGCGCAGGGCAGTTTCATTGAACAGGCGGGCAAAAGTGAACGGGATGATGCACAAGGTGCGTTTGCACACTTGGCTCAATGCTGGCATGCCAATGAACCGGAACTTGCCAAAGAAGTTGATCAACTGCGTATTCGTTATAACCGTCAGCCGGAAACCGTACCTACCGCGCCCAAATCGGCTCCGGTAGCGACTACATCGGCATCCACGGTGGAATCTGGGGAACCCACGTCCCAGACTTACGAAGCTGCGCCGATGCCAGAAGTGGACGTCAATAGCTCAAGCGAAAAAGCGTGGAAGCAGACCCTGATGACGGTAGCCGACTTACTGTGTGAACGGCATCCCGAATCGCCCATTGGTTACTCCCTGCGTCGTCATGCTGTTTGGCACACCATTACCACGGCACCCATGGCGAATGCGACAGGCAAAACCCCGTTGGCACCGGCCTCTGCGGATCGCACAGCCGATTATCTGGCGCGATTGCCGATGGCGGACAACAAATTGCTCCGGCAAATTGAGCAAAGCCTGACGCTGGCACCTTATTGGCTGGATGGGCATGTCATTGCCGCACAGGCCGCAGCACAATTGGGTTATGTGAACGTCGCGCTGGCCATTCGTGACGAACTGAACGTTTTTCTGGAACGGTTACCTGTGTTGAAAACCTTAAGTTTTTCCGACATGAGCCCGTTTATTTCGCCAGAAACCCTCAACTGGCTCACACCTGAACCAGCGGCAACGGGCAACGGTTCCGTTTCTGCTGATCAGGAAGCTATCTGGCAGTGTTTCCAGCAACAGGGATTAGAAGCGGCCCTGAAAATGTTGGAAGAACACCAGCAACAGCTTACCGAGCCACGGGATCAATTCTACGGCCAATTGCTCAATGCCCAATTGCTTGAAGAAGCAGGCATGACGGCGCTGGCTCAACAGCATTACCGGAACTTGTTACACACTGGACAACACATGTTACTCACTCAATGGGAACCCGGCCTACTGACTTTACTGGCTGAAAAACTTCCTTCCTCCTCTAAGGATACGGCTTCAAACAGGAGCGTTAACCCATGAAATGGCCCTCTTTGTCATCTTTGGCACCTTTGAAATCGGCCTTACCGGCGCTGTCGAAGTTTAAGTCGTTGCCACGTCTCAAGGCTACGATGGCACTGATTCTGGCGCTTATCCCCTGCCTGCTCCTGATAGCAGTTTGGTGGTGGGGGCCTGACTGGCAAATCCGTAATGACTATCCGCTGGAAAGCCTCGCGGCCCGCTGGCTGGCAACCGCCATCATCATCATGATGGTGCTGTTCTGGATTGGCATGAAAGCGTGGCGTCGCTTGCGGACACTGGAAAAACTCAATCTTGACGTTGAACTGAAAGTGGTAGATCCGGTTCGGGTCGATATTGAACATCAAGATCGCTACCTCGACCACTGGAAATCCCAATTGCAACGCCATCTGGATTCGTACAATTACTTGTACGAACGTCCGTGGTACATGGTGATCGGTAGCCAGAAGAGCGGTAAAACTTCACTGATTAAGGAAGGCTATAAGCTATCCGAAATCGCGGCGCCGGAATATCTGCGTCAGGATGGAGACATTCCTCTGATGCTGCGCTGCTGGTTGGGAGAAAAAGCGGTCATCATCGATCCGAAAGGCCAGTTGATTGACCAGCCCGTCCCGCTTAACAGCGACAAGCCACAAATCAACAGCCGCCTGTGGGAATCGCTGCTGAACTGGCTGACCGAAAACCGTCAGCGCCAGCCACTCAACGGAATTATTCTGACCGTCGATACCCTGCGCCTGCTGACGGATAGCCGCGAGCAGCGTGAACGTTACGTGCGGGAAATTCACCAGCGTTTACAAGACATTCGCCTGACCTTCCACAGCCAGTTGCCGCTCTATCTGGTCATGACCAAAATTGACCTGCTGTACGGCTTTGAAGCGATGTACCAGTCACTGGATCGCAAACTACGGGACGAGATTCTCGGGGTGACATTCAGCCTGAATAACCGTGATGAAAAAGCGTGGCGCAGTGAGCTGGAACAGTTCTGGAAGCAGTGGATGAACAACCTGAACACGGCCATGCCAGACATGATGCTGAACAATGTGGATGCCAACCAGCGCAGCGCCCTGTTCAGTTTCACCCGTCAGATTCAGGGCTTGTACAGCTATATCGTCCAGATGCTGGATGACATTTTGTATAACGACGAACACCACCGCCCGACCCTGCGCGGGGTTTATCTGACCTCGGCGCATCAGGTAGGACAGATGGATGACCTGTTCACCCAATCCGCTTCGGCTCAGTATCATCTGGGGTCGCAGGCATTCCCTACCTGGCCGGCGGGCGACACCCTGCCGTACTTTACCCACTCCTTGTTTGAAGATGTTTTATTGGCAGAGCCGAATCTGGCGGCTGAAAACCGTATCTGGCTGAGCCGTAACCGCCGCCAGTTGTATACCTTCTCTACCGTGAGCGCACTGGTCATTATGGCGATGTGGGGCGGCTGGCATTATTTCTACCAGAAAAACTACCGGGCGGGTGAGGAAGTCTTGACACAAGCGAAAAACTTCCTGTCCATTCCCCCGCCGCAAGGCGATGACCGCTACGGCAACCTCCAGTTGTCACAACTGAATCCGATCCGTGACGCGACTCTGGCTTACGGCAACCACCGTGAAAACAAATCCTTCCTGACTGACATGGCGTTGTATCAGGGCAGTAGCGTTGGGCAACGGGTGGAAAGCACTTACGTGGAACTGCTGGAACAGCGTTTCCTGCCATCCCTGATGAAAGGGCTGCTGGATGATCTGAATAACGCACCGGCAGGCAGTGAGGAAAAACTCGAAATCCTGCGGGTGATGCGCATGATGGAAGATAAAAGCAAACGTAATAATGGGCTGGTAGAGCAGTACATGCGTGAGCGTTGGAGTAAAGCGTTCCACGGCCGGCGTGATGTACAGGAAGCGTTGCTGACGCATCTGGACTACGCCCTGGATACTACCGACTGGAAAGAGAAGCGGGATAAAGGCGAACAGGGCGCCATCGATCGCTTCGCCCCGTTTGTTCAGCCGATGCGGCAGGCCCAGCAGGAGCTGAAAGCCCTCTCCGTCAAACAGCGGGTTTACCAGAACCTGCGTATCAGGGCACAGGATGTCCTGTCAGCGCCGATCAACCTGCGTGACCAGATTGGCCCGAGCTTTGATGATGTGTTTATTGCCAGCAACGAAAAACGGTTGGTGATCCCGCAGTTACTGACCCGTCACGGCCTGATGGATTATTTCGTCCGGCAGAAGGACGAACTGACGAAACTGACCGAGATGGATAGCTGGGTGTTGAACATCACGAAGAATAATCAGGAGAAATCCAATGAGGCCGGGTTGTCGCTGCATCATGACCAGTACAGTGAAAAAGATCAGGAGCGGATCCAGAACGAGATCAATGAACTGTATTTGGCTGAGTACACCGCCACCTGGCGGGCGGCGATGAATAACCTCGAAATACGTGACTTTGATGATCTGCCACAGGCCATCAGTGCCATCGAACAGGTGATCAGTGGTGAGCAGCCTGTCAAGCGGGCACTGCAAATCCTGAGTGATAACACCAACCCGCCGGTGATAGGTCATTCGCTGAGTCAAAAGGAAAAAGAGGCTTTACTGGCGCAGTCGGATTATCAGCTGTTAAACCGTATCAGCCATGACTTTGCCCCGGAAACGGGGGTGCTGGTTGAACGCGGTGATAAGGGCAGTACGCTGCAAAGTGTCTACCAGAAACTGACGGCATTGCACCGTTACCTGCTGGCGATCCAGAACTCGCCGGTCCCGGGTAAAGCAGCCCTGCAAGCGGTTCAGATGCGTCTGGACAAGAACAACAGTGATGCCATTTTTGAAGTGCAGCAGATGGCGAAAACCTTGCCGGAGCCGCTGAACCGTTGGGTGGGTGAGCTGGCTGAACAGGCGTGGCGTGTCGTGATGATGGAAGCGATACGTTCGCTGGAAGTGGAATGGAACGACTCCGTGGTCAAGCAGTACAAGACCTATCTGGCGGGCCGCTATCCGTTCAACCCTGACGCCCGTGAAGAAGTGCCATTGAGTGAGTTTGAGCGCTTCTTCCGCCCGGGCGGCACATTGGATGCCTTCTACCAGCAGAGCCTGAAACCGTTTGTGGATAATGGCCTGACCATGGGCACTGACGGCAAGATACTGATCCGGCCGGATGTGATGAAACAGCTGGAAACGGCGAACCGTATCCGTACCACCTTCTTTACCCCACAAAACGGCCTCGGTACCCAGTTTGCCATCGAACCGGTCAGTCTGACCGGCAACAAACGGCGTGCCTTGCTGAACCTCGACGGCCAGCTGGTGGATTACTCCCACGGCCGCAGTAATGTGGCGCATCTGGTCTGGCCGAACTCCATGCGGGCAGGGACAGAAAGCAAGCTGACCCTGATGCCGGACAGAAGCAATCAGGCACCGCGCGCCATCAGCTTCACAGGTCCGTGGGCACAGTTAAGACTGATCAATAGCGGCAAACTGACCAACGTTCAGCCGGGCTTCTTTGACGTGCGTTTCAATGTGGACGGGGGCGAAATGACCTACCGCATCTACGTAGACGAATCGGACAACCCCTTTGCGGGCGGACTATTCAGCCAGTTCAAACTGCCGGACACCCTCTATTGAGGTGAAGACCTTCTGTACCTCTCCCCTGCCTCCGGGCAGGGATTTTTTTAAGGAGAAAAGCGAGAATATGAGCGGACACCCTGAAAATCTCATCATCCGGGCGGGCGGCAGTCCGCTGAACCTGCCGGAATTCGCCGTTATTCGCGATGAAATCAACAAAACCAGCCATCCGGCCCAACCGGAAGTCAACTGGCCGCTGGTGGAATCCCTGTCCCTGACGATATTCAAAACCAACGGCGTCGATTTGCAGACGGCGATTTATTACACCCTGGCACGGATGCAGCTGAATGGACTGGCGGGCTTCACCGAAGGCTGTGAACTGCTGGCCGGGGTTATCGTCAGTGAGTGGGACACCCTGTGGCCCCCTCAGCCGCAAGTCCGTACTGACTTACTGGAGTGGTTCCACACCCGTACGGGTAGTGTGTTACGCCAGATGGATTTTGCCGCCGGTGACCTGCGGATGATTTACCGTGCCGAACGGGCACTCCAGCTGATTATCGACCGGTTACAGCAATCTGACCTGAAACGCCTGCCGCGTGTCGAGAACCTGTTGTGGTTCTTCCAGAACGCGGCGAAAAAGCTGGAAAAACCCCGGCAGGCCGTCAAACCGGCGTCACAACCCGTACAGATGCCGCCTTTAGTCTATCTGTCCCAACAATCGGAAGCGGAACCGGAAACAGCGCCGCCGCCACCGCGCACTGACAGCCCACCCGCGGCCGATCTCCCGCCGCGGGTGCGGGTGCAATTTCCTGAACCCCCGCCGAAAGGTTTAAGTGCGTGGCAAGGGTTTGGCCTCGGTGCTTTGTTGGGGTTGCTGGTGTTGGTGGGTAGCTGGCTGCTGTTTTACAAACCGCTGCAACAACAATTCAACGCCATCACCGCCCAACCCGCCGGTGCCCGGCTGGCATGGCTGTACCAGCCCAAACTGGAACATTATCAGAACCAGTTGGACCGGTTAGCTGAAACACCACCGCTGGCAACGTGGGAAGCCGCCCGCATCCTGAAAGGCACGGCTGAACAACACTGGCCAATGTCGCCGAGCCAGCGGCTCATCACCCGCCAGTGGGAACAGGAGATGGCTGCGCGTATTGACAGCGTGCCCCTGAAAGGAAGCTGGAATACTACCCGCGACCAGCTTCAGCAACTGGCGGACAAAATCCTGTTGCAGGAGCGTACCCGTGGCAGCTTCACGCTTTCCTACCTGAAAACCGCTGTCTATGACATCCAGCGCAGCCACGGCAGTGACATCCCGCTGGAAGAGCTGCTGCGTCAGTTGAGTGTCTACGCGGCGAAAGGGGACAGCGCGCCGCCGGTGTTGCTGAAAGGCATTGATGAACGCTTTAACGCCCTGCTCGGCCGCTATGACCGGCTGCGTCAGGCGACAGAACAACAGGTAAGCCATACCGAAAACGATACCGAAAACAGTACCGAAAACAATATCAAAAACAATACCGAGAAAAAGACCAAACGTCATGAGCAAGCCGTCACCACTGACGGCGGGCATTAATCAGGGAGACAGAATATGTCGATGAAAAAGCGCATTGCGAAACTTCAAAAAGGGCAGGCACTTGTCCGGCAGGGACAGCAGGCCGCGGGGATGTTGGGGGGCTTAAGTGGCGGCAGTGCGGGAGGGGGCGTTCCAGGAAGCCCCGGCGGCTTTGTCAGCGCCGCTCAAGGGGCTGGCGGCGGTCAGGGCTTGGTGGCACGGGCTGCCAGCGGTCAGCACGCAGCAACCAAGGCCCTGCAAAACGCCGGCGCAATGTTGGGCGGCGGCGGGGGCAGCGCCCCCAGCGGACTGCAATTTACCCTGACGGCGGGGGGCTTGCCGCCGCAGACCTTTGTCGTCACTGATTTTACCCTGAGTGAACACTTTTCCCAGCCGTTCCAGTTGGAAGTCGGGCTGGCGAGTGCCGATCCGGCTATCGACTTTCCGGCCGTACTCGACCGCTCCGCCACCCTGACGATCACACAGGATGGCGTAGAAAGCCGCAGTATCACGGGTATCGTCGCCAGCTTTGAACAAGGTAATACCGGGTTGCACCAGACCACCTACCAAATGAGCATTCGCCCGGATCTGTGGCGTACCACCCTGCGCCAGAACTCACGCATCTTCCAGCAACAGGACATTGCCACCATCGTCACCACCATCCTGAAAGAGCACGGTATCCGCGACGTGGTGTTCAGCCTGCGCCATCCGCACCCAGAGCGGGAATTCTGCGTGCAATATCAGGAAAGTGACTTCGCTTTCCTGCAACGGCTGACCGCGGAAGAGGGGATCTTCTACTTCTTTGAATGTGGTAACGGACGTAACACGCTGGTGTTTGCCGATGATGCCGGCTCAGTGCCGCCGGGCATCGTCATCCCTTATCAGCCCGGCGAAGACAGCACACTGGGCGAGCCTTCGGTGGGCAGCCTGACATGCAGTGCGCAGGTGCGTCCGGCTCAGGTCGAACTCAAAGACTACACCTTCAAAAACCCGGCCTGGCCGGCAGAGTTTCGCGCACAGATGAAGGAAGAGACCCTGCAAGAGATGTACTACGAGCATTACGACTACCCGGGGCGTTTTAAAGATGAAGCGCACGGTAAGGATTTTACCCGCTACCGTCTGGAAGCCCTGCGCAACAATGCCATGACCGGACAAGGCAGCGGCAATGCCATTGCCATCCAGCCAGGTAAATTATTCACCCTGAGCAACCACCCGCGCGCAGACCTGAACCAGCCGTGGCAAGTGGTGAGCGCGAGCCATACCGGCAGCCAGCCGCAGGCGCTGGAAACCGCCAATAGCGGCACGGGCACGACCCTGCACAGCCACTTCCACTTTATCCGCCATAATCAGCACTGGCGCCCTGCGCCACTGCCAAAACCCGTGATTGACGGCCCGCAAATCGCCAAAGTCGTGGGACCCGCGGGCGAAGAAATCTTCTGTGACCAGTACGGCCGCATCCGCCTTCAGTTCCCGTGGGATCGCTACGGCAAGAGCGATGATCAAAGTTCCTGCTGGATACGCGTCACCCAGCCGTGGGCCGGTCAAGGCTGGGGCATGCTCGCCATCCCCCGCATCGGTCAGGAAGTGGTGGTGGATTTTCTTCACGGCGACCCGGATCAGCCGATCGTCACCGGGCGTACCTATCACGCCAGCAACATCCCGCCGGGCGGGCTGCCGGGCAGTAAAACCCAGATGGCCTTCCGCTCCAAAACCCACAAAGGGGAAGGGTATAACGAGCTGCTGTTTGAGGATGCGAAAGGCAGTGAGAAGCTGGCCTTACATGCGCAGAAGGATATGAGTACGGAAGTCCTCAATGACCGGTCAACCCGTGTGGTGCATGACCACACCGAAAGTGTCGGTAACAATCAAGCCATTACGGTGCGTAAAGATCGCCACAAAGAAATCATTGGCACGGAAGTCAGCAGCATCGGGACACGGCAGGTGACGGTGGAGAAAACCAGTGTGCTCAGTGTGAAAGGTGCCATCACCATCCAGTCCGTCGAAGACGGTATTTATATCGGCAATACCAAAGGCAGTATTTCAATCGATAAGGATGGCAACATCCACATTACGGGCGAAACGGTGATTATCAACGGCCAGAAAGTCATCACCCTGAACTGATCCCATTAACCCTGTTAAAAAATGAAAAAGGAAGCACGATGAGCGCACAACCTTACCAGATGAATGAAGGCACCCTGACTCTCCCTGCCAACTGGCGCGATGAAACCATGCAGGTTTTTGTCCTGCCGGATGACAGTGGCGTCAATCTGGTGATTAACCGGACACCTGTACCGCTGGGAACCGATGCAGCAGTGTATTACGAGCAAACGCTGGCGCAATTTGCGACCCACCTGCCGGGCTATCAGGAGCATCAACGTTTACCAATGACACTCAGTGGCGAAGGCGCGTGGCGGCTGGATTATCATTGGCAAAGCCCGGAAGGAGAGATGCACCAGACAGTGGTATTGCAAATCCGGGGCAGCCAGTTACTGGCCTTTAATCTGACGTCGCCGCAACCCTTTGAAGAAGGGCAACGCAACGCGTTACTGGCGGTGATCACCAGTTTTCAGGCCGTGTGACAGGAGGCCATCATGGGACTGGGTGACGAAATCGTAACACGGATTGCCCGTGTGGGAGCAACCCATGCGGTGGGTAGAGTCATGCCCCCCTCACAGCCCCGCGGCCCGGCAGCGGCACGTGAGGGCGATATTATCCAGCATTCGAGTTTTTTGGGTGCACTGGCCGGCGCTGTTGTCGGGGCATTGATCGGGGCCGCCGTGTTTGCTGTGGCCTCAGCCGTGATCGTCGGCACGGGTGGGTTAGCTACAGCGGCGGTATTGGCATTAGGTACGTTGGGGACAGCAGCACTGGGAGGGGTTATCAGTGATGCCAGTTCGGCGGTGGCCAACATGGTGGACAGCCTCGGGCCACCGGATGGCGCAATAAGCAAAGGATCACCGAATGTCCTGATTGAGGGCAAGCCGGCTGCCCGGGCGACAGTCGATTTAGCCACATGCAGTAAACATCCGCCGCCGCTGATCGCGCAGGGCAGCGAATCGGTGTTTATCAATGGTGAACCCGCCGCGCGGATGAATGACAAGCTGGTGTGCGGCTCTACCATCAAGAGCGGCGCGAGCAAGGTTTTTATCGGCTCCGGTCAAGGCACCTATCTGGAAATTGAGGAAGAATTTTCCGGCTGGCAACGGGCGTTACTGATTGCTGTCGAATTTATCGTTCCCCCCTCACGCGGGCTGGCAAAAGGGATAGGAAAGCTCTTTACCAAAGCAGGACAGAAAGCGGTTGTCAGGGGTGCATTTAAAGGTGCGAAAAAAGTCGGGGAGATTGCCCGGGGCAAAACACTCAAGTGCGCCAAAGCCGCTTTTAAAGAAACCAAAGGATTAAAACGTTACTGGGCCAGTACGAAAAAATTCTTTACCGGTGATCCGATTGACGTCACCACCGGGGCAGTGTTTGATCAACGTACTGATATTGAGCTGGGACAGACGCTACCGCTGCTATTTACCCGTAGCTGGTCGCCGGGGTTGCGGGGATGGCTGGGCGAGAGCTGGTTCGATAATTTCTCTGAATGTGCCATTGTCACCGGGGACAGGATAGAAATCCTGACCACCGAAGGCGCCTCCCTGCATTTTGCCCTGCCACAAAGCGTTAACCACAGCATTAACCCGGAACATCCCGACTTTACTTTAAGCCGGAAAAAATCCGGCTTTGTGCTGACAGAACGGAATAACCCGGTACGCAAATACTTCACCCGGTTAGTGTCCACCGCGGAGGAGACGATACAGCGCTGGTTACTCACCGAACACCGTGACCGTAATGGCAATGCCGTGTGTTTTCACTATAACGACACACATCAACTGGAAAAAGTGACCCACAGCGATGGCCCGGAACTGAGGCTGTTCTACCGGGAAGAGGGGCTGCTGGAAGCGATCCGACGCACTGACAATGGGCTGAATGACGTGATGGTACGCTATGCCTATCATGACGATGGCTTACTGGCAGAAGCGGACAGTACCCAGCAATTTCACCTGTTCTATGACTATAACGAGCAGGGGTTGATTAGCCGCTGGGCGGATGGTGATCAGACGGCGGTTGATTATACCTATGATGCACAAGGCCGTTGTATCCACAGTGTCGGCAGTGGCGGGTTCTACCCGGTGCAACTCACCTATGAACCGGGGATCACCCGTTCAACAACGCCCCAAGGGCACACCACAAGCTGGCATTACAATGACCAACAACAGGTGACGCAGGTCGAAACCCCGTGCGGTCATGTCACGCGTTATGCGTATGATGAATGGGGCAACCTGCGTCACCAGATTTTACCGGAAGGGCAACCCCTGACGTTAGATTATCTGGCGGATACCGGGCTGGTAACCACATTCACCGATGCCATCGGTGCGGCATGGCAGTATCACTACGATGATTTAGACCGGCTTATCAGCATGACCGATCCGCTGGGGCGGGTCTGGTGGCAGCAATATGACGATAATGGCAATGCGGAGTGCTTTATTGCCCCGGATGGCAGCAAAACCACGCTGACGCGCAATGAATTTGGGCTGGTTATCGCCGCTGAAGATAACGAAGGGTGTAAACGGTCGTGGGAATATGATCCCCAGAAACGGCTGACCAGACTGTTTGATGAAGAGAACCGCAGCCTGCGGCTGGGCTACGACAGCCATGACCGCTTGCAGCGGCTGGCCTCGGGTGGCGGCGCGCTGTGGCTGTGGGAATATGACCGCCATCATCGCGTATCTTTAAGCGATCGCCCGAACAACAGTCTGGAGCGTTTTCGCCATGACCGCCACGGTAACCTGACCGAGTGGACCGATGCGCGTGGCGTGCAATGGCATATCGAATACGGGCCGTTTGACCTGCCAGTCGCGCGTATCGATGGGGAAGGCCATCGCTGGCAATATCGTTATGACCCCGACAGCCTGCAACTGCTGGCAGTCATTAACCCGCAGGGCGAAAGCTACCGCTATACGCTGGATGCGGACGGACGGGTGGTTACCGAAACCGACTATGCCGGCACGCAGTGGCGCTATGCGTATGATGGTAATGGCAACTGCATTGAAAAACGGGATGCGTTGGGCAATATCACGCATTTTGAGTACGATGCTGCCAGCCGTATGACTGCGATGCACACACCGGAAGGTACGACCACCTACCGTTACGATATTCTGGGGCGGCTACTGGAAGTGATTGCCCCCGAAAACACGCCACTTACGTTTGAATACGATGATCAAGACCGCATTGTGAAAGAAACGCAGGCACACGGCGACATCCAACGTGATTACCCGGACAGCGCAAGCGTGGCAAGAACACTGCACACACTGGAGGGCCAATGCTGGCAGGTAAAATCCGAAGCCAATAAGGTGGGCGAACTGCGTCGGTTCAGCCTCAACGGTGAACACTCGCTCAATATTGAACGGGATGACGATGGCCATGAATGGCACCGCCAGTCAGATAAAGGCTTTATCCTGCGGCAGGAACATTCCCTGATGGGACAGCTGACGGCACAACGTGCCGGGCGTAATACCGAAATCTTTCAGGCCCATGAAGTAGCCGATATTCCGCAACCCACGCTGGCCGGACTGGACAGGGAGTATCGCTACGATGCAGCGCTCAATCTGGTGGCGGCCAATGATGAGCGGCAGTGGCTGCGTTATGTGGTGAACGGCAATGGACAGGTGACCTCGGTCAGTGACGGCGAACGGTTGCGTGAGCATTATCAATACGATGTATCAGGCTATCCTGCCCGACGTTTTGACGGCCTCAACGAGATAGACGGGGAACGTATTTACCAGAAAGGCCACCGGTTACGGCAACTGGGTCAGCACCTGTTCGAGTATGATGAGGCCGGGCGGATGACCGCGATGCAGTTGTGGCAGGAAGGCCACCGTGCCCAGCTCACCAAGTTCCGCTGGAACAGCCAGAATCAACTTATTGGGGTGCAGACCCCGGGCGGCCAGCAGTGGGACTATCGCTACGATGCGGTCGGGCGGCGCACGGAGAAAGTGTGCGAACGGGCGGGGCTGCGCACCACCTACCTGTGGGACGGGGATGTGCCGGCCGAAATCCGCGAATACCGGCACAACCGGCTGTACAGCCTCCGTCATCTGGTGTTTGACGGCTGGCAATTGCTGGCGCAACAGGTGCAGTTTTTCACCCTGAACCCGGAAAACCGCCATGAACTGCTTGCGGGCGAACTCCAGACGCAGTATGCGGTCTGTGCCCCGACGGGGGAGCCGCTGGCGCTGTTTGATGCCGCCGGGCACCGGGTCTGGCGGCAGCCGCCACACAGCCTGTACGGGCTGCGTCTGGGGGTGTCGGGGGAAAATGCCGAACTGAATCCGGGCTTAAAATATGCCGGGCAGTGGCTGGATGAGGAGAGCGGGCTGGTCTACAATCGGTTCAGATATTTTTCGCCAGTGGCGGGGCAGTATCTGACGCCTGATCCCATTGGGCTGATGGGTGGAGAAAACTTGTATGCCTATGTGCAAAATCCAACTGGCTGGATAGATCCGTTAGGATTAGCATGTAACAACCCTAATGGATATAAAGCAGGGGATGTAGACTTACATGGCAATTTGTCTCCGGGCGTAAATCGAGCACCAGGTCACAGTAATACTAAAGCTGATGATCTTGTACAGAGTCACCATCCAATACAGGATCATTGGGCTAAGAAACGCATCAAAGGTTATAAAAGGAATTCAGCGCCTGCCACATTATTACATTCATCTTCGGGAATGCCACATGCTCAAATCAGTGCGGCACAAAGAACAAGACGAGCAGGATCTGGAGGATGGGACAAAACGCTAAAAGAAGAATTCAATATAAGTTATAGAGAGATGATTGATGCTGGCGTACCGAAAGCTCAAGCAAGGAAGTCTCTTGGTGATGCTTATAAGTATTTTGATGGGCTTAGGGGCGCTAATAAAAACAATCCATTCTTTGATATTTAGGTTTATCAAGAGGAAAATTCCATGAATAAAGAAGATGTTTTAGAAAGATTAGATTTTATTGAAAAAGAAATGGATATTAAATTACCCCATTACTATAGGAAATTTTTGTCCGAAGAAATTCAAGATAAGCCTTATATTGAGATAACTGGGAAAGAACAAGAGAATATCTATGTTTATAATTTCGATTATGTCCTTGAAAGGAATAAAACATATACTATTCAGGATGTTGAGAGGAATTATTTTTTAATTGGTCAAGATGGTGATCTTGGTTATTTTATTTATGTAGAAAAAGGTAAGGAAAGTGATGTTATTTATAGCCTAGACTTGGGGGCTTTAGGTAGCGTCGATATGGAGGAAGATGGGGATAAGGAAGCCGATAATATTTATAATTTAGGAATATAAATATCTAGACATCAGCCAAGATAATGAATTAAATCTATCTTGGCTGAATAGTTTATATCAAATGAATCTTAGTGGATGAATATGTATCAAGAAGTAACTCAATATTCCACCTTATAATCCCCAAGCAACTCCCGCATTCGCAGCTTGATCTCACTGAGCTGGTCTTGCTGGCGCTGGTACTGTTGCCTGATATTGCGGGTGTCGTCGCTGTCAGGAATGAGCACAATGCAGCCCTCCATAATCTTGACGGTGAGTGTGCCACCAATCTCAAATCCGGCCTGTTTAAGCCACCTACCCGTTAAATTTATCGCGGGTCGGGGGTTCGGCCTACCATTTTGCGGGACGTATCCCACGGTGTAATAACGTTCGGTTTTGGCGGCTTTATTTTGCACCGCGTTTTGCTTAGAATGCGCCTTAGCCATCATTCAACTCCTCTTTAGTTGCTTGTGGTTAGCATTCTGGCCGTGCTCCAACACGGTCAGAATGCGTTAAATCCTAGCGTGTAATATTAATTGCCTGCTTAATCTTCTCTTGCGTGATTGCCATATCCAGAATGCGGCAAATTACGTCCTGATCTTCTGTTTTTAACCCGTCAACCTGCTTACACAGCTCTTTCAGCCGCTTATTTTTAATATCAAAAACGGGTGCGGTTGTGCCTTCTTCTCCCAGCAGTAAATGGTCAATACTGACTTCCAGTAACTGCGCCAGTTTAATGATGTAATCGAACTGGGGTTTCACCTGTCCCTGCTCCCAGCGCCCGACCATGCGGGGCTGGATATCCAGCAGATTAGCCAGTTCTATCTGTGTAAGCTGTCTGGCCTTGCGCAGTGTGGCAAGGCGTTTACCAAAATCAGTCATAAATGAACAAAGCCAGTTAATGTGTTTGTTCATCATGATAAGTGTCCTTTTTGATTGCTGGGCTTGAAAGTATTATATTGACCTGTATTATATAGGTCAATAATGACCTTGACGCATTTTAAAGGATTAAGACATGGCTCGCATTCCCGACGCAGAGTTGCAGCACCTGAAAGCCGCAGTTCCTTTAGTCGCCGTCCTTGAGCAGCAGGGGCGGCAGGTGATTAAACGCGGCAAAGACCGGCTGGTACTGTGCCCGTTCCATCAGGAGAAAACGCCCTCGATGGTGATCACCCCGTCGAAAAATCTTTATCACTGCTTTGGCTGTGATGCCGGCGGATCGGTGCTGGACTGGGTCATGAAAACCGAAGGGTTGAGCTTGCGTCATGCCTGCGAGCGGTTGCGGGCGATGCTGGGCAGCAATCCGGCGGTGGAGCCGCTGATTGAATCGCCGGAACTGATCAGCGATGTCGCCGGGCAGCAGGCACTGCTGTCGCGGGGGGTTGAGTTCTATCACCATACGCTGCTCAATGCCCCGGAAGCGCAGGCCTATCTGACCCAACGGCGGCTTA
>NZ_NITZ01000002.1:243132-246110 GCF_002632615.1 Xenorhabdus miraniensis
ACCCAAAACACCTTCGGTGTTGTCAGGTTAAGCCGCACGGTTCATTAGTACTGGTTAGCTCAACGTCTCGCAACGCTTACACACCCAGCCTATCCACGTCCTCGTCTCGGACGTTCCTTCAGTGTCCTCAAGGGACAAGGGAAGACTCATCTCAAGGCAAGTTTCCCGCTTAGATGCTTTCAGCGGTTATCTCTGCCGCACTTAGCTACCGGGCAATGCCATTGGCATGACAACCCGAACACCAGTGGTGCGTCCACTCCGGTCCTCTCGTACTAGGAGCAGCCCCTTTCAATCTTCCAGCGCCCACGGCAGATAGGGACCGAACTGTCTCACGACGTTCTAAACCCAGCTCGCGTACCACTTTAAATGGCGAACAGCCATACCCTTGGGACCTACTTCAGCCCCAGGATGTGATGAGCCGACATCGAGGTGCCAAACACCGCCGTCGATATGAACTCTTGGGCGGTATCAGCCTGTTATCCCCGGAGTACCTTTTATCCGTTGAGCGATGGCCCTTCCATGCAGAACCACCGGATCACTAAGACCTACTTTCGTACCTGCTCGAGCCGTCACTCTCGCAGTCAAGCCAGCTTATGCCTTTGCACTAACCTCACGATGTCCGACCGTGATTAGCTAACCTTCGTGCTCCTCCGTTACGCTTTGGGAGGAGACCGCCCCAGTCAAACTACCCACCAGACACTGTCCGCAGCCCGGGTCACGGGCCTACGTTAGAACATCAAACATTCAAGGGTGGTATTTCAAGGATGGCTCCATGCAGACTGGCGTCCACACTTCAAAGCCTCCCACCTATCCTACACATCAAGGCTCAAGGTTCAGTGTCAAGCTATAGTAAAGGTTCACGGGGTCTTTCCGTCTTGCCGCGGGTACACTGCATCTTCACAGCGAGTTCAATTTCACTGAGTCTCGGGTGGAGACAGCCTGGCCATCATTACGCCATTCGTGCAGGTCGGAACTTACCCGACAAGGAATTTCGCTACCTTAGGACCGTTATAGTTACGGCCGCCGTTTACTGGGGCTTCGATCAAGAGCTTCGCCTTGCGGCTGACCCCATCAATTAACCTTCCAGCACCGGGCAGGCGTCACACCGTATACGTCCACTTTCGTGTTTGCACAGTGCTGTGTTTTTATTAAACAGTTGCAGCCAGCTGGTATCTGCGACTGGCTTCAGCTCCGAGCGCATGTCTCTTCACCTAATGCCAGCGTGCCTTCTCCCGAAGTTACGGCACCATTTTGCCTAGTTCCTTCACCCGAGTTCTCTCAAGCGCCTGAGTATTCTCTACCTGACCACCTGTGTCGGTTTGGGGTACGATTCAGTGTTACCTGGTGCTTAGAGGCTTTTCCTGGAAGCAGGGCATCAACCACTTCAGCACCGTAGTGCCTCGTCATTACGCCTCAGTGTTGCAGTACTCCGGATTTGCCAGGAGCACACACCTACACGCTTAAACCGGGACGACCGTCGCCCGGCTGGCCTAGCCTTCTCCGTCCCCCCTTCGCAGTAACACCGAGTACAGGAATATTAACCTGTTTCCCATCGACTACGCCTGTCGGCCTCGCCTTAGGGGTCGACTCACCCTGCCCCGATTAACGTTGGACAGGAACCCTTGGTCTTCCGGCGAGCGGGTTTTTCACCCGCTTTATCGTTACTTATGTCAGCATTCGCACTTCTGATACCTCCAGCATGCCTCACGGCACACCTTCGCAGGCTTACAGAACGCTCCCCTACCCAACAACACATTCGTGCCGCTGCCGCAGCTTCGGTGCATGGTTTAGCCCCGTTACATCTTCCGCGCAGGCCGACTCGACCAGTGAGCTATTACGCTTTCTTTAAATGATGGCTGCTTCTAAGCCAACATCCTGGCTGTCTGAGCCTTCCCACTTCGTTTCCCACTTAACCATGACTTGGGGACCTTAGCTGGCGGTCTGGGTTGTTTCCCTCTTCACGACGGACGTTAGCACCCGCCGTGTGTCTCCCGTGATAACATTCTCCGGTATTCGCAGTTTGCATCGGGTTGGTAAGTCGGGATGACCCCCTAGCCGAAACAGTGCTCTACCCCCGAAGATGAGTTCACGAGGCGCTACCTAAATAGCTTTCGGGGAGAACCAGCTATCTCCCGGTTTGATTGGCCTTTCACCCCCAGCCACAAGTCATCCGCTAATTTTTCAACATTAGTCGGTTCGGTCCTCCAGTTAGTGTTACCCAACCTTCAACCTGCCCATGGCTAGATCACCGGGTTTCGGGTCTATACCCTGCAACTTAACGCCCAGTTAAGACTCGGTTTCCCTGCGGCTCCCCTAAACGGTTAACCTTGCTACAGAATATAAGTCGCTGACCCATTATACAAAAGGTACGCAGTCACACCCGCAAAGGGTGCTCCCACTGCTTGTACGTACACGGTTTCAGGTTCTCTTTCACTCCCCTCGCCGGGGTTCTTTTCGCCTTTCCCTCACGGTACTGGTTCACTATCGGTCAGTCAGGAGTATTTAGCCTTGGAGGATGGTCCCCCCCTATTCAGACAGGATACCACGTGTCCCGCCCTACTCTTCGAGCTCACAATACCAGCGTCTTCGGATACGGGGCTATCACCCTTTACTGCCGGCCTTTCCAGACCGTTCTCCTGGCGCTGATGCTGATGCTGGCTCTGGGCTGTTCCCCGTTCGCTCGCCGCTACTGGGGGAATCTCGGTTGATTTCTTTTCCTCGGGGTACTGAGATGTTTCAGTTCCCCCGGTTCGCCTCATTCACCTATGGATTCAGTGAATGATAGTGCAACGGATTGCACTGGGTTTCCCCATTCGGGTATCGCCGGGTATTGCGGTTCCTATCACCTGACCGGCGCTTTTCGCAGATTAGCACGCCCTTCATCGCCTCTGACTGCCTAGGCATCCACCGTGTACGCTTATTCGCTTAACCTCACAACCCGAAGGTGTCTTCAGATTGCAGGGTTGAGAGACTCATCA
>NZ_NITZ01000002.1:246210-378752 GCF_002632615.1 Xenorhabdus miraniensis
TCCCGCTGCCGCTCGACTTGCATGTGTTAGGCCTGCCGCCAGCGTTCAATCTGAGCCATGATCAAACTCTTCAATTAAAGGTTTGATGCTCAAAGAATTCAACTGGGTTAGTTCGTAATGAATTAACCGTTCAGTCACTCTTCAAGACTTGTATCTTTTTCGCCTTCCGGCGTGGATAGTGTCTTGCGAGTGCCCACACAGATTGTCTGATTAATTTGTTAAAGAGCATGGCAACCGGAAATCTTCTTCCGGGTTGCGAGGCTGCGTATCTTACGCTTTTCGCCTCCGGAGTCAAGCGTTTATTTTCGCTTTTCTCTCACTTCCCTCAGCGGCGTGTCTCAGCTCAGCGTCGGTCAGTGGTGGCGCATTATAGGGAGTTTTACGGCGCTGACAATAGTTTTTTTGCATTTTTTTTCCGTTCGTGTTTTTTTTCAACAAATTTGACGTTTTTGTTCTTTTTTCGCCCTAAAACTGGTGAAATGGACAACAATTATTAAATATATGCAGTAGGATAACGAATTGAATAAAGGGGAGGGATGGCATCTATGCAGTTAAAAAAACAGAAAAATACGGAAAAAAAGAATCTGTCCTATCTTTTGGCTGAACAAATAGGCCAGCAAATTCTTTCTGGTGTGTATACCGCTGGAAGTCTTCTGCCTGGCGAAATGGAATTGACCAAACTCTTTGATGTCAGCCGAACGGCTGTACGGGAAGCAATAAAGATTTTAATCGCTAAAGGAATGTTGTTATCTCGGCCCAGAATCGGTACACACATTATGCCTGCCAGCCACTGGAACTTTCTTGATCAAGATTTATTAAGGTGGTGGCTAACTCCCTCTAATATTAATGAGGTCATGACACATTTCCAACAATTGCGTCTGATTATAGAACCACAAGCCTGCTTTTATGCCGCCATCAACGCATCCCATATCCAAAAACAAATCATGTCCTCCTTAATCAAGGAGATGTACTTATTGGCTAAGCAATTTGATCGTGAAAAATGGATAAAGGCGGATCAACAACTGCATCACATCATTTATCAGTCTTGCGGCAATCCATTTCTTGGCTCTTTTGTTAATTTGTTGCAACCCGTGTACCAACACTACCTTGAAAAAATCATTTCAGGCAAATCCTTCCGCCTAGAAGCACATAAAGCGATTGTTGATGCAATTATCCACGGCGATAGCCAATTAGCTTTAGCGGAATGCCACAGGTTACTAATAACCAGCGAATAGTTTAATGTATTAAAATATCTTGTATTGACTAATTACCGATCACTACAGAATAAAACGGGATCTCTGATGGTTAAATCCGCACGCAATATGTCGGGCTTGCCTTGGGTTGCAGCCATGGCTTTTTTTATGCAGTCTTTGGATGCCACAATTCTTAACACCGCACTACCGGCAATTGCTAAGAGCCTCAATCATTCTCCACTAGCAATGCAACCTGCCGTTGTTAGTTATACTTTAACTGTGGCGATGTTGATACCCGTCAGCGGTTGGCTGGCTGATAGATTTGGCACTCAACGAGTGTTCATTTATGCCGTTTCTTTCTTTTCATTAGGTTCACTCGCTTGTGCTTTGTCCCACAATCTCTCTTTATTAGTCATTTCCCGGGTGATTCAAGGGATAGGTGGAGCCATGATGATGCCTGTTGCACGTCTGGCATTATTGCGAACATATCCACGCAGTGAACTATTATCTATTTTGAGTTTTGTTACCATGCCAGGGTTACTGGGGCCGATTTTAGGCCCAATGTTCGGTGGCCTGTTAGTCACTTATGCCACATGGCATTGGATTTTCATCATTAATATACCCATCGGTTTGTTAGGCATTATCTATGCCATCAAGCACATGCCTAATTTGACCATGCCAAAATGTCCTTTCGATTTTCTGGGATTCATATTATTTAGTATGGGATTGGTGATGATTTCAGTCAGTTTTGATTTGTTTGGTAACAATTCATTCGCTGGCTATATTCCTGTAGCATTGTTAGCTAGCGGTATGATTATGCTATTAGGGTACATTTTTCACGCCAAAAGACATCCAGATCCCCTTATCGACCTCCGATTGTTTCAGACACACACATTTTCAATCGGTATCGCCAGCAATATTGTGACTCGTTTAAGTACAGGTTCGCTCTCATTTATCATTCCGTTAATGCTACAAGTCGGGTTTGGGTACTCAGCGGTGATTGCCGGAATCATTATGGCCCCGAATGCTATTGGTTCTATCTTCGCTAAATCATTTGTTACCAAGATACTGACTAAATTTGGATATCGAAGTACGCTTATCTGGGCCACGATTATTATTGGTGTGATGATTTCACAGTTTTCTCTACAGACACCGGAAATCTCTATCGCATTTTTGATAATCCCTCTATTTATATTGGGAATGGCGATGTCTACACAATTCACAGCAATGAATACGATTACTCTTGGTGGTCTGAATGATAACAATGCAAGTGCTGGTAATAGTCTGCTAGCGGTCACTCAACAGTTATCCATCAGTTTTGGAGTAACCATCAGTGCGGCAGTGCTTCGGTTTTATGAGTCAATGGAGTATGGCTCAACGGTGAGCCATTTCCACTATACCTTGATTACAATGGGCATTATTACCCTGATTTCTTCTGCTGTATTCCTGTTACTGAATAAAGAAGACGGTAATAACTTACTTAAGAAATAGAGCGATTAACGGCTGGAAACGGAACTACGCTCGATCAATTTTGGCATCAGAACCAGTTCCTTGGGCTCGCTTTCCGGGTTATCCATTCGATACAGTAAGCTATCAATCGCCAGCTTACCCAATTCATCTTTTGGCTGATGGATAGTCGTCAACGGAGGGATAAGATAAGGTGCTATTGCAATATCATCATATCCGATAATAGAAATATCATCCGGTACTGAAAGACCCGCCTGATATAAGGCCTGATAAACACCAATCGCCATAGCATCATTTGCCGCAAAAACTGCTTCGGGAATTTCAGGTAATTGGAGGAGTTTTTTCATTGATAACAATCCCCCTGCAAATTCATAATCACTGTGGATTTCATAACCATCTGGTATCTCAAGCCGAGCATCTCTCATTGCTTTTCGATATCCAGCCAAACGCTGACGGGCAAGAGATGTATTCTGTAAGCCTGCGATACAGGCAATTTTGCGAAACCCCCGATTAATCAGATAAGTTGTGGCTAATTCTCCTCCAAACAGAGAATTATCTTTAATAACATCACTAGAAGCATCAAAAGGAGACCAATCCAATGTCACTATTGGCACTAGCGGATATCGCAATAGAAAGTCTTTAGGTAGTAATTTATGTTCAGAACTCATAATTAAAAGGCCATCAACGCGTTTTTGCAGTAGTGTTTCCATACTGTGTAGCATACGTGTAACGTTACCTTCGGTATTACACAGGATTAAGCTGTATCCCCGTTCATAACAGTTCCGTTCAACTCCCCTGACAATTTCAGAATAAAATGAGTTATCACTGGCAGTAACCAGCATCCCGATGGTTTTTGTTTGCTTGATTTTCAGGCTTCTTGCCAATGCGGATGGAACATAGTTCAGCTCTTCAATAGCCGCATTAACTCTTTTTTTCACATTCTCACTAACATAACGATTGTCATTAATCACATGAGAAACAGTTGATGTTGATACACCTGCCAGACGGGCAACATCCTTCATGGTAGCCATGGTTAATCCTGTTCAGATAGAAATGCCTCAATTTCATGTCGCCACGGAACCGCAGGCTGCGCCCCCTGACGTGTCACTGCAATCGCAGCCGCAGCATGAGCAAAGCGGATCGCCGACAACATCTCTTTTCCTTCCAGCAATCCTGTTACCAAGGCGCCATTAAATGTATCCCCCGCAGCAATCGTATTGATCGCTTTCACTTTAAATCCGGGAACGACTCTACCTTCCTTACCTTTCTCACTTAACCATGCACCTCGGCTACCCAATGTGATAATGACTGTTTCTATACCTTTATCATGTAAAGCTTGGGCCGCTTTCCTCGCTCCCACCTCATCTTTTACGGCAATGCCAGTCAAGCATTCCGCTTCGGTTTCATTAGGTGTGATAATATCCACCAGCGAAAGCAACTGAGCTGATATTTTCTGTGCAGGAGCAGGATTTAGGATTACTTTAGTGTGGTGATTTTTGGCCGTTTCAATGGCTAGTTGTACTGTTTCCAGTGGTGTTTCGAGTTGCAACAGTAACGCATCTGCCTCTTTGACCGCCTGTTCATAGCGAAGGAAATAATCTGGAGTTAACGCCCCATTTGCCCCTGCGTTAATGCCAATAACGTTTTCACCCTGCTGGTTGACAAAAATTAGGGCAACGCCTGTTGTTTCTCCCTCAATAACTTCAATTGACGAGGTTTTGACATTATCCTTCACCAATTGTTGGCAAATGTGTTCTCCAATATCATCCTGACCAACGCAAGCAATAAATGTAATATCAGCACCACAACGACCAGCCGCAACTGCCTGATTTGCGCCTTTGCCTCCGAATGCAACCTGATACTGTTCTCCTTTCACTGTTTCCCCTGGTTGAGGAAAAGATTCGAGATTCAATATGTGATCTGCATTGATGCTACCCATCACCACAAGTTTTGCCATGCTCATTACATTTATTCCTGCATGAATAATGTTGATTATTTCTTAACAACTAATTCCAGTTCAACCGGAATGGTGGCGTCAACTTTTTCATCTTTTAACACTTTGTCCGCGGTCTGAACACCAATGATACCAATTTGATCTGGACGCTGTGCGATCGTTGCCCCCAATTTACCATTCTGTACTGCCTTAAGGGCATCGTCAGTGCCATCGAATCCGACAACCAACACATCTTCTTTACCAGCTGTCTGCAACGCTCGTAATGCACCAAGAGCCATTTCATCATTTTGAGCGAAAACGGCTTGCACTGATGGATGAGCTGTCAGAAGGTTCTGCATGACATTCATCCCCTTTGTGCGATCATAGTCAGCGGGCTGGCTGGCCAACATATTGAATTTGTGCTTTTGAGCTGCCTGACCAAAACCTTCACCACGTTCACGCGCACCTGAAGTTCCTGGAATACCTTCCAGTTGAATGACTTTGACATTACTACCTAATTTTTCAGCGATAAAATCAGCAGCCATTTTTGCACCTAAACGGCTGTCGGAAGCAATATAGCTGATCACATTGCCCTTATTTGCTAATCGGTCAAGAGTAATAACAGGAATATTCGCCTTATTTGCCATGATCACCGCATTACCAACGGCATCCGAGTCAGTTGGGTTAATTAACATCAATTTTATGCCACTAACTGTCAAATCCTGTACATTGGCCAACTCTTTTGCCGGGTTATCCTGAGAATCAAGCACAATCAGGTTATATCCGAGTTTATCAGCTTCTTTTTGTGCGCTATCTTTCATTGTGACAAAGAAGGGGTTATTCAAGGTTGAGATAACCAATGCAATGCTATCTTTCGCCAGTGCATTAGCACTCATAGTGGCACTCAATGCCATGACGGAGAGAATAGTTGCCAGCTTCTTCATTTTCATGGTGTTTTTCCTATTGGGTGAGATTAGTTATCTACTTTTGTTTTGTTATCAATCAAGATCGCCAGTAAAATCACAACTGCCTTGACGATCATTTGATAGTTGGAAGAAATACCTAATAAATTCAATCCATTATTCAGAAAGCCTAAAATCAGCGCACCTATCAACGTCCCAACAATCCGCCCTTTACCTCCAGCCAGACTGGTTCCACCTAATACAACCGCTGCAATGGCATCCAGTTCATAACCACTTCCTGCCATCGGTTGGGCAGAAGATAATCGGGCAACTTCAATGATGCTTGCCAATGCTGCCAATAGACCACATAGGGAATAAACGATTATTTTTATTTTATCAACATTGATACCCGATAAACGTGTTGCAGATTCATTTCCGCCTAATGCGTAAATGTAACGACCAAGACGAGTGTGATGAAGGACAAACCAAGCCGCAGCAAAAACCAGCAACATAATCCACACTGGTGTTGGTATTCCCAGAAGACGCCCAATACCGAACCACCCAAACAGATCAGCATTATCACTGAAACCTGTATTGATAGGACTCCCATCGGTATAAACCCGAGTCACTCCACGTAACAATAACATCATCACTAATGTTGCGATAAATGCCTGAACCTTACCTTTTGCAACAATCACGCCAGTACACGCACCAATAGCCGCCCCCAATGCTAAGGCATAGGCAACAGCCACCAATGCATTAACATCACTACTTACCATTGATGCCGCTATTGATCCTGTCAACGCCAACAGAGAACCAACAGATAAATCAATCCCCGAAGTCAAGATAACCAATGTCATTCCCACAGCCATAATGGCATTAACAGATGTTTGTTGAAGGATGTTAAGGAGGTTATTCAATGTGAAAAAGTTGGGGCTAAGGAAAGAAACAACCACAATCAGAGTTAATAACGCAATAAGTGATTTTTGTTCCAAAAACCATGTTTTGGTAAACCAACGCTTGGAAGTTAGCGCCGTATTAAAATTCATATCCATTATCCTTAATTTTTAAGCTGCACCGTATTGTTTACCAACCGCAGCAGCCATCAGCATTTCCTGAGAAACATCATCCACACTGAATTCTCCACTTATTCCACCTTCGTGCATCACTAAAATGCGGTCACTCATTCCCATCACTTCCAGCATCTCAGAAGAAACCAAGATAATGCTCAAACCTTCTTTTTTGAACTGATTGATAAGTTGATAGATCTCTTTCTTCGCCCCTACATCTACGCCTCTGGTTGGCTCATCAAGGATTAAGACTTTTGGACAAGTCATCAACCCACGGGCAATTGCCTCTTTTTGTTGATTACCACCAGAAAGCAAACTAATAGATTGTTCCATGGAAGGGGTTTTGATATTGAATAACTTGATGAAATCAGCAACTGCTTTTTGTTCTGCCAAATGATGCAATCGATAGAAATTTTTACTGAAATAATGCAGAAAGGTGAGGGACATATTCTCTTTAACCGACATACTTAAGACTAATCCATCACGTTTACGATCTTCTGAAATATAGACAATACCATTAGCCAGACCTTCTTGTGGATTCCGGATAGTCAGAGGTTTTCCATCCAGCAAGATCTGGCCTTCAGTTTTTGGCAATGCCCCGTATATAACCTTCATCAATTCAGTACGACCTGCGCCCATCAAGCCAGATATTCCCAAAATCTCCCCTCTATACAGAGAAAAACTGACATTTTTGATCCCAGAGCCAGACAGATTTCTAATCTCCAACCACTTTTTACCAAGCGGTAAAACCAGACGGGGATACTGCTCACCAAGCTTGCGTCCCACCATCATTTCGATCAATCGCTCCTCATCCAGAGCATTAATGGGGTGCTCACCAATAAACTGCCCATCGCGTAATATCGTCACATCATCACAAATTTCAAAAAGCTCTTTTAAACGATGGGAAATATAGACAATGCCACACCCTTGCGCTTTCAGTTCCCGTATGACACAGAATAAAGATTCAGTTTCGGTATCAGTCAAGGCATCTGTCGGTTCATCCATAATGATGACTTTAGATTGGAAACTCAGCGCTTTGGCAATTTCTACCATTTGCTGCTCACCAATGGATAATTCAGAAACAAGCCGATAGCTGCTATAGCGAATATTTAAACGCTTCAGCAAATTATCAGCTTCTGCATACATTTTTTTCCAATTAATTATGCCCAATTTATTGACGAATTCACGTCCCAAAAAAATATTTTCAGCGACCGTCAACTGGGGAATAAGGTTTAATTCTTGATGAATAATACTAATCCCTGCTTTCTGAGAGTATTTGGGGCCAGAAAAAAGCACATCTTTGCCAAGATAACGAATAGTGCCAACATCTTTTGTATAGATACCGGTCAAGACTTTCATCATTGTGGATTTACCGGCACCGTTCTCGCCGACTAACGCCATCACTTTCCCGGGATAAACACGCAGTGCGGCTCCAGACAATGCTTTTACCCCAGGGAAAGCCTTATCAATCCCCTTTAACTCCAGTAATGGCTCCATCATAATAACCTCAGAAAGTTACACCAGAGCAAAGGAGGATATTGGTATAAGGAGAACATTCTCCTGTACGGATAATCGCTTTGCTCTTCCTCTGTTTTCTCTTTCAGAATGCTATGACTGACATACTTTACCGCAATTGCGTTTCCCTGCTGTGTTTCAAGATCAGAAATATGCTTAATGATTTGCTCATGTATTTGAGGATTATGTTCAATAATTTCAGCGGCCAAAATGGCTACTTCAACTTGTACTTCTTTAATAACATCAAAAACAGATAATAGATCGGGGATTCCCTAGGTTAGCGCTAAATCAATTCGCTGGATAAACGACGGGATAGGTAATCCCACATCACTGATAGTGATCTAATCCGTATGCCCTAAACGAGAAATAATAGCTGAAATATCAGAATGTAATAAAACATCATTTTTATTTTTTATTAACTCCTTAGCGAAACGTTTCGCTAAGGAGCCATAATATAAAGCTAAATATCAAAGACAACATGATTAATAAGAAAATGTGATCACCATAGAAACATTTAGAGAACAAGCAAATAGATAAAAAAATCCAACTTATTGAATAAATTAAGCTGAATCGTTTTTTTTAAACGCACTACTGAAATTCAATAAATCACTCTCAAAATCTTTGCATAGATTGAATTTTACCTATAAATAAAGGAAGGTAACTATCCAGCCATGGTGTCAATAATATGCAATTGGTCGAGAAAATATCTCAGTTATGCCAGTATCTGGAAAGTGGCTTATACGAAAGACGACAAGCCATTCGCCTTTGTTTGCTGTCCGCTTTATGTGGAGAGAGCGTTTTTCTCCTTGGTCCCCCCGGCATAGCTAAGAGCCTGATCGCCCGTCGGCTCAAGTTTGCATTTCAAAATGCACGCGCTTTTGAATACCTGATGACCCGTTTTTCCACTCCAGAAGAAATCTTTGGCCCTCTTTCCATTCAAGCCCTCAAAGACGAAGGACGTTACCAACGCCTCACCGAAGGCTATTTGCCTGAATCTGAGATTGTTTTTTTGGATGAAATCTGGAAAGCAGGGCCAGCTATTCTGAATACACTACTGACTGCCATCAATGAAAAGAAATTCAGAAATGGTACTCAAGAAGAGCAACTGCCAATGCGTTTACTGGTTACGGCATCCAATGAACTTCCCGATACAGATAGCGGTTTGGAAGCACTTTATGATCGTATGTTGATCCGGATTTGGCTGGATAAGATTCAGGAAAAGAAAAATTTTCGGGCATTGCTGACTGACCGGAATAATGAAAATGCCAATCCCGTGCCCGCCCATATTCAAATCACTGATGACGAGTTTCATCAATGGCAAGACAAGATCAACCATATATCTCTGCCGGATCATATCTTCGATCTGATTTATCAACTACGCCAACAAATAAACGCTACCGGGAATACACCTGACGTCTCAGATCGTCGCTGGAAAAAATCCATCCGTTTATTGCAAGCCAGTGCTTTTTTCTGTGGGAGAAGTGAGATATCTCCGTTAGATATAGTGCTATTAAAGGATTGCCTATGGCACGATTTAAACACCTTAAAACTTTTATCCCAATTCTTATATACCTTATTGACAGAACAGGCTTATCTGCAACGTTCCCTTATGCAAAAAATGGAGAAGTTATACCAGCAATGGGTACAATTCAACCAAGACAAAAATGACCTTCATCCCCTACAATTAGTCACCAAATCCTCTCTGTTTGGTCGCAAAACCCTTTATTCACTGCCCGAAGATATTGCAGATGAAAAGCTGACTCTGTTTTTACATCCTTCATTAAACAGGCATGATCTTGAAGTCAATTTCATCGAAGTAGATAAAACGTCTCTGGAAAATGTCTTAAAAAATAATACAGGAGAACTCTCTGCCTGCTTAAATGGTATTGGTTTTCCGCAAACCATCACGGCAGAAATCAATGAAAAGAACCAGCTTACCGTGCTGGATATTAGCCGTAATAGCGCCGTTCTTTGCCTATCTGGAAAAAAATCGGTAACAACAGAAAAAACTAATAACGAATGGCATGAAAAACTGATATCCATTAATGACGAAATTCAACAGCAACATAATTTATTTAATCAGCATCAGCCCTGTTTATTTATAGAAGAACATTGGCTTGTCAGCATTGAGCAAAGTTTTCTTCAATTAACCGAAAAACAGCAACAGTTGAGATCAAAAATGGGATAGTGACATGTTAACACTGGCCACACTCGATCTCTTGCTTTCCATCAATGAAGGTGAGCTGATCGAAGAGATCATTTTGACACTGTTGGGTACTCCCCAATTGGCTATTTTCTTTGGTAAGTTTCCAAGACTTAAACATACATTGCTGAAAGATCTTCCTGCATGGAAGCAAACCTTGCATCAAAGAATAAAAGAAACTCTTATTCCAGCCCCACTGGCTGAAGAATTTCAGTTATACCAACATTTACAGACAGCCAACACGACAGAATTTTACCAACGGCTACCTGAAATCATAGAGAAACTCCAACAACTTTCATCCCCTTTTGCCAATGAGGCCGACTCACTGTTCAAGGCATTATTTGAACACACCCACTCAGAGCAAATTCTGTTTCTTCAACGATGGCGAATCAGCCTAATCCTGCAAGTAACAACATTTAACAAGGCATTATTAGAACAAGAAAAAGAACAGTTACTGGCAGAGATCCAGAAACAATTAACTCTCAGCGGTAATCTCGATCCGATATTTGATCACAATGATCGCGCCGCAAGCCGATTATGGGATATGAGTAAAAGCCAGCTACATCTGAACTCAAACAATATACAGCTATTCACCCTCTACGCTGACTTTCTCAGGCAACAACCTGAGCTAGAAAAACTGGCGCAATTGCTTGGCCGTAGCCAAACTGCGAAACCCATTCCCGAAGAAAGCCATGTTCTTGAACCATTCACCCAAATTGAAAGAATGCCGGATACCGTGCCAGAGCAGGTCAGCGGGATTCGACAAAGTGATGACATCTTAAGGTTGTTACCTGCTGAGATGGCCATGCTGGGTATTAAAGAGCTGGAATATGAATTTTATCGACGGCTGGTGGAAAAAAAACTGCTGTCTTATCGCTTGCAAGGAGATAACTGGCAGCAAAGAACTGCGCTAAAATCCGTTACTCATCATCATAATGAAGCCCAACCACGAGGACCCTTTATTGTTTGCGTGGATACCTCAGGTTCAATGGGGGGATTTAATGAACAGTGCGCTAAAGCATTTTGTCTGGCGTTAATGCGTATCGCACTGGCAGATAACCGTTACTGCCATATCATATTATTCTCTACGGAACTCGTTCACTATGATTTGACATCACTGGATGGACTCACTCAAGCAGTACATTTTCTGGGACAAACGTTCAAAGGGGGAACTGATCTGGCATCCTGCCTGAATGCAACCGTTGAAAAAATGAAAGAGAATATCTGGAAAGATGCTGATACTGTTGTCATTTCAGATTTCATTGCCCAACGTTTGTCAGACACTCTAATCCATCAGATAAAAAATCTGCAACAGCATCAACAGCACCGCTTCCATGCGGTCTCCCTTTCCCACTATGGAAAACCCGGTATCATGCGGATATTTGATCATATCTGGCGTTTTGACACCGGGATCACAAGCCGTTTACGGCGAAGATGGCAAAATTAAATTTTAGAGCACACCTTCAACAGATTCGATAATTTCTGGTGACCAAACCCCACACTGAACCTGACCAATATGCGCCATTTGCAGCAGCAGCATGACCAAACGAGATTGACCAATGCCACCACCAATGGATTGCGGCATATCACCTTTGATCAGGGCCTGATGCCAGTCCAACTGTAAGCGATCTTCATCACTGGTCAGAGCAAGCTGACGTTGCAGCGCTTCCGCATCAACACGAATACCCATTGAAGAAATTTCAAAAGCATCCTGCAAAACCGGGTTCCAGACAATAATGTCACCGTTCAGGCCGAAGAAACCATCACTGTTCAGTGTTGTCCAATCGTCGTAATCCGGTGCGCGGACATCATGCGCTTGATCATCAGACAGCTTGCCACCAATGCCCATCAGGAAAATTGCACCAAACTCTTTAGCGGCCTCACGCTCACGACCTTTAGCATCCAGATCAGGGTAACGTTTCAGAAGCTCCTCGCTGTGGATAAAGTGAATTTGATCTGGCAGGAACGGTGCCAGACCAAATTCCTTACTTACAGCTTGTTGTGTTTCTTTTATTGCTTCGTAGATTTTACCTACTGTCTGTTTTAAATAGTCTAGTGAACGCTGACCTTCACCCATCGTTTTCTCCCAATCCCACTGATCAACAAAAACAGAATGGATAGGGGTCAAGCGATCTTCATCAGGACGCAGAGCCTTCATATGGGTATATAACCCTTGTTCAGCTTGAAAACCAAAGCGACCTAGTGTTTTGCGTTTCCACTTCGCCAGAGAATGAACCACTTCAAACGTTGCATCTGGCAAAGTTTTCACTTTCACTTGCACGGCTTTTTCATGGCCGGACAGGTTGTCCTGAGTACCGTCACCAAGGCGGCTCAGGATAGGCCCCTGAACTTCGATTAAACCAAGTTGTTTCTCTAGCAGACGGGAAAAGTATGATTTCACAAAACTAATCTGCTGCTGTTTTTCAATGAAGGATGTTTTCATGATGCTGTTCTCAAAATTTTTTAGTGGCCCTGTGTCCTGTTGATATAGATTAAGCAACAAAATGAGGTACAAATTCAATATCTGATAATAAAAATATTGTATAAGATTAATAAACGATAATTTTTACACTAAAAAAATGAATATCATTTAAAAATGGGGGTTAAAAATGGCAGAAATTTATCAGATCGATAATTTAGACCGTGACATACTTCACGCTTTAATGGAAAACGCACGTACGCCTTATGCAGAATTAGCAAAAAAATTCGCAGTTAGCCCGGGAACTATCCATGTTCGCGTAGAAAAAATGAAACAATCTGGGATTATCACAGGTACTCGGGTTGATATCAGTGCCAAGCAACTGGGGTTCGATGTGTGCTGCTTCATTGGCATTATATTAAAAAGCGCCAAAGATTATCCCGCAGCATTGAAAAAACTCGATATGCTCGATGAAGTTGTTGAGGTTTATTACACCACAGGCCATTACAGCATTTTCATTAAGGTCATGTGCCGATCTATCGAAGCCCTTCAGGACGTACTTATCAACAAGATCCAAACGATTGATGAAATCCAGTCAACAGAAACTTTGATCTCTTTGCAAAACCCGATTACAAGGACAATAAAACCTTAAACCAGAAAAGTGCTTAACCACATTATCCACAGGTAGATCCCAATAGACTCACAGCGTACAATAGTTGCTCTTTAATTTAGCAAGGATCATGATGAGCACGATAACCTTAATTAGCGGCAGTACAATGGGTAGCGCCGAATACGTTGCCGAACATATGGCTGAGATCTTAGAAAATAACGGGTTTTCAACAGAGATGCTTCATGGTCCTTCATTGGATGATCTTCCTCTTGAAGGCCTGTGGCTTGTCGTTACTTCAACACATGGAGCGGGGGACTTACCTGAAAATCTCCAACCTCTGGCAGATACGATCACTCTACAACAGCCTGATCTAAGCAATATAACATTCGGCGCTGTCGGAATTGGCAGTTCTGAATATGACACATTCTGTGGTGCTATAAGATCACTTGAACGCTTATTAGAGGATCACGGAGCAAAACGGATCGGGGATCGACTGGAAATAGACATTCTGCAACATGAAATTCCTGAAGATCCAGCCGAAGAATGGGTTAAAGAGTGGTCAAAGTTACTCTGATCCGATTAAAAATATAACGATCAACTGTGGATAACTCATCTGAAAAGCAGGGGTTAACCCGTAGTTATCCATTTGATAATCGAGTTTCAATCAAGTGGCTGTGAATAACTCCGCATTTAGATCCCAGCTTATACTGACTTGGATCACGGATCATTCACAGCAAATGATCCTTTACAGCATCATGATCTTTATATGGAAAATCCACTTATCCACAGATGATCGCGATCCTAATAAAAGATCCAATAAAGAGATCTTTAAATAAAAAGATCTTCTTTTAAATAATGATGATCTCTCCCTACTTGGTCTGAGGTCCAAACTTGAGTAGAATTCTCTCCCCAATGCATATGAAGCATTCTCACAATTGAAGGTTCGAACATGTTTTATCCAGAGCACTTTGACGTCATCATTATCGGCGGAGGTCATGCCGGTACAGAAGCAGCAATGGCTGCCGCACGTATGGGGCGCCAAACCTTACTACTGACTCACAATATTGATACTTTGGGCCAGATGTCATGTAATCCAGCCATTGGTGGGATCGGTAAAGGGCATCTGGTAAAAGAGATCGATGCACTTGGCGGTCTGATGGCAAAAGCCACAGATCAGGCAGGTATTCAATTTAGAACACTCAATGCCAGCAAAGGCCCTGCTGTTCGGGCAACGCGGGCACAAGCAGATCGAGTACTTTACCGACATGCCGTAAGAACCGCGTTGGAAAATCAGCCTAACTTAATGATCTTCCAGCAGCCGGTCGAAGATCTCATTGTTGAGAACGATACTGTTACAGGTGTTGTTACTCGTATGGGATTAAAATTCAAGGCCAAATCAGTCGTTCTGACTGTAGGAACTTTCCTTGATGGAAAAATTCACATCGGATTGGAAAACTACAGTGGCGGACGTGCCGGAGATCCTCCTGCGATCTCATTATCTCACCGCTTGCGTGAACTGCCTCTACGCGTAGCACGCCTGAAAACAGGTACGCCACCTCGCATTGATGCGCGATCCATTGATTTCAGCCAGCTTGAACAACAATTAGGTGATAATCCGACACCTGTATTTTCATTCATGGGGAATGTGGATCAACATCCACGACAAATTCCATGCTATATCACTCATACCAATGAAAAAACCCATGAAGTGATCCGCAACAACTTGGATCGCAGCCCGATGTACGCAGGGATCATCGAAGGGATCGGCCCTCGTTACTGTCCTTCCATCGAAGATAAAGTCATGCGTTTTGCCGATCGGAACGCTCACCAGATCTTCTTGGAACCAGAAGGACTTACCAGTAACGAAATCTATCCAAACGGCATCTCAACCAGTCTGCCATTTGATGTACAGATGCAGATCGTCCATTCAATGAAAGGGATGGAAAATGCTCGCATCATTCGTCCGGGTTACGCGATCGAATATGACTTCTTCGATCCACGCGATTTAAAACAGACACTGGAAAGCAAATTTATCCACGGTTTGTTCTTTGCAGGTCAGATCAACGGGACCACAGGATACGAAGAAGCCGCAGCACAGGGATTGCTGGCAGGTCTCAATGCTGCACGCTATGCCGCTGGTGAAGAAGGGTGGTTCCCACGTCGTGATCAGGCTTATATCGGCGTTCTGGTTGATGATTTATGCACGCTGGGGACGAAAGAACCTTACCGTATGTTTACATCCCGCGCGGAATACCGCTTGATGCTGCGCGAAGACAATGCTGATCTTCGCTTGACAGAACAAGGCCGTAAACTAGGATTAGTTGATGATCTCCGTTGGGAACATTATTCCCGTAAAGTTGAAATGATCGAACAAGAACGTCAGCGTCTGCGTAATATCTGGGTACATCCTCACTCTGATAGTTTGGGGGATATCAACCAGATCTTGAGAACAGCACTGTCAAAAGAAGCTAATGGTGAAGATTTACTGCGTCGTCCTGAAATGAATTACCAATTGCTGACATCCCTGCCGCGTTTTGCGCCTGGGATCACAGAGCCGCAAGCCGCAGATCAGGTTGAGATCCAAGTGAAGTACGAAGGTTATATCGCTCGTCAGCAGGAAGAGATCGAGAAACAACTGCGTAATGAAAATACTGCATTGCCGGTTGATCTGGATTACCAGCAAGTCAGCGGGCTTTCCAATGAAGTTATTGCAAAATTGAATGACCATAAACCAAGCTCTATTGGTCAAGCTTCACGTATTTCAGGCATTACACCAGCGGCCATTTCTATTTTGCTGGTATGGTTGAAAAAACAAGGTTTATTGCGTCGTAGCGCCTAAGGGGAAAGATTTTGCTTAACAAATTGGAATCGCTGTTGGCGACAACCAGCATTGAGTTATCGTTGGAACAGAAACAGCAGCTTGTAGCCTACGTTGATATGCTCAACAAATGGAATAAGGCCTACAATTTGACCTCTGTTCGTGATCCAAAGCAGATGTTGGTTCGGCATATCATGGATAGCATTGTTGTTAACCCATTTCTTCAGGGAACGCGATTTATTGATGTGGGAACAGGGCCTGGCTTGCCGGGCATCCCATTGGCTATTGTGCGACCAGACTCCCATTTCACTTTATTGGACAGTTTGGGAAAACGTGTTCGTTTTTTACGTCAGGTTCAGCATGAATTAGGTTTAGCCAATATCGAACCTGTGCAAAGCCGGGTTGAAGAATTTATCCCTGAACCGCCTTTTGATGGTGTGATTAGCCGTGCATTTGCATCTCTGCAAGACATGCTCTCATGGTGCCATCATCTTCCTAAGCCGCTTGAAGGACGTTTTTACGCACTGAAAGGTGTGTTACCGGAAGATGAGTTGGCTCAATTGCCCACAGGGATCGTCCTTGAGAAAGCGATTTCTCTTCAGGTTGCAGAGTTGGATGAACAGCGTCATCTGGTTATTCTTAAGTCAAACTAACTTTGTTATTTGTCAATAAAAATATAAATAATTAGTGATGCTAACCACATTTAAGATGTTGCTAGCATTACTAATTATTCCTTTCCATGGTTTTAATTTTATTTACTGGTTGTTCACAGAAAAACAACGTTATTTTTATATTGATATGATTTTTCTTTCTGATGATAGCTATCGATTTTCTTTATAAATAAAATTTAGAGAAAGTGAGCAAAATAAACATTTAACCTTTTTCATCGATATATCAGATAAAATTTTATAGGTATAATATTAATTGATTGATTTTAAGTAAAAAAAATAAAAAATTTTTATCACATACTTAATGATAAAAATAATTGATGGATTTTGTTTGGTGTGATACGTATCACGTTTAATTTCGCGTTTATCCCATTAATCGTTGCAGAATATTAAAGGGTATTTGTGAGCAATCTAGCACCAAAGTTAGAAATTTAAATAATTATTCACTTTTTCGCTACTTATGGATTGAATTCATTTTGGCGGCCCGTATAATTTGCACGTTTTTGTCACTTGACACTCTTAAGCAAAGCCAGTTTTATACAACATTCAGCAAGACCTGATATGTGATGGTGTACCTCAGGGAGAAAACAAAAGTCATGTCTGTATCCCTTTACAGCGGTAGAACGGCACTGAAACTGTTACTTTTGCAGTTAATGACTTTTGTTATTCTCAGTGTAGCTTTTTGTACCAAAAGTATAGAGTGGGGCGCTTCTGCTTTTGCAGGTGGGTTGGCATGTTGGCTACCAAATGTCATTTTCATGCTGCTTATCCGCTTCCAAAAAGCGAAAGAAGAAGGTGTTCCAGTACGGATTGCATGGTTTTTCGCGATTAGCGAAGGGGTTAAAGTTATCATTACGATAACTGTGCTGATAGTCGCTTTAGGGGTGTTCAAAGCGGCATTTGCACCACTTGGTGTGGCCTATTTAGCGGTGCTGATTGTGCAGATCATCGCACCTGCCGTAATGAACGGTTAGCGTTTTTAACAACAAAAGGGTAAAAAGCATCATGTCTGCATCAGGAGAAGTTTCAACTTCGGAGTATATAAGCCACCACCTGAGGCATCTTCAGTTGGACTTGCGTACTTTTGAGTTGGTCAATCCCCACGCTAGTGGTTATGAGGCGACGTTCTGGACACTGAACATTGACTCGCTTTTTTTCTCTATCGTATTAGGGATGTTGTTTCTATTTGTATTCAGAAGAGTCGCGGTTCGTGCTACTGATGGCGTTCCGGGTAAATTCCAGACTGCAGTAGAAATGGTAATCGGTTTCGTTGATAACACCGTTCGTGATATGTATCACGGAAAGAGCAAAGTGATAGCCCCACTGGCTTTGACTGTGTTTGTTTGGGTGTTACTGATGAACGCATTGGACTTACTGCCAATCGATTTCATTCCTTTGATCGGTGAACATGTCTTCGGCTTACCTGCTCTGCGTATTGTTCCAACAGCAGATGTCAGTGTTACCTTGTCGATGGCTCTGGGCGTCTTTGTCCTCATTCTGTTCTACAGCGTTAAGATGAAAGGAATTCGTGGTTTTGCGAAGGAGCTGACATTACAGCCTTTCAACCATCCACTGTTTATTCCAATTAACTTAATTTTGGAAGGGGTTAGCTTGCTGTCTAAACCTATATCACTCGGTCTGCGACTGTTTGGTAATATGTATGCCGGCGAATTGATCTTTATTCTTATTGCGGCTCTCTTACCGTTTTGGTCACAGTGGTTACTCAGCCTGCCGTGGGCGATTTTCCACATACTGATTATTACGTTGCAAGCCTTTATTTTCATGGTTCTGACGATTGTTTATCTCTCGATGGCATCTGAAGAGCATTAATTTTTATCAATCATTAATCGTGTTTTAACTGAAACAAACTGGAGACTGTCATGGATATAAACATGGATCTGCTGTACATAGCTGCCGCTATTCTGATGGGTTTGGCGGCTATCGGTGCTGCGATCGGTATCGGCATCCTCGGGGGTAAATTCTTGGAAGGCGCTGCTCGCCAACCTGATCTGATTCCTCTGCTGCGTACGCAGTTCTTTATCGTCATGGGTCTGGTTGACGCCATCCCGATGATTGCTGTGGGCCTGGGCTTGTATATGATGTTCGCTGTTGGTGGTCAATAAAATAGCAGAACTGCAAATTACGCCAATTCATTAATTGAAATAGAGGTATTGTGCCGTGAATATTAACGCAACAATCCTCGGCCAGGCCATCGCGTTTGTCCTGTTTGTTTTGTTCTGCATGAAGTATGTATGGCCACCAATCATGGCGGCCATTGAAAAACGTCAGAAAGAGATTGCTGACGGTTTGGCTTCAGCAGAGCGTGCCAAAAAGAACCTGGACTTAGCGCAAGCCAATGCGTCCGACCAACTGAAAAAAGCGAAAGCTGATGCACAAGTTATCATCGAGCAGGCTAATAAACAAAAAGCCCAAATTATTGATGATGCTAAAGCAGAAGCCGAGCTGGAACGTAACAAAATTGTCGCGCAAGCTCATGCTGAAATTGAAGCTGAACGCAAGCGCGCTCGTGAAGAGTTACGTAAACAAGTTGCGATGCTGGCTATCGCAGGTGCCGAGAAAATCATCGAACGTTCCGTGGATGAAGCTGCTAACAGCGACATCGTTGATAAACTGGTCGCTGAACTGTAAGGAGGGAGGGGCATGTCTGAATTCGCTACGGTAGCTCGCCCCTACGCCAAAGCAGCTTTTGACTTTGCTGTAGAACACCAATCTCTTGAACACTGGCAAAATATGCTGGCGTTCACTGCCGAGGTCACTCGCAATGAGCAGGTTGGTGAGCTGCTTTCCGGTTCATTGGCACCGGAAACGTTAGCCAAAACCTTCATCACCATTTGTGGTGAGCAGGTTGATGCGCATGCTCAGAACTTTATTCGTGTAATGGCAGAAAATGGTCGCTTGCTGGTACTGCCAGAAGTCTTCCAGCAATTTATCCAATTGCGTGCGTCACTTGAATCAACCATTGATGTTGAAGTGATTTCTGCGTCCGAACTGAATGAGCAGCAGCAGGCTAAAATTTCTGCGGCGATGGAAAAACGTCTGTCACGCAAAGTGAAGCTGAATTGCAAAATTGACAAGTCTGTTATTGCCGGTGTGATTATCCGCGCAGGTGACATGGTGATCGATGGCAGTATTCGTGGCCGTCTGGATCGTTTAACAGACGTCTTGCAGTCTTAAGGGGACTGGAGCATATGCAACTGAATTCCACCGAAATCAGCGAACTGATCAAACAGCGTATTGCTCAGTTCAATGTCGTGAGCGAAGCTCACAATGAAGGTACGATTGTTTCCGTTAACGACGGTATCATTCGTATCCACGGTTTAGCCGATGTCATGCAGGGTGAAATGATCTCTCTGCCTGGCAACCGTTACGCAATTGCACTGAACCTGGAGCGCGACTCCGTAGGTGCGGTTGTCATGGGTCCGTATGCTGACTTAGCTGAAGGCATGAAAGTCAAATGTACTGGCCGTATTTTGGAAGTACCTGTTGGTCGTGGTCTGCTTGGTCGTGTTGTTAACACACTGGGTGAGCCAATCGACGGTAAGGGCGCTGTTGAGCACGATGGCTTCTCACCTGTTGAAGTGATTGCGCCGGGCGTTATCGATCGTCAATCCGTTGACCAGCCTGTCCAGACAGGTTACAAATCTGTTGATGCCATGATCCCAATCGGCCGTGGTCAGCGTGAGCTGGTAATCGGCGACCGTCAGACGGGTAAAACTGCTCTGGCTATCGATGCGATCATCAACCAACGTAATTCTGGTATCAAATGTATCTATGTTGCGATTGGTCAGAAAGCCTCTACCATTGCTAACGTAGTTCGTAAACTGGAAGAGCACGGTGCGCTGGAAAATACCATCGTTGTTGTTGCGTCCGCTTCAGAATCAGCGGCTCTGCAATATTTGGCACCATACTCTGGTTGTGCGATGGGTGAATACTTCCGTGATCGTGGTGAAGATGCACTGATTGTTTACGATGACCTGTCTAAACAGGCTGTTGCATACCGTCAGATTTCCCTGTTGCTGCGTCGTCCACCTGGACGTGAAGCATTCCCTGGTGACGTTTTCTATCTGCACTCCCGTCTGTTGGAGCGTGCAGCGCGTGTTAACGCTGAATATGTTGAAAAATTCACCAATGGCGAAGTGAAAGGCCAAACAGGTTCTCTGACTGCACTGCCAATCATTGAAACTCAGGCGGGTGACGTTTCTGCGTTCGTACCAACAAACGTTATCTCTATTACTGATGGTCAGATCTTCCTTGAATCTTCCCTGTTCAACGCAGGTATCCGTCCGGCGGTTAACCCAGGGATTTCCGTATCCCGTGTAGGTGGTGCTGCTCAGACTAAGATCATCAAGAAACTGTCTGGTGGTATCCGTACCGCTCTGGCTCAGTACCGTGAACTGGCTGCATTCTCCCAGTTTGCTTCTGATCTGGATGATGCAACACGTAAGCAGTTGGATCATGGTCAGAAAGTAACTGAACTGTTGAAACAGAAACAGTATCTGCCGATGTCTATTGCACAACAGGCTCTGTCCCTGTTTGCTGCTGAGCGTGGCTATCTGGAAGATGTCGAAATCGCGAAAGTGGTCAGTTTCGAAGCTGCGTTGTTGGCATATGCTAGCCGTGAACATGCTGATCTTCTGAAAGAGATTGACCAGTCTGGTGATTACAACGGAGAGATTGAAGCTAAGCTGAAAGCTCTGTTGGAATCCTTCAAGGCGACTCAGTCCTGGTAACACTATTCGGCCCTGTTTGATTCCGTTGATGAATAAAAAACATGGGCCGTCTGGTTAATGAGGAGAAGCAGAAATGGCCGGCGCAAAAGAGATACGTACCAAAATCGCCAGTGTGCAAAACACGCAAAAAATCACTAAAGCGATGGAAATGGTCGCCGCGTCCAAAATGCGTAAAACGCAGGATCGCATGGCGGCCAGCCGTCCTTATGCAGAGACCATTCGCAGTGTGATTGGACACCTTGCGTTAGGTAATCTGGAGTACAAACATCCATACCTTGAAGAGCGCGAAGTGAAGCGTGTTGGGTATGTGGTTGTTTCGACCGACCGTGGTTTATGTGGCGGTTTGAACATTAACTTGTTCAAAAAATTGCTGATAGAAATGAAAGACTGGTCTGATAAAGGCGTTCAGGTTGACTTGGCGCTTGTTGGATCGAAAGCGGTTTCTTTCTTTTCTTCTGTTGGCGGCAACATTGTTGCCCAAGTAACAGGGATGGGAGATAACCCATCATTGTCCGAATTGATCGGGCCAGTCCACGTCATGATGCAAGCATATGACGAAGGGCGTCTGGATAAACTGTATATAGTGACAAACAAGTTCATGAATACAATGTCTCAGGTTCCGACGATCACTCAGTTATTGCCTCTGCCAGCCGGAGACGATGAAACACTGAAGAAGAAGTCCTGGGATTATCTGTATGAACCTGATCCTAAGGCGCTGTTGGATACCCTGCTGCGCCGCTATATAGAATCGCAAGTTTATCAGGGCGTCGTTGAAAACCTGGCTAGTGAACAGGCCGCACGAATGGTAGCGATGAAAGCCGCGACCGATAACGGTGGCAACCTGATCAAAGAGTTGCAGTTGGTTTACAACAAGGCTCGTCAGGCCAGCATCACTCAGGAACTCACCGAAATCGTTTCGGGTGCTTCTGCGGTTTAACAGCTAGGTTTACGAATTACGTAGAGGATTCAAGATGGCTACTGGAAAGATTATCCAGGTAATCGGCGCCGTAGTGGACGTCGAATTCCCTCAGGACAGCGTACCGAAAGTATACGATGCCCTTGAGGTTAAAAACGGTGAAGAAAAATTGGTGCTGGAAGTTCAGCAGCAGTTAGGTGGTGGTATCGTTCGTTGTATCGCAATGGGTACCTCCGATGGCCTGCGCCGTCATTTGGATGTAACTGATTTAGGGCACCCAATCGAAGTACCAGTGGGTAAAGCTACACTGGGCCGTATCATGAACGTATTGGGTGATCCCATTGACATGAAAGGTGAGATCGGCGAAGAAGAGCGCTGGTCAATTCACCGTACAGCACCAACCTATGAAGAGCTGTCCAACTCTCAGGAACTGCTGGAAACCGGTATCAAAGTCATGGACTTGATCTGCCCATTCGCTAAGGGCGGTAAAGTGGGTCTGTTTGGTGGTGCGGGTGTAGGTAAAACCGTTAACATGATGGAGCTGATCCGTAACATCGCGATCGAGCACTCAGGTTACTCCGTATTTGCCGGTGTTGGTGAGCGTACCCGTGAAGGTAACGACTTCTATCATGAAATGACCGATTCAAACGTACTGGATAAAGTATCTCTGGTATACGGTCAGATGAATGAGCCACCAGGAAACCGTCTGCGCGTTGCTCTGACTGGCTTGACCATGGCGGAAAAATTCCGTGATGAAGGCCGTGACGTTCTGCTGTTCGTTGATAACATTTACCGTTATACCCTGGCAGGGACAGAAGTATCTGCACTGCTGGGTCGTATGCCATCTGCGGTAGGTTACCAGCCGACACTGGCGGAAGAGATGGGTGCTCTGCAAGAGCGTATCACTTCAACCAAAACTGGCTCTATCACCTCCGTACAGGCGGTTTACGTACCTGCGGATGACTTGACTGACCCATCACCAGCGACAACCTTTGCTCACTTGGATGCAACTGTCGTATTGAGCCGTCAGATCGCGTCTCTGGGTATTTACCCTGCGGTTGACCCACTGGATTCAACCAGCCGTCAGCTTGATCCACTGGTTGTTGGTCAGGAGCACTATGATGTTGCCCGTGGCGTTCAGTCTATCCTGCAACGTTATCAGGAACTGAAAGACATCATCGCTATTCTGGGTATGGACGAACTGTCTGAAGATGACAAACTGGTTGTGGCACGTGCCCGTAAGATCCAGCGCTTCCTGTCTCAGCCATTCTTCGTTGCAGAAGTCTTTACCGGTTCACCAGGTAAATTCGTTCCTCTGAAAGACACCATCCGTGGCTTCAAAGGTATCCTGAACGGTGATTATGACCACCTGCCAGAGCAGGCGTTCTATATGGTTGGTACCATCGACGAAGCTGTGGAAAAAGCGAAAAAGCTTTAATACGGCTGACGGGAGGTTGATATGGCTGCAATGACGTTCTCCCTGAACGTAGTCAGTGCTGAAAAACAGATGTTTGAAGGACTGGTACAGAAAATTCAGGTGACAGGCAGTGAAGGTGAACTGGGGATCTATCCTCAGCACACACCACTGCTTACTGCCATAAAACCGGGCATGATACGTATTGTTAAGCAGTTTGGTGAAGAAGAATTTATCTACCTGTCAGGTGGAATTCTTGAAGTTCAGCCAAACGGCGTTATCGTACTGGCTGATACAGCGATCCGTGGTAAGGATTTGGACGAAGCTAAAGTGCTTGAAGCCAAGCGCAAGGCAGAAGAACATATCCGTAATTCTCACGGCGATGTTGATTATGCTCAGGCATCTGCTGAATTGTCGAAAGCGATCGCGAAACTTCGCGTTATCGAATTGACAAAAAAAATGATGTAATAAATACCCAATAGATTTTGAATTGCGCCCAACTGAGCTGCAACTTGAAAGATAACGGGTATAGGCAGTGAGATAAAAAGCCAGTTAGTGAAAGCTAACTGGCTTTTTTGCATTGCGAAATATGTAGCAATTTATTTCGTAAACAGGTTTACTTTCATACTTAAAATTGGAATTGTTAGGTTTCTTATGTCTATTAGTGAAAACCGTGCCAGTGAAAACAGTATCGGTGCAAAAAGTGTTGTGATCCTTGCCGCAGGTAAAGGAACGCGCATGTATTCTGATCTTCCTAAAGTTCTGCACTTGCTGGCTGGTAAACCGATGGTTCAGCATGTCATTGATACCGCAATGGAATTAGGCACACAAAATGTTCATCTGGTTTATGGACATGGTGGTGACCTGATGAAACAAACACTCTCCAACCAACATTTAAACTGGGTACTGCAAGCTGAACAGCTTGGTACTGGTCATGCCATGCAGCAGGCCGCCCCGCATTTTTCAGATGATGAAGATATTCTGATCCTTTATGGTGATGTCCCTTTGATCGCGAAAGATACCTTAGAGCGTCTGATCGACGTTAAACCAGAAGGCGGTATTGGTTTATTAACGGCTATTTTGGATAACCCAACCGGGTATGGCCGGATCATCCGCGAAAATGGCGAAGTAACGGGCATTATCGAACAGAAAGATGCGACGGAAGAACAGCGTAAAATCAACGAAATTAACACCGGTATTTTGGTGGCAAATAGTGGTGATTTGAAACGTTGGCTATCCAAGTTGGAAAACAACAACGCACAGGGCGAATATTACCTTACCGATGTTATTGCGATCGCACATAAAGAAGGTCGCCAAATAAAGGCAGTACACCCAAGCCGATTGAGTGAAATGGAAGGGGTCAATAATCGCCTTCAACTTTCCGCACTGGAACGTATTTACCAGTCTGAACAGGCTGATAAACTATTGCTGGCGGGTGTTATGTTATTAGATCCTGCCCGTTTTGATTTGCGTGGAACATTGGAACACGGTCGCGATGTAGTGATTGATACCAATGTGATTATTGAAGGCCATGTCACACTGGGAAATAATGTTCATATCGGTTCTGGTTGTATCCTGAAAAATTGCATTATTGGTGATGGCGCGGTAATTAGCCCTTATACCGTAATCGAAGATTCTGAACTTGCTGCTGAGTGCACCGTTGGGCCTTTTGCCCGTTTACGTCCCGGTTCTAAACTGGCGGAAAAAGCGCATGTTGGCAATTTCGTCGAAATGAAAAAATCCTCTCTTGGCAAAGGTTCCAAGGCGGGTCACCTGACTTACCTTGGTGATTCTGAAATTGGTAATAATGTGAATATTGGTGCGGGAACGATTACCTGCAACTATGATGGTACCAATAAATTTAAAACCATCATTGGCGATGATGTATTTGTTGGTTCTGATACCCAGCTTGTTGCACCGGTTACGGTAGCGAAAGGCGCAACTATTGGTGCAGGAACCACAGTAACAAAAAACGTTGCTGAGAACGAATTGGTTATCAGCCGCGTGAAGCAAACCCATATTCAGAACTGGCAACGTCCTGTTAAGAAAAAATAAATAAAGATATATCCATAATAATAATCCCCATCTCTACAAAGCTCGGGGACGGCAATAGCCGAAACACAATCAGGCTGGCGACATAAAAAGGGCTTTATTTGCCCTGTTCTTAGGAATAAAACAAAATGTGTGGAATTGTTGGTGCAGTAGCACAACGAGATATTGCAGAAATTCTGATCGAAGGTCTTCGTCGCCTGGAGTACCGAGGTTATGACTCTGCGGGTATGGCTGTCGTTGACAGTGAAAACTGTATGACCCGCCTGCGTGAAGCGGGTAAAGTACAAATGTTGGCTGATGAAGCAGATAAACAGCCAGTCATTGGTGGCACAGGGATTGCTCATACTCGTTGGGCGACTCACGGTGAACCAAACGAACGCAATGCCCATCCTCATCTTTCTGAACATATTGCGGTTGTGCATAACGGCATTATTGAAAACCACGAAGAACTGCGCGAAGAGTTAAAAGCGCGTGGTTACATCTTCTCTTCTGATACAGATACAGAAACTATCGCCCATCTTGTTCATTGGGAACAGCAGCAAGGCGGCTCATTGCTGGAAGTGGTTCAGCGAGTGATCCCACAATTGCGTGGCGCTTATGGCACCGTGATTATGGACAGCCGTCATCCTGACGTACTGGTAGCAGCACGTTCCGGCAGCCCATTGGTAATTGGTTTGGGTGTTGGGGAAAACTTCCTTGCATCTGACCAACTGGCATTACTGCCAGTGACTCGTCGCTTTATCTATCTGGAAGAAGGTGACATTGCAGAAATCACCCGCCGTACCGTTCGTATCTTTGATGTACAGGGCGAAGCGGTTGAGCGCGAACAAATTGAATCTAACGTTCAATACGATGCGGGTGACAAAGGTGTGTACCGTCACTACATGCAGAAAGAGATTTACGAACAGCCAATGGCGATCAAAAGCACATTGGAAGGTCGTTTAAGCAACGGTCAGGTAAATCTGTCAGAACTGGGCGCTAATGCGGCAGAATTACTGTCCCAGGTTGAGCATATCCAAATTGTTGCCTGCGGCACCTCCTACAATGCGGGAATGGTTTCGCGCTACTGGTTCGAATCACTGGCAGGTATTCCCTGTGATGTGGAAATCGCCTCAGAATTCCGTTACCGCAAACCCGCGCGCCGTAAAGGCAGCCTGCTGATCACTCTGTCCCAATCTGGCGAAACGGCGGATACTCTGGCTGCATTGCGTTTATCCAAAGAATTGGGTTACCTGACGTCACTGACCATCTGTAACGTAGCGGGTTCCTCTCTGGTACGCGAATCTGACTTTACCCTGATGACCAAAGCTGGCGCAGAAATCGGCGTGGCATCCACCAAAGCTTTTACCACGCAGCTAACTGTGCTGCTCATGCTGGTGGCTTACATGGGACGTTTGAAAGATGCTAATACTGCATTGGAACAAAACATTGTCCATGCCCTGCACGCCCTGCCAAGCCGCATTGAAAGCATGTTGTCGAAAGACAAACTCATTGAAGCATTGGCGGAAGATTTCTCTGAAAAACATCATGCGCTGTTCCTTGGCCGTGGCGATCAGTACCCGATCGCAGTTGAAGGTGCGCTGAAACTGAAAGAGATCTCCTACATTCACGCAGAAGCTTACGCAGCCGGTGAACTGAAACATGGCCCATTGGCACTGATTGACGCGGATATGCCAGTGATCATCGTCGCACCGAACAACGAACTGTTGGAAAAACTGAAATCCAACATCGAAGAAGTCCGTGCCCGTGGCGGGTTACTGTACGTCTTCGCCGATCAGGATGCTGGCTTCACCGACAGTGAAAATATGAAGATCATCTCCCTGCCACACGTAGAAGAGTTGATCGCACCGATCTTCTATACCGTGCCACTGCAATTGCTGTCTTACCACGTTGCATTGATCAAAGGTACAGATGTGGATCAGCCACGTAATCTGGCGAAATCGGTGACGGTGGAGTAACCGTATTATGTGCCACTAATATAGGCATATGGTAAAACTGAATACTTTTTAAATCATTCATATTATATGTACGGCTGTAAGCCGTACATAATTGCTTATTATCCCACCAAATGCTATCTTCCATCAGTACGATAAATAAGCATTCACAGAGGATAGTCCTACAATAAAACCCACCCAACGAGTAAAACTGGAGTAACTATAAATGGCAACGATATCAGTGGAAAAAACGCTCAAAGAGGCTAAAAATGCCCGTGTAGAGTTAAAAACCAGCACAGAACTAAAAGAAATCTTACGTCAGGCCGCGCAGGTTGCCGGTGTTGATTTAAGTGCTTTTATCTTGAATGCGGCTTTCGAACGAGCTGAAGAAGTTCTAGAAAACCAAAAACGGCGTGAGTTAGATGAAAAAAACTGGCGTACCTTGAATGTACTGATTGCTGAACCTGCCTCTCCAACACTTGCTTTATGTGCTTTGATGAGAAAGAACAAAGATGGAAAAGCGACTAAATGAAATCATGGTTGAATACATTTGTGTAAACTATCAGAACGATATGACATACCCGGGTCAAAAAGCCTTTGATTGTGGCAATCATGTTATTAATCGTTACGTTCGCAATAGTCTTAAGAGTAACGTCGCCAATGGAAATTGTGTTGCCAAAGTCCTAATTGACACCAAAACTGGGAAATTACTTGGAGTCTGTAGTTTTACTGGCTATTCACTGGCAAAATCTCGGCTCAGTGGCGTATTAAGCGGCTCGATGTCAAGTGACCTTTCTGTCGTTCGTTTGGTGGTGCTGGGAGTATCAGTTAAACACCAAAAGAAAGGATATGGTCATATTTTAATGAGGGAATTTTTAGAGCATGTCATTAAAGTTCATAATGTGATGCCAATTAAGGGAATATTTTTGGATGCTGATCCTGATGCTGTTGCATTTTACACACTTCTCGGATTTGTTGAATTGAGAATTCCTGCATCCAATGGAACAATCCCCATGTTTTTAAAAATTCAGGATTTATTGGCAGCTATAAAGTAACAGCTGTTTATTTTTTGAATAACTAAATTTCAATGTGCTGTCTCATTTTTCCTGCACAATTCTTAGGGATACCATCAGCTATACGTAAGCTGACTGGATTTTTATTGGGCTCGTGGCGTCGAGACAGGCGCTGTTTTCAATTCGGCGGAATGTTGGCGATCCGATGGTTTTAGTTTCACATTTTATTTTTATGTTATAAGAGTGTCAGTATTTATTGTGATGTATCAGGGATTCTTGACTACGCTTAAACAGTAAGTTGCTGTGATTAAGGCAATGATTTAACTGTTTAACGAAGAATATGAACCACGAGCATGAGTTTTGCTCAGTTGGCAATAAATGGAATTCCTCTGATGACAATTGAAAAAATCACCCTGAACTACCCAGAATCCAAAAGTACAGATATCACTCAAGAAAACATCTATCAACTCAAACAACTCTTTCCCGACGCATTTTTTGAAGGAAAAATCGATTTTGAAGCCTTAAAAGCTATTCTTGGTGAAGCTGTTGATGATTCAGATGAGCGCTATAACTTCACTTGGCATGGTAAGGCTCGCGCGCGTCAAATTGCCCAAACTCTATCAACAGGTACGCTACGTCCATGCAAGGAGGAGAGTGTTAATTGGGATACTACTGAAAATCTGTTTATTGAAGGTGATAACCTTGAAGTACTTAAAATATTACAGAAGTCTTACCATAAAAAGGTAAAGATGATCTATATCGATCCGCCCTATAACACAGGTAAGGATTTTGTTTATAAAGATAATTTTCAGGATAACATTAGAAATTATCTTTCGATAACAGGACAAGTAGATAGTGATGGTCATAAACTATCTACCAACTCTGAAACGTCGGGCAGATATCATTCTGATTGGCTAAATATGATTTATCCTCGCTTAAAATTAGCGAGAAACCTACTGCGAGAAGATGGGAATATTTTCATCTCTATTGATGATGCAGAGATCCACAATTTGCGCCAAATATGTAATGAAGTTTTTGGTGAAGAGAATTTTGTAGCTGAGATGGTATGGCAATCAAAAAGTGGTGGTGGCCATGATGAAAAGAATATAGTTCGTGAGAATGAATATATTCTTGTTTTTGCAAAGAATAAAAATAGCGTGTATTTCGGTAGATATGAAATAGAAAACTCAAATTATAAACTACAAGATGAATTTATTTCTGAACGTGGAAAATATCTACTAAACAAGCTAGATAGGAGTATGAAGCCAAGTCATTACAGCGAAGCACTTAATTATCCAATTGTAGCCCCAGATGGGAGCCAAATTTGGCCAGGAGGGAAAAATGAAAAATCTCCAGACTGGAACTGGCGATGGAGTAAAAAAAAATATCATTGGGGGATTGAAAGTAAATTCCTTGAGATAAAAAAAGGCACTAATGGTGAATGGGCTGTTTATTCAAAGCAATATGAAAAGGTTGATCATAATAACAATGTGGTTGAGAGAAACTATCCATACCGTAGTGTAATTACTTCTTCAATTTGTAACACGACCCAAGGAAATCAAGATATTATAAAGGTCTTTGGTGCGAGTGTATTCGATTATACGAAACCTGTGGCATTAATGGAGCATCTGATTAAGGCCTCTGGAACCAAAGATACTGATATAGTACTAGACGTTTTCTCTGGTAGTGCTACAGCTTTTTGTGCAATTAATAATTTAAATGAAAAAATTGGAACAAATATTCACTTTATTGGTGTGCAGCTTCCTGAAATGACACCTGAGAAAAGCGTTGCAAGGAAAAATGGTTACAAGAGGATTTCTGATGTATCAAAGGCACGGATGAAACTAACAGAACCTAACCAAAAATATGGATTTAAAGTATTTAAGCTTGATGAAACTAATATCCGCTCTTGGGATGTTAACTTCGATAATTTAGAGCCAGCACTTAAACTTGCATTAAAATCAATTAAAGATGATCGCTCGGCAGAAGACGTTCTTTATGAAATCCTACTTAAATACGGCCTTGAATTAACCACGCAAGTAGATGAAAAAATCATAGAGGGCAAAAAAGTCTTTGTTATTGGCTCAGGTACCTTAATGGTTTGCCTGGACGATGGCATCACGGAACAGGTGGTTGAGGGTATCGCTAAACTGAAAGAAAAACTCAATCCAGAAAGTACCCAAGTCGTTTTTAAAGACCAAGGCTTTGCAGACAGTGTAGTTAAAACCAATGTGATTCAGATCCTGAAGCAGCATGGTATCAACGATGTGAAGAGCATTTAAGGTGGTGATGATGAAGATTCAATTTAGATCGGATTTATCACACCAAATCGATGCGGTTGAAGCTGTCTTAGGTGTGTTTGCAGGGCAAGAAACATTTCAATCTAATTTCACTGTTATTGATAATATGTTGGCGAATCAGCAACTAAATATCTTTGGTAAAAATAACGACCTCGGTGTCGGAAATGCTCTTACCTTATTGCCTGATGAAATTTATGCCAACACGCGTAATGTCCAGTTAAAGAATGGCTTGCCACAGGTTGAAAACGCAAAGCAAGAACTGCCCAGTCTGGATTTCAGTGTTGAGATGGAAACGGGTACAGGTAAAACCTATGTGTACCTGCGTTCTATCTTTGAGCTAAATCAGCGTCATGGACTAACAAAGTTTATTATCGTAGTGCCGTCTATTGCGATTAAAGAAGGCGTCTATAAATCACTGCAAATTACTGAGCAGCATTTCCGTGAGCAGTATAAAAGCGTCCAGTATGACTATTTTGTCTATGATTCATCAAGACGCGAACAGATCCGTAATTTTGCGACCAATGATTACATCCAAATCATGGTGATCAATATTGATGCGTTCAGTAAGTCATTCACCGATCCTACGAAAGAAACTACAGCGAATCTGATTCACCGTACCGATGACAGATTGAACGGAATGAAGCCTATTGAATTTATTCAGGCGACTCGTCCAGTCGTCATTATTGACGAACCACAGTCAGTGGTATCAACGGAAAACCGAAAAGAAGCGATTGGTAGCTTAAAACCGCTGTGTACATTCCGTTATTCAGCCACATTGAAGGAAGCGCCGCACTTGCTGTATAAACTTGACGCTATTGATGCCTACGAACGCAAACTGGTTAAGCAAATTGAGGTTGCTTCTCTGGATGTTAAGGATGGGCACAACCAAGCCTACATTAAGCTAGTGAGTGTTGATAATAAGACATCCCCCATTTCTGCCAAGATTGAAATTGACGCTCAAACGCGCACTGGCAAGCTGCAACCACGTAAGGTAATCACCATCAAAGATAGGCAAGTCAATGACTTGTTCGAGCTTTCGGGTAGGCGTAGTGTTTATGAAGGCTATGTCGTAAACGATATTTATTGCGAAGAAGGTAATGAGTATATTGATTTTACCAGTCGCGATGAAATTGTGCGCCTTGGGCAAGCGATTGGTGAAGTGGATGCAGAGGCCTTTAAGCGCATTCAAATAGCCAAAACTATCGAAGAGCATCTGGAAAAAGAGCTGAAGTTCTACCACAAGGTAACAACGGGTTATGACAAGCTCGACCACCCGAAGATCCTAAGCCAGAAAGGGATTAAGGTGCTGAGTCTGTTCTTTATCGATAGGGTTGCTAACTACCGCGGCTACTCTACAAATGGCGTTCCTGTGCAGGGTAAGTTTGCTAGGTGGTTTGAAGAAGAGTTTGCCAGGCAGGTTAGCAAGCCCAAGTACCGCGCGTTGTACCCGAAAATCTGGGATAAAGATGGCGATCAATACACCATCAACGAAGCCGCGTTACAAGAACTCACTCAAACAGTGCATGGTGGCTACTTTGCACAGGACAAGAAAAAAGATGCCTCTGGCAACCCTCAGTTCGCTGACTCGAAGCTGTCATCTAAAGGCGAAGGAGGGAAAACCGCGGCCGATGAGTCGGCTTATAATCTGATCATGAAAGACAAAGAAAAGCTTCTATCTATAGATGAGAAGCTGCGTTTTATCTTTTCACATTCAGCACTGAAAGAAGGCTGGGACAACCCGAATGTTTTCCAGATCTGTACGTTGAATGAAACCAATTCAATCACTAAAAAACGACAGGAAATCGGTCGTGGCCTACGTTTAGCTGTTGATCAATCGGGTGAGCGTGTGCCTTACGGTTTTGAGGTAAATACGCTGACCGTTATGGCAAACGAATCTTATGAAGACTTTGTTTCTGAACTGCAAAAAGAGATTGAAGCGGAAGAAGGCATTAAATTTGGTGCTGTTGAGTCTCACCAATTTGCCAACATTATTGTTTTTGGCGGACTGGATCAGAAAACCTTCTTGGGAGCGAGGAAGTCAGAAGAGATCTTCCAGCACCTTCTGTCTCAAGGTTATATTGATGGCAAAGGTAAGATTCAGAATGCGCTGAAAATTGCCATCAATAATAACGAGGTGAGCCTTCCTTCCAGTGTCGCTGAGCATACTAATACCATCGTTGCCACATTGAAGAAGTTGGCAAAAGGTTTGAATGTGAAAAAACACGAAGAGAAGCGCTCTGTAGCTTTGTGTGAAGATACAAATGGTAAGCAGGTTGTACTTGGTGAGGCCTTTAAAGCTCTTTGGGGGCGTATTAAATACAAAACGACTTATCGTGTTAACTTTAATACCAACGAACTGGTTGAAAACTGTATCAAGGAAATTAGAGCGAACGTGGTGGTAGCCAGTGCCAAATTTCAGTACACCAAGGTTAAAGTTGCGGTTACTGAAGCTGAACTGGAAGCCTATGATGAGAAAACAAAAATCCAATATTACCGCAATCGTAACTTCCAGTTGCCAGATATCGTGACTTATCTGACCGATCAAACCAATCTGACCCGTCAGACAATTATCGATATTCTGCTGGGTTTGGGCGATAAACTGGAAGCCTTCAAAAACAATCCTCAGCGTTTTATCGAGTTAGTTGGTGAAGCTATCCGTAAACAAATGCGAATTGTCATTGTAAATGGTGTTAAATACCATCGTCTTGGTGACGAAGCATACTATGCCCAAGAGCTTTTCCAAGAAGAAGAGCTGACTGGCTACCTCAAGGATATGGTGAAAGCTGAAAAGTCGGTATATGACTACGTTATTTGCGATTCAGATACTGAGTTTAACTTCGCCGAAAAGCTAGAAAGAGCTGAAGAAGTGAAGATTTATTCCAAGCTGCCATCTTGGTTCAAGATTGATACCCCTCTGGGCAGTTACAATCCTGACTGGGCGGTATTAGTTGACAAAGATGATGGAACCGGGGAACAGCTTTACTTCGTGGTTGAAACGAAATCAAGTATATTCTCAGATGATCTGCGTGAGGCTGAACAGGCTAAGATCAAGTGTGGCGTTGAGCATTTCAATGCGCTAAGCAAAGACAAAGGTGGCAAAGAGATGCCCAACGCTGCCAAATTTGTCAAAGCCGATAACTTTGATACGTTCAGTGCTCATTTTTAACCTTAATGGCGCCAAGGCACTAGCAATAGTGCCTTCTAGATATTGACAAGGTGCTGGTTTTTATCCGGCGCTTTGCTTTAGTGATAAAATCAAATACTACCTTGGTATTTACCGATTTCCTGATTGAGTGATTCCAATCGTTGAACCAGTGATCTCCTTCTTTCTATATGTTTGGCAAATATCCGATAGAGTGGAACAAATTCTGCCAGTGCGTTATTAACGCGATAAGCATCGTACAGATCTTTCATTTCTCTGGCCGCTTTATCATAAGCGCTGGCATGGCCTTGCTCACTGTATTTCTTCGCATTTTCCCAGTGAACCTCTCTTGAGGAAAAGACAGCATTGAGCCGCTTGAGTGTTGCAAGCCGCTCTTGTTCGATTCTTTGTTGTTCAGCCAATAAACGTTCGCGCGTTACTTCCTCATTCGCAGCTTGCAAATAGGTATTAAGTGACGCAGGACTCAGCCAGTATTTATAATCATTGCTGGTGAACGGCTTATAAACCAACGCACGAGCCTGATTTGCAGTGAGCTGTCCTTGCTCAAATAAAGATTTTAATAGCAAATCCTTATCTGATTCAGATAGCCTGTTCATTTGCTCTGTTGCGGTCAGATGTTCAACTTTTGCGGTATGTGCCTGCGATGATTTAAGCAATATATCCAAGGCCCTGTAAGCTTCTGGTGGAATACCGAATAATTCGGCAAAGGCAGATTGAGCTTCGGATAATTGTTTAAAATTGAAATTAATCAGAGGCAGTTTATCCAACGTCTCATCACCATCAAATGCACGTTTCAGCCAGGGCAGATATAACAGGCGATAATCCCCTTCCATGAGCTCAGAACGTAACTCAACCAAATGATCTAAATAATCTTTTGCATCGTCATCGTCCATATAGTAATCATTTTCGTCCACGGAAAAGGTGAATAACAGATAGTTTTTCCCTTTCTCACAGATCACGGAATCCCCATCATCAATGCTCATAAATACCGAAGGGATCGCATCTTGTGGCACTTTCAGGTAGCAAATAACCTGCCCCCAATTTGCATAATAGATCCCCACATCAAAATACTGAGCCATTAATTCAGAGGGTTCAGCCTTTAAGTCACTGTAGTTGTAATGAACAGTAAAATGATTTGAGCTTATTTCGGCTCGGCTGGAGATAGTTCTCAGCTCGGCTTTTTGTTTCGCTGACAGCGCGCCATCAAGTCGTTCAAAATGATAATATTGATATTCACTCATGGTTAGATCGCTATAAATTTAGGTTCATATAACATTGTAGAAATCTCACTTTAAATCTTGTCCGATTCAAGAGGAAATTATTGTCGCGAGTGAGTACAGCCAACAAAGAGGCAACTTGAAAGACGAAGAGTATATAACTGTGATACTCCCCCCACATAAATGCAAATGGTTGTTCCTGCAAATAAAAAATAACATGACATGTTGAACAAGCTACTTATCTGATTAGAAAGTCTTTTTGCAGGAGGGGTAACATGAATAACCATTATGATGTTTTGATCATGGGAGCGGGAGTTTCTGGCATTGGTATGGCATGTCATCTGGCAAGAGAGTGTCCTAACAAGAAAGTGGGGATCTTAGAACGTCGCCATAATATAGGTGGAACCTGGGATCTATTTCGCTATCCCGGTATTCGCACAGATTCCGATATGATGAGCTATGGCTATAAATTTCGTCCTTGGGAAGATACCAGTATTTTTGCAGATGCACCTTCAATCAGGCGCTATCTCCGTTCAGCAGCGGAAGAGTATGGCGTTGATAAGAAAATCCAGTTTGGATTAAAGATCACCCAAACTAATTGGTCAAATGAAGCTCGCCAATGGACTATTACCGCGATTGACGAAACCAGTGGGGATACCCGGCAATTTACCTGTCGTTTTCTTGTCGGTGCGACAGGTTACTATAACTATGATGATCCTTATTTACCCAAATTTCCCGGTCTTGAAGAATTCAAAGGTCCGGTCATTCACCCCCAACATTGGCCTGAAACATTGGTTTACAAAGGAAAGCGGGTTGTTGTGATTGGGAGCGGCGCAACTGCGGTCACTTTACTTCCATCAATGGCTAATGATACTGAACACATCACCATGCTTCAGCGCTCCCCAAGCTACATTTTTTCAATACCGGGAAGGGATAAGCTCGCTGAGCTTTTAAAAGGGATTATTCCGCAACGTTGGATTTACGCGTTGAGCAGAAGTCGCAATATCTTCTTTTTCAGTTCGTTGTATAGGATAAGCCGATATTCTCCTAAGCTATTGAAATCGTTTTTGCTGGGTTTAGCTCGCAGAAAAGTCGGCCCTGATTTTGACATGAAACACCTTACGCCAAAGTATATGCCATGGGATGAACGGTTGTGCTTTGTCCCCGATAGCAATCTATTTAAAGCATTGAGAGAAGGTAGAGCGTCTATCGTTACCGACCAGATTGAACGTATAACTGAAAACGGTATTTTGTTGCAGTCTGGTAAGGAACTTCCCGCGGATATCATAGTGACAGCGACAGGGCTGCAATTACAACTGATGGGTGGAATTGAGCTTTCAATTGATGGACAACAACAGCAAAGCAATAACCTAATGTTCTATAAGGGGACGTTGATACAAGATATCCCTAATTTTGCCTATTTGTTTGGTTATATCAATAATGCCTGGACATTAAAAGTTGATCTCTCAGCAGAATATATATGTCGCTTGTTAAACGAGATGGATCGTCGCCATGCCACGGTTGTAACAGCACATGCTCAATCGGATGAAACATTGTCCAATGAGCATATTTTTGGTGCGTTGCGATCGGGGTATGTACAACGTAGTGAATTTGGTCTTCCTCGTCAAGGACGTAGCCCAAATTGGTATGTTTCACACGATTATAAAAAGGATAAAGAAATTATAGGGCAGCCAGTAGATGATATGGCATTACGCTGGAAGTAACTTTTTAATATACGGCTAAAGGGTTTCTGATTCCTCTAATAGCCGTATTTTTTGTTTTTCTGAACTAGCGATGTGTAATGCTCCATTTTTTAGTAAGCCAAGAGAAAACGACTCCTGCGATGGTACCAAAAATATGTCCTTCGGTTGAAATGCCTTGTTGCCATGGCAGCAAACCGAAGACAATTCCTTGATAGAAGATATGAAGAACTTGAAAGACAACTAAATAAAAATATAGATTATCATGCCTTATTAGATCAAGATGAAGCTATAATTTTCTTGAAAACATTAGAGAGTGACTTTAAATCATTGCGAGATGAAGTTTATTCAATAGCTGATCCATTGTCAAATTTCGCTGGAAACATAAAGGATGTTCCTGGAGTTTTTAAAATAGGGCAATTGAATTAATGCTTAAGAGAGATGAAATTGTTACGTTTTCAGCTAAAAGTGCTTGGTTTATTTGGGTTAGTCCATTATGTATGTATTTTTCTTTATTATTATTTAAATACCTTTTAACTAAAAAACAGGTGGTATTCAATAATAAAATAGGGAGTGTTTTTGGTCTTTTAGCTGTAATAGGATTTGTTTTTAATTTGTTTTTTTCTTTTTATGTTGATTTTAAACTAAAAAATGAAAACTACATTACATGTGCTAAATCATCATGGATAGCACCTAATAAATATGTAAAAGATATATCCCTATGCAAATAATCATGCTTGTTTTTATTGTCAGCTTTATACCACCTCTATCGGAGGTGGTGATCATTCCTAAGGGATTTTTGCTTAATAGGTTCTGTCTTCCCATATGCTATAGGCTGATGTACCAGCTGTTATATGATTCCATGAAATTGATTTGTAATTTAGAAAAATCCTTTCATGTGGCATGGCATCAAAATCATTTATAGAATGCGGGTATACACAGGATATGTCAGTGATAGTGGCTTCCGTGATTTTTACTTCATAGAATAATTCCAGTTGTCCAGCTTGGCTTGTTCTGTAAAAAATAAAAGCGCCATTTAGAGATTCGTTTGAATCTATTGCCATCGCTAATAATGGTGACGATTTATCTATAGGTTTAATGAATTGTATGGGTTGATGACTGACATTCTGTTGTCGTGTAATTGTATGATTCAGGCTGAGTACCTGTATTTGATCTTCATGCCCATTTTGATACCGATTTCCTATCGAATCTGGAGTGGAACACCCCGCAGATATGAGACCTTGTTTTTTACCATTTAAAGATAAATAAATCATATATGACATAAAATTACCATCCTAGTTTTTTATTTAAATTATGGGCTTAATCAAGACCATAATAACTTAACATATAAAAAACTTGCAATGAGATCATCAAGGCAAAAAATATCTACCAAAGCACCTTTTTGTTAGAAACGATAGACACTAAAGCCGGTATCTGGTCAGCACGTTGCTTCAAGATAACATCGATATTGGCAAAGGCATTATCAACGTTATTGCGTAGTAGAATTAAACGGTTATAAAGGCTGACTCCTCCAATTATCCCACTGATAATCAGGAAGAAAATCACTATAACGGTTATCATTATTTCCATTTATTTTATACCTTAATGTTTCCTTTTAAGGCTATTCGGGGTAAGAAAAAGAAAGGTTGATCCAAAGCCTACAGTTTTGCTGTAGGTTTCTTTTATTCTTTATTTCCATCTCATTGATATTCTGATCATTAAATCAGAGCCCAATCCTTAATGCAGTCAATTTATTTGCTTGTTTTTCTGCAATATTTCGTTCTAACTAATGAATGGTAATTAATTGCATGAGTAATCCACAAAATTGCTGTCGCATTCATACTGCTTGGTATGGTAATGGTAAGAACAAAAGTAGCATATAAGGAATGGTTATCATGAAAAATATTAAAGTCTTTCGTGGTTTTTATACATTTGAAGATATTTATCATGGTCATTTTCGTTTATCAGTTTGTTCTCATGGTGAATATGATGAAAGTTATTCCATGGGATATTTAACCGTCCTGAGTGAAAATCTGACTATAGAAAACATGACACCTAGTGAACTATATGATCAATTAGTTAAGAACGGAGGAATAATATTAGACAGATTTAGGTATATTCATCTGGTGGTATGTAATTCTGCAACTTGCGAGAAGGATAGAGACTCTCCCTATGACTTTGAGGAATCTTTTGCTTCTGAGTTTTCTAAGTTGTGTTCAAACAGTATTGTGATTGGTTATATTGGATCGGTTAGGGTACGCAATAATTATTTTAATCCACAAACCTTGAGTTATGAGCATGATAAAGATACTCAACGTAATGAAGAAGTATTTAGAATAAGTCATATTTGTCAGCTTCATTTTTCAGAGCTTTCTCGGAACCAAAATGCCAGAGCTGCTTTTATGGCAGAAAAAGAAGCTTATTCAAGGGTAGTTACTGTCGATCCTATTACTCCAAAACCTTTTTTGAGACCCAAAGTGCCAGGCAAACCGATAAGTAATCGCAGTTCCAGTCGAATGGGAATACATACTTCTGTATGGTTTAAAAATGGCAAACGCATCCATGCAGAAATGTTGGTGTTATAGTGCATAAATATGCTTGCACCTTTCGTTATATTTTGTCAGTTTTAAGGATGTCAGTTGTATCTGACGAACATCTTTCAAGGCAGGGTAAACATGATGAAGAGTGTAGGTTTTATCGGCTGGCGCGGTATGGTCGGCTCAGTATTAATGCAGAGAATGATGGAAGAGCGGGATTTTGACGAAATCAATCCGGTTTTCTTTACCACTTCCCAACATGGGCTACCTGCACCGGAATTTGCAGGTAAATCAGGCGTCTTACAGGATGCTTTTAATATCGAGGCGCTGAGTGCGCTGGATATAATCATTAGTTGTCAGGGCGGGGATTATACCAATGAAATTTACCCCAAACTGAGAGCAACCGGCTGGCAGGGATATTGGATTGATGCTGCTTCCGCACTGCGTATGAATGACGATGCGATCATTATTCTCGATCCCGTTAACCATCAACATATTCAGAACAGCCTGAATAAAGGCATCAAAACGTTTGTTGGTGGTAACTGTACTGTCAGCCTGATGTTGATGTCATTGGGTGGTCTGTTTGCCAATGATTTGATTGAGTGGGCATCGGTATCAAGTTATCAGGCGGCTTCTGGCGGTGGAGCTCGCCATATGCGTGAACTGCTGGTACAAATGGGCATGCTGCATAATCAGGTTGCAGATGAGTTGCAAGATCCGGCTTCCGCCATTTTGGATATTGAAAAACGTGTCACAGAGTTTACCCGCAGCGGTGCATTGCCGGTTGACCAATTTGGCGTACCTTTGGCGGGAAGCCTGATCCCGTGGATTGATAAGCAACTGGAAAATGGGCAGAGCCGCGAAGAGTGGAAAGGTCAGGCAGAAACCAACAAGATATTGAATACGGGCAATAATGTGATCCCGATTGATGGTCTGTGTGTCCGCATTGGTGCTTTGCGCTGCCATAGTCAGGCATTTACCCTGAAATTGAAAAAAGATATTCCGATTCATGAGATTGAAACGTTGCTGTCTTCTCATAATGATTGGGTTCGCGTGATCCCGAATGATCGTGAACTGACAATGCGTGAATTAACGCCGGCAGCGGTGACTGGCACGTTGAATACGCCAGTGGGGCGCCTGCGTAAACTGAATATGGGGCCGGAATATCTTTCTGCATTTACCGTCGGTGATCAGTTGCTGTGGGGAGCGGCAGAACCTTTGCGCCGTATGCTGCGTATTTTGTTGTAGAAAAGGGTTAAGTTTTTTATTGAAGTGACTGTTCAGCATCCGTTGGGATAATACCGCCAATTCGATAGAGAAATTGGCGGTATTTGTTATTTTTTTCATCTGAATTTATTTTTTATATTGAGAGGATAGAAGAATTGTTAAATTTGTATACTTCATCTTCTGTATAGAAAGTCCAAAAATTGTTTCCATTTGGATCTAATGTCATATAGTCATCATTATCAATGAATCCCATTCTATGATAAACTCTATTCAGTTCATCAGTTGCTGTCATTAGCTGTAATTTTCCATTAAAATCCATTTCATAGGATTTGTTAACTGCTTTTTCCATCAATAAATAGGAGCAGTTTTTTATTCCTGGATGAGTGATAAGGTTGTTGACTGTCAGAGAATTTTGTTTTTCTATATCATAATGTTTAAGTTGAATTATTCCGATAGGTATTGTTTGAATATAACAAACAAAGTAAAAATACTTTTCAGTGTTTCGATTATGTTCATTGATGTCATATCGCATTGAAATTAGTGTTTGTTCAGTTATACAGCATCTCAGATCCCATAAATCTTGTGGTGTTTTTAATTTCTTATCTTCTATATTACGCCATGTATATTCAGTATCTTCAATATGGTCCAGCCATTTATCTTCGCGAATGGAGTTGAGAAGTTTATTGATTGCATTTTCTGCTACTTGTAGACTAACTTCTATTGATGCGATAAAGGGAAGCTTGTGTATAAGCATTTGTTTATTAATGTCTATATTAGATAGATTATCGGGTAGTGAGGTGGATAGATTTTTTGAACGAGCCAAAGAGTTTGACTGCATTTTTTCAATTTCTTTATTAAAAGAATAAGCTTTTTTAAACATAATAAAGACCTCTTAATAGGGTTTTTTTAGTAAGTTCCTTTGAACCTATACCCGCTGTGGCTAAGAAAAAGACCATGCGTTGTTCTGAGTTTCTTTTGAGTTATCTGTATTGTTAATGTGTTCAAGCCAACCACCTTTAATGATTGAATCATGAAGTTTTGATACAAAATTTATTCTTCTTAGCATGATGAAAATCCTTATCAATATGGTGGTGTTATTTTATTGGTATAGGGTTTGTTTTTGTTAAATTCTCATCCTCTTCAAACTTACCGATAATATATCATAGCAATAAAATCACTGTTGTAATAGTTAAGTTTTATTTAATTTATGACATGAAATGTTCTATGTTTGATTTTTTATGGTGAGTAATTTTTATTATTTATTTTAATTGTGCCTACCTTAATTTGTTTTTGTTTTATGTTAACAGTTGAATTAGATTTTTATTGTTGGTTTATATAATTAATAAACTCGTTATAAATTTTTATAGTTTAATTGTGAGGTTTTTTTATGAGACTGAATAAAAAAAGTTATCTTCTTATTCTGCCTATTTTGTTAGGAGTGAGTCATTTTAGTGTGGCGGACAGAGCGATTGAGGATTTAATCACAAAGAATGGCTTAAAAGATACGAAAGTGATGTCGTTGTACAAAAATGGAACATTGGTTGTTGAGACCGAAACGCCGAATAAAGTGACTTTAATCAGTAAAAAAGCAAAAAAAGCTGATGAAGAGGCACAAGAGGCAATGTTTTGGTATCGAGCAATGCAGATGAAGGAATATAAGGCATTTGATACCAATAAATACCAGAAGGTTCCTTGTGTTACAGAGGCAAAAGCATTTTGTGGTATTGCACCTCGTTTTGATTATTCAAAAGACTACTTGACTAATAAAAATCCGGGCGTCGTCATTGAGTTCAGTACCATAGAACCTAAATGGTTATATCATGATTTTACTGAGTTGCATAAATGTCAGGTTAAAGCCGAGGGGGGCGGAACATATGGCTTAGGTCCAGCAGGAACATATGCAAGCTGTGATACCACTTATAAACAAAAAGGGCTGGGTAATGTGTTTAATAAGTGGTTGGAAAAACCAGAAAAGATTGATGTGATTATTTCATATGTGTTATTGGCTAAATAAAAAACTCATATCATTTGCTGATCTGAGTTTTTTTATCCCAGATAACGAAGGTTATCTGGGATATTAGAGTTAAGTAACAGGATTAAATATCAATATTCGCTGCTTTCAGCGCATTCTCTTCAATAAATGCACGGCGAGGCTCAACGGCATCACCCATCAGGGTCGTGAACAGTTGATCGGTCGCAATGGCATCTTTTACCGTGACACGCATCATGCGGCGTGTTTCAGGGTTCATTGTGGTTTCCCACAACTGATCCGGGTTCATTTCTCCCAGACCTTTATAACGTTGGATGGAAAGACCACGGCGTGATTCTTTGGTCAGCCATTCCAGAGCTAGTTCAAAGCTGTTGACTGCCTGACGACGCTCACCACGTTCAATATATGCGCCTTCTTCAATCAGGTTTCCGATTAATTCACCCAGTTTGGTGATGCGGCGATATTCGCCACCGTGGATAAAATCGAAATCCAGATTGTAGTTGGTATCAACGCCATGTGTACGAATGGTCAAAATTGGCTCGAAAACCTGGCGTTCACGGTTTTCATGAATGTGATAACTGTATGTGCTGCCATGCTGCTCTTTGTCATTCAGGCGAATAGTCAGTGCACTGACCCACTCTTCCACTTTTGTCTGATCGTTCAGTGCATCTTCGGTCAGTTTTGGATGGTAAATCAGGTTATTCAGCAGAGCCAGCGGATACAGGCGTTCCATGCGGCGGATGATTTTCTGGGTGGCGTTAAATTCAGTCACCAGATTTTCCAGTGCTTCACCTTTCAATCCCGGTGCATGTGGGTTGGTATACAGCGCGGCACCATCCAATGCGATGGACATCTGGTACGCTTCCATTGCATCGTCATCTTTGATGTATTGCTCTTGTTTGCCTTTCTTCACTTTGTACAGTGGTGGCTGAGCGATATAAACATAGCCACGCTCAATGATTTCTGGCATCTGGCGATAGAAGAAGGTCAACAGCAGGGTACGGATGTGAGAACCATCAACATCGGCATCGGTCATGATAATGATGCTGTGATAACGCAGCTTGTCCGGATTGTACTCATCACGGCCAATACCGCAGCCCAACGCCGTGATCAAGGTTGCGACTTCCTGCGAAGACAGCATTTTGTCAAAACGTGCTTTCTCAACGTTCAGGATCTTGCCTTTCAATGGCAGAATCGCCTGATTTTTACGGTTACGCCCCTGTTTTGCCGAACCACCCGCAGAATCACCCTCCACCAGGTAGAGTTCGGACAGGGCAGGATCGCGCTCCTGACAGTCAGCCAGTTTGCCCGGCAATCCGGCCAGATCCAGTGCACCTTTACGGCGGGTCATTTCACGCGCTTTACGTGCTGCTTCCCGGGCACGTGCCGCATCAATGATTTTACCGACAACCGTTTTGGCATCGTTCGGGTTTTCCAGCAGATATTCCACCAGCTTCTCATTCATCAGGGTCTCGACGGCGGTCTTCACTTCGGAAGAAACCAGTTTGTCTTTGGTCTGGGAAGAGAATTTAGGATCAGGCACTTTAACGGAAATCACCGCAATCAAACCTTCACGGGCATCATCACCGGTAGCGCTGACTTTGGATTTTTTGTTGTAGCCCTCTTTATCCATATAGCTATTGAGGGTACGGGTCATTGCGGTACGGAAACCAACTAAGTGAGTTCCCCCATCGCGCTGAGGAATGTTATTGGTGAAGCAGTAAATGTTTTCCTGAAAACCATCGTTCCATTGCATGGAAATTTCAACGCCAATCCCGTCTTTTTCCGTAGAGAAATAGAAAACATTTGGGTGAATTGGGTTTTTATTGCGGCTCAGGAATTCAACAAACGCCTTAATTCCACCTTCATAATGAAAGAGATCTTCTGCATTTGTGCGCTTGTCGACTAAACGAATGGAAACACCGGAGTTCAGGAATGATAATTCACGCAGACGCTTTGCCAGAATATCGTATTCGAATTCAGTGTTAACCTTGAACGTCTCCATGCTTGGCCAGAAACGGACAGTGGTTCCCGTTTGTTCGGTATCACCGACAACTCTCAACGGTGCCTGTGGAACACCCATATGATAGGTTTGTTCGTGGACTTTTCCGTCACGACGGATAGTCAGTTCCAGTTTTTCTGATAAGGCGTTAACAACAGAAACCCCTACGCCATGCAGCCCGCCGGAAACCTTATAGGAGTTGTCATCGAATTTACCCCCCGCATGCAGCACGGTCATGATGACTTCTGCTGCTGAAACACCTTCTTCTTCGTGTATGCCGGTAGGAATACCGCGGCCATCGTCCTGTACAGAAACGGAGTTATCTGCATGGATGGTGACAACTATCTTGTCACAATGACCTGCGAGGGCTTCGTCGATAGCGTTGTCAACAACCTCGAAGACCATGTGGTGCAGGCCAGTACCATCATCGGTATCACCGATATACATGCCTGGACGTTTACGGACAGCATCCAGCCCTTTTAATACCTTGATACTTGAGGAGTCATATGTATTCGACATCAACGTTTCTCGCTCATCTTAATCCTGTGGTTGAACCTCTATTTTGCCATGTTCTACGCGAAACATCCTGCTATTTACATCAATCATGTCTGTAACTTGCCCGGTTGTGATTGCACTGACAAACACTTGGGCTTGCGTAGATTTTAGACGCTCGGCTAATAGCTGACGACGGCCGGCATCCAGTTCTGAGGCAAAATCATCAAGCAGATACAGGCACTTTTGCCCGCTCTGTCGGGTGAAATATTCACCCTGTGCTAACCTCAACGCACACATCAGTAACTTCAACTGACCACGGGAAAGCATATCTTCTACCGGTGTGCCGTCCGCCCTGATCCGCAGATCAGCTTTATGGGGGCCGGAAGCGGTGTAGGTTAGCGATTTGTCGCGCTCAAACTGCCGCGCGAGTAGTTCTGCATATTCACTCTCTTTGTCCCAGCCTTGTTGGAAGCTGATACTGAGGGTGAATTCAGGTAAAAATTGTTGGCAGGTTTTTTCGATATCTTCCGAAATTCCTGCAATGTATTCAGCTCGCCATTGACTTATTTCCGTCGCCAGCGGAGCGAGTTCACGATCCCAATGTTGGATCTGGTTATAGCGGGTGACTTGTCGCAATGCCGCATTCCGCTGTTTGAGCAACCTTTTCAGGTTGCCCCAGGCAGTGAAAAAGCGTGGCTCATTGTGAAAGCAGCCCCAGTCAATAAAAGCCCGGCGATATTTCGGGCCGCCATTTAGCAAGGTGAAACCTTCTGGTGTGATGAGCTGCATGGGTAACATTTTCGCCAGTTCGGCGATTTTATGCCCGTCACTGCCATCGATCCTGACTTTGCTGTCACCCTGGCGGTTTTTGCTCAGTCCGACCGATAAGGAACGTTCATGGGGTTGCTGATCAAGCCGCCCATGAAGAATAAATTCCTCGCAATCATGGCGGATAACCCTTCCGGCTTGAATGCTGCGAAAGGCACGACCATGACCCAATGTATAAATGGCTTCCAGTATACTTGTTTTGCCACTACCGTTTGGCCCAACCAGAAAATTAAAACCGGTCGCCAACGGTAAGTCAGCATTCGCGATATTACGAAAATCGCGGATCAGCAAACGCGAGAGAATCATAAGCGTGAGTTAATACTGTTACAGGCGCATTCTTTACAGACGCATCGGCATCACGACATAAGTCGCGGCCTGACTGGCTGAGTTCTCAATTTTCACGCTGGATGTGGCATCCGTCAGCAGGAGACTCACCTGCTCGCATTTCAATGCGTTCAGAACATCCAGTACGTAGCTGACATTGAAGCCAATTTCCATTTCTGTACCTCGATAGCTGACGTCGACGATCTCTTCTGCTTCTTCCTGTTCAGGGTTATTGGCTGTAATTCTGAGTTGGTTTTCGCTTAAGTAGATGCGGACGCCACGGAATTTTTCGTTGGATAAAATTGCTGCCCGTGAAAATGCTTGTTTAAGCATGTCGCAATTGGCTTCCAGTGTCTTATCTGGATTCTTTGGCAGTACGCGGCGATAGTCAGGAAAACGGCCATCAACCAATTTCGAGGTGAAGATGAAGTCACCAACGTGGGCGCGGATGTTATTGCTGCCAATCTGCAATTGCAGTGGATTATCACCGCCATCCAGCAGACGCATCAATTCAATGACACCCTTACGAGGTACTATGACTGAATGGGACGGCAGATTCTGCCCGATATTCATGGAACAGACCGCCAGACGATGGCCGTCTGTTGCAACGGTACGCAGTTCTTCCCCTTCGGTTTCAAACAGCATGCCGTTCAAGTAATAGCGGACATCCTGATGTGCCATGGAAAATTGAGTGGACTCAATCAGACGTTTCAGTGTGGCCTGTGGCAGAGAAAATTCGACTTCGCTCTGCCAGTCATCAAGATTGGGGAAATCTGAAGCGGGCAGGGTAGAAAGTGAAAAGCGGCTACGACCGGAACGGACCAGAATGCGATCGCCATCCAATTCTACGCTGATCTCTGCGCCATCCGGCAGCCCGCGCCAGATATCAAAGAATTTACGTGCAGGGACGGTGGTTGCTCCCTGCTCATGAGGCTGGGTAAGCGTTACCCGTGCCTTCATTTCCATTTCTAAATCGGTGCCTGTCAGCAGCAGAGAGCCTTCAGTGACCTGCAATAATAAGTTGCCTAAAATGGGCAGGGTAGGGCGACCGCCCAAAGGGCTGCTGACCTGCTGCAAAGGTTTGAGTAATTGCTCACGTTCAATGATGAATTTCATAGCGCTAGGAAGATAATGTTCTGATTAAGTTAGAAAAATCTTCTTTGATGTCATGACTCTCTTCACGCAGTTGCTCGATCTTACGACAAGCATGAAGTACGGTTGTATGGTCACGTCCACCAAAGGCATCCCCGATTTCAGGCAAGCTGTGATTTGTCAGCTCTTTTGCCAGCGCCATTGCCATCTGTCTCGGACGGGCAACAGAGCGTGAGCGGCGCTTGGAAAGCAGGTCTGCAACCTTGATTTTGTAATATTCAGCTACGGTTTTCTGAATATTATCAATGGTTACCAGCTTTTCCTGTAGAGCCAATAAGTCACGTAATGCTTCGCGTACAAAATCAATGGTAATCGCACGGCCTGTAAAATTGGCATTGGCGATGACTCGATTCAAAGCGCCTTCAAGTTCACGAACATTGGATCGCAGGCGTTTGGCAATAAAGAAAGCCACTTCACCCGGCAACTGGATTTGATTCTCGTCAGCTTTCTTCATCAGAATAGCGACGCGGGTTTCCAGCTCCGGTGGTTCTATGGCAACGGTCAATCCCCAACCAAAGCGGGATTTTAACCGATCTTCGACGCCGTTGATCTCTTTCGGATAGCGATCTGATGTCAGAATAATCTGTTGATTACCTTCCAACAGGGCATTGAACGTGTGAAAGAATTCTTCTTGGGATCGTTCTTTATTTGCAAAAAACTGAATATCATCGATCAGCAGGGCATCCACTGAACGGTAATAACGTTTAAACTCTTCTATCGCATTGTTTTGCAATGCTTTTACCATGTCCTGAACAAAGCGTTCAGAGTGCATGTATACCACTTTTGCATTGGCTTTGCGTGCCATAATGCTATTGCCGACAGCATGCAGGAGGTGGGTTTTACCCAATCCTGTCCCGCCATAGAGGAACAAGGGATTGTATGCGCCCCCCGGATTATCAGCAACTTGTCTGGCAGCCGCTCTGGCGAGCTGGTTAGATTTACCTTCAACAAAGTTATCAAATGTGTGTTTGGGATTGACATTGGAACGATAGGATAACTCTGGCTGGGCTTTTGCAGTGTCCCAGCTTGGGCGTACAGATGTACTGGACGGCGCAGCAGTTACCGGCATATCGGCAATGATTTTCTGAGATGCAGACTGGTTAGGTGAAACAGGCTTATTTCCTACTTCAAAACGCAGCAACGGTACTTCAGGACCACAGAAATCATTTAATAACAAATTGATATTATTGATATATTTCTCTCTTACCCAATCCAGCACAAAACGGTTGGGGGCGTAGAGAGCCAAAGTGTTATCACTCAGTTCTGCCTGAAGGGGTCGTATCCACATACTGAATTCTGTGGCAGGTAACTCATCCTGCAATCGGGCAAGACATTGCTGCCAAAGCGAAAGTGACACGGCGAACTCCCCTAAAACGAGACCAATAAAAGAAACCGGAATAATAGATACGTTATACTGGGCACAAGGCATTACTCCTCAATGCTGAGGAAGATAGCATGTACCTTGTGGCGATTTTTAATATCATCGCTCCCCAACGATCCGCAGATTAGAGAGGTTGGGATCGTGGCCGACGATCATAACGCAAAAGACGACATAGATCCTCATTCTTTTACACAGCTTTGACGCTTTTTATCCACAGGGTGATCACCATGCTTTGATACTGGCTGAATATAAAGGCCCGTAAGAGATACTGTAGTGTAATCATGGCATATAGCAAACTTCGTTTATCTATCGTTTAAAATTTAATGTGAAAACAATATGATGATCACTAATTCAATCACAACGATCTGTGTATGATCCTTGCGCTTTATTACACAGTCCGTATAATCTTGCACCCTGCGTGTTATGCCAACGATTTTTTTCCGGTCATGTCTGGTGAGGATTTGGGGTAAGCACTTCGGGTAGCAAAAAGTCTGGTCATGTTTGGTGAATGTCTGGTTGCAGTAAAAAATCTGACAGGAAAACGACCAGGCTCGCGTCATCTTGGATTGACTAAGGGTGGTACATTTTATTACAATCCTGCCTCTTTCTATATATTGATGTTGCGATTGAGGCATCGGTGTCTACTCATTCTCACTGGTCGCCAACGCATTTGCTGAATCAGTAACAAATTTTAAGCTAGGTAGAAATCGCTATGAAACGCACTTTTCAACCATCCGTACTGAAGCGTAACCGTACTCACGGCTTCCGCGCTCGTATGGCCACTAAAAATGGTCGTCAGGTTCTGGCTCGCCGTCGTGCGAAAGGCCGTGCTCGTCTGACCGTTTCTAAGTAACAAAGCTAACCATACCAAGTGGTTAAGCTCGCTTTTCCGAGGGAGTTACGTTTGTTAACTCCCGAGCATTTCACTTATGTTTTCCAGCAGCCACAACGGGCAAGCTCCGCAGAGATAACTATCCTTGGACGCCTGAATGAGCTGGGGCATCCCCGCATCGGTCTAACCATCGCCAAAAAAAATGTAAAACGCGCCCATGAGCGTAATCGTATCAAGCGATTGGCTCGTGAAAGTTTTCGTTTAAACCAGCATAAATTGCCTTCAATGGATTTTGTGATTTTGGTGAGGAAAGGGGTCGCTGAGCTTGATAACCGTGAGCTAACGGAAGCTTTGGGCAAATTATGGCGTCGTCACTGTCGCTTGGCTCGCGCCTCCTGATTGCCTTAATCAGGGGCTATCAGTTAGTGATCAGTCCACTACTGGGGCCCCGTTGTCGTTTCAACCCTACCTGTTCCCACTATGGGATAGAGGCATTGCGTAGGTTTGGAATGATAAAAGGCAGTTGGTTGACAGTGAAACGCATATTAAAATGCCACCCTTTACACAAAGGTGGTGATGATCCTGTCCCACCTAAAAACAACGATAACAGAGAACATTAACGATGGATTCGCAACGCAATCTTCTTCTCATCGCTTTGCTGTTTGTTTCGTTTCTGGTCTGGCAAGCGTGGGAGAATGATAAGAACCCACAACCAACGGCCCAGATCACGCAGCAAGCAAACACGCTGAGTAGCGAAGCAAGCAGTGGGCAAGGCAAACTGATCACCGTGAAAACGGATGTGCTTTCATTGCACATTAATACCCGTGGCGGTGATATCGAGGAGGCTGATTTGCTGGCCTATCCTGATACCCTCGGTTCCCAAAAACCGTTCAAACTGCTGGAAACAACCCCTGAGTTCACTTATCAGGCTCAAAGTGGGTTAACCGGTCTCAATGGTCTGGATAATCGGGCAGAACGCCCACTTTATCACACCACTCAGAATAGCTTCGTCTTGGCTGATGGTCAGGATGAATTACGTATTCCAATGACCTACACTGCGCCAGATGGCGTTGTTTATGTCAAGACTTTCATTTTAAAACGCGGTAATTACGCAGTTTCGGTTGATTACAACATCAATAATGTCACTGATAAACCGCTGCAAATGGCGTTCTTTGGTCAGTTGAAACAGAGCGTTGATTTGCCAAAACACCGTGATACCGGTAGCAGCAACTTTGCCCTGCATACTTATCGTGGTGCTGCGTACTCTTCTGAAGAAGCAAAATACGAAAAGTACAAATTCGATGAGATTGAAAGCAATGCGCTTGCTGTAACCACAAAAGGTGGCTGGGTCGCGATGCTCCAGCAATATTTTGCTACTGCCTGGGTTCCGGGTGAAGGCAAAACCAGCAATTTCTACACCATTGACCTGAAAAACCAGAAAATGGCGATCATCGGGTACAAAGGTGAAAACTTCAATATTGCGCCAAACAGCCAGCAGAATATCACTTCTACCCTGTGGGTTGGCCCTGAAATTCAGGACAAAATGGCAGAGGTTGCGCCACATCTGGATTTGACCGTAGATTACGGTTGGTTGTGGTTTATTTCCCAGCCTCTGTTCAAGTTGCTGAAATTCCTGCATGAATATATCGGTAACTGGGGCTTCTCCATCATTGCGATTACCTTTATCGTGCGCGGTATCATGTACCCGCTGACTAAGGCGCAATACACCTCAATGGCGAAAATGCGCCTGTTACAGCCGAAAATTACGGCAATGCGTGAGCGTTTTGGTGATGACCGTCAGCGCATGAGTCAGGAAATGATGGCGCTGTACAAGACAGAGAAAGTGAACCCGTTGGGCGGCTGCTTGCCTCTGATAATTCAGATGCCAATCTTCCTTGCTCTGTACTACATGTTGATGGGTTCTGTTGAGCTGCGTCATGCGCCATTCATTGGCTGGATTAAGGACTTGTCTGCACAAGATCCCTACTACATCCTGCCATTGCTGATGGGTGTGACCATGTTTGTTATCCAGAAACTGTCGCCAACGACGGTGACAGATCCGATGCAGCAGAAGATCATGACTTACATGCCGGTTGTGTTCACCGTCTTCTTCCTGTGGTTCCCATCTGGTCTGGTGCTGTACTACATCGTCAGTAACCTGGTGACTATCATCCAGCAGCAGGTTATTTTCCGCGGTCTGGAAAAGCGCGGTTTACATACCCGTGAAAAGAAAGTAGACCTTAATAAAAAATAGGTCTGTTAAAAAATTAGTCTGTTAAAAAATAAGTAGAAGGCGGTCATTGGCCGCCTTTATTATTTCCGTTCCTAGTCCTGACTCAAAAGAGAGAACTTCATGAATACCACTGATACGATAGTCGCTCAGGCCACTCCTCCGGGACGAGGCGGTGTAGGCATCCTGCGTATTTCTGGCCGCAAGGCGGCGGAAGTCGCTCAAGTGGTATTGGGGAAACTCCCAAAACCTCGTTATGCTGATTACCTGCCTTTCCGTGATGCAGAGGGTTCTGTACTTGATCAGGGCATTGCTCTTTACTTTCCCGGCCCGAACTCTTTTACGGGGGAAGACGTGCTGGAGCTTCAGGGGCATGGCGGGCCAGTTATTCTTGATTTGCTGTTAAAGCGTATTTTGACGATTTCTGGTGTGCGCATTGCTAATCCGGGCGAGTTTTCTGAACGCGCTTTCCTGAATGACAAACTCGACTTGGCACAGGCAGAGGCGATTGCGGATCTGATTGACGCCAGTTCTGAACAGGCTGCTCGTTCTGCGATGAATTCCCTGCAAGGAACGTTTTCCAACCAGGTTCATCAAATGGTAGATGCGCTGACTAACTTGCGCATTTACGTTGAAGCGGCGATTGATTTTCCTGATGAAGAAATTGATTTTCTTTCCGATGGCAAGATAGAGGCCAAGTTGGATGAAGTGATCGCTGAACTGGATAACGTCCGTTCACAGGCGCGTCAGGGTAGCTTGCTGCGTGAAGGCATGAAAGTCGTGATTGCAGGTCGCCCGAATGCGGGTAAATCCAGCCTGCTCAATGCACTGGCTGGCCGTGAAGCGGCGATTGTGACTGATATTGCGGGCACAACGCGCGATGTTTTGCGTGAACATATTCATATTGATGGTATGCCGCTGCATGTGATTGATACGGCCGGATTGCGCGAAGCGAGTGATGAAGTGGAACGCATTGGTATCGAGCGAGCCTGGCAGGAAATCGAACAGGCGGATCGGGTGCTGTTTATGGTAGACAGTACGACAACGGATGCCGTTGAACCTGCACAAATTTGGCCTGAATTTATGGCCAGACTACCCGCATCCCTGCCAGTGACCGTTATTCGTAATAAGACGGATATGACGGGAGAAGCAACGAGCGTATCAGAAGTCAGTGGCTACTCACTAATCCGTCTTTCTGCCCGTGACGGAGAAGGTGTTGATTTATTGCGCGATCATCTGAAAGAAGCGATGGGTTTCAACAGCAATACTGAGGGTGGTTTCCTTGCTCGCCGTCGTCACTTACAGGCATTGAATACCGCGGCAGAACATTTGCAGGAAGGCCATCAACAGTTGGTTTTCGCCCGCTCAGGAGAATTGTTGGCAGAAGAATTGCGTTTGGCACAGCAAGCGTTGAGCGAAATTACCGGTGAATTTACTTCTGATGATTTGTTAGGGCGGATTTTTTCCAGTTTTTGTATTGGAAAATAATGTTGCAAAAAAGCCCGTTAATTGAAATGAACCCCGAAAGTTGGACGCCCAACAATTAGGGGTTTTATGCTTCAATGAGTAGAAAAAATACACATTAGAATTTAAACGTCATGTTGTTCTTTACTATCTGAACATCCCTTTTTTGTGCGAATATACGTGATGTCTCCGCACTGTAGTGGTACAGGAATGCCCGAAATGTTTGGGAAAGGGTGAGATTACTGAAGAATGAGTGGGACCGCGGTCTCATGTGCATTTTGATTAGAACAGGTCAGAGTGGGTGCCTGTTCGTTCGAATCGAATAATATCTTCAGTTATCTTGTAGATTAGAATCCAGTCTGATTCTATGTGAGCATCCCGATACCCCTTATAATTCCCTTGTAACGAATGATCTTTGTATACGGCAGGTAAAGGCAACTCATCGTTAATTAAGAGTTTCATTAACGATTTTAGCTTGTCCATATCTTTATGGCGTTTCTGGGCCAATTTCACATCCCTCTGAAACTGGCCTGAGTATTCGATTTTCCGTTGCGCCATGGTCTATCAGATGCCCAGATTATCAAAGAGATCATCGGCATTTTTTGCACTATGAACATCTACACCGTTTTCACTGTTGGCAATGGTTTTAGTGGTCAGTTCATTTGGAATCCGCATATCGAATGGCAACGCCTTGTCTTTTGCCACCTTAGTTAGAGTGATACGCACTAAATCGGATATGGTTAAGCCCATGCTAGCCAGTACTTCAGCCGCCTCGTTCTTTAATGTTTCGTCTATACGAGCACGAACAAATGCATTTGCAGCCATTTTAAAACTCCTATGTTGGTTAATAATCACACTGTAGCTCAACTGAGCTACAAAATCCAAGAAAAACTGACATCTCGTCATGTGAAACAAAGCATGTCCCATAAAAGGTAATTACCTCGATAATGCAGTGATGGAAAACTTCTTTGGATTACTCAAGACAGAGTGTTGGCACAATGAGGAATACCACGATATAAGCTCGTTAGAAAATGTATTAGCAGAATACATCCATTACTACAATAATGAGCGGATCAATCTTAAGTTAAACGACCTGAGTCCGGTATAATATCGGGTTCAGGCCACATCAACCGCCATATAAAGTGTCCAATATATGGGGTTCACTTCAATTAGTTCAAATAGCGGGTTTTTTTGTAGACGCACTGTAACCAATAATCCTTTGCCAGTTCAATCGTGTTTTACCAGATCACCAGATCAATAGTGTTTTACCAGATGAAATTGAACCATTCCAATACGGCATATGTGACAAAGGCTATAATTATAGCTTAAATCACTAGCAGAACTTGATAATAATAAAATAATATAACACTTCCTGTTCCAATATTGATTCTAGTTAATAAAAGGTCAATTAGTTATTTTTTATGGGATTTGTCTTATTGTGTTTAATTGTGAGTCTGTAATTTGGGCTTTTATTATTAATGTGTGTTGCATTGAATATGAATTATTTTCATTTTGCTTGGTAAATTAAGTTGTTTACGGATGTTTATCATCGTTTATAAATAAATTGGCATTGATGTTTTTGATGAATAATTTTTTCTTTTAGTGATATTCTTTGTTGGTGTTTTTTATTAAAAACAAATAGTTAAATGGGATTGTTTTGTTTGATTGAACTTCTTCAATAGACAGATTATCACTTTTTATTTAATTATTTAAAAATTGATTCCTGGCGTAATTATTTTTGTTGTTGCAAGTAATTTTTATTAATTGACACAAATAAACGATTTGTGAGAATTTAATATTCTCCTTGGTGCTGATTGTTAATTAATTTAATTTAGAACAGGTGTAGTATGAATAAATATATCTCTGCTGTATGTGAGGAGCTCTCCTCTATTCTTTTTATGGAAGAAAATAACATTAAAGAAAATTCTCCATTAATTAACGAGTTGGGGGCCGATTCTTTAGATGTTATCGATTTGTCATTTAATTTGGGTAAAAAGTTTAAAATAACGATGCCGACAAAAAGTGTTTTTGCTCATGCCCAAGAAATTCTCTCTGAAAGTGTATTGTCAAGGCTATTGAATGGGGATTCCCTCACACCAGAAGGTAAGGGGTTACTCATTAATAGCTGTTACAGCTATACAGAAGAGCAGTTGGAAACGATTAATACGCTGGGTGACGTATTTGGTGAAACCAATGTATACAACTGGGCTTCATTATGTCAGGCAGTGTGTGAATCTAATGGAAAAACTGCCGATGAGCTCATTATTGGTGAAATAGAAAAATATTGTTCAGATATTCAGGTTAAATCATAAGATTAGCTCTGAATGTATAAAAAAATAACGTTTTATTTTTGAACGTAAATAGAAAAAGTTTGGCTTTAATAGCATGTTATTAAGGTGGAAATAACTATGGCTGGTGTACCTACAGATAAAATTGTTGTAACCGGTTATGGTTTGATTGTTCGTAATCATGATTGCCCAAGTGATTTATTTAATTCATTGGCAGAAGGGAAATCACTTATCTGTGAAGATGAGCTATTAAAGGAATATGGAATAACAAACATTCCTAGTGCCAAGTTATCGTCGGAAGATATAGATAGGTTACGTAGTCAATTCAATTTTGCAGGACAATTATCCAATAATCGTGTTTTTTTGATGGCCTATAGTGCAGCATCAAATAGTCTGCGCATGGCAGGATTAACAGGTGAAGTACTGAATCAGGCTAACTGTGAATTATTCTTTGCCAATAATAAGATGTTTCTTGACAGTAAATCCTTGTCTCATTACGTCAATGAAGAAAAACCCCGGTCATCAAAATATATTGATATTGAACATGTTGGGGCATTAGTGCCCCCTTATGAAATTGTTGAGGAGCTGGCGAAGCGTTTGCATATTTCGGCTTTGCCAAAGGTTTACAGTGATGCCTGTATTGCAGGTATGAGTGCGCTTTACTCCGCATATCAGAATCTCAAAAGTGGCAAGCTTGATATCGCATTGGTTGGTGCCTCAGAAGAAGCCACTCATCCGATCATGCAGGTATTGTTTAAAAAAGTCAGGGCACTTTATGACGGTAAATTTGCGGATTTACATCAATCTTCACGGGCTTTTGATAAAGACAGAGCAGGCTGTGTTCTGGCCGATGCGTCTGCGTTTTTAGTTGTAGAGCGCTATTCTCATGCTGTTGCCAGAAAAGCGCCAATATTGGGAGAAATTGCAGGAATATCCCGCCTGTCTGAGGGGTATAAAATGACATCCACGGACTTATCTGGCCAATATTATCTCGCCTGTATGTCTGCGGCGTTACGAGAGGCGGGGTTATTACCGGAAGAGATAGACCATATTAATTCTCACGGCACTTCCACAGTGAGTAATGATCTTGCGGAAAGCAAAGCGATTAATGCGCTTTTCTCCCATAATCCTCCGGTCATATCCACCAAATCAGCGACGGGGCATTCACTCGCCGTGAGTGGGTTATTGGAGGCCATACTTTCCATTGAGACACTGAAAAATGGACTTATTCTTCCCAGTTTAAATTTTTCTGATTCAGGAAAAATGGATGGCGTGATTAATGTCAACAATTCAGCAAAAGCTATGTCCGTCAATTACATCATGAGTAATTCCTTTGGTTTTGGCGGGGAAAATAGCAGCTTGATCCTGAAACGGGCTGGGGGATAAATCATGGCTATTTATATTACCAGTGGAACGAGTTTGCTGCCTGATGGCCTGAGTGTGGATGACATTATTCATGGCAGAGTACAAGACGTTCATTTGCCAGCCAGTCCCTCACATTTGCCCAATATCTTAGGCGAACGGTACATTGATGAAACTGCTTTTGCCATGCCACGTATGGATAAGATTGTCCGGCGGGTCGCGAATGCACAAAGCCGATGGGTGCTTTATACGGGAATTAAGACTTGGGAAAACAGTATCGGCGACAGGTTTTCTCCTGAACAACGCGGATTATTCCTTGGACTGGGAACCAGTGATGCCGACGATAGTTCAACTCCCATCGCTTTTGATGCAAAAGATGATGAGGATTATGTTGTAAAGGCATTAATTGAAACGCCCCCATTGATGGGATTGACACTGTTAAATACTTCAACAGCCAGCCATCTATCTCAGCATCTCGATATCACCGGAGATAATGGATTCTTTTCTCCTCATGTCGATGCCGGGGGAAATGCCCTTTTGGAAGGTTATTACAGTATTAAAGAAAAACGCAGCCAGTTTGTGTTGTGTGGGGGAGGTAGCCAGAAGATCTCCACATGGTATTACCTTGCATATGAGCACCTCATTAACGGTGTTCCGTGGATACCCGCAGAAGCAGCTTCATTTATTACGTTGCACGAAGATAGCCATCATGCGGACAGTGAAATTTCTCAGGTGTTTCGCACCCTCCTTCACCATCGTGATCATGTTGGGCGCCTTCTGGCTTGGATGTCGGGGGAAAAGATATCGGGGGAAAACAGCTCACCCGCTCAAATCATTCATGTCGGGAAAATCACCGATGGGTTTACCGCGCAGGTTTATGACACGTTCCCGTCTGCGGCGCAATTTAATCTTGATAACGCATTGGGATATTGCGGAGCAGCGGCTCCCTTTGTAGCGATTAATCTGGCGATTGAGATACATAAAAAAGGCACGGTTATCGATAACGTTAATCGAAATGCCCGCAGCCAGCACTCTTCTGGTTTGACATGGATACTACTTCATGGGCTGGAAAATCAATGTACTGCCATTTTACTTCGTATGGGGATGCTTAACGGAGGAGAACAGTGATGATTTCTGAACATCGTGTGGTGGTAACAGGTATGGGGATCGTCAGTGCCTTCGGGACTGATATTGAGGCTTTCTGGAAAAAACTGTGTGATGGAGAGTCTGCCGTTAAGCCCTTAATGTTTGCGGATAATGGGACATTGCCAATTAAATATGCGGCCCAAATTGATTTTGATACTTTGCTTGCCCGGAACCCCGGCGACTTGCCGGAGACAGGCATTACAGACAAACGTGGTGTGATGGGAGTGATTGCCGCAGCGAAGGCATTGGAAGATGCAGAGTTGGAACCACGATGGTTGGCAGAGGAACGCATGGGGATTTACGGATGCAGCGGAATCTCTGATATCACTGAAAATGACAGGCATCTGGGGCGTCATCATGATGGATCGGTCATGCAGGCTATGTTTCAGCAACGTCATAATCTGAGTCCCTATTCCGGCATAAGGTGCAGTAATGATGGCATGGTCATGGCAATTGCCCGCCGGTTTGGGTTAACCGGCCCTGTTACCAATTTGAATGCGGCGTGTGCTGGCGCAACGCATGCCATTGGGTTGGCATGTCAGGCCATCAAAAGGCAGGAAGCTTCTATCATGCTGGCGGGTGGGGCAGATTCCGTCATTAGCCTGCGTACATTAGTCGGATTGAATTTATTGGGAGCAACTGCCGTAACAGAAAAATGGGGAAGCAAGCTTTGCCGCCCCTTTGATAAACATCGCAGCGGGCTGGTTGCGGGTGAAGGCGGGGCGTTTTTGGTGCTTGAGAGTGAAGAAAGCGCACTGCGCAGGGGTGCCAGAATTTATGCTGAGATTAAAGGTTATGGTGCTTCTCTTGATGCCTATAAACTGACTGCCCCCCATCCCGATGGTATCGGCGCGGAAAGCGCTATCAGGCAGGCTATCAGTGATAGTGGATTGCAGCTGCACCAGATTGATTATATCAATGCCCATGGCACATCCACTCCTCTGAATGATGAATTGGAAACGTCAGTCATCAAACGCATTTTTGGCACTCAACCGCCATTAGTATCATCAATCAAATCCATGCTGGGGCATTGGATAGCGGCTGCGGGGGCGGTAGAAGCCGTTGCAACGGTTTTGACTGTGAAAAAACATTTCATTCCCCCCACCATCAACCTTGAAGTCCCTGATCCTCTTTGTGATTTGGATTACGTCCCGCAACAAGGGCGGTCTGTGCCTGTGCGCAACGCGATAACAAATTCGTTTGGGTTCGGTGGCATTAATTCGTGTCTGGTTATTGGGGAATATGATGGAAAGTAAAAAAATCCGACTCATTGGTTATCACCTGAACTGTGATCACCCACAATTTAACCGTTCGGGTTCTGACAAGGATGACAGGACGTTGCTTAAAAATAGCAAACTCAGGCGTTTTTATTCCCGCGGGACGGAGAAGTGCCTGATTGCAACCAGAAAACTATTACTGTCAGCGGGGCTGGACATTGACGATCCCACAATAAAATTCGGATTGTATGCCACCCAATATGGCTACCTTCATCCAATGCCTTGTGAGCTGCTGCCTGAATGGGAATCCGATGAGATAAGAAGTGAAAATGATATTTATCAGACTATGTGGACATCAGAGCAGGTCAACCCTTTCTTAATCACCCTGTCGCTCAGTAATAACCTGCTGGGCGTGCTTTCTCAGGAACTGGGCCTTCAAGGGGATTGTGCCTCGTTTCTCCGTGGAAATATGGGATTGCTTTCTGCGTTTAAAGAAGCGGAGCTATTACTGAATAACGGAGTCATTGATTATGCGTTAGTTGTGGCTTCCGGTATGGGGAGAGTTGGCGGTGCCCCGCAATCTGATGCTTCTGAAACGTTTGTTGAGTTTGGCGTTACCTTCATTTTAACCCGTTCAGCACTGGAAGATTACCCGATTATCGATATCGCCTCTCTGAGCCGCATGTATCATGAAGGAAGTTATTCCGTCGAAACACTGAATTTTATCAATGACATAGCTGAAGTTATGTCCTCAACAGAATTGATTGAAAATTTTAATTAACAATAGGGTTCACTATGGAAAGTTATGCTGCATTTTGTAAGCCTCTGCTTACCCGTGCTTTGGCTTCTATTGGTTTAAACAAGACTTACCACCGGGCTTCTGGAAATTTTCTCTATTACAAAGATGAAGATGGACAGGAAATTGAGGTATTGGATCTTCTGGGAGGATATGGTGCAACATTACTTGGGCACAATTCCCCTGTTATCAGAGAAAAAATCAAAAGCTATCTTGATGAAGAAATACCGGTTCATAACCAATTTTCTATCAGAAAGCCCGCTGCGTTGTTGGCAGAAAGACTGAATGCGTTGTTGAAAGAAGAAACTGCAACCCGTGGCGATTTTGTATTCTGCTTTGCCAGTACGGGAGCAGAATCAATGGAAGTTGCATTGAAAAGTGTCGAATTTACACGTAATGCACAATTGCTCGCACTAGGGCAGGAAGTGGCTCAGGCTGCCAACATACTGGAAAACGGGGCTGAAATAGTCCTGACACAAGAGCAGAAACAGCAATTGCGGCTGGAAGAAAATCCTACGGCTCAAGAGATCAAGCTGGCTTTGTCTGTATTCAATCAAGCTCAATTAGATTCAAAGCCCGCCTTTCTCGCTCTTGAACATGCTTTTCATGGAAAGATGATGGTGACAGCGAACTGCACACATGGTGGCATGTATCGCGATTATTTGAAGCGGCTGAAAATTAACACGCATTTCCTCTCTTCTGCCCAATTGGCGGAATTTGTCGAAATGGGGGAAAAAACCAATGACATTTTAAACGGTTGGGTATGGTTGCCGCAGGAAGTAAACGGTCAAATTGTTTTGAGCAAAAAGAGAGTCAGAACCGTTGCGGCATTGCTGGTAGAACCCGTTCAGGGAGAAGGCGGCGTTTATCCCCTCAATGCAGAACAAGTTGCTGACATCAACCGGTTAAAACAAATCCTTGGATGTCCGGTTATTGCTGATGAAGTACAGGCGGGATCAGGGCGGTGTGGATTCTTGGTCGCTTCGAGTGATGCGGGCATTGATGCAGATTATTATGTGCTTTCCAAAGCATTGGGGGGTGGATATGTCAAAATTGGGGTGGTTGCTATCCGTCAGGAAAGTTTTACGCCCGGATTCGATTTAATCCAAAGTTCAACGTTTGGAGAAGATGATTTCTCCTGTCGGGTTGCGCTTGATTATATAAACCTGCTGCATGCTGATCAGCGTAAGTTGCTGACACAAGTCACCCAACTGGGAAATGAATTCAAAACGCGGCTGGAGGATTTAAAAGCACAATACCCGGATGTGATTCGGGAGGTTCGCGGAAAGGGATTGATTTGGGGAATCGAGTTTTATGATGTGGTTAATTCAGATTCCTATATTTTGCAAAATATCTCAGTACAAAGTGGTTTGGGTTATGTGATCAGCGGGCATTTACTGTGTGGCAGCCATATTCGGGTAGCCCCTTCCGGTAGTGCAGCTAACGTCATCCGTGTAGAGCCTTCAGTATTTTTGGATCTTCCACAGGTTATCCGTTTTATTGAAGCACTTTCCCGCGTTTGTCTGGCTATTCATCATGCCAACGCTGGCTTTATTGTCGCTCCTTTGCTTGGGAAGCCACTTCCATCCATGATTGCGGATTATCGCCGCAGAAATGAGGATAAAGAAGATGACAGTGAAGCAGATTATAAGGCCGCTTTTGTGAATCATTTGATTTCGGCGGATTGGCTGAAAGAAGTTGATCCTTCGTTTGTTCTGTTCAGCGACGAAGAAATGGCGTTATTTGTCGAAAATGCCAGCTTTAATCTTGCGACCAAGCCGTTTAAACCCGCCCGTATTCGCTCGGCTAATGGTCAATCGGTGAGTTTTACGCTGTATCCGATCCCTGTGACCTCAAAAATGATCAAGTCAGCGCTGGCACAAAATGATTTAGAGAGGCTGCGGCATGAAATTGATATCCGTGTTGCTCAGGCTGCGCAGGCCGGTAATACCGTGGTTGGGTTGGGCATGTTTACCTCAATCATTACTAATAATGGTAAGTCAGTAAAAAATAACCAGATAAGCGTGACAACGGGCAATGCTTTGACTGTGGGGATGGGGATTGAAGCCTTACAAAAGAGCATGTTGCATCAGGATATTAGCCAAATGCGCATAGCAGTGATTGGGGGCGCGGGAAATATCGGCCGTGTTTATGCCGAAATTCTGGGGCCGCAATCTCAGGAAATGGTACTGGTTGGCAGTAATAATCATGGTTCAGTGAAAAAACTGAATGAAGTGAAATACCAGATTTATCAAAACATTCATGAGCAATTTGTGGTTAATTCTCAGCCTGTTATGGGCGGATTGGCAAAACGTGTAGTGGATTGCCTTTCATCCATGCCCGCGAATTTCCTGACAGGAAAACCGGTGGGTGAGGCGATAGATCACTACCTGAACCAGCACCATGTTGATCAATCCTTCGTTCGTATTTCCCAGAATATTTCTGATATTGAGCATTGTGACGTCATTGTCTGTGCCGCTAATGCTTCAGAAGCTTTTATTCCGGTAGACAAGATAAAAACAGGGGGCATTGTTTGTGATATTTCTGTGCCGCATAACCTGTCTGATGACGATTTAATTAACCGGCCTGATATCCAAATCCTGCGGGGCGGCATTGTCCAGACACCTTATCATGACAGTCTTGATCCCAGAGTCAGAGCCTACTTGGGGGAAGGGCAGCTTTATGCCTGTATGACGGAAACCATTTTACTGGCACTGGAACAGTACAAAGGGAATTTCTCATACGGGAATATTTCCGCCAGACAAGTTCTCGACATTATGGCACTTGCCAGAAAACACCGGTTTACCCTCTCTGAAATCAAAGGGAACTCCAGCTTATGAGTGAGAATATCAGGGATAAAATAACATCCACGCCGGAATCTGCTGCACCTTGTGCCATTGTCACTGGCGGCAGCAAAGGCATTGGCCGGGCGGTGGTTTTGAGTTTGTTGGAGAGGGGATATCGGGTCGCTTTCTGTTATCGCCATGATACTCCCCAAACCGCCGATTTTATTACCCAGATCACGCATGATTTTCCCGGTGTCCTGCCTGTAAGAGCGGATCTGGCCAAGGCAGAGGATGTCAGCGCATTTATTAAAACCGTGAGTGAGGCATTTGGCTGCATTGACCTTCTGGTCAATAACGTCGGGGTTACAAGGGACGGGTTATTGGCAACGATGGAAACCAAAGATATTGAGTTATTGATAAACAACAACTTATTAAGTTATATCCTGTGTAGCCGTGAAGTCTTAAAGGCAATGATACCGCAGCGTCATGGGCATATTATCAATATCTCATCCATTTCAGCCCAACGGCCGAATAAGGGACAATCAATCTATGCTGCGACTAAAGGTGGAATAGAATCATTGACAAAGGCGCTTGCCGTTGAAGTCGCACCCAAGAATATTCGGGTCAATGCAATTGCCCCCGGGATTATTCAAACAGAGATGTCAGAGAACTTATTAAAAACACACAAGGAGTTAATTAATAGCAAAGTATTGCTTAAACGTGTCGGAGTTGTCAGCGAAATTACCTCGGCAGTTCATTTCCTGATGGAAAATCATTACATGACGGGCGAGGTAATTAATGTCAACGGTGGTCTTGCATTGAGTTAATGAAGGAAAATATCATGTTGACGTTTATTGTAACGGGGGCTGCCAGTGGAATAGGCTATGCGGTCTGCCAGAAATTGCTGACGGCTGGCTATCAAGTTATTGCTATTGATATTAATCACGAAGGCTTAAATAAACTGGCAGAACAATCTCCGGGTTTAATTGAGACAATTCAAATTAATTTAGTTGATGAAAATGCCATAGCTAATCAATTGATGCCTTTGCTTAAGGAGATCAAATTACAGGGAATAGTGATTAGTCATGGTAAAGATAATGACAATGAAATTTGTGATAATGATATTTGGGATTCGATATTGGCGACTAATCTGCATTCAGTCCAACGCCTATTGTCGAATGTTGTGCCCAATATCATTTCTGGAGGCAGAATTGTCATTATTTCGTCTATTCTTGGTAAGGCAGGAAAGAAACACAATAGCGCTTATTGTGCATCAAAACATGCTTTACTTGGGTTAACGAAATCGTTGGCTTTGGATTTGGCAGAAAGGCAAATTACCGTAAATGCGGTATTACCTTCTTGGGTAGATACACCAATGTTGTTGGAAGGCTTAGCGCCACAGGCAAAACTGCTTGGATGTTCAACATCGGCTTTACTCAGGCGCATCGAAAAACGGATCCCGCTGAAGCGATTGGTCAGTCCTGAGGATGTTGCCAGTACCGTCATGTTTTTCATTTCTTCAGACGCAGCCATGATTACTGCCCAAGGGTTGGTGATTGATGGCGGGGATGGATGTGGAGCATAAAGGTTAGCCACAATGACGAAATCCTCGTTCCCTTTGGGAGCGAGGATTGATTTATCTCAACGCAAAATCGAGTGTTAATGTAACATCCGGTTTCATGCCGGCAGGTCTGGGGCCAACTGAACTGGCACGATTAATGGCATTGAGTGCTGCGTTATCTAATGTGCTGTTACCGGAAGAACTCACCACGCTGGCAGCGCTTAATGTACCATCATCAAGCAGGGTAAAGTTGATCGTGACTGCTCCTTCCTGCTTCATCCTTTTGGCTTTACGGGGATAGTCCTTGTAGCGTTCAATTTCCTGCCGCAGTCTTGCGTGATAATTATCTACGACACTGTTTCCTTGCCCCACTAAAGGCTGTGAAGTTGTAGCCCGGCTGATACTGCCTTCTGAATGAATTTGATCACTGCCATTGGTTTGTTGCTCTGTATGATTATCTTTCTGTATTTGTGGTGATTGAACAGGCTTCGTCTTTGCCACTTCTTGTGGCTTTTCTTTCTGCTGTTTTTGGCGTTTCTTCGGTTTGTTGGTGTCCAGCGGTTTCTCCGCTTTATTTTCAGGGTGAACCACCTTATCCAGCACGATTGCCGGTTTGGTCGGTGATTCCGGTGCCGTCAACAGTGGGAATGGGAGAGAAACCGGTTCCGGCTCATTCTCCCGAGATGGGGCGGCCACCATCGTAATGGATAGCTCCGTCATAGAAGCGTTGTTGTTGATATGATGAGCAGTGTCATCATACGAAGCATGTCGGTTTAACAGCCATATCAGACTGGTATGCACTAAAATGGCGATCAGGATACCCGCCAGTAAGCCCTTTTTTGGCATTAATGGAAAAGAGGTGATGGGATTATCCAATATGGCTGTGTTCATACTATTCTCTAAAATTAGCCTCTAAAACTGACTGGTCAGACTGAGTTTAAAGGTTCTGCCCGGTGCCGGCATCATCGAACGGGTCAACGGATCGAGATAATAGCGGTTGGTCAGGTTCGTGCCCGTCAGCTCTACCGATATGGCTGGCGTAATTTGATAGCTAATATAGGCATCAACGGTGAATACCGGGTTCCAGCGCATTGGGTTGTTGGACTGTCCTTTATAAACATCCGGCAAAGCATTCATCAGCCATTTTTCATCTTTGTTTTCTGCCTTGCTGTGGTAGAGCATCCGGCTGCCTAACTCCAGTTTTTCATCAAGCAGACGTCCACCGAGGGTCAGATTGGCTGAGTATTTAGGCTGGATGGAGGTACGTAAATAACCACCGGGAAAACCGCCATCAATACATTCAGGAATGCCGTAGCGATTTTGGGAATCCATTCTCATGACGGAATTATGGTCACACACTTTGTTTTTCATGTTATAGACCAATCCCATATCGGTGAAGAAACTGCCATTATCGTAACGCGCCTGTAACTCCAGACCAGCCAGTTTCTGTTTATCTAATTGGGAGAATTTATAAGTATTATCCCTGTCGAAAACATTCTCAATGACCGTGTTGTAGTAAGAGAGTTTAATATCGGCATGGCGTTCAGCCTCAACTAATTGGCTGAAATCATAGACGAAACCCACTTCTGCGGTTTTGGCGCGTTCAGGTTTAAACTGTTGGCCTACGCGGTTAGTTTTGGCGCCTGAAAAACCGACGGTATCTTCAAAAATACTGGGCATTCTGACCGCTTCGGCATAACGGGTATAGATACGGAAATCGTCGGTGACATAGGCGGTAGCAGAGAAGGTTGGAGCCCAAGCGTGATCCTTACGCTTTGAAGGCGCTTCCCAGGGATCGTCAACATCAGGGCCTGATATACCATTTGCATTAACCCTTGTGCCGTATTCATATTTATAGACTTCTTTACCGCTTATTGGGTCGATAACCTTTTCATTCATATCCAGTTGACCATTGAAATAGGGGTTATCGCTTTTATTGAGCTGGCCGTTATTGGGATCGTAATTCCAAGTGAATCCTTCCTTAGCCATATAACGTTTTTGCCCACCACGTTCTGTTTCAAGGGATATTCCCTTTATTTTATTACGTATTTCTCTTTTTTCTTTCCTGCTGAGTTTGGAATAGTAGTCGTCATCCGACCATTTCTTGAGATAATCAGCTTCTTCTGCTGTCGGTGTTCGAAAGTAACTCATTTGATGCCCAATGATTTCCTTCTGTTTTTCGTAACGTCCATCTCTTGCGGCGCGTCGTTCAGTGAGAAAATCATCTTTAGACCAATAGGAAACACGTTTGGCTCCAGCGCTCAATGCCAGCCATGAAGTGGGTCGCCAGTCAAAGTTAAAGGCAAGATTGATTTCCTGACGTTGCCCTTTCCTGGCTGGTGACTGGAAGAAATACATATTATAGGGATTGTAGCCATCACTAGAGTTAAGGCGTTCACGTTGGAAATTCCCCATCAAAGTCAGATCCAAATGACGGGTAAGTTCAAATTTATTTGAGATATCCAGTCCCCAACGGTTATTTTGAGCATTGGTGACAGAGGTATTTATCAATGTGCCATCAATATTGGGATTCCTGCCTGCGGTGCCCAGTTCCCATTTATAATCTCTGTCAACCGGGCTACGGGGATATCCACCTGCGGTGTTGGTGTTACTCGTCGTGCGGGTTGTCCACAGATTCATGTCGAAATCGATATAGGGGTTATTGGCGGGATGCCATTTATAGGTCAGGTAGGCGGCTTGTTGACGGGCATTGGCTAATGACCATTGGGGAACCACATTGTCTCCAGCAAATACCATTGCCAGCCTTGAAGGCATAATATCGCCGAACTCCATTCGCGTATTGCGAAAACCCAGTTGCAGGGCTTGGTCATCGGTAAAATGCCAAGTGTTTTTTATTAACACGGAGCGCATTTCACTGGAAGTATTGGGAACTTCATTGCCGGGGCGATAAATACGGGCTGCAAATGGCAGATAAGGATCTAAACTGTTTAAGGCGCCTGTCATGAGTTTTTCATCAGCGGCTGTAATGGGTTCATCATAACGATGAGCACCTCCCTTGCCGGCAAAATAGTTACCCTGACGGCGATAAGCATAGGCCAGCATTAAATCAAAATATTCCTGCCGTGTGCCCACTGCGAGACGGAAAGCATTATCTTTGAAGCCAAACAGCTTATTGTCTTTTGACGAATGCGGGGTAATTTTCAATGCAGGATCGGTTTCGGCATCGCTGTGGATAAAACCGGGAATATCACGGTAGTCCTGCCCCAATGACAGGGAAGGCGTACGTTCTCTCACGGAGTTGCTGCTGGTTTCCAGTTTGGTATTGATACCGAAGGTTTCTCCTTCTGGTACGACATCATCAATGGTCAATGTTTTGATGGAGACTGCACCACCGATTGATCCTTTCACTCTGCGGTTCAGAGAGGGGCCTTTTTCGATTTCGATGCTACTGATCAGGTTTGGATCGATGTAGTTGCGGTTATTGGCACCATGATAACCCCGCCCTACGGTAATCGCCTGTTCTGTACCATCAATGGTGACGGGAATGCGCCCCTGTCCCTGAACACCCCGGATATTGATATCCAACGCGCCACCATTACGGGCATCGCCGCTGTATACGCCAACCGCGCCTTTAATTAAATCGGCAGGAGAAGTCCCCTTATAGCGTTCTATTTCCTTTTTGCCGATATAAATATTGGCGATATCTTTGTCATAGACCGCGTTATAACCCTCTTCATCTTTATCGCTTTTATCCGTGACATGAATCTTGCCCAGATCTGTTTTGCCGCTTGAGGTTGTGACTGTCGGTTTGGATTCGGCAAACAGGGGCGGTGCTGCCAGTGAAAATGCCAGTGACAATGCAATTGTGATAGGGGTGAATTGTGTTTTAACTCGGTATGCCATTGATATCTTTCGCCTCGATTTGTCAATTATCATCAAAAATAAAAATCATCAGATTTTGATTAAAAATACTTTTCCAGCCTTACCAGCACTTCGTTTTTGTTATAGCTGTACAACCAACTCACATTGCTGTGATTGCGTCGATGGCGGAAAGTGAAAGAAGGTGTCATTCCCCATATTTCAGCGGCAGGGACTTTAATGACGGCGGTATAGATCTGTTCTGTATCCTGACGTCTGGTATCCCATGAGGCTAAGTAGGCCCCAAAACGCCGTTCCTTCAACGTGGCAAATAGCGAACCATTAATACCGGGATAGAGCTGTCCGGCGATGCCTGCCCGAACGCCCCATTGCTGATAGCGATCCACAGGATATTGGTTATTGTCCCGATATAGCCAGTCGCCACCGCCAAACAGGACAAAATCTTTGCTAAGGGCATGGGATAGGGTGAGATAAGTTGAGGAAAGAGCACCATCTTTCCGACGGAGATTCTGCTGATGACGTAGTTTTTTATGTTCAAGTTCAACATTCAGAGCGGTTTGGGGCGTGAATATCCATCGCCATTCTGTTTTGGCGCCGGTGGCATGGTAGTAGGTATCACCTGCACGTTGTTTATATTCGAACAGAGGACCAAAGGAGAAATCGTGACTTCTGCTTTTATAGCTGTATCCGCTGACCATCAGGAACGTATTTTCGTTCTCATCATGATGATCACGATAATTTTCGCCATAAATCAGGCCGCGGCCAAAAATGCCATGATGACCAACAAGCTGGTAGCGTCGGCTTAATGTTGCGTCATAAGACATGCCCCATGCTTTAATGGCTTTGGGTATTTGTCGTTTAAAGAGTTGATTCGTAATTGGGTCTTTCTGGTAGGTAGGTCCTTGATCAGGGGACATATTCACATTATCGTTATAGGCATAACCCGCCGAAAAAGAGCCGCGCCAGCCATTTCTCAGATCTATCGCTTCCAGATAGCTGTTAATGTTCTTCAAGACGGCTTCGGGTAACTGCTTTTCTTTATTCAATCCAGTAAATAGCTGCTCGGCTTCGCGATTTTTATGATCCTCAAAATAGACACGCGCCAGTTCCAGTTTTATACGGGGAAAATCGGGTTGTTGATTCAGAATCTGTTGATAATGATAGGCAGCAAGAGCTAAGTCTCCCTCAAGGCGTGCCAACCCACCCTGGGCAAAATTGACCAACATAACATCATACCCCGGTAGTTTTTGGTAAGCCGCCAGAAAGCGTTTGACGTCCGGCCACTGCTGGTGGTTAATGGCAAGGAATAAAGCCTGACCGATATCATCAATATTATTTTCAACCTGAAATGTTTGCCCATTAATCACAATTAATGAAGCGTCATTTCCAATGAAAACAGGATCAGGTGTAATCAGATTGGTTTCATTTTCCTGTTGGTTATGTTGTGCTTCTTGCCAGATTTTTCGTGGAGTATCTTCATCGGCATAAACGGGCAGGGAGAGGCACAGAGCCATCAGTGCCACTGATAATATTGGCGTTGTTCTATTGTCAGACATCGGGAAACCAGACCAAAAAGCTCACGTTATTAAAAATAAAACAGAGAACAGTGCCAAAAATGGCACTGTTCTCTGAAAAATTAATGATTATTGTTTAGAACCACCGAAAGCAGTATCTTTGGAGTGATCACCATCAAATGTGGTATATCCGGCCAGACTGGCGGCACTGTCACCAAAGAAATGACCTTCAGTTATCCCTTTAAGATCACCGATCTTGGCGTCGCCCTCAAACTTGGCATCGGCATAGATATCTGCATCAATATTTATCGTCATCGCTGCATTTGCCATTGAACCGATCAAAGTTTTCTCACCAAAATCTGCGGTTAATGTACCGGATAGGGCATTGTCACCGTTGTATTGGTTAATACCTGTCACCGTATAAGTTGCTGTACCGTCGGTTGGAATATTGGTGGTAATGTCTTTACCTGAATAGTAAGCCGTATGGGTTTTATCCGATGCGCCACCCGTCTGTGACCATTCACCAAAGTAAACATCTGCATTGGCAACTTTACTGAAATGGAATACCCCCATACCGCTGTGAGTGCCGGGTGCACCTGCCATTGAGATATTATGAATACCATTGTTGTCAGCAGATGCCATGCGAGTCAAACCGGCAAAGCCTGTGATTTGACCACTATAAACGGAACTGACACCAATACCAGGTTCACCACTTTTGCCGCCGTGTGGGCCTGAACCGAGTTCGGTTTCACCAACTGTAATGTAAGATGGCGTGCTTATCTGGCTCTGACCAAATCCAACGGCTGCCTGAGCTTGTGCCATAAATCCCAATGTGCCTAAAGCGGCGACTAATACGTTTATCTTTTTCATGATTATCCTCGTTTGGAATGGGGGATCCCTCGTTACCCAATCTTAAAAACGGCCTGAGATATTGCGCGAAAAAAACGTACACCGTTCAGATGATAATGTAAATGATAATTATTACTATTTGTGGCGCTTTGTGTGGGGTTTAATGATGATTTTTTTGTGCAATTAATTGAATTTTAATTATTTATTTTGTTTTTTGGTGAGAAGGGAATAATCTAAATTTTTGCTAAAAATGTGATACAGTTAGATTTAATCACCTAATATTATTGTGTTATTAACAATATAATTATCAATCAAATAATAACTTATGTATAAAGTGTTACTGATATAAATATTCATGTAATTAATTTTATAAATTGGATTTTATTTTTTCTTGTTAAGGGTAATTAGCTCTTTGTTGTAGAAAATAATCGCCTATGATTAAATTAAATATCAAAGAATAAAGTAATGACATATTGTTAACTTGTTATTTTATTTTCTGATGATAAGAAGTTTAAATATATTTTTCTATGATTTTTATCTATTTTTCTGGCTAAGAGAGTTTTAATAGGAGCTTTATCATGGAAGCAAAAATCATTATTCAGTCTGCTGAGGAAAGGACAGATCTTGGAGATGCTATTAATACGCTTATTGATAGCAATTGGCCTGAATTTATGAATCATGATGCAGTTGCTGAACAATATTGGCATAAATTATATGAATCGGATTTCAGCCGCTTTCAAAAATTTGCCATCCTGCAACAGGGGCAGGAAGAGCGTCTGATTGGTCTGATGGATTCAATCCCTTTTCCCTGGGAATATAGTTCATTAGATCAGTTGCCCGATGAGGGATGGGATGCTGTGCTCTATGCGGGTGGAGAAGCAAAGGGAAAGAAAAAAGCCAATATGGTGTCAGCACTGTCCGTAACGATTGATCCAGAATTCAGAGGCCAGAATGTGCCTGCTTTACTCATCAATAGCGTAAAACAAACCGCTCGTGAGGCAGGATTGGATGGGCTGGTTGTTCCCGTCAGGCCAAGTTTGAAAAGCAAATACCCTTTGCAGGATTTTGTACAATATTGTGAATGGAAAAATGACAAAGGCGAACCGTTTGACCCGTGGATCCGCACTCATTGCCGTTTGGGCGCAAAAATCATCAAGCCAGCCCTCCGTTCTATGGATATTTATGGCACAGTGGAACAGTGGCAGGAGTGGACAGGGATGACATTTCCGCAAAGCGGGGAATACATCATTCCGGGCGGTCTAGTGCCATTGGTGGTGGATGTTGAAAAACAGATGGCCTATTACATTGAACCTAATTTGTGGGTGTTTCATCGCCTCAGCTAAAAATATTTCTCTAGTTGTATCTGTACTTCGTTTTTTTCATAGCTGTACATCCAGCCCACATTGCTGTGATTACGTGAGTGGCGGAAAATTAAAGATGGTGTCATACCTAATATCTTGGTGGCAGGGAATTTAATGGAAGCAGTATAGATCTGTTCATCATCCTGACGTTTGGCACCCAATAATGCGTTGTAGGCCCCAAAATGTTGCTTTTTCAGTGTGACAAACAACGCGCCATCAATGCCGGAATAAAGCTGTCCGGCTATCCCCGCAGTGATTCCCCATTGCTGATAGCGTAATGCGGGTTGTTGATTGTTCCGATAGCTCCAGCTAGGGCCACCAAACAGAACCAGTCTATCGCTGATGGCATGGGATAGGCTGATATAAGATGAGGAAAGGGCGCCATCTTTACTGCGGTAAATCGGCTGATAACTCAATTGCTTATGTCCAAGTTCAACGTTGAGCGTGGTTTGGGGGGTTATAGCCCACTGCCATTCTATTCTTGCACCAATGGCATGGTATTTGGTACTTCCTGCCTGTTGTTTATATTCAAATAGGGGACCAAAGGATAAGTCATGGTTCCTGCTTTTATAGTTGTAGCCACTGACCAGCGAAAATATATTCTCGTTTTCATCGTGGTAATGGTGATAGTTTTCACCATAAATCAGTACGCGACCAAAAAGACCGTGATGGCCGGTAAGTTGGTAACGGCGGCTTGACGTAGCGTTATAAGTGATCCCCCACTCTTTGATAGCTTTTGGTACTTTCCGTTTATATACGCATGTATCTTCCCTGAATTTCAGGCAAATCGGCTCCTGATTTGGAGATATATTTATATTATCGTTATAGACATAGCCTAATGAGAATGAACTGCGCCAGCCATTTCTTAGGGTTATTGCTTTTATATAACGGTCGATGTTTTTCAAAACCGTTTTTGGTAATTGTCGCTGTTTACTTAATCCATCAAATAACTGTTCAGCCTCCCGGTTTTTGTGATCTTCAAAATACACACGAGCCAGTTCCAGTTTGATGCGCGTGAGATTCGGTTTTTGGCGCAGGATCTTTTGGTAATAAGAGGCTGCGAGCGTCAAATTCCCCTCAAGGCGCGCTAGCCCACCTTGAGCGAAATCAACAAGTAGCGGGTCGTACCCGGGCAGTTTTTGATAAGCTACCTGAAGACGTCTAACGTCTCGCCACTGTTGATAGTTAATGGCAAGGTATAGTGCCTGACCAATGTCTTTAAGTTGTTGATTATTATTTTTTTGACTATACCGTGCTTGTTTCCAAAGTTTGTGGTTAATATTTTCATCGGCATAAGCTGATAAGGCGAGGAATGAAGCCAGTAGCAATATAGGAAATTTTCTCTTGTCAGTCATAGAAAAATACCCTCACAAAGCCCATGTTTTTGAAAAGGAACAGCAATATAGACGGCAAAAAACAGGGCCAAGAAAAGCAGATGAGGAAGAGAAAATAACAGCGCCATTTTAGGCACTGTTATCTGTAAAATTGGCAATTACTTTTTAGTACCGCCGAAAGCAGTATCCTTGCTCCTGTCGCTATCAAATGTGGCATAACCTGCCAGAGAGGAGGCCGAATCACCAAAGAATTTTCCCTCGGTGCGGCCATTAATATGACCATCGGCAGTGGCATTACCTGAAAATCCGGCATCGCTATTTATGTCGGCATCAATGTCTATCTTTCGTGAACGGTTGCTTATTGAACCCTTCAATTTTTGACGATCAAAGTCTGCGGTTAATTCTCCGGTGAGGGGATTATTACCGTTATATTGGCTAATGCCTGTCGTCGTATAGATTGCAGTACCGCCCTTTGGCATATTCGTTGTTACATCTTTACCTGCATAAAAAACAGTATGAGTTTTATCCGATTTATCGGGGGTGGTTTGCGCCCACTCACCGAAGTAAACTTCTGAATTGGGAACTTGAGCGATATCGGCATACTGGTTTTTAATTGACCCGCCCTCCAGCTTGAAACGATAGACGCCATTCTTGTCACGTGTAGCGAACGCTTTCAGAGAGGAAGCAGGGAAGAGTTGGCCATTATCATAGAGGCTAATGCCAATGGCGGGTTCGCCATTTTTCTCTCCGATTGTAAGGTGTGGGTCAGTATCTGTTTGGCTTATACCATATCCAACTTTTGCTTGAACCTGTGTTATCAATCCCAAAATACCTAACACAGCGATTAATATGTTGATCTTTTTCATTATTAACCTCACTGAGTATAAAGAATATGTTGCTATCCCGTCATAAAAATACCTTTAGCTTTCCGTTTGAAATAAAGTACACTCAGTAAATAGTTATGTGAATCATAAGTGACGATGTGTTGTCATTTTGTTAAGTTTTTTTTGTGTGATAGATTGTGTGATAGAACGGATAAGATAACTCATCAAGAGTTGATCGTTTTTTACTGTGAGGAAGGGAGCGGATTTATCCTGATTTTCTATCAAGTATAGGTTTTCCGGGAAACCAGTGTGAAACTATAAACAATAACCCAATAGAAATAAGGGTAATAATAAATCCTTTTTCATTAAATAAATCCATTGCTACACCAGTTACTAAGGGACCGGTAAGGCTGCCAATTCCCCAAATGACACCAAATAAGGCGTTTATGGCAATTAACATCTGACCAGAATATTTTTTTCCTGCTCTTACCAATGATAGGGTATAAATACCTCCACCAAATGCTCCCATTATGATGACATCAATCCATAAAAAAATGGAATTTACTGTAAAGGGTAATGCTAATAAGGAAAGAGTGAAAATTACTCCGCAAATCATATGAATCTGTTTCAAATTGGTTCTGTCGGCAAGCCAACCGATAGGAACCTGAAAAATAGCATCCCCAAGAAAGATTAATGTTATTAATGTAATGGTTGTTGCCTCGGGGATCCCTAATGACACGCCATACAATGGAAACATGGATAGTGCCACTGCATCAAAAGAGGAAAAGCAAAGAACCCCAATGATAAGGCAGGGGGCAGACATTATTAATGGTAATACGGGAAATCTGCTGTTTTCTTCTTTTGGTTGTGATGATATTGACGCAGAAGGATTTATCAATATAAGGGCAATGCAAAAGAGGGCAAGCATGGCCAGTAATATTGCAGGAATCAGTGAAGTTATGCCAAATATCGAAATCAGTAATGGCCCTGACAATTGACATCCGGTGAATGCTGAGGTGTACAATCCCATTAGTGTTCCTTTGTGTCGGTCATTGGTATTACTGCTGACCCATGATTCTCCGATAACCACTATAACGCCACAGGCAAACCCCATCAGAAATCGGGGAATAGCAAGATAATATATTTGGTTTAACTGAACAGAAAATAAAGTTGAAACCGTAAGTAGGACTAAGCTAAAGCCCAATAACTTATTTAAACTATACTGGCGGGCTAGTATGGGGGTCACCATGGAAGAAATTAACATTCCTACCGCAGGTAGTGCCGATATGATACCCAGTAGTGTTGAAGTGTGTTTTTGTCCGGCTAGCTTTAAACTGACCATGGGTAATGTATATCCCATAGCTAACCCTACGAGAGATGCTCCCAATATGATGGACACCATATATGATTGATTAAAGCTGGATGTCATTTTTATCTCTTTACTTATAGTTATTCATGGTTACTTATATCTGTGGTTTGACCAGATATTGATATATATCCCTTTGTGGTAACGTGCTCCCATTAATTCTATTACCATCATACCAAAGGCAAGATGCTGCTGGCCCTTGTCCTCCGTATGGAAGATAACCACGTTCTTCCAAATGGAGATCCGTATTATTGAGTATGCTTTCTGGTAAGTGTAACTTTTTATTTAATTCATTACTGATATAATTGCTTGTGCCAAATAAAGAAATATACATAGCATTGGCAGGATAACTTGGATTGGAAAAATAATCATCTAAATTTTGATCTTGTTGGTATTTCTGCAAAAAGAAAACAGGAGCAAAAAATTCTTTGTAATTCCCACCCATAGAAAGCGATTTTTCAAAGATAGTGGGTTTTATCATGCCCGTTATCGGATTTATTTCTCCGCCATAAGTACAATAATCCCGGTTTATTTTAAACATTGATGCTATCTTTATACAATGGTCTATATCGCTGTTAGGGCCTATTATATTATTCTGATCAGAATAAGAGCCTACTTTATCTTCAATATCTTTCAAACTGGTAATTAAATTATCCCTGAATGAATCATATATATCATTGTGTACTAATATAGCATTGGGTCCGGCGCAATCTTGTCCCTGATTATAGAGAACAACCCGTTTGGCGCTTTCAATAGCTATATTGATATCTGCATCCTTTGATATGACTAATGGGTTATGTCCGGCACCATTTAAGATAAACAAGGTATTTTTCCTGAAATGTTTTCGAACCTTAATTGCATTTTCTGGCGTCCCTGTAAATATAACGGCATCAGTTACATTTACCCTTTTACTTAAAAAAAGCTCTTTGTTTTCATAGGAAATTGAAAGTGATGAAGATATTTTTGACAGATCAATAATATTCTCAAATTTTTTATAATGAAGGTGCATCGCTGTAGGAGGACGGATACAAACATTCTCCGCCATGAGAGAGGGAATGAAACCAAAACATACAGTCGCATAAATGGGTTGGTTAAGAGGCAGGAATGAGGTGACACCATAAATATTCTGGTTAAAATATTCTTTGTTTTCACCAATGTTTTCCAGGACATCCACGGAGCGATAAATTTCATCTTCAGTGACCATTTTACATTGGTATCCTGATAAGGCATCAATCAGGGCATTGCTATTTTCTTTTAACTGTAACGACAGAGCGTCACATTTTTCCCTGATTTGATTGAAATCAATCTTGTTGAGTAATTTTGTCATTTTTATTTCGTTGTCATTATCTTTATTTATCTTCATGGAAGATTCAGTTGTTTTTATTTCATTGCGAGTTTCTTTGTTTTCTAAGGTTATTATGTGTGGATTAATGAAGTGTTCAATGATATCTTTTGTATCATTGATTTTTATCCATGTTTCAATTCTGGGGCCGCAGATATCACCAAATAATCCTCTGTAAAGTAATATCCATAGTTGTGATGAATCACGTTCAGGGAAATTTTTTGTGAAAGAGGAACATATAAGTTTTAAAATATCTTCCTTAGATAAAGTTTCTTCTTGTTTTATTGATTCGGCAATAAATGAGAAATAATCCTTTTCTCTCGTTGTTGTTAATCCATGGTTATTGTATTTATTAGTCTTTGAATAATAATTGTAACTAATTATAAGTTCATTTTCTGATATGGTTTCTCCATGTTCCCGATATAAATCAAGAAATTTTCTTGCAGAGGAGATATTGGTGGGTTTTGATGCTTGTAATATTCTGGATATTTTAAAAAAAGATAAGCGTTTTTTATTTTTATTGGAGATATTTACTTGATCGTTTAATTTAGGAGATTGTTCTATATAAAATTTAGTGGATTTTTTGGGATCTTTTGATAAGTGGGTCTGGATGGCTTCGTGTGTAAGAAGATTTTTGGCATCATCCAGAGAGAAGCCATTACCTTTTGATTTAGATATTTTTTTCCCTGAAGCATCAAGAAAAAGACCATATCTATAAAGACGTGGTGCAGGCTTATGCAGTGTGGCGAAGATTTGTCGGGCAACAGACGCTGAATCTGTCAGATCCTCACCATACATTTCAAAATGAATATTCCTATAGAGTAAACGCATACTCCAATCCGCTTTCCACTGAAGTTTTGCTTTTCCATTAAATACTGAAACAGTTTGTTCTTTGTCTAAAACCTCTTCTTGATAAAGTTCTTGCAGCTCCACACCATATTCATGCCCGGGCTTATTAACTATTTCATTTGAGGGTATATAATAAGTTATTTCTCCATTATTAATATCTATGTTTGTTATAATAATATGCTCAAGGACTTTTCCTGTTTTTTCAGAAATCGGCATTATAATATTATAGGTTCTTTGTCTTAAAAAACCTGTGGATTCTTTACATATTTTATTTATACTGGAAAAGTTTTCGAGAAATAATTTTATTAGAGAATTATAATCTCCATTTTTATAGGCCTGAGAGTTTTTTACTATATTACAATCTACATTATACTCTTTAGCCAATTCAAATAACCGGCTTTCGGCCATCTCTGAGAATGAAGAGTAAATACCGAAAGGATCTGGGACTTTATTTACAGGCAGCCCTAAGTATGGTTTTAGTTTTTCTGGGTTGGGAACATTGGATGGAATCTTTCTGAAGGAGTCTAAGTCATCTGAAATTAAATAGAAATTTACCTCTCTACCCAGTCTGTTTAGTTCATTTTTGATCAGGTTAGTGCGAATGATTTCACAAAGTGTTCCTATGTGGGGCAGCCCTGTTGGCCCGAATCCGGCACTCATATTAATTTGTTTACCGTAGGGTATGGAGTTGTTTATTTTCGAGGCTTCCTCAATGTACCATTTCATGGATAACTGGCTCCTATGTATGGTTATATTTTTTCATAATAGCATTAAAGCCAATAAATGAAATTTAAATTGGTTATTGTTTATACTTTGTTTTTTATTATTGGTAATTCATTTCTTAATGTTAGGTGAATTTACCTGAAATAATAATATATTGTTAACTTGTTGTTTTCTGTGGCGTTAACTACAGACTTTACGTTCTATATTAAAAAACGGTAATGTGAGAAGGGAAAGCTATTTAATGGGAACTTTATCATGGAAGCAAAAACCATTATTCAGTCTGCTGAGGAAAGGACAGCTCTTGAAGGTGCTATTAATACACTTGTTCATTAGATCAGTTGCCTGATGATGGATGGGATGCTGTGTCGCAACTTGAAACCTGCTGAGTATAATAATTTTGGTTATTTGATTTTAATATCATAACATTGCGATTATTGTTGAAATTTATCTAAAGATCCTCAAAAATAGGTCATGTGACCTATTTTTGAGGATTGGTAAATGAAGAACATATCGGTATTGCTGGTTGGTGGTTATGGTGTGGTTGGTCAGCAAGTCGCACAAATTCTCAATCAATATTGCCCTGATTTAGAATTAATTATTGCTGGCAGGAGCATAAGTAAGGCAAAAGAACTATCTCAAACTTTGCAGAATTCACAGGCTTTGGCGTTTGATATTGAAAAACCAGCTTTACCAGAAGATCTAAAGATAGATATCGTCTTAGCACTCGTTAATGATCCACAAGATAAATTATTAGATTTTGCGCATCAGAATCATATTGCGTATGTGGACATAACTCGTTGGACTGAACGTTTGCAAACCGCATTAAGTAAAGCGGTAATCATGCGGAATAAAAAACCAGGTTCCATGATTTTTTCATCATCATGGATGGCGAGTATTGTTGCGACGCTCATTAATGATATCAGTAAATCATTTTCGAGTATTGATAGTATCGATATGAGTGTCTTATATGCTTTGAATGATAAAGCAGGCCCAAATTCAGTTGATTATATGGATAGGCTAACAGTACCATTTACGGTAAAACAAAATGGACGATACCAGAAAATCCTCCCTTTTTCTGACGAAAAAACAGTTTTATTTAGTGATAATAGCCAGCATAAAGTTTTTCGGATAGATATGCCTGAGCAATTTATTTTACCTTTAATTATGAATGTGAAAACGGTCGCGACCAGAATTGGTTTTGATGAACCTAAGAGTAATCAACTTCTCGCATTTTTAGTCAGAAAAGGTATTTGGAAATTGTGCTCGACACGCCTTCGTAGAAAGATTTTATATAATCCGGGTAAAGGCCACCAGCATCAAATTCGGACTGATATACGAGGTGTGGATGAAAAAGGAAATAGTAAGTATCTATATCTACAAATCAATGCGCCCAAAGGGCAAACGCACTTAACCTCACTAGGAGCAGCAGCATTAGTGATGCAGTTGGCTGAACATATACAGAATAATATGCCAGATATTTTAAAAACAGGTGAAATGTTCTTGGATGCTGAAAAACTGAAAGTGTTGTTAAAATCGGAAGGTATTAATTTTAGCATAAATAGTGAAGAGCTATAGATTCAATAGGTTACAAAGCGACATAAAAAGTATAAATTTTTCTTCGTAGGTATCAAATTTCTGCATAGCGGAAATTTGATACCATTTATTTTATTATCATAAGATAATCTGGGTATGCTATCTGGGAAGGTGAGATTATTCTGATTCTATAATGGCAATGATAGTAGAGCGTAAACGCTTACTCATATCAAAATCAAAAGTCGATTTATTTTGGCTGGAATATAAGATGGATAAGCCTTCAAATAAAGAGACTAACATTAGCGCTTTTTCTTTCTTGATATTCTCCGGCGTATTTGAACAGTAATTATCTAGAAGAGTAATTATCTGCTCAATGTAGTGTTGATAAAACTTGGTTAAAGTTTTATGTAAACTTTTTGAACGACGACTTGCCAGTAACGCTTCTAACGCCAATGTGCATAAAGAGATGTCTTGTAAGTTAGTCAAAATGATATCAATGAGAACATCAAACTTGTTAAGTTCAGGAGCAGCAAGCTGCAATCTTGTTGTTGTATCTAAAATAATTTGATTAAACAAAGCCTCCAATAAAGATTCCAAATTAGGGAAGTAGTACTGTAAATTTCCCAGCGTTATTCCATAATGGTTAGCAAGTGCTCTCATACTAAAAGAACGGCTTCCTTCTTGAACAAGAAGACTGACAGCACTATGCAAAATAGCATCTTGTTTTTCTTTAAATTTATCTTTTGGAGTTTTCATTCTGCAATATCATGTAGTTACGATAAGAGCGCCTATTTTACAGAATATTATTAAATCATTATATAACCCATGGTTCTCAAATTTCATGGTGGTAATAAGGGGAAAATCGATAGGAACGGATGTTTCCCTGCCTTGATTAACCCATTATTCGCTGTGGATGGGTATACACCGTTGCTCGTCCCGGTTTGCAAAACCCGATCAACGTCAGGTTGCATTTTTGCGCGACTTCAATAGCGAGTGAGGTTGCAGCAGAAACGGCAAACAAAATTTCCACGCCACAATTGGCGGCTTTTTGCACCATTTCATAGCTGGCGCGGCTGGAAACTAACACCACACCTTGCTGCCAGCCCATTTTTGCCCGCATTCCCAGTAACTTATCCAGCGCAACATGGCGACCAACATCTTCACAGCCGCCAAGCAATTTCCCCTCAGCATCAAACCAGCCCGCGGCATGAGTACAGCCGGTGAGAGCACCGATTTCCTGAACATGGGGTAATTGGGCAAGTGCAGTATCAAGATAAGAGAGTGAAAAGGTTTGGGTGAAAGGCAGGGGAGGAATGGGACGAAAGATTTCTGTCAGTTGTTCGGTGCCGCAGATACCACAGCCTGTTCTGCCTGCCATACTGCGTCGGCGCTCCTTTAATCCGGCAAAACGGCGATTGGAGAGTTCGATATGCAGTTCAATGCCGCCGTGACAACTGATGACCGAATCGATACCCCGAATTTCCTGCGGGGAAGTAATGATCCCTTCTGATAATGAAAAACCGATGGCAAAATGGTCAAGATCTTTCGGGCTGGCCATCATCACGACATGAGAAATACCGTTATAGACCAATGCGACGGGGACTTCCTCAGCGACCCAATCCAATTTTGGGTGACTCAGGAGGTTGTTTTGTTTCGCGTTTCTTTGTTGAACATTAATGCGAAAAGCGCCGCAAGTGCCTTCTATGGTTAACTCATTTTCTGACCTTGCATCATCCATTAGTGAATTCCCCGGTAGATTGATTCATAATACTGTTTGTGTGGATTTATCAGGTAAAAAGCCCGATCACACAATGGACAATGTTTATAATAGACGGTATCCAAAATCAAAAAAAACATTCATCAAGTTATTATTCAGGTGATGTTTTGTTATTCAATGTAGTCTGGCAATGTAGTCTGGCAATGTAGTCTGGTTACTCAATAATATATTGATAAAAAGCGAGCGCCCCCGCGGGATCCCCGTGATGGGGGTGTTAATGAGCAATGTGAGTGAGGAGATCCCCATGCAAGTCAGCAGAAGGCAGTTCTTTAAGATCTGCGCTGGCGGTATGGCGGGTACGACGGCAGCCGCGCTGGGGTTTGCCCCGACCGCCGCGATTGCACAAACACGTAACTACAAATTGCTGCGTGCGCGTGAAACCCGAAATACCTGCACATACTGTTCTGTCGGCTGTGGATTATTGATGTACAGCCTTGGTGATGGCGCCAAAAATGCCAAATCCACTATTTTTCATATCGAAGGGGACCCGGATCACCCTGTAAACCGCGGTGCCTTGTGCCCTAAAGGGGCTGGATTGGTTGATTTTATCCACAGCAAAAATCGCCTGCACTATCCGGAATATCGCGCCCCCGGCTCCAATCAATGGCAACGCATAAGCTGGAATGAAGCCTTCGATCGTATTGCGAGATTGATGAAACAAGATCGCGATGCCAATTTCATCAAAACCAACCAAGATGGCGTTACGGTTAACCGTTGGCTGACAACGGGCATGTTGTGTGCTTCCGCAGCCAGTAATGAAACGGGTTTTTTATCGCAAAAATTTAGTCGCGCTCTCGGCATGCTTGCCGTAGACAATCAGGCGCGTGTCTGACACGGACCAACGGTAGCAAGTCTTGCTCCAACATTTGGTCGCGGTGCGATGACCAACCACTGGGTGGATATTAAGAACGCGAACCTGATTGTCGTGATGGGCGGGAATGCCGCTGAGGCACATCCTGTGGGTTTCCGTTGGGCGATGGAAGCCAAAATTCATAACAATGCCAGGCTGATTGTTATCGATCCACGTTTTACCCGTACGGCATCCGTGGCGGATTTTTACACGCCTATTCGTTCCGGTACGGATATTGTCTTCCTGTCAGGTGTGATTTTATACCTGATGACCAATGAAAAGATTAATCGTGAATATGTCGAGGCTTACACCAATGCCAGCCTGATTGTGCGAGAGGATTTTTCGTTCGATGATGGTTTGTTCAGCGGCTATGATGCGGAAAATCGCAGGTATGACAAAACGACATGGAATTACGAACTGGATGAGAATGGTTTTGCCAAACGTGACAAAACCCTGTCCCATCCCCGTTGTGTCTGGAATTTGCTGAAATCTCACGTCAGCCGTTATACGCCGGATGTTGTGACTGATATTTGTGGTACGCCGAAGGAAGATTTTCTCAGGGTGTGTGAATATCTGGCAGAAACCAGTGCGAAAGACAAAACCACTTCTTTCCTGTACGCACTGGGCTGGACGCAACACTCCATTGGCGCACAGAACATTCGTACCATGGCCATGATCCAATTGTTGCTCGGCAATATGGGAATGGCGGGCGGCGGTATTAATGCACTGCGTGGTCACTCCAATATTCAGGGCCTGACGGATTTGGGGCTGCTGTCGCAGAGCCTGCCGGGTTATCTCTCCCTGCCATCGGAGAAACAGGCCGACCTGCAAACTTATTTGCAGGCCAGTACCCCAAAATCCACTGTTCCGGGACAGGTCAATTATTGGGGAAATTATCCGAAGTTCTTTGTCAGCCTGATGAAGAGCTTCTATGGCGATAATGCCCGTAAAGAGAATGACTGGGGCTTTGATCTGCTGCCGAAGTGGGATAAGCCTTACGATGTCCTGCAATATTTCGAAATGATGTCGAAAGGGGAAGTGAACGGTTATATCTGTCAGGGATTCAACCCCATCGCATCATTCCCGAACAAGAACAAAGTGGTTGCTGCGTTGTCGAAACTGAAGTTTTTGATCACGGTTGATCCGCTCAGTACCGAAACGTCTTCATTCTGGCAAAATCATGGTGAGTTTAACGATGTTGATCCTTCTGCCATTCAGACCGAAGTGTTCCGCCTGCCATGCTGCTGTTTTGCCGAAGAGAATGGCTCAATAGTCAATTCAGCCCGCTGGCTGCAATGGCACTGGAAAGGGGCGGATGCACCGGGTGAAGCCATTGGGGATGGTGAAATTCTGTCAGGTATCTTCAAGCGCCTGCGCGATTTGTACCGCGAAGAAGGCGGTGCTGCACCAGAGCAAGTCTTGAGTATGACATGGGATTATCTCGACCCTGACAATCCAACCCCGGAAGAAATAGCGCAGGAAAATAACGGTCGTGCTCTGGTTGATTTGCTGGATGACAACGGCAATGTGCTGGTGAAAAAAGGTCAGCAATTGTCATCGTTCGCGCAATTGCGTGATGACGGCACAACCGCCAGTGGTTGCTGGATATTCGCCGGAAGCTGGACACCGGAAGGCAACCAGATGGCCCGCCGTGATAACGCAGATCCGTCCGGCATCGGTAATACGCTGGGGTGGGCATGGGCGTGGCCTCTGAACCGTCGGATCCTGTATAACCGTGCATCAGCCGATCCACAGGGCAAGCCGTGGGACCCGAAACGTCAATTGATTGCCTGGAACGGTGATAAATGGGCGGGTGTAGATATCCCGGACTACAGCAACGCGGCTCCCGGTACGGATGTCGGGCCGTTTATCATGCAGCCCGAAGGCATGGGACGCCTGTTTGCCATCGACAAAATGGCTGAAGGCCCCTTCCCTGAACATTATGAGCCGTTCGAAACGCCGCTGGGAACTAACCCGCTGCATCCGAATGTGGTTTCCAATCCGGCTGCCCGCGTATTCAAGAGTGATTTTGAAGCGATGGGTAAGGCCGATAAATTCCCTTATGTGGGAACCACTTATCGACTGACCGAACATTTCCACTTCTGGACAAAACATGCGTTGTTAAATGCTATTGCCCAGCCAGAGCAGTTTGTGGAAATTGGTGAGCGGTTGGCGGCAGAGAAAGGCATCAAGCAGGGTGATACTGTCAGAGTTAGCTCCAAACGTGGTTATATCAAAGCCAAGGCGGTGGTGACAAAGCGTATTCGTACCTTGAATGTTCATGGCCGTGAAGTAGATACCATCGGTATCCCGATTCACTGGGGTTTTGAAGGCGCGGCGAAGAAAGGTTTCCTTGCGAATACCCTGACGCCGTTTGTCGGTGATGCCAATACGCAGACACCGGAATTCAAGGCATTTCTGGTTAATGTGGAAAAGGTGTAGGGGAGAAAAATCATGTCATTGCAATCTCAAGACATTATTCGTCGCTCTGCCACCAATTCACTGACTCCCGCACCTCATGTGCGGGAGCACCAGCAAGAAGTGGCAAAGTTGATCGACGTGACGACCTGCATCGGCTGTAAAGCGTGTCAGGTGGCGTGTTCAGAATGGAACGACATTCGTGATGAAGTTGGGCATAACGTCGGTGTTTATGATAATCCAGCCGATCTGACGGCGAAGTCATGGACAGTGATGCGATTTTCCGAAGTGGAGGAGAATGGCAGACTGGAATGGTTGATCCGTAAAGATGGCTGTATGCACTGTGCTGATCCGGGTTGTCTGAAAGCCTGTCCGGCAGAAGGGGCGATTATTCAGTATGCCAATGGTATTGTTGATTTTCAGTCAGAGCACTGCATTGGTTGCGGCTATTGCATTGCGGGCTGTCCTTTCAATGTACCGCGCATCAACAAAGAGGATAATCGCGCTTACAAATGTACCCTGTGTGTTGACCGTGTTGGTGTGGGGCAGGAGCCTGCTTGTGTGAAGACCTGTCCGACCGGCGCGATTCATTTCGGCAGTAAGCAGGATATGAAAGCGCTGGCAGCGGAGAGGGTTGAGGAGCTTAAGGGGCGCGGTTATGAAAATGCCGGGTTGTACGATCCCGAAGGTGTGGGGGGAACACATGTGATGTATGTTCTGCACCATGCCAATAAACCTCAGCTTTATCACGGCCTGCCGGATAACCCGACCATCAGCCCGACGGTCACATTCTGGAAAGGTGTCTGGAAGCCATTGGCGGCAATCGGTTTTGCCGCGACCTTTGCGGCTTCCATTTTCCATTACGTCGGCATTGGCCCGAACCGTGTCTCTAAAGAAGAGGAAGAGAGCGCACTCAAGGATGTTGATTCCAGCGATCAGGAGGTGAAGAAATGAAAAAGCGTAACGATATCATTATTCGTCATTCTCCGGTTGAGCGGGTCAATCATTGGGCAGTGGTGATCTGCTTTTTGTTCACCGCTATCAGTGGATTGGGTTTTTTCTTTCCTTCCCTGAACTGGATGATGAATATCTTTGGTACACCACAGCTATCACGGATACTGCACCCGTTTGCGGGTTCGATAATGTTCTTCCTGTTTATCTTTATGTTTTTCAGATACTTCAAACATAACCTGATCGACAGGGATGACATTGAATGGGCGAAGAATGTCCATAAAGTGCTGCGTAATGAAGAAGCGGGGGATATCGGGCAGTATAACCTCGGTCAGAAAGGCATTTACTGGTCGGTAAGTGTTTGTCTGTTTTTCTTGTTGGTCAGCGGCATTATTATCTGGCGTCCTTATTTTGCCGAATATTTCTCGATTCCATTGATCAGAATTGCCTTGCTGGTGCACTCACTGTCAGCGATCGGCCTGATTCTGACCATTATTGTCCACGCTTATGCGGCGTTTTGGGTGAAAGGCTCAGTACGGGCGATGGTGGAAGGCTGGGTCACACGTGGCTGGGCGAAAAAACATCATCCCCGCTGGTATCGTGAGATCGTGAAGCAAGAGCAACAGAAGGAAAAAGAGTAAATTTGAGGCAGGGTATTTTGGTGTACCCTGCTTTTTTCTTGCATATTGAAAATGAAGTGAGACTGAGGCCGCACCCATTTCTTATCAATAACTCATTTTAATATCGATATTGGCACCGCAGGCCCTGGCATAGCGGGAGAGCGTTTTCATGCTGGCCCCCATTGGGTTACCTTCAAGCCTCGTAATGGCAGATGGAGAAACTCCCAATCTATTAGCCAATTCTGATTTAGATAACCCAGCATGTTCACGCATTTGGTATAGTAGCTCAATAATACCTAATTCTTTATCTGCATCGTTGTATGCTTGGATGGCCTCTGGTGTATTTAACATCTCTGCTTTCAGTTGGTCAAATTCAATACCTTTCATTCGTTAAGCTCCTTCAGCCGTTTTCTGGCGAGTTCTATCGCACCAGTAGGGGTTTTTTGCGTTTTTTTCACAAACGCATGCAGTAGGTAAATTTTCTGGCCTATTTCAAATGCGTATAGCGTTCTGGTAATGTTTTTATCTCCTATTCTTAATTCAAACAGACCACCACCAATAACTCTGCTATGTGGCATTTTTAGCTGATTACCGTTCGTTCGTAGACGCTCTATTAATTTGAACATCCGACCTCGTAGTTCGTCCGGTAACTGTTTTAATTCTAACAGTGCGTCTGGGTGAGTTATCACATTGAACATTTTAGCTCCTCCTGGCGAAAAATACACCTAAAAGGAAAAATTAACTCAATAAGAAAATTTCCCCAAAAAGAGAAAAATATTAACTTTTGGTTATTAGCAGAATTGTAATGAAAATAGACAATTAGCATTGGGTGCGTCTCTCTGTCGTGCCTCAATTGATGAGTTAAGACGTGATTTGGGCTGGTAAGTAATGTTGACGCTCGTTTACTAAAGTCGGTTTGAAAAGGATGCTAAGAAATATGCCAACAATAAGAAAGCGCAAGAGATTATTCTAGAGACTTTTGCGCTTTTACAGACCTGTCAGACATTACCGCCAAAATATAAAGAGCACCAAGCTGATTTATTCAAGTAGCTGATGCTCCATAAATAAGGAAAAATCATTCACTGAATAATTTTTTGAGCCTCTGATTAGCCTGCTCCTTATCAAAAGGCTCAAGCTCTTCACTTGGAGATAATCCCGCCCAATCCAATTGCTCCGCTTCGTCTTCAGTCAGAACTTTCTTTTTCCTTAATTTGAGTAAATGGTTCCAACTAAAAATACCGCCAGAATCTTCAGCCGGACACATACCCTTGCCTGCCGTAACTATAGGCAGGGTAATATCTTTTTGCAGTACTTTCTCGACTATCGCCAAATGGAACCAATCATCGCCAAAGTCATATTGGTAGCTGAGATAATCGTCGATATCATTCAGAAATACTCCGATACGTACTTGGTCATAATGCTCTTCTGGAATTTCTATTCCCATAATATCAAAACGGAACAGGTGGGCATTCTCCCATCCCATGGCATTTTGTATCACATCATGAAATTCACTCAGTGTGAGTTGGTTGCTGACTTGAATCCGGCGCCATACCGCAGGGCTTGCATCAAGTAAGCTGACTTTGATGACTAATCCTTGTAGTGGCAACTCGGCATCGATAAGGTTCATCGCGCTGGTAAAGTACTCAAAACTGAACTCTGATAAGGTATCAAATAGTGCAAATTTTTTGCGATTCAAAGTGGGATCGCTGAGTGTATGGGCCAAGTCTAAATAATCATTCGTCAGACGTTGCGCTTGTGGCGGCAGTTTATACCGTTCGACTGCGGCCGAGTAAGTCAGGCGTTCAGTAAACAGCTCCCGGTTTGCATAGTAATAGCGCTTCAATAAATCCTTAGGTGTTTTCGCTTCCAATATATATTCTTCTGGTGCCAGCCAACTCATAATTAATGGCGAATACCCCGTCATAAGGCTGAGGCGATTGCGTTCCTGGCGTTGCCGATTGGCTTGATAGCCCAGTTTTTGGCTCCAGTATTCAAAATCAAACGCTTCTGGTTGTGTCCACTCGAAAGGGAGTTGCGATAACCAATAAAGTGAGTAGAGATCAAGTGGCGTGTTTTTGTTCGACTGTACTGAAAGGATCCACGGTAAAACTTGTTGCAGCCAGTCTGGAGAAACCGATGTAAAGTCTACATGAGGGTCTAATTGTGCGATCAGCTCAGTGAGGGATTGTTCAGGATCAAGATTCAGTAAGGTTTCCCGAATGCCCGATTTGAAATCCAGCATCATGTTTAACTGATATACCTGATTATCCAGTGTCACTTTTGTCATCATACTGGCGCAATCATTGCCATCAACATGGGAGGCGTATAATTCATGTATTTCTGCTGTCTTCCGGGCCTTATTGTGTGCCAGTGCGCGTTTTTTCCAGCGCTTAAAACAGTGTTTAATAGAGGGATGGCGATTGAATCGTGCACACAGGTTTAAAAGTTGCAAGTAGGATAAATTTGTCCATGCCGAGGAAGGGCAATTATCCAACACTTGTGCACTGGCAAGGGCAACGGGCTCTTCAAAGTACTGAGTCAGTAAAAGCAGAGCATCTATGCCCCATGGACAGTGAGCCACTTCCGACAGTAAATAAGGTAAGGTTTCAGCAGGTACTACAGAAAAGCCGGTTTCGAAAAACTCAATGAATTCAATGCCAGATTGGATCTCAAATTGATCAAATAGTTGGCTTAATCTGGGCTGTTTCTGGGGAAAAGCCGCGATATTGGTGCTATCTGCATATTCTGGAGCATCCAGCAAATAAGTGATGTCAGTATTGATGTGAAACTGATGTCTCTTCAATATTGATAAACAAAGCAGCACACACTCACTGTTGATCTCGTCGCTTTCTTTGGCATAAGCCAGAATGTATTCAATAGTCTCTTCAAATTGTTGTCTTGCTTCTGCTGGTAACTTGTTCGTCGTTAACGCAAGTTCTGCGATGGCAACTTCAACCCAACTGCTAATGCTGTCCCCCATCTCGGTCATCGTTTCTTTGGGCAGGGCTAATACCAGACTTATCAGCAGGAATACGTTTTCTGGATTGGTAAACCAATCCATCTGCTTTTGGGTTAAATTTCTCTGTTTCTCAGGTAATTGGGCATATTTTTCTATTGCCGCCCGTAATTTTTCAGGTGTTAGTTTCATAATCAATCTCTTCAATTTATTGATAGGCCAACCCAGAAGAGTGTTAATGATTATGCAGATAAATCCACCCTTCCCCCCTTTTTATAGCACTGATAGTCTAACCTGAATTGTTACGGTGATGTCAGTAAACTTGCATGGTAATACCCGTTGTTTGGTAAGGTAATGTTTGGCAAGGTAAGATGGTTGGATACTTACGTATAAACATAATGGGAAGGTGAAGGTAATGAGTATTCGCATTGTTCCTAAAGAGCAGTTAGGCAAAGAGCGCTTAAATGAAAGAGGTGCTGGTTTTATTCCTCCCTTGCTGTTTGCCAATCTGAAAAATCTGTATCAACGTCGTGCCGAACGTTTGAGAACGTTGGCGACAGAAAACAATCCATTTTCAAACTACCTAAATTTTGTTGCTGAAATCGTACAGGCCCAGCAAAAAGCCCTGTATGACAATCCGCTGGATGTGGCGTTGGATGAAATTATCGGTCATTCCCGACAAGAGAATGGCATCCCGCTAGATTGTAAAACCCTGCCCCGTACTCAGCACTGGCAAAATATCCTGCATTCCCTGATAGCAGAATTGTTGCCCACCGTGCCAGAACATGTAAAACCTGCCATCGAAAATCTGGTAAAAAACTCAGAACAAGAGCTGGAAGAGATGGCAAGTGCGCTGCTTAACAGAGAATTCAGCAAAGTCAGTGCCGATCAGGCGGTGTTTATCTGGGCGGCATTGTCTGTTTATTGGGCTCAAATGGCCAGCCTGATCCCCGGCAAAGCGCGGGCGGAATATGGTGAACACCGACAGTTTTGTCCGGTTTGCGGCAGTATGCCCGTTGTCAGTATGGTGCAAATCGGCGCAAGCCAAGGCTTGCGCTATTTGCATTGTCATTTATGTGAAAGCGAGTGGCATGTTGTGCGAATCAAATGTAGCAATTGTGAGCAGACTCGTGATCTGAATTATTGGTCATTGGATAGTGAACAAGCAGCAGTCAAGGCGGAAAGTTGTGGTGATTGCGGCAGTTACCTGAAAATTCTTTATCAGGAAAAAGATCCCAATGTAGATGCCGTGGCGGATGATCTGGCATCGCTGATTTTGGATGCCAAAATGGAAGAGGAAGGTTTTGCCCGTAGCAGCCTGAACCCTTTTCTATTGCCCAATGAATAAGTGTTCCCAATGAATAAATGGTGATGGATAAAACGATGACACAAGCAATAAACTCACTGTACCGTCAATTACCCGCTATTGATCGATTGCTGCGGGAGCCAGAAATCATCTCGTTGACAGCGCATCATGGGCAGACGCGAGTGGTAGATATATTGCGGGAAATGCAGGAGCAGGCGCGGTTCAATATTCGGGAACATCAAATCTTGCCGGAATGGAGTGATAATTGGGCCATACCATTACGCCAAAGATTGGAACAGGATCAGATGTCAGCGTTGAAACCCGTGCTTAACTTGAGTGGCACGGTGCTTCACACCAATTTGGGGCGGGCATTGCTGGCAGAGTCAGCGATTGAGGCAGTGACACAGGTGATGCGTTCGCCGGTTACGTTGGAATATTCCCTTGATGGTGCCGCTCGTGGGCATCGTGATCGCGCGCTGGCTGATCTACTGTGTACCCTGACGGGGGCAGAAGATGCCTGTATCGTCAACAATAACGCTGCTGCGGTTTTGCTGGTATTGGCAACTGTGGCGCAGGGAAAAGAGGTTGTCGTTTCCCGTGGCGAGCTGGTGGAAATTGGCGGTGCATTTCGTGTTCCCGATGTGATGGTGCAAGCGGGTTGTCGTTTGGTCGAAGTGGGGACGACTAACCGAACGCACTTGAAAGATTATCAGCAGGCAATTAACCCCGAAACGGGTTTATTGATGAAAGTGCATACCAGCAATTACAGCATTGAAGGTTTTACTGCCGAAGTATCGGGTGAAGAACTGGCGAAGCTGGGTATCGCATCTCAAATTCCAACTGCCATCGATCTCGGTAGTGGTTCCATGACAGACATGGCGCAATATGGTTTGCCGGCGGAACCGATGCCACAGGATTATCTGAGCCGCGGCATCGATCTTGTCACTTTCTCCGGTGATAAATTGTTGGGTGGCCCGCAAGCCGGAATAATTGTCGGTAAGAAACCGTGGATTGATGCCATTCAACGCCATCCCCTGAAACGTGCATTGCGGGCAGATAAAATGACACTGGCTGCATTGGAAGCCACATTGCGTCTTTATCAACATCCTGAGCAGCTTCGTCAAACGTTACCGACACTGCGTTTACTGACTCGTCCGCAAGATGAAATCCATGATATGGCGCAACAGTTACTGCCCAACATTCAGGCATACTACAGCGACAAATTCATTGTTCGCGATGAACCTTGCTATTCCCAGATTGGCAGTGGTTCCTTACCTGTGGATCGCTTGCCCAGTTGGGCGCTGACTTTTACTGCGATTGATGGGCGTGGCAGTACATTGGAGAAATTGGCTCATCAATGGCGTAATTTGAACAAGCCCGTGATTGGGCGTCTGTATGATGGGCGGTTATGGCTGGATTTGCGTTGCCTTGAAGATGGAAATGCGTTATTTCAGGCATTATTTTCATAAAAATTCCTCAGAATCGTTGTTATAGGTATAGGATCGATGACTATGATTTTTGCCACAGCGGGACATGTTGATCACGGTAAAACGACCCTGATTCGTGCAATCACAGGCGTTGATACGACCCATTTACCGGAAGAGAAAAAACGGGGCATGACTATCGATCTCGGTTATGCCTATTGGCCACAGCCAGATGGCTCTTCGGTAGGTTTTGTCGATGTACCGGGGCATGAAAAATTCCTGTCTAACATGCTGGCGGGAATGGGGGGCATTGATCATGTTCTGTTGGTTGTCGCCTGTGATGACGGAGTCATGGCGCAAACTCAGGAGCATCTGGCGATCCTGCGTTTAATCGGGCGGCCTGATATCACGGTTGTACTGACCAAAGCCGATAGTGTCGAACAGGCAAGGATCGAGGAAGTCCGGCAGCAGGTGAGACAGTTATTGGCATCACAAGGCTGGCAATCAGTGCCTCTGTTTGTGACGACGGCAACAACGTGTGATGGCATTGCCCCGCTGAGAGAACACTTACTGTCTGTCCATCAAAATCGCCATTCTTCCCTTCTTCAAAACCCGCAGCAGGAAAAACTGAATCAACGTTTTCGGTTGGCAATCGATCGGGTCTTTACGGTTAAAGGTGCGGGATTGGTGGTCACAGGAACGGCATTGGCGGGGAGTATTCATGTCGGTGATACGTTATGGCTGACGGGTTGTGACCAAGTTGTCCGGGTTCGTGGCTTACATGCCCAGAATCAACCTGCCCAGGTTGCGCAGGCAGGCCAGCGTATTGCATTGAATATTGTCGGTGATATCAGAAAAGAGCACATTTCCCGTGGTGATTGGCTATTAGCGCAAAAGCCATTTTCTCAAAAAATCTGGGCATCACAAAAGTCATTGTCCGCGTCTGAAAAAGTGCTGGTGGAAATTGAAGCGGATGTACCACTGCAAAATTGGCAATCTCTCCATATCCATCATGCCGCCAGCCATATCACCGGAAGAATTTCATTGCTGAACTCGCTGGCTGATACGCCGGTATTGGCTGAATTGGTGTTGGATCGCCCTTTGTGGTTAGTTGAAAATGATCTCCTGATATTGCGTGATATCAGTGCCAAAAAAACGTTGGCAGGTGCAAGGGTCATTAACCTGAATTCTCCGCGCAGGGGAAAACGCCAGCCTGCATTCCTGAATTGGCTATCACAATTGGCCCGGGCTGTCAGTCATGCAGAGCATCTCATGCTGCATTTACCGAATGGCGCACTGTCTCTTAGCCATTTTGCCTGGGCGCGTCAGTTGACAAGAAGCCAGATCAATAGCCTATTGGCAGAAGCAAAGGTCGTTATTGCGGATGATTGGGCATTATCGCAGCATAATGCGGCGTTAGCGGAGCAAAAGTTATTGCAGGTTTTGGCGGAATATCACGAAAAGCACCCCGATCAACCGGGCTTGGGTAAAGCCCGCCTGAAACGGATGGCGCTGCCAACATTGGATGAAACGCTGGTTTATACCTTGATCAATCGCTTACTTGAGCGGAAAGCGCTAAAGCAAACGCATGGCGGGCTGCATTTGCCTGAACATGGGTTGGCGTTTACCACAGAACAGGCAAATTTGTGGTCAAAAGCAGAATCGCATTTCAAGGAGGAAGCGTGGTGGATACGCGATTTGGCAACTGAAATGGGGGAAGAGGAAGAAACCATACGCCGCCTTTTGCGTACTGCCGCACAATTGGGGCTTGTTATTGCTATCGTACCCGACCGTTATTATCACCGTCGGTATATCCAGCAATTTGCTGATTTGATCCGTCAATATGATCAGGCTAATGGAGGTATTACCGCGATAGATTTTCGCAATGAGTTAGGTATCGGCCGGAAATTAGCGATCCAAATTCTTGAGTACTTTGACCGCACAGGTTTTACCCGCAGGAAAGCAAACTTGCACGTTTTACGGGATGAGGACGTTTTTTAGCTGCTTGTCATAAAATATCTATTTCACAAAATGGCCGTTGAACTCCTTTGAATCTTCGTTGTCTTCATTGAGCGAATTTTCTGCATTTTATTTACGGCATATTTGAAAACCTATGCTATTTTCAGCGAGTGATGTCAAAATGAACTCATGTGTGGAATCCAATAGAGTATGAAGAAAAAGATAATCTCGAAGATTTATCTTGGATTGCTGTTGATTGCTTCCTTGATATTAGTGTTTGAAAAGGGCGGAGATATTTATCCTGCACTGGTGTCTGTCGGCGTATTTAGCATCATCTTTGGTCTGGTTTTCTTAGTTTCAGCGCGTTGGTTATTTTCGGCGGTGTTAACGGGAACCTTATTTATTATCCTCAAGTTCCTCAATCAGATAAAAGTCCACTACTACAAAGAACAACTGATGTTTTCCGATTTGAATGTCATGCTGGACCCCTCAAATCAGGAAACCTTGCGCCATTATTGGCTGGCGGGTATTGCGGTAGTGGCGATGGTTATTTGGTTGATATTCAATATGATACTGAGCTGGAAAGCGGCTTCTCCTGTACGAGGTATCAAATGGCGCTTTGCCAGTATCGTTTTGATGGCCGCCAGTATTTGGGGTATCAATTTAACGGTCAAAGCCTATTACGCTCAATGGCAGAATGAATTGCCGAAAGGGCGGGGAACGATGACTAATATGGTGATGTCGGCCATGGATGCCGAATATCAGCCACCGAAGTTTGGCACATCTGCTGATTATTTCTTGCAACAGGCGAAAAAAGTGATCCTGCCTGAACCACAGTCAGCCGTGAAACCTGATGTGGTTGTTTTACTGCAAGAATCCACCGTTAATCCCCATCTTTACCAATTACCCGCTAAGGTTAAGTTGCCAGATTTGTATATGTTCCAGCGCGATGCGGGTGTCAGCGCCCAAGGCCCGCTAAGGGTACAAACTTTTGGTGGCGGAACATGGTTATCTGAATTCTCTGTTTTAACGGGATTGAATACGGATGATTTCGGCTCACGCAAAAATGCCGTGTTTTACTTTGTTGTCGATCATCTGCAAAACAGTTTATTCCGTGCGATGAAAGACAATGGTTATTACACCGTTGTGCTGACGCCATTTAATAAATCTGCTTATCATGCAGGGCACGCTTACAAGACATTAGGCGTTGACCGGGTGATCCAGCCACAAGAGTTAGGCTATCCCGCCAGTATGGGTGAAAACCTATGGACGATTTCGACACAGGATATGTTGTCTTATGTGAAAACTATTTTGGCTCAGGAAACCGATAAGCCAATTTTTATCTTCTCTCTGACAATGTTTGAACATGGCCCTTATGATGAGAACCATCATGATGACTATGGTTTGACTGGCAGTGTTGAACATTCGACAGCAGTAGGCAAATTTAGTCATTACATGGAAAAAATTATCGCCTCCGATCCGGCCATCAAGGATTTCAGTGAATTTGTTGCCAAGCGCGATAAGCCCACGGTTTTCCTCTATTTTGGCGATCATCAACCGAACATCCATTTTGATCATTATCACTCTTCACTACCTGATCCCGCGCATATTACCCAATTTACCTTACGGGATAATTTAAAACAGGGAACTTCAATCACGACGGGTAAACTGACGGATATTTCTTTCCTGGGTGGAATGATACTGGAGCGGGCCCGCTTGGTTGCGCCGCCATTTTATCAGGCCAATATGACCATGCGTCATTTGTGTGATGGTGCTTTGGATGATTGTCAGGACAACGCGTTGGTAGAGAGTTATAAGCACTATATTTACCAGCAGTTGAATTCGGCAAGTAAGGAGTAACCGCGTTTTTACTTTCTTCTTCTGTAGTTGCTTCCTCATTATACTATTCCTTCTGTCAGCGATTCAGACTGGCAGAAGGAATATGTTTATAGATATATGGCGACGATATGGGCGCTGGTTGTAAATCCAGATAATTTTTGCGGCGGAATGATTTCTGCCCTGCACCCCATTAACTCAGCAAGATGCTTAATATCCTCATAAGAGTGGATTATTTCTCGGGACTCATATAAATGAGTTTCACCATTAATAATCACTTTTACTGTCATTATGGCTTCCCAGGCGGTGTCGCTCCATTCAGGCGGCGTGATTGGCCAATAGCTTTCCACCTTGCCCAGCTCAGTGTCACTGATAACACGTGTTTCTTCATGTTTTTCGATAATGGCAGTGAATGTGCTGGGTTTATGTACCTGAATGAAAAGTATGCCGTTTTTATGGGAGTGACGTTGGCACCATTTTAATAACCATTGAATGGATTCTTTTGTAAAGTAACCAACAGAATATCTGAGCAAAGTGAAAATATTAAATTTCAAATCAGGAGGAATAATCGGCTCATCAGAAGGTAAACTCGAAACAAAGTAGTTTTCTTCGCGTTGTATACCTTTTGCGACGGAATAGGATTTCATTCCTTCAGAACCATCAAGTGAATAAGCTTTACACCCTAATTGATTAAATGTCAGTGAATGTCTTGCTGGCCCGGCGAGTAATTCTAATGTGGTTATTTCATGGGGATCGCTGGGAGATGAGAGATCAAGAAGGGAGCGGCATTCTGCCAGAAATTCTCTTTGGGTTGAAAATGCGTCGTATAACTCAGGATGTTTTGAATATAATTGGCTAATATCGTTCATAAATAATCCCTTGAGTAAAAGGTGATATGGCCCTTATCGTTTCTTGCACTGCTTTGTCTGCTGTTTTTATTTCTCCCTAATGATTTGAAATCGATTGGTTATAGAAGTGCTTTGATTTTAATGTTTTGTTTTTATTGATTATTTTGTTTGTGCCGGCCGATTTCTATTAAGGATTTTCTCTTATAAATACTAAAGTAATATTTTTATGATTTAATAGTATGTTGATCCTTTTTTATTCGGTAAAGGTTATTTTTTAACAAAAAAGTAATATTTTTAATGATAAGAATATAAGTTAGGTTAAAAAATGATGTATAGAAGAGGGATTAAATATCCCCCAAAAAAAGGGGAAATAACCTTGATGAACGATAATATATATTAATGATTTTTATGGTTTATAGTTGATGTCAATATTCTGAGGAGAATTGAAATCCAACCCATAAATATCACCACGACACAAAATTTCACTGAATTCAATGACATCATTTTGGCTATTCAGGCTGATTTGGTGAATTTGCAGCAGTGGTGAGTTTTCGGCGATATTGAGCAATATGGCAAGCTCTGCATGGCAGGCAATGGCCTTGATTTTATGATGCACGTTGGTGAGGTGAATATTTTGTTGTTCCCAATGAGCATACAGGGAACCTTCCAATAATTCTGGGTGAGGCAGGTAGGCTTGGGGAATGTAGGTATTCTCAAGGGAAACCGGAGTGCCGTTAGCAAGGCGGATGCGGCGCAGTTTGGCAATATACTCGCCCGTGTTAATCGATAATTTTTTCGCTATATCTTCCGGCGCGGGGATAATCTTTCTTGATAACCAATAATTGGATACCGTTCCTCCCTCTTTAATGATTTGGGAAGTAAAGCCAACCGCCTGATTGAGAGAAGAATTCCCCGGTTTTGCAACCTGAGTACCAATTCCTTGCTGGCGTATGATCACCCCTTTTTCTTCCAGAAGCTGCATTGCCTTACTGACAGTGACTCGGGATATATTGAGCCGTTCTGCTAATCGGCGTTCGGGGGGTAAAAACTCATCTACAGCCAATAATTGTTTTTCAATCGCCATTTCGATGGCTTTTTGCAATTGTATATAACGAGGGCTATTGCTTTTCTTTTCAAGTTGTTCGTGTATCCAGTCAACAAAGTGATTCAGCATATTTTTTAACCCCAGTTATTTGATGGCGTAAGTGTACATTAGCCTGTACAGCAAGGTATAGAGTGTATTGGAATTAGATTGGCATCACATAATGACAAAATTGGACTTTCATTGGCCTTCACGGCCCGATAAAGTATAAGTCTTGCTTATATAAGAAGCCGGGAGTTTTTCTGAAACTACCCGGCCTATTTGCAAGAAATGTATATCCAGTATGTTTCGGGTTACATCCCACAAAGCTGTAGCTCGAAAGACGATGGGTATATAGGAACGTTATGTGTTCTTCAATCTCAGGGCCGATGTCATACATCGGCCCTAGGGGAGCGTGGTGGAAGGTGTCCTGCTGCCATGTTGTGTATGAAGAGACAGAGATTTGATTGGCGCTTTCTTTTGGTTAATCAAATCGAAACGTTGCGCTCTGGTCATGGCGTCATTTTTTGTGGTACTCCGGTCATGCGTGTAAATATTTGCGCCAACCTAGGGAAAGAGAACCATTGAAGCCATGCCCGGAGCCATTTTTCAGGACGATATCCGGTATCTTCATATTCCCTGCTGAGATAATGGTATAAGGTTAGTAACGTCAACTCAGATAGGGTTTTTCAGTGATGGAAAACATAATGAGTACACAGCAAGATAGTCATCGGTTTTGGAAGGTAGAACGCACAGGTATAAATATTGTTCCTCCTTCAGAACGTACAGGTACACCTCTGGATCTGTTTTGGGTCTGGTCAGCCGCCAATATTGGCATTCTCGGCATTGTTTACGGTGCCATCATTGTTTCCTTTAAGCTCTCTTTCCTGCAATCCGTACTCGCGGCGCTGCTTGGTCTCTCCAGTTTTGCACTGGTTGGTTACCTCAGTTTCAGCGGTAAAGTGGGAAGAACCACAACCCTCACCCTTTCCCGCACTATTTTTGGCATCAAGGGAAATATTGCCCCGACGGTGATCTTCTGGTTCATCTCCATGGGGTGGGAATCCATCAATATCGTCACCGGCACTTTGACACTTTCCGCTTTATTTCAGGCCTGCGGGCTCCCCGAAAGTCCATTTTTGACGGTGGTTAGCATGGTCTTATTTGCTGGTCTGTCAATTGGTGTCACTTTGCTGGGAAAAGAGATGGTCATTGCTTTGCAGCGGTGGGTTATCCAGATTTTTGGTGTAATGACACTGGTTGTGGTGTTCTATATTTTGTTTACAACAAAATGGGAAGCGGTATTGACCATGCCATCGGGCAGTTGGTTAACCGGGTTCCTGCCAGCCGTTTCTGTTGTTGCTGCCGGGAGTGGCATTGCATGGGCTGCAACGAGCGCTGATTATAGTCGCTATCAGCATGAAAACGCCTCCAAAGTAAAAATTTTCACAGCGGTAACCGCGGGCGGAATGATCCCTCTGGTACTGCTCTTGTTTGCGGGAATTTTGCTTTCCGTCCAATTACCTGACCTGCCCAAATCCGAGAATCCTATTGCTCACATTGGTTCTATTTTGCCGGATTGGATGTTGATCCCTTACTTAATGACAGCAATCGCAGGCATAGTCATCATGGCAGTGATGAGCCTCTATTCTGCCAGCTTGAATTTGTTGACATTGGGGATAAAAGTTAAGCGGGTTCATGCGGTTGCCATTGATTCGATGATTGTGCTGAGTGTCGCGATTTATACCCTTTTTGTTACCGGTGACTTTATGGGGCCATTTATCGCATTTCTGATATTCTGCGGCGTGTTTTTAGTCTCGTGGGAAGCGATATTCCTGCTTGATTATATTGTCATCAGTCGTAATCAGGGTTATTGCACGGACAAATTGTTTAATTACATTGGCCCGAATGGCGGCATTAAATGGATCCCCATATTGTGCTGGCTATTGGGGGCATTGGCTGGTTTTCTGGTGACGCAAAATGATTTCATCAGTGGCCCGTGGGCAGTGGGAATTTTCGCGAATTCCAGCCTTGGTCTATTCTTGTCATTTTTCGTCAGTTTTATCTGTTATGGTCTGTATTTAATGCTGAATAGGTATAAAAAATGAAGGAGCCTTTACTGCCTGTGGTGGTGGTGGGATCAGCGACAGGGGATATTGTTCTCAGATTGCCTGAATTACCCCATGATAGTGAATATTGGGAAGCTGAGGAAATTGATCGGCAAGTCGGTGGCTGTGCATTCAATGTTGCACGTGCACTGTGTCGTCTTCAATCCCCGGTTATTAATGGCATATTTGTTGGTAATGGCATCTGGGGGGAATGTGTTACCGCAGAAATGGAAAAACTTGGGCTAAAAGTCACATTACGCCATCCAACAAAAGACAATAGTTGGTGTTTCGCCATGATGAAACCTGATGGTAAGCGTACTTATGTCTCAGTTCCCGGTTGTGACGATAATTGGAATAGAGAAATATTGGAGACTATCCCGCTCCCGGAACAGGGATATGTCTACACCAGCGGCTATGAATTGGCAAACCCAACAGCGGATGAATTGCGTGAATGGTTGTTGGCTTCACCTACTGAACTGACTTTGGTACTGGATTTTGGCCCCCGCCTGATTGATATCGACCCTGAATTTATTCAATCGCTGCCCGCAGACAGAACAATACTCAGCTTGAATAAAGATGAGATTGCTTTGCTGTGTGGTATCGGGGATTCAATGATACAGGCCAGCCGCTATGCCAATGAACATGGCTTCACGATTATTGCGCGTATAGGTGCAGAGGGGGCATGGATATGCCAGCCAGATCGTGATCCTGAATACGTGCCTGCTTACAAGGTCAAAGTTGAGGATAGGATTGGAGCCGGTGATGCACATTGTGGCGGTATGCTGGCGGGGTTGTCTCAGGGAATGCCATTACGGGATGCGGTCGATCTGGGAAACCGGGTTGCCGCCGTCGTTGTCAGTCGTCCGGGTGCCAATGGTGCGCCAACTAAGAGCGAACTGGCAGATTTTATCTTCGGCTGAATCATCTGAAAAATTAAGCAACAAAAAAACCTACCCAAATGATGTTGAGTAGGTTTTTTTGGACTAGATTAATGGGGTGATAAGATAAGTGCAGCGCCGATCGCCGCTGAGAATATATTCGGTTCTTTCCACATTGGCTTGCAGAATTTCCCGGAATAGCTTCAGCTCTGCCCGACAAAATCCCTGACATGTTTTGGCCGCCGCACAGATGGGGCAATGATTTTCAAAAAACAGAATAGCGCCATTTTCTTCGACAGAATAATGAGCCATATAACCTTCCTGGCAGCGTATGGCTACCAGACGCTCAACTTTTTCCTGCAACCCTGCTACCTCTTCCATTGCCTTTTTATAGTTGGAAAAAGCCTCTTTTTCGCGGGCTCTGATCACTAAATCAATGGCTGTTTCGCCCAATTGACTGCGAATAATCGTAATCAGATGAGCTGTAAGCTCTGCATGGGTATCGGGAAATCGGGCATGGCCTTTCTCAGTAAGATGCCAAAGCTGAACAGGACGCCCAACTCCCCTTGCCTCGGATCTTGCTTCAACCAGTCCTTCTTTAGCCAGTTTCACAAATTGTTGACGGGCGGCTTCTCCAGTTGTTCCCAATATCTTGCCGGCATCAGAGGCTTGTAAGGCACCTTGAGTTTTAAGAAGCATTAATAACTTCTCACTCACAGTTTGCCCCTCAATTATTTTATTTTCCAAGTCAGAGGTTGACATATTGTTGATCCCGACATTAATTTATTCCAAGATTTATCTTGTTTAATTTAACGTAAGATTTTTCACAACTCAACCTGTGTTCAGGATAACAATCATGATAATGACTGAGGAAAGCCGCTGGAGGGATCTGTTTTCCAGCAAAAATGCGCCTAGTACCATGGCACTTTCACTGGGTGTAGGGTTAATGGCAACCAATACTTTAATCGCGATTACTATTTTGCCTTCTGTCGTCAAAGATATTGGCGGATTGAACCTTTATGCCTGGAATACGACATTATTTGTTGTGGCATCCATTATTGGTTCTGTTCTTTCCGCGAGAGTACTCAGTGCATCAGGCGCAAGAAATGCTTATTTGGTTGCGAGTTTGGTTTTTTTCACCGGCAGTTTATTCTGCACTTTAGCACCCACAATGGAAATCATGCTGGTTGGAAGAACCATTCAGGGATTAGGGGGTGGGTTTTTATTTGCACTTTCCTACTTGATGGTTAATCTGGTGTTTGAACAATCACTCTGGCCCCGGGCTATGGCATTGATTTCAGGGGTGTGGGGCGTGGCAACCTTAATCGGGCCGGCTGTGGGTGGCATTTTCGCTGAAATGAACGTGTGGCGTTATGCGTTTGGCATTATGTTACCCATTACCTTACTGTATGCTTTGTTCACTTATCAGATTTTGCCCAAAAAACGGGTACAGGATACAACCAAAACGGCATTGCCGATTGTGCAGCTTATTCTGTTATCCGCTTCCGTACTCGCTGTTTCCTCAGGAAGTTTGTCACAAGATGTGCGTATCAATATTATCGGCATAGTGACGGCGGTGGTATTGGTATCTTTATTGATTGCCCATGAACGCAGAACTTCAGCGAGATTATTGCCCGAAAATGCGTTGAGTTTGCGCTCTCCCCACTTGGTCTTATTCACCACCTTATCACTTCTGGTGATAGGTTTGGCGGGTGATGTTTTCGTTCCCTATTTTTTGCAGGTACTGCATGGGCAATCGCCTTTGGTGTCTGGTTATATGGTTGCGACCGCCGCATTGGGTTGGACGCTAGGGGAAATGCTCAGCGCTAGCTGGCATGGTGCGAGAATGCGTTTTTCAATTGTGAGTGGCCCTGTCTTCATGTTGATTGGCATGCTTCTGTTGCTTGTGATGTTGCCCTATCAATCAGCAGGTGAGTGGCAAATAATATTATCGATCATTTTGGGATTGGGGTTGTTTGGTTTTGGCGTCGGTTTTGGTTGGCCTCATCTTTTAACCCGTATTTTGCAAGTTTCCAGTGACGCTGATAAAAACATTGCGGGTTCATCCATTACTACTGTTCAGCTATTTGCCACCGCATTCGGTTCCGCACTGGCTGGGATGGTCACCAATATATTTGGATTTTATCAGCCCGGTGGCGTGGAGGGCGCGGCTTCTTCTTCCCATTGGTTATTTCTACTCTTCTCTATCGCACCAGTATTGGCATTATTGACTGCGTATAAATCAGCAAGAATTAAAGTAGGGGAATAAATTTATTATTAACGGCATTATCGAAAAAATAATGCCGTTTTTTCATGATGTGCAGAGGGAGATATTCATATAATAGTGATGATTAATTCCATAAATAAGAGATAAGGATATTTGATGTTAGTTATTTCCCCTAGGCCAAAGAATGGTTGTCGTATCCGAATGACAGAGCCGAAACGCAGTTATTTATTGATAATTAAACAATTTTTTATACTGTTTTTATTGCTCATTGGCATGAGCAACGCATCAGCCAGAGAGATAAAACAAGAAACAACAACCGTTGATATTCCTGCATTAAGCAAGCGCGTGACGGATATCTCTGAAGTCCTAACGAAAGAAGAGCGTCAGGGCCTGACCCGAAAACTGAAAAAGTTGCAATCTGAAGAAAAAGTACAGATGGCAGTCCTGATTATTCCGACGACGGGCAGTGATACTGTTGAGGAATTTGCTTCCCGTGTATTTGATAAATGGAAGTTAGGCAATAAAGAACGCAATGATGGCATCTTGTTTGTGATCGCTTCTGATGACCATAAAATGCGTATTGCAGTTGGCTCCGGTTTAGAACGTAAATTATCCGATGGCAAGGTTACACTCATTTTGTTGCAGGATGTGAAACCGGCTTTCAAAGAAGGCGCTTATTATCAGGGAATTAGCAAGGCAATTGATTCAATTGGTACGTGGCTGAAAAAATCCGAACAAGCGGAAGCACAGAAAGAAACGGCGAAGATTGTTCAGGCTTTTGAAGAAGGCGATGGCGCATTCAGCAAGATATCCGGCAAAGATATCTTTATGCTACTGGGTTTTTGGTTGGTGAGTATAATCTTACTGCCACTGAAAGTTTTTCGTACAGGGCATTGGTTTAAGCGTTTTATCAAGAGTGTTCTGACTATCGCGGTAGGAACCTATGTACTGAACTTTATTGGGTTATTTTCTTCCATTCCGGCAGAGTTTTATCTGCTCATTATCCTGTTACCCGTGATTCTGGTGTTTTTTCTGATCTCGTCCGTGATGTCATTATTGAAAAGCCTGTTCGGCAGCCTTTTTGGGGGCTTGCTTGGGGGCTGTAGTTCTGATCGTAATGATGATGATAATTTTTCCGGCGGTGGCGGCAGAAGTAGCGGTGGTGGAGCTTCAGGCGATTGGTAATTGTTTTTTGGTATTTGGGTGGGGAATTTATCCCCGCCGATATAAATTGTTTTTTAATATCAATAGATTCATTATTATTAATAATAATGAAATTGAATTATCGCCAATATTCATCACATTCGTACTAATAACGACAATAAATTGAAGAAAGAGGTATAAGAAAAACCAGTAGAAACAGATTTCCCACTGGCTTTTTAGGATTAAGATTCAGAGGGATAAAAGATTATTTCTTATTTTTCTCTAACCATGTTTGCATTTGTTTAATCTCAGCATCCTGTGCTCTGATAATATTTTCTGCAAGCTGTCTCATTTCTGGATCTTTGCCATACTTAAGCTCTATTTCAGCCATCTCAACCGCTCCGATATGATGCGCCAACATGCCTTTAGCAAAAGCTTGATCAGCATTATCTGCCACCATACTTTTATGCATATCATCATGCATTTTTGTCATTGAAGCATTAAGTTCCTTTTTCATCGTATCGGTATTTGTATTTGCTACGGCACTGAAAATAAGTGTGCTGGCAACTATTGATGCAAAAACTAACGTTTTTTTCATGCGGTTCTCCTTAGGTTATTTTTAAAAAGATAAAGCTTCCCCTAAGGGTAAGGTCAATAATGTGAAGAAAAATTTTAGTAAATTTACATTCTATATATAGATTTATTAGTCATGCTCTTCACTACTAATAATGGTGTCTGCCGGAACTATGGCAAGCATAGAGCCGAACAGGCCATAGATGATGTTGCTTTCCTTACGACCCGAATAGATATCGCGTATAGCCGCGAACATGGCTACGAGACATGCCGAAGCCCCACAGGCTTGAATAACCCGGAAACCCAAAAAGACTTCTGATGATGAAGTCATGGAGAGACCGAATGAAGCCGCAATGTAAGCAATCCCACCGCTGAGTAAAACAGGGCGGCGACCGAACCGATCTGATAGCGGGCCAAATAGAAGCTGACCAGCTCCTAACAAAATCAGGTATGCAGTCAATGTTAACTGGATCGTCCCTGTTCCGGCATCAAGTACATCGGCCATGAGAGGAACGACGGGCAGATACATATCCATACCCAGTGATGCCAGTAAATCGAATGGTGATAACAGTAATATTGTGGCGGTAAGAGAATATTGCCAGGAAAAATCTTTTGAGTGCACGAATCCATCTCCTAAAGTTAAGGAATTGGCGGCGTGCTCATAGAATTGAGTGGTTCTTGAGGACGCCGCAACAACCGAAAAAACTAGGGTTGCTGCGGCTTATCTCTCTGTTTTGTGCTCTTTGAGGGTACTCATATATAGGTTATCCTGTAGTCAATTAGTATCGTAAGATCTTCATGCTGAGATGCAAAGCGCCTTAAACTACGGATGGTACTTTATAGATAATTATTCATTTTTTCTAACTATTTTTGCTTGACTGGTGGCGAAAGCAACATTTATTGGCTGATCTGTGAGCTTTGGAATGGTGAATTTCCAATATAAAACATCTTGATCACTGGGTTAAAGTGGGTTCGCGGCGCCGTTTGAGTAATCCACTTTCAATGAGCTGTTGATGCCAGAGAGGGATAAATTTTTGGCAAAAGTCATCGACGTAGCAGCAAAGTTCTTCTATATATATGCCTGAGGATCCCCACCATTTTGTTTTCTTTAGCAAAAACTTTGATCGTGCCTCAGGCACTTTAGTTCCCTTCTTAGCCGCCAAGCCGCTTTAATGCTGGCATTGGCGACAGAAAAACGTACTGCGTTGCCCCAATTTTACACTTTCAATTTTCTCACCACTTTCTCCGCCACAGCGTGGGCAAAGTTCGCCTTTCTTGCCGTAAACAAACAATTCCTGAGCAAAATATCCCGGTTTGCCATCAGATTGCAGAAAATCTTTCAACGTCGTCCCGCCTTGTTCTATCGAACGTTGCAATATTTGTTTAATGATATCGGCCAATAAATAGGCCTCTTGCTGCGTCAGTGAATTTACGGGGCGCTCAGGCAAGATACGCGCAACAAACAACGCTTCATTGGCATAAATATTGCCAACACCAACAACAACTTTGTTATCCATTAGCCAAGGTTTGATAGCTGTCTTTTTGTTACGCGAAAGAGAGTAAAGGTATTCACCATTAAACAAATCAGAAAGAGGCTCAGGGCCTAAATGAGCCAGTACAGAACACGCGTTTAGATTGTCACTCCACAACCATGCACCAAAACGCCGGGGATCGGTATAACGGAGAATTTTGCCATCAGCCATAATCAAATCGACATGATCATGCTTTTCTGGCGGAAGTTCATCCAACAAAATACGTAAACTGCCCGACATACCCAGATGAATAATAATCCAGCCTTCAGGCAGCTCAAGCAATAAGTACTTTGCCCGACGCTGAACACTGAGCACGGGCTTATCTGAAAGTTTCATGATTTGCTCGGCAACAGGCCAACGCAAACGTGAATTTCTGACTTCGGCATATTGGATTACATTACCAACCAAGTGAGGTTCAATCCCCCTGCGGCTGGTTTCCACCTCTGGTAGCTCCGGCATACCGGCTCCTTAAATAAATTATCTACGACATTGCATCTCAGCAGATTACAATACCGTTTTCATGTATTATTTGCAGCCAAATTTGGTTGGGATAGTCGAGAAAATAGATTAATCACTATGCTTAATATAAAAAATAGCTTTGACATAATTAACAGCAAGAAGTCCTTATGGAATTTATCCATTGTTGGGCTGTATATTATTCTTGTTTATCTACCTGATATCACAAGATATAAAAATCTTGTTATGACCCTAATTTGTATAACAGCACTATACTATTTGGTAAAAGACTTTCGCCAAGTAGTGAGTTCACTACGGGGTCATTTATTCTTATCCATTTTACTGTTCGTTCTGGCGATGTTCTATTCTGTTGGAATCTCAATTGACTCTGCTTTGAGTTTCAAAGAAATGAACAAACCCATCTTAAATGGATTACTGCTATTCAGTTTTACTTTCCCGATTGTGCTGTATCAAGAAAGCAAAGAACGTATTGCGAAGATGATTCTGGTTACATTTATCATCGGGATGATCGCTATTTCGCTGGCAGATATTGTGAAATACATCATCAACTACTACGCAACGGAGGAAATGCCCTTTATAAATTACAATCACCGTGAATTTTCCTACGGGTTTATTTTTTATTTCCCTGTATTGTTATGTACTTGGGCGTTATGGAAAAAACACTCACTGCTAAGTTGGTCACTCTTGATTATCGCCTCAGCGATTAGTCTATTTTTACTGCTTGGAACACTTTCTCGTGGGGCCTGGGTTGCCATTGTGGCAGCGACTGTATTTATCATCACAATTAACAAAGAGTGGAAACTCACTCTCACCGCTGTAATATGTTTGGGATTATTGGCTGGTGCCACACACTGGGTAACTGCATCTAACCCAAATACCCGGTTATTGCTCCATAAACTCACCCAAACAGACAGTAGTTATCGCTATAGCAACGGCACTCAAGGTTCTGCATGGTCTCTGATCATGGAAAACCCCGTCAAGGGATATGGTTTTGGCAATAAAGTTTATCACCAAGTTTATAATAGCCGAGTGGCAGACTATCCTGACTGGACATTTAGAAATTCAATTGGCCCACATAATGTCTTTTTATCTCTTTGGTTCTCCGCAGGCATTCTCGGCCTGATAACGACATTCGTGATGACAGTTTCAGCACTACTGACGGGAAGCCGGATCATTCGTCAACACAGTGGCGTCACTCGACAAGCGGCACTTATCCTTCTAACCGCTTTCATTAGTTTGTTCATTGTCAGGGGCGCTTTTGAAAACGCCTATCTCAATGAGATAGGTATCTTATTTGGCTTAATGATTGCGTTGTATAACAAAAAAACAATCGAAAAAAAATAAATTAATCAACAAAATACCAGTCCATACCATTCGTTGTGCATGGACTGGTTTTATATGTTTCTTAGTTCAATTAGGTGGTCACTGAAATAACTTTTCCGCAATCACTTTGGTAATCAACTTCGCTCGTTGATCCCAGTTAAAACGTTCCGCAACCAGTCGTTGCGAATGCTCAACTTTTGCTTTCATTTCAGCGGGATGATTAATCAGCCATTGGATTTGTTCCGCAAAACTTTCTGCATTCTCACTATCAGCAAAATTTACTGCTTTTTCATCGACAGCATCGCGAATAGAAGGGAAGTCAGAAATAACCACTGGTTTACCCATGGACATATATTCAAAAAGTTTGAGAGGGGAGGTGTAACGACTACCGATACTGGTTTTTGTTAGTGGCAGAACACAAATGTCACTATCAGCGATAACCTGAAAGCGTTTTTTAGGTTGGACAAAACCAAGGAAATTGACTTTATCATTTACGCCAATCTGTTCGGCCGTTTGTCGTAATCGTTCAATTTGTTCAGAAGTACCACCGGCAATATTCAACGCAACATTATCAAGATAAGACATCGCTTTCATTACGGTAGGAACCCCCTTCCAGCGATGTAAACTGCCTAAATAAAGCACCTGAGTTGGAGCCCCTGTTTTATGTTCTCTGTCAGAAAGCATCTGTTTTGTCGATTCAACCGCCAGCATATCAACACCATCAGGTGCCACAACAATAGGCGTTTTGACACCATACTGCCTGTAAATATCTTCGCGCAATAGTGAAGTCAGAACAAAAACAGCCGTAGAGCATTCATAAACCTGCTGTTCGATTTTTCTCAGTTTCTGATATTTACGCTGGTTTCTGCGACTGACCAGATCATGGGACTCTTTGAATGACTGAGCAAATACTTCGTGGCTTTCAAAGAAATGAGGAATGCTCGGATGATTACACAACAGGTAATTCGCCATCTTTATATTGCGGGTAAAAACAGCATCAACCTGATTCTCTTTGAGCCAGCGAGAAACCTGAATATAAAACAGTTTCTGGGTATTCAAAGGGAAATACCATTTTCTGCGTATATTATGCAAGGCGATTAGCTCTGATGCAGGCGGTAATGATCTCCCAAGAATCTCCTCAACCTGGCTTTGGCCTTTTGGGGTAATTAAGCAAACATTATGGCCCTGACGAGTAAAAGCATCTACGTTCTGCAAAATTTGCAGTGATGCAACCCGATAATCCGGGACAGGGTAAGGATCAATATACGCGATTTTCATTATTTTTTGAGGGCGTTTAATAAGCGATTCGCTGAATGTTCCCAAGTATACATCGTTTCAATCCTCTGACGGGCATATTTGCCCATCTCTTGCCCTCTATCCGGTAGAGACAAGAGATGATTAACCGCATCAGCAATAGCCGAGGCATCGCCAGGGGGGACCAGAATACCAGCCTGGTTCTCATTACCCACTACCTCAGGTATTCCTCCAATATAACTGGCAATCACAGGACGCCCACATGCCATCGCTTCAGCAATAGTGATACCAAATGCCTCATCGCCAATACTAGGGAAAATACCCACATCCCCCGCAGCGTAAAATTCAGGTAATTGATCATGGCCAACAGGTGGATGAAAAATGACAGATTTTTCCAATTGCAATGCAGAAACTCGTTTTTCCAGCAGTTTCAAATCGTCACCGGCACCAATAATCAATAACTTTATATCCTTATCCCGCAGTAAAGCCATTGCATCAATGGCTACTTTCATTCCTTTCCAGCCCACCAACCGGCCAGCAAACGTTAACAGGAACGTTTCTTCACTGATGCCTAATCGAGTTCGAACGCCAGAGTCAGCAGGATTAAATTTATCGATATCCACGCCATTATAAATGACGCCTGGGAATTGCTTAAAGTGATGCTGAATTTGCCAGGCATTGAAATGACTACAGGCAACCCATGCAGATATTTTCTTACCTAATAGCCTATCCCCTTTAAAAAAACTGGTTCCACCACTCATATAGCAAAATTTAGTGCGGGATGTTTTAGGCATCATTCCAGGCCAAAAGAAATCAAAGGGTTTGGTCAAAATCACCCAATCAAAATTCTCGGCAATAACGGCTTCGCGGGCATGGCGGGCAAAAGAATAGCGCTCAACAATGCGTTGAAAACGACGTCCGATGTTAAACACGCGTTCTCTGGGAACAAACGGGAAAGTATGAATATGGATATCTCGTCCACCTAATGCTGGGCGAACATCACCCGTACCACCAAAAATATGGATTTCATGCCCAGCATCCGTCAAAGCCTTAGCCAACTCCCAAACTGCAGTTTGAATGCCGCCATACGACATGGTAACAGTCACATCGATAAATCCTATTTTCATTTTTATTCAATATCCTTTCATTCGCTTTCCAGCAAGTTCTGAACAGAATGCCAAACTTGATCCACTGATATTGCTGACATTGTATCTTTCCGGGTTGCCTGATTGTAATCTACCGGATGTTCAATTATTGCCAATTTGGGGTGTTGCTGAGGAGCGAGAAAACGGCCGGGATGGAAGCTATGGTACAGGGCAACCATGGGTATCCCTAATGCCCCCGCCAGATGAGTCGTTCCAGTATCAACACCAACGTATAAATTAAGTTGGCTCATTATTGCCGCGTTCTGGCGCATTGTCGTTTTGCCCGCCAACGATGAACACCTGCTTGTTCCCAGTTTTTCAGCGAGTATTTGCGCACTCTCTTCACCATCCTTACTGCCCAACAGTAAAATATGCGCATGCGGATAATCGCGATAAATACGTTGGGCCAATTCGTAAAAGTGTTCTACAGGCCAGTCACGATAGGCTTTTGCTGGAAAACTCTGTAGCTGAAAACCAATTTTCAATTGCTGTTCTAATCCCTGCCTCCGAAGAAAATCTCTGGCATATTCCTCTTCACTCAGGCTCATACAATACTGCAAACGCCAATCAGTTACCTCAACCCCAAGCGCATTAATCAATAAAGCTCGCTCTTGCTGTGCTGGCATAAGTTCCTGCGGTTTCGCCACAGTGTACTCATTGGATTTTGCTTCAGCGATAAGCGAAAAATACACCGTTAATTTTGCTTTACGTTTGGCGTATTGTAACAGTGACTTATCATTGCCATATACCAAGGCCAAATCATAATTCCGGCGAGAAAACCAGCCGCTCCACTTGGCTTTTCCTTTCGAAAAAGCCTTTAATTCATTTAATTCCGGTATATTTTCAAGGATTTCTTTTGTTTTTTTATGCGCAAATATATCAATGTTTGCTTTCGGCCACTTTGCTTTTAATGCACGAATGACGGGCGTCACCAGTAAGGTATCACCAAAACGGGCAATATTTATAATTAAAATATTTTTGGGTTGCATAATAATGAACATTAAGTTGTCAATTCAAGCATTGGCCTGAAAGCGCTATATAAAAAGACGGTATAACGAAGCACTATACAACAAAGTGATTGGATGTTCTATTTGACGATAAATAAACGTGACAGCCATATGAAATTAAATTGAATATATTTCATATGGTTAAAAAATATCGAATACACAACCCAAATTGTTAACTAATACAATATAAACAAAATATCATCACTTACTATCCATACTACGATAAAAAATAGACTCCATTTTTTCTAACATATTATCCATACTAAATAAGTCGGTGGCCCGCTTTAATGACGCATTTCCCATTCGTAAGCGCAGCGCTTCATTATTGATTAAAAAATTCAATTTTTCTGTTAATTGTTCGACATTTTTGGGTTCGATAATAAATCCTGTGTCCCCATCAATCACTGCCTCTGCAATCGCCCCCACTGACGTAGATACGACAGGCAATCCACATGCCATTGCCTGCATGATGCCTTGTGGCACACCTTCATTGCCGAAAGAAGGCAAGGCAAATATATCCATCGCATTTAAACAATCAGGAACATCCTGCCGATTGCCAAGAAAAATAACACTCTCAGTCAAACCTTCCTGATGAACATAGGGTTCTAAGTTCTTTCTCTGAGGGCCATCTCCCACCAACAATAATTGCCAGTCTGGGTAACGTTGGTGCAGGACTTTCCAACTATCAAGTAAATAACGATGTCCTTTCCAGGTTCTCATCGTAGCAACAATACCAAGCGTGGGCTTATCTTTGATGCCAATACGCTGACGGCTCTGCTGCTTGTTTTCAGGGTGAAAACGCGTCAAATCGATCCCTGTTGGTACAGAAGTCATATGAGAAAGTGGATAAGCATTATGAGAATGCAGATATTGACGCAATTTTTCCCCGGTTGTCACAATATGCTGACAAGAGCCCAAATATAACCAACGAGTTGCTATAGATGTTGAAACATGGGTTGAAACATGGCGGGTTCGAACTATTGCAGGCGTATCTTTTAATGTGGCACATGCCGCAGCTACCAGCCAGGAATCCGTGGAACTATGCGTATTGATTACATCAAATCGACGGCCTTCTGTCTTTAGCCAACGACGCATGACCCGCAAGCAAGAAAGGCGTTTTTTTTCAATCGGCAACGCAACGACAGGTACACCATAATGGTGGGCTTCACGGTAAAGGGTTGAAGTTGGACAACAAACGATAACGACATGGTGACCACGCTGCATCATGCCCTGAGATTCGGTCAGGATACGAATCTCCTGTCCACCCCAACCACACGATGATTCTGTGTGTAAGATATTCAAGGTTTTTTTAGCCATTTTAGAGTCACGCCTGACGGTTAAGAATTAAAAATGCGCGTTAGTATAACTGAACAGTGTATGGCGTCCACGCATAACCTGATTTCCATCAGACTATTGAGGCACTATCGACAAACAGATATAAAAAAACCCAGCATTATGCTGGGTTTTTTTAATCCACTAAAATTATTTAATTTTAGCTTCTTTGTACATTACATGCTGACGAACAACTGGATCGAATTTTTTCATTTCCAGTTTTTCAGGCATAGTACGCTTGTTCTTCGTAGTGGTATAGAAGTGACCAGTACCAGCAGAAGAAACCAGCTTGATTTTATCGCGAATACCTTTAGCCATTTTTCAGCTCCTTAGTACTTCTCACCGCGGGCACGCAGTTCAGCAAGAACTGTGTCGATACCCTTCTTATCAATCACACGCATACCTTTAGCAGATACACGCAGAGTTACAAAGCGTTTCTCAGACTCAACCCAGAAACGGTGAGAGTGCAGGTTAGGCAGAAAACGACGCTTAGTCGCATTTAATGCGTGGGAGCGGTTGTTACCACTCACCGGGCGTTTGCCAGTAACTTGGCAGACTCGGGACATGTCTATTCTCCAAAAATCAAATCAGCTCGAGCTTTGTATTGGGTGTGACCGCCTCGTCAGGCTTAGGAGCCCATCTCAGCACATTTTCGCTACTAAAAAAACGCCTTTACTCTTTACCGAAAAGAACGCACTGAAAAGATTCACATTTTCTCAGTAAAAAACTTACTGAGATAGGCTCTTCTCGTCAAACCCAAGATCCTCAAAGGTGGCGTAGTATACGCCCTCATTCGTTTATGCTCAAGTCCCGAACAACTAAGATCTGATCGTATCGTGAAAAAACCGTATTAAATCCAACCTCTTTCCATAAATGAAACACAATATTGTTTACCAATAACGATATGATCCAAAACTTTAACGCCAACTAAGTCACAAGCCTCAATAATTTTTTCTGTCACCAATTTGTCTGCCAGACTCGGTTCTGGATTGCCGGAAGGGTGATTGTGGGCAAGGATGATTGATGCTGCATTAACTTTAACCGCCTGTTTCACAATTTCACGCGGATGAACTTCAACTTTGTTTATCGTTCCTTTAAACATTTCGTCATGACAGATGACTTTATTCTGATTCGTCAAAAACAGCACTACAAATACTTCCCGATCTTGCCAGGACAACAAGTCCTGCAAATAATTTTGAGTCATCGTAGGACTGCTCATAATATCTTCATGCACAAACTGGCTGGAGAAAAAACGTTTTGCCAGTTCAGATACCGCCTGCAATTGGACATATTTACACGCTCCCATGCCCTTATGTGAACAAAAGTCGGCATAATCAGCAGACAGCAGGTGATAAAGCGAGCCGAATGATTTCAAAAGATAATCCGCCATCTGCACAACAGGAACACCTCTGGCGCCTGTACGCAAAAAGATAGCCAGCAACTCAGCATCCGTTAGAGAAACCGCACCATAAGCCAGCAGCTTTTCCCGGGGAGCAAGGTTTGAATGCAATTCATCACTTTTCTCCATCATCATGATATCCATATACCCCTCCCCCTCAATAATCCATCCAATATTCACCTACTCACATTCACATATTCACTATCCCATGATGAAAAAATCATCGCCAGCCTCATTTTCATGGCTTGCGCAGCGCTTCGCAAACTTATCATTTTCGAGTAGCTAAATAGACCCGCTTCTCAACTCAATATTTTCTTATGGTAGAATCTTAAGGAATTGCAACTTACATCTGGACAATCAAAATGACAGGATTTTCCGGCACACAACTTTCTGGGAATCAGCTTTCTGGTAAACAAATCGTCCTCGGTATCAGCGGAGGCATTGCTGCTTACAAAACAGCCGAACTGGTACGCCGATTACGTGATCGCGGGGCGCAGGTACGTGTCGTTATGACTCCCGCCGCAGAAGCTTTTATTACTCCGCTCACATTACAGGCTGTTTCAGGTTATCCCGTCTCCGATGATCTTCTAGATCCAGCAGCCGAAGCCGCGATGGGGCATATTGAACTGGCAAAATGGGCTGATTTAATTATTCTCGCTCCGGCTACAGCGGATCTGCTCGCCCGTCTGGCCGCAGGTATGGCGAATGATTTAGTTACCACTCTCTGTTTGGCCTCCGCAGCCCCTATTGCGGTTGCTCCCGCAATGAACCAGCAGATGTATCGAGCGCAGGCAACCCAACATAATCTGAACGTGCTGAAAGAGCGTAATGTATTAATTTGGGGTCCAGATGAAGGCAGCCAGGCATGTGGTGATGTTGGGCCAGGAAGAATGCTGGAGCCCATGGCGATTGTTGAACTCGCAACGCAACATTTCAACACCAAGCCAGATTTTTCTGGCTTGCATATAACGATTACCGCAGGGCCAACCCGTGAAGCCTTAGATCCCGTTCGTTTTATCAGCAATCACAGTTCAGGAAAAATGGGCTTCTCCATCGCACAAGTGGCGGCAGAACGTGGCGCAGAAGTCACATTGATTACCGGTCCGGTTAATTTACCGACACCCTCAGGCGTCAAACGTATTGATGTAACCAGCGCACTGGAAATGAATGAACAGGTTCAGGCGACAGCAGCTTCACAGAATATTTTCATTAGCTGCGCGGCCGTATCTGACTACCGTTTCAAGCAAACAGCAACCGAAAAAATCAAAAAACGGGGTGATGAAGTCACATTTACACTCGTCAAAAATCCAGACATTGTAGCGGGCGTTGCCGCAATGGAAAAAAACCGTCCATTTGTCGTTGGATTTGCAGCCGAAACCCAGAATGTGGAAGAATACGCCCGCGGAAAACTCAAGCAAAAGCATCTTGACTTGATTTGCGCGAACGATGTATCTCTGGCCGGACACGGTTTCAACAGTGATACCAATGCACTACATCTATTCTGGCATGATGGTAGCGTTCATTTACCCCACAGTGGTAAATTACAACTCAGCCACCGCTTATTAGACGAGATATTTAAACGCTATGATGAAAAAAATCGACGTTAAAATCCTTGATTCCCGCATCGGGCAAGATTTTCCTTTACCGACTTATGCTACACCTGGCTCTGCGGGTTTAGATTTACGTGCTTGTCTGGATAATGCAGTGGAACTGGCTCCCGGCCAGACTGAACTTCTGCCAACCGGAATCGCTATCCATATCGCGGATGAACAATTAGCTGCGGTTATTCTTCCTCGCTCTGGATTAGGTCACAAACACGGCGTTGTTCTGGGTAATTTGGTAGGTCTTATTGACTCTGATTATCAGGGGCAATTGATGGTTTCAGTTTGGAACCGTGGTGATAAAACATTCACCATCGAACCCGGCGAGCGCATCGCCCAAATGGTTTTCGTGCCCGTTGTACAGGCTGAATTTAATTTGGTTGAAGACTTCGAAACCAGTAAACGCGGTGTTGGTGGTTTTGGTCATTCCGGTCGTCAATAACTTTCCATAGAGCCTGATACCGTCAACCGATTTTCATATTTTTTGCCCACAATGTTTTTTCCTGAAGCTGTTTTTGCCAGCAATCACATCTTTCAGGAATGACATTGTGGCGAGAAATAGCTGGATTTGTTTTTGCTGTTTTAGCAGGGGTCTTATCAGACATGGCAGAAAAAGAACGTACAAAGAAGAAAAACAGGCGTGAAGAAATTTTGCAGGCACTAGCGCATATGTTGGAGTCCAGTGATGGCAGCCAGCGTATTACTACGGCAAAACTTGCCGCAAGCATTGGTGTTTCTGAAGCTGCACTTTACCGTCATTTTCCCAGCAAAACCCGGATGTTTGACAGCCTGATTGAGTTTATTGAAGACTCCTTAATTTCACGCATCAACCTGATCCTGCAAGATGAGAAAGACACCATTGCCCGCATTCGGTTAATCCTAATCCTAATTTTAGGCTTTGCGGAGAAAAACCCTGGATTAACCCGCATCATGACTGGTCATGCGCTGATGTTCGAACAGGATAGGCTACAAGGCCGCATCAACCAGCTATTTGATCGCATTGAAGCACAGCTTCGTCAGATCTTAAAAGAGAAAAAAATCCGTGATGGTCAGGGATTCAATTATGATGAGACCATATTGGCATCACAGTTGCTGGCGTTTTGTGAAGGGATGCTCTCCCGTTTTGTCCGCTCTGAATTTCGCTATCGCCCAACAACCGAGTTTGAAATACGCTGGCCATTGATATTGACCCAACTGCAATAGATTATCACTGTACCTAATTGCCTATATTCATATAGGTAATGATGATAACGTGCGGTTTTTTCAGTAAGTTGTGTTAACATGTCCAGCGAGTTGAGTTCGCTGCAAAGTCACTCAATGATGGTATCACTATCGCAATCAGTACCACATAGTGTTAATACACAGAATAGTGTTAATGCACAGAATAGTGTTTAATGCACAGAATGGTGTGTAATGTACAGAATAGTGTGTAATGTGCGGATGCCATTTCTACTACTCACCCCGCCCACCCTTGGGCGAGGGATTTTTTTCATCTGGTCTTATTAATTACCAACTACCATTACCAACTACCAACGCTTACACCATCAGATACCGTATTCTTTGCGATAAGCTTCCAACGCTTCCAGATGAATTTGCATCTCTGGATTTTCACGCAAGTAGCTTACCAAGTCATTCAGAGTGATGATGGAAAAAACCTGACATTGATAGTCACGCTCAATTTCCTGAATAGCTGAAAGCGTCTCACGTCCACGTTCCTGACGATCCAGACACAAAATCACACCAGACAGCGTTGCTCCGTGCTGCTTAATAATTTCCATTGATTCACGAATTGCTGTCCCTGCTGTAATGACATCGTCCACAACGACGACATTGCCTTGCAGTGGGCTGCCAACGAGCGCTCCGCCTTCACCATGATTTTTGGCTTCTTTGCGGTTAAAACAATAAGGCATATCGATATCATGATGTTGCGCTAATCCCACAGCAGTAGTGGTCGCAATCGTGATCCCTTTATAAGCCGGCCCAAACAACAAATCACACTTAATTTCACTATCCAGCAGTGCTGCTGCATAGAAACGACCAATCAACGCCAAATCACGTCCGGTATTAAACAAACCTGCATTGAAAAAATATGGGCTTTTTCGACCTGATTTCAGCGTAAATTCGCCAAATTTCAGTACCTGTTTTTTCAGTGCCAGCTCAATAAATTCGCGCTGATAGGCTTTCATTGGAGTTTCTCCTCATTGATTTTTACTATATTGCAGACATAAAAAAGGCGACTGTTCAGCCGCCTGATAAATTTATTATTTTAATGGTTCTTGTTCCAAGGCATCCCGCTGCGCTTCAAAAATAGTTGCCAATCCCTCTTTAGCCAGAGAGAGCAGTGAGAGCAGTTCATCATGGCTGAAGGGTTCACCTTCCGCCGTGCCCTGCACTTCAATCATTCTGCCATCATCCATCATGACAATGTTCATATCAGTTTCAGCCGCAGAGTCCTCGACATACTCCAGATCACAACGGCCTTCGCCTTCAACGATACCGACAGACACTGCCGCAACCATCGCTTTCAGTGGGCTTTCTTTCAGCTTGCCATCCGCAACCAGCTTATTCAGGGCATCGACCAGTGCCACACAAGCGCCAGAGATAGCGGCGGTACGAGTACCACCATCTGCCTGAATCACATCACAATCCAGCGTAATAGTGAATTCACCCAACTTTTTCAAATCCACCGCAGCACGCAGCGAACGTGCGATCAAGCGTTGGATTTCCATCGTACGGCCAGTTTGCTTACCTTTGGCAGCTTCGCGTGCATTACGGCTATTGGTCGCCCGTGGCAACATGCCGTATTCGGCTGTGATCCAACCCTGCCCTTGGCCTTTCAGGAAACGTGGAATTCCTTCTTCAACGGAGGCATTACACAACACTTTGGTATCCCCAAATTCCACCAGAATCGAGCCTTCTGCATGTTTGGTGTAATGACGGGTCATTTTAATAGGACGCATCTGCCCTGCTGCTCTTCCCGCCGGACGCTTTCCTACTAAGCTCATAGTGTTATCTCCGCTGTTAAAACATTATTGGGGGCGCATTATACGGCCTAAAGCGGCGAATGCCTATCCTGCATCTACATGGAGCGCTATAATCTGCCCATCATTTTATAAATTGGGAACGAATTATGATCCGTAGTATGACTGCTTTTGCACGGCGAGATATCAAGGCAGATTGGGGAAACGCAGCTTGGGAACTACGCTCTGTCAATCAGCGTTACTTGGAAACTTATATTCGCCTGCCAGAGCAATTCAGAAGCCTTGAACCTGTCATCCGTGAGCGCATTCGTTCCCGTCTGACTCGCGGAAAAGTGGAATGTAACCTGCGTTTTGAACTGGATACCTGTGCTCAAGGCTCGTTAATTCTGAATGAAAAACTGGCAAAACAACTGGTCGAAGCCGCAAGCTGGGTTAAACAACAAAGTAATGAAGGTGAAATTAACCCGGCAGATATTCTGCGCTGGCCGGGTGTCATGTCTGCCGAAGAGCAAGATCTGGATACCATCAGCACACAATTACTGGCGGAGTTAGATCTGACATTGGATGCGTTTATCCAAAGCCGAGAAACCGAAGGGCAGGCACTTAAGGCACTTATCGAACAGCGTTTGGATGCGGTCACCGTGGAAGTGGTTAAAGTCCGCGAACAAATGCCAGCAATCCTGCAATGGCAACGTGAACGCTTACAGACCAAGCTGGAAGAAGCACAAATTCAGTTAGAGAATAACCGTCTTGAGCAAGAGCTGCTTTTGCTAGCGCAGCGCATTGATGTAGCGGAAGAGTTGGATCGTCTGGATGCCCATGTCAAAGAGACGCGTAATATCCTGAAGAAGAAAGAAGCCGTCGGCCGTCGATTGGATTTTATGATGCAGGAATTTAACCGCGAATCAAATACATTGGCGTCAAAATCAATTAATGCGGATGTGACGAATTCAGCGATTGAATTGAAAGTCCTGATTGAGCAGATGCGCGAGCAGATTCAGAATATTGAATAACGTTTCTTAGCATTTCAGAGAAAATCATAAAGCCAGATGTATATTGTTATATCTGGTTTTTTTGTTATCAGGGAATTGCAGAGCGAATCACAATAGCGCATGATTGGCGTGTACCCAGAGGTGTACCCATAGAATATTCATAAAACCATTTTGGGTACATCCCTACTTTTTTCATTGGAGATTGCATAATGCCAAAACTCACTGATAAAGAGATCAGGGCGTGGATAAAGTCAGGTGAAAGATTCGAAGGGAAAGCGGACGGTAACGGACTATATTTACGTTTTAGAGAAATTGACCGAATTCCATCATGGCGTTTCAGGTATAAATTGGCTGGAAAGTCTAGGACTATGAATTTGGGAACATATGCTGACTTATCGCTAGCCAATCTCAATATCTGGTGAAAAAGGGGCTGAAATGCCCCAATCAGAGATTATTGAAAGATGGCTCGTTATTGCTGATCACTCAAACACTGGACGGGACAATCACGGGTGCTCAGACCATCAAGCCGAATGGAGAAAAACACCTTGTTTTCGGTACGCAGAAGAAAAGCAGTTTTATCCCTGTATCAGAGATAACCGGAACGCCGGGCACAATCATCATTACCGAGGGGTATTGGTAATGATGGCAGCGAAGGCTATCTCATTATCAAGCTACGTCAGGAAGGAACAGGAAAATGTATTGTTGAAGCGCTTCCACGCCGTGAAATCGGGATGCCTGTAGGTTGGGCAAGATTGCGTTCGCGGGGAATGAACATCACCGTAAAAAACAGTCTGCTGCCTATTTTAGCTGAACATCTGCAACGCAGTGGCGATCGCCGTGAATGGATTGTGACACAGAAGGCAGGCTGGCACTGTGGAGCATATGTCATGCCGGATGGTGAAATCATCGGTCAGCCCTATATGCCCGTAGCGTTCAGTGGTGGCACATCAGCCATTGTCGGTTATGTGGTCAGAGGAACAACCGAAGAGTGGAAAATACACGTTGCGTCATTGCTGCAAGGCAACCGCTCAATGATGCTGTGCGTACTGATGGGATTGTCTGCACCGCTTAACTCACTGACAGGAGGTACCTACGGCAGGCCAAATGGTGATATTGATACATCATACGCCATGAGAATTAGCGATCTTGCCGGGTATCTGGTGCATAACCGCCGTAATGACGGACAGGCGGAATATCACATTATCCCCAGTGTATTTGAAGCAGAAATATTACAGGGATTACAGAAGAAATCCGGCTTTGAAGCCTTAGAAGAGGCCGGAATGTTGGTTAAAGCGGAGAAAGACCGTTTTATCAGTAAAACCATTTCAGTGAATGGCACTCAGGGGCGGTTTGTGGTGCTGATTTTCAGGGATGAGGATTGACACTCACGCAGGAGAAAAAACATTGGGATAACGGGATATTGGGATAATAGAAAGCAATTTTAATATATATCAGATAGTTATAAATATTTTGATTATCCCGTATTATCCCGCTCTATCCCGTAATATTCTGTGATCACAAATAAAGCGATATTGTGACAGTGGACGTTATCCCGAAAAGGATTTTTCTCTGGCAGGTTATAATTTATTGAATTTTAAATGATTTAAATTAGTGACATGATGTTACGGGATAGACTGGGATAATATGGGATAAAGTAACACAATGAAATATATAATAAATATGTCATTTACCCCGTTATCCCGTGAAAATCTGTGCAGTTATATAAAAATAATCGATAGTGACGGTTATGTTTTTTCAGCTCTCCGAGCTATCGGGTTAATGTATTAGCCCGATAGCTCGGAGATGACAAGCGCAGCGCGTCAGTGTCTAAGCAAGGAACGTTTCCTGGCTGGCAATCAGTTTTGCACCACATGCCGTCTGCATACCTTCCAATGCGATTGGTTTTCCTTGATGCTTTAAGTCACCACTGCCTTCTACAATCGGAAAAACCCCTTTGCATTTTGGGCAGGTCACTAAGTCACCTTTAGCTGCAATCGGAACCCTCTGATAAACATATCCGTCAATAGCGGTAATGACTTTACCACCATGATCGGTTGCATCGTTTAATCGGATAATGGCTTTACCTAGCATAGTTATACCTCAGAGTATAATGGTAATATTCCCAAATCTCGCAAGCAAATCTCAATATCATTGGCCTTGTTGATATGATTTTGGTTTTCGATGTTAAAAATCTCTTTTGTCGTAATAATTAATGAGCCTTTTTCACCATTTTTATCAGTAACAGATATTATTTCTTCTGCCATTGGAACTAAGGCATAATCTATTTTTATTGGTAAATAAAGCATCCAGCCTGCATGTATTCTATCTGGAAAAACTTGCTTTTGTTTTAAAGAGTAACCTTTGATATCCGTCATGATGAATGGAGAACATCTCTGCGAAATTAAATTTTTTATAAAGTCAATAAATCTTGATGAATTGAATTTTTCTTTTTCAAGAGTAAGGCTAATAGATATATTTGTTTTTCCTAATCTATTCGGGTTTGAATAAACATCATCTCGGCACATATACATAATAGTATTTTTCTTTTTCACATCTCCAGGAACATCAAATAACGTTTTTATTATGGACTTCATATTTTCATCAAAATCTTTTTTATACCATTCAATGGCATAATCAGTTAATCCATTTTCATTAAACACATTATTTTCTTGAATTTCTTTTAAAGTATACCCTGGTAAATGCCAACCGCTTGAACTATTACTAAGTTTATTAATTTCTTTCATTATCTGATACGTATCTGACAACACTAACTCAGGTGTTATTTCCTCTCTAAGATCATAAAATAGTTTCATTCTTGGATGTATAAATGACATATTTAAACCCCTTTTAAATTTTATTATCAAGGCATTAATGTGTTAAATGTTATAATATTAGTAAATCCGAAAGAAGAAAAAGCCCCGGTAAAATATGTATAAGAAACGGGCTGTAAAAAATGCCAATGAGACTTTGGGATACTATTTAATGAAGTGCATACTTCATTTTGTCTACTAGCTTGCGAAATCATACTTTCAAGTCCAGTCATATCTGTCGGTTTTTTTCTAAAGTGTTCATAAAACCACTTAGGTTCACCATCTTCGAAGAATTGATCATATTTAGCCTTAGCCTCAAGAAATAAACATTTCCCTGGTTTCCAACCATCAAAATTTACACTTTGGCATAGCCATGTTTCAATTAAGTTTAATTTAGGATTATACATCGTACCGGCAATTTTTGTTTGATAAGCAATAGTAATTTCAGAATACGATTTCGTAGTTTCCCAAACCATCACAACCTGACCTATTGCCGGGCACTTATCACATTTCTCTCTTGTCGTACTCATCGCATCGGTTCGGGATTCGGCTTTGTCTTTTTCAGCCGTTTCTTCTTTATCTTTCGTACCTTCCATGATACCAACAGCAACCAATCCTGCTACGCAGGCAGCAAGCGTCCATTCAGCAGCAGCTAAAAGAGCAGATCCAGCAGCCGGCGCTCCAAGAACTAAGGGACCTGACATATCAATTTCTCCTTTTCTGTTAGTTGGATAATGGATTTACCTGCCATAATTATATCTCTGCGATTAGTGGTAATAACTGCAAATCACGCAAGCAAATCTCAATATCATTGGCCTTGTTGATATGATTTTGGTTTTCTATGTCAAAGATCTCTTTTGTCGTAATAATTAAAGAGCCTTTGTCACCATTTTTATCAGCGACAGATATTATTTCTTCTGCCATTGGGAGTAAGGTAGGATCTATTTCTATTGGTAAATAGAGCATCCATCCAGCATACAACCTATCAGGAAAAACTTGCTTTTGCTTTAGCGAGTATCCTCTTGTATCTACCAATAAAAATGGAGATGAGCGAACGGATATTAAATTACTTAAAAAATCAATAAATTTTTCAAATTTAAATTCATTTCTATCAAGGTTGAGTCTTATAGATATATTGGATTTTCCTAATCTATTAGGAACGGAATAAACATCATCTTGGCAAATATATGTAATGTCATTTTTCAATTCTACTGAATCATTTACATCAGGAGTATCAAATAGTGACTTGATAATTGTCCGATCATCTTTGTCATAACTTTCTATGAATTCATTTAAAGCGTATTCAGTAATGCCATCCTTATTGAACACATTGTTTTTTATGATTTCCTCTTCGCTATACCCAGGTAAATGCCAACCACGTGAATTATTACTTATTTTATATATTTGATTCATTAGTTGAACCGTGTCAGCTAATGCTAATTCTGGTGTGACGGATTCTTTAATATCATGAAATAATGCTATTCTTGGGTGTATAACTGGCATATATAAATTCCTTTATGTATTTAAACTATCTTGATTACTAAGGTAGTACAGTATTAAAAGTTTTAATATTGGAGTATATAGAAAATGCTTTTGTAAAATATGAGTAAGATACAGGTTGTAGAAAATGCCAATGAGATTTTGGAATACTACCTAATGCCATACATACTCCATTTTGTTTACTTAGCGCAATTACAGAGTGGCGATCTGTCTGGACTCAAGCGTAACCAACAACTATTTGGTGATGCCCGTTGCACACCAGAAGAATACAACAAAGTGGTAGAAACCTTCACCAGAAATCCAGAACCACCGGGCAAAGTCATGAAATGGGTATGCCGCAACAATTGGGATTACCTAGATTTAAAGACATACCCTCTGGAACTTACACCAAATAGAAGCTAAGTGCAGGAGACTCTGGACAGGAAATTACGATTTGACATGTACCAGATGAGGCCAAATCGTAAATTTCTGTTGGATGTTATATAGGGATAATCAGCTAGAAGTGACTGAACTCGAAGCTGATTTTTTTCCTACACAATAAATATCAAGCGCAAAACCCACCTTGACTGGTAATCAGTTTTGCGCCACAGGCCGTTTGCATACCATTTAATGCAATGGGTTTTCCCTGATGTTTTAAGTCATCACTGCCTTCCACAATAGGAAAAATTCCTTTACATTTTGGACAGATCACTAAATCACCTTTAGCGGCAATCGGAACCCCTTGATAAACATATCCGTCAATAGCGGTAATGACTTTACCGCCATGATCAGTTGCATCGTTTAACCGGATAACGGCTTTACCTGCCATAGTTATATCTCTGCCATAAGTGGTAATAACTGCAAGTCACGCAAGCAAATCTCAATATCATTAGCCTTGTTGATATGATTTTGGTTTTTAATGTCAAAAATCTCTTTTGTTGTAATAATCAAAGAGCCTTCCCTCCCCTCTTTGTCGGTGACAGGTATTATTTCTTCTGCCATTGTCACTAAATTAGTGTCTATCTCTTTTGGTAAGTAGAGCATCCAGCCTGCATATATTCTATCTGGGAAAACACATTTTCCTTTTATGCTATACGATTTATTTTCCACCATGATATGTGGTGCATTATGAGTAAAAACCAAGTGGTTAATGAAATTAACCAACCGATTGAAATAAAAATCATTTTCTTCAATAGATATATGTAATTCTATTTTTGTCTTTCCTAATTGTTTTCGACGATAATTCATATAAATAATGGAACATGAGTGGTTATCATCTTCTCCATCCCATACTCCAGCCATAACTATTGGATTTTCTTCTGTGTAATCTTCGCTAAACTCTTTTATTGCTTCTTCTGTTGCTCCTAGCTGATTAAAAGCAACTCGCTGCAAAGCCTCTTGACGTGTATTGCCCGATAAATACCATGTTTTATGTCTCCCAATAAATGTATTCATTTGTTGGGTGATGTTATGCAAATCGGTCATAGCCATTTTTGGGGTTAACGGTTCTTTCCAGTCTGTATATAACTCTATATTTAATGATAAGATGGTCATTTATTATCTCACTAAAATGAAAGTTAAATTGTATGAAATACTGTAATATTAGGGTGGATAGAAAACCACCTTGTGTAGTAAGCAAAACTGATAGGTTGCAAAAAGTGCCAGTGAGATCTTGGAATTCCATCAAATGCATCACATACTTCTTGTTGCCTTTCTGCTTGATTAATCATGGATAAATGCCCGCTTTTGCTAACTTTCCACCAATCCATCGGTACTCCATTTTTAAAAAATTGATCGTACAGAGCCTTAGCTTCTAGAAATAGACAATTTTCTGGTTTCCAGCCATCAAAATTTACTGTTTGGCACTTCCATGTCTGAATGGCAACCAATGCAGGATCGTATGTTGTTCCGGCAATTCTTGTTTGATACTCGATAGTGATATTTGAATACGATGGACACTTTTCCCAAAACACTACAACCTGACCTATTGCCGGGCACTTATCACACTTTTCTCTTGTTGTACTTATGGCATCAGTCCGAGCTTCTGCTTTATCTTTTTCGTCTGTTTTTTCTTTATCTTTCGTACCTTCCATGATACCAACAGCAACTAATCCTGCTACGCAGGCAGCAAGTGTCCATTCAGCAGCAGCTAAAAGAGCAGATCCAGCAGCCGGCGCTCCAAGAACTAAGGGACCTGGCATATCAATTTCTCCTTTTCATTAAGTTTTCCACTACCCGCAGATAGTCACGATATTGTTGTTCTGGGTTATCACCCGCTTTCAGCATATTTTTAATTTCAGGCGAATTATGAAAATTTCGATTAAATGCAACAAAATAGAGGTAAGAGCGGATCAATTTTTCCTCTTTAAACCCCATACCAATCAAAGCCAGATATGCTTCTTTTAGCCGTTTATGCAGGCTGTGCTCGTTTTCGTGCCTGACTGATTCAGCCTGTTCTGTCTGGATCTGTTGCCGAATTTTGGTGATATACGCCTCATCTTCTGCATCAATAAATTTAGCGACCTGTTCCTTGCTGAGTTTAATCATTGTTGTGCTCCTTTCATGGAATAAAACTGACCATCCCGCCAATAATTCCACTCATCAATAGGTTGTGTGAATGCGGTTAATTGTTCCTGACTGAAAATATCCGGGAGTTGATGCAGAATGCGGGGATCGTAAAAACGCAACAGTGCCGTTTCACCGCTTTCCAGTTGAATATTCAGATAAGGCTCAAAATGACGGGTGAGTGCATCCAACGATTGTGTGGTATACAACCATGAAACGGCAGGAAACGTTTTTTCCAGTTTTAAAAATTTCGCCATGGGTACCGTGTCGTGCGTGATGTCACACAACCACGGCCCGGCAAAGGCAATTTCTGCATCAGGGTATCGCCTGAACAGCGGATTATTCAGGCCCGCAATGTAAGTCAATTCCTCATCAAAGAGGCGTTCATACTGGAGGCCATCAACCAGTGCGTATCTTTTCATATCGGGATGTATCTTTTGATATTCCTGCCATTCTTCCTGCGAGACCGCGATCATGATTGCCCCCTGATAACCATTGCAGAACCCCCTAATGCCGCTTTCATTAAGCAACTGATACAAATTTTCTCCGGGGGCGATGCCAAGACAGCCTCCGCAGCCTGTGCTACGTTGATTGGTTTCAGTTTATCCAGCATATCCGGCAACTTGCCGCCCCAGCCTGAACCCGTGCCGGGCGCACCACTGCCGAAGTTCACCACAGCGCTGCTGGTGATCCCGCCTGCATCGATTTTCAGAAAATGCCCTGCCGCCTGAATGGTCAGTTCAGCACCCGCATCAATCACGATTTTAGCGCCGGAACTCAGGTGAATTTCATTGCCACTTTGCGTTAACAGTGCATCGTCGGCCTTGATATGGAGCTTTTTCCCGGTGGACAGCGAAATGTCATTATTTGCCTGTACCCGGTATTCATTATCAACGCGCAAATGCGCATCATTCTTGATATGGTGTGTCTGGTTATGGCCCACATTATAGGTTTCGTCATTGAGAATGTGCGCGTTGATATCCTTTTGCGCATGAATAAACACTTCTTCACTGCCTTTCGCATCCTCAAAACGCAGTTCATTAAACCCTTCGCCCTTATGGGTTTTGGTTTTAAACGTGGTGCGGGTCTTGGCTGCCGGTAAATCCAGCGGCGGGCGGTTCAGGCCATTGTAAACGCAGCCGGTAACTATCGGGCGGTCAATATCGCCGTTGAGGTAAGACACAATCACTTCCTGCCCGATGCGCGGTATCGCCATAAAACCAAAGCCGTTGCCGTTCCAGCCCTGGGCCACACGCACCCAGCAGGATGCGCTGTCATCGGCCTTGTCGTAACGGTTCCAGTGAAAATGTACTTTAATCGCCCCGTCTTTGTTGACGAAAATTTCTTCGCCTTCCGGCCCGACAACGGTCGCGCTTTCATCCCCGTCTGCCAGTGGCTTGTAATGAAACGGGGGGCGCCAGTCCGCATAACCATCGATAAAGCTGAAATCGTTACTCAGTGTTGTGCCTTCGCCGCTATTGTCTTCCAGAGCCTGCGGGCAGCGACCATGATGGCTTATCCCGACAATCTGCCAGCGGGTATTGAGCGGTGTATGGGGATGGTTTTCAATTTCGAAGATTTTGCCCGGCATTAGTTTAATGCAGTTGCTGTGACCACTGCCGCTTTGGGTCTGGTTTTTCAGCACTTCGTGGCGGTATTTGACGAAGGGTTTGCCTTCGGCTTCCCGCTGAAAACGGCCGTAACTCTCGTAAATGGTATACGGTGTGAGTGTGCCCATTGCCTGATATTCCGGGCTGCTCTCCAGTTGATACACCTGAGAAAGCGGCCTGTCTGGATTGTAATCCCGGTGGATGCTGCGCTTTGGCGCCATCCTCACGCCAAGGCGTACCTGATAAATCACATCCTGCCCGTGAGCCGTATCCGGCTGGGGCTGGTATTGCAAAGGCAGATTGGCTGTCATTCCCAAATGGCTGTCACTGAAAAACAACGTTTCATCCTCAAACCAGAAACTGATGCCTTCTTCCGCTGCCAGCCGGCAGAAGAACGCATAATCAGATTCCCGTTTCTGGGTGGTGTATTCCCGGTTCTGGTGTGTATCTTCCAGTTGGGAATCAGCCTGAACATGGTGTTTTTTCAGCAACAGCCCGATGATATCCGGCACACTCTGGCGGTGATAAATATGGCTGTCCTGATTGAGGGTCAGCCGCCAGAGGAACGGACGCACGGTGAAAGTATACAGTGTCTTATTACCATCGGTGCCGCACCAGTTGGCATGGGAAATGATGCCGGTGATTTTGCGTTGCTCTGTCTCATTGAGGAAGACCTGTAAGACCGCTTCTTGCATCAACAACGCGGTTAAATCGATTTCTGTCTTTGGTTTGAAGGGATTGTCGGGCAGGGACTGAACCAACGTCAGGTTCAGGGTAAAGAGATCAGAAAGCCCTTCCCGCAGGGTAAAATCCGCCACAGCAAAGGTATTTTCCGGTAAATTTCCCATCCGGCAAAGAAAACGTAATCCACTTTTTGGCATGGTTACCTCCTTATTTTTTGTTTGTTACAGCATTACATCTCACTACGCTGGCCAAGCCGCTGTCTGAATTCCCACAACACGGTCTGTGCACCCTGTCGATAAATTTTTAACATAATGAAATTATCCCGTACGACAAAGCACGTCAGCAATTGGTCAACCATCCGGCAGAATTGATACATCACGCCGTCATTTTCATAACACGCCGGATCAAGGTAGATATGCAGTGTGTTACCATTGATGGGGATACCTTGTCTGCTGTAGTCAAGGCGGCGGTCTGGCTGGGCATCAATACGGACAATGCCGTTAATATGCTGCTGCATCCGGCGGCTGAGGGCGCGATCATACCCGGCATAACAATCATACAAACGCAGAAAATCTTTCAGTGATTCGGCGTGGAAAAGCAAAAACGGCGGGCAGTTTAAGAGGTTGATCAGTGACCAGTCCGATTTTCCCATCACCATCGGCGGAAAATCAGGGGAAACCGGTGTGATATTGCTTGCGTATAAATGGGCGGGCACCGATTCTTGGGTAAACGTAATCTCACCGATAGCCAGCTGCATGGCCTGCAAATGGTAGCCGATAAAGTGCGCACATATGGTCTGGGGGGACAGGTTATTCGCGGCTTTCCCATCCATCCCGGAAAAGTGTATCTGATTGTGAAGACGTCCCAGCAAATCGTCAGTTATCAGTGACTGAAAATAGACGTTATCGGGTTCACCGGCATCCAGCAACCAGTCATTTTTGGCGTGAAACTGGTCAATTGGCAAAAAATGGCAGGGCTTGCCACGTGGAGCGCTGCCCTGAGTGACTTTCTCGCCGGGCTGCTTCGCTGTCCGGATGCTTTGCACACGGAAAAGCCGTTCTGTTTCAGCCAGTGGCAGCGGATAACACGGGGTATCCGGTAACAATGAAACAGGCGGGCTGACCATTGGCACCAGATGAACCGCCGGGACACAACCCAACTGGAAGGCATCGCCCAGTTCGTCTATTGGCAGCTCCCCTTGCAGGCGGATAACCAGCTCACAAGTGCCATCCGGGTTTAACGGCAAATCGCGTGACTCATTGATAGCTAACGTCATAAAACTGAACACATGAGGCAGGCAGTAATACTCCGTCATCTGTTGCAATCGCGCAACAGGCAGGTCTTCGGTGGGGAGCAGGGGGTGCTGTAAATTCTCAGGCCAGCCCAAAAAATCACTGTGACTGAGCCTTTTTTCGTCCCCTGCCGTGCGCCAATAGACCTCATCAATGTGCATATCCAGCCACAGACTTAATTGGGCTGCCCGGTTTTTATCAGTCCCCAGAAAGAAAGGCAGCTTTCCACCTGACCAGCCAGACACTGCGTTGCCTGTCTGATGCAGCGTCAGCACAATATCGCTGTATTCGCGGGTCTTTTGGATCTGTTTATCCCGCATAACAAAAGGTTCAATATGCAAGGGGCGGCAGGTATGAAACTGGAAATGTTGTTCCCCCACAGCAGCAGTAATCGGTACACTTTGCGGGATATCTATCGTCCCCTGATGAACACCCTGATGGGGGGTGAATTGGATGATCGTTGTCGGGGGAACCGGGCGTAAAGTGTGAGGCCAGATGCGCCCCAACATTTCATGAGTGATTTGTGGAATACTGTCCTCAATGGTACTGCGTAAGTTTGAAGACAGCAGTGCAAAGCCTTCCAACAGACGTTGGATATCAGGATCATTGGGGTGCTCCAGAAATTCGGCTAAATAAGGATTTTCAGCGGCCGCCAACTTCATCTTTTCGCGCAGGTAGGCCAATTCCTGTAGGTACAGAGACTCCTTCTGATTTTTCACTTTACTCTTCCCTTGCACAGATACTCAAATGAATAATTTATCGGCATTTAATTTAAAATGTTTATAAATAATAAAGAAATCAGGATCAAATTGGCAATTATATGGAATTTTACGTTAATTAAATTAATAAATTTTGACTTTTGTCTTATCTAACAAAAATTTTAAAAAACCGGCTGGATAACCCTTTGACCCTGCCCAACTAAATCGTTAACATCTTATCTGTATCTTAATGATCTCATCGCCTGCAAAGATCGCCTTCGGGTGGCGAAACAAAACTCCCGTAGCCTGAAAGGGAGAGCAAAATTGCGGTACATCTGCACACTTTTGGAAGCAGATATCTTCGGACACCTAACCCACCGTCTGGCGATGAAAGTTTCTTAAACTCAAAATACCCCAGAAGGGTATTTTTATATTGTCACCCACGTTTCTTGAACGTTGGATCAGTTACTTACTTTTCATATCAACATCAAACCCTATTTTCATTTTTCTTTTACCTAATGGCATTGAGCTGCATTCTGATTTCATTTCACGTCATACATACAGCGTGACCTTTGCACATCCAGTTCATACTTCTCACTGTCTCTGCCTGAATTATTCAGCGGACAGATTTTCTGCACACAAACAATTAACCCGTAGCTACCGTTTTACCTTTAACCTTGCGGCGTTTTGCAGTGCCTGCTGGCATTTCAACGCTCACACGACTTTTGCTGACCGTTTGCAGGCTTAAGGCGTCACTTTTGGCTGGTTTACCGCTGAAAGTGACGCCACAGCCAAAGAATAACCGAACCATGACAGGCTCATACCTGCTTAACCACACAGTGCATCTGACACTGCATTTTATAGATTGAAAAAGGAGAACTTGACGATATTGAGGCTGATGTGATGGACGTCCCCTTTTTCAGTGGAAAATAGTGCCATCTTTTATCCGATGCACTGAATTTCGGGAGAACATCTCATGAGTACGATCAAAGTAG
>NZ_NITZ01000020.1:0-89168 GCF_002632615.1 Xenorhabdus miraniensis
ACTGGCGAATGGCAATGAGTCGTTTTATTATTGAGTTTGGTGATCGCCTTGACGGTCATTACTAAGAAATGGCACTTACACAAAATGGTGGACAGGCTCTTAATATGTTTAAACATTTAGCACATATACTGTCCGAAAAGTATTCTCTAGTCGATTAAAAAACGAATCGCATTATTCCTAACCAGTTATCAATAATTATGCGGGTAATAAAGGATATAATCATAATTCCCCCTATTTACCCGCATGATCGCATTATATTCACAACGTCTGCCTTAAGACGGGATTAACGCATAATCTTTTGCCAGCTCGTTGCATCTGGTTGCTATAACGATTCACGCTATTATAACAGTGGTTTTTCTCCCCTTTGCCACCAGCGCATCAATAACTTATCAACATTCTCCATCGCACTGCCCATGAAACGTTCAACTACACGTTTACGACGGGAATAACTGACACTGATAACTTCACAATGCTTGATTTTTTCGATCAGGAAATCATCACTGACACCCACTTCATCAATCAGCCCATTTTCTTTTGCTTGTGTGCCATACCAATATTCACCCGTAGCCACTTTCTCTACATCCAAAGATGGACGATGCTGATGGATAAACGACTTAAATAATTTATGCGTTTCATTCAGATCTTCCTGAAACTTCTTCCGCCCCAGTTCGGTGTTTTCACCCAAAACAGTCAGGGTACGTTTATATTCTCCGGCAGTATGCAGTTCTACATCAATATCATTTTTCTTTAAGAGCCGATGAATATTGGGTAATTGTGCAACAACACCAATAGAACCAATAATGGAAAACGGTGCAGCAATGATGCGGTCAGCCACACAAGCCATCATATAACCACCACTCGCAGCCACTTTATCCACGGCAATCGTCAGGCGTATCCCTTTCTGCCGTAAACGAGCCAATTGAGATGCAGCCAGCCCATAGCCATGGACGACGCCTCCCGGGCTTTCCAGACGCAATAGAACTTCATCTTCTTTATCTGCGACGGCGAGTACTGCGCTGATCTCTTCACGAAGGGAATCAACTTCATGAGCATCCATACTGCCTTTAAAATCCAAGACATAAAGATTCGGCTTCTGTAAACCTTTCAGCCCTGCTTTAGCCTCTGCTTTTTTCTGCTTGGCATCATCTTTTTGCTGTTTCTTCAACGCTTTTTGCCAGATTTTTTTCTCTTCTTCACTCATTCGAGCCTGCTGCATCTGACGCTGTTTTTCCTTATATGACTTACCAAGATTAGTAAGTTTCAATTCCCCTTTGTGAATTGTTTTACGTACGCCTAATCCAATACAAACTACCACCAAAACGACGATGGCTAAAACAACCGTGAGCACTTTGGCTAAGAACAATCCGTATAGAGACAAATATTCCACAGATCCACCTTTATTAACTTATGATGAACAATATGTTTCATTCTAACCAAAAACCGAAAGCCGCGCTCTAACAGTTTACTTAACCTTATCTCAATTAGCGTGCTACTCTTTTGCCAATTCCGGTAAATTTGACGGAAACTTTAAGCTTTGTTCTGGTGAAGGCCACATATGCCATCTTGAGATGGCAATCTATATGTAAAAATAAATAGATTGACAAGCAACACAGGAAAATTGCCCGATGTTTGATTACCACCCCAATAGTGACCTGCTGCAACAAAAAATCATTTTAGTAACCGGTGCTGGCGATGGCATTGGACGCGAAGCCGCACTGACTTATGCCCGTCATGGTGCTCAGGTTATTTTGCTCGGGCGTACTACCGCAAAACTGAAAGCCGTCAAGCAGCAAATTGAAAACGATGGCGGTTTACCGGCCGATATTTATACGATGGATTTGCTGACTGTGACCGTAGAAGAATGTCAGGCGTTTGCCCGTGAATTGGCACAGCATTATTCCCGTTTAGATGGTGTTTTGCACAACGCAGGGCTGCTTGGTGTTGTTGCACCGATCATAGAGCAACCTGCCCAGCTTTGGCACGAAGTCATGCAAGTGAATGTCAATGCTACTTTTATGCTGACTCAGGTATTAATTCCCCTTTTATTGAAATCCACCTGTGGTTCTTTAGTCTTTACCAGCTCCAGTGTTGGTCGGGAAGGCAGAAGCGGTTGGGGAGCCTATTCTGTTTCCAAATTTGCCACGGAAGGTCTGATGCAGGTTTTGGCGCAGGAATATCAACATACTTCCCTGCGCATTAACTGTATCAACCCGGGAGGCACCCGCACCAATATGCGAGCCAGTGCTTTTCCTGATGAAAACTCAACCAAATTAAAAACACCGGCGGATATCATGCCTGTCTACCTTTATGTCATGGGCGATGACAGTCGCAATGATTCTGGTATCAGTTTTGATGCCCAACCCGGTCGCAAAGCAGGGCCTGCCGAATAATGACCAGAAATAATAGCCAGTACCAAAAAAGGCAACAACGCCAGAAAGAGAAAGTCGATGCCCGTATTGAAGCAGCACAACAAGAACGAGGTATAATCATCGTATTTACCGGAAACGGTAAAGGAAAAACCACCGCTGCATTTGGCACTGTCACGCGTGCGATTGGGCATGGACAGCGTGCTGGCATTATCCAATTCATCAAAGGGACATGGGAAAGCGGGGAAAGGAACTTACTGGCACAACAGGGGGTTGAATTTCAGGTGATGGCAACAGGTTTTACATGGGAGACACAAAACCGGGCAACAGATACCGCAGCCTGCCAATCGGCATGGAAACATGCCTTGAGGATGTTATCTGATCCTTTGTTGCACCTTGTCGTACTAGATGAATTGACTTATATGGTCAGTTACGGCTATCTGGAACTAACCGATGTCCTGACAGCCCTAAAACAACGGCCTTCACATCAGAGTGTAATTATCACCGGACGAGGATGCCATCGGGAATTGTTGGAGTACGCCGATACAATCACAGAAATGCGTCCGGTAAAACATGCTTTTGATGCTGGAATCAAAGCGCAAAAAGGCGTTGATTGGTAAACAAATCCGCTGTTTCAAATAGAATCAGCATCAATGCTGACGTCAACTGAAACAGCGGCTTGAGAAGATTAACGACCTTTAGGCGTTGTTTTTCTTCCTGCATTCTGACGAGAACTGCTTGCAGGACGTTTCCCCGCTGGACGGGATGCAACCTGCGCATGTCGTTTTACTGCACGGCGGATTTGGTTAGCCTTGATGCGACGTTGATCACGTTCAACGGCGACTTTGGTCACAACCTCTTCGCCTAAACCGACCAGTTGACGTAAATAGTTAGTCTGCTCCAACCCCAACTCAGTCCAACCGCCGCGCGGCAAACCTTTCGGCAGATTGATATCACCATAACGCACCCGTATCAGGCGGCTAACCTGCACACCAACCGCTTCCCACAAACGTCTGACTTCGCGGTTGCGGCCTTCTGTCAAAGTCACGTTGTACCATTGGTTGATGCCTTCTCCACCTTTGAACGTGATAGTTTTGAATGAAGCTGGCCCATCTTCCAACTGCACGCCTTGTGTCAATTGACGAAGTTTTACATTATCCACTTCACCAAAAACACGAACCGCATATTCACGCTCAACTTCACAGCGTGGATGCATCAGGCGATTTGCCAATTCCCCATCAGTGGTAAACAGCAACAATCCGCAGGTGTTGATATCCAGACGCCCTACAGCGATCCAACGCGCACCCTGCATTTTTGGCAGGCGGTCAAAGACAGTCGGACGGCCTTCAGGATCATGGCGGGTACACAATTCACCTTCCGGCTTGTAATAAGCCAGAACACGGCAAACAGTTTTCTGTGGTTCTTTGATATTTAAAATTCGCCCATCCAGACGAACTTTTACTGAGGGTTTAACTTCGATTCGATCACCCAACGTTGCGGTCTTGCCATCAATGCTAATGCGCCCTTGTTGAATATATCCTTCAATTTCGCGACGGGAACCATGACCAGAACGCGCGAGAACTTTTTGTAACTTTTCTGTTTTATCGCTCATTGAGCAACCTCTGTTGTCGCCTTCACAGGCGTCGTATTTAAAATAAAAAAAATCACCTTATAAAAAAGGTGTTACATCACCTTCGCCTTCGCGAAGAATGGCTGGTGAATCACCAGTTAAATCCACTACTGTCGTCGGTTGCTGCCCAAGATAACCACCGTGAATGATTAAATCAACCTGTTTACCTAATGTATCCTGAATCTCTTCCGGATCGGACTCGGCAAAGTCATTTCCCGGTAAAATTAAGCTACATGACATCAGTGGCTCGCCCATCTCTTCCAGAATTGCCAAAGCGATAGGATTAGAAGGAACACGCAGGCCGATGGTTTTACGTTTTTCATTCATCAAACGACGAGGAACTTCTTTCGTCGCTTGTAAAATAAAGGTGTAATTGCCCGGCGTGTTATTTTTAATCAGCCTGAATGCCTGATTGTCCACATGGGCATAAGTGGCGATTTCAGACAGATCACGGCACATCAGCGTAAAATTGTGGCGCCCTTCCAATTGACGGATACGGCAAATGCGAGTCAGCGCATCTTTATTTTCAAGGCAGCAACCAATGGCGTAACCTGAATCAGTTGGATAAATGACAACTCCACCTTTTTTCAATACATCCACACTCTGGTCGATAAGACGTTTTTGTGGATTATCAGGGTGGATATAAAAAAACTGGCCCATAACGATAACCTCTACTTCTATGCAGTCCCAAGCCGCGTCCAGTCGTCCCATATCGGTACAACATCACCGGGTAACCACAAATTGCGCCCAAGCTCTATCCATGAACAAGGCTGGTGAAAATCCGATCCTAATGACACTTTCAACCCATATTCTCTTGCCAGTTGACCAAGTTGTTGCCTTTCATTAGGGGCTTGCTGGCACTGTGCAACTTCCATTGCATCACCGCCATGTTGTTTAAACCAGGCTATTAATCGTTTTAGCCATTTCATTGATAAATCGTACCTGCCGGGATGGGCAATCACCGCCTGCCCGCCAGCCTGGTGAATGGTTTCAATCGCCTGCTCAATTGTACACCATTGTGGGGGAACATAACCGATTTTCCCCTTCGCCAGATACTTTTTGAACACTTTAGGGATAGTGGGTTCAATGCCAGCTTCTATGAGATAACGGGCAAAATGACCGCGAGTGACCTGCCCCCCATTAGCCAGCCGGGATGCTCCTTCCCACGCTTCAGGGATACCTGCTTTAGACAATCGCCGCCCAATTTCAATGCCACGTTGTTGCCTTAAATCAACCTGATTAACCAGAAATTTTCTGAAAGAAAGAGAGTGAATATCAACATTTAAGCCAACAATATGGATTTCAAAATTCTCCCATAATGTCGAAATTTCAACACCGGATACCAATGTCAAAGACAAATCATTTTGCTGAATATGATTTAAGGCCGATGGAATACCTTCCGTCGTATCATGGTCAGTGATTGCCAGTACATCAATGCCCATAGAAATAGCTCTGTCCACGAGCTGTTCAGGCGATAAAACCCCATCTGAAGCAGTCGTATGGCTATGCAGATCATAGCGCCTTGTCATTTCACTGGCGGCTTCAGTCATTGTCCTGTACCTGTTTTGTTGAAAGGGAAAACAAAGGTACTCTCTATCGGGTGATATCGAGTACGAAGCGGAAATGATAACACAGGGGATGAAATTAAAGGGGAGTGAATTTAAGGCTAAAAAACCAGCTCTCATAATAGAGAGCTGGCTCAGCTTTATTTACCGTAACAAATGGCATGAGGTGGGCAATAAATTGGGGGTGGAGCTTGTGCAACTGAGAAATAAACATTCGCTGACTGATTTTGTCCACAAGATTGGCTGGAAACATTTAAAGTATAATTTCCAATATCTAATAAAAACCCGCCCCAAAAAGGTTCCCCATAATTCCATTCTCCTTTTTTGCCAACGTTAACTTTGGCCGTCTTCTTATTTCCTGACGACGATTCAACTACTTCAATAAGAACTTGCGATTCAGGGGTTCCTGTACCTGACACATTAACCCAACCTGAATTCCTGGTCCAAGAGGTAGTTTCATAGTTCTCTCTATTAAAAGGCTCAGTAATTCGAAGATCTTTGTTATAAGTAATATTCACCTTTTGATTTACTATGGGGCTTATTGAATGACCATTTGATGTAATTGATTGTCTCGCTGTTAAATTATATCCTCCTAATTCAATATCATCGACACGACAGCTCCAACTACCATCCGTCTCTAACGTTTGTGTTATGCAAGTTGAGGAATATCCACCATCGGATTCTACTTTTAAAGAGACATATGCACCTTTTGTTGCCGTTCCCACCACAAACGCGGAGGTCGGCCTGTATGAATTTTGATCCAAACAAAATGCATCTGCTGTAGTATCAATTTTAATATCTTGTATTCCATAGAGCACTTCATAATTTCTAGTGATAGATCTTACAGAAGGCGTTCCGTCCACCCATTGCTGGGCCAAAAACTGGTATTCTCCTAGTACAGACTGAACTGTAGGACAACTCCAGTTTTGCTGTTCATCTACCAAAATATCACAAAGCTTCTTGCCAGAAGAAGAAATGGTCACTCTTGCACCAATTTGCCCTTTCCCACTAATCTCATACGTTTTTGTCGTAATTTTTTCCCCTTCTGTCGGTGTAATTACAGCAATATCACGTACACCATATATCACTTCATAGTTTCGTATTACTGGCTTACCTGGGAATTCATCATCCACCCACTGCTGTGCGAAAAGTCGATAATCACCGGGAATAGACTTCACGGCATCCGGACACGCCCAGTATTGATTCTCATCAACGTAAACTTCACAGATCCTCTTACCTGCAATAGAAACGACGACGATAGCGCCAGCCTGCCCTTTGCCACTAATGGTATGCGTTGGAGTTGCAATTTGTTCTCCTTCTGTGGGTTCAAGTACTCGCATTTGCAAATTGTCCCCATAACGCACCTTAAAACTTCTGTTAATCTGGGAACCAGCATCATCTACCACTGCTACATCATAATCCCCCGGTACAGAGCTGTAAGGCCCGCATGTCCACGTGTAATCCTCCATATTGAGCTTCGCCAAGCAATCATCATGACCACTAAATGCTTTCACCGTAACTGTCTTAGCATTACTTGGTATCGTACCGCTAAAGGTATATGAAGGTGTTTTTATCACTTCATCTTCTTTGGGCGTTTCTACTGTTAACGCTGTTTCACCAGCAGTAGGTTCAATCTTAAATGTCACCTTCGCTGTAGATTGACGCACGTTATCCAAAAAGGCCATTGCCACCAGTTTTTGTTCACCTTTAACTGCGGTATCCAGACCATCAATCCATTCCCAATTGCCCTGTTCATCCACAGTGACACCCGTTTGACAGATCTGGGAAAGCACTTTCTCAGCCAAACAAACCGTTGTCCCCGGTTCACCTGTTCCCTGCGGTAAAATATTGTCAAGATGCCGATATACCCCACCATTATGTGGTTGAGTGATAACAACAGGTTTAATGGTTTTAGTCTGAACTTCAAAAGAGATTTGCGATGTTGAATTTAATTGATCACTGATAAATTGATCAGCAGAAAGGGTATATTTACCTTCTTCGGGCTGATAAGGCCCACAGGACCATTGACCCGATGAAGCATCAACGGTGGTATTACAATCATCAGCACCACCGAAGCCCTCAATATATACCTGAGCGCCCTTTTCTCCCGTGCCTGAAACAGTAAAAGGCAGTTTTGCTATTTTTGCTCCATGCTCCGGGTTTGTGATTTGTATTTTTGTTTTAGTGACTTCGTATCTACGCGTAACCTGTGAAGTTCTTTCATAAGTATCGCCTAATTCTCCCAACTGAGCTGAACCTATTTTTTTATATTGAGCGGCATAAAGGAAAAACTTTCCTTCGTTGGTTGCTGTCAGAACGGGATTATCAGGACATGCCCATTTTCCTTTTTCATCCACCGTTGTTGTACAAATGAACCCACTACTTGAAATCGGAAAAGTTACTTTTTCTGGTGGCAGGAGATATTCTGAACCCGCGACAAAAACGAATTGACCGGGGCTTCCCTGACCCTTAATAGAGATTTTGTCATTTAATCTATACTGTGCCCCTAGTTTAGGCTCAGTAATACGCATTGGGACAGTAAAAGCCCATTTAATAGGATCACCAACGTTTACGCCATTTTGGGTCTCCTGCAATGTCATCATATAGGTATCGCCCCCAAAAATATCTCCCGGATGAATTGTGAATTCCCAAAAGAAACCCAGAGCACCACTGAATGCAGAAGCAATCCCTTCAATTACCCCCCAAAGCCCGCCAATCAGACTACTTATAAAACCACCAAAACCACCGCCAGCAGGACCACTAAACGTACCAGAAAAAGTGATGGGATTATCTGGGTCAACCGTTGAATTATTCTTGGGGTTATTTATTTCAAATTTTTTTTGTTCAGGTTCATCATCATCATTTTTATCTTTAATCGTGATGTGTGTGATATCGGTGGCAACAACTTTTCCTTCTTTTATCAATTCGGCGGTTAATTCATAGGTGCCTGCTGGGAAAATAATTGGTTTACCACATTGCCAGTTACCATTGTCACTAACCACAGCTCCTGTGCAAATAACTGTTTCATTACTCAGATTTTGATTGTTTTTTTCCAACTCTAATGAGTGAGCAATCTTACGTCTTTTAATAGCAACTTCATCTCCTGGTACATTAGAACTCCCTGACAAAAAGCTTGAGCTACCTACAGTAGCTGTTTCTCCTTCAGAAAGAGTATTAATCTTAACTTCCGGGGTTTTTATACTAAAATAGCTTCTTTCAGGAGTTAATCTGAACCAATTCTTTTTGAATCTAGTTAATCCCACTGGATGATACTTATCTGCTACCGCAATATAATAAAGTCCATCTTGCAATGTGGAAGGGAGAGAAAGACGCCAAGTTGGGAAGTTATCCTTCTCTAAATAGGTTGCATATTCTATTGGAATATCAGCAACATACTTACCTTTTTCTAACTCAATTTCTTGATAAGTACCCCCTTTTCCTTCTCCATCACATTGATTTCTTTCAGCAAATGAAGATGAATTATTCTCTTTCTTCATACATATATAATATTCTGAAGGCAAGATTATATCTTCATTCGGATCAATGTATCTTTTATCATCACCTCCAATACCAAAAAAACTTTCACTTTTAATTTTTCCAGATAAAACCTCACGCGCATTTTTAATGTCGTTTGAACGAATAAAATTAGGTTTGAAATACCCACCTTCAAGTCTATCCGCCATAGAATCCCGTAATTTTTCATCCAAAGGATCACTATTCTCAATCTTTTGTATTCCACCCACATTAATTTCGGATTCGATTTTATTATAAACATCACCCCCTGAAACATTTAACAAATAAAACTTATGTTTATCATTATGTTTATTTGCACAATCGAAAGATTTAGTATTAAAAATACAAACAATATTCGCCTCATTAGAATAATTAACATCATATTCTAATTTTTTCCTATATACATTACTTTTATCCTCTTCATTTCGTTTAATTTTTAACTTAGTTAATTCTTTTGGTTTTAAACTTATGTTAACCTCATCATAAATGTATTTATTATCTGTAAGTTGTATTGCATTCAACTTATAATCAGTCTCTTTATTAATATTGATTATTTTTTCATATTTTACAGCACATGACCAATATCCATACTCATTTGTTTTTATTACCTCTCCATCTTTTATTTCCTTACATAGTTTATCTTGAGTATAATAATTTTCTTTATTTAAATGAGATTTTAGTATCAATTTAACACCCGAATAAGGATCAGCATAACCGCGTATTATAAAATCCTTAGTAAATATAGTCGATTTATCAATTGGATAATCAATACCAAATTCTTTTGAAATAGAAGGTATTTTTGCCTTTACAGTATCTTCTCTCCATTCTTTTACTCGTTCTTCCGGTGAATATTTTGATGATTCCCTGGCGGTAATTGTTATTACATAATCTTCCATTTCATTAATATCTTCAGCAAAGAATTCTTCATGTGGAATATGACAATCCCATTTTCCATTAAGCGGAATATTCCCACAATCATATACGTTTTTTTTCCCATTCCCAATAGAATAAACAACCTCTATTTTGCTACTTTTTCTTCCCAGGCCTTTAACAATAACATGCTTCCCTCTCTTTCTTAAATGACCATTCCAATCTGGACTGTTAATCCAAATTTGTTTCATTTTTTCAGCAAACAAATAGGCAGATTTACTAGTTACATCTGAAAAAAAAGAAAAAGGATAATTATCCTTATCTTCTTCCTTTTTTATTTTTAATACTTCATACCCCCAAGAAGTAACACCAATAATTGTATCATTCCAAATGATTGGCCCACCAGAATCTCCTCCTTGAGTAATTCCTGAATTTAATTTTTCATTTTCCTTTATCATAAATCCCTGCCATCCTTTAGTATCTAAAGCCTTAGCAAAAAATTTCACATCAGCTCTGCGCAGGGTTCCATCATTACTTATTTCCTCACCTGTTTCTTCATTAATGCCTAGATTACCATAGCCATAAATAGAAGCATTATAATAATCTTCATTTAATTTTCCATAAACCTCATCATAGTTAAAAAAACGACGGATACGACCATAATTATCTAATGACACTGGTTTTTCTAACTTCATAAGGGCGAAATCTTTATCAATGCTAGGTATTATAAAATCCTCAGGTTTTACAGAACTAATCACATCTTTTTTATCATTTAAGATAAAATATTCTTTAATACCTTTTATTTTACAATGTGCAGCAGTTAAAACGTAGTCTTGTGAAATTAACGAACCACTACAGAGTGGTGTATATTCATCATCTGATTTTTTTTCAGAAATATTAACAATCCACGATTTACACTTATCACCTCCAATGTCTATACAACTTTTTTCACCTCCATAAATAGCCTTTAAAGGCGAGGATTTTAATGCAGAGTCAGAAAATGACTGGTCTAAATAAAATAAAAAAAATAGTATGAAAACAGTTCTAAAAATAGTCATAGCAACCTCATTTAATATAAAAATAATTATTATTACTGGATAACACAACTCATTCCAAGATCACTACCTGTACATTTTAGTGTTATTTCATCCCGTACTGCATAATCCCTATTATTGTTACTCTCCTGAAAAGTAAAGATATATACTCCTCTCTTAGCATAATGTTTGCTTTCTCCTTTCCAATTACCTTTCTCATCAGGATCCGCTTCTTCGGAAAAATCAAGTTCATCGTATGATATTTCAACTTTAGGTATAAAATCCTGATCTTTATCTCCACCTATAATATTTTGCATAGATGTTCCACTAAATACTGTGAATACACTGTCATTTTTAGCTTCTACGGAAAAAACCTTAGAGCTCAATATAGTCACTTTTTTACTTTTTTGATTAGAACTATCACTCGCTTCAATGCTTATAAAACCTATAGGAATTTTTATATCTTTAACTTCAAATTTATTATTTACAGCATTTCCTTCTATGATATTAATTTCCTCTTCAGTATCATCTAAAAGTTCCACAGTAACCTTGCCATCAGCAGCATGACCACTAATTGAGATGTTCTGTTCATCATAAATTGTTGAAGAAACAACTTCATGATCTTTAGGGTTGGTTATTTCAATCGAACAATCCGGTGTACGATAGGAAATATTTGTTCCTACTAAACTGGGTAAAGTTGGTTTACTATCAGAAAGCATAAAAAATGCATTAACAGATACATTATAATTAATCCCGCAAACAGCATCTAAATCCTCCAAACTCCATTTACCCGTTCCAGTATCAACATTTGGAGTATAATTCGCTGTTGGTGAATAAATAGTCCCATCCCTTTTATAGCCTGTTATTTCCACTTGCATATTTCTGTCATGATCAGCCGTATCACTGTTCACTCGACCAGATAAACTATATTTCCCTGCCGGAATAGTTTGTCCATTCTGGATAGAAGTGATTGTTGCTCCACATGGCGGGCCATTTAAAGTGACTTCAGAATTTTCTATTTCTACAATGCTAATTTCTCCGGTAATGCCACAACCTATCCAGAGTTGACCCATCCAATTTTTATCATCCCCTGTAGATTGAACTGAATAATTATACGAATTAAAATTTGTCCTAATTTTAGGAAAAGTACCGTCTTCCATTAAACCTTTTCCTAAAATTGTAATATAGTTGTTCTCAACTGTTGAGTTCGGTTTAGGTGAGGTAATTATTGGAGGTGCCCAAGCGTTATAATCATCGATAGTTATAGCAATATTTTTAGCAGCAGGGAAAACTGTCATATTCTTACAATCTTCACCATCGCAAGTTGCTGTGATAGTAAGCTGACAATTATTGTTATTTTCAATATTAACGGCAGTTGTCCACTTTAAAGCCCATATATCAAATGATACTCTAATTTCAATGTCACATGATTTATATACTCCACCATACTCATAAATAGCAACATTCCACTTTAGAAATTTATCGTCCCCCTCACATCCCCACGGCCACCACCAAAAGGGTTTAAAGCTATTGGAATCTTCAATTTCCTCTTGATGTATGCTGTTAGGTTTTAAAATGATATTTTTATCTCCCGTTTCATACATACATGAAAAATTTAACACTTTAATTTGCAAATCATAAAGCTGATTTTTATTCTCAAAAGTTAGATTATAAGTTTCTGATAAATCGCTTACTTTTCCATTTCCCTTTGATTTACTGTAATTGTAATCTAAAGTAACATTATTACTCATCAATTCATTTGCATAAGCATTATTGAAAATAATTAGAATAATAAAAAACAACACATTATATAATTTTATTCTTTTTGTTTTCATAAAGACAACCCTCAATTAAAAATAACATTGTTATTTAAATTAATGATGACACTTTTAAATCACGCTAAGCTTATTAAGGCTAATTTGCAACTGGATTGCTCTTATAAAACTTATAAAAAACCAAACGATTTTAAATTGTTATAATTATATGTCATGCAGATTAAACATTAAAAAACACACTAATGTATCTATACTCTATAAGCTTCAAGTTGCAACCAGCAAGATAACGTGAAGCCTTATATTTCCCCGCGGTGTGGGGAGATATAACACGCATCTTGAAGTTGGATTGGTATAAAATTGAATAGAATTTTAGTTTTTTATAAAAAATTCCATTCATTATCGTTGTTTTTGAATAGCTTTGACTATACACACAACTGTAGATAGGTTACCCAACAAATTTTATATAACCGTTTCACAACCTTCCCTTCTTCACCCAACCTAATAACCTCATTTTTACAAACAAGAAAAAAATCATTGACAAGTCGAACTTGAACCAGTTTACTAGTACAGAGGTAAGGCAAACATTCTTAACCAAAAATACCATTCAGTAAATGAGGCACTTTACAATGATCGTACTTATGCAAAAAGCGATGAAAAACCGTGGTTGGTGGCACAACTTCCCATTCAGGACGGTTGGCTCATGCACATAAGTACAGATATGCAAGTGCCGAAACCCGCCTAACAAGCGGGTTTTTTTATAAATTGAATTTTTGCAATGAAGGTAATGACGGGGTGTAAAATGACTGACGACAAAGAATTTAATATTTCAATAAATCAAACAGATACTGCTTACAAAACTGATCCAACACTGCTTTTCCATCAACTTTGTGGTCATCGTTCCTCTACATTATTATTAGAGTCTGCTGAAATTCAAAGCAAAAATAATATCAAAAGCATCTTGATCATCGATAGTGCCATGCGTATTACAGCCAACAATCGTCAGGTTACTTTTGAAGCACTTACCGAAAATGGCCAAAATCTACTCCCTATACTTGCCAATTTACTCTCAGAAAAAGCCGAATTGAGTGTGAATTCTCAAGTTATTCAAGCAAAATTCCCTGCTGCCGAACACAATCTGGATGAAGATAGTCGGTTAAAATCTGATTCAGTTTTTGACGCATTGCGGGCTTTAACAGCATTGGCATCGTTTACAGAATCCCCCGATGCCATCTTCGTTGGCGGGTTGTTTGCTTACGATTTAGTCGCTGGTTTTGAACTATTGCCCACAGTAGAAAACCGCCAGCGTTGTCCGGATTTCTGTTTCTATCTTGCAGAAACACTATTGGTGATTGACCATCGGTATGAGCACTCATCGTTACAAACTGTACTGTTTGGAGAATCCGATACGGAAAGGCAACGCCTTAACGAACGTATGGCAACATTGGCTTCCGCCATTTCAGAACCGCTTCAGCCATTCTTGCCTGTCAAACTGTCTGACATAACCATTGATTGCAATCGGAGTGATGAGCAATATGCGGATATTGTGCGGCAATTGCAGCAATCAGTTCGTCAAGGGGATGTCTTTCAGGTTGTTCCGTCACGGCGTTTTACCTTGCCATGCCCTTCTCCATTAAACGCTTACCACACACTGAAAAAACAAAATCCAAGCCCCTATATGTTTTTTATGCAAGATCAGGATTTTTGCCTGTTCGGAGCCTCACCAGAAAGTGCCCTTAAATATGATGCCAACAATCGCCAGATAGAAATTTATCCGATAGCCGGTACACGCCCACGCGGACGCAATGCCAACGGAGAATTAGATGCCGACCTTGATAGCCGAATTGAGCTGGAAATGCGTACTGACGCGAAAGAAATATCTGAGCATGTGATGCTGGTTGATTTGGCCCGTAACGATCTGGCTCGCATTTGTGAGCCGGGAAGCCGATATGTCGCCGATTTAACCAAAGTCGATCGTTATTCGTTTGTCATGCACTTGGTTTCCCGTGTTGTCGGTACGCTTCGCCATGATTTGGATATTTTCCATGCCTATCAGGCCTGCATGAATATGGGTACGTTGACAGGAGCGCCTAAGGTTCGGGCCATGCAGCTCATTGCAGAACATGAAGGCGAACGGCGTGGTAGCTATGGTGGCGCAGTCGGCTATTTCACTGGCAAAGGAGATTTTGATACCTGCATTGTCATTCGTTCTGCCTATGTGGAAAACGGCCAAGCTACTGTACAAGTCGGAGCCGGTATTGTTTTGGATTCCATTCCCCAATCAGAAGTAGATGAAACACACAATAAATCCAGAGCCGTCATTCGCGCTATTGCCCAAGCCCATCAAGTAGAGGTGACATTCTAATGGCGAATATTCTTCTGCTCGATAATGTTGATTCCTTCACCTATAACCTCGTGGACCAACTGAGAAGCCACAGTCATCAAGTCATTATTTATCGCAATACTGTGGCTACAGATATCATTATTGCCAAACTCCACGAAATGGGATCTCCCCTGTTGATGCTGTCACCCGGCCCGGGGAAACCATCAGAAGCAGGCTGTATGCCTGAATTAGTCAAGCAAGTGATTGGAAAAATTCCGGTGATTGGCATTTGCCTTGGACATCAGGCAATTATTGAAGCCTATGGAGGAGAAGTCTCTGCTGCCCAGGAAATTTTGCATGGTAAAGCAACATCAGCCACTCATGATGGACAAGCTATGTTTTCCGGTCTGCCAAATCCCTTACCTGTTGCTCGTTACCATTCTCTTGCCGCTGTGCATATTCCTGCGATGTTGACAGTCTCGGCATCATGCGGAGATACCGTCATGGCAGTGCGTCATGATGAACACAAGATTTGTGGGCTTCAATTTCATCCCGAATCTATCTTAACTACCCAAGGCGCTAAGTTGCTTGAACAAACTCTGGCGTGGGCACTGAATTAAAAATGTTAGGTTTGAAGGTATCGAATTAAAGGCACTAAACTTGAAGGAATGGGAAAATGCAATTGATTTTTGAAAAATTATTCAGTGCCCAAACACTGACACAGCAAGAAAGCCAGCAACTATTCACTGCCATTATTCATGGTGAGTTGAGTGATGCACAATTGGCTGCTGTATTAATTAGTCTGAAACTACATGGTGAACAACCACAAGAAATTGCAGGTGCGGCCCAGGCATTCCTGGAAAATGCTGTTCCCTTTCCTCGTCCTGATTACATGTTTTGTGATATCGTCGGCACAGGCGGAGACGGTACAAACAGCATCAATATTTCAACGGCCAGCGCCTTTATTGCCGCAGCTTGTGGGCTTAAAGTGGCAAAACATGGTAACCGCAGTATTTCCAGCCGTTCTGGATCATCCGATTTACTGGCGGCATTCGGCATTGCATTGGATATTTGTGCCGAAGATTCACGCCGCGCTCTGGATGATATTGGTGTCTGTTTCCTATTTGCCCCTCAATATCACAGTGGCTTTCGTCATGCGGCACAAGTTCGCCAGCAATTAAAAACCCGGACATTATTCAATGTACTTGGCCCATTGATTAATCCTGCTCGTCCTCCCTTATCACTCATTGGAGTTTACAGTTCTGAATTAGTAGAACCCATAGCTCGTACCCTACAGGTTTTAGGTTATCAACGCGCCGCCGTTGTACACAGTGGCGGTATGGATGAAGTCGCTTTACATGCCCCAACCTATGTTGCAGAACTCAATCATGGCGAGATTCAACAGTACCGGTTAACGGCCGCAGATTTTGGCTTACCGGGCCATTCTATATCTTCACTGAGAGGCGGAACCCCGGAAGAAAATCGCGATATGTTGGCACTATTACTGCAAGGCCGGGGGCAAAAAGCCCATGCCGATGCCGTAGCAGCGAATGTTGCTCTCTTGATGAAAATTCATGGGCACGAAGATCTACGAGAAAATACACAATTGGCACTCAATACCATTTATAGCGGTCATGCTTATGAAAAAGTGACAGCATTGGCGGCAAGGATTTAATCATGAAAACCAGCATATTACAGAAAATTGTTGATGATAAAGCAGCATACTTGATGACTCGTAAAGCAAAACAGCCACTGGAAAGTTTTATTGATGCCATTATACCGAGTCATCGTCGGTTCTATCAGGCTTTATCCGCTAATCAGACTGTTTTTATTTTAGAATGTAAAAAGGCATCCCCTTCAAAAGGATTAATTCGTGAAGATTTCGATCCTGTTCGCATTGCTAAAACTTATCAGCCTTATGCTGCTGCAATCTCTGTTTTGACTGATGAAAAATACTTTCAAGGCAATTATGATTTTCTCAAAATGGTCAGTTCTGCCGTACACCAACCGGTTCTATGCAAAGATTTTATTATTGATGCCTATCAGGTTTACCTCGCCCGTTATTATCAGGCTGACGCTATTTTATTGATGCTTTCCGTTCTTGATGACGATACGTATCGTGATTTATCTGCACTGGCACACAGCCTTGATATGGGTGTACTGACCGAAGTCAGTAATGAAAATGAGCAGCAAAGGGCAATTGAATTAGGTGCAAAAGTTATTGGTATCAATAATCGGGATCTGCGCGATTTGTCCATTGATTTGGAACGCACCCGCAAACTGGCGGCTGGTTTACCCAAAGATACTATCATTATCAGTGAATCCGGCATCCATCAGCATCGTCAAGTGCGTGAATTAAGCCAATTTGCTCACGGTTTTCTCATTGGCAGCTCTTTAATGGCACAGCAAAACTTAGATCTCGCTTTACGCCGCCTGATTTTAGGTAATAACAAGATTTGCGGCTTAACCCGCCCACAAGATGCCAAAACAGCATTGCAGATGGGTGCAGTCTACGGTGGCCTTATTTTTGCAGAAAAATCACCGCGTAAAGTGAGCCTGCAAAAAGCCCAACAGATCATCAATGAAGCGTCTTTACAATATGTCGGGGTATTTCAAAACCAACCCGTTGATGTTGTCAGTGATATCGCCCGTACTCTTTCGCTTACCGCCGTTCAGCTACATGGGCATGAAAACGAAGATTACATCAATACATTACGTACTGTACTACCTGAACACTGCGAAATTTGGAAAGCTATTGATATGTCCAAAACTGCGGAATTTTCCGAAATACCTAATGTGGATCATTTATTGCTGGATAATGGGTCAGGAGGCACAGGGAAACCATTTGACTGGCAGTTAATTAATCCACAACTTCAATATAACAATATGTTGGCTGGCGGCCTGAATGCAGAAAATTGCCAACAGGCGGCAACTCTTGGTTGTTATGGGCTGGATTTTAACTCTGGAGTCGAAGTTTCCCCAGGCATCAAAAGTAGTCAAAAGATCAAACAGGTATTTCAACAATTACGCTGTTATCACTAATTTTTCAGACAAAAATGGATGAGTAGAATAATGAGTAAATTGAATCCTTATTTTGGCGACTTTGGCGGACAATTTGTTCCTCAAATTTTGGTCCCTGCACTTAATCAATTAGAAGAAGCTTTTATTGATGCACAAAGAGATCCTGAATTTCAGCAGGCATTTCAAGATTTATTGAAAAACTACGCAGGCAGGCCCACAGCCTTAACCCTGTGTCATAACTTGACTAAGGGTACAAAAACTCGTCTTTACCTAAAACGTGAAGACTTACTGCACGGCGGCGCTCACAAAACCAATCAGGTCCTGGGACAAGCATTGTTAGCTAAACGGATGGGAAAAAACGAAATCATTGCTGAAACAGGCGCAGGTCAGCATGGAGTTGCAACCGCGTTGGCTTGCGCGTTATTGGGATTGAAATGCCGTATTTATATGGGCGCAAAAGATATTGAACGTCAATCCCCCAATGTTTTTCGCATGCGGTTGATGGGAGCTGAGGTGATCCCTGTTCACAGCGGCTCAGCAACTTTGAAAGATGCCTGCAACGAAGCAATGCGTGACTGGTCTGGCTGCTATGAAAAAGCCCATTACTTATTGGGAACAGCAGCAGGCCCTCATCCGTACCCGACGATGGTACGAGAATTTCAACGCATGATTGGTGAAGAAGCCAAGGCGCAAATTTTAGAAAAAGAAGGGCGCCTGCCCGATGCAGTTATTGCCTGTATCGGCGGTGGCTCGAATGCGATCGGCCTGTTTGCTGAGTTTATTCCAGAAAATACCGTTCGCCTGATCGGTGTTGAACCTGCCGGACATGGTATCGAAACGGGTGAACATGGCGCTCCATTGAAACACGGAAAATTAGGCATTTACTTTGGCATGAAAGCCCCGATTATGCAGACGGAAGACGGGCAGATTGAAGAGTCTTACTCTATCTCGGCCGGGTTAGATTTTCCTTCAGTCGGTCCACAACATGCTTATTTAAACAGCATCGGCAGAGCTGATTATGTCTCAATCACTGACGATGAAGCACTGGCTGCTTTTCAGGAACTATCACGCAATGAAGGCATTATTCCTGCCTTGGAGTCATCTCATGCGCTGGCTTATGCTCTGAAAATGATCCGTCAGGAACCCGATAAAGAGCAGTTGTTAATCGTCAACTTATCTGGCCGTGGCGACAAAGACATCTTCACCGTTTACGATATTCTAAAATCCAGAGGGGAAATCTGATGGAACGTTATCAACAACTTTTCAAGAAGCTGGAAAATCAAAATCAAGGCGCTTTTGTTCCTTTTGTCACCCTGGGCGATCCTAATCCTGAATTATCACTGGAACTCATTGATACATTAATCGCTGGTGGCGCTGATGCGCTTGAATTAGGTATTCCATTTTCAGATCCCCTCGCTGACGGCCCAACCATCCAGAATGCCAATTTACGTGCGTTATCATCTAAGGTCACGCCTGCATTGTGCTTCAGTCTGCTGGCAAAAATTCGCGCTAAACATCCCGATATCCCAATTGGTCTGTTAGTTTATGCGAATTTAGTATTCCACAATGGGATTGATAAATTTTACCTCTGCTGCAAAGAGGCTGGCGTTGATTCCGTTTTGGTGGCTGATGTACCGATATCAGAATCGTTACCTTTCCGCTCAGCCGCCATGAAATATGATATTGCCCCGATATTTATCTGTCCCCCGAATGCAGATGATGATTTACTGCGTGAAATTGTTTCATTTGGACGTGGATATACTTACCTGCTATCAAGGGCGGGAGTGACTGGTAGTGAAAATCGCGCCAAGCAGCCATTGAACCATCTTGTCGATAAGCTTAAAGAATATCATGCGGCTCCTGCCCTACAAGGTTTTGGTATTTCCGAACCTTCACAGGTGGCAATTGCACTCAATAACGGTGCTACAGGTGCGATTTCAGGTTCTGCCATTGTAAAAATCATCGAAGAAAATCTTCACCAACCTCAGGTGATGCTGGAAAAGTTAATGACTTTTGTCCGTGCCATGAAGACCGCCACACAATTATAATTCTACAATTCCCTCATAGGCTATTTATGAGGGAATATATAAATATGGGATGTAGTGTTTATGTATACAAGTATGTTGTAACTATAAATGTGTTGTAGCTATAAATGTATTGATAGCGCTTCCCCAACAAATTTATGGGCTGCCATAAAACAAAAGCAGCCCATAAGCTTCAAGATCACAGTGTGATATTTTCCATCGCCTGCAAAATACGCTTATCTGATATTGGATACGCCGTCCCCAATTGCTGGGCAAATAAGCTAATCCGAAGCTCCTCAATCATCCAACGAACTTCTTTCACTTCCGGCAATTGTTTCTGCTGGCTAGACAATTTTGCCTGCCATTGTTGCCATTGGCGCTGAATATGCTCAATCCGGCTCATGTGCGCCCTGTCTTTGTTAGGATCAACCGCTAATTTTTCCAAACGACGATCAATGCCATTCAAATAACGCAGAACATCTGCCAAACGCTTCCAACCATGGGAAGTCACGAATCCATTAAAGACCAGACCGGAAATTTGCTCTTTAATATCCGATAACGCCAGTGCGAGGGCAATATCTACCCGCCCTTTCAGTCGCTTGTTGATGTTAAAGACCGCTGTCAGGATCTGCTCCACTTGCTTGGCAATATCAACGACTGCATCATTCAAATCGGCACGGACTTTATCCTGCAAACAAGAAAATGCCTGCTCATTCCACGCTGGCCCACTATTTTCGGCGATCAATCTATCCACACCACAAGAGATGCAATCATCAATCAAATCCAATACCTTTCCATATGGGTTAAAGTACAGCCCCAATTTGGATTTGTTCGGTAATTTCTCATGCAGGTATTTGATCGGTGATGGAATGTTCAGCAATAACAAACGACGAGTTCCTTCCCACATCGCATTTCGCTGTTCAGATTCAGTCTCAAACAATTTAATGCCAATACTGTCTTTTTCATCCACTAATGCCGGAAATGCTTTAACAGAATAGCCACCACGTTTCTGCTCATAGCGTTCAGGCAATTCACCAAAACTCCAAATATGCAGCCCACTTTGTTCAATACCATCATCCGCTACTGCTGAAAGTGTTTCCTGAACTTTCCCTTTTAATTTTAGTTTCAGCTCCGACAAATCCTTGCCTTCCGCTAACAGTTTATTTTTCTCGCCCAGAACACGGAATGTGATCTTAAGATGGTCAGAAACTTGTTCCAATTGCCAATTTTCACGTGACACTGTCACACCAGTCATGCGACGTAGTTCTTTCTCAAGGCTATCCAGTAAGGTAGCCTGAGGTTGGGTAACCCGCTCCAAAAATGCCTGTGCATAGTTAGGCGCAGGTACAAAATTACGGCGTATTGGCTTTGGCAATGACTTAATCAACGCGACGACTAATTCATGACGAATGCCCGGAATTTGCCAGTCGAATCCTTCATCTCTAACCTGATTCAATACCGGTAACGGAATATGCACAGTCACGCCATCGGCATCGGTTCCTGGCTCAAACTGATAACTCAGACGGAATTTCAAATTATCCTGATGCCAATAATTCGGATAATCCAACGCACTGACTTTATTGGCGTCGCCTTTGATCAACATACTCTTTTCAAAATTGAGCAATTCTGGTTGATCTTTACTTGTTATTTTCCACCAGCGATCAAAATGGCGGGATGAAATAACATCTTTGCCAATTCGCTGATCATAGAAACTGAACAACGTTTCATCATCCACCAGAATATCCCGTCGGCGGGATTTATGTTCCAGTTCTTCAACTTCTTCCCGCAGTTTCAGGTTAGCGCGGAAAAATGAGTGACGTGTCTGCCAATCCCCTTCCACCAACGCGTGACGGATAAACAATTCACGACATAACAGGGGATCAATCTGGCTATAATTCACCAAACGCCCCGCCACAATGGGCAAACCATACAGGGTGACTTTTTCCGTTGCCATTACTGCGCCCTGCGATTTTTGCCAATGAGGTTCACTGTAATGGTGCTTAATTAAATGTGCGGCCAACGGCTCTACCCATTCAGGTTCAATACGTGCAGCAATACGTCCCCACAATCGGCTGGTTTCCACTAATTCGGCTACCATTCCCCATTTAGGTGGCTTTTTAAATAAACCGGAGCCAGGAAAAATAGAAAAACGGGCATTACGCGCACCTGTATATTCCTGTTTATCCGTATCTTTTTGCCCGATATGGGATAATAAACCTGTCAGCAAAGCAATATGAATACTTTTATAATCCGCTTCTTGGCTGTTGATCGGTAAACCAATTTCTTTAACAACTTGGCGTAGCTGGGTGTAAATATCCTGCCATTCTCTAACGCGAAGATAATTCAGATAATCCTGACGGCAAAGCTTGCGGAATTGGGAACTGGAAAGCGCTTTTTGCTGTTCCAGCAGAAAATCCCACAATTTCAGGAACGCAATGAAATCTGAATCTTTGTCCGCAAAACGACGATGTTTTTCATCGGAGGCTTGCTGCTTTTCCAGTGGTCTTTCTCGTGGGTCTTGGATCGATAATGCTGAAGTAATCACCATGACTTCACGAACACAACCATGTGCTTTAGCTTCCAAAACCATACGAGCCAAGCGTGGATCGATAGGTAACTGTGCCAATTGCTGACCCATCGCAGTCAGCCGGTAATTTCCTTCTGACAGGGATTCAGGATCAATAGCGCCCAGTTCTTCCAAGAGACGGACGCCATCCTGAATATTGCGTTTATCCGGCGCCTCAACAAATGGAAATGCACTGACATCGCCCAAACCAATAGAGGTCATTTGCAAAATAACAGAAGCTAAGTTAGTGCGCAAAATTTCAGGATCAGTAAATTCCGGGCGTGATAAAAAGTCATCTTCCGAATAGAGACGAATACAAATTCCGTTTGAAACACGACCACAGCGCCCTTTTCGCTGATTGGCAGATGCCTGAGAAGTAGGTTCTATCGGTAAGCGCTGGACTTTAGTCCGATAACTGTATCGGCTAATGCGCGCAAAGCCGGTATCGATCACATATTTGATTCCGGGTACAGTCAGCGATGTTTCCGCTACGTTAGTTGCCAAGATGATCCGGCGGCCAACATGGGACTGGAATATCCGGTTCTGTTCGCTGTTAGACAACCGTGCGAAAAGCGGCAGGATTTCAGTATGTGGGAATTTTTGCTTACTGAGTGCATCCGCCGTATCCCGGATTTCACGTTCACCACTCATGAAAACCAGTATGTCTCCAGCGCTTTCTCGTCCCAACTCATCCACGGCATCAATGATGGCTTCAAGCTGATCCCTATCACTGTCATTATCATCACCATCACCGGCCACGGGCCGATAACGCACTTCCACCGGATAAGTCCGCCCTGACACTTCAATAATCGGTGCATTGTTGAAATGGCGGGAAAAACGTTCAGGATCAATGGTTGCAGAAGTAATAATGACTTTCAGATCCGGGCGCTTTGGTAATAATTGACGCAAGTAGCCGAGAATAAAATCAATATTCAGACTACGTTCATGAGCTTCGTCGATAATTAACGTATCATATTGCAGTAACAAACGATCTTGTTGCAATTCCGCCAGCAAAATACCATCCGTCATTAACTTGACCAACGTATTATCACTGACCTGATCATTAAAACGCACTTTATAACCGACCGTTGATCCAAGCGGGGTTTCTAATTCATCCGCAATGCGGTTAGCAACTGAACGGGCAGCCAGACGACGGGGTTGAGTATGCCCGATTAGCCCTTTGATGCCCCTGCCCAACTCAAGGCAAATTTTCGGGATCTGAGTTGTTTTACCCGAACCCGTTTCCCCTGCAATGATAACAACCTGATTATCCCGAATGGCCTTATAGATATCATCTTTCTTCTGGCTAACAGGTAGGTTTTCAGGGTATTGGATCGAAGGGCATGATGCCTGACGGTTAATCACTTTCTGTTTTGCTGTCGCAATATCCGCAGAAATAGATTGTGCCACAGCCTGCAAAGAAGCTTGATTTTTGATTTTTGCTGCTCCATGCAGGCGTTTTCTTAAACGGAACTGATCGCGCAGCGGGGTGTGATCAAGTTCAGCGAATAATTCAGCAAGTGGTGCTGTCAAAGGTGATTCCACGTGATAAATCCTTGTGACGTTTTTAACTGGGTAGCGCTGTCTTTGCAGGCTCAGAGGATAATTTCTTATGACTTAACTATCAGAGAAGTGTAACATATCTTATGCAGCTCTATGTATTTTATATACACTCTCAGTTTAGTCAATTTACCGTTTTATTGGCGATAAATTTAATGGGTAATCACCCGCTATTCAATGAATTTGAACTCCAATCTCTATATAATTAATGGAGTACAATTTTTACTCGCTTAAACCCTTTTCAATCATTCAATGAATTTGAATTCTTACCTCAAAATATTGAGCTATTGACTGAACAATTCTCTCTATAAAATAGAACACAGTCGATATCATAAATAAAGTTATAGTTCTTAAGATAACTAAGGAAGTAAAGAATGAATAAAGTACTGCTTCTGAAATCCAGCATTCTGGCGCAATATTCCCAAAGTAATAAAATGGCTGACTATTTTGCTGAAAAATGGCTGGCTAATCACTCAGAGAGCAACATTACCACACGCGATCTCGCTGAAAATCCGGTTCCAGTACTGGATGGAGAATTGGTCAGTGCCTTGCGTCCAAGCGATGCAGAATTGACAGAACGCCAAAAATCAGCATTAGCACTGTCAGATGAGTTGATTGCAGAATTAAAAACACACGATGTTATTGTCATCACGGCACCAATGTATAACTTCACGATCCCTACTCAGCTCAAAACCTATTTTGATTTGGTTGCCCGTGCTGGTCTGACTTTTCAATACACCGAGAAAGGCCCTGAAGGTTTGCTAAAAGGCAAACGCGCTATTATCTTGAGTAGCCGTGGTGGCATTCATAAAGATAGCCCTACAGATTTGATGACACCATACCTGCGTGTTTTTCTCGGATTTATTGGCATTACCGATATGGAATTTGTGTTTGCTGAAGGTTTGGCATTCGGCGCAGAACCTGCCAACCAAGCACATCAGAATGCCCATGATGCGATAGATGATGTCATAGAAAAAATGGGACAGGCGCAACTCGAAAAAGCCGTAGCCTAATAAAAGGTAGCTTGATAAAGATTAAGTGCGCCGAACGGCGCGCTTATTTCTTCACCCAATTGCCATTGATACCAAGAACATACTCTCCTGACGTCGCCCGGCTGACTAATTTTTCACCCGCAATTTTCGCGACCTGATCTGTTGTCATATTGTTTTGGACCGCAATTTCAGCATATTTCTTTTCCCGTTCTTCATTAATTTTTTTAACTACAGACTGAGCGTCTTTGGTATTTTTTACGGGTGCCAGATAGCCACTGAATGTTTCCCCCACCAGCCCTTGTTGTTTTGCTTCGTTCAATGTCATTCCCACAGCAAAAGAGCTGAATAGCAGACTCAAAATAAAGACCATTCCTGCTTTTTTCATATTCTAACCCTTAGAATAAATTAGAGTTGTTTTTGAGCATATCTTCAATTTGCCGATCGACCTTAATATGAATTTCATGTTCAATTTTCACATTCATATTGATATTGATGGGTTTATCAGGTGTCGCGACTTCCAGCCTGACACAACCCACCAATACTATGTTAATCAACATTATGCTTACTAACGCCATGCCCATTCTGACGGATGGTATTCTGCATCCAACTTTTGTTATCATTTATCACTCCCAGTTGACAGGAACAGCCCAAAACAAATAAGAATCTTTAATCCATTGCCTTATTACTGACAACCCTACTTGCCGTTTTATTTCCATCTAATTAACCCCTACATCACCGATATATTTTTCTGTAACCACTCTTCCAGATTACTGCCAAACCGTAAGCTGCGCCATAACTGAAAAATATTCTCTTCATGACGGTAGTTGAGCCTGACTTCCCGCTTTTTGTCGACCACGGGATTAACCCCACTGATCTCAGCATGTAATGTCAAAATGCCCAAATTATCGAGGGTCACATAGGCTTTTGAACGGCTGATTTCTAAATAACGTAACCAATCCATTGCCATACCGGCTGAGAAGTCATTTTTTCCTATAGAATCAACCGTATCCTTATCCAACCTCAAGGTCAGATATCTTTCATTAGATACCCAGCCTCGCTGAATAATCCACTTTTCGTCATTTAATAAGATTGGCAATTCACCACTGATTTTTCCTGACATTGCTATTTGCTTCACTTTTAATACGCCAAACAATTTGCTTAGGTTCAGTTTGTTAAATCGCAATACCGCAGCTTCTTTTTGGGGAAGCTGCAATTTGTTCATTTTCAACTGACCATCCAGCGTATCAACATTCACATTAGTCAATGCCAACGGCTGTGCATGGGTTGGTGGATAAAAACCCAGCAAATCGGCTGTTACATTCTGCATGTCAAACAGCCCCTTAATGGCTTTGATGCGAAGCTGGACTGGTGATGTTAATCCCAACTGCCAAGTCTGTTCCTGCAAACGCCATGGAAGCACAAACTCCAAACCATCAACTTCCCCGTTTTTCAGCCACATATTCGCTTCTTTTACTACCCAGTGACCACCAGCGCGCAGTCCTTGCCCTTTCGCGGCTGAAAAAGCAGCCTGAGCATAAATTTTACCGCCACGCACTGTAATTCCCAGATCGGGTGGGATTAAGGATTGAAATGCTAATAAAGACTGCTGAGGCCAACGCGCTTCTCCCCTTAATCGTTCCCCATCCCAACGCCCATAAAATGGAATCGGGCCAATACCTTTGGAATGTAATTTGCCATTTAGCATAAAATTATCTGGTGATTGCCCAGTCAATGTGGCCTTAAAATCAAATGGCGGTAAAAAACCACCCGATCGAAATTCGGTTTTTTGAGAAGATAATTGCAAGTCCCCCGTAAATGCCGGACGACTTGCCGAACGTTCCCAAACTAATGGCTTAGTCAGTTTTAAACGGGGTGATTTCATTTGCACAAGACCATATTGAATACGATTAAACCCTGTATTTAATCCATCCACTGTTATCTGTGATTGCTTCCAGCTTCCTGTACCTGCAAGGTCCCATTTAGCCTGTAGAGGGGGTAAATTTCCATTTCCCCAAGAACGCCATTTCCAGTTTCCCTGATCGGGCATAAAATCTTCTGCATACCCATCCAGGTGTAATTTGAATGTTCCCCAATAGCTATCTTGCGCCCGTAAAATGGCCTGTAGACGGCCAGTAAAACCCTCACGAGTCAAGTACGTGCCTGCTAAAGGCAAACGAGCTTCTTTGACAGTAAAAGTCTCACTCACCTTTCCCCATGCACGAAACAATGCTCCTGATTGAAAAGTGATCTTGGGTGCCACCCAAGACCCAGTGACAACAGCAGGTAATGACATGGTCATGATCATTTCCCCGCTATTGATTTGTCCGGTTAACTGGAATGGAATATGTACATTGATCACATTGATTGGTGTTGATGGCACTGACAAAACGACATTGCCTTTACCTCTCTCATTTTGAGTCACCAGATTTACCCGCCCACTGACAGACATGCCTGCTAACCCTTTTTTCCATTGTTCAAGCCTGATATTAATCCCTCCAGACAACGGTTGGTTTGCTGCCAACCATTGCCATTTACCATTACTGATCAAGAATTGAGAGGCATTGAATGACCAAGGCAACTCCGCGAGTAATTGTTGTCCCTTTTCCTCAATAACAGTAAACAATCCACTCTTCCCCTTCCATTTCAATGCCAGCAGCAAAGGTTCTGGGTATTGGCTCACAGATAAATGAGCTGTTATTTGCCCTTGTTCAGGGAGTGATTTAATCTCTAAAGGTAAGGCCATATCTCCATTCAAGCTAATTTCCTGTTCAGGCAATTTCATCCAAAATTGATTAATAATGAGCGTCTTTTTATCTGTAATATTTGCGTTTAGCGTTAATTTCTCACCCTGATAAGAGAGCATTTGGCTCTGGGATGAGGAATCAAATTGGAGTCTGCCGGCGAATTCTTGCCATGGGATAACAGCAAGATGGTCAACAACAAGGTTAATTGCTGGGATATGGGATAATATCTCTTGTACAGATAATGGTGCTGACTGTTTTTCAATCACGGGCAAGTGAACCAAACATTGGCTTTGAGTATCAACATTGGCAACATGAATATTCCAATGACGGCCCTCGGTATTTTCTCGACGTGAATATTCTATGGATAATCCAGATACATTTATCCATTCACATGTCTTTGCCTTCAATGACAGCCTATCCAACCATAGTGCATTCTTTTTCCATGTTGGTTGGCTCAAAGAAAGCGTTACTCCCTGTGGCAGCCAATGACCGGCAATTGATGGTAGCCAGCGTGGAAGTGTATACCACCCCGCCAATACCAATAACACCAGCACAATCACTATCACTGCAAACACTTTTAATAGTCTTGTCATATAAAACGTCTAATACATAGGTGTATTAACTGATCTTACACCATCACTATAGAAGGAATTAGAATCAGTCCTAAGATGAAAGATAGATTAAGAAATCATAAAAAGCTCGGCGTATCAATAATACACTGTAACTTCTATAATTATCTTTGATGACTACCTGTTAAATTAATGATATTAGGTTGATCGTTTGCTCAAATTTCTAGAAACTTGTGGTAATGACAGTATGAAATACTTAAATAAACAGGATTGATTGCCACGTATGACAACCTTTTATTCTGTACTTAACTGGCTGGCGATTTTCTTATACTGGTTGATTATTGCTGGTATCACTATTCGTGTTTTGATGAAACGCCGTCCAGTGACATCAGCAATGACTTGGGTACTGATTATTTACATTCTTCCTTTAGTAGGCATTGTTGCTTATCTATCATTTGGCGAATTACATCTTGGCAAACGCCGAGTTGAGCAAGCCAAACAAATGCGTTCATCTGTCGCCAAGTGGCTTGCGGAGTTAAGAAAATCCTCCCATATTTTTACCGATGAAAATAGTGAGGTGGCCACGCCGCTATTTCAATTGTGCGAACGTCGTCAAAAAATCAAAGGTGTCAGGGGCAACAAAATGCAATTAATGACATCTTATGATAACTCCCTGAAAGCCATTATTCATGATATTGAAAATGCCAAATATAATATTGAGATGGTCTTTTATATATGGCAATACGGCGGGTTGGTCGATCAGGTTACCGATGCCTTGATGCGTGCGGCCAAACGCGGCGTTAAATGTCGTATCATGGTGGATTCGGCCGGAAGCTGGCAATTTTTTCGCAGCCCATATCCTGATATTATGCGCAAGGTCGGCATTGAATTTGTCGAGTCGCTAAAAGTGAATATCTTTCGCTTGTTCTTGCGGCGCATGGACTTACGTCAACATAGAAAAATTATTCTGATCGATAATCATATTTCATACACTGGCAGTATGAATATGGTTGATCCTCGTTTTTTCAAACAAGATGCAGGGGTCGGGCAATGGGTTGATATCATGGTAAGAATGGAAGGCCCGGTCACGACAACACTCGGAATTGTCTATGCGTTTGACTGGGAAATGGAAACAGGACAGCGTTATCTGCCGTCGCCGCCTGACAGCACCATCATGCCTTTTGAGCAAGCCAGCGGGCATACAGCTCAAGTTATTGCTTCCGGGCCGGGATTTCCTGATGAATTAATCCAACAATCCTTGATGACTGCGATTTTTTCTGCCCGTGAGCAACTTATTCTTACCACCCCTTATTTTGTTCCCAGTGATGATTTAATGCACGCGATTTGTACCGCGGCCCTGCGTGGTGTTGATGTAAGTATCATTGTGCCCAGCCAAAACAATTCCTTTCTTGTGCGCTGGGCCAGCCGGGCATTTTTTACTGAATTACTGGAAGCCGGGGTAAAAATTTATCAATTTGAGGATGGGCTATTACATACCAAGAGTGTTTTGGTCGACGGACAGCTTAGCATGGTCGGTTCAGTCAATTTGGATATGCGTAGTTTGTGGTTGAATTTTGAAATCACGGTTGTGATTGACGATGAACACTTTGGAAATGATTTAACGCTGGTTCAACAAGACTATATTATGCGTTCAACGCTGCTTGCCAGCAATCAGTGGGAAAAGCGCCCAGTTTGGAGCCGTATTCTTGAACGTGTATGCTACTTTTTCAGTCCTCTCTTATAATTCGTGACAGAAAAAGTATTCATGCAATATAGAACATGTTTTAATTTCACTCTGTTATTAATCTCGGATACTGCCATCATGGAAAATCAACCGACACATTCTATGCAATTAGATATTAACAACCGAATGACTGAGGATGAGGCGCTTGAAAAAGCCTACGATATCTTTCTGGAAGAAGCGCTCTCTAATCTCGATCCGGCTGATAGTCTATTGTTTAATTTGCAATTTGAAGAACGGGGTGGAGCAGAATTACTGGAACCTTCTGATATTTGGTTTGAGCATGTTGATTTCAAATTGGATCCAGATTTTTTCTCAGAAGTCATTATTGGCTTGGCAGAATCAGAAAATGCTGAAATTGATGATGTTTTTGCCCGCATTTTGATTTGCCGGGAAAAGTCTCACCCTGTCTACCATATCTTGTGGAAAAAATAACAATTCACTTCCTCCTCAGGATATTATTAACAGATAAATGCCCTCAGGATGAGGGCATTTTATTTATGTTAGTTTAAATCAGTGACAGCGTCACATAATGTATGTTTTCCGCATCACTCACTATAGCGGATCAACTTTGAGACAAGACACTGCATGCTTAAAGCTGCCTTCAAGCAATGGACGGGTCTTAGCACATTCCGCATCTGCCATTGGACAGCGGGTGCGGAATACACACCCGGATGGGGGATCAATCGGTGAAGGTAGTTCCCCTTCCAGCAATTCAATATGCTTATTACGTTCTTTGTCTGGATCAGGAATCGGTACTGCCGACATCAGCGCCCGGGTATAAGGATGTAACGGATTATGATAAACCTCATCATACGTTCCCAACTCTACCGCATTCCCCAAGTACATCACCAATACCCGATCTGATATGTGTTTCACTATCGACAGGTCATGCGCAATAAATATCAGGGAAAGCCCCATTTCCCGTTGCAATTCCTGCAATAAGTTAACAACTTGCGCCTGAATGGAAACATCCAGTGCAGAAACGGGTTCATCACAGATAACTAATTTAGGCTCCAGGATCAAAGCACGGGCAATCCCAATACGTTGGCACTGACCGCCTGAAAATTCATGAGGATAACGGTTAATCAGATTAGGTAATAACCCCACCCGCATCATCATCTGTTTCACTTTTTCTTTTATTTCCCCATCCTTCATTTTGGGGTAATAAGTTTTCAATGGCTCAGCAATAATGTCCCCAATGGTCATACGCGGGTTCAACGATGCCAAAGGATCTTGGAAAATCATCTGAATATCGTTGCGAATATCCCGCCATTGCTTGTCACCCATTTCCAACAGGTTCTGCCCGAGCCACGTCACTGCCCCGCCAGAGGCTTTCACCAGCCCAATAACGGCTCTGGCAAGCGTTGACTTTCCACAACCCGATTCACCTACGACGCCCAGTGTTTCACCTTCGTATAATCTCAAGGTCACACCATCTACGGCTTTTAAGGTTTTAGCTGGTTGCCAGAACCATTGCTTTCCATCTTTAATATCAAAATAAACTTTGAGATCATCGACTTCCAATAGGACACGTTTTTCAGCTATTGTGCTCATACTAATTCCTCCTGGGGTTTAAAGCAGGCACGCAAACGCCCAAGGTTAAATTTTTCCAACTGTGGTTCTTCGTGAACACAACGCTCAGTGGCAAACTGACAACGTGGCTGGAATGGACATCCTTTCGGCAAACGCAACAAGTTGGGAGGATTACCCTGAATGGTTGTCAGTGATTCTTCATCATCATCCAAACGAGGAACAGCGTTCAATAGCCCGATGGAGTACGGATGTGTGGGATGATAAAATATGTCACGCGCCGTGCCATATTCCATCGTTCTCCCTGCATACATCACCAATACTTTGTCACAGATACCTGCCACTACACCCAAATCGTGGGTAATCATAATAATGGCGGTATTGAATTCTTTTTTCAGTTCATTAAGTAACGTCATGATCTGCGCCTGAACCGTCACATCCAATGCCGTTGTCGGTTCATCTGCAATCAATAGCTTAGGCTGGCACAATAATGCCATGGCAATCATGACGCGCTGACGCATACCGCCAGAGAATTCATGCGGATACATTTTCATCCGCTTACGCGCCTCTGGCATTTTAACCGCATCCAGCATACGAATAGATTCTTCGAAGGCTTCGCTTTTACTCATATTTTTATGCAGCATCAGCACTTCCGTTAATTGCTCACCAACTCGCATATAAGGATTGAGGGAAGTCATGGGATCCTGAAATATCATCGAGATCTCTTCTGCCCGCATTTTGTTTAACTCTTTTTCCTGCAAATTGAGAATTTCTCGCCCATTAAAGTTAGCAGAGCCACTGACAGAACCATTACTGGCCAATAATCCCATTAATGCAAATGCAGTCTGAGATTTACCAGAGCCAGATTCTCCCACGATCCCCAGTGTTTCCCCTGCCTGTAAGTCAAAATTCAGTTTGTTCACGGCTGTCACGTTGCCATCAGGAGTGCTGAATGTCACATTCAGGTCTTTCACCGACAAGAGTGACTCAGTATTTTTTGCAGTTTCTACGCTATTCATAGGCTCTCCTTAACGGTCTTTCGGATCGAGGGCATCTCGCAGGCCGTCACCAATAAAATTGAAACAAAACAGGGTCATTACCAGAAAGCCTGCCGGAAATAACAACAACCATGGAGCGACTTCCATAGAATTAGCGCCATCGCTTAACAAAGCGCCCCAACTACTGAGCGGCTCCTGAGTTCCCAAACCAAGGAAGCTCAAAAAGGATTCAAACAGGATCATGCTGGGTACGAGCAATGAGGCATAAACCACCACAACACCTAATACGTTTGGCACGATGTGACGTAAAACAATATGGCGGGTAGAAACACCACAAACCAAAGCGGCTTCAATGAACTCCTTGCGCTTTAAGCTCAATGTCTGACCACGGACGATACGTGCCATATCCAGCCATGACACCATTCCTATCGCAACGAAAATTAACAGGATGTTCTGACCAAAAAAAGTGACCAGAAGGATAACGAAGAACATGAATGGAAAAGAGTTGAGGATTTCTAATAAGCGCATCATGACCATATCAACTTTACCGCCAAGATAGCCTGACATTGCACCATACAGAGTGCCGAATAACACGGCAATCAAGGCTGCGGCAATGCCCACCATCAACGAAATTCGTCCGCCGATGGCAACACGCACCAATAAATCACGCCCTGATGAGTCGGTGCCAAAATAGTGGCTGGATTCAAAATCCGGTGGCATCGTCATCATGTTCCAATCTGTATCATCGTAGGCAAATTGAGACAGCATTGGCGCTAAAATCACAAATAATGTAATCAGAAATAAAATACATAAGCTCGTAATCGCTGCTTTGTTATGCATAAAACGACGACGGGCATCCTGCCACAAACTGCGGCCTTCAATTTCGAGCTGCTCAGAAAAATTTTCCAGAGCCTCGCTATTTTTTTTATTCAGTAACATTGCGTGCTCCAGTCTCAGTAACGAATTTTCGGATCAATGACGGCATACAGCACATCAACGATAGCATTAAACATGATGGTTAAACTTCCCACCAGAATCGTCAAACTGAGTACCAGTGAGTAGTCACGATTTAATGCGCCATTAACAAACAATTGACCCAGGCCCGGTAAACCGAAAATAGTTTCAATGACCATTGAACCTGTAATAATACCTACGAATGCAGGTCCCATATAAGAAATGACGGGTAACAGGGCGGGTTTTAACGCATGACGGAAAATAATCTTTCGCAATGGCAAACCCTTGGCTCGTGCTGTGCGAATAAAGTTGGAGTGCAGAACTTCTATCATAGAACCGCGGGTAATACGGGATATGCTGGCAATATAAGAAAGGGAAAGTGCAACCATCGGCAGAAGCATATATTTAGGTGCCCCGCCATTCCAGCCCCCACCCGGCAACCATTTTAAGGTAATGGCAAATATAAGCACTAATAAGGGGGCAACCACGAAGCTGGGGATAACAACCCCCGTCATGGCAAACCCCATCACCGTATAGTCCCATTTTGTATTCTGATTTAATGCTGCAATAACCCCTGCACTGACACCAAATATGACTGCCATAATAAAAGCAGCAAATCCCAATTTGGCCGAAACTGGCAGCGCTTCTGCAACCAGATCATTGACACTGTAGTCTTTATATTTAAATGAGGGGCCAAAATCCCCTTTGGAAAGTTGGATTAAGTAATTGAAGTATTGTTTATAGATAGGGTCATTCAAATGGTATTTCGCTTCAATATTTGCCATAACTTCCGGCGGTAGCTTCCTTTCCCCTGTAAATGGGCTACCCGGTGCAAGCCGCATCATAAAAAACGAAATAGTAATAAGAATAAAAAGTGTCGGGATCGCCTCTAAGCAGCGGCGTAAAATAAACTTTAGCATTGCCCGTTCCTATTGTTTAGCCAAACCATAGCCTTAAATTATCTGACAAGCAGGCGACCCAATAGATTGAGCCACCTACTGATTCCTAATGTTTTATTATGTACATATCCTTCGCATGGAAGTTATCCAATGGATCTTTGCCGGTATAGCCACCAACATAAGGCTTCACTAAACGAGAATTGGTATAGTAGAAGATTGGAACAATTGCAGAATCTTTATCTAATTGAGCATTCGCTTTGGCGTAAATTTCCGCACGTTCTTCATCAGTTTTTGCTTGAAGTGATTGTTTCAATAACGCATCAAACTCTTTGCTCTTGTAGTGAGCGGTATTATTACTGCTATTGGATAACATTGAATTCAAGAAGGTAGAGGCTTCGTTATAATCAGCACACCATCCGGCACGGGCAATGTCATAATTACCCTGATGGCGAGAATCCAGAAACGTTTTCCATTCCTGATTTTCGAGGGAAACATCAACACCGATATTCTTTTTCCAAAGGGAAGCAGCAGCAATAGCTAATTTTTTATGCAGATCGGAAGTGTTGTACAGTAACTTAATTTTCAGGGGATTATCTTTGGTAAACCCGGCTTCCGCCAAAAGTTTTTTCGCTTCGTCGTTACGCTGTTGCTGATTTAGCTTGGTATACCAATCCGGTTTTTCATCTTTAAAATCGGCGATATAAGGTGGTGTATAACCATAAGCGGGTATATCCCCCTGATTTTTCACCTTATTAGTCATAATATCTCGATCTATACCCAGATTCAGCGCGGTACGTACTCGTGGATCATTAAAGGGTGGCCTTTCATTATTAATTTCATAGTAGTAGGTACACAGTTTCGGATTAACAACTAACTGCTCAGGGATCTCTTTTTTCAGTTTTTGGAACAACTCAACAGGTAAGTTGTCATAGGACATCTCAATTTCACCAGCACGATAACGGTTAACATCTGTAATTTCAGAGGAAATTGGCAAGATAGTGACTTGATTAATGATGGTGTTTTTATTATCCCAATACTGGGGATTACGTTCGAGAACCAGTCGCTCATTGATCACCCAACTTTTCGGTTTATAAGCGCCATTACCTACAAAGTTTTGCGGTTGTGTCCATCTATCACCATATTTTTCTACGGTTGCACGATGGACAGGAGATGTGGTCGGGTGAACAAACAATCTAACTAAATAAGGAATAGATTCACTGAGGGTTAACTGTAATGTGTGATCATCTAATGCCTTCACCCCCAAAGATTCAGGTTTTTGTTTGCCTTTGATGATATCGTCAACGTTAAGAAGATGGGCATATTGCATAAAACTTGCATAGGGAGATGCCGTATTGGGATCTACTACTCGGCGCCAGCTGTAAACAAAATCCTGTGCGGTGACAGGGTCACCATTTGACCATTTTGCATCTTTACGCAAATGGAATGTCCAAACTTTAAAGTCCTTATTTTCCCAGCTTTCTGCCACTCCTGGTATAATTTTACCGTCAGGCTCATTGATGACCAAAGTTTCAAACAAATCACGGGCAATGTTGGATTCAGGAACACCTTCAATTTTATGCGGGTCCAGTGATTGCGGTTCAGAGGCATTATTGCGAACCAGTACCTGTTTTGCAGCGTCTGCCAGTTGCACACCAGCCGGTACTTGTGCTGCAAATGCCTGCCCCCCTATCAACATGCCTAATGCTACAGCAATGCCAGTAGCAAGTTTTTTCTTTGTTGTGTTTACCATTTTATTCTTACTCCTATTAATATCATCTGATCCATGAATGCGATATCCACGCATTAGAATGGTTGTTATTCGTACCCTAAAGGAACTATTTTGTTTACAGCAAGATAATATTTTGTGATAACGATCAGTTAATCGCTTTTTTAATATACAGATTCTTTAAATCGATATAATCAAGGGGGTCTTTTCCTGTCATTCCCCCAACCGTCGGACGAATAAGGCGCACACTGACACGGTAATAAACCGGTATCAGCCCAGAGTCTTTATCGAGTTGAGCCTCAGCTTCCTGATAAAGTTTCTTACGCACTGCTTCGTCTTTAGCGACAAGTGCCTGACTCAGATAATTATCAAAAACCTCACTTTGATAGAAAGTGGTGTTGTTACTGCTCGTTGACAACAACATATTCAGGAAAGAAGAAGGTTCGTTATAGTCGCCACACCATGTCGCTCTTGCGACATCAAAATTTCCCTGATGACGATTCTGGAGAGAGGTTTTCCACTCCTGATTTTGCAGAGTGACTTTTGCACCAATATTTTTCTGCCACATAGAAGCCGCAGCAATGGCTTGTTGTTTGTTTTGTTCTGATGTGTTGTATAGCAAGGTAAATTTCAGGGGATTACGGGCATCAAAACCCGCTTCTTTCAATAATTCCCTTGCCCGCTGATTGCGTTGCTCTTGTGTCCAGCTTGCCCATTCGGGATTAATCGTCAGGCCGCTACCAATATAAGTCGGGCTGAAACCATACGCAGGAATTTGTCCCTGCCCCATAATCCTTTCAACAATAATATCCCGGTCAAGACTCAGTTTTATGGCTTCCCGTACCCGTTTATCTTTAAACAGCGGTTTTTGGTTATTGATTTCATAGTAAAATGTGCACAGGTAAGGTGAAATTTGCAGTTGGTCGGGAATATCCCGTTTCATTTTTTTATACAGATCGGGTGGAATAGCGTTGTCAGTAATATCCACTTCTCCGCTGCGATAGCGGTTAACACCGCTGATTCCTGAAACAATCGGCAGGAAAGTCCCTTTTTCAATAATGGTTTCTTTATTATTCCAATACTGAGGGTTACGCGTTAACACAATCCGCTCATTAACTACCCAGTCTTTCAAAATATAAGCCCCATTACCAATATAGTTTTCTGGTAACGTCCACTTATTACCCCATTTTTCGATCACATCCTGCCTGACGGGTTTCACTGCCGTATGGCTCAACATATCAACAAAATAGGAAACTGGGTGACTGAGAGTGACTTGAAGACGATGATCATCTAACGCCTTAACACCCAATTGATCCGGTGATTTTGTTCCTTTTAAAATCTCATCGACATTCTGAATATAGGCATATTGTAAATAACTGGTATAAGGTGACCCTGTGCTTGGATCAGCCAAGCGACGCCAACTATAGACAAAATCCTGCGCAGTCACAGGCTTACCATCGCTCCATTTGGCATCTTTACGTAAATAGAATGTCCATAGCTTATGGTCCTCATTTTCCCACCTTTCTGCCACCCCCGGAATTGTCTCGCCATTTGGGCCTGTCGTGACCAACCCTTCCAACAAATTACGGATAACGGCCGTTTCTGGACCACCTTCAACTTTATGTGGGTCCAGTGAAGTGACTTCAACGCCATTGTTAACGGTTAGTTCTTGTTTTTCGGCTAGCGTGATCCCTGCTGGTACGGTCGCCGCAATTCCTTGTACGGCAGGAACCGATAATAAAACGATACTCGAAATCAACCGACTCAACTTTGATGGTTTTTTCCCCATTTTTTCCTCCAAGCGATAAACAGCAAATGAATCGTTTTTAATCTACTAACCCCAATAATTTACTTATCGCGTTAACAAGTGGTAATTAACCTACTAAAAAGCTATGCTCACATAATAATTGTTATATAGTTTTTATAATAAATTTATTAAAGGATTAAGGTTATTCATTTCCCTTGTATACAATCCATTCACAATACCAATGTAACGCATTAATAATATTAGTTTTTATTTTGTTACCCCAAGGCAATGATCATAAAATGCGATTACGAGAGAAAATAAACATTATTTTAACAAAATGCAATCACCACAGAGTAAAAATCCACCTTCATCACAAAATAGCTAAGCAAGCTACCAATTAAATAAGATTATAAAAAGTAAAATAGTGTGGAAAATTACAGTATTATTTTGAGGTAGTCAGGCTAGAAAAGAATAAAATATGAGCAAAGATATTTAAGAAACTATTCGAAATGGTGTTATTGACCAATTGTATTTTAATTGGTCACCTGTTGATTGAGTTTTGGCTGATTTACTCTCTTTTTGAGTAAAAAATTTCATCTTATTACATTAATGATTTAAATAAATACATAAGTGATCTTGACTGTATCATAATAATCCTGGAAACAGCACTTTTACTCCCGTGACAATAAATTCAACACCTAACGACATTAACAATAATCCCATAATTCGGGTAATCACGTTAATGCCGGTCTGCCCCAAAAATTTCACCAACAAAGATGCTGAACGGAATAACAACCAACAACAAAAAGCAAACAGCACACTGGTTAATGCCAATCCAAAATAATTTTGCCATCCTTGATAACGTGCGCTCCATACCATGCAAGAACTAATCGCCCCTGGGCCTGCCATAAGGGGTAACGCCAATGGCACAACAGCAACACTACTCCTCACTGCGGCCTCCGATTTTTCCAGCTTATTTTGTTTATCTTCTCCCAATTTGCCATTAATCATCGCTACTGCAATTGTAACTATCAACATCCCACCTGCTATACGAAACGAGTTTATTGAAATACCAAACACATAGAGGATCGAATCACCAACCAATAAGGAAATACATAAGATAATGGCAACAGATAAGTTTGTTATGAAATTGGTTTTATTACGTCCCGCAGGTGTCTGATAATTAGTCATACTAATGAAAACAGGTAAAACGCCAATCGGGTTGACTAATGCAAACAATCCCATAAAAAATTTAATATAACCAGAAAATCCCAGTAATGACTCACCCACAATCAACCCCTTCTCATACAAATAAATAAAACTTATAGCAATAACTAAACAATACAGTAAATCGAAATCAATTCGTTACGTTAAATCAACTAATTCGGAAATTTTTATCAATAAGCTCAGCCTATCAATAAGAAATACAATAAAAATAAAGTTAATGAATTGTATTAAATTGGTTAATTGAAAATGTAAATTTATACCAATATATCAATTGGTAATTGCCCTCCAAAACAAAAGCTGAATTGTGTCAGCTTAATGTTTTCATGATCTAAATCACAATATAAAAGCCTGTAAATGGTAATCTGTATTCAACGTAAAATTTCAAGACAAGGAATTATTCCTATATCGATCATTTCATTAAGCAATTTTTTAAGGCAATTAGCCGTATTTTTGATTAAATCTAAAAAATTAATCTCATTACACTATTTGATAATTTAATAATCTCGCAGCTAATTACCTTAAAAAATTTAACATTTATCAGGAGTAATTTTTATGGCTGTAACTCAACTTGCTGAACTCAACGAATTAGTTGCTCGCGTAAAAAAAGCCCAACACGAATTTGCTAACTTTTCTCAGGAACAAGTTGACCGAATTTTTCGTGCTGCTGCCCTTGCTGCCGCAGATGCTCGTATTTCACTGGCAAAATTAGCGGTGTCTGAATCTGGAATGGGAATAGTAGAAGACAAAGTGATCAAAAATCATTTTGCTTCTGAGTATATTTATAACGCCTATAAAGATGATAAAACCTGCGGCATCTTATCTGAAGATAATACGTTCGGTACTATTACTATTGCGGAACCTATTGGCCTAATTTGCGGTATCGTTCCAACAACAAACCCGACATCTACAGCCATTTTCAAGGCACTTATCAGCCTGAAAACCCGAAATGGCATTATTTTCTCCCCCCATCCACGAGCTAAAAAGGCAACCAATAAAGCAGCCGAAATCGTCTTAAAGGCAGCAGTTGAAGCAGGGGCGCCAAAAGACATCATTGGCTGGATAGATGAACCTTCTGTCGAGCTTTCAAATGCTTTAATGCATCACCCTGATATTAATTTGATTTTAGCAACCGGTGGCCCTGGCATGGTGAAAGCAGCCTATAGTTCCGGCAAACCTGCAATTGGTGTCGGTGCCGGTAATACCCCTGTGGTCATTGATGAATCAGCAGATATCAAACGTGCCGTCGCCTCAATTCTGATGTCAAAAACCTTCGATAATGGTGTGATTTGTGCTTCGGAACAATCAGTGATTGTTGTTGATGCTGTTTATGAGCAAGTTCGTGAACGTTTTTCAACTCACGGTGGATATATTCTGCAAGGAAAAGAACTGAAAGCGGTTCAAGATATTATTTTAAAAAATGGTAACTTAAATGCTGCAATTGTTGGCCAGCCAGCAACAAACATTGCTGAAATGGCTGGGGTTAATGTACCTGAAAATACTAAAATTCTTATCGGTGAAGTCACGCTGGTCGATGAGACTGAACCTTTCGCTCATGAAAAATTATCGCCGCTACTTGCTATGTACCGTGGTAAAGACTTTGAAGATGCCGTTGAAAAAGCTGAGAGATTAGTTGAAATGGGCGGTATCGGGCATACTTCATGCCTTTATACTGAACAAGATAATCAGGCTGAGCGCATTAAATATTTCGGCGATAAAATGAAGACTGCCCGTATCTTGATTAACACACCAGCATCCCAAGGTGGAATCGGCGATTTGTATAACTTCAAGCTATCCCCTTCTCTTACGCTGGGTTGTGGATCTTGGGGCGGTAACTCCATTTCCGAAAATGTGGGGCCAAAACATCTGATCAATACGAAAACAGTCGCTAAAAGAGCCGAAAATATGTTGTGGCATAAACTTCCAAAATCAATCTATTTCCGACGCGGCTCTCTGCCGATTGCGTTGGAAGAAGTCGCTACAGACGGCGCAAAACGTGCTTTTATTGTTACAGACCGCTTCTTATTCAATAACGGTTATGCCGATCAGGTTATCAATGTGTTGAAATCTTACGGTATAGAAACTGAAGTCTTTTTCGAAGTTGAAGCAGACCCTACTTTGAGTATCGTCCGTAAAGGCGCTGAACAAATGCATCTGTTCAAACCGGATGTCATTATTGCTCTTGGTGGCGGTTCCCCCATGGACGCGGCCAAAATTATGTGGGTGATGTATGAGCATCCAGAAACACATTTTGAAGAACTGGCCCTGCGCTTTATGGATATCCGTAAACGCATCTATAAGTTCCCGAAAATGGGCGTAAAAGCCAAAATGGTTGCTATTACCACGACGTCAGGAACAGGTTCAGAAGTAACGCCTTTTGCGGTTGTCACTGATGACATAACCGGGCAAAAATACCCATTGGCAGACTATGCACTGACTCCTGATATGGCGATTGTCGATGCCAATTTAGTTATGGACATGCCAAAATCCCTGTGTGCTTTTGGTGGTCTGGATGCAGTAACACACGCACTGGAAGCCTATGTTTCTGTTCTGGCTAATGAATATTCTGATGGACAAGCCCTGCAAGCACTGAAGCTATTGAAAGATTTTCTGCCTGCCAGTTACCACGAAGGGGCAAAAAATCCCGTTGCCCGCGAACGTGTCCATAACGCAGCGACCATTGCCGGCATTGCTTTTGCCAACGCATTTTTAGGCGTATGCCACTCTATGGCCCATAAACTTGGCTCCGAATTCCATATTCCACACGGTTTAGCCAATGCGCTGTTAATCTGCAATGTGATTCGCTACAACGCGAATGACAACCCAACGAAACAAACCGCATTCAGTCAATACGACCGTCCACAGGCGCGACGTCGCTATGCGGAAATCGCAGATCATCTAGGACTAACCGCATCAGGTGATCGTACTGCGGCAAAAATTGAAAAACTGTTGACCTGGCTAGAAGAGATAAAATCCCAGTTAGGCATTCCCGCTTCTATCCGCGAAACAGGTGTTCAAGAGGCTGATTTTTTGGCAAAAATTGACAAACTCGCAGAAGATGCGTTTGATGACCAATGCACTGGGGCCAATCCACGTTATCCATTAATTTCTGAATTGAAGCAATTGCTATTGGATTCTTTTTATGGTCGTAAGTTCGCAGAACAAAGCGGACCTCAGGAGGCAATAAGACCAAATAGAAAAAATAATAAGAAACAATAATAAATGATAGGCTGATGTAATTTAAAAGGCGCTAGGTTACCCTAACGCCTTTTTCTATTATTACATTTACCTGGTTTAATAACTTTATGCCCATTCTTAGATCGCAACGTTTGTCGTATTAAGCTTTTTTTGCCTTAGCCTCACGAATAACGTCACTATAGTGCTTACGGCACACAGAGACGTACTTTTCATTACCACCAATATCAACCTGAGCCCCGTCGTAAACAACGTTCCCATCGCTGCCAAAGCGCAATACACGGCTGGCTTTTCTCCCACAATGGCAAATTGTTTTCAACTCCACCAACTTATCTGACCATGCGAGAAGATATTCGCTTCCACTGAATAACTCCCCTTGAAAATCGGTTCTCAGACCATAACAAAGAACAGGGATATCATCATAATCTACAATTTCACATAGCTGTTCGACATGTTCTTTCGTCAAGAATTGACATTCATCAATCAAAACACAATGAACTTTTTCCGCCTCATTTTCACTTCTGATAAGCTCGGCAATATTTTTTTCGGGTGAAAACAGCAAAGCTTCAGCGGATAAACCAATACGGGAACTTACCTTTCCTTTACCGAACCGAGTGTCGATTTCCGCTGTAAAAATCAGCGTCCTCATTCCTCTTTCGTTATAGTTATAGGATGATTGCAATAAGGAAGTTGATTTCCCTGCATTCATGGCAGAATAATAAAAATAAAGCTGAGCCATTGGCCCGTCCATCCTCTTGTCAAATTTAATCAGTCGGTATATCGCGGTAAGTTTACCACAAACTCTGATTGAGATTGCTCCCTGTTATTGCTAAATGTGGAGTAGCAGAAACAAATTAGAACAAATAAGAAAATATTATTTTCATGATAATCATCACATTTGAGCATATAAAATCAGCACACAAGCACATTCTGCATGACAAATGAACGAAATTAACATCAAAAAGAAATAGTTATTTATCCTTCCACTCTTTGCATATTAATAATCATAGCGGTTTACTTTTGCTCAATTCGGTCACTATAATCATAACCAATAGATTACCCATAAAAAACTTTCAGCTCACACTAAATTCTTCAACTTATTTCCAGAAGAACAGTTAACATTTCTTACGGATTGACTATAAATTAGTTTTATACGTCTCAGTTTATCCCTTACTCAACTTTACAGTAATCCGTCCTCAATGCTTATTGAAAAATGGCAATCTGAATAGCGTGATTAAAACGCAATATATCGATTATCAAAAAAATTGCATTTTAAAATGACATGTTTTAGCCTGAGAAAGTAAATTCACTATTGCAGAAAATAAAATAGCATTCTATTATTATCCCTACATCAGCCATCATCATTATAATTTGAGACCAGGACAATGAGCGAAAATTTAAAATCCTTAAATAACATCCGTACCTTGCGCGCACAAGCAAGAGAATGTGAACTTACTACTTTAGAAGAAATGCTGGAAAAACTTACGACTGTTGTTGAAGAACGTCGCGATGAAGAAAGCCATGCTCGTGCACAAATAGAAGAGCGTACACGTAAACTTCAAGAATACCGTGAAATGCTGGAAAAAGACGGCATTGAATTAAGTGATTTAGTAGATGCTTTAAGCGGTAAATCTACTGGTAAATCTAAACGTGCAGCACGTCCAGCTAAATATTCATACGTTGACGAAGGTGAAACTAAAACTTGGACCGGTCAAGGCCGTACACCAGCTGTAATCAAAAAAGCAATTGATGAACAAGGCAAAAAACTGGAAGATTTCCTGATCTAATCAGTTGTCTTGTAGACTCAATAACAAAAATACCCCTTATCGGGTATTTTTGTTTTTATGCTTAATACAACTAACTAGGTTAATTACTGGCTGATGTAAAAAAACACCGAGATTTATATTAACGACTAAGTCGCTTTCATATTCTCATGTGCTAAAGAAGAACTTAACACTAACTTAGTTTTTTATTAACATAAACTGATAAAAAGGAGCTAATCGCTCCTTTTTTATTTCACCATTACGCTGCCTGATAAAAGTTTAAGTACCAATCAACAAAGCGTTTTACCCCTTCCTTCACCGGAGTATCAGGTGAAAAGCCAATTTTAGCGTAAAGCTCACTAGAATCTGCGCATGTTGATAACACATCGCCATCCTGAATTTCCATAAAGTTTTTCTTTGCTTCAATTCCTAATGAATCTTCAATGGCTTCAATAAAATCCCCCAGCTTTGTCGGTTGGCCGTTACCAATATTGTAAACACAGTATGGCGCAGAGCTGGCAGATATCTGACCATCTTCAACTGACCAATTTTTATTGGAAGCAGGAATGACAGCTTGCAATCTGATTATAGATTCAACAATATCATCAATATATGTGAAATCCCTCACCATATTCCCATGGTTATAAATATCGATTGGTTTGCCTTCTAACATAGCTTTAGTAAATTTAAATAAAGCCATGTCAGGGCGTCCCCATGGCCCATATACGGTAAAAAATCTCAACCCGGTAGTAGGAAGGTGATAAAGATGCGAATAACTGTGAGACATTAGCTCATCAGCTTTTTTCGTGGCTGCATATAAAGAAACAGGGTGATCAACAGAATCATCAGTAGAGAATGGCTGCTTTCTATTTAAACCATATACTGAACTTGAAGACGCATATAATAAGTGTTCCACATGATTATGGCGACATCCTTCAAGGATATTGATATGACCGATGATATTGGCATCAATATATGCCATTGGGTTTTGGATAGAATAACGCACGCCAGGTTGAGCACCCAAATGGATAACTCGCTGAAATTGATGCTTAGTAAACAATTCCGGGATGGCAACTCTATCGGCCAAATCTAATTTTTCAAATTTGAAATTCGAATAAGGGAGTAATAAATTTAATCTCGCCTGTTTTAAATTAACATCATAATAATCATTGAGGTTATCGATACCGACAACCTCATACCCCATATTCAATAATCGCTGGCTAACATGAAAACCAATAAAACCAGCGGAACCTGTAACTAAAAATTTCATATAATAACTCAAATAACCGGATTGATTGAGGCCCCGCGCCCAATTCCATAGTATGTAAATCCACGCGATTGCAGGCGCTCAGGATCATAAAGATTACGTCCATCAAAAATCACTGGCGTTTTCAATGAATCCTTAATCACATCAAAATCAGGCGCTCTGAAGTTTTGCCATTCTGTGCATATAACCAAAGCATCGGCACCTTTTAATGCTGCCTCTTTGGTACCCATTAAAGAAAGATCGTCACGCTGTCCATAAATACGTTGGGCTTCCTGCATGGCTTCGGGATCATATGCCTGTATTTTAGCGCCACATTCCCATAATGTTTCCATCAAGACACGACTTGATGCTTCACGCATATCATCCGTATTAGGTTTAAACGATAACCCCCAAATAGCGAATGTTTTGCCAGATAAGTCATTACCAAAATGACGTTTTACAAAAGTAGGCAATTTTGTTTTCTGTTTTTCGTTAACCTGCTCAACGGCCTGAAGAATTTTTGGCGTATATCCAATTTGTTCAGAAGTACGAATCAATGCCTGAACATCTTTCGGGAAACATGAACCACCATATCCACATCCAGGGTAAATAAAATGATATCCGATGCGCGAATCAGAACCAATTCCCTGACGTACATTCTCAATATCCGCTCCCAATATCTCTGCCAGGTTAGCAATTTCATTCATAAAACTAATTTTGGTTGCCAACATACAGTTAGCTGCATATTTAGTCAGCTCAGCACTGCGAATATCCATGACTATCATGCGATCGTGGTTACGATTAAAAGGTTCGTAGAGTTCACGCATTACATCAACTACATTATCGTTATCACAACCAATGATTATGCGCTCAGGTCGCATGCAATCGGCAACTGCCGCACCTTCTTTCAAAAATTCAGGGTTAGAGACAACATCGAACGGGAGTTCTACATTGCGTTCTGCCAGTGTTGCCTGCATCACTGCCCTGACTTTATCAGCCGTGCCCACGGGTACTGTTGATTTGTCAACAACGACTTTATAGCCATCCATATTTTCCGCGATGGTTCTGGCTACCGCAGTGACATATTGAAGATCGGCTGATCCATCTTCATCGGGAGGTGTTCCTACTGCAATAAACTGTAATTTGCCATGAGCAATACCGGCTTTGGCATCCGTTGTAAAATTTAAACGCCCTTCTGCATGATTTTTCTTTACCAAAGGCGTCAAACCCGGTTCAAAAATAGGGATCTGACCATTTTTCAGGTTCTCGACTTTTTTTGCATCAACGTCAACACAAAGTACATCATGCCCAACTTCTGCAAACACGGTTGCCTGAACTAAGCCCACATAGCCAATACCAAATACAGTAACTTTCATATCACACCTTAAATCACCAGTAGATTATTTTTCAATCCGATTTTGCAAAGTCATGACCCAATCCGTGAATAATTTACCCAGTTCCTTATGTTTCATGCCATATTCAACAAATGCCTGCATATAACCTAATTTATTACCACAATCGTGGCTACGCCCCTGCAAGTGATAAGCCTCAACAGGTTCTTTTTCCATCAGCATGGCAATTGCATCTGTCAATTGTATTTCATCTCCTGCACCTGGTGCAGTTTTTGCCAATAACGGCCAAATATTTTCAGATAATACATAGCGCCCAACGATAGAAAGATTTGAGGGTGCTTCTTCTGGTTTTGGCTTTTCAACAACGCGAACAATAGGCTTGCTATCACCCGGTTTTAGTTCTTCACCTAAACAATCGACGATACCATAATCCGAAACACTCTCTACAGGAACAGGTTCAACCAGAATTTGGCTTGCGCCACTACTATTAAAGCGTGACAACATTTCGCTCAAATTATATTTTGACAAATCAGTACTATATTCATCCAAAATAACATCGGGCAAAATCACTGCAAATGGCTCATTACCAATAAGCGGCTTGGCGCATAGCACGGCATGCCCCAACCCTTTTGCAATCCCTTGGCGGGTCTGCATAATGGTCACATGCTTTGGGCAAATAGACTGTATTTCATCTAATAACTGGCGTTTCACTCTTTTCTCAAGAATCGCCTCCAGTTCAAAGCTGGTATCAAAATGGTTTTCTATCGAGTTTTTGGATGAATGTGTAACCAGAATAATTTCATTAATGCCCGCTTTGATACATTCATTGACGACATACTGAATAAGTGGTTTATCCACAAGAGGGAGCATTTCTTTAGGAATGGCCTTCGTGGCTGGTAACATCCGAGTTCCCAAACCGGCAACGGGTATAACAGCCTTTTTTACCTTTTTATTTATTACTGACATTACATTGTCTCCTACTGCTCTGTTGTCACTGACAAAATCCTTTACAGCTTAAACAATAGCATTAACTCTCTAAAAAAATGGTATGTGTGAAGAAAATCGTACTTGCAAAAAAATAACGCGCATGAGTATACCAGTTAATTCAACTAGATATACAGTACGAAAACATTTAATCGCACTTCAGTGATTCAATATTTAGTATCACGATAAAATGATACATAAATGTTATAAACCAACTGATAAAGAGATGAAAAAAACATCAGTTTTATTTCTATTATGCTATACGCTGTATTAGCAAAAGAGTTGTATTACCAAAAGGACTGTGCTCAGCGATTTAAATTGAATGAATATTCTTCAATACAGAGAAGACAATTTGTTATCTCACGGCATCTAATAATTACGGAACTTAATATATGTATTTAATCTGGTTGGCAACAATAAAATGTTTTCTCTGTAAAGAGTGATATAACTCATAATTTCAAAATCATTCATGATAATCATATTCGAACCCTGCTCCACCATAGCGGACACTTAGCAAGCGTTGCGACGGTTGCCCATATTCGAGTATCATCAGCCAATGATAGCTCGATAGACCTGTACTATTTATTATATTCTTACATTTATTATAGTCTTACATATCTTTGCAATATTGCTCATATTGACAGCAACCACTTTGAATAATTGGAGTTATTTTGACAAACATGTGTTCCTGCGGCAGTGGTTCACCTTTCACTCATTGTTGTAGCCCCTATCTCGAAAATCATCGTCTTGCTCCAAATGCCGAATCTTTGATGCGTTCCAGATATAGTGCTTATGTGACGCAAAATGCAAACTATCTTATCGCTACTTGGCATCCTGATTGTCAGGCTGAAAATTGGCGTACAGAAATAGAGAAAAGTTTCGCGGGCGTACAATGGCTGGGACTGAACGTCCTCGAAACGAGCGAAGGTAAACATAATAACGAGGCCTATGTTGAATTTTCAGCTTGCTTTATTGAACAAGGAAAGCAAGATAGACAATTGATTCATGAGCGTTCGCGTTTTTTGCGCATTGAACAACGTTGGTTTTATATCGATGGCGTTCGCCCTCAGACAGGCCGTAATAGCCCTTGTCCGTGTGGTTCAGGCAAAAAATACAAGAAGTGCTGTGGATAAATCAGTATCTAAGTATTAAACATAACAATTCACAAGTAGTGAAGAATATTCGGGGATCTCGTAATCCATGCAAAACACAAACATACAAAAAAAAATCTTGCGTACAATCTGTCCTGACGCTAAAGGATTAATCGCAAAAATCACAAATATTTGTTACAAACATCAATTAAATATCGTTCAAAACAATGAGTTCGTAGATCATCGTACTGGACGTTTTTTTATGCGCACAGAACTAGAGGGTATTTTCAACGATGAAACACTTCTGGCAGATTTGGATGATGCCCTGCCAGTCGGTTCAAACCGCGAATTAAATACAGCCGGTCGCCGCCGTATCGTTATCATGGTGACAAAAGAAGCACATTGTATTGGCGATATCTTAGTAAAAAGCGCCTATGGTGGATTGGATGTTGAAATTGCTGCTGTTATCGGCAATCACACAACCCTGCAACATTTGGTTGAACAGTTTGGTATTCCATTCCATTACATTAGCCATGAAGGTTTAACTCGTGAGCAACATGATGAAGCTCTCATGGCTCAAATTGATCAATATGAACCCGATTATGTTGTGCTCGCTAAATACATGCGTGTTTTAACACCCGCATTTGTTCAGCATTATCCAAACCAAATAATCAACATCCATCATTCATTCTTACCGGCATTCATCGGTGCACGCCCTTATCATCAGGCTTATGAGCGTGGTGTAAAAATCATTGGCGCCACTGCTCATTATGTAAACGATAGCTTAGACGAAGGCCCAATTATTACTCAGGATGTAATTAATGTGGATCACACCTATACTGCGGAAGAGATGATGCGTGCAGGGCGAGATGTTGAAAAAAATGTTTTGAGTCAGGCATTGCACTCTGTTTTTTCTCAACGAGTCTTTGTATATGGTAACCGCACTATTATCCTTTAAAAAGTAAGAAGTTATTGGACGTTAGAGCATAATCTGCTCATGAGGTTTAAAAAAACATCGTTCGATACTTTATTTTCAATAAACTACTTTACAGCGGCGGCTTATTTGGTATTATGCCGTCCGCTGCTAACGACAGCGAACAATTCAAAAATCTGGTGGGGTTCCCGAGCGGCCAAAGGGAGCAGACTGTAAATCTGCCGTCACAGACTTCGAAGGTTCGAATCCTTCCCCCACCACCATCAAAGAATCACCCTTACTTTACATCACCCAATAATTCAACATATCCTGCTTTAGAGAAGCTCCAAAACCCTTTGAGCAAAATTCGAATGAATACAGCGTAATGATAATGCCTATAGCGTATAGAATTACACGGAATGAGATAATGAAATGTATAGGTATGGATATAGTGTGGCGTGCGTGATGTGCTAATCCGAAGGTGAGGAACAAAATGACGAATCACCCTTCCTCACCACCATCAAAAATCTACCCCAAGCCCTGAGTGCATTACAAAAGCAATAAATGCCTTTGGATAAGTACCAATAGCGGAGCTGGGAAATCTGGAGTTCGCTCCGCTTATGTAATCGGCTACTCCATATCGCTAACAGAGTCGATGAAACGATTTAACACGCTTGAATGAGACTTTGATTTGTAGACATAACACTGATTCACTGCATCAGGTCGTGATATTGGAATGAAGCCTAAGCTTTCTCCCTCTTCCAATGCGCCGGAGTGGGAATCTGTAATACAAATATAATCGGTTGACTGAATAAAATTAAGACAGCATTCTATATTGTCCATCTGTCGAATATTGACCTTCTCTCCATTTTTTATCATTTCCTCTTCCAAATTCTTTATCAAATTACCTTTGTAGAGTACGGGATCACATAACCATGTTCTCTTTTTCAGTAATTGAGTAAAGTCCCCATTCACTTCATTCAATAACTCTTTACGGCAGCAGATCCCTAAATTTGGCCCATCAATTTTCCGTACAAGACTGAATCTATCACTAAGTACTTTTTCTGAGCTTAAAATTATCGTATTACCCTCATAGTCAACTATTTCATCAATGTTATCATAACTGAAGCGTAATATATTTACTTGAGCATTATTTCTGTCCGCTGCTTTATAAAGCGAAATCAGATGCTTTTTCTTACCCCAATCATGGTATATATTTACCACATTACAAATACTCCCGCTGATGTGTTTCTTTGTAATTTCTTTCTCTTTCAAATAGAGCTCTTTTAGGTCATTATATAACTCCACTCCGTCTTTGGTCAGAATCATCCCAAACTTCTCCCTTTTAAATAAGCGCTTTCCTAACGTCGCTTCAAAGTCTTTAATTGATTTAGCGACTGGGGGAGTAGTACGGTTCATCACTCTTGCCGCCTTGCTTAAAGAACCCATTTCCACCACCGCCATGAATGCTTCTAATTTACGAGAAAAAAACATAATTCACCGTTCCTATGTAACTTGTGGCTAAAATAATTTCCTTGAAATGGCCTTCTCATCAGGTAACCGCTAAATCAAACTTGATATTATGAAGGTACAATTTTGTACAATAAAAATAGATATTTTTCAAATGACATTTATATAAAATGCCAGCCCCTGATGCAATAATGCGGTTTAGATGAACTATATAATTCATCTATATCATGATGAATATTCCACCGTGATTGTAAGCCATTAATAAATATAACCATGACCTACAAGTCCAAATTTCTATCAGAGATTGATTAACTCTTCTACTTTTTCATTAATTAATTTTTGTAACGCACAACATAAAATAAATTCAAAGCATAAAAAACCTAACAAGGATTATAATATCACTCGTTTAATATAACATATTAAAACTAGTGAATTATCATATATCCTTTAATTCATTACTTGTTATCTTTGTGTTTTATTATTATTTATAAAACGATTCGACACTATAAATTTGGGGTAGCAAGAGTATTATACTCATAATAGTATTACATATAGGAGTAAAGTAGCGAAATATCAAGTTAGTTAGGTAAAATTTATTATTTAATAAATAGTTACATCTTTATTTATATCTGTTAACATTAAAAACCAGTACATTCTCAAGGTGATTATAACGATATGAAATTTATCTCATTCAATATTAATGGATTGCGAGCACGCCCCCATCAACTTGCTGCCATTGTTGAACAACACCAACCAGATGTGATCGGATTACAGGAAATAAAAGTTCACGATGAAATGTTTCCCTTAGAAGAAGTGAGCAAACTGGGCTATCACGTCTTCTATCACGGCCAAAAATCACACTATGGTGTTGCCTTGCTTACCCGCCAGCAACCCGTAGAAGTTCGCAAGGGTTTCCCTACAGATGGTGAAGATGCACAACGTCGTATCATTATGGCTGATATCGAAACACCTCTCGGTTTATTAACTGTAATCAACGGCTATTTTCCTCAAGGAGAAAGTCGTGATCATCCAGTCAAATTTCCGGCAAAAGAAAATTTTTATCAGGATCTGCAATCCTACTTAGTCAATCACCATACCCCAGAATCACACATTCTGATCATGGGAGATATGAATATCAGCCCTACTGATCTTGATATAGGAATCGGAGAAAACAATCAAAAACGCTGGTTAAAAACGGGGAAATGCTCTTTCCTGCCAGAAGAGAGAGAATGGATGGAACGCCTTAAGAATTGGGGATTAATCGATACATTCCGGGCTAAACATCCCGAAATCAATGACCAATTCTCTTGGTTTGATTATCGCTCAAAAGGGTTTGATGATAATCGCGGATTACGCATTGATTTGTTGCTTGCCAGCCAATCCTTAGCAGAACGGTGTATCTCTTCAGGCATTGATTATGCCATTCGCAGCATGGAAAAACCGTCTGATCACGCTCCTGTCTGGACAGAATTTGAAATATAATTACCAAATTATGAAACACAGCACCATGAATTATGGTGCTGTGCTATCACATTTATTACGTCCGATTAACTTTATCTGTCTTTGTCTTATTCTGACGGGATTTTGTCTGTTTCCCTTTTTTACCTTTTGCAGGAGCAGGAGGTAAGTCCCTGAACGCCTTCAAATTTCGGTATTGTTTTGCCTGCCAGATTAATTGTTGCAACGTCTCTTGAAGAGGCAACATAAAATCCTGATAGCGGAATTGCTTTTCACTGATTTGCGTCAGCCGGGATTCCCAATGTGCTGTCATATCGGGTAATACAGCCATATCCGGCAATACATGGATCAACGCTCGCCCGGCAGGTGTGGCATGAATATAACGCCCTTTTTTATATAAAAACTCCCGTTTAAATAGCAGCTCAATAATCCCTGCCCGGGTTGCTTCCGTACCTAAACCATCTGTTGCCCTCAGAACCTTTTTCAATGCCTTATCCTGGACAAATCGGGCGATACCCGTCATTGCAGACAATAATGTTGCATCGGTAAAAGGTCGTGGTGGTTGTGTCTGCCTTTCCACCACTTCCCCCTTCTCACACAAAAGCTCATCGCCCTTAGCAACAATCGGTAATGGAGTACCTTCGTTCTCTTCATCCCGCTCCTTGTTACCAAGCAAAGTTCTCCAGCCCGCTTCTGCTAAAAAACGTGCTTTAGCGATAAATTTTCCACCTGCAATATCGAGTTCAATCGTACACTTACGGAATACTGCATCAGGGAAAAATTGCATCAGATATTGCCGGGCAATTAAGCCATAAATGTGACTTTCATTATCTGTCAAATTAACTTGGCTACTGCGGGCAGTAGGAACAATGGCATGATGCGCATCCACTTTCTTATCATCCCAACAACGATTCTTTTTATCCACATCCAAAGCATCTTGAGGAAGCAAATGTGCAGCATGCACTGAAATAGCATTCAGGACCGCATGACGCCCTGCAAAATGTTCTTCTGGTAAATAACGACAGTCCGAGCGTGGGTAAGTAATCAATTTATGGGTTTCATAGAGCCGCTGACAAATATCCAGTACTTCTTGGGCACTCAAACCAAAACGCTTGGCTGCTTCAATCTGCAAGGAAGAAAGCGAAAATGGCAATGGTGCAGTTTCTGATTCCCGTTTATCCTGATAGGCTGCGACATAGGCAGGTTGCCCTGTAATACGCGCTACAACATGCTCTGCTAATGGACGGTGAATTACCCTTCCTTCCTCGTCCTGAAAATCAATACATGATTCACTTGGCTGCCATAATGCCGTAAACCGCTCTTCATTTGGCGTGACAATATGTGCTTTAACCTCAAAAAAATCTTTCGGCACAAAATGCTCTATTTCTTCATCACGACGAACAACTAACCCTAAAACGGGTGTTTGAACACGCCCAACAGATAACACCCCCTGATAACCTGCATTCTGGCCCAATAACGTATAAGCACGGGTCATATTGATGCCATAAAGCCAATCTGCTCTCGCTCTGGCAAGTGCAGAAACACACAAAGGAACAAATTCCCTGTTGCTTCTCAGACGTTCAATCGCTTTTGTGACTGCCTGAGGATTCAAGTCATTAATCAGGCAACGTTGGACATTTTGCTTTTTTTCCGTATCCAGCGCTAAAAAATCCAGTACTTCATCCACCAGCAATTGCCCTTCACGATCCGGGTCACCTGCATGGACAATTTCGTTCGCCCTTTCCAGTAGGGATTTAATTGTATTGAGCTGCTTAGCCACGTCAGCCCGTGGCTTTAACTGCCATTTTTCAGGAATGATCGGTAAATCAGCCAATACCCAGCGGGCATAACGGGTATCGTAAGCATCTGGCTCAGCCTGCTCTAATAGATGACCAACACACCAGGTAACAAACTGATTATTACCGCACTCTATAAACCCATCCCCACGCCGATGAGGTTTCGGTAACACATCCGCTATAGCTCTCGCTAGGCTGGGTTTTTCTGCAATAAAAAGACGCATGGAATTATTCAATATTTACCTGTAAAAAATATACTTTAAATACATCATACTATTTCAACAAATTTTCTAAGCTTCCTTACTCGGATAATGGCTTTTAAATGAGTAATTGTGGTTATTTATTCAACAACTTCAATTAATGCCCTGTCTGAGCTTGGTTCAGACAATTCACCAATCGCTATCAAATCAATGTCGTGGTTGCGTGCAATGGCTTCCGCCTCTTTCACGGCATCCGGCAAAATAGCCAGCAATAAACCGCCCGACGTTTGTGGATCACACAGGAGATGGCGTTGACGAACAGTCATTTCTCCTATTAAGTGCCCATAACTGTCAAAGTTGCGCCCCGTGCCACCAGGTACGCAACCTTTTTCAATATAAACATCAACATCCGGCAATCTTGGTATCTGCGAAAACTTGACCGTTGCCTGAACGCCTGAGCCTTCACAAATTTCACCTAAATGCCCTAACAGGCCAAAACCTGTTACATCCGTCATCGCCGTGACACCTTCAATACCTGCAAAATCTGCGCCTGCTTTATTCAGCCTGCACATGGTTTCTTTCGCAACACCTTGGTGTTCAGGCCGAAGCAAACCTTTCTTTTCAGCGGTGGTCAATACGCCAATACCTAAAGGCTTAGTCAAAAACAGGTGGCTGCCTGCCCTTGCCTGATTATTACGCTTCACACGCTCAATATTGATGATACCGGTCACTGCCAAACCAAAAATGGGCTCAGGGGCGTCAATCGAATGCCCGCCAGCAAGGGAAATACCTGCCGCCTGACAAACAGCCCGCCCCCCCTCAATGACTTTTTGGGCAATTTCCGGGGGCAATTTAGCAATTGGCCACCCCAGAATTGCGATCGCCATTATCGGCTTGCCTCCCATCGCGTAAATATCACTGATGGCATTAGTCGCCGCAATACGACCAAAATCAAATGGATCATCAACAATTGGCATAAAGAAATCCGTAGTGCTAATGATGCCTGTGCCATTGCCAATATCATACACAGCAGCATCATCACGGGTTTCGTTACCCACCAGCAAATTAGGATCGAAAAATTTTGCTTGTTCACTATGCAAAATAGTTTCCAATACCTTAGGAGAAATTTTGCAGCCACATCCGGCGCCATGGCTATACTGAGTCAGACGGATTTCTGTTGACATTGTTGTTCACTCCGTTAGAAGTAACTGACAAATTGTGTTAAGTCTGGCGTGGCTACTTTTACTGGAGCCTTGAGTTCCGGCGTCCCTAAATAGAGGAACCCCACAATTTTGTCATTCTCATTACATCCCAGACCCGCTTTGACAATAGGATCTTCTGTCCATGAGCCTGAGCGCCATATGCCGCCAAAACCCTGGGCAACAGCCGCCATCTGCATGGCGTGAACGGCACAGCCCGCAGCAACAACTTGTTCCCATGCAGGTACTTTTGCATGTTCAACCACTTTAGCAATAACCGTGATGATCATCGGAGCACGATAAGGTGCATTTTTTGCTTTTGCTTCAACCTCTTTGCCTAATTCTCCCTCAATAGCCGCTTTTTCAAGAAGTGCGCTAAATTTATCAATGCCTTCTCCCTGCATCACAACAAAATGCCAAGGACGCAATGCCCCATGGTCAGGTGCTCTCATCCCTGCGGCCAAAATATGTTGTAATTCGTTTCCTTCTGGGGCGGGTGTCGTTAAGCGGGCAATTGAACGACGATTCAACAAAAGTTCCAAAGCATTCATGATTTCCTCCTGAATAAGATAATCTGTCACAAACCAACATTCTCTGTTTATTTGTTAATGAATGAAAGCACAGAAATCGTTTTTTCAACCACTCACGTGATTTCTGGCTGACATTTACAAATAAGCTGATTAGGATAACCCCATTTGATACCATAACTGGAGACGATATGCGTACTTTATGGAAGTTTATAGCGTCATTATTTAAATGGAGTTGGAAGCTGCTAAATTTCGTTCGCCAACTTATTTCTAATTTTATCTTTATCCTGCTGATTGTTGTCGTTGCCGTTGGCATAATCGCTTACCAGCACCAATCTAATTCTAACGATAACTACCAAGGCGCATTATATGTAGATCTATCTGGTATAGTTCTTGACCGAGTATCCTCTCGCAACCCGCTTGATCTATTGGGAAAAAGCCTTTTCGACTCCTCCGGTAAAAGTTCACAGGAAACTTCTGTATTTGACATTGTTGACAGCATTCGTCGTGCCAAAAATGATCCCAAAATTACTGGAATGGTATTAAAGCTGAATAACTTTATCGGTGCAGATCAGCCTTCCATGAGGTATATCGGCAAAACCATCAGCGAATTTAAAGCGGCGGGCAAACCTGTTTTTGCAATAGGTGATACTTACAGTCAATCACAATATTATTTAGCCAGTTATGCAAATGAAATATACCTGTCCCCACAAGGAACCGTTGATATCCATGGTTTCTCGACCAATCATTTGTACTACAAATCATTATTGGACACGCTGAAAGTTTCTAACCATATTTTTCGTGTAGGAACCTATAAATCGGCAGTGGAGCCCTTTTTACGGGATGATATGTCAGAAGAAGCACGTCAAGCTGACAGCCTGTGGCTCAACGAGCTTTGGAATAATTACTTAAATACCATTGCCGCTAACAGGAAGACTTCTGCCGAACAAATATCCCCTGCTGCAACTAACTTCCTTGAAAAATTTCGTAAAGCAGATGGTGATGCCGCACTGTATGCGTATCAAAACAAGCTGGTCAATTATATTGAGCCACGCAGTACTATTGAAAACAAAATGAAGGAAATCTTCGGTTGGGATGCGGAACGAAAGCATTTCAACTACATCAGCATCTATGATTATATTGCCCTGAAACCAGTACAAACCCTGGGCAATAATCAAGGTAATATTGCCGTTATTATTGCTGAAGGCGCGATTCTGGATGGTAAAGAAGAGCCAGGCGTAGTAGGAAGTGACACAATTGTGGAGCAGCTACGTGAAGCACGCAATAATCCTGACATAAAAGCGATCGTATTGCGGGTAAACAGCCCTGGTGGCAGTATCGGTGCATCAGAGATTATTCGTAGCGAAATCGCAGCCATCCGCTATGGCAATGGAAAAAATAATGGTGAAGGCGCTAAACCTGTTGTGGTTTCAATGGGAGGTTTAGCAGCATCAGGCGGCTACTGGATATCCACCCCGGCCAACTACATCATTGCAGATCCAAATACATTAACAGGTTCTATCGGTGTTTTTGGTCTGTTTCAAACTTTTGAAAAAAGCCTAAATTATATCGGTGTGAATACTGATGGTGTTTCAACAACGCCACTGGCAGATATCTCCGCAACCAAAGGCATTAACCAAATCGCCTCCGATGTAATACAGTTGTCTATCGAAAATGGCTACAGTAAGTTTATCAAACTGGTTGCACATTCACGTAATAAGTCGCTGGATGAAACCAATAAAATTGCTCAAGGACGTGTTTGGAGCGGCTTTGATGCCAAAAAACTGGGTTTAGTCGATCAGTTGGGTGATTTTGATGATGCTGTCAAAAAAGCCTCTGAACTGGCAGGCGTTAAAAACGTATCACTGAACTGGATGCAGCCTGAACTCTCATTCTCTGAAAGAATGATGTTAGGTTTCACTTCATCAGCACAAGCCCTGCTGCCAAATGTATTACAGTCAATGTTGCCAGCTCCGTTTTCTCAGGTTGCTCAAGACATGAAAAAACAGGCTGTGTTTTATAACAATATGAATGATCCGCAGCATATTTATACATTCTGTCTGAACTGTGTCGATATCCGTTAAAAACGACTTATCTATACCCAATAGATTTCAAGTTGTGTCGCGACGGGTATACCTCAAATTTGAAGCCTGATTTCACGATCAGGCTTTTTTTATTCCCCATACTCCCTATAATCCGGCTAAATATTTTTATTGAGACGTGATCATGCAGAAGAAATCTATCTATGTTGTTTACACTGGCGGCACAATCGGGATGCAGCATTCTCCTAATGGGTACATTCCTGTCTCCGGCCATTTGCAACAGCAACTCGCAAAAATGCCTGAATTCCACCGACCAGAAATGCCAACATTTACGATCCGTGAACATCAACCCCTGATTGACTCTTCTGATATGAGTCCTGATGACTGGGGCATTATCGCAAATGATATCCACCAGAATTATCATGACTATGACGGCTTTGTTATTCTGCATGGCACCGACACCATGGCTTTCACTGCCTCAGCGCTTTCTTTCATGCTTGAGAACCTCAACAAGCCGGTTATTGTGACAGGGTCACAAATACCTTTAGAAGCATTACGTTCTGATGGTCAGACAAACTTACTTAACGCCTTGTATCTTGCTGCAAACTACCCTATCAACGAAGTCAGCCTGTTTTTCAACAACAAATTGTTTCGTGGAAACAGAACAGTTAAAGCCCACGCTGATGGTTTTGATGCCTTTTCATCCCCTAACTGTTCACCATTAATGGAAGCAGGCATCAATATTCGCACTTTCAAAACAAGCCCCATACCTGCCAAGCACAGCGAGTTTGTCGTCAATCCGATCACATCACAACCGATTGGTGTTGTAACCATCTACCCAGGCTTATCCAGCCAAGTGGTAGAAAACATCCTGATGCAACCGGTTAAGGCATTGATTTTAAGATCATATGGAGTTGGCAATGCCCCGCAATGTGCCTCTTTGCTAAAAACATTAAGAGAAGCGACCGAGCGAGGAATTATCGTGGTTAATTTGACTCAGTGTATTTCTGGCCGGGTCAATATGGAGGGATATGCTACCGGTCACTCACTGGCCGCATCAGGTGTTATCAGCGGTTATGACATGACTTTCGAGGCCGCCTTGACGAAATTGCACTATTTATTGAGCCAATCTTACACACCCGAAGAAATTCGCTACCTGATGCAGCAGAATTTGCGCGGTGAATTGAGCTATTCAGATGATTAATAAAAAGGTAAATCGAGAAATATGATGAAAACAGCATTATTACTTATCGATCTGCAAAATGATTTCTGTACTGGGGGCGCACTGGCGGTTAAAGAGAGTGAGACTGTCATTAAAGTAGCGAATGAGGTTATCGCCCTCTGTCAGGAAAATAATAGCCAGAAGAATCATACTGCTATTATTGCCAGTCAGGATTGGCACCCAACAAACCACATGAGTTTTGCCGTAAATTCCGGGCAAAAAATGGGGGAATTAGGCGAACTTAATGGCATTCCCCAAATATGGTGGCCGGTTCACTGTGTACAGGGGCAATTTGGAGCAGAATTTCATCCTTTATTGAATCAATCAGCTATCCAGGAAGTTTTTCAAAAAGGCGAAAATCCCCAGATAGATAGTTATAGTACGTTTTTCGACAATGACCATAAAAGCGAAACTCAACTGCATGGATGGCTGACTGAACATAATATACAGCGCTTACTTGTATTGGGCATTGCTACTGATTACTGCGTTAAATTTACTGTACTTGATGCTCTGGCTCTCGGCTACGAAACCTATGTGATTACAGATGGTTGTCGTGGTGTCAATATTCAGCCCGATGACAGCCAGCATGCTTTTGAGGAAATGGCATCCAAGGGTGCTAAATTAATCTCACAAAGCGAAATAGTATCGATTTTGTAAACACCAAAAATCGCCTCGTCCTTGGCTAAAATTATTTTTAGCAAACAGGACGAGGTTTTTATGTACAAACTAAAAACGTACACAATGTTGTACATAAAAATTGATCTTACATTGGTTAGATAGGGAAAATTGAGATCGGTTTCAAGGTGAGGATAAGAAGGAAGTTACTATCACTATAGGGCAGCAATCTGCCCTTTAACATACGGGATAACCCTGCATGTACTGGACAGCTTAAACTCAAGCTCTCCTGTGTCGTTTATAACTCATTGATTTATCCGAGACCGTCACGTTGACTCAATCATTGCGGAAATCCCACTTGAATAATGTTGATTGAGTTTTAATCTCCAATCTTCTGCATCATGCAGAAGATTGGAGGGTTAAAGGTGAGATTTCTCACCTTTATAAAACTTGTTGATTTTGCTTATTTCTGTCACAGGGACAGGGATTTTTACTGTGCTGAGTTTTGATAGCAACTACAGTGATAACTCAGGTGACTTTTATGTTAATGTTAAAATAGAGTCACGTTATTCTCTTCTCGAAGAAATAAAATAAATAATTAAAACTCTAACCCGCAACTTTCTGCGGGTTAATTATTCATACCAAATAGGAAAAATGGAAACAGTTTTTATTTGAAATATATTTTTCATCACATTTCTATAAATTAGCGGCCATGACATCAATTTATTGAATCATGTATAGCATGCTTATTTGAATAATATTCAGGCCATGATTCCAATAATTAGATATTGTGATAGATGCCTCTCTTTTTTATTATTGGTGAGTTATGGCGAAAGTTAATGTGGTTTGTCGTTATTGTCACAAAACAGAAGAGGTCAAGAAAATGAAAAAGCCCCACATGGTTAGTGAGGCTTTATTTATAATTGGGAATTACACAATGGATCATCTATTGTCCAGAATAATAGCTGGATCCCAATTAACATATCCCCTGAAATTACCATTATCATATATACCTACAATGAACGCATAATATTCTGTAGCTGCATTTCCAGGAGGAGGCATGTTTTTAACGGTGATATCCCAATAGTAGCTAAATATTTCCTGAAGATCTACTTCAAGCGGATTTGGGTTTGGTACTGGATTATCTGACTTCAACACAGGGACATAAGAATGTATCGGCTTTACTTCTGGGGGGACGAAAAAATAACTTGCTTCAGTTGGTGTCTGAAAAACCGGGTAAAGTTTCAATAATGCAGCTGAATACTCTGAATCTTTAGACAAAGTAACCCCACGCCAACGAATAGTATCACCATTCTTAGCTTTAACTTGTAAGTCACTTCCACCCTGACCCTGTATAACATATTTTGACTTAGCTAACATATGAATATATTTGTTTCCATTACTAAGGAAAGTAGGTGCATTAATATTATTACTAATCTTACCATAATCTTCCATAATAGATTGCGCGTCCACAGTAACTAATATATCGATCACATTCGCCATTATAGTACCCTCATTAGTTAATAGTATTATTATTTTTTATTCGCAAACCAAAATAACAACAGGCCTATATTTAAACACTAAACTGCTTACAGATTTAACCATATCAGAATAAATCAAGATGGAAATATCAAAAAAATATAATAACAAAGGAAAATAAATTACAATTAAATATTTTTAATGATATTGATTTGATATTGTTTGTTTTATGTAAAATTTATTTCCAAATCTATTTTGTATTGCTATTAAATAGACTAGAAACAAAAAAACGCAATCGCGAAACTTTAAACACTCGATAAGCTATGTGACATTGCTATCACCCTTATCACAATATACTGACTTTTGTAATTAAGCAACTTGATTAACGGTTTCTTTTTGCACACATTTATCCAGTTCCAACACCAGATCCGAAACAGCCAGCACATTAATCATCTCAACCAGCAGTTCGCGGTCACCGAACCCAATCAGGTTTGGTGCGGTGATTGTAGTTTATGTACACCAAGCAACAAGCAAGATGTACATATTTCTCGTGACACAAGGTGTGTGTTTGTAACTATTACTGACTATTAATAACTAAAGCTGATTAATGAACCGTATTTCGGACTGGAATGTCGCTTTTAGCTCTTGTTTACTTTTGATAGTAATTTGACCATCTGTGCCAATCGTCATATGTTCAGGATCATGATTATGCCTGGCCTGCCAAAGCATCACCGCCTGTAAACTATGTTCTTTCTGTTCTGGCGTAAGTGGTACGCCATCCTGCCATTTTCCTAATTCGACAGCCTGAACCAATCGCTGATAAATTTCGGGTGTCATGGCAGAAATTAAATCATCCAACTTCATTAATATTCCTTAGCGGCTACATGGCTATTTATATTATTTACACGATGACACTGAGAATGACTATAAGCCGACACTATTTCAATCAATATCATCACAAGTTAATAGCTTAATTTTAACACCAGAGCTGAATCGTTTCTTTTACATTATGAAACCCAATAGTTTCACCTGAGTTCAAAAAACAGCCTTAAATGACATTAACCTGCTGTTTCTTCGCTTGTTTCTTTATCGATAAAACGCAATGCTGCTGAATTAATGCAGAAACGCTCCCCTGTCGGTTTGGGGCCATCGGGAAAAACATGCCCTAAGTGGGCCTGACAATGGCTACAACGCACCTCTATCCGGTGCATATTATGTGAATAATCATCAAGGTAAGTGATAGAATCATCATCGATTGGCTGGTAAAAACTCGGCCATCCGCATCCAGAATCAAATTTAGTATCTGAAACAAATAATGGCTGGCGACAACACAGGCAATGGTAAATACCACTTTTTTTGTTGTGCAGTAATTTTCCTGAAAACGGCGGCTCAGTGCCTGCTTCTTGCGTAACATGACGCTGCATTGTACTAAGCTGTTCTATAGAAAGGGAAATATTTTGACTTTTAGCCATGATGACCACCTTTTAAGGCCAATATTTTCAATAAAAAAATCATCGAAAACAACAAAAAATCAACATAAACATGTTAAAACGCATTCTAACCCATTCAACACAGCAATTTACCTTACTAATTGTGATAAGTCTCACATATCTAACCGATGGTAACTTTAAATATCTCCCTATACCCCGATAATGGTGTGCGTAGAGCTTGTCCCGGCTGTATAACAAGCGTTCAGATAGTGATTATTAAATTGATCTTTTTCAATTGTTGACACGATTCCGCTTGACGGCTGGCAAGATTTTGGTAACTTTAGAAACAACTTTTAATTCACTAAAAAATAGCTGGTGGAATACTATGACTATCAAAGTAGGTATTAACGGTTTTGGTCGTATCGGCCGTATTGTTTTCCGTGCTGCACAAGAGCGTTCAGATATTGAAATCGTTGCTATCAATGATCTGTTAGATGCAGAGTACATGGCTTACATGCTGAAATACGATTCAACCCACGGCCGCTTCAACGGTACTGTTGAAGTTAAAGAAGGTCAGCTGGTTGTTAACGGCAAAACCATCCGCGTTACATCTGAAAGAGACCCAGCTAACCTGAAATGGAACGAAGTGGGTGTTGATGTTGTTGCAGAAGCAACAGGTATCTTCCTGACTGACGAAACTGCACGTAAACACATCGCTGCGGGCGCGAAAAAAGTTGTTCTGACTGGCCCATCCAAAGACAACACGCCAATGTTCGTTATGGGTGTCAACCATAGCGCTTATGCAGGTCAGGATATTGTTTCTAACGCATCTTGCACCACTAACTGCCTGGCTCCACTGGCTAAAGTTATCAATGACAAATTTGGCATCGTTGAAGGTTTGATGACAACCGTTCACGCAACAACCGCAACTCAGAAAACTGTTGACGGTCCTTCTGCGAAAGACTGGCGCGGCGGCCGTGGTGCAGCGCAGAACATCATCCCATCTTCTACCGGTGCAGCAAAAGCAGTAGGTAAAGTTATCCCAGAACTGAACGGTAAACTGACGGGTATGTCTTTCCGTGTTCCTACTCCTAACGTTTCTGTTGTTGACCTGACTGCTCGTCTGGAAAAACCAGCAACTTACGCAGAAATCTGTGACGCAATCAAAGAAGCAGCAGAAGGCGAGTTGAAAGGCATCCTGGGCTATACTGAAGACGACGTTGTTTCTACCGATTTCAACGGTGAAAAACTGACTTCCGTATTTGATGCAAAAGCAGGTATTGCCCTGAACGACAACTTTGTAAAACTGGTTTCTTGGTATGACAACGAAACAGGTTACTCAAACAAAGTTTTGGATTTGATCGCTCATATTTCTAAATAATCGAGCTTTCTCCATATTCAAAAACCACCTGTTTACGGGTGGTTTTTTTATCCCAAAATTTATATTTTCAGAACATTGAGCTATTCTTGAGCCTTATCACCACTACTCATTCAAGATGTTACCTATTCAGGTTTACATAAGGTTATGACAAATGCTTGATAAAATTTTTTCATTACCGGTTGTAGAACAGATATCCCCTTATATCAGTCAACGAAACATTGACGGCTTTCCCTTGATTGTTGTTTCCCATCCTAAAGTACGCGGTGCGATTAGCATTCAAGGGGCACATTTGCTCACATGGCAGCCTGATAGTGAAAAACCCGTCTTATGGTTAAGTGATCAAACTGCCTTTAGGGCAGGTACAGCAATTCGGGGTGGGATTCCCATCTGTTGGCCCTGGTTCGGTCCAGTTTCGGCTCCCAGCCACGGATTTGCCCGAATACTGCCCTGGGAGCTCAAAGCACACCATGAAAACGAAAATGGCGTTATTTTGACATTTACTCTCCAGAGTAGCGCTTATACTCATAAATTATGGCCACATGAATTCACGCTAATTGCCCGCTTTAAATTAGGGGAAACCTGCGAAATAGAGCTGGAGTGTCATGGTGAATATCAAGCGACTGGCGCCCTTCACTCTTATTTCAATGTCAGTGACATCAATCAAATTCGAGTCAGTGGGCTTGGTGCTCATTTTATTGATACTGTTACAGACAGAGAAATGTACGCCCATGAAGATTTAATTTTTAAGGGACGAACAGACCGCATTTATACAGAGCCGGACGATTTCAGCTTATTGAGAGACTCCATGTGGAAGCGAACAATTGAAATACACCACTACCACCATAGCGATGTAGTATGCTGGAACCCTGGCGCTGAACTTTCCAATAATATGAAAGACATGAGCCGGGAAGGTTATAAAAACATGGCCTGTATCGAAACTGCTCGTATCAATAACCCATTGCGCCCCAGAAATGGCGATCCAGATAGGTTGTCCGTTATTATTCGCTGCCGAAAAATTCCTGACGGTTATTAGGTCAAGGTAATGAAAAGCTGAACTTTGCCATAACAATTGCAAACATTCAGCTTTTCAGTAGCTATCTGGAAGAAAAATCAAAATGTATAAGTAATACCGGACCAGATAATACCGGAGTATGAACGATTGATCATCGGACTATCTTTAATTTGATTGGGTAAGTATTCAACACGCCCTGCCATGAAGGCTGTCCAACTTTCATTAAGAGAATAATAACCAGATAATTCAAAATAAGGGCTCCAGCTATCTCCTGGTGTGTATTCAGCTAACCCACTACGTACTGACTCTCTTTTTGTTATGCCATAGCTATAGCGGTTCTGTTTTTTACTATCCCAAATCACACCAATGCCAGGCTTCAATACCCAATCACCTTGCTCAATATTATATAAATAGGAAAAGTCAGCTCGGATCCCTTTACTCTCTCCTAACATATCAGCAGCAACAGAAGCACGCAGTGTTCCCCAGTCTTCATGATGCTGATAAGTAAAGCCACCCATCATCGTGTCACGACGGCGATCCAACTTTTTCATTTGTTCATTTTTACTATCTTTGGGATGAAAGGCTTGCGGAGAATAAAATACATCAACAGAAAGTTCGTCTTTGGGTTGATTCCAGAGGTAATAACCAGCAGTCAACGTATGAAAATAAAAGTTTTCACTTTCATAAGAAACCATAGGAACAGGCAGGAAATTATCCTGCGCTTTCGCGCCCTTGTAAGGTTTAGCCTCATACACTGCCGACAAACCAACAGACCATTCACCAGCATATGTCACAGAAGAAAATAAGCACAGACCAGCTACAGCAACAAATACCTTATTTTTATTCATATTAAGTTATTTCCACTTTAATGAGTCTTTGTTAATTTAGTTTCCTGTAAAACAAATAGCTAAAAAACATTCGTATTAAAAAAACAAACTCCAATATGCAGGGGCTGAAAAAGCTCCCACGGCATCTCAGTTTAACGATTAATCATACAGTATTAGATATATTTTGTACTGCCCGCCACTCTGAAAAAATCATATCAAATATTGTGATCAGCACAGTTACTCAAAAATAAGAACTACCCAACAAGACAATTTATTAGGCATAAAATAATTAGGCATAGAATAATCCAGAGAAAGCAAAATCCTCTGGATTACTTCAGCGACATAAGACTATTCAAAATACTTTAACCGAACAACATGACTTCCTCAGAAGAGGGTATTCCGTTAAGAATAAGAAATTAAGTAACAGTGACAGGGACTCTTTTCGCTAAAGCACACAGAAGTTCATATCCAATAGTGCCTGCCGACTCTGCAACTTCATCCACTGGTAGTTTTGTTCCCCACAATTCGACAGTACTGCCTATGTTTGCCTGTGGGCATGGAGTCAAATCAACGGTCATCATGTCCATTGATATAGCGCCCAATAATTGAGTACGGATACCATCAACCATGACAGGGGTTCCCGTTGGAGCATGTCTCGGATATCCATCCGCATAGCCACATGCTACTGTGCCTACACGCATGGGTTTCTGAGTTGTATAGCGGCTGCCGTAGCCAATTTTTTCTCCTTTGGGAAGCTCGTGGACCGCAATGATTTCACTTTGCAACGTCATAGTTGGTTTCAATCCAATATCCGCAATATCACACCACTTTCCGCTTGGGGATGCACCATAGAGAATAATGCCCGGACGAACCCAATCGCCATGTGTCTTCGGATACCACAAAACAGCGCCAGAATTCGCCAAACAATGAGGAAGTGAGTTCATTTGCAAGCGTTCAACAACCGCAAATTGCTCATTAACACCAACTCCATTATCAGAATTGGCAAAATGGGTCATTAAAGTCACTGAATTGACGTTTTTAATTCCTCTCGCTTTTGAAACTATCTGCGGAAACTCTTCTGGCGTGAATCCTAACCGATTCATACCACTATTAAGTTTCAAATAGATATCAATGGGATTGTCCAACCTGGTTTTTTCTATCTCCTCAAGATGCCAATGACTATGTACTGCGGTTGTCAGACGGTACTCATTAATAATGTCTAAATCCGATGATTTGAAAAAACCTTCCAATAATAGGATTGGTCCCTGCCATCCTTGTTCTCTTAAATAAATAGCTTCATTCATGTCGAGCAGTGCAAACCCATCTGTCTGTATGAGTGATTGCCATATTCGGTCCAATCCATGCCCATACGCATTCGCTTTCACTACCGACCAGACTTTACTGTTACCAACCCTTTGGCGAATAACCGATAAATTATGGTGGAATGCTTCGAGATGGATCGTTGCCAAAATAGGACGTGGCATAACGACTCCTTTTCTATGGTTTATGCAGTATGTAAATGAGGATTCATTGGAAACACTTTTATATTGAACCCATTGATATATCTAAATACAGAGAGATCATCTGCCGCAATATCAGGTTTCTTGCCTGAAATTAAATCAGCCAATAACTTTCCTGAACCACAAGCCATTGTCCAGCCTAGTGTTCCATGCCCGGTATTTAAATATAGATTCGAATATTTGGTTGGGCCAACGATAGGCGTTCCATCTGGCGTCATCGGACGTAACCCCGTCCAGAATGAAGCTTCTTCAATCTTGCCACCATTGTGGTAAAGATCTTGCACAACCATCTTCAATGTTTCACAGCGATTTTGAAGAACGTTCAAATTAAAACCGACAACTTCTGCCATACCTCCGACGCGAATACGATCATCAAAACGGGTAATAGCAATTTTGTACGTTTCATCAAGCACAGTTGATACAGGTGCCCTTGATTCATCCATAATCGGCATCGTTAATGAATAGCCTTTCATTGGATAAACCGGAATTTTGACGAGATTTTTCAATATCTCTGTGGAATAAGAACCCATCGCGACCACATAATGATCAGCAGTCATGATGCCATCATCACATTGAATACCCGATACTTTATGCCCATCCACCAAAATCTGCTTAACGTGCTTATTAAAAATAAACTTCACACCAGCATCTTCTGCCATTTTTGCCAATCTCTTGGTAAAAATCTGGCAATCACCGGTTTCATCATTTGGTAATTGCAACCCGCCGGTCAGTTTATGGAAAGTATGGGCAAGAGCAGGTTCCACAGTTGCTAATTGTTCGGCAGTCAATAACCGATAAGGCACCCCTTCCTGCTCTAACACAGCAATATCATTGGCAGCATTATCAAATTGCTTAGTTGTTCTGAACAGTTGCAGCGTTCCACCCTGACGCCCTTCATACTGGATACCGGTATCAGCCCTTAATTGCTTAATACAGTCCCGGCTATATTCTGCCAAACGTACCATTCTGCTTTTATTCATAGCGTAATGGCTTGCATCACAATTACGCAGCATTTCCCACATCCAGCGTAATTGAAACAATGAACCATCAGGACGAATAGCCAGAGGTGCATGTCGTTGAAATATCCACTTTATGGCTTTAAGTGGGATCCCAGGTGCTCCCCAAGGTGTCGCGTACCCTGGTGATATTTGACCAGCGTTACCGGCACTCGTCTCTTCAGCGGCACTATTCTGGCGATCAATTACAATAACTTCATGACCTTCCTGCGCAAGATACCACGCACTGGTTACGCCAATAACGCCACTGCCTAAAATAAGAACCTTCATTTTGTACTCCGTTGGTGAATCATCCTCACAAGCATAATATGCTAAAGATAAAAATCCAATACAGAATAATAGGCTGTAACATAATTAATCAATTTTTAGGATTCAAGTCACAACTCCATTACAAACTCAAGATAAGGCATTTATTTAAAATAAATGCAGAAATTAATAAATTTTAAATTAAATCAATGAAATAAGATGGGATTAAATTCTGCCAACCCCCTTTGATTTTCATCTTTCAAAGTGATTTTTGCGGTAAAAAATAAACATTAAATTCACAACACGAATTTACATAAAAAACCAACAAAAATAGAAAATACAAAATAAAATTTCGATTAAATATTCATTGGGTAGAATAATAATTTAAAAAATTGAATTATACAGTTTGGATGAATTTTCAGCGTTAATTAAGGAGCCAAAAACATAAAGGAAGGATCACGGTCCCACTTAATTTGATTTATTCCACAATCAAATATGACGCCATTTTGGCACATCCATTGAATTTTGTTAAAAACAATGCTAAATTAAACAGTGAGTGAAGATTCGTATTTCAGAGGAGTAGGCACATGGCCACATTAATCAATGAGAGAATCACTACTAGGGTGAGCTCAGAAACCAAAGAGCTACTAGAAATAGCACTGTCATTATCAGGGTATGCAAGCCTGAATAGTTTTATTGCCAATGCAGCTATTGCGGAGGCAAAGCGATTGATTGAACAGAACATGCGTATTCGATTGTGTCAGGAGGATGCACTGGCATTTGTTAATGCATTGGAAAACGAAAAACCAATCAATGAGCGTTTCCTTCGTGCTGCTCGTAGACATAAGGAAACAATAGATGCAGATAAAACCTCTAGATAAAAACAAACATGATAGAAATAATTTTGATTGTGGTGAGCCTGAGCTAAACAATTACTTGAAAACCGTTTCAGGGCAGCATGATAAAAAAGCTCTATCAAGAACATTTGTCCTCACCAGTAGCCAGAATGAACATCAAATAAAGGGATTCTATTCCTTGGCACTTTGCACTATAGAATTAGATGAACTACCAGAAAAAATAGCGAAAAAATACCCGTCAGCACTGCATTGTGCTCTTATTGGTCGATTAGCTGTAAGTAAGTCATTTCAACGCCAAGGATTTGGCGAAATTTTGCTGATAGATGCAATTCGCAAAGCCATAAAGTCATCAAAAATCATCCCCACTCCGATGATTATTGTTGACGCTAAGAACGACATAGTAAAAAGGTTGTACATAAATATGGGGTTTGATGAGTTTCCTCGGGAAAAGGGCAAGCTGTTTATGACCATGGTCAACGCAATAAAAATGATAGAAATTGCAGATGGGGTTTGATTTGCTAAAAATAAAAAGGTAAACGAGACCAGCCGTGTGCAACAAGCGCATATTGATGGGAGGTACGGGCAATTTCTTTGCGAGCCAATACGATAATCGGTTCGTTAAGCTAGCTAAAGGCGATACGGTCATTATTGAGAAAACGTCAAGCATCTATTGGCGGTTATCACAGCTACCGGGTTACTGTCTCGTCTTGAGCCAAGATAAGAGAAATGATGGGATAAAGGAACATCCCCAGAAACATAGAAAACTTTATAGAACATGACTATGTCACTGGGGAGAACAAGCGTCAACAACGCATCAAGTCAAAGAATAATATAAAAAGTATAATCAGCCGAAATGTGCTTCTGTTAATTCATTGATCATGGCACTTTGCATACCATGCCAGATAATCCCACTGTCTTTACCATAATTACGCACACAATCCATGATCTTGTCATACGATTGTTCCTGACACAGTAAACCCAACTGTTGGTAGAAATTCATTGCCAGCTTACGTGCTTCAGGGCTGGAGAAATAATAACGACCAACACGGGTATATAACCCTTTCAGCCCATTAATAATCAAACCATAGATCGGGTTGCCTGATGCAAAGGCCAAGCCACGGAAAATATTATAATCCACAGAACTGAAAGACTCGGCGGTATCTTCCACATTTTCTTTTTCTGCCAGAACTTCCAGTGATTTTTCAGGATTATGTCTGAACGCAGTACGAATAAAGATAGCGGCGATATTCGTTCTCACCGCCAATAAATTGTCGATTAACTGGGGAACGCGATCATGATCAAGACGCGCCAAGGTTTCCAGAATATTAAGACCGGATGTTTCCCAGAAGTTATTGACCTTTGTTGGTTTTCCATGCTGAATAGTCAACCAGCCATCACGGGCAAGGCGCTGCAACACTTCACGCAAAGTCGTACGGGTGACACCGATCAATTCAGATAATTCACGTTCTGCTGGCAGTATGGAACCGGGTGGAAAGCGATTATTCCAAATACTTTCAATGATATACTCTTCCGCAAAACTCGCAGGACTTTGAGCCTTAATTACCATAATTTTAATTATTCCAAAGCAGTTTTCTTGGCTAATAATAGCTGTTGATCATACCAGAATGTGTTTGTCCGACATAGTTACCTGGTAAATAAACCGTGAAAGAGTGAAAGGGCTCATAAAAAACTCAGTCATTCACGGATTAATTATGCGCTGATACCCTTAAATTGCTATCTTGTTGAGCGTACTATGGCTTAGTTTTGGATTGTCCAGATTTGGCTATTTAGACTTATTCCACGTATCTACTAAAGAGGAAAGTTAACAATAATGGAAATCAGTATACGACGTGCAGTGGTGAAAAACTTTCTCGGCAATTCGCCGGATTGGTACAAATTGGCTATCATTGTTTTTCTTATCATCAATCCACTGGTTTATTTTTTTGTCAGCCCTTTTATTGCTGGCTGGATGCTCGTTGTTGAGTTTATCTTCACTCTGGCAATGGCATTGAAGTGCTATCCTTTGCAACCCGGCGGGTTACTTGCCATTGAAGCCGTCATCATCGGAATGACGTCGCCAAACCAGATAGGCCATGAAATCAGCAACAATCTGGAAGTCATTTTACTCTTGATTTTCATGGTTGCGGGTATTTATTTCATGAAACAGCTCTTGCTGTTTGTTTTTACGAAGCTGTTATTAAGCATCCGCTCCAAGAAAATGCTGGCACTGGCTTTCTGTCTGGCAAGTGCTTTTTTATCTGCCTTTCTTGATGCCCTGACCGTCATTGCCGTTGTGATCAGTGTTTCAGTCGGGTTTTATGCCATCTACCATCAATTCCTTTCCCAAAATGGCAATTCTGAACTCAATGACGATAAGTTCATTGATAACGAAGATAAAAAGCAGACACTGGAACAGTTTCGTGCCTTTCTGCGCAGCCTGATGATGCACGCGGGTATTGGTACTGCTCTGGGTGGCGTAATGACCATGGTAGGTGAGCCACAAAACCTGATTATTGCCAAGCATGTTGGCTGGGATTTTGTCACCTTCTTTATTCGTATGTCGCCAGTCACTATTCCTGTATTTGTTTGCGGTTTGCTGGTCTGTGTGCTGGTTGAACACTTTAAACTGTTTGGTTACGGCGCTGAATTACCGGAACGTGTTCGTTCAGTGTTAGAAGACTATGACCAGAAAGCCAGTGAAAAACGTACCCGTCAGGAAAAAGCCCAGCTTGCTGTGCAGGCGTTAATTGGTATTTGGCTGATTGTGGCACTGGCTTTCCATTTAGCCGAAGTGGGCTTGATTGGCCTGTCAGTGATTATTCTCACCACGGCATTTTGCGGTATTACTGAAGAACACGCCTTGGGTAAAGCATTCGAAGAAGCCCTGCCGTTTACTGCATTGCTAACGGTATTCTTCTCTGTGGTTGCCGTGATTGTTGACCAACAACTGTTTACGCCATTCATTCAATTTGTCCTACAGTCTTCGCCGGCTTCACAGCTTTCCTTATTCTATCTGTTCAACGGCTTGCTTTCTGCTGTTTCTGATAATGTCTTCGTTGGTACGGTGTATATTAGTGAAGCTCTGACCGCCCTGAAAAACGGTCTGATTTCACAACAACAATATGAATATTTGGCGGTAGCCATCAATACAGGAACCAACTTGCCTTCTGTCGCAACACCCAATGGGCAGGCGGCTTTCCTGTTCTTACTGACTTCTGCTCTGTCTCCGTTGATTCGCCTCTCTTATGGCCGCATGGTGATGATGGCACTGCCTTATACTATTGTGATGACATTAGTCGGGTTTCTGAGCGTTGAGTTTTGGTTGGTTCCTGCCACTGAATATCTCACCAAACTGGGTTTGGTTGCTCCGTTATAACTGTTAACAGAATTAACTGTTGTATCCTGCCGGATAGTGTGGCTTTACACACTATCCGGTTTTTTGTTAATGCTCTTCCTGAAAAAATAGCGCAGTTAACTTTAATTTTATTTTTTTATGACGGATGAAACGGCACAATAAGCCAATTAATTCATACATGGGGAAAACAACAATGTTCCAATTTTTAAAACAGTGTTCCCAAGGGCGAGGTGCATGGTTATTAATGGCGCTGACAGCTCTTATCTTAGAAGCCACCGCACTCTATTTTCAGCATGTTATGCAGTTACAGCCCTGTGTTATGTGTATTTATGAGCGTGTTGCCCTGTTTGGTATTTTAGGCGCTGCATTGCTTGGTGCCATTGCCCCTAAAACCCCTTTGCGCTGGCTGGCGATCCTGCTATGGATTTACAGCGCATGGCAAGGACTGCAACTGGCATGGGATCACACCATGATGCAGTTATACCCTTCTCCCTTTAATACCTGCGATTTCTTTGTCAGTTTCCCATCCTGGTTACCGCTGCATGAGTGGCTGCCTTCAGTGTTTCAGGCCTATGGGGATTGCTCGGTGAAACAGTGGGAATTTTTAACATTGGATATGCCGCAATGGTTGATTGGCATTTTTGCGGCTTATTTGGTGGTAGGCGTACTGGTGCTGGTCAGTCAGGTTTTTCAGGTTCGTAATAGAAATAGGTTCTGAGAATAAAAACTGCCCCTTGTTGTTGGAGATGATAACTTGGGACAGTTTGGTTTCGGTGATTTTATCTGACCATTAGAGCCTGTAAATTAAATTTAATGGCTTTGATATTCTCACTTGTTACGGCATGCTACAGGATTATCCAGATAACCATAGGTAAGAGATCCATCCCCAAGATTGACTTTCTTTCGGTATCCTGGGTGTTCACCTGAAGTAAATTTATCGTATGCATAGTAACTCCAATTTTTAAGCCATCCATATTTTTTGTATATTATATTCTCTGCTCCTGCATTATATTGGTTAGCTAATGTCTGATACTCGGAAGCGTATGGCGTCCGTAGACCTCGATCAGAGCAAAATTTGATAACATTATCAGTAGCAACAGTTGTCCATTCCTCGTTATTGATGAGACCATGATCACTAGGAGTATCCCCGGCTAGTTCCGCTTTTAATGTAGGTCGATTAAAAGTCATCCCACCCGCAGATATAGTGTTAAACATATGCCCCCAATAATTAGCCACAGACACATCAGGGCTGGTAATCACAGTAAAGGTAACATTTTTTGTCTGCTCAGTAAGCGCACCACTAGCACCTTCAGCAGTCACTTTCAATGTCGTTTTCACTCCTTTCCCATTAGGGTCAGTTACCTTGATAATGAAGTCACCATTCTCATCCGTATGACCGCTGTAAGTCTTCGTATTACCACTCAGCACGCCGCCTTTGTCATATAAAATACCTTTTTCAATATCCAGTTTTACGGTAGGTGTTTCATTACCATTTTGACGGTTGGTCGCTGTCATTTTAATGGTCACCGGTACACCACCAATCGGTTTTTTATCCTTTTGGGTTTTGATCGTTAACTCAATCGACTCAGCTATATTATCAACCAGATCGATTTTGGCTTTGGCGGTGGTTTTATCCGCATCTACGCTAAAATCATCTGCGATACCTTTTACCGTGCCATCCTGATTACCCCCTGTGACATTACCTTTCTTGGCTTCCTGCTCAGAATCTGTCGCCACTGTCTTACCCAACATCATTTTATCACCATCTGACTTCAGCGGACTGCGGGGAACCATGGCGAGCTGGATAATCCGGCCACTGTCTTTTGCTTCCAGAATATAGGGTGGCACTGTTTCAGAAATTGTGATGTGGTGGTCAGGATCATTAACTAAGTCGTTGATCCTTTTCTCTGGTGATGTCGGAGCATTCGGATCATCAATATCGGAATATTTAATACCCCAGAGATACACTGAGTTATCCACATCATCTTTATCATTTTTCTTAAAGATGTACGAACCGGTCAGGGACTGCCCTACTTCCAGTGTGCCGTTAATCGTTAATCCTTCAATGATGGGCCCTCTGTTTGGATCAATGATTGCCCCGTCATCGGTTCCTCCGATAAGGGTATGGTCTTGTCCCGTATTTATCACTGCATCAGTCCCGATTTCCTTGAGACCGTTTTTCGGTGTGATGGTAATTTCCAGCAGCCTGCCAGTATCCTCTTTACCCAGTGTGTAAGAGGGAATATCACCACTCAGGATTTTTTTGCCATCAACCGTGCCTTTGGCTTCAGGGTCCTGTACCTCTTCTCTTGGCCCGCCGTTTTTATTCTCCGGCCTTAAACGCTTCCAGACATAGGTGGAATTATCTGTGACATCCCCGTTGTTGGGATTAAATTCATATTTGGCCTTTAAGGTTTCATTCAGGTACAGCCTGCCCTCCAACAACAGTTTATCAATGGAGGGTTTTGCTGCCGGATCAAGGATAGTGCCCGGTTTTCCGCCCATGGAGGTCGTTTTATTCACGGCACTGTCAGTCATGCTGATATCCACCGTTTTAGGCTCACCCTGATCGCTGTTTCCATTAATGGGCTTAACGGTAATCGCAAGGGTTTTCCCGGCATCATCCTGCGCTAATGTTTTACTTAAGGTACCGGTTTTATTTTGGGCATTTTTGCCGCTGTCCGGCACGGCCTGATAATCGGCTTCCGCCACTGTGGTGCCTTTTTCATGCCAGGCAAATTGGGAGAGATCAGTGGCATCCCCGCCGTTATCCTTAAAAGTGTATTGAGCCGTCAGAGGCTTATTGATTTCCAACTCCCCGCTCAACACAATCTGTTCGATGCCGGGTTTGGCTTTCGGATCAGCCACGCCGCCATTGCCATTGCTCCCGGTAATGCCTTGGTTAAATTTCGGATCATTCACATCGGCAGTCAGCGGTGCATTAGCCCGTAAATTCGCCTCATTCGCTGCCAGTATCGACACCTCCAGTACCTTGCCGATATCGCTGCTTTCAATGGTGTATTTCACCTTGTCCTTATCAGCCGCACCGGTGGCAACCCGCCCTTCGCCGTTTTTCTGCACCAATTCTATCGGCTCTTTTACCCCCGCCTCATCGGCTAACTTCATCACCCGTTTCGCTGTCGTGCCTTTTTCTCCCCAGACATAGAACGAGCGATCAGTGGTGTTGCCGCCTTTGGCCTCAAACTGATAGAGAGCATGCAGGACGCCGTTGACATGCAAAACCCCTTCCAGTTGCAGGCCACTGATGCCGGGGGCTTTGTTTTCATCAAACTCAATCACCGTCTCCTGCTTTCTGTCCGTACCGTCCACGGCCGTGGTCAGTGTCCAGTTACCGGTTTTCCGCCCAGCGGTCACGACAACTTCATAGACCCCGTCTGACACCTCCTTGACGTCACTTATCTGTGGATCTTTACCTTCCCCCTGCAATTGCCCTGATGCAGAAACCCTGATGCTGTCTTTTGCCCCCGTGACCGGTTTGCCCTGTTTATCTTTCAGCACAACCCGTAAGGTTTTGGTGGAAACACCATCCGCTGCCAGTGCATTACTGCCGTCTGTCGGCTCAACGGTGGGGCTGTTGCTATCCAATATATCCGCCAGAGTTTGCCCGAAGTTAATGGTGGCAGGGCGTTTCAGCCGCTTGCCGAACACCTCGGGGGTCAGCGTCCATTTGCCTTTTTTCGCGCCGGCGGTGACAGGCACTTCATACAGGCCACTGCCCGGCGGGACTTCTCTGGCTTTGCCGTAAGCCGGCAAGGTTTCACCTTTGCCATACAACTCATGATTATCCGGTATCAGGTTAATACTGTTTTCTGCCCCGGTAATGGGATGACCATTGATGTCTTTCAGGTTCAGCCTGATGATGGTGGTATCCCCCTCATTAGGCAGATCACCTTTTTCCGCTACAAACTCGGATTTATCCGGGTCAACCAACTCCGCCTTTGACGCACCAAAGGTGATTTCTGTCGGCGTTTCCAGCGGCTTGCCCTCTACTTTGGTCGTGATTTTCCACGAGCCGGTTTTATCGCCGGCTTTGACCTTCACCTTATAAATGCCGCTGCCTGCCGGCTCTTCCCAGACCTTATCAATGGTGGGTTTATTTTTGCCGTCACCCGTCAGCGTATCGCCGTTGTCTTCGAATGTGATACTGTCCTTCGCATTCGGGATAGGGTTGCCGGATTTGTCCTTAAGATGGAGGGTCAGGACGGTGCTGTCCTCGTTATTGGCCGCCAGTACGTTGGTTTCCGGCGTAAACTGTGAGCCTTTAGTATCCACAATGTCCGTCAGAGACTGACCAAAGGTGATGATGGCGGGTTTCAGCGCCTTGCCGTCCACGTTCGGCGTAATTTTCCAGGTGCCTTTTTTCTTGCCGGCAGTCACCTTGGCTTTATAGATACCGCTGCCGGTCGGATCTTCTCTCACCTCACCCAAAGAAGGATAAGGCGGTTCACCGTACAGTTCGCTGTTGTCCTTATCCAGTGTGATTTTATCGGCCGCACCCGTAATGGGGTTACCGTCCTTGTCTTTCAGGTTCAAGATGATGTCGGTTGTGTCACCTTCCTTGCTCAGGGTGCCCGCTTCCGGCTTAAACTCAGTGCGGTCGGTATCTATCATGTTCGCCAGTGAATCACCGAAATCAATGACCGTGGGCGTCAGGGCATGGCCGTCAACGTTAGGCTTGATAGTCCATTTACCGTGTTTAGTCCCGGCGGTGGCGGTCACTTCATAAATCCCGCTGCCTTCCGGCACTTCTTTCACTTCTGTTCCCAGCGCCGGGTCTTTGCCGTCACCGGTCAGTTTGGTCTTGTCATCGGTCAGTTTGATATTGCCCGCAGCCCCGGTCACCGGCTTGCCGTCTTTGTCGGTCAGTTTCAGGCGGATAACCGTCTGGGTTTTTCCGTCAGCCACCATCGATTTATTGGCGGGTTCGAATCCCGAACCCGCCGGATTGACCGCGGAAGAGAGCACCTGTATCTGCGTTTCCATCCGGTCAGAGGCATTACCCTGTGTATCATAGGCGATACCGGATAAGGTATAAGTATTATTACCTTTCTCATGGAACGGTGGCAGGGTCAGCAGGTAATGGGTGCCGCCGCGAACGGGTTCAGCGGCGAAACCGGCTGTCCGCGCCGAAGCATTCACGCTTTCCAGCTTGCCACCGCCTGCCACCAGACCGGCGGTATCCCAGACAATCTCTTTCAGGCCATGTTTGGCACTGACATTGATATTCAGCGGGATGACCGCACCGCCACGCCCGCTAATCCGATTTTCCATCATCAGGCGTATCAGGTTTTTCTTGCGGTACTCCAGTACGATTTGGTTATTGCGCTCGACCAAATCATAACGCCCGCCTTGCAGGCTGCGTTTGAAGGCCACTACAGACGGGTCAACCTGCCTTGACCACGGTGTGCCAATTTCATAATTCAGGCCAAGGTTAAACAGGGTTTCCCCGCCGCCAGAGGTGCTTTGTTTACGGTCAAGCCCCAGTGTCACCAGCGGGATGGGGGTATAGTTCATCCCCAGTGTAAAGGCCGCCGGGTTTTTCTGCCGGCGCGTTTCGCTCAGTAACCCGACTTCATCCCCAAAATACTGCTCATAGATTAGTTTGCCCCCCAGTTGCGGGTAGGCAGGAATATACCCTTCGCCGCGCAGGTCAAACCCGTTGGCGGGGCGCTCATCGTAATCTTTCAGTTTCTTGCCGTCTTTCCAGCCGCTGGCACGGAAATAACCGTTCGCCCCGAATTTCATAAAGTCACGGGCATATTCGGCACCCACCCCGAAACGGGTGTGGTCACGGGTGATGTCGTGGTCAAGAAAGGCGTTATAGCCAAACATGCCGCCATCAAGGAAATGGCGCTGCCCCAGTCCCCAGTTGGCGGTGGTGCGACTGTCAATATGGCGCAGGCCGAACTGGGTAAAGGCCATCCGTTTTTCCGTGTCATACAGCGGCAACAGCATATCAAACTGGCTGCCGTCCAGCCGCCCGCGGTCATCCACATTGGCCTGTAATTTAACAGTACCGTACCGTTGCAGCCAGTTCTGCACCGCCTGATTGGCCTCACTGACCGCCATACCGCGTAACTGGCTCTTGGTGCTGTCCACCAGATTGCCGCTTTTCAGCATCCCCGCAGCACGGGAAGCGGCACTCGCCAGCCAGCGCTCGGTATTGTCTCCGGTATTGGCGGGGGGGTCGTCATGGCTGGCGGCTTGTTTCAGGCTGTCCGCCAGTATCTGACGGGATTGGGATGGAGGCACATCAATTTCATCGCCGGTTCTGGTGGCCGCCACGGCAGGGGTAAACGCCCCCGCCACGGGAAATAAAATCTGGGCAACGATATTCACCCACGCCACCTGTTTCAGCCGGTAGCGTTGTCTTTTTGTCCACTGCCTGTTTTGTTGCTTTAGCATATTTATCAACCTTCCGAATCAACATTATTCCCACCAGACACCATCAGGCGCCGGTGCTATTGACTCATCCCGGAGCGTTGTGACTATCCCCTCGGCGAATTGACAATTAGTACCAAACTGTCAAGTCACCTAAAACAGCTATTTTTAAACGTAGTTCATTTTCTTATTATCTGCAAAACGCCAAATAACATATTGATATTAAAATATTAATAAATTATTGATTTTTGATTAATCCCATTTCTATAGCCTGAAATTTTTTTCCAACTTTTTCTATACAATTTCCCAATCTTGTATGTCACTCAAATTCGAAAGACTCATTTGCTTAATTGTCTGTTTAAGTTGGTTTATTCGGCCGATTTTTTTATTTTTCGGATGAAAAATCCTTAGTTAACAGTTTGGTACTAATTGTTAACTTTTTTCGTTTTCCTTTATCGTCCCATATTGTCTCAAATCTTCCCGCATTACTCGCGGTGTAGCGGACTGTATGGCGAATATTCCGGTGACCTAAATAGTCTTGAATCAAGCGGGTATCTACCCCATTGTCTGCCAACGCATAACCACAGGCATGCCTCAACATGTGCGGATTCGCGCAAATCGACAATTTTGCCTTTTGGCTGGTTTGCCGAAGAATTTTATAAATCTGCTGACGTGACATACGTTGACCACTACGAGATAAAAATAACCAATCGGGTTCTTTACTATCAATTGCCTGACCATCTAATAATGCGGATTTCTTCGGCAAATACTTCGAACGCTCAGCTAACCAGCGACGTACCAATTGAATTTCACGGGATACCATTGGGTGAATAGTAGAAAAACCATTTTTTAATCGTTGTACTCGCAAGCTTTTTCCTTCCAAGTCAACATCAGAAATTCGCAAATTCAATAATTCAGATACCCGGAAACCATGAATAAATCCCATAAATATCATACAAATATTACGTGCTGCGTGAGGATATTTATCCAACGCAGTGAGCAATACATCAATTTCAGACTGGGTCAAATATTTTCGCTTTAGCATATTTTTTATCTCCCGATAATTAATTGAAAAGAAGTTATAAGGAATACCTTAATTATTCTTGCTCATTATTTTCAGACTGCAATATCAACCACAGAATAATCTGATGATTTTTCTGTAAATAAGATTTGTGTGGCTAAAAAATAATTGTCATTTGACCCAATAACTTCTATAGCTGTATCGTGTCAGTTATCGAGAGAAAAAAATAAATATTTTTATAGACTGGATAATGCCTTTCATTTTTACTAAGGAAAAACATTATAAGGATGAATATCCTGCGGATTAAAAGTTGACAGAAATATGTTTATATTGGCAGTGACATATTTCTGTCATAAAAAATTAAATTGACGCACATCCGCCATCCAGCAAAGCCTGTTCATTACAGCGACGGCCATTAGCCAGTTGGCACACAGGCACTTTCTGACCATTCAATTGATTAGTCAGTGTCTGAATCCCTCCTGCGTCAGTGCAAGTTTCACTTGCATCTTTACTCAAGTGAATCCCCAGATCAGAGTAGTGATAATGTTTGTATCGATTTAATGAAGCATTTGTTTGCTGCCCACTGCAACCAGCCAATATGCCGAAAACCAACAACAAACTACACAAAATAATTCTCCGCCTTAAAAGCATATTTTCTCCCGTTGAATCATCGAGTTAATCTATAGATCAATATAAATCAGTGTCCTGCACTTTTAGAAAACAAATTAATAACTAAAACGCCGGCAATAATTAGAAGGATTCCAATAATTGCGGGTAAATCAAGTTTCTGTTGATATAAAAATATACCTGCTATGGAAACTAACACTATGCCAAGACAAGACCAAACGGCATAAGCAATCCCCAAGGGCATTACTTTAACAACTTGTGATAACGCCCAAAAAGATAAACAATACCCAAGCACAACAATAATCGAAGGTACTAAGCGAGTAAAGCCATCCGCAGTTTTTAACATCGTTGTTGCTACCACTTCAGACAAAATTGCGATAAATAAGTAACCCCACACGCCCATATTGCTCACCAACCTAAAAATAAGATAGACCACATTCCCAAAAAAACGGGTTAATCTACCACAATTCGGGGTGTAACGCTTTAACGAAAAACACCATTTTATCTATCATTATTGGTGTAAAATCATGCAGTTATAAGGCCGGGTTTTATAAATTTATTTTATTAAGTTATCCACATGTATCAACATCACCTCCCTCATCACAAATAACACCACTTTCACAACAATTTTAATCAAAATACTTCCCATGATTGATAAAAAATATATTTAAAAAGAATTAATAATCCAATGGTAAAATTACTTACACTAGCGATTTACTTCAATATAAAAAAGAATGAAAGGCTGTTTACCTTAATAAAAACAAAACGATACAAATAAAATATAAACTTGAAACCATAAACAATATAAATTATATCATTTTGCGATTTATAGGCCATTAAAAAAAATTAACCATATTAAATAAAAAATAATATAGACTTCAATCCAAATGACAATCACTATTACAGCACAAAGAATTATTACCATGCAATAATGATGAGTGAAACACAATGATTATCATTGAAAATAAAAAGAATCTGGGCGGAACAGGATGGGTGACAAGGATGTATACTTGAAAGAATCAGAAATAAGACTTTAACTATTGGCTAACTATTGACTGAAAATAAATATCAACTATTTTGCATAAGGAAGAATGCTGAAAGGTTGCAAGATTGGCTGTAATGATACCATGGTGAATAATGCTAACACTTATTGAATAAAAATAACAAATTAATATTTAAACCATCAGGAACAAAATATAGTTTGCTAAATTATGTTAATACTAAAAACATAAATAAATTAAGGTTAGGCACTCGCTGAAATTTACCCATTTGTATCATAGATTACAAATAACTTGCAAGCGGAATGCGTTCGTATAATTTATTATGAAAACAACTGAAGGTTCGCTAAATTCGAACTTATATGACCTTCATCCCGCTCAAGAAGATGTGTTTTACGAGCAAACCCTTCATGAAAATACTCCATTACACAATATAGGCTGGTATACCTTGATGGAAGGTGAGATTGATATCGTCATCTTGCAACAAGCCTGGCAATTACTGCACCAACATATTGATATCCTAAGATTACGTTTCTCGATTAATTCGGATAATGAAGCAACGCAATATCTTGAAAATCAGAGCAATCCAGAGTCAATCTTATTCCATGATTTTTCAACGCAGCCTGATCCTGAAGAAAAAGCCCGGCATTGGATGCAGCAACAGGTAAGCCAGCCCATCAACTTCCCAAATGAGATCTTGTATCAGATTTCATTAATTCGCATTGCGAGTGAAAGGTATTATTTTTTCAATAAATTCCACCATATTATCATTGATGGGACCGGTTTATTGCGACTTCATGAATATGTTTTTAAGTTGTACTCATGCCTGAAAAATGGAACATCAACAACTTGGTTATCAGGAATTCCACAATATTTAGATGTAATAGAGAAAGCAAAAGAATACCTGAATTCTTCCCATTACGAAGAAGATAAAAGCTACTGGTATAATTTTTTAGCAAAAAATGACATCCATCAATTAACGCCTTATTATCAAAATAAGGGTTCTGGTAGCGATGAGTTGGTATTGCCATCGTCAATTAAAGCAGATTTACGCGCTTTTTGTGAAGAAAATAAGACGAATCTTCTCGCTGTCTTCTCTAGTCTGGTCACCATTATGATGTCAGAACTGACAGGACAGCAAGAATTAACATTTAATACCATCACTCATGGAAGAAAGACAAAATCAGAGAGAAATATCGTAGGGATGCTGGCAAATATATACCCCGTACATTGCCATGTTTCTGACGAAATCAGTATGATTGAGCAGATTAAACTAACCGAATCAGCGCTAAAAGAGAGTTATCACCACGGTCAATTCCCTCGTTCTCATTTGGTCAGAATAGCTAATCATTATGGAATTGCTTTACCCAATATATTTATATTCTATGAAAAACTTGCAGGGTCAACACCTGAAATCAGCCAGGCACAATATCATGTTATCGACGGATTCTCTAATATTGATCCTATCGCTTTTCGATTAAAAGATTTTGGACATAATCAGGAAATAACAATAACGATAGATTACTTACAGGAATATTTTAGCGCTCAAGATATAAAAAAAATATTTAAACGATTGCAAAACTTATTGACTGCTCTGCTTAACTCCTCTTCTGTATTAGTCAGTGACTTACCTGTTTTATTAGAACAAGAGCGCCATACCCTATTGCACTGCTGGAACCAGACCAACGTCCCCTACCCGCAAGAGATGATTCTACAACAGCAGTTTGAGGTTCAGGCCGCAGCAACACCCGATAATGTGGCGTTAATATTCGAAGAGGAAACCCTGACCTACCGTCAGCTCAACGAACGGGCAAATCAACTCGCTGTTGTGATACGCGAATGTTACCAACAGCAACATAACGCAACAATGCAGGCAGATACACCAATAGCCCTCTACCTCGATCGCAGTCTGGAAATGGTGATCAGTATTCTGGCGGTGCTGAAAGCCGGCGGTGCCTATGTGCCGATTTCTCCCGAATATCCACCGGAGCGAGTCCAGTTTATTCTGGAAGATACCGGAAGCCCGTGTGTGATAACCCAGCAACGATATCTGACGACACTGGAAAAATGTGCGCATATTTTACCCATCCAACCTGCGCTGATAGCCGCAGATGACAGTACAATCACCAAAGATCAACCAGCGGAAAATTTAGTGCCGGTAAACAAAAGTACAGATCTGGCATACATTATCTACACCTCCGGAACGACCGGGCAGCCGAAAGGTGTTGAGCTGACCCATCAGAACGTCATCAATCACCTGTGTTGGATGCAGGCTCAATATCCCTTAAGTGCATCGGATAAAGTCCTGCAACAAATCCCTTATACCTTTGATGCTTCAGTCTGGGAGCTGATTGCAGCTAACTGGTTTGGTGCCAGTATTGTGATGCCCTCACCGGATGTGCATAAACAACCCGAAGTCCTGCATCAACTGATACAGAAAACCGGCGTGACGGTTGTGCAGTTTGTCCCATCCATGTTAGGTGCTTTCTGCCAGACAATACGGGATTTAGGCCAGCAATTGCCTGACACTATCCGTTATGTGCTATGCGGCGGAGAAGCGTTGACGATGTCCCATGTCAGCGCATTCAGAGCCATAAATAGGGGTTCGAGTACTTTAATTAATCTCTATGGCCCAACTGAAACGACAAATGATATCACTCACTTTGATGTCACTGATGAATTTAGTGGCCATGTCCCCATTGGCAAGGCACATCATAATACCCATCTGTATGTCCTTAATCGTAATGGCAAACTGTCTCCTATTGGTGCGCCCGGAGAGTTGTATATCGGCGGTGCCGGACTGGCACGGGGATATCGGAACCGTCCGGAACTGACTGCTGAGCGTTTTGTCGAAAATCCGTTTGCCAGTGCTGAAGATAAGGCTAACGGTTATACCCGTCTGTACAAAACCGGTGATTTGGTGCGCTGGCTGCCGGATGGCAACCTCGAATATCTGGGGCGCAATGATTTTCAGGTCAAAATCCGCGGTTACCGCATTGAGCTGGGTGAAATTGAAACGGCTTTATCCTCCCACCCACAGGTGAAACAAGCCGTGGTGATTGACCAGGAGCATGCGGGCCATAAAGCACTGGCCGCTTATCTGGTGACAGACGAAACGCTGACCAATGATACTCTGCTGGAATATCTTTCAGCCCTTTTGCCGGAATATATGATACCCGCCAGCTTTACCCGCATTGAGGCCATCCCCCTGACCACCAATGGCAAACTCGACCGTCATGCCTTGCCAGCGCCAGTATGGGAAAACCGGGATCGTTATATAGCACCGCGTACGGAGTTGGAAACTCAATTGTGTGCACTCTGGCAAGATGTTTTGGGATTAGAGCGGATCGGCATTGAGGACAACTTCTTCCGTATCGGTGGCGATTCGATTATCAGTATCCAGTTGGTTTCCAAACTGCGGCAGGCAGGTTTCTCTCTTCAGGTCAAATCGATTTTTGAAGCACCAACAGTATCGCGTCTGGCGCAACTCCTGACACAAACAACATCCGCAGTCACCGTGGTTGCTGAGCAGGGATTATTAAGCGGGGAGTTTGATTTATTACCTATCCAGCAAGATTTCTTCAATCAAAATCTGCCATATCCGCACCATTGGAATCAGGCATTTATGTTCCGGCTTCCCGGGAATATTCAGCACAAACATATTGCACAGGCCCTGATAGCGCTGGCAGAGCGACATGATATGTTACGTGCCCGTTTTATCAACACAGCACAGGGCTATCGTCAGTGTTACCCCGCAGGAATGCCGTTCCGGTTGCCTGAATTACTGCATTGTGATGTGAGAGAGCTGGATGAAGCTGAACGATACCAGCAACTGACCCAATGGCAGAGTGGTTTTGATTATTATGAGGGGCCTTTATGGCAAGCCGCTCACCTGACCGGATATGCCGACGGCAGTGCCCGATTATTTTTCGCCTTTCACCACCTGATTATTGATGCCGTATCGTGGCGAATTATCGCCGAAGATATGCGCCTGCTACTACAAGGCACAACGCTGCCACCGAAAACCAGTAGTTACCGGCAATGGGTCACTGCTGTCCAACGTTATGCAGTACAGCATCAAGACGAAGTGCCCTACTGGCAGGGCGTCATGACAGGGAAAAAAAGCTATCCGGTGATGGGAGAAATCAACTCGCAACAGTTGAGCTTATCATCCGAACTGACCAGCACCCTGCTGCGTGAAGCCAATTCAGGTTATCACACTGAAATCAATGACCTATTGCTCAGCGCCCTCACATTGGCATTGCAGACAACCTTCTCCCAACCGATGAACGCCATCATTCTTGAAGGACATGGACGGGAAACCATCGACAATACGCTGGATATCTCCGAAACCGTTGGCTGGTTTACGACTGTGTATCCTGTTTGCCTGACCGTGCAGGATGATATTGCAGAAACCATTATTCACACCAAAGAGATGCTGCGTGCTATTCCCAATAGGGGCATTGGCTACGGTGTCTTACATCAGGCGGGATATCTGACCGGAGATTTACCTGCCATCAGCTTTAACTATCTTGGCCAATTCCTCGGCCAATTCGGCGGTGAGACCAGACAAGCCAACCATCAGGATTGGACGCTGATCGACGATAGCTGTGGTTCAGTGATCGCCAATGAGAACGGCAGTCATTTACTGCTGGATATCAATGGTGCTGTTCAGGCGGGAAAACTGCAATTCAGCGTAATGTCCCGATTGCCATCAGACCAGACACAAATGTTTATCACGGCTTTTGAGCAAGCCCTCAATCATGTCATCGCTGCCGGTCAGAAACAGGCTCAATCGGGTGGAATGAAAACACCCAGTGATTATGAATTTAAAGCCGTTTCAATTGAACGCCTAAAACGTTTGCAGCAAAGCTATCAGGTGGAAACCCTGTACCCTGCCACCAGTTTGCAGCAAGGACTTATTTATCACCATCTGGCTCAACCACAGGATGATGCCTATCGTGTGCAACTATTGTTGGATTATCACACCAATATCGATCTTGCCGCCTATCAACAAGCCTGGGCGCTGACTTCACTGTGCTTCCCTATCCTCAGAACCGCATTTGATTGGGAAGGGGAAATTTTACAGATTGTGACTGAGGGTCCAAGTCTTGGTCCGGCTAATTTCACCATCAAGGATATCAGTCAATTACCAGAAGAAGAGAAGGATCGGGCAATTGAAGCGATCCAACAACATGACCGTACCCTGCCTTTTGATTTTAGTCAGCCCGGTTTAACCCGCTTTACGTTCATCAAGCAACATGAACAGTTGGCGACAATCCTGATTACACAACACCACGCGATTATCGACGGCTGGAGTGGCCCGATTTTATTGCAGACCGTACATGAGTATTACAACGAACTCACGCAGGGGCGCATCCCCCAAGTAGTGGTAGATAAAGCCTATCTGGCAACCCAGCAATACTATCTGGAGCATCAGGCTGAATCTGAAGCTTATTGGGCTGAGCGTAAAACGCATTTCCGGGAACCTAATGATTTGTCAGTCCTGTTAAGCCATCACGTTGATTTAACACAGATTAAAACCGTTGAAAAACCCGCCGAACAGATGCTCACTGTACAGGGAGATTTTTATGAACAACTGAGGAGCATGTGCCGGATGCAAGGTGTTACGCTCAATGTGGTCCTGCAATTTGCCTGGCATAAATTACTGCACAGTTACACCGGGGATGAACAGACCATCGTGGGCGCCACCGTTTCCGGCCGTGATGTACCGGTGGCGGGCATTGAGTCCAGTGTCGGCTTGTATATTAATACCCTGCCGTTGATGGTGCAGTGGACTCAGGCGGACAATATCTCTGCGGTTTTACAAGACATACAGAAGGATATCGCCGCACTCAACAGCCACAGTGCCGTATCACTCGCCAGCTTGCAGCCAGACGGAGAACGGTTATTCCATAGCCTGTTCGTCTTTGAAAACTACCCGGTTCCTGTGGTGAGCGAAAACGAGAAAGGGATTGAAAATACCCAGAAGTTCCGCCAAGCCATCGAAAAAGTGGATTATCCGTTGTCATTGATGGCCTACGAGCAGGGCGACAGTTTAATCATAAAATTGGGTTATGGTGAAGGCTGGCTGACAGATAAACAAGTGCTGCGTTTGCTTGGTCAGCTTGAGCGCATTCTGCACGCCGTGGCCTGTGACCCACATCAGCCGCATACGTCAATCATGTTCCTTAGTGAAGAAGAGCGCCATACCTTGCTGCATACATGGAACCAGACCGATGTTTCCTACCCGCAGGACAAAACCCTGCAACAATTGTTTGAAGCACAGGTGGAAATCACGCCGGATAACGTGGCCCTGGTGTTTGAGGGAGAAACACTGACCTACCGCCAGCTCAACGAACGGGCGAACCAGCTAGCAAGCGCTATTCGCGAACATTACCAGCAGCAAAAAAATGCACCGCTGCAAGCCGGCACACTGATCGCCCTTTATTTTGACCGCAGTCTGGAAATGGTGATCAGTATTCTGGCCGTGCTGAAAGCGGGTGGCGCTTATGTGCCTATTTCACCGGCATATCCCGCGGAACGCGTCAAT
>NZ_NITZ01000020.1:89268-100004 GCF_002632615.1 Xenorhabdus miraniensis
CTTCGGCCGTTTACCGGATTATATGCTGCCGGCCAGCTTTACCCGCATTGCATCTGTGCCGCTGACCCTGAACGGCAAGCTGGATCGCCGCGCCTTGCCGGAACCGGCATGGGAAAACCAAGACAGTTATGTCGCTCCCCGCAATGCACTGGAAACCCAACTGTGTGCTATCTGGCAAGAAATATTGGGGTTGGAGCAGGTTGGCATCGAAGATAACTTCTTCCGCATCGGTGGTAACTCCCTTACGGCGATTAAGCTCACGGCAGCTATTCGCCGAGCCTTGGCAATGGAAGTCTCACTGGCGCAATTGTTTGAGCTGAAAACCATCGCTGGCTTAGTCACTCATATAGGACAGCAGGCTTATACGATCATCCCTCACCTTGCACTGGAACATTACCCTTTATCGTTTGCTCAGGAGCGGATGTTATTTATCGAGCAGTTTGAACAAGGCACTAGCGCCTACCACATCCCTTATCTGGTTGAGCTGGATAACGACGCCTGTCTGCCCTTGTTAGAAACTGCCATTAACCGGCTGGTTGAACGTCATTCCGTGATGAAGATGGTCTATCCCAATAATAATCAGGGACAGATTTACCCACAAATGTCGGGCGATGATTTAATTATCCAGTCACAATCCTGTGGAGATCTTGGCACTCTCTTGAGCATGGTTCACGCTGAAATAGCCACACCCTTTGATCTGGCTACCGAACCGAGCCTGCGTTTGTGTCATTATCAATTGTTCGATAATCAATTGACCAATAAGCAAGTGACCGATAAACATTACCTGTTAATGTTGTGGCACCACATTGCCATTGATGGCTGGTCCATTGATATTTTTATGGATGAACTGGCAGAGATTTATCACTCCTTGTCAGAAGGCCGTGACAGCCAGCTAGTGCCTCTGGAGATCACCTATGGCGATTACGCTGCATGGCAACGGGAATATTTACAGGGTGAAGTGCGTGAACGCCAGCTTGCCTACTGGCAGAAAACCTTGGCCGGCTACGAACCCCTGGCTTTACCAACAGATCACCCCAGACCCGCCCAGGTCAATTATCAAGGGCGGGATTTCAATTTTACGCTGGATACAGCGCTGTCTGCGCAGCTAAGAACATTGGCTAAGGCTCAGGAAACCACCTTATATACTGTGCTGCTCAGTGGCCTTTATGTCACGCTGGCAAAATTATCCGGACAGGATGATATCGTACTGGGGACGCCTACCGATAACCGACATCATGCACAAACTCAGTCCCTGATTGGTATGTTCGTCAACTCACTGGTCTTAAGAGCACAGATTCAACAAACTGCCAGTGTGGAAAGCCTGATTAAACAGACCCATAAGATGGTGACCGAAGCCAAGAACTATCAGGATATGCCGTTTGAACATCTGGTTGAAACACTGGGAATTGAACGTGATACCTCCCGCCACCCGATTTTTCAGGTGATGTTCAGCTTACAAAGTTTTGGTGAGAACCTGCCAAACAGAACCCCCCTGCCATTTAATCCGGTTACACTGGACGACTCTCCAGATAGTCCCGCTAAGTTTGATCTGAGCCTGTTTTTGTCCGACAGGCAGGCCAATATTACGGGTTGTCTGAATTACGCGGTCAGCCTGTTTGACGAGGAAACCATCGTGCGGTTGGTGGCTATCTACCAACGGGTGCTGGCTGCATTAGTGGCAAATCAGAAACAATCCCTGTCTGAGCTTGATATCCTGCCCGCACAAGACCGTCATACCCTGCTGCACACCTGGAACCAGACCGATGTTTCCTACCCGCAGGACAAAACCCTGCAACAGGTGTTTGAAGCACAGGCATCCCAGCATCCTGATGCCACTGCCATCATATTTGAAGATCAAAGCATGAGCTATGGCGAACTCAACCGACGCGCCAATCGTCTGGCGCATCATTTGATTGCATTGGGAGTACGTCCGGATGATTTGGTTGCCATTTGTCTTGAGCGCAGTCCGGACATGGTGGTGGGGTTGCTCGCTATCCTCAAGGCGGGCGGCGCTTATGTGCCACTCGATCCGACTTATCCGGCTGAAAGGCTGGCCTATATGCTGGAAGATGCCAAACCAGTGGCTTTGCTGACCCAGACAGCCCAGGCCGGGAAACTGACCCGCGACGTTCCCATGGCGTTAATCGATAACACAGTATTGCTCGATAGTCCGGCTCCACTCTTTGAAACTGTATTAGATAATAACACCCTGCCGGACAATAATCCGGACACACCGGCTCTGGGGCTGACCTCACGCCATCTGGCCTATGTGATCTACACCTCTGGTTCTACCGGCCTGCCCAAGGGGGTAATGGTCGAGCACCGCAATGTGCTGCGCCTGATTATCAATAGTGGCTTCGCCGACGTGGGTCCCGCTGACTGCATTGCCCATTGTGCCAATACATCATTCGATGCCGCCACATGGGAGATTTGGTCTGCCCTGCTCAACGGCGGATGCCTGTATATTGTTCCATCGTCAGTGTTACTCGAACCGATACGTTTCCGTCATACCTTAATCAAGGGAAAAGTCACCGCGTTATGGTTAACCGTTGGTTTGTTTAACGAGTACCTTGATACGCTTCTTCCGGTGTTCGGGCAACTGCGCTACCTGCTTGTCGGGGGGGATGTGCTCAATCCACAGAAGATAAGGCAAGTGCAATTAGCTGACACCCCGCCTGTACATCTGATTAACGGCTATGGCCCGACAGAAACGACAACCTTTGCCACAACATATGCCATGACTTCCCTTGTCGATGTGAGCCAGTCAATCCCGATTGGCCGGCCCATTGGCAATACCCGGATTTATTTGCTTGATCCTCACGGGCAACTTGTTCCGGTGGGGGCAATGGGTGAAATTCATATCGGTGGAACGGGTGTCGCCCGTGGCTATCTGAACCGCCCTGAACTGACGAAAGAGCGTTTCCTGCCCGATCCCTTCTTCCCGGATCCGGATGCCCGCATGTACAAGACCGGGGATCTCGGTCGCTGGCTGCCGGACGGCAATATCGAATACCTTGGGCGCAATGATTTTCAGGTCAAAATCCGCGGTTTCCGCATTGAGCTGGGGGAAATCGAAAATGCCCTTGCTTCCCACCCGCAAGTCAGACAAGCGGTGGTGGTTGTCCATGAACATAACGGGAATAAAGTACTGGCCGCGTATCTGGTCACAGAGAGTGCCCTGTCTGATGATATCCTGATTAGGTATCTCTCCTCCCGCCTGCCGGAATATATGCTGCCGGCCAGCTTTACCCGCATTCAATCCATGCCCCTGACCCGGAACGGTAAAGTGGATCGCCATGCCCTGCCAGAGCCAATCTGGGAAAACAGGGACAACTATGTTGCTCCCCGTAATGAACTGGAAACCCGGCTGTGTGCCATTTGGCAGGCGGTATTGGGGCTGGAACACATCGGCATTGAAGATAACTTTTTCCGCATTGGTGGTGATTCGATTGTCAGTATCCAGCTCGTTTCCAAACTGCGTCAGGCAGGCTTTTCCCTTCAGGTTAAATCGATTTTTGAAGCGCCAACGGTGGCCCGGTTAGCCCAACTGCTGACATTGTCATCATCGACAGCAAAAGTCATTGCAGAGCAGGGATTATTAAACGGGGAATTTGGTTTATTGCCTATCCAGCAGACTTTCTTCGACTGGAGCTTATCGAATCCGCACCATTGGAATCAGGCATTTATGCTCCAGCTTCCCGGATACATCAAACATGCGGATATTGAGCAAGCTTTAATCAGCCTGACTGAGCGGCATGATATGTTACGTACCCATTTTGCCCACACTGAAAATGGCTACCGCCAGTGTTATTCTGCGGAAACCGCTCTCTGTCTGCCAGCATTACTGCACTGTGATGTCAGTCAGTTCTCAGACGCTGAACTACATCAACAATTGACCCAATGGCAAAACGGGTTTGATTACCATAACGAGCCATTATGGCAGGCTGGTCACCTGACCGGATACGCTGATGGCAGTGCCCGGCTGTTCTTTGCGTTTCATCATCTAATTATTGACGCAGTGTCGTGGCGCATTATTACTGAAGATATGCGTCTGTTATTGCAGGGCATGGCGTTACCAGCGAAGACCAGCAGTTACCGGCAATGGGTGGCCGCTGTCCATCATTATGCAGAACAACATCAAGATGAAGTGCCCTACTGGCAACGGATGATGGCCCAACAAACAGTAGCCGGAAAAACCATCAAACCAGCGCTGGATAGCATCACCCAGCACGGGTTAAGCATTTCTGCTGAGATGACGAACATCCTGCTACACGAAGCCAACATCGGTTACCACACGGAAATTAACGACTTACTGCTGAGCGCACTGGCACTGGCCTTGCAGGAAACTTTCTCACAAGACGTAAACTACATCCTTCTGGAAGGACACGGTCGGGAACCCATTGATAAAACATTGGATCTTTCCGAAACCGTCGGTTGGTTTACAACCATGTACCCCGTTCGTCTGGCAATGCAGGCTGATATTGCAGAAACCATTATTCACACCAAAGAGATGCTTCGGGGCATACCAAACAAAGGTATTGGCTACGGCGCATTACATCAAGCGGGATATCTGACAGGCGATTTGCCAGCCATCAGTTTCAACTACCTCGGGCAATTAGGAGGAGCCAGCCATCAAGACTGGCTCATAACCAGTGATGGTTGTGGGGATATGATCGCCAGCGAAAACGACAGCCACTTACTGTTGGGCATCAACGGCGCAGTTCAGGCAGGAAAACTGCAATTTAGTGTGGATTCCCGTCTGCCACAATCCCAGACCGCGGTGTTTATCAAGGCATTTGAACAAGCACTCATTAACATCACCGCGACGGGTCAAAAACAGGCTCAGGCAGGAGGAATAAAAACCTCCAGTGATTACGGAATCAAGGGCGTTTCGATGGAGCAGCTAAACCAGCTCACGCATCGTTTTGCTCAAGTGAATAATGAAAATCCGCACCTCCAACCACAAAAGAAAACAATTTTGGACTTGTAAAAAATGTTGATGCTATTTAAAGAACTTAACAAAAATCATGTATCAGTATGGGTTTGTGAGAATAAGTTGAAGCTGGCATTTACAGGGGATAATCCCCCTGCTCAACTTATTGATAAGGTTAAGCAGAGAAGAGAGGACGTATTAGATTTCCTAAACGAGAAAAATATCTTCTCTGAAGAAGAATTCAAAAGTTTTATTTTCAGTGAAAATCATGCTGGATTGAATGATTCTGTCCCATCTCCCAGAAACAAAATTGAAGCGATATTTCCTGCCAACAGTTTGCAACAGGGATTTGTATACCATTATCTGGCTCAGCCACAGGATGATGCCTATCGTGTACAATTGCTGGTGGATTATCACACCAATGTTGATCTTGCTGCCTATCAAGAAGCATGGTCACTGGCTTCGCTCCGTTTTCCCATCCTCAGAACCGCATTTGATTGGGAGGGAGAGATATTACAGATAATCACAGCGGGTTCCAGTATTGGCCCAACGAATTTTACTTCCCTGAATATCACTCAATTATCAGAAGAAGATCGCAACAAAGCCATTGAAGCGATCCAACAAAATGACCGCAATCTGCCTTTTGATTTAAATCAGCCCGGATTAATCCGTTTCACATTCATCAAACAGGATGAACAGCTAATAACAGTGTTAATCACTCTGCATCACTGCATTGTAGATGGCTGGAGTTACCCGATTTTATTACAGGCTGTGCATGAGTATTACAACCAACTGATAAAGGGACAAATACCACAAGTTGTAGTGGAACAGGCTTATCTGGCAACCCAACAATACCATCTTGATCATAAAACCGAATCAGAAGCCTATTGGGATGAATGCAAAGCACAATTTCAGAGAGCTAATGATCTTTCAGCGCTGTTAAGTCATCACACTGACTTAACGCAGATAAAAGCCGTTGAAAAGCCTGCTGAACAGATACTCACTATACAGGGAAGCATTTATGAACAGCTAAAAGACACGTGCCGGACACAAGGCGTTACGCTCAATGTGGTCCTGCAATTTGCCTGGCATAAATTATTGCACAGTTATACTGGCGATAAGCAAACCATTGTTGGCACCACCGTGTCTGGTCGCGATGTTCCCATAGAGGGTATTGAGTCCAGTGTGGGACTGTATATCAATACATTGCCGTTGATGGTGCAATGGGAGTCGACAAGCAGTGTGGCTGCTGTCTTACAAGACATCCAAAAAAATATCGCCGCACTCAACAGCCACAGTGCCGTATCACTCGCCAGCTTGCAGCCAGATGGAGAACGGTTATTCCATAGCCTGCTGGTTTTTGAAAACTACCCTGCCCCAGCGCTGAGCGAAAACAAGGAAGGCATAGAACATACCCTGACATTCCGACATGCTGTCGAAAAAGTAGATTATCCGGTGTTATTAATGGCCTATGAGCAAGATAACCGTTTAATCATAAAATTAAGTTATGGTGAAGACTGGCTGACGGAAAAACAGGTACAACGCCTGCTTTGCCAGCTTGAATGTATTCTGCGCGCTGTAGCATGTAATCCACACCAGTCTCATACGTCAGTAACACTCCTCAGTGAAGAAGAGCGCCATACCCTGCTGCACACCTGGAACCAGACCGATGTTTCCTACCCGCAGGACAAAACCCTGCAACAGGTGTTTGAAGCACAGGCATCCCAGCATCCTGATGCCACTGCCATCATATTTGAAGATCAAAGCATGAGCTATGGCGAACTCAACCGACGCGCCAATCGTCTGGCGCATCATTTGATTGCATTGGGAGTACGTCCGGATGATTTGGTTGCCATTTGTCTTGAGCGCAGTCCGGACATGGTGGTGGGGTTGCTCGCTATCCTCAAGGCGGGCGGCGCTTATGTGCCACTCGATCCGACTTATCCGGCTGAAAGGCTGGCCTATATGCTGGAAGATGCCAAACCAGTGGCTTTGCTGACCCAGACAGCCCAGGCCGGGAAACTGACCCGCGACGTTCCCATGGCGTTAATCGATAACACAGTATTGCTCGATAGTCCGGCTCCACTCTTTGAAACTGTATTAGATAATAACACCCTGCCGGACAATAATCCGGACACACCGGCTCTGGGGCTGACCTCACGCCATCTGGCCTATGTGATCTACACCTCTGGTTCTACCGGCCTGCCCAAGGGGGTAATGGTCGAGCACCGCAATGTGCTGCGCCTGATTATCAATAGTGGCTTCGCCGACGTGGGTCCCGCTGACTGCATTGCCCATTGTGCCAATACATCATTCGATGCCGCCACATGGGAGATTTGGTCTGCCCTGCTCAACGGCGGATGCCTGTATATTGTTCCATCGTCAGTGTTACTCGAACCGATACGTTTCCGTCATACCTTAATCAAGGGAAAAGTCACCGCGTTATGGTTAACCGTTGGTTTGTTTAACGAGTACCTTGATACGCTTCTTCCGGTGTTCGGGCAACTGCGCTACCTGCTTGTCGGGGGGGATGTGCTCAATCCACAGAAGATAAGGCAAGTGCAATTAGCTGACACCCCGCCTGTACATCTGATTAACGGCTATGGCCCGACAGAAACGACAACCTTTGCCACAACATATGCCATGACTTCCCTTGTCGATGTGAGCCAGTCAATCCCGATTGGCCGGCCCATTGGCAATACCCGGATTTATTTGCTTGATCCTCACGGGCAACTTGTTCCGGTGGGGGCAATGGGTGAAATTCATATCGGTGGAACGGGTGTCGCCCGTGGCTATCTGAACCGCCCTGAACTGACGAAAGAGCGTTTCCTGCCCGATCCCTTCTTCCCGGATCCGGATGCCCGCATGTACAAGACCGGGGATCTCGGTCGCTGGCTGCCGGACGGCAATATCGAATACCTTGGGCGCAATGATTTTCAGGTCAAAATCCGCGGTTTCCGCATTGAGCTGGGGGAAATCGAAAATGCCCTTGCTTCCCACCCGCAAGTCAGACAAGCGGTGGTGGTTGTCCATGAACATAACGGGAATAAAGTACTGGCCGCGTATCTGGTCACAGAGAGTGCCCTGTCTGATGATATCCTGATTAGGTATCTCTCCTCCCGCCTGCCGGAATATATGCTGCCGGCCAGCTTTACCCGCATTCAATCCATGCCCCTGACCCGGAACGGTAAAGTGGATCGCCACGCCCTGCCAGAGCCAATCTGGGAAAACAGGGACAACTATGTTGCTCCCCGTAATGAACTGGAAACCCGGCTGTGTGCCATTTGGCAGGCGGTATTGGGGCTGGAACACATCGGCATTGAAGATAACTTTTTCCGCATTGGTGGTGATTCGATTGTCAGTATCCAGCTCGTTTCCAAACTGCGTCAGGCTGGCTTTTCCCTTCAGGTTAAATCGATTTTTGAGGCGCCAACGGTGGCCCGGTTAGCCCAACTGCTGACATTGTCATCATCGACAACAAAAGTCATTGCAGAGCAGGGATTACTAAGCGGGGAATTTGGTTTATTGCCTATCCAGCAGACTTTCTTTGACTGGAATTTATCAAGTCCACATTATTGGAATCAGGCATTTATACTCCGATTGCCCGGCGATATCAGTTATGCCGCAATTGAACAGGCTCTGACCATCCTGACTGAGCGGCATGATATGTTACGTGTCTATTTTGTCGACACTGAACAGGGTCATCGCCAATGTTATCCCGCAGAAATGCCATCCTGGCTACCTGCATTACTGCACTGTGATGTCAGTCAGTTCTCAGACGCTGAATTACATCAACAATTGACCCGATGGCAAAACGGGTTTGATTACCATAACGGGCCATTATGGCAGGCTGGTCACCTGACCGGATACGCTGATGGCAGTGCCCGGCTGTTCTTTGCGTTTCATCATCTGATTATTGACGTAGTATCCTGGCGAATTATTGCTGAAGATATGAGCAGATTGTTGCAAGGTAAAACATTGCCAGCGAAGACCAGTAGTTATCGGCAATGGGTTAATGCTGTTCATCACTACGTAGAACATCATCAACAGGAAGTCCCTTACTGGCAACAAGTGGTGACAGACAGTCATACTCATCCTATTTCCGATGAAATCAATCACCACATGCTGGGCATTTCCACTGAATTAACTGACATTCTGCTACGTGAATCTAATGCCGGTTATCAGACTGAAATCAATGACTTATTGATCAGTGCCCTCACACTGGCATTACCTGTTGTTTTATCAAAACCGGTTAACCACATCATACTTGAGGGACATGGTCGGGAAACTATCGACAATACACTGGATGTTTCCGAAACCGTCGGCTGGTTTACAACCGTGTATCCTGTTCGTCTGGCAATGCAGGCTGATATTGCAGAAACTATTATTCATACCAAAGAGATGCTCCGTGCTGTGCCAAACAAAGGTATTGGTTATGGCACACTACGTCAGACAGGATACTTGACCGGGGATTTGCCGACGATCAGTTTCAACTACCTTGGCCAATTAGGCGGGGAAACCGAACAAAACTGGTCACTGACCAGCGATGATTACGGAGCCGTAGTGGCAGACGATAATCATAGCCATTTGCTGCTGAACATTAATGGCCTGATTCAAGCGGGCAAGCTGCAATTCAGTGTCAGTTCCCGCTTGTCAAAAGTTCAGACAAAAGTGTTTATCACAGCATTTGAGCAGGCACTCTACTCTGTTATCACAACGAGTCAAAAACAGGCTCAATCGGGCGGGATAAAAACGCCCAGTGATTATGGTGTTAAAGGGATTTCAATTAAGCTCTTGTGCCATCTTCAGCAGATGTACCAGATTGAAGGGCTGTACCCTGCGACCAGCTTGCAGCAGGGATTCATTTATCACCATTTGACTCAGCCGCAAGATGATGCCTATCGGGTGCAACACCTGTTGGATTATCACACACAACTTGACCCTGCTACCTACCAGCAGTCTTGGGTTCTGGCTTCACTGCGCTTCCCCATCCTTAGAACGGCATTTAACTGGGAAGAGGAAGTTTTGCAAATTGCAACTGAAGGCGCAAGTATTAGTGCGGAGAATTTCAAGATCAAAGATATCAGTCACTTACCAGAAGAAGAACAGAATAACGCAATTGACGCAATCCAGCAGCATGACCGTACCCTGCCTTTTGATTTTAGTCAGCCCGGATTAATCCGTTTTACCTTAATTAAACAGCATGAAAATCTGGTAACCGTGCTGATTACACAACACCACTGTATTATCGACGGCTGGAGTAACCCGATTTTATTGCAGACCGTACATGAGTATTACAACGAACTCACGCAGGGGCGCATCCCCCAAGTAGTGGTAGATAAAGCCTATCTGGCAACCCAACAATACTATCTGAATCATAAAGCAGAATCTGAGGCTTATTGGGATGAACGCAAAACACAATTCCACAGAGCCAATGATCTTTCGGCGCTGTTAAGTCACGACATTGATTTAACGCAAATAAAAGCGATTGAAAAACCAGCGGGTAAAGCGATTACCCTACAAGGAAACGCTTACCATCAGCTTAAGGAAATGTGTCGTGAACAAGGTGTTACTCTCAATGTGGTCCTGCAATTTGCCTGGCATAAATTGCTACACAATTACAGCGGAGATGAACAGACCATTGTCGGCACGACTGTATCCGGGCGTGATGTTCCAGTGGATGGAATCGAGTCCAGTGTTGGCCTGTATATTAATACCCTGCCGTTGATGGTGCAGTGGACTCAGGCGGACAATATCTCTGCGGTTTTACAAGACATACAGAAGGATATCGCCGCACTCAACA
>NZ_NITZ01000021.1:0-91996 GCF_002632615.1 Xenorhabdus miraniensis
GTCATTGCTTACTGCCTTAAATTGAAAAAACCATCACTTAAAGTTTTCTACTCAGAAGAAGATCTTCCAGTGATGGCTTAAGCAGAATTCGGGTTAATTACCTAATTTCTGTCGCATTGCCTGAGCAACTGGCTCAGACAGGAATGATGAAATATCACCATCATGGCGTGCAACATCCTTGATCAAGGATGAGGAGATGAAGGATAGATCTTGAGAAGGCAGTAAAAAGACACTTTCCAGTTCTGGCATAAAATGTCGGTTCATATTGGCAAGTTGCCACTCATATTCAAAATCGGAAACAGAACGTACCCCGCGAATTAAGATGGTAGCTTGTTGTTTTTTGGCGAAATTGACCATTAATTCACAAAATCCAACCACATCGACATTCTCCAGATGGGCAGTGGCCTCTTTTGCCAAAGCAACGCGTTCTTCCAAACTGAACATCGGATTTTTTCTGTCACTATTGGCGACAGCCAGTAGAACATGATCGAACATATTGGCTGCACGAGTAACGATATCAAGGTGACCGTAAGTGATGGGGTCAAAGGTACCGGGATAAATAGCTTTTTTTTTCATCATTTTTTACTCTTTGTTTGAGTCAATTCCCAAAGTGCAGCATATTTATTGAATGTATATTGAGCATTCACTATAGCTAACACCAACCCTTGCTTACCATCAAGAAAGCCCGCCCTTAACAGCCAGGTTTTGAAAAATGCGCCTGACATATGGCTGAAGATAGAAAAATAATGGGTTCTTTTGCCTTGTTCGTAGCGATGTTTTGCCCAATCTTTCGCGTAATTCAATTGTTTTTGCTGGAATTCCATCAGATTGCGGCAGGTTAAATGACGCAAGTCACCTTTTAGTGTCACGATGGACGTACCTTGAATATCAAGGGATTCATGAACCTGATTGTCGTTGTATTGATAACGTTCACGACAATAGAGACGAATCACTTTATCAGGATACCAGCCACTGTGTTTCATGAACCGCCCCATAAAGAGATTCAGGCGTGCACAACTATAGACTTTCTTGTCATCAGGGTTGGCTAGGACTTGTTCAATTGATGCTTTTAGTTCTGGAGTCACGCGTTCGTCAGCATCAATCATAAAAATATAATCGCCGCTGGCATAGGATTGAGCGAGCTGCCGCTGGCGGCCAAAACCAGGCCATTGGGTATTCGTGTAGACTTTTGCGCCCATCTCACTGGCTATCTGGCAGGTTTCATCGGTGCTGCCGGAATCTAACACAATGATTTCATCTGCCCAATTTACGGAAAGCAGGCAATCTTCAATCAAGTCGGCTGCATTTTTAACAATCATGACAACGGACAGACGTTTTTGCGCACTCATCAATGGCTCCTTGGCGGGAGATAAGGTTCCAGTAATTTTAGCAAGCGCTGAAGTGCGCCTTGGTTTTCGTGCAGGACTTCTGCGGCATGGCGGCCGTAATAGAGTCGGTAATCTTCATCTGTCAGTAGGCTGTTGATGGCTGAACTTAATGATTGGCTATCCGTGACAGTAATCAACCCGTCAGCTTTATCCAGCTTGGCACAGATATCTTTAAAATTGAATGTATGCGGACCCATAATAACGGGAATGGCATGTGCTGCCGCTTCCAGAGGATTATGCCCACCGCGCTCTGTCAGGCTTCCCCCGACAAAAGCCAAATCAGCGATTCCGTACAAGAGCATTAATTCGCCCATGGTATCTCCAATGACCACCTGCACATTGGCACCCGGGATTGTGTCAGCACTCCGCAATATCGCGTTCAGCCCGGCTTTTTGTGTCAGCTCAGCAGCTTTACCGAAACGCTCAGGATGACGAGGTACTAAAATTAACAAGAGATCGGGGAATTGTTTGAGTAGCTTGCAATGTGCATCCAGAATGATGCTTTCTTCCCCGTCATGGGTGCTGGTTGCAATCCATACAGGGCGATGAGGAGCCCATTGGCGACGCAGTGTGATGGCTTTGGCAGCCAATTCCGGCGTCACAGAAATATCGAACTTAAGACTGCCGGTCACAGAGAGTTGGGAACGCCTTAATCCCAATTCGATAAAACGGTCACCATCTTCCTGGTTTTGCGCAGCAATCAGTGTGATCTTATTTAAAATGGTCTTAATGAAGCTGCTAATTTTTTGATACCCGGCAGCAGAACGGGCTGATAACCTTGCGTTGGCGATAACCAACGGTATTTCGCGTTGGTGCAACTGAGTGATCAGATTTGGCCACAATTCGGTTTCCATAATGATCACTAGCTTTGGATTAACGTTATCAAGAAAGCGGCTCATTGAACCGGGCAAATCGTAAGGAAGATATACATGATTAACATCTGTGCCCAGTGCAGACAGAACCCTTTCAGAACCCGTCGGTGTCATGGTTGTTATTGTTATGGGCAAAAAAGGGTAATGATGCCGCAAAATCCGCACTAACGGAATGGCAGCCAATGTCTCTCCGACAGAAACGGAATGCAGTAAGATCCCACCGGGGGTAACTTTTTTGGCACAGAAACCATAACGTTCTCCCCAGCGTTTTCGGTACGCAGGTGCTTTACGGCTGCGCAACAGCAAGCGTAACCAGATAATTGGTTGGATAAGGTAGAGAAGTACCTGATATAAGCGAAGCAACATTCTATCAAATTCACTGACATAGACTGCGGCTATAGTATCACATTGGCTTGAAGAAAGTGTGTAAAATGCGGCTATGTTGTTCAACTATTCCCATAGGGGAAAAGATAACAACTGCTCGTCAGGTGAATATACTTAATATCTAAAGATAGAAAGAGGGGCTGTTGTCTTTAGGATATAATTTGATAAGACCTCTGCTTCAATTGCGCACATTGGAAACATAATGGGTAAAAGATTCCCTCAATTTGAAAAGATTCTGATCATAAAATTAAGGCATCATGGTGATACATTGCTGGTCACTCCAGTTGTGAGTACGTTGAAAGAAAACTTTCCGAGCGCTGAAATTGATGTCTTACTGTACAAAGAAACAGAGCCGATGCTGATGAATTTTGCTCAAGTATCCCATATTTTTTCCGTAGACAGACAGTGGAAAAAGGAAGGTACAAAAGCCTATATTGCCCATCATTGGCTCTTATTGACTCAATTGAAAAAGCGAAAGTATGATCTTGTAATTAACCTTGCCGATCAGTGGCACAGCGCTCTGGTGTCTAAGATTTCTGGTGCTTCAACTCGTATTGCTTTTGATTTTCCCAAGCGGCAAAGCTTCTTATGGAAAGTTTGCTTTAGTCATTTGGTTTCTACTGAAGGTGAAGAATCTCTACATGTCGTTGAGCAAAATCTATCAGCACTAAAACCTCTTAATCTTTCCAATATCAATTTCGATGTAACAATGAGCTATAGTGAAGACGATTGGAAGAAAGTGTCAGATCTTCTGCACATTGGTGGAATTAATGACAAGTATATCGTTATTCATCCCGCATCACGTTGGTTTTTCAAATGCTGGAATGATGAGAAAGTAAGTGAAACGATTAATGCTTTACAAGCAGATGGACACGCAATTGTTGTGACATCAGGAACGGAAGCGCGGGAAAAAGAGATGGTTGAGAAAATATTATCTACTTGTAATCAGGGAAATATTGTCTCTTTAGCAGGTCAGATTACATTACCTCAACTAGGGGCGCTGATTGCTCATGCCAAATTATTCATAGGGGTTGATTCTGTACCCATGCATATGGCCGCTGCCTTGAAAACACCTTGCATAGCATTATTCGGGCCATCTAAATTAGTTTTTTGGCGTCCATGGGATGTTAATGGGGAAGTGATTTGGGCGGGAAATTACGGTAAATTACCAGATCCTGATGATATTGATACTAAAACAGATGTTCGTTATTTGGATCTGATCCCGACTGACGTCGTCATTGCTGCTGCCCGGAGATACTTACCATGAAACCTATGCGCCTAGCGATTGTCCGGCAAAAATATCGTCCTGATGGCGGCGCTGAACGTTTTATTTCCAGAGCACTCGAGGCTTTGGGAGATGACAATTTGGATTTGAATGTCATTACTCGCTCTTGGCAAGGGAGCCTCAATCCTAATTGGCACGTGCACTTGGCAAACCCTTTTAAATGGGGGCGAATTAGCCGAGAGAAGGGATTCGCTGATGCTGCTAGGGCCATTTGGCAAAAGGAAAAATTCGATATAGTTCAGAGCCATGAACGAATTTCAGGATGTGATGTGTATCGGGCGGGGGATGGAGTACACCAACGCTGGTTACAGCAACGGGCACGGATATTGCCATCATGGAAAAGTAAATTGCTTTTTGCCAGTCGCTATCATCATTATGTCATGGATGCCGAGAAAAGAATGTATTTCTCACCTGAATTAAAAAAGGTCATCTGTAATTCTCATATGGTAAAACGTGAGGTGATGGAGGATTTTGACCTACCCGATGAAAAAATTTCCGTTATCTATAATGCTATTGACCAGTCACAATTTTTTCCTGTTGGGGAGACAGAGCGTCTCACATTACGACAGAAATATGCTCTTCCTGCACAGGCAAAATGTTTTGTGTATGTTGGTTCAGGTTTTGAAAGAAAAGGGCTAAAGGCGGCAATAGAAGCCATCAGCAAGACGGATGCGTATCTAATTGTGATTGGACAAGATAAGGAAGAAAATAGATATAAGCAGTTAGCTAATTCCCTTGGTTGCCATGAGCGTGTTCGATTTTTGGGAGTACAAAAAAAGACATTACCTTTTTATCAAATGGTTGATGGGTTATTATTACCAACACTATATGATCCTTTCCCGAATGTTATTCTGGAAGCAATGGCCTGTGGTTTACCTGTCATAACAAGTAACACCTGTGGAGGAGCTGAATTCATTGTTTCAGGAGACAATGGGTTTGTGTGTGATGCCCTGAATATTTCAACTTTAGCGGAAGCTATCTCTTTCGTGCCAGTAGATCATTTAACCAGCAAGATGTCAATGTTAGCAAAAAAGAAGATAGTGAACTATACACCCGCTTATTTGTCCCAGCAGCTCACGGAATTGTATAGCAAGGTGCTTTCCTTATGAAAGGACATATTCTATTTATCATTGACGGGTTACCGGGTGGTGGCGCGGAGAATGTCACAATTCGTTTATGTGATGGTTTGCGACAAAAAAGTTTTGATATTACTTTGTTTTCTCTCTCTGAAAAATGTGAATATCCGATCCCTGACCATGTTGAATTAATCATTAATGCTGATGAATATAGAGGTCTTTTTAGAAGACAGACTGAAATTATTCGTAGAGCTAAATCTATGGATAAGATTCTTGAGAAAGTCTTTCTTCAAAAAGGTGCACCTGTGTTAGTGATATCTAACTTACACAAAACAGATCGTATTGTTTCGAAGTCCAAGATATTGGCAGATTTAAATGTATGGTTTTGTATTCATGGCGTATTTTCAAAATCGTACCTTGAAAATAAAACAGGATTGTCGCGTTGGATTAAGAAATGGAAAATTCAGCGTGTTTATCAAAATCGTAATTTGATCTGTGTTTCTGATGCTGTTGGCTTGGATTTAAAAGAACAATTGTCGTTGACTCCTAAAAAAATGGTTACGATTTATAACCCATTCAATATTGCTGAAATTAAAACTCGCTCTTTGGAAAAGAATCCTTATTCCGGTGAGAATTATTTTCTCCATATCGGTCGTTTTCACCATGTGAAACGTCATGATCGCTTGTTGGAAGCTTTTGCCAGCGCTGATCTTCCATGTAATTTGTTAATTGCAGGTCAGGGGGATGATGAGATGACTAATGCTATTAAACAAAAGATTGAGGAGCTTGGTTTACAGTCGAAAGTTTTTCTCATCGGTTTTTTGGTGAACCCACTGCCGGTCATACGAGGAGCCAAAGCGGTTGTATTAAGTTCAGATAGCGAAGGATTAGGTAATGTTTTGATTGAAGCCCTAATTTGTCATACACCTATTGTTAGTACTAATTGCCCTGGCGGGGTCAGTGAAATTATGATGGGTGAATTGGAACAATATAAATCTGAGTTGACTGCTGAATCATTAGCAGAAAAAATACAATTGGTTTATCAAAATCCGCCATGCATTACGGAAGATATGTATAAAAAATTTGACTCAGATAGTGTGCTTGGAAAGTATTTAGCTTTGATAGGAGCATAAACTTTCCATGGGCTCTGGACGTAATATTTACAACCATAGGATGGTATAGTGGCATTTTCATTACTGTAGACAATTTATTTACTAACACACTCATAAGTAACATTACTCTGTATTTTATTGAATTTTATTTTAGGCATGTATCTCATGACACAACCTGCATTTATTATCACAATTGATACTGAAGGTGATAACCTTTGGCAACGCAGTGATCAGATTTCCACTGAGAATACGCAATACTTACCGCGGTTTCAAAACCTATGTGAGCGCTTTGGCTTCAAACCAGTTTGGCTAACCAACTATGAAATGGCAATGGACGATAGCTACATCGAATTTGCCAAAGATGTGGTCGCCAGAAATACCGGGGAAATAGGGATGCATTTGCATGCCTGGAACAACCCCCCTATAGTTTCCCTGACTGATGATGATATGCGTTATAAACCTTATCTGATTGAATATCCGAAAGAGCAAATTAAAGCAAAGATCGATTTTATGACCAATCTTCTGGAAGAAAGACTTCAGACAAAGATGTTGAGTCATCGTGCAGGTCGTTGGGCATTTAATGAGTATTACGCGCAATTATTGGTTGAATATGGATATCAAGTAGATTGTTCCGTTACCCCTAAAGTTAATTGGCGCTTTACTAAGGGAAACCCTAATGGAAACGGTGGAACAGACTATAGTCATTTTCCTGCTCATGCCTATTTTATGGATTTACAAGATATTTCCAAAGAAGGTCATTCTTCGTTACTGCAAGTTCCGATGAGTATTCAATATAAACATTCTCCGGCCATGAACTTTATTAAGCAGAAATATGATCGATTGAGAGGGAAACAGCGTTCGCCATCGGTTAATTGGTTGCGTCCGAAAGGGGGGAATCTGGAGCAGATGAAAGCGGTTGTCCGGCAAACTTTGGCATCTGGCAGTGATTATGTTGAGTTTATGCTACACTCCTCCGAATTTATGCCGGGAGGAAGCCCAACATTTAAAGATGAAGAACAGATTGAACAGCTTTATCGGGATTTGGAAGGGTTGTTTGAGTTTTTGAAACCCTTGATGCAAGGGATGACGTTGAGTGAGTATTATCGGTTGAAATTTTTGAAGACTTAATTAATAGCTGATTATATCTTATAGGATATAAGCCATATTTATTCTTCGTATTTTAATTTTTTTATAACTAAAATTATTGCATTTATGGTGATTTTTAACATGTTAAATTACTTTGTAAAAAATATCCATCTTACTATTACACAAGAGAAAAATATACGCAAAAAAGTATTTTCATTTATATTGATATCTATATTTAGTTGCTTGGTGAATTTTTCTTTTGGATATGAATTTAGACCTTTTTATGCATTTTCATTGATTTTTTTATTTATTATTTTAAATCAATTTGGGATTTTATATAAGTTTAGCGTTGTATTTTTACTGATATTGTCTGCGATTTATTTTCCTATTGGGTTTATTTATGGGCCTCCATCTTTTAATTCAGTTCTTTCACTATATTATACAAATAACAATGAAAGTTTGGAATTTCTCAGTGCTATTCCTAAGCTTTATTTTATTCCTAGTCTTTTAGTTATAGCGATTGGTTTTTTATGTCTAAATTTATCATTAATAATAGAAAGCAAAAAGATGTTTTTATGTTTTTATGTTTTTGTGTTTTTAAGTGTGTTGTATAATCCTATTAAGGTTTATTTTAAAGAAAATAAATTTGACGTATTATCAATACGTTTTCCAGCTATAAGGTTTTTTTGTGAAATATATTTATCTAATATAGAAGTAAAAAAACAATATGAAGAGCAAAGTAGATTATTAAAATCAGCTGATGATTGGAATCCGTCAGTAAAGACTAATAAGTATGATACTTATATCGTTGTTATTGGTGAGAGTGTCAGAAAAGATATGATGAATAGTTATGGTTTTCATTTAAATAATACTCCTTTTATGAGTAAGGCTAATGGTATATTATTTAATAATTATATTTCTGCTGCGCCTTCAACTGTATTATCATTAACGAATTCTTTTTCTTTGAGAGAAAAGAATGATCTGAAAATTAATGATAATATAGTGTCGTTAGCAAATAAAAGCGGATACTTTACTTATTGGTTGTCAAACCAAGGGATGTTAGGTATATATGATACAGCTATAAGTTCTATAGGTCAGAAAGCAGATCATTATTTTTTCTCCAATAAAGGAGAATATAATTATGTGAAATTATCTGATGACATTTTATTTCCAAAGATCATTAATGCGCTGAATGATACAATAAATAAGAAAATAATCTTTGTTCATTTGATAGGCTCTCATGCAGATCATTGTGAAAGAACTAATGGAAAATATGATGATTTTTATTTAAATAAAGATATGTCATGTTATATTCAAAGTATTAAAAATACAGATCACCTTTTATCAAAAATTGTTGATGCTGCTAACGCAAGCAATAAAAAATGGTCAATGATGTATTTTTCAGATCATGGTGTTTCTTTTTATAATGAGAAATTAAGAGATAAAAAATTAACTCATGGTGATAAATACAAACAGAACTACCAAGTTCCTTTTTTCATTACGTCTTATGATAGTAAAAAAAGAGACTATATTAATGCATTTAGGAGTGGATTTGATTTTCTATCTATTTATTCTGAATGGATAGGTGTGAGTGAAACTAGAATTAATAATAATTGCAAATATATTTCTAATGATGATTGTGATAGAAAAGTTAAAGTTATTGATTTTAATAATGAAGCTAAATATTATAATTCATTACCAGATGAAAAATGAATAAGTTTTGTCTCTTTAACAGTAATTGTATTTTTTAGTGCCTGAGGAAAGATAAAGTGTTTATGTTTACTCAGGCTAATGATTAGTTTTAATTTATGAATAGATATTAGATGTCCAAAAATTGATAGACTTTAAGAGGAGTGAACTATTCAATGGAAAAACATGCTAATTTTTAGATTCTTATTATGTTATTTTTTAAATAAGCTAGGTGTTATCAATTGAATATGGGAGTATTTTGGATTATCTAATATATACTAACAACTTTTCACAATAGTATATCAATATCAAAAAAATCTGGTATATTTATCTTAGTCGACCTCCCTCATGTCATAAGAGGATGGTTTGTTATCATAAAATAAAAAGAGTGTCTTACTGCTATGAAAAATTCTTTAGTTTCTATTATAATACCAGCATTTAATGTTGAGAGACTTATAACTAAAACTATTAATAGTGTTTTAAATCAAACATATAATAATATACAGATAGTAATTATTAATGATGGTTCAAATGATAATACTTTAAAGATTATAGAAAAATTAGCAAATAAATATAAAAATATAGTTTTCTTCTCTCAAGAAAATAAGGGGATTTCATCTGCAAGAAATCTAGGGTTAAGAAAAGCTACGGGAGATTACATTTCTTTTTTGGATAGTGATGATGTTATAGAGCCTAATTTTGTTGAATGTATGTTATCTAAAAGTAGAGAGGATGATTGTAATATAGTATTTTGCTTAAATAAAACAATTGATAAATTTAATAATGTTATTCTTTCAAAGAATTATACTGATATTAATGAAGTGGCATTAAACTATATTAATTTCGATTATTTTGATATTTGTTGTCTGTTTATAAAGCGAAATTTTATATTGGATAATAATATTTATTTTAATGAAAATCTTATAGTTGGAGAAGATGTTTTGTTTATTTTAATGTGTATTTGCAAAACTAATTTATCATGTGTGCCAAAGCACTTATATAATTATATTTATAGAGATTCATCTATAATGAATAAAAAGTGGTTTGTTAAAGATTATATAAATGAGATCCAAGCTTGGGAAGTTATTTACCATAGTATGGATATGGATTACCATAAAAATAACAGAAAGATTCTTATGCAAAAGATAGGTTCTAAGACATTGTCTCTTAAAATATCTTATATGTGGAAGTTGCTTGCTTCAAATAAAAATGGTGAGCTTTTAGATTTTATTTCAAAACTTCATTATAGTAATGAAGATATTCTTCTTTTGAAAAGAAAATCCTTGCTCAAATTAAATATTTTAAAATCGAAAAATAAATTACTTTTATTTTTATCTCGGGTGTTTTTTACAAAAAGAAAAGATTTTATTGAATGATTTAATTTGTTTAATTACTCATGGTTGGTTAAGTTGTTTTATTTTTCATGTTAAAATAATAATTTCCTTTTGTCTGAAAATATTTTTATTCATCTACCATACATATTCAGAAATTTGTATGGTAGATAATATTAGATATAAAAAATGCGTTATATAATATTTTCCAAAGGGAGCTGGTTTTAATAAAGTGACTGAACAGGAGATTATTTTTTGGCAACCTTATTAAATAATCACCCTGGGAAATTACGGTGCGGTAAAATATCCAATGAATTATTTAAAGAAATACGTTCTTATTTACTTCGATAGTAATGGTGTTGTACTTATTATTCGAATTAAATCATTAATATTTATCATTAATAGATAAGATAATAACTTCAGGTATTAATCGATAATGCAGTTGTATCTCATTACATTCTTTTTATGTAAAATAGGGAATCCAGCTAATTTTTTTAGTTAATTACAAATAAGACCAGAATATCTTTATGGAAATACTCTCTATGGAAGCTGCAAAAGCACTTCTTTCAGGATGGAAATCCTGCGATTTTAAACAATATAAAGAGGCTTATGATCTGTTTGGAGGATGTGTATCAACACACCCCAACATCATATCTTTTCTGGATAAACATCTTGATGGAAAATTTTGCTTCTATATCAAAAAAACAAAAACTGGAATTCAAGGTGCCTGTTTTACTTTCAATAACAAAAAATTAACTGAAAATATGCAAACTAAATATCCAGTTTCATATGATGAAATGATTTTCCCTATCACAACAGACGTTAAGCTATTTTTGCCCATAAAATCAAAGAGATTGTCCCCAATACATAAAGATAATTTTCTGAACACCAGCTATAATCCTCGATTAAACAAACGAAAAATTTGTCTTATCAAAGACAGTTTCTCTTACAAAACTCGCCGTAATCGTAGCAACGAGATTAATAAATTTAAGCGAGCCGGAGGGGAAATTCGTCCTTCAAGTGAGTTTAGTGCCGAAGAGTTAGTGAATATCTATATCGATCTATACCAGAAACGTTGGAACTACAGTCATTCTGAAGAACAAAAACAACATCTGATTGAAATCTATACAGAACTTAGTGAGCATATATTTGGCAATGTATTACTGATCAACGGAAAACCCTGTGCTTATGATTTTGTTTTGAAGGCAGATAGCCCCAAATGGATCTCTTTTGATGCCATTAATGGTGGCTATGATTCAGAATATGCCCATCTCAGTGTGGGTAGCGTTTTGATGTGGGTAAATATCCAAGAAGCAAAAGCATTGTGCCAGCAGGGTGGCAAAACCATGCGTTACTCCTTGGGTAATCCTACGTTTGAGTATAAAAGCCGTTGGTGTGAAACATTACAACTAGGAAAAGTGCTTTTTTAACACTTGCTGTAAGAGCAACATAACCTCCGATGGTGTGATACCTTGCATCGTATTATCCGCCGATTTTAGAGAATGTTGCTCTTTACCATATCCACCGATCAAACCGGGATCTGTCGGGCCAAATAGGGTGATATTAGGTCTATCAAGCGCGGCTGTCAGATGACTTAGCCCCGTATCGACGGAAACCACCGTTCGTGCGTCAGCAAGGATCTGTGCGACTTCAGCGAGCGTCAGTTTTGGCAGAACATCAACATGAGAAAATCCTTCCGCCAACCGTAATGCCCGCTGATGCTCATGCTCTGCACCCCAGGGGAGTTTGATGCGCAGTCCTGTTGTTTGGAGTTCTGCAATAAGCTGCCGCCAATGATTTTCAGGCCAGTGTTTTTCATCGCGGGTAGTTGCATGTAGGAAAACGAGATAATGGCCTTGATTTTCTGTTTGTTGATTCAGAAAATGGCGGGCAATGGCATAGTCACCTTGTTCCGATGGTTTTTTATAGCCCAAGCTATCAGCAAACAAGGCCCGAATGCGCTCAACTGCATGTTGTTGCTTACTAACGGCATGACGATGATCATAGAAGAAGCTGGCGATAGGTTCGCGGATGCTTGTTTTGTCGTAGCCATGTTTTGGGCCATGAGCTAACCGAGTCACCAAAAAAGCACTTTTTAACAGACCTTGGGCATCAATAATGGCGTCATATTGGTGCTGTTGTAGTTGTTTTCGGAATAACGCTCGCTCTTCACGAATATCTTTTCTGAACCAATTTTTCCGCCAACGGCGAATCGCGACGGGAATAACATTTTCGACTGCACTGTGCCAGGTTGGAATTTGAGCAAATCCCTCTTCCACCACCCAATCAAATCGAATGTCCGGAAAATGTTTTTTAGCATCGGTTAATGCTGGCAGAGAATGTAACACATCGCCCATTGAAGAGGTTTTTACCAGTAAAACACGCATTAAAGCTGACTCTCCACCTGTAGCAGTTTCTCTAATGAAGCTAAAACCCTTTCGGGTTGAAGATCAATCAAGCTTTGATGATAACCGCCATCGCTGTCACCTTTTCTGATTTTATGATAGCCCGTAATCAGACGGATCACTTCAGCCTTATCTGAAAGGGGGGGGGTGAAATCTGGGCTGCTTGGGCCATATAATGCCACCAACGGACGATTTAAGGCTGCTGCAACGTGCATCAGACCTGAATCGTTCGTCACGATGGCATCACAAGCTGCGATGATATTGACTGCTTGCTCAAGTGATGTTTTTCCCGCCAGATTGAGGCAATCTTCGCGGGCCTCATCACTTAAAAGAGTACGAATATCTTCACCCGCTTCATGATCTTTGGCGGAACCAAACAGCAGAACCTGATAGCCTTTTTGGGTAATTAATTGCTCGGCAAGCGCGGCATAGTGATAATGCGGCCAGCGTTTAGCCGGGCCGAATTCAGCACCTGGACAAAAGCCAATAATAGGACGGTGATCGGCAATATTGAAAGCTGAGGTCGATTCTGCAATATCTTCGTCATTGACGGTTAACTGCGGCCACAAGAGAGGCTGTGGAATGTCATCGGCGCTATGTATATTTTTCCCTTCATACGCGAGAGCAACATAGCGCTGTACCATGAGTGGAAAAGCATTTTTATTCAGGACTCGGATATCATTCAGCAGCCCATAACGCATTTCACCACGCCAGCCTGTACGTAGCGGGATATTGGCGAAGAAAGGCACGAGTGCAGATTTGAATGAGTTGGGTAACACATAGGCGCGATTATATTTATTTTCACGCAATGTGATTCCGAGGCGGCGGCGCTCACCCAAGGCAAGTGCACCATGACCAAGCGGCATGGCGAGTGCTTGATTCACTTCTGGCATTTTTGCCAGTAATGGGCGGCACCATGCTGGTGCCATCACATCAATTTCTGCATTCGGGTACAAAGCCTTCAAAGTACGATAGAGGCTTTGTGACATCATCATGTCACCCACCCATGATGGGCCGATCACCAGTATCTTCATAGACGTCGATTAATTATCCTGATTGAGCCATTGCATATATTCAGCGACACCTTCGGCAACGGTTTTGAACGGTTTGTTATAGCCAGCAGCACGAAGTTTTGTCAGATCTGCTTGAGTAAAACTCTGGTAGCGACCTTTTAATTTTTCCGGGAAATCGATGTATTCCACAACTGGAGATTTTTCTGTATGGAATTCAGTAACGGCATCGGCAACAGACTGGAAAGATTCAGCACGGCCAGTTCCACAGTTAAAAATGCCGGATACATTGTTTTTCCAGAACCATAGATTGACTGCGGCAACATCGCCGACATAGATAAAATCGCGACGGAAATTCTCGCTACCGGCGAATAATTTTGGATTTTTCCCTTGGTGGATCTGATCATTTAAATGATAGGCGACACTGGCCATGCTACCTTTATGCCCTTCGCGTGGCCCATACACGTTGAAGTAACGGAATCCACAAATCTGGGAATCTGCATGAGGCAAAATATCGCGAACATATTGGTCAAAAAGGAATTTTGAATAACCATAAACATTAAGAGGTTTTTCGTATTGACGCTCTTCAATGAAATTATCACTGCGGCCACCGTAAGTTGCGGCAGAAGAGGCATACAGGAACGGGATTTGGCGCTCAAGGCAATAATGCAATACATCTTTGGAATATTGATAATTATTGTCCATCATATACTTACCATCCCATTCCGTTGTGGATGAGCATGCACCTTCATGGAAAATGGCATCAATATCACCTAAATCATCACCGGCAACGATGCTGGCAATGAAATCTTCCTTATCCATATAATCGGTGATATCCAAATCAACTAAATTGACGAACTTTGTGCCGTCTTTCAGGTTATCAACAACAAGAATATCCTTATAGCCTTCGTCATTCAGTGCTTTGACAATATTGCTGCCAATAAACCCTGCGCCACCAGTGACAATAATCATTTGGCTCACCTCTAAATAGTCAGTTGGTATATCTTTGGCGCGTATAATAGCACTTAACCCTACTGACGACAGTAGGTTAAGCAGGGGAATATCCTGAAATATTGTCTCAGAACAGGCTCCGAGCCGTGATCGGCTTTACAAAGTTAAATATTATCTTTCTTGGTGTGTCGTCACTGGCAGCATCTATCAGTAAGATACGCCAAGCCTTCCACTTACTTAGGTACTCAGGAGAGAAAAATGTCAGCGTCATTTTACCAGCAAATTAATGAGCAATTGGAACAAACCCGCTCTGAAGGTTTATTTAAAACTGAACGTATTATCACATCTTCCCAGGATGCCAATATTGCTGTCGCAGAGGGTAACCAAGTCATTAATTTTTGTGCTAACAACTACTTAGGTTTGGCTAATCACCCTGACCTGATCGCTGCTGCAAAAGCAGGAATGGATAGCCACGGTTTTGGTATGGCATCCGTTCGTTTTATTTGTGGTACGCAAGACTCCCATAAAGAATTAGAAAATAAGATAGCTGAATTTTTAGGCTTGGAAGATGCCATTCTGTATTCCTCGTGTTTTGATGCCAACGGCGGCCTGTTTGAAACGCTGTTTGGGCCGGAAGATGCCATTATTTCTGATGCCTTGAACCACGCTTCCATCATTGATGGTATCCGTTTATGCAAAGCGAAACGTTACCGTTATGCCAATAATGACATGCAGGAATTAAGAGCGCAGTTGGAGAAAGCGAAGGCCGAAGGTGCGCAAAATATTCTGATCGCAACAGATGGCGTTTTTTCAATGGACGGAGTGATTGCTGATTTGAAATCCATCTGTGATCTGGCTGATGAATTTGGTGCATTGGTCATGGTGGATGATTCACATGCGGTTGGTTTTGTTGGTAAAAATGGCCGTGGCACACATGAATATTGTGATGTCATGGGACGTGTCGATATTATCACTGGTACGCTGGGTAAGGCTCTGGGCGGTGCGTCGGGTGGTTATACCGCTGCACGTAAAGAAGTTGTTGAGTGGCTGCGTCAGCGTTCACGTCCTTATCTGTTCTCCAACTCACTGGCTCCTGCCATTGTTTCTGCATCTATCAAAGTGCTGGAGATGTTGGAAAATGGAGATGACCTGCGTGAGCGTCTTTGGAGAAATGCGAATCTGTTCCGTGAGAAAATGACTGCCGCAGGTTTCACTTTAGCAGGAGCAGATCATGCGATTATCCCTGTCATGTTGGGTGATGCGAAATTAGCCCAAGAATTTGCGGCGGAATTGCTGAAAGAAGGCATCTATGTGATTGGATTCTTCTATCCGGTTGTTCCTAAAGGCCAAGCGCGTATTCGAACCCAGATTTCAGCAGCCCATACTGAAGAACAAATTGAGCAAGTGGTGGCGGCGTTTACACGGATTGGCAAGCAATTAGACGTCATTGCATAAGGTATCACTATGAAAGCATTATCAAAATTAAAGTCAGAAGAAGGGATTTGGATGACGGATGTGCCCACTCCGGAGCTTGGGCACAATGATGTGATGATTAAAATCCGCAAAACGGCCATTTGTGGTACGGATGTTCACATCTATAACTGGGATGATTGGTCCCAGAAAACGATCCCTGTCCCGATGGTGGTAGGGCACGAATATGTCGGTGAAGTGGTTGCGATTGGTCAGGAAGTAAAAGGATTCAAAATTGGTGATCGTGTTTCCGGTGAAGGGCATATCACCTGTGGTCATTGCCGTAACTGCCGTGGTGGCCGTACTCATTTATGCCGTAATACCACTGGCGTTGGTGTGAACCGTGAGGGTGCTTTTGCTGAATATCTGGTAATTCCGGCACTTAACGCCTTTAAAATTCCAGACAATATTTCGGATGAGTTGGCGGCTATTTTTGATCCTTTTGGTAATGCGGTACATACAGCGCTGTCTTTTGATTTGGTCGGGGAAGATGTACTGGTATCCGGCGCTGGTCCCATCGGGATTATGGCAGCGGCGGTGTGTAAGCATGTCGGGGCGCGCCATGTCGTGATTACAGATGTTAATGAATATCGCCTTGAATTAGCGCGTAAAATGGGCGTTACCCGTGCCGTGAATGTCAGCAAAGAAAATTTGGCTGATGTGATGGCTGAATTGGGAATGACAGAAGGTTTTGATGTTGGACTGGAAATGTCCGGCGCACCACCTGCGTTCCGTACTTTGCTTAATACCATGAATCATGGTGGACGCATTGCATTATTGGGCATTCCACCTTCAGACATGGCGATAGATTGGAATCAGGTCATCTTTAAGGGGCTGTTTATCAAAGGTATTTACGGACGTGAGATGTTCGAAACATGGTACAAGATGGCAGCATTGATCCAATCTGGCTTAGATCTGACTCCAATTATTACCCATCAATTCTCGATTGATGAGTACCAGAAAGGCTTTGATATCATGCGGTCAGGGCAATCTGGCAAAGTTATCTTAAATTGGGATTAAAAACGTGAAAAAGGCCGCGTTAAGCGGCCTTATAATAATTAATGGCTGGTTTCTGTAAGCGGAGTATTTATTGTTTTTTCTCTAAAAGATACATAAGTATCTACATCAAATAGAGAAAATGATTCTATCTGGTCTATCGGTAATATATGTCGAAATTGATATACTGATAATGGCTCAGAACTTAACGTTATGCCTTTTTGATTATAAATATCCACATAATAATGTTCGACGTTGAAAGACAAATTATCTTTATCTCGATATCCGCTTATAAACGGTATAATTGACACCATTGCATCTGAATGCGTATGGAAATTATAAAACTTCGCTTCATCAACCATCCCAACGTATACTTTCCGGGATTTAAGGGTGACCATAACGAGAAGACCGTGCTCTAAGGATTCTAACAACAATTGATTTACAGAGTCTTTCTTCGCATTATTCCTAATAGCTTTAATCCTGTATTTATAGTTTTCTGATCTATTTTTAGCAGTTGAAGCTTGGCCTATGCTCATAAGAACTGTAGATATGGCCACTATCCATGAAAAAAAGCTTGCTGTGGCGTATCTGAACCCATTCAAATCTGTAGCAAATGTAAACTGAGTATATTTTGCGCCTAAATATGAAGGTATGTTCATGATATACATTGCTAAATACAATAAAGCATCAATAAATACAGCCATGATAAAGCCAGCGATCAAAAACTCACCGCCTTTTAGAGCCACTTGAAAATAAGCATTCCATCCTTGCGCTTTTTGTAGCTCAATTTTTGATGGTATATCACTATCAATATATTTGTAGCCACAGATCAAAACAAAAGTAATAAAAACAGGCCACATAATAGTTATTTATCCTTCGATAAAGCTTTTATATTATGCTCAAAATCCGCAATTACCTCACTATTTTCCTTGTTAATCAGGACAGTACCATCATTTCTGATCAACAATCTTTGTGAGCTGTCTTCAGTATCTGTGTTTTTCGTTCTTAACAATCTGGCAGTTTCTCTAATAATTTTATCAGGAGAAATATATGCCTTATCTATGAATTTTGTAAATGACATGACCCCCTCTCCTTACTCTCTGTATTATCATGATTTAATCATAACGACCAACAGCCGCTCGTTTTCTATACTAAGTTTACTTGCAAGTAGCACTTGTATCAATCTGATAATGTCCTGTAATGCACCAAACACAACACAATATTGATACTTTATTCGGTTAATGCAATCACGGTAAATTTTAATCGACCAGAAAATAGCATTTATACAACCAATTATAAAATACTGTATGTATATACAGTATCATTTGTGATATCAACAGGACAGAAGATTCTACCTATTAATAACCCGAATTATGTTCAAACCATCATGGAGAACTCTTCTTCGCCTCTTCTTTCTGCTGCGACGTTGTTTTACCCAAGAGTTTTTGAATGTGCTGATTTAAGGTATTGATGACGATATTGTTAGCTAATTCTTTTCCTATCATCTTGATATAAGCCAACTGAGTTACTGGGGCTGGCTCTGATTCGCCGGGCTTGCACTTGCGTGCTATTTGTTGTTGTTGGTTGTTCTTATTTGTAGGTCTGTGGCTTAGTAACATGCTGGGTGTTACCAACTCAATATCACTGGGTAATGTTGCGAGAGTTTGCTGTAAGGCGCGTACAGTCGTTGGATGTGGATGCCCAATGGCAATAGCAAAACCTTGTTTACGGGCAAGGGTAATTGCCCGGTTGAGCTGGTGTTTTGTTTCAGCTTCGGTTTGAACATTATCCAAAAAAATATTTCGGCGGATCACTGGAACAGATGTTCCTATCGCTGCTTTAGTGACTTGTGTATTCCCGATCGTGACACTATCCAGAAAATAGAGATGGTGACGAGATAATATTTGCATCACTTTTTCCATGCCACGGAGATTGGATGTCATTGCGCTACCCATATGGTTATTCATACCAACAGCATGGGGAATTTTCTGTATCGCATCTTGAATAATACGACCAATTTCTTCCTGACTCATGGCCGGATGCAGGGTATTTTTTTCTAAAGGTTGTTTGCTTAGTGGCGCCATCGGCAGGTGGATCAACACTTCCCGCCCTTGTTGATGGGCTTTTTCTGCCATTTTCCTGCCGTGTGGAGAATTGGGTAGTATTGCGATAGAGATCGCAATGGGCATTTGTAATATCTTGTTTTCCTCGTGAACACGGTATCCAACATCATCAATGACAATGGCTAAGCGTGCAGCGTGGGCATTCAAGGTAAACGTCAATGACATGACGAATAGCAATATCCAAAATAACAGAGTTAGCGAACTAACATGTTTTATTAATAGATACTGCATCTTCATCATTAATATGTTCATCCTATGTTGTGTTTTACCCTATCTACCTAACCACGGTAATGGATTAACAGCCCGCCCCTGACGACGAATTTCAAAGTACAGTGAAGGTTGTTTTTGTCCGCCACTATTACCGACCAGTGCGATTGGCTGACCAGCCCGAACTTGCTGCCCAACTTTGACGAGTGTGCTTTGATTGTAGCCGTAAAGGCTCATATCACCTTTACCGTGTTCAATCACGATAACCAAACCATAGCCTTGCAACCAGTCTGCCAGTAATACGCGTCCATCAGAGATGGCTCTCACTTCTGTGCCTTCTGCTGCGGCGATAACAATCCCTTTCCAGCGCAGTTCACCCTGTATTGCTTCACCAAAACTATGGATGACATTGCCGCGTACAGGCCAGATTGCTTGCCTTGCCGGACGCCCAAGACCACCTGTCCGGGCCATGAGAGCACGTTCATCTTCTGTAGGTTTATAGCTGGCGCCTTTTTGCTGAGCCTGTTTCTGTTTAGCGGCAACTTGGGCACGAACGCGAGCAGCCTCGCGAGCCTCACGTTCAGCACGGGCTTTGGCTTCTCGTTCAGCTTTGGCAATTTTATTTCTCAAGCTGGTTTCATTTTGCCTAAGCTCCGTCAGACTCTGTTGATCTTTTTTCAATGAAGATTCGAGCACTGTTAGCGTGTTTTGTCGTGCAGTTCGGGCAACTTCCATTTTTTGTTTCTGTTGCTTCTGGCTGTTCAGTATTACTCTTTGTTCACTTTGTTTTTCCAGTTGTAATTTTTTTTGCTGGTTAAGTTCTTCTGTTGTTTTTTGCAGTTTGGAGATAGTTTCTTGGCGTGCCTGATTCAAGTAACTGTAATAAGCAAGAATGCGTTCTTTGCGTTGAGTTTCTTCGCCATTGAGCAACAACTCTAATCCTTGGTGATTTCCTTGCCGGAATGCGGCATTCAATTGACTGGCAAGTAATTTACGTTGTTCTTTTTGTTGCGTTTGCAGCCGTTTGATATTTGTATTCATTGATGAGAGTTCGTTTCCCAGTTTATTCAGGCGAGCCTGAGTACCGTGCAGAGAGCGGCCTACTTCTGAGATCGTGCTTTCTTGTTCTTTCAATTGATTAACGAGGTCGGTGCGTTGTTTTTGCTGTTGTTTTACACTTTTCTCTTTCTCGGCAATATCCTGTTGAATATCTTTGAGCTGATTTTTATTCTCTGAGATCTGGTTGGCGAAAGCGTTTGTACTGAAGCTGAAAAAAGCAAACAATAAGACACAGAGCGATAACACTCTGGTTTTCTTTTGCCACTGATATTGCTTCTGCCGATTCGCACGGCGCTTTAGGTCCTTACTTTCAGCCATCTTATTGAATACCCTGCTGCTATGCCTTTCTGCTATCTTTTTTTCTGCTATATAAAGCCCGATTATTTCATGAGGAATTGCCCCTGACCAGAGAACAGTCTGTTTTTTATCGTCAATATAAGTTTTAGTTAATTTAGTTCATATATTGTCGAAGATCCTGCCCCAGCTCAATGTGACATGGAATATTTTAATGATGTATTACAATTGAGAGCTTCTCGGTGTATTTTTTAATTTTTCTCGAAACTCTCCGCAAAATCTGCACAAATGTGCATAGTGTTAGTGCTAATTGGCTGTAATTGACGCAACACACAGGTATACTCTGCTACCTTAGATATTTGTTATTAACTAACGGGAGTTGTTGCCCTCCATGCTGCAAGAAATCATGCAATTTATTAGCCGGAACACGATCCTGAGTCTTGTTTGGATTGCATTGCTGGTGGCTGTCATCGTCATGACGGCGAAAAGTGTGTTCTCCAAGAGTAAAGAGATCACCCGTGCGCAAGCTATTCATTTGATCAATAAGGAAGATGCTATCGTCGTGGATTTACGCTCCCGTGACGATTTCCGCAGAGGGCATATTATTGGTGCCGTTAACCTGACACCATCCGAGATTAAAGATAACAATCTGGGTGAGCTGGAAAAACATAAAAAGCAGCCTGTCATTGTTGTTTCAGCGAATGGATTGGAATCCAGAACACCGGCGGAGAACTTGATTCGCTCCGGTTTTGAGCAGGTCTATTCCCTGAAAGAGGGGATCGCTGGGTGGGCGGGTGAAAACTTGCCATTGGCCCGAGGCAAGCGATAACGAGTTTAGGTGCAAGCAGAATGCTTGCATTATCGAAGGTTTAATAAGGACGTCTGAAAAAGGTAATTATTATGTCAGAACAAAACAACACAGAAATGGCTTTCCAGATCCAGCGTATTTACACGAAAGACGTTTCTTTCGAAGCACCAAAAGCGCCTCAGATTTTCCAGCAGGACTGGCAACCAGAAGTCAAATTGGATCTGGATACGGCTTCCAGTGAATTGGTTCAGGGAGTCTATGAAGTTGTTCTGCGTGTCACCGTTACGGCGACATTAGGAGAAGAAACCGCATTTCTGTGTGAAGTTCAGCAAGCGGGTATTTTCTCTATTGATGGTATCGAAGGAACCCAACTGGCACATTGCTTAGGTGCATATTGCCCGAACATCCTGTTCCCATATGCTCGTGAATGTATCACCAGCTTGGTCGGACGTGGTACTTTCCCACAACTGAACCTGGCTCCGGTTAACTTTGATGCTTTGTTCATGAACTACCTGCAACAGCAGGCTGAATCTCAGCCTGATGAGGCAGAACAGGAAGCCTAATGAATACTGTTTCTATGACAGTGATCGGTGCCGGTTCATACGGCACCGCCTTAGCCATTACGTTGGCGCGCAATGGGCATGAGGTCGTGCTCTGGGGACATAACCCTGAGCACGTTCATGCCTTGCAACAAGCGCGTTGTAATCAGGCATTTTTGCCGGATGTTTCTTTCCCTGATAGCTTACTGCTTGAAGCTGATCTGAAGAGTGCGGTATCAGCCAGCCAGAACATCCTGATAGTGGTTCCCAGCCATGTTTTCGGCAATGTCTTACAGCAGATAAAACCACATTTGCAACATGATAGCCGCATTGTTTGGGCAACTAAGGGCCTTGAAGCTGAAACAGGGCGCTTATTACAAGATGTGGCTCGTGAGATATTAGGCAATGAAATCCCCTTGGCAGTCGTTTCTGGCCCGACATTCGCAAAAGAACTGGCGGCAGGTTTACCAACTGCGATCGCCGTTTCTGCTACAACACCTGAATTTGGCGAAGAACTCCAGCAGTTTTTCCATTGTGGCAAAAGCTTCCGGGTATACAAAAACCCTGATTTCATTGGGGTACAACTCGGCGGTGCAATAAAAAATGTTATTGCAATTGGTGCGGGTATCTCTGATGGTATGGGATTCGGCGCGAATGCCCGCACGGCATTGATTACCCGCGGATTGGCAGAAATGAGCCGCCTCGGAGTAGCATTAGGGGCTGACCCATCTACATTCATGGGCATGGCTGGATTAGGTGATCTCGTCCTGACCTGTACTGACAACCAATCCCGTAACCGTCGTTTTGGCATGATGTTGGGGCAGGGTATCAATGTTGATGATGCTCAACATGAGATTGGGCAAGTGGTTGAAGGGTATCGCAACACCAAAGAAGTTCGTGCGCTGGCGGAAAGAGTAGGCGTTGAAATGCCTATTACAGAACAGATTTACCAGATACTGTACTGCGATAAAAATGTGATTGAAGCTGCTCAAGCACTATTGGGAAGAGCTACAAGAGATGAAGGAGAAAGCTCTCATTCTTAAGCAATGATAGGAACGACTGATATGTCGCGAGAAGAACTGAATGAAGTCTGGAAAAATATAAAAAATGAGGCAAAAGCGCTGGCAGACTGTGAACCCATGTTAGCCAGTTTTTTTCACGCGACACTACTCAAGCATGAAAATCTTGGTAGTGCCCTGAGCTACATGCTGGCAAATAAGCTGGCAACCCCGATTATGCCTCCCATTGAAGTCAGAGAAGTCGTTGAAAGTGCGTATCGCAGTGATCCCAAGATGATCGAATCCGCAGCAAGTGATATCAAAGCTGTTCGATTGCGTGATCCGGCGGTAGACAAGTACTCTACTCCATTACTTTACCTTAAGGGTTTCCATGCACTACAGGCCTATCGCATCGCACATTGGTTGTGGAAACAAGAGCGCAACGCATTGGCAATCTATCTGCAAAACCAGATCTCAGTTTCATTTGGTGTAGATATCCATCCTGCCGCAAAAATTGGCTGCGGTATCATGCTTGACCATGCAACTGGCATTGTGATTGGTGAGACGGCAGTTGTTGAGAATGATGTATCCATTCTGCAATCTGTGACTCTTGGGGGAACAGGCAAAACTAGCGGAGATCGTCATCCGAAAGTACGTGAAGGGGTGATGATTGGAGCGGGTTCTAAGATCCTCGGAAATATCGAGATTGGTCGCGGCGCAAAAATTGGGGCAGGATCTGTTGTATTAAGGCCAGTGCCACCTCATACCACAGTGGCGGGCGTACCGGCGCGGATTGTCGGAAAGCCGGAAAGTGATAAGCCATCACTGGATATGAACCAGCTCTTTAATGGCATCAATAATGGATTTGAGAACGGGGATGGGATTTAAAGTACCGTTCTTTTTTTATAAGCAGTAATAAAAAACATTCAGCGCGGATTAGGCGCTGAATGTTATGTATTAATCCCGCAATAGCGCACCGGGATAACCCAGCTGCCGCCATGCTTCAAACACAACCACAGCAACAGAATTGGACAGATTCATGCTACGGCTATCCGGCAGCATGGGGATTCTGATTTTTTGTTCTGTGGGCATGTTATCCAACACATAAGATGGCAAGCCACGGGTTTCCGGACCAAACATCAGATAATCACCATCACGATAACTCACATTACTGTGTGCCGGAGTACCTTTTGTGGTTAAGGCAAACAGGCGGGCTCCAGAAGAGGATTGTGAATTGACTGAACTGAGTCTTTCACTTTCCAGAAATGCGTTGTAATCGTGATATTGTTTGATATTAGCAAACTCGTGGTAATCCAACCCCGCACGACGGAGGCGTTTGTCGTCCCATGTAAAACCCAAAGGTTGAATGAGATGAAGCTGACAGCCTGTGTTGGCACAAAGGCGGATGATATTGCCTGTGTTAGGCGGGATTTCTGGTTCGAATAGGACGATGTTTAGCATGGTGCTTCTAGCATTAGGAATTTATGATAGTAATATCTGCGTTTAATTAATGGTGATTAAGGATAAATTCATACCATTTAGATTTTCCAGAAAAATCATTAGCTAATTTATATTAAATGAATTGAAAAATCTAATTTATGAGAATACTAACACGTTCACCTATAGATAGTGATAATAAATACTGAACAATATATTCTCTAGAGTGCTTTTCATAAGATTCAGGAGGCGACCAATATGGTATGACTTTAGCATTTTTACTGTCAAATGGTCCTTGTTTCCATTCATATATAATAGCATCTGAGCTTTTACATATTAATGTATGGCAAGTCATTGGTGGGATTTCTGCGGCGTATATGTTACTTCCCTTTCCTAGTTCAAAAATATCTTCAACTATTCCTTTGTGTGAAAAAATCATAAGTAATATATGGCCTTTTATAATATGAAAAAATTCCCATTGTGAAGATAAAGCGTGATAATGAGGAGGGATATAACTACCATATTGAAGGCCAATGGCAAGCCTCTGTACAGGTTCTGAATAACTGTTATGTAAGTTATAATGATAACGAAGTCTTGGTGATAATTTAGCCTTATAAAGTAATTCATCATTAAATTCTTCGGTAAAACATTTTACTTTCATTTTCATAACTCATAACCTAATAATGTTAATTCGGTAAAGTAAATTTATCACATATTTTTTTAGCTGCTGATTGAACAGAAAATCTATCTTTAAGTAAATTAAATGCATTTTTACTTATTTTTTCACGCAGCTCTCTATTTTGTAATAAATTTACAGCTGAATTAAATAGCTTATCATCATCTCCATTGATGGATATCAAACCTGATTCATATTTGTTAATAAGCTCCATGAGATCATTTCCATTGTTAACACTACCTAAAATAGGGATGCTATTAACCATATACCCAAGTAATTTACCCGGGAAATTATGTACCTTATGGTTCTGTGATAAACTAAATAATCCAATGTCAACAGATAATAGAACTTTTTTGAATTCTTCTTGCGATATTGATGGTAAATAAGTAATGTTATCAAGATGAAACTTTTCCTTATATTCTTTCAGTAAGGAAACTTCATCACCTTGACCAATGAAAAGAAAATGAGCCTCAGGAAATACTTTCATTTTATTGGCTAGTCTTAATAGATTTCCTATGTCTTGAGCTTTACCTATATTTCCGCCATAAAAGTAAATTATTTTATCGGCTAAACTTAGTTTTTCCCTTATATTACAAGGCGTATTTTTTTTAGATGAAAAATCAGCCCAATTGTATAGAGTTTCAGTATTATGGAAATGTGGATAATTATCCTGGAATATTTCAAGATTTTTCTGTGACATTAGCCCAATATAATCAGCTGCCAGATAGTTTTTCCTTTCAAAGTATCTAAAATATTTTGCAATAATGGATTTTTCTTTAATTAACCCTTCATCAATGATCCATTGAGGAAAAGAGTCTCTCAATATAAGATACGAAGGACAGTTCCATATTTTTTTTATCTTAGATACTAGTTTACCGAAAAATATTGATGGCGAATAATAAATTATTCCATCAATGTTTTTCGAAATTAGTTCTCTTTTTAAGGTATTCCATGCTCTGATGGATAACAGAGACTCATTGAATGCCCTGGTAATCATGGGCACATCTTTAATTTTTCCACTTGGAAATCTGATTACTTGAATGTTATCTATAATATCTGTTTCTAAGCTTGAAGAATTATTATTTGTGTTAGGTGTGATCACAATAGGCTCATGCCCTTGATTTGATAGTTCAAGGGCAAGTTCATGCATCATTTTAGCACTAACACGCGTACTATCAGGAAGATAATCATCGCAAATTAACACTAAACGCATTATTACTTTTTCCAAACTTTCTGATTAACAAAGTTCGTATAACTCATAATTATACGCAATACTTTCATTGAAACATTATCTATTTGATAATCAGCAACCATGCGTAAATCTCGCGTACCTTCACCATGTTGTTGATCTCTGAGAATTTCTATTCCTTGTAAAATTCGCTCTTCATCAAGACCAACAAACATAACAGAGGCTTCCTCAAAGCCTTCTGGACGCTCATGTACTTCACGCAAATTTAATGCTGGAAAGTTAAGAATTGATGATTCTTCTGTAATTGTTCCACTATCAGACAGAACGGCATGCGCATTTTGCTGTAAATGTACATAATCCAGAAATCCGAATGGTTTTAGAAAATGCAAATTTTCAGAGAGAGTGACATCTAAGCTACTAATTTGGTTACGAGTTCTAGGGTGTGTTGAGAAAATTACAGGTTGATTATATTTTTCTGAAATTAAATTAAGTGTATTAATTAACGACTTCAATTTTTCTGGAGAATCAACATTTTCTTCTCTATGTGCACTAACCAAAAAGTATTTTCCTGCCTGTAACCCTAGTTTTTTCAAGATATCTGAGCGTGAAATATCTTCTTTATAATAATTTAAAACTTCGCGCATAGGACTCCCTGTTTTTATCACCTGATCTGCAGGAAGCCCTTCTCGTAATAAATATTCTCGAGCAATTTCGCTATAAGTCATATTGATGTCAGATATATGGTCGACAATTTTTCGATTTATTTCTTCAGGAACACGATAGTCGAAACAGCGATTACCTGCCTCCATATGGAAAATTGGAATTTTTTTACGCTTCGCTGCAATAGAAACTAATGCGCTATTTGTATCACCTAAAATCAGGAGTGCATCTGGTTGTAATTTTTCGAAGATCTTATCAGCTTCAATAATTACATTGCCGATTGTTTCTGCTGCATTTTTCCCCGCTGCTCCTAAGAAAAAATCAGGCTTTCTTATTCTTAATTCATTAAAGAAAACCTGATTTAATTCAAAATCATAATTTTGTCCTGTATGAACCAGAGTATGCTCTGTGTATTTATCCAATTCTGCTATGATTCGTGACAAACGAATAATCTCAGGCCTAGTACCAACTACCGTTATTACCTTTAGTTTTTTATTGGAAATATTTATTGTATTCATTATGCATCTTCTTGATCAAATTGTTCCAACTGTCTGCTTGAAAACCGGTCTCTTTCTTAAATAAATCGGAATTTAAGCTACGATCTATGACCAAGTCTTGAGATTCATGAATATGAATATTTTTTCCATAAATTGAATTAACAAGGTTAAGTAGTTCATATTTATTAATTGGAGAAACACTCAAATGTTTGAGACCGGACAAAGAACTGCATGGTAATACGTAATTATCAATAATCTCAGCCATATAACAAGTTGGTAAACCAGAAAAAATAGCCTTAGAGAATCCTTTAACTTCAATTGATTGAGAAAGAAACCAATCAATCAAACTATGGTGACTTGCTAACTCATGCCCGATAATTGATGTTCTTAAAGTTAAATGACCACTGTATGTTACTTCGCCAAGATGTTTTGTTCTTCCATACAAATCAGTCGAATCAGGTATATTTGATTCAAAATAATTACCTTTTTCCCCACTGAAAACACAATCAGTAGAAAAATGGATCAATTTTGCACCGTATTTTGTACATATCTTTGCTAGTTTATGCGGAAATAATGAGTTTATCTCAATTGAACAAATATTATTCTTAGCAGCATCAAGCTGTTTAATTATACCAATACAATTAAATAAAAAATCTGGCTTGAAATCTCGGATCACGTCTTCAATTGAGGACAGATTATCAACATTAATGTTAGATATGATATTTTCGAAACCTTGTTGTTTCACTAAATGTACAGCATTTTCACTGCGTGTGGTTCCTAAGACATCATAATTTTTGCTAGAAGAAAAATGCCTGAACAAACTACCACCGAGCATTCCACTAGCACCAAGAACAAGAATTCTTTTATGCATCAGGATCAGCCTTTTCTCCTGCTTCAACCTTGTTTATGTAATCAAGTTTACATAACATTGAGATCATTTCATCAACATTTAAACGATAAGTATTATGAGAGTTATAGTCTTCAATCGACTGAATGTCTTTATTTCCCCTTTCGAAGTATTTTTCATAATTCAAATCACGGTTATCCGCTGGGATTCTATAGTAATTACCCTGATCTTCAGCGACTAGCATTTCTTCACGGCTACACAATACCTCGAAAAGTTTTTCACCATGACGAGTACCAATAATGTTGATAGGATACTCTGGTGATTTAGTGACATGTAAAATAGCTTGAACCAGCGTTTCGATCGTTGCTGCTGGTGATTTTTGTACAAAGATGTCGCCATTTGTACCATGCTCAAATGCATGCAATACTAAATCAACAGCATCATCCAATGTCATCATAAAACGGGTCATATTAGGATCTGTAATTGTAATAGGTCGTTCCTCCCAAATTTGATTGATAAAAAGAGGAATGACAGAACCACGTGAAGCCATAACATTACCGTAGCGGGTAGCACAAATAACGGTGTCCTTTGGTGAGTTACGTGATTTACCAACAATGACTTTTTCCATCATAGCCTTTGATGTACCCATAGCATTAATGGGATATACAGCTTTATCTGTACTTAAGCAAACAACTCGTGTCACCCCATTGATTATTGCCGCCTCCAATACGTTATCTGTGCCAAATATGTTGGTTTTTACGGCCTCCATTGGATAAAACTCGCAAGAGGGAACTTGCTTTAATGCTGCTGCATGATAAATATAATCAACCCCACGGGTTGCCGATAAGATGCTGTTATAATCGCGCACATCACCTATATAAAACTTTAATTTATCATTGGAGTATTTCTTGCGCATATCGTCTTGTTTTTTTTCATCGCGACTAAATATACGGATTTCTTTTATATCAGTATCTAAAAATCGCCTTAAAACTGCATTTCCAAATGAACCTGTTCCACCAGTAATGAGTAAAGTTTTATTTTTAAACATATTAATATATTCCAGTCAATTTAAAATACGCATTTAGATAGTTTTGGGACATAATTTCGTCTGTGTATTTTTTAGTATATTTTATAAAGGCATTTTTCGATAAATTTTCTTTATTTTCAATTGCAGAATATAGTGCGATAAGTAAAGAGTTATCATTATCTAATTGAAAAAATGCAGCTTCACTTTCTGAGAATAATTCTCTGAATGAAGGAATATCTGAACATACTAAAGGTAATTTGCATGATGCACCTTCAATTAATGAAAGGCCAAAACCTTCACTTCTAGATGGTAATATAAAGATATCAAAATTATATATATAATCAATAGGGTTATCTTTGAACCCGAGAATAAAGACTCTGTTGTTAACATTTAATTCTATTGATAGCCTAATAAGTTCATCTTTTTGTGGGCCATCCCCAATTATGATAAATATAGCATTAGGTATTTTAGGTAATATTTTTATTACTTGCTCAAGACCTTTTCTTCTTGTTAAAGAACAGGAACTTCCTATCAAAATGTTATTTTTTTTATTTTTAATTATGTGATTTATGTCATCTTTACTATTCTTGTTGAATTTTTGGAGAGGTCTCCCATTATATATATGCTCTATTTTTCTTTTTAAGAAAATATTTTTCATATAATAGCTTTCCATGTTCTTTGATAATGTGATAACTATTTTGTGTCTAGATAGGAATATACTCCACAATATACTAATTAAGTAAGAGGTTATCTTTTTTTTAGTTGAATAGTAGAAACTTTCATAATTATATTGGTGAATTGTTGATATGAATTTTTTCCTATTTTTATTAAAAAAACTATTTTTAAACAGATATAAATCTGTTCTTAAAGTATGAGAATGAATTACGTCATAGTAATCCATGTTTATTTTATCACTGAATTTTATTTTCTTTGATTTGCATGGGAATGTTAATGGATTTATACAGTCCTCAAAATAATAAATACAGATGTCATCTATTTCTTTTTTTTTAATTAAATTACATATTAAGTCATGCACAACTATAATAGGGCCTTTTTTTTCTAACTTTGGTATTATATATGCTATTTTCATATTAATTTATACTTACCTTATTATTATGAATTAATAAACATAATGTTATATAAGAGAAGAAATATGGTAAAGATGTTCCTGAAAGTGAAAATGATGAAATCATAAAAGGAAATACTAAATAAAGAAAGTGAATTTTAAATACTTTTATTAAATATATTAAGTATATTATAAAAAGAATGAAAAAAGTCAAACCCATTTCTAGTAATATAGTTAATAAAAGGTTATGGGCTCCAATACCAATAATATTTATACTATTTCCAAGCCCGTAACCAAAAAATATATTAAGTAAAGATGAGTTTTCTATATTATTTACTGCTGCATTAATAATGTAGAATTTGCTATTAAAACTAAGATCAGTATTAAACTCATTAATGAAAAATGGAATTGTGAAAATAATTATGATTGGAGTTAATATAAAAAGAATAAATCCTTTATTTCTATATATAAAAAAGTATATGCAAATAATTGCGGAAATAAGTGAAGCTCTGGAAAAAGTTAGAGCAATTGATAATAGGAATAGGGATATTATAATATAAAATGTGAATTTATTTATTCTTCCATCTTTAAAAATGAAAAGAAAAGATGACAGTATAGCAATAATTTGGATTCCAAGAAAATTAGAGTCTCTATACATAAGAGAGTTTGTCTTATATATCATATAACCCAGATCTAAATTTTCTAGCACTTCTTTATTTTCTAGATTTGGATTGTTTATCCTCCATATTCCATCAAAAATAAATATAAAGGCTAACGTAATGAAAATGATAAGGATAACTCTTTGTGATGCTTTTTTATGATTCAAAAAGTGAGAAGTAATTATAGGAGATAACAAAGATATTATTATATTTAACACCATATTAAATGGTGAGTTTAAAAATAAAAGTAAAGATAATATTGTTGCTAATAAAAAATAAAAAGAGTGCTCATTAGCAGTTAACTTTTTATTAACCATAGAGTATAAAATTATAGTTAATGATAATATAAATGCTATTATATATATAGGGCTAAATTGAGTGATCTGTGTAAAATACAAATTACTACCGAGTAACCATAGATAACCAAATAATATATTCTGTTTAGTTATTTGCATTTTTGATTATTCTTAATATATTAATTGTTAATTTAGGTGTCAATTTAAACATAAGTAATAGAAACGATAGTTTGGTTCTCTTTCTTAAAAGTGAAATAATATTCTTAAAGTTATATATATCTATGTTGATTTCTTTTTTTATTTTTATGCTATTGATAGTAGGATTATTTACTAAATAGATTATAAGGGGAACAACTAAATGAGCTAGATATAGAGTTGCATAATTTTTTTCATATTTATTATATGTTTTATTTTTTTCTAGATAATTTCTTATGTACTCTGTTACCCAAAATCGGTCTATTAAATATTTTTCGTTTTGTGTCTGCGTTATTGAATTTTTCCTTATAACATAATTATATAATGGCTTATTTATATAACATATTTTTTTTGAGTTAAGTATTATTTGGTGCATTATTGCAATATCTTCAAAGTATCTTCCAACAGGGAATTTAGTTTCGTTAACAATCTCTTTTTTAAAAATTTTGTTCCAAGCGCTAGGTAATACAGCAACCGATTCTAAAAATACATGATATATATCTAAGGAATTATTTTCTGGGTTTATGTGTTGTTTCAAATATCTTATTTTATTTCCATCTTCATCTACAGTTTGAACATCACATACGCATATATCAGAGTGAGTTTGTGTAATTTTATTCATCATATCTTGTAGAAAATCATTATGTATATGATCATCGCTATCAATGAATGAAATATATTCTCCTGTAGCGTGTTCTATGCCTTTATTGCGAGCTGCACTTAATCCTGAGTTTTTTTGAGTGATTATCTTAAATCGATAGTCGTTCTCTATTAGAGGAAGGATTTTTTCTATCGATTTATCAATGCTTCCATCGTTAATTATTATTACTTCAAAGTTATTATAACTTTGTTTTTTTATACTACTTATACATTTCTCTATATATTTTTCCACATTGTAAACGGGTACTATGACTGAAATTTTATTTTTTAAATTAAGGGGCATTATTTATATCCTTGGGATATTTTATGTGAAATTTTAGAGCAAACTTAAATAAGTTTTCATAAACACTGAAATTCTGAAGACTCCTTATTCCAGTAGTGTGGGGAGTAAGGAAGTGTCCTACCATTTTGAAATGCTATTATTTAGATAACAACTGAATTTTACCTTTAACCATTTTTAGAATAGTTAATGGTTGTTTTTCATTAAATATGTTGGGCCATGACTTCAAGAGTTAGAAATTGTTATAGGCTACTATTTTTTTGGATGCAATATATCTAAACTTGACCTTTATTGCTGTTATTGTCACAAGTCAGAAGATGTCAAAACCTATCAATAAAATCATATTGAATGTGAGAAGCTATCAATATCTGCTAAATGGATAATTTTTGTGCAACAGTAGAATCCCACCCTGAGAAAGATGCCTATTATAGCAACTGACCTCCTTTCTTAAAAATTGCACTTATCAGGTAAATCCAAGTAATTAAGCGCTAATCACATCGTTACTCAAATTTCTATATAATACAAGCAGCCTACAATCTGAATACTTTTTATTTATCCGTTAAATCAAAAGGATTATCTAATCTATATTGTTTGAGTGTTTCGGATAAGCCGTAATCGTTTTTATCATCTTTACAATCAAAAAGATTGTACTCAAATGATGCCTTATCGTTATTAATTCCCATCCAATTAGCGAGTCCTTCTGTAAAATTCAGAGCTGATTTAAATGAGTGGCATATTTTTTTATCTTCAGAGTCTGATGCAACCTGAAATAATGGTACTTGGTAAGTTTCTTGGCTATAACCATGTACGATATGAATCTTGTCACCATTCTCTGAGCGTACTAGACCGTGGTCAGCAAAGTATAACATAGAAAAACTTGCTCCTGTTTTAGCATAGTTTTCCTTCATTTTGTTATATATGGTCTGTAATAAATCATCTGTTTTATTTATTGACGTAGCATAGCAGGCTATTTCCCGATATATAGGATCTTTTATTTTTATAATCTTATGGTAATCGGTAATCCTTGCACATACAAAAGGATGAGAACCATACAAGTGCATTACAATAAGCTTTTTTTCTTTTGGATTCTGTTGCATGATTTCATCAAGGTGCGGAATAAGATCAAAATCACTAGTATTTACTGAATCATAAGCTCCATATTTTAAAAAAATCTTACTATTACTTCTGTTGGCGAGAGCTGCAATTGGTGTGTCATGCTCTCCTATAACACCCTGATTAGAAATCCAATATGTTTTTACACCTGCTGATTTAACCAAATCAATAAAATTCAAGCTATAATCAGGTTCCCAATTTACTTTATCCGCCTTTGTTAACATCAATCGTAGGGAGGATATAGTATTTGCTCCCCCTGAAGTCAATCCATTGACAAGTACACCCTTTGATTTACTCAAGAATGGCGTATTTTCTATAGGGTAACCATAAGCGTGATGATAATCTTTTCTTGCGCTTTCCCCGATGACTAAAATATAATTATCATACTTAGATTCGCTATTAAGAGTAGATTTTCCCCATTCATCATCCACCTTCATTTTATTTATTTTTTCTAGTTCATCTTTAACCTTAATACCTGAATTAATTATATTTTTAAAGAATTCAGCAGGAGATTGATTTAGCATTGAAAATATAACAAAAAAACATAGAGCAGTTTTATTTCTATAAAGTTTAATATCAAATTTATTAGTGATAAATCTAAACAAAAAAATACCGGGAATAATTAACGCCGCTAAAAGATAATTTTCCGATGGAATGTTTTGAAAGAATTCTTTACTTTCGAGTAAATTTGTCGCTACTATCGATGCTAATGACTGATAAGATGGAGTTCCAAACAGAAGTCCTATAGGTGCATATAATGCATATAGAACGACCATTGGAATAGCCAAATAAAAGAAAGATTTTTTTGATGAATTTAATATTACTATTAATATGGTTAATAAGAACGTATTTTGAACATTAGAATCGATACCTGCACCTTTTAGCATTAAATTACAGGTAAAAAATAAAATCGACAAAGATGTGGTTGCAGCTATTATTTGAATTGATTTTTTAGAAGTTGATTTACTTATTATCACGATGATACCATTAGTAACTAGAAAATTTATTGACGACATTCCACACACCAACATAATAATAAATTTAATATTATTACTTAATACTACAGCCATAGTTGATCTGTAATCAGAGCCCTATTCCCGCAGTTATAATGAAGAGGATATATCTTAATAAACCTTTTCATCTAAGAAATTGTCATTATTAAACAACGTTACTGTGTCAGAGAAAGTCAGTTCACCTTGTATACCCAGCATTCCGCAGTTATATCTGTGATACATTGATATTTAAATGTTTGTATTCATTTCGCACAGTCGTTAATTCTTAATAAAAACGATAGATTACGAATACCCTGCGGAATGTCGGGTATACAATTTCGGGTTAACAATTTATAGGCAATTAACTTGAAGATGAAGGTTTCAGAATTTGAAAATTATCTGTAAACCTGCTGACAAGTTCCTTTGCATTTTTGGGAAGAGTGACCGCAAAAAACTGATGAATCGCTTCGCGAAAAGCCTTTGACTCCAGAAAATAAACATTGTTACGAACCTGTTCATTCATGTACTTCCATAATCGATCAATCGGATTCAGATTCGGAATGTAGGGCGGCAGATAATGCAGCTCAATATTGAGCACGATCGCGATATCTTTAATCAGGTCACTCCGGTGATAACCCGCACCATCCAGAATCATGTGGACTTTTTGAGAAAGGGGGTAGGTTTTTCTCATGCCCCAGAAGAAACTCGCCACGCTTTCGGCATTAATCTGGGGATATTCACGGATAATGGTCTTCTCAATATGTTGTAAATTGAGTGTGCCCATGATGTTAAGCCGTGTGCGGCTACCCGTTGTTTCGACGACTTTGTCCTGACCTTTGCATATCCAGGCGTAACTGAGTTTGGTCGATTGAGTCGGGTGCACAGAATCAATGAACAGGGTCGGTTCGTCCTGACTGGCAGCAACCGCTTTCAGGGCTTCATAGGCGGCAATGAACTTTTGTTGTTCATCCGCCTTGAATTTATGCGGAACGCCCATCGGTTTTTTGTAACGGAAGACCTGATGGTGAAGCCATTTGGTCATACCGGGAACGGTAAAGGTTATTTGCCAGCGTTCATGGACATAATTAACAATCTGAGCGGTCGTGTGTAAGAGATTAGACGTCAGATATTCAATAAGTCAGGTGGTTTTTTCGGCAGACAACGGCTTTCAGAACCGCCATTTTCAGGGGAGAGTTTTTCCTCAGAGAAGTCATCCTTCAGATGGCGACTCACCGTACTTTCATGAATATGCAAAGCCTGCGCAATCATCTGGGCAGTTCAGCCTTCGTGAGCCAAAAGCACGGCCTTGATGCGGTCACGTACCCGTCTATCACGAGTCGTATCATGCATCAATTCAAGGGCGTCTTTTTGGGTAGCTGTCAGTGTAATTTTCATGGGTGCGATCATGATCTGATATGAATGAAAAAGCAAGTATCTTCAATGACAATGGGTATAGAAAAGAACTATTGCTATCTGTATATGATAGAGCCAACTTTTTTCTGGGGAATAGCATCATTCTCTCCTTTCCAGTTAGGGATAGGTATCATATAGTTATCACCATAATAACTAATTAAATGTGAGTGATAATTTTTTGGAATTTTCATTTTTAATGATTCGAGGTCTATAGAAATAAATCCATCAAATTCATTTATGAAATAATATAATTCCACTCCACCATATTTTTGTATTGATTCTTTCCAATTAAAATTATCGAATGGCCTGAATATTGGAGTCATTAGATTATTATTGATTAACTTGCTATAAAAAATATCTAAATTAATACCATTGAAATCATATGTTTCTTCAATAACCTCACCATCAACTCTGAACTCTTTAATAAGGAATATATTCATTTTAGCAAGCTCTTTTCTAATTGATAGTGTCCATTCGTTCTGAAGAATAGATATATCTATATCATAATCATGAGAAATTATTTTATGGTCTCTAACCGCACCAAGCATTGTCCCATACTCAAGCCAATATGTATAATTATTATTATCGAAGAACTTGCAAAGCCTGTGTAAAAATTGATCTTTGTTTTTAATTAAAATACGACTTTTTCTAGCGATCATGAAAGAACTTTTCATTCTTGATAGAAAAGGGAACCTTTTTTTTATTTTTTCAATCAAAACAATACTCCTATAAAAGCTTTGAATATATTTTATAATTATAGACTTTTATTATTCTGTGCAAACAAATTATAAAAGAGTTTATAACTATTAGCCAAGTTAATGTAAATGCATTTATATTAATAAATGAGAGGGTGATTAATAAAGATATGGTGTAGAATAGAAGCCCTATATATATACTGTTATTAAAGTCTTGCTTTTTTCCATAAACAACTAAAACACAGTTACCCAAAAAGTAAGAAATAGTATTAGTAAACAATGTTAAGAATAATATTGAAAAAATAAGGAATGCTGGTGCCATATTTTCACCAGCAAACATTATAATAAAGTGTTCTCCTAAAAAATATGAGGCCAAGTATATGAATAGATATAAAGGAATAAAATATTTTATTATATTTAGGGCTATGGTGTATTTTTTATTTCTGACAATATGTGGATAAATTACTTGATTTAACATGTTGACTGGCATTATTAATAGAGAGATTAATTTCTCAGCTAAATCATAATATGCAACCTGCGTGAAGCCCACATAGTTACCTAATATATAAGCGTTCACTCTTATTATTATAGTGCCAACTGCTCTGGATAATAAAAATGAATATGATTCAGTAACATATGTCCAAAAGGTCTTTAGTGAAACTTTAGTAAATTCAATTTTAAATTTATATTTAATCATGAAATATGATTGAATGCCATTCATTATTGATGAAGTAACCAGCCCTAATGGAAAAGCGTAAAATCCTAATCTTGTATTAGTCCCTATAAAAACAAAACCTAACAAGACTATCTTTGATACTAAGTTTATAATAGCCGCTAGTTTTATTTCTTCGAGCCCTTGAAATAACCATTGTGAGAACAATACGTCACCAATTAAGATAAAATATAATAGTATGGATAAATTTATATTTTCTCTGAGGTTGTGATTATAAAAAACGAATATTAAAAAAATAAAAAAACAACAAATCATTAATATTAGTTTTATTGCACATATGTTAGTGTATGCTTCATTTAATTTATTTATTTCATACCTATTTTCTGATGCTAACTTTGTTCCATATATGTTGAATCCAAAGTCTATGATTATTGCAAATATCATTACTATAGATTGTATAAAAATAATCAGTCCATATTGTTCTAGGTTAAATTTTCTAATAAGATATGGATAATATATAAAAGGAATTAAAAGGGTTAGAATCTGTATAAAGGAAAGATATGAGAAGTTTTTTATAATTGTTAAGTTTGATCCTATTCTAAACATATTTTCAATGAGTTATAGTTAATTGGCATAATTTTATAGGTAATTACTAATGTAATCACTTCATTTAATTAATATAAAAAAGACAGTGGTATCTCTATTTCTTTTGGATATGGTGTAATAAGATGTTTTGTCGTCTTATGAGGAAACATCTTTTTTTGTGAGATATATTCTAATACTATATCCTTATTGATAATGAATTCATTGCGCCATGATGTAACTTGGACATTCTTACTATTATAAGATAGTAATATTGCAGGAACTCGTTTTAATCCTAAGCGTTTTGCTACTTCATAGCGATGATGTCCATCCATAATAGCGAATGTATTACATTCAAGAAGAAGAGGAACTCTCCATAGTTCCTCTTTTTTTATTTTGTCCTCAAGCCAATTAACTCGTTCTTGGATATGCTCTTCTGTTACTTGAATAACATCAGTATTGATGAGTTCTAATCTATACACAGATAGCATCCTTTCACTATTTTAGTTCTTTAAGGCAATCAATAAGATATTGATTATCATAAGAATTTCTGACTGCTAGTCTAATGTAATTTTTATTGTCAAAACCTTTTTTACCAGAACAATCTTTAGCTAAGATATTATATTTATTACATAAAGTAGAAATAATTTCATGTGATTTACTTTCTAACACTTCACATAAGATATAGTTAGCTTGAGATCTTATAGGTCGTAGGAATGATATTTGTGATAATTGCTCTAACAAAGTATTTCTTTCTTTAATAATATTAGAACAAGCTTGCTGATAGGCTTTTTCATATTTGCCGATTATTTGGAGGAAAAACTCACCAAGCGAATTAATATTCCATACCGGAATGTCTTTCTTAATATTGCTTATTAAGGTGGTGTTGGATGACGCAATAACACCTAAGCGAATTCCTGGTACTCCATAACTTTTACTGATGCTTTTGATTACAATAAGTCCTTCGTAGCTATTTAATAGTTTTTCTGAAAGAAGACTGGATTGTAGGCCGTCTTCTGCAAAATCAACAAAGGATTCATCCACAATCAATGTCTTTTGTTCTTTTTTGAACCACTTAATGAGTTCTAGGACGTCTGAATGTGAAATATAATTACCGGAGGGATTATCTGGATTAATTAATATAACACCTTCTGATTTTTGTGCTAATTTAATTATATCTTGCTTATTATATTGAAAGTTTTTGTTGGAAATTTTTTCTAATATAACATTATTAAATCTAGTTGAGTATTCTTCAAAAGTAGGTGTAAATAATCCTAATTTTATGTCTAATTCGTCGGCAAGTTTATCAATTAGTTCAGCGGCACCATTGCCGACAGCAATTTGATCTGGATTACATTTAAATAACTTAGCTGCAAGTAATGATTGTACATTAGCTCCTGAAGGGTATTCTCGAATAAGGGTATCAAAAGAGTTTTTCATCTCTCCTATAAAAGTATCATTAGGGAAGTAAGGATTTACTAGATAACAAAAGTCAATAATGTCATTATAGCGCCAGTATCCACCATATCGCTTGCTAAGTAGATTTAATTTTTTATTACTAGGCGAAAAAATAATTTCGGCATTGTCTAGATCTTGAATGTCATCAATTTCATACCACTTTTCATTATTAAGCGGTAAGGCTTTTAATTCTTGAGTGTCTAAAAGAGTTATTACTCTTAATACTTGTTCATAATATTCATTTTGACCTAATGCTTTTGAATAGGCCTCTAAAAATGGAACGTAGGTATTGGAAAGAAACTCTTTAGAGAATTTATATATATTAACTGTTTTATAATATTTTGGGGTTTTATTAAAGTCGAAATCTTTTTTAGGTACAAAATTTATAATGTCAAATGTTTCATTGATTTCAACTACTGTGCCGTCCATCCAAGGTTGATATTTATCTACTACGGCTAAATTAGGAAATTTATTGGATATTAAATTATCAAGAATATTTTTTTCATATATCAAATCACTTTCTAAAAGAATGGTGTCATCTTCAACTAATTTATCTTTGGCTAAATATATTGAATATATATTATTTGTTTTGTCATAAATATTATTCTCTATATATATTATTTCTATGCCATTATATTCTTTACCTAAAAAACTTATTAGCTTATCTTTGTGATAGCCTACTATAATGATAAATCTACTTATATCAAATTTTGATAGTATTTCTAGGCTTCTTTCGATTAAAGTTAAGTTATGTACTTCAACCATACATTTAGTTTTATCTTTAGTATGTTTGCCTAAGCGATTACCCATGCCTGCTGCTGGAATGACAACTTGCATTATATTTCCTTTTTAATAGTCTGATACCAAGCTAAGATTTTTGATATATTAGGTAGTTCTAAATTACAGTCTTGCGCTATGTCATTGATGCATTTTAACCCAATTCCGAAATCTTCGGTAAAGTATCTGGAGTTAATATCTGGTATATACTTATTACCAATTTTTATCATGGGAGTCATGATATTTTTGAATGCATCAATACCTCTTATTTTCTTTGTTAGCTCTTTATAATCATAAACTGAATAGTGTTCACAGATTGTTTTGTGCAAATGAGGTATTCCTTTGTATTTGAATATACTACTCATTTCCTCGTCCATAGCGATTAATAGTTTTGAGGAAAAATCATCCCATTGCTCATAGAAAAGGATTTCATTTTTATGAGATAAACTATCTTTAAATATACTATATAATCTAGATGTATGCAGTAATGGATTAGAATTTGATAAGGTGTTCTGATAATGACTTTCAAGTAAGTTAGTAGAAATGTTGAAAATTGATTCTAGATTTTCTTTTGTTTTTTTCTGATTTTTTTGTATATAGAGAAAGAGAGTGTCTTTTTGACTTGTTATATTTACTTCTTTCCCATAATTAATGATTCTTGATATATATGGAACCCTTTGAAGTGAGCCATAGTTGAATTTGTTGAAATAGGTGTCCTTTTTTAGTAGCATTTCAAAACCTCCATAACCAGGTATTGCTATAATGTTAGTTGGTTTTATTTTATTTTCTTTTACTAATTCAATAGCTTTTTCACGGTATAATAAAGGTAATGTTATAAATATAAAATCAGGAGTAAAGTCTATTGTATCAGACCAAGATAAGACGGTGAAGTTAATTGACTTTTCGTCATGGCAAGATAAGAAATCATTCCAGAGTGATTTATCACGTACTATAATAAATGTTTTAATATTCTTAGATATATTAAAGGCAATGGCATGACCAATATTTCCACCGCCTATGATTAGAGCTGTACTATCTTTCATAAAGATTAATTCGTTGTATATATTTATATTGATATTTTTTTAATATATCGTATTTATTTAGGTAAAGTGTTTTTCTATAAATTGATATAGAGAATATTATTTACGTTTTTTACTTATTTTATAGAAAAATACTTTTTTAAGTCAGAAAATATGATATACACGATGTATAAATGCTAGTGGCAGAAGTGGTTTTTTAGATATTTAAGCATTTTTTATAGAGTATAAATTATTTCGGTCTGGAATAGTATTTTATTTAGCAAAAGCTACCGCACTAGGTTACGGCTCCCAGAGTGCCTGCCATATGTAGCAAATTTCACTTATCCAATTAATATAAAAGGTTTTTTTCATTTAACAAAAACTATCATATCAATGATTTGTGTTAAGCAGCGACGAGGTTAGTCCCTCACCGCTTTTTGGTCAAGTAGAATAGCTTTTTTTCTTTAATTGTTACATTTTGTAACTAACTAAATTTCAAAACGAAAGCTTCCTATCTCCCATGCAACGGCAACCAAATCACCAATCGCAATCCGCCCAAAGGACTATCTTCTGCTTTCACCCAACCACGATGTTGACTCACTGCCGTTTCAACAATCGCCAATCCCAACCCAGTTCCTCCAGACTCTCTATCTCTGGCCTCATCCGTCCGATAAAACGGCCGGAATATGTGTTCTCGGTCTTCAGGACTCACTCCTGGCCCATCGTCATCAACAGTAATCGTTACCCCTTGGCTATCTGCCTTGAATGCAACGGCGATATGATTGCTAGAATAACGCAGTGCATTGCGGACGATGTTTTCCAATGCGCTGCCGAGCGTTGTCGGGTTGCAGTAAATCATCCAATTACCGGGAGGAGAAACAATATCCAGTGTTTTATTCATCTGTTCGACTTCGAATTTGGCATTTTCCAGAATGTCATGCCATATATCGTAGGCTTTGATATTTTCGCGCAGTAGTTCGTTTTTATGTTGATTGCGGGAAAGTACTAGCAGGTCATTAATCATTCCGTCCAAACGCTGAGTCTCTGTCTCGATGCGCTCCAGTTCTTTGCTTTCACCGTGGCGGCGGCGCAGTAGGGCAGTCGCCAATTGTAAGCGGGTAAGTGGCGTTCGCAGTTCGTGGGAGATATCGGAAATCAGCCGTTGTTGAGCGGTCACCATTCTTTCCAGTGCACTAATCATCTGGTTGAAGCTACTGCCCGCAGCCAAAAACTCTTGTGGGCCGGATTCCAGCTCAGGGTGTTGCCGTAAGTTTCCTTTTGCGACTTCATCTGCTGCATTTTTTAATTTACGGGCGGGTTTTGCCAAACTCCACGCCAGCCATAGTAGTAATGGGGCACTGATTAACATGGTTGCCGCAGGAAGTAAGAACGGCCGGTCAAACATTAAGTTAATAAAGTCTGATTGCGGACTGCCCGCAGGCCTAACGAGGTAAAGCTGGTAATGATCTCCCCCATCCCGGATAGAGAAAGGGCCAAGGATTTCGGAGCGACCATATTTTTTCTTTTTAGGATGATCTGCGTTATCGGATTGTCCGATAAAGTTACGGACAACTTGTATCTGACGAGCTGGCGTATCAATGTCAATGATGCGTCCTTCACTGGTGACAAGGAGCAGGCGTTGACCCGGTGGCGTCAATTGAACGAGCGCGCGATCTAACCGTAGCCACCAGAATAGATCATTGGTCGGGTAGCGTATTAGTTCTTCTTCTATCTGCTTTGCCAGATTTTTTCCTTGCTGATACTCACTGTCCAGAAGTGGGGTCAATTGCCGTGAATCCAGTTTGGGGGCCATTAAGGCCACCATCAGGACAAGTGCAAGAGTGAACCAGAAAATGGCGAATATGCGAGCTGTCAGGCTATTTATCATTTTGCTGAAACCATTAAATATCCACGACCACGTAATGTTTTGAACCACGGAAGATCGTCAGTTCGGTTTGGTAATTTACGGCGTAGATTAGAAATGTGCATATCAATGGCGCGATCAAAAGGTGTTAAGCGTTTTCCTAATACTTCCTGGCTTAAATGTTCACGGGAAACAACTTGTCCCAAGTGTTGCGCTAGTAAATATAGCAGAGTGAACTCTGTGCCAGTGAGATCCAAAATGGCACCGTCAAAGCTGGCTTCCTGACGCCCCGGGTTGAGTTGTAGTTTATCGATCTCAAGTATCGGTGTTCCAACATCGGCTTGTTGCTCGCTCCAGTTGGAACGACGCAAAATTGCACGTATACGGGCAACCAGCTCACGGTCATTAAAAGGCTTAGGGAGATAGTCATCAGCTCCCAGTTCTAATCCCAAAACGCGGTCTAAATCGCTCCCACGTGCCGTTAACATGATAACGGGGGTCTGATGGTATTGCCGTAGCTCTTTAAGCGTCTCAATGCCATTTTTACGTGGCATCATAATGTCCAGCAATAACAAATCAATTGAAGAATCGATATATTGTAAAGCCTGCTCGCCATCGTAGGCGATCACAACATTGAATCCTTCCATCTCGAGCAATTCTTTTAATAGCGATGTCAGCTCGCGGTCATCATCAACTAATAAGATTTTATGCATTAATTCTTCCTCCAAGAGCAAAATACGATAACAAACTCTGCTATTCCATGACTTTACGTTCTTTTACATGCTCTGACGCTAGTTTGCAGCCGCAGGGTTATAGTTACCCTCACTGAATCGAATGGGTCTGTTCGAGAAAGCGGGGAATTTTAATGCGTAACATAGCAATATTGGCTTTAGCGTCAATGGCTGTTCTTGGAACAACAGTGGCTTTAGCTGAAACTGCTGATACGGATGATGCTCCTGAGACTGCAAGTCCCCCGCCGCATTGTATGCCATATGATCATCAGAGAGATTTTAGTCATTACCGCCATGATGAACATAATTACAACTATAGTTATGTCTTTGGTGGAATAACATTAACTGAGCAACAACGTCAGCAGATGTGGGATTTGGTGAAGATGCAGCATCTGCATGAGCAATCGCTGGTCGATATGCTAATTGAACGCCGGAAGATGTTTGGGCTCCTGATAGCCAAAGATTTTGATGAAGCTGCGGCTCGATCGCAGCTTGAAACAATAGCAAAAAAGAATGTTGAATTGGGTGTGGAACTTGCGCGTATTCGCAACCAGATGTACCAATTGTTAACGCCAGAGCAAAGAGCGCTATTACAGAAACGTTATGAAAGGCGTATAGCTCTAGGAATGGACTAATTTTTTGCTAGTACTTTGATGCACAAGTAGCATCAATAACGGTTTTCCTTGCCATAGACACCATCCCTGTCTTTCAGCCCCCTTGAGGGGCTTTTTTTTGTGTAGAATTTTTAACTCATAACAGTCTCTCTTACCCATTAATCCTCCCAACCTGTTGTTATCTTGACCAATCTTGATTATCTTACGCTCTGTCACGCCGTTACTTAAAAAGTCTTGTCGCTGTCATTCCACATCAAGGGGATAAGGATACCCAACATGGCTAACTCTCATAAAATCAGTCTATTGGCGAAAGGCATGGGTGCTACGTTATCCGGTTTATGCCGCCTTTTAACTGGTGTACAGGCTCGATGGATTGGTTGTGAGCCATCAATTGCAAGTCGTATTTATTATGCGAATCATTCCAGCCATCTTGATGGATTGGTGATTTGGTCAGGGCTTCCGCCTAAGTTGCGTCACCAGGTTCATCCTGTCGCTGCCCGCGATTATTGGGGTAAAACCAAGCTGCGTCGTTATCTCATTCATCAGGTATTTCGGGCGGTTTTAGTTGAGCGCAATGGAGAAAATAAGTCGAAAGAAAGGGTTCTTGCACCATTGGAGACGGTTCTGGCACAACAGGAATCTTTGATTATTTTTCCGGAAGGAACTCGGGGGGATGGGGAGCAAATCAATCCGTTCAAAAGTGGGTTGTATCATTTGGTGCGTAAGTACCCCGATGCTGAAATCGTGCCGGTTTATTTTGAAAATTTGAATCGTGCTTTGCCTAAAGGTAAGAAATTACCGATACCCATTATTTGCTCCGTCACATTCGGTAAGCCGTTGGATAAATTAGGCGAGAATGAAAGCAAGGAAGAGTTTCTGCAACGTGCCCGGTTTGCATTAGAGGAGTTAGTGCTATGACGAATATGGATCATGACTTGATGTTGCTGCTGGGTGGGGTCTTTGGGATATTGATTATCGCCAGTGTGATTGGGGGGATTTTAGCCCTTTGGTATTCGGGAGAAAGGCGCAGCGCCACCATCGATAACCTGAATGCCCGGATCCGTGGCTGGTGGATGATGTGTATTATCTGTGTAGTCGCTATTGTTGTTGGGCCTGTGGGATCGGTGATTTTGTTTGCGGTGATGTCATTTTTTGCCTTGCGCGAATTTATCACGCTAACGCCTACTCGTCGCAGTGATCATGAAGCCTTGTTCTGGTGTTTCTTTGTTTTTATGCCTGTGCAGTATGCCTTGGTGGGTGTGCAATGGTATGGGTTATTCTCGGTATTTATTCCTGTGTATGTATTCTTGTTTTTACCTGCCCGTATTGCCTTGGTGGGGGATACAACGCATTTTCTGGAGAGAACTGCCAAGATCCAGTGGGGGATGTTGGTGACGGTATTTGCCATCAGCCATGCGCCCGCTTTGTTGATGTTAGATATCCCGGGATATGAAGGGCAAAATATCAAGTTATTGTTGTTCCTGATGATTGTGGTGCAAATGTCTGATGTTTTACAGTATGTATTCGGTAAATTATTTGGCAAGCGCCCGATTGTGCCAAAACTCAGCCCCAATAAAACGGTTGAGGGGTTTGTTGGTGGAATTTTAGCTTCTGTGCTGTTGGGAATGTCGTTATTTTGGGTAACGCCATTTTCTTTGTGGGAAGCGGGCTTGATGTCGTTGGCTATCACTTTGATGGGATTTATCGGCGGGTTGTGTATGTCGGCGATTAAACGAGACAGTGGGGTGAAGGATTTTGGCGGGATCATTGAAGGGCATGGTGGAATGCTGGATAGAATTGACTCGCTTTGTTTCGCTGCTCCTATATTTTTCCACCTTACACGCTATTTTTATACCTGAGACTAACTCAATAACCAAAGGGTGGTAGTCAGTGAATATAAATTATGGGCGATGGGTCAGTACCGCTGCGTTGGCGGCAACGGTACTGGCAAGTGTGTTGTTGATTGTGAAAATTTTTGCATGGTGGTTTACTGGCTCGGTGAGCTTATTGGCGGCGCTGGTGGATTCTCTGGTCGATTTGGCGGCCTCTTTGACCAATTTTTTTGTCGTGCGTTATTCACTTCAACCTGCTGATAAAGAACATGCGTTTGGACATGGTAAGGCCGAATCACTGGCGGCTTTGGCACAAAGTATGTTTATTTCCGGTTCAGCGATTTTTCTGTTTTTGACGGGCTTTCAGCATCTGTTTTCCCCTAAGCCTCTGGAGAACGCCGCGGTTGGTGTCTGGGTAATCATTATTGCTCTGATTTCCACGCTATGTCTGGTGACGTTTCAGGAGTGGGTGATTAATAAAACCCAAAGTCAGGCGATTCGTGCGGATATGCTGCATTATAAGTCTGATCTATTGATGAATGGCGCAATTTTGGTGGCACTGCTTTTGAGCCTGTATGGTTTTAAACGTGCAGATGCGCTATTTGCTTTGGGGATTGGAGTTTATATCCTCTATAGCGCGTTACGAATGGGGTATGATGCCGTACAATCTTTGCTTGATCGTGCCTTACCGGATACAGAGCGGCAGGAAGTTATTGAGATTATCCAGAGTTATCCGGGGATTGCTGGTGGTCATGATCTGCGAACCCGTCAATCAGGGCCGACGCGTTTTATCCAGTTCCATCTGGAGATAAATGAAAATCTGCCGTTGGTTCAGGCTCATGCTTTGGCCGAAGGAATTGAAAATAAATTGCGGAGTCGATTTCCGGGTGCCGATATTATTATTCACCAAGATCCTTGCTCTGTTGTGTCCAAAGAGCACAAAAATCGTTGGGATTGGTGATGAATTTATTCATAATCAAAAGATCGTCAAAAAATAGACATAATCTTAATGCAGGCTGAGTTTTTTTCCGTATGATAGGTTCTGTTGAATCAATTCAGCCAATGCAGTGACAATCGGGTTTCTAAAAGTTGCCATCAATTTTTCCCATTAGGAAAGCAGTCAGCAGATTGGCAAATACTTATACCTACAAATAACATACCTACAAATAATATATCTACAAGTCAGAGGTCATCATGATCAACAAGATTAAAAGAATCGGAGTCCTAACGAGTGGCGGTGATGCGCCTGGCATGAACGCCGCTATTCGTGGTGTTGTTCGTGCCGCTTTAACCGAAGGGTTGGAAGTTTACGGCATTTATGATGGCTATCTGGGGTTGTATGAAAACCGCATGAAGAAGCTCGACCGTTTTAGCGTTTCCGACATGATTAACCGCGGCGGCACGTTTTTAGGTTCAGCCCGTTTCCCTGAATTCAGGGATGATAAAGTTCGGGAAACTGCCATTGAAAATATGCGCAAAAATGAGATTGATGCGCTGGTGGTGATTGGCGGTGACGGTTCTTATTTAGGCGCGAAGAAGTTAACCGAAGCAGGTTTCCCTTGCATTGGTCTGCCAGGAACGATTGACAATGATGTTGCAGGCACCGATTACACCATCGGTTATTTCACTGCGCTGGAAACGGTGGTAGAGGCGATTGACCGTCTGCGTGATACCTCAACTTCCCATAAGCGTATTTCCATTGTTGAAGTGATGGGACGTTATTGCGGTGACTTGACCTTATCGGCGGCAATTGCCGGTGGATGTGAGTTTATTGTTCTGCCTGAGAGTGAAACACCATTCAGTCGTGAAGAGTTGTTGTCTGAAATTCAGGCGGGTATTCAAAAAGGTAAGCGCCACGCGATTGTTGCCATCACTGAGCATGTTTGTGATGTTGATGAGTTGGCGAAATATATTGAAGCAGAAACTCGCCATGAAACCCGTGCAACGGTATTAGGCCATATTCAGCGTGGCGGTGCACCAGTGGCTTATGACCGTATCCTTGCTTCCCGCATGGGGGCTTATTCTGTCCAACTCCTGTTGGAAGGACACGGTGGTCGGTGTGTTGGTATCCAGAACGAGAAACTTGTTCATCACGATATCATTGATGCAGTACAAAATATGCAGCGTGTCTTTAAAAAAGATTGGTTGGAAACGGCGAAGAAACTCTACTAATCCTGCCTTCTGATCCTGTTTTTTCTGCAAAATCCTTCTTCATAGGCAGTCACTTTATGTGGCTGTCTCACTTCTCATATTCTTCTTACGCATAAGCAGAAATTTTAAATTATTTCTGCGTCATAACGCTTTCTGTCAGTTTTTATGGTGAAACATCACCGTAGATTCTGGGAATGGTTTATGAGAATAGTTTATGGGAGCATGGCACCGTGATTATGAATGCAATGATTAAAAAGACAAAAGTAGTGAAATCAGGCGCGAAATGGGCAGTGGCGAGTGTTTATGCCGTGTTATCAGCAGTTCTGATGTTATTGCTGGCAAACAGTGCATGGGCGAAAGAGGTTCAACTCTTAAATGTATCCTATGATCCGACTCGTGAGTTATACCAACAGTACGATAAAGCATTCAGTGAGTACTGGCATAAAAAAACGGGAGATGATGTGAAGATCCGCCAGTCACACGGTGGCTCAGGCAAGCAGGCAACTTCTGTGATTAATGGTCTTCAGGCGGATGTCGTCACTCTGGCGCTGGCATATGATGTGGATGCAATTGCAGAGCGTGGCCGGATTGATCAGCATTGGATTAAGCGTCTGCCGGATAATTCGGCACCTTATACCTCAACGATTGTTTTTCTGGTGAGAAAAGGCAATCCCAAGCAGATAAAAGATTGGCCGGATTTAATCCGTCCCGATGTTTCTGTGGTAACACCGAATCCGAAAACTTCCGGTGGTGCACGTTGGAATTATCTGGCTGCCTGGGGATATGGACTGGCAAGTCACCATCAGGATCAGGTTAAAGCCAAAGAATTCGTGAAAGCACTTTATAAAAATGTCGAAGTACTGGATTCCGGTGCGCGAGGTGCAACCAATACCTTTGTGGAGCGCGGGATTGGTGATGTATTGATCGCATGGGAAAATGAAGCGCTGCTGGCGATTAATGCTTTGGATAAGGACAAATTTGAAATCGTCACACCGAGCATTTCTATTCTGGCAGAACCCACAGTAGCTGTCGTTGATAAGGTAGTTGATAAGCGGGGTACACGCGAACTGGCCACGGAATACCTTAAGTATCTTTATTCTCCGATAGGGCAGGAAATTGCAGCCAAAAATTATTATCGTCCGCGCGATAAGGCGATTGCAGAAAAATACCACGCTGTTTTCCCCGATCTGAAACTCTTTACGATTGATGAGATTTTTGCTGGTTGGGATAAAGCACAGAAAGAACATTTCGCCACAGGCGGGACTTTTGATGAAATTATCCGCCGTTAATCATTGAGGCGATTGGTTGGGGTAGAAGAGAATTGTGGTAGAGGAGTGATGTGGCAGAGGAAGTAAGAAAAAACCGCCGCGGGTATATTCCGTGGCGGTTAAGTTATTTTTTTGCAATCAATTGGATATAAAAGATTACAAATTACGCTTTTTTCGCTTCGGCGGCGGCTTTTACAATCACAGCAAAAGCATCTGCTTTCAGTGATGCGCCACCGACCAATGCACCGTCGATATCTGGCTGAGTAAACAATTCTGCTGCGTTGCTGGCGTTAACAGAGCCGCCGTATTGAATAATGACCTGTTCAGCGATAGCGGCATCTTGTTTCGCGATATGCTCACGGATAAATTTATGAACTGCCTGTGCTTGTGCAGGCGTTGCTGATTTACCTGTGCCGATTGCCCAAACAGGTTCGTAGGCAATCACTGCACCTTTGAACGCTTCAGCGCCCAGCGTGTTCAGGACTGCATCGATTTGTCGTGCACAAACCGCTTCGGTTTGACCCGCTTCGTTTTCCTGTTCGGTTTCACCAATACACAGAACTGGGATCAGACCTTGCTCTTTCAGGATGGCAAATTTCTTGGCAATCAATTCGTCGCTCTCTTTGTGATAAGTACGACGTTCAGAGTGGCCGATAATGATGTATTTCGCGCCGGCGTCTTTCAACATTTCTGCGGAAGTTTCGCCAGTGAATGCGCCAGAAAGGTTAACGCCAACATCTTGTGCACCCAGCGCGATGCGGCTGCCAGCCAGTGCATTGTTTGCCAGAGAAACATAAACTGTTGGTGGTGCAATAGCGACGCCACAGCCGTCAACGTTGCTCAGTTCTTTACGCAGGCCTGTAATCAGGTCGTTAACCATGTGGGTACTGCCATTTAATTTCCAGTTACCCATAACTAATGGATGTCGCATGTTTTTCCCTCCAACCAGAAAATAATCAAATTGCGAACTGAATGAATATTCTTTCTTTGAATGACATCAATCGGATGTCATTCCCTGTAAGCGGAATCCCGACAGTATAAAGATCATCAGCGCGAATAGCTCTGCGCTGTGTCACTAATTTTCATTTGCTGCGGCGTCAGATAGCGATAGCTTAATCGGTTCAATTGCGAAGGTCATTATATTTTCGCTGCTGTTCACGATGATATAGCGTGTTGCTCCCATTTTCTGGCTGAAAGCAGGGTGTTTTTCCGCCGCTTGTAATAGTTTTTCTAATTGGGTTTTAGCCTGATCAGGGGAAAGAGTCGGCTCGAATTGGCCGATCAGCGCGGTGATATACTGTTTTGCCAGAATGAAATTATGCTCATTTTCCGGCTCATCTTGTGATGGTAATAGCGTAATTTGCAGGCTCTTAATCTTTTCGCTACCCCGCTCCAGCACTGCCGAAGAGTATATTTTTTCATTGATTTTACTGGCCGCGCGAATGAGAGGCAGAGAAATATCCTTGCTTGCAATGACCTTATATTCGTATAGGGGGATTTCAGGGTGTTTTTTGTTGTATTTTTCCCGGAAGATAGGGATTGTATCTTCGAAAGTCGGCGAATTTGGCAGCAGATACATCAACTGTGGGTTCACTTCTGGTGTGACAGCAGGCTCACTCGCAACGGCATATAATGGCAAACTGATGCCAAAAGCGATTAATATTGTCATCAGAAGTTTATTCATGCCTGTTTTCATTTTGCTACTCACTGAGTTAAATACTGAAAAAACAGCATTCACAATTTGGAAAAGAATACATGACATTACAACAATGGGGATTCTCATTCAAAGGTCGAATTGGACGTCGGGAATTCTGGATTGGCATTGGCATCTGTTTTGCCTTGATCTTTATGCTCCTGACACTGCATGGAATGAATGTCCTCCCCATAAATTATGCAGCAGTTGGTGTCGCCTTGCTATTGTATCCAACCGTTGCGATTTTTTCTAAGCGCCTGCATGACCGGAATAAACGTGGCGGCTGGGTATTATTGTTCGCATTGGCTTGGGTATTATTGTCCCTTGACTGGAGTGCAATGGCCCCAATATGGCAATGGGGTATTGGTCGTTTTGTCCCAACATTGATTTTCGTTATGGTAATGCTTGATTGTGGTGTATTCCGTGGTACGGAAGGGGCTAATCGCTTTGGGGAAACGGCAGAAATGGTTGATTACATTTCTGCCAAGTAATTTCTGCCAAGTAATTTCTGTCAAATAGCCTGCTCTAAAACGTGTGTAAGTTGATGAATAATGTTGTGAATATCAATATGTTGATTACCAATATTGCTCACTGGTGATATGGCCCGGTTTACGGCGCAAGTGTTTTACCATGTTGCGCTGCTCTTTCAGCAGTTGTTGGGTATCCCTGACCATTTGGGGGTTCCCACACAACATAACATGACTGTTTTCCGCCTGTATGGGCAGACCAACAGCCGATTCCAGTTCCCCACTCTCAATTAATGCGGGAATTCTCCCCATCAGTGAGTTGGGGGATTTTTCCCGACTTACGATGGTCTGTATTCTCAGCTTGCCTTGTAGCTTCTTCTCTAATTGCTGCATCATTGGTAAATAGCTCAAATCTTGCCCCCACCTCACTGCATGAACCAGAACGATATTTTCAAATCTTTCCAGATTAACCCCTTGCTGGAGTATGGAAAGATAAGGCCCAATGGCGGTGCCGGTTGAAAGCATCCAAAGTGTTTGGCAATCAGGGAGTTCATCAAGGACAAAAAAACCTGCCGCTTGTTCTGTAACGAGCAGTTCATCTCCGGTTTTTAATGTTGCCAGCCGAGGGCTAAGTTTACCTCCCGGCACGGTCACTAAATAAAACTCCAGATTATTGTCATCGGGGGAGTTGACGTAAGAGTATGCGCGTTGAATGCGCTCACCTTCAATTTCCAGTGCAAGTTTTGCAAATTGCCCGGCAGTAAATTTTTCTATCGGCGCATGTACTCTGATGCTAAAGAGTGAGCCTGTCCAATTGGTTATGTCGGTAACTTTTCCTGTAACCCAGTTTGCCATTACGATTAACCTCTCTACACAATATGCTGCAAATTAATTTGATGTGAATAAATACTGCGTGAATTGGTGATTTTTTGTAACGATTCTACGTGATTACCTGAAATAGCATTATCGATTACGTGTTACAGTTCAATTAACTGTATTTTTGCCAATATCATGGGTTGATATGTACATTTTTATTGACATGTATGGGTAATTTAACTGTTATTTTTTATTCATACAAAATTGTATACTGCAATGAAAAAATATAGATTTGTCAAACAAGACACTTTCAATGAAGTCAGTATCTTATAACGAATGACTGTTTGATAACGAATAATTGTATGTAAATGCGATGAGAAAAATAGAACACTTTAATTTATTGTTGATGCTGATTGCTTTGGCTGCTGTCGGGCAAATGACACAGACAATCTATGTGCCAGTTATTGCGGATATAGCGAGTGATTTTAGTAAACCCGCAGGTGAGGTTCAGCGGGTTATGGCAGCATATTTATTTTCTTATGGGCTTTCGCAGCTCTTTTATGGGCCGTTATCCGATAAGGTGGGGCGTCGTCCAGTTATTTTGGCGGGAATGTCCATTTTTCTGGCGGCGACGACATGTGCACTGTTTGCCCCTAATTTACTGATACTGGTTATTGCCAGTGCGTTTCAGGGATTGGGCACGGGGGTTGCCGGCGTGATGGTGCGTACTATGCCACGGGATTTATACACGGGTACGACGCTGCGCTATGCTAATAGCTTACTGAATATGGCGGTATTGATCAGCCCCTTGGCTGCTCCCATGATTGGCGGTCTGGTGGCTCATTATTTTGGGTGGCGTGCCTGCTATTGGTTTCTATTAGCATTGGGTGCGATAGTGGCTTTTTTCCTGTTCCGGCATCTACCAGAAACTCGCCCCACGCAGACTGAGCATCGCACGATGTTGGTTGTTTTCCACCAGTTACTCTCCCATAGCTCTTTTGTGGCTTACCTGCTGATGTTGGTAGGCGGTCTGGCTGGGGTTGCTGTTTTTGAAGCGAGTAGCGGTGTGTTGATGGGCGCTGTTTTGGGGTTGGATAGCTTAACGGTCAGTATCCTGTTTATTTTGCCAATTCCTGCGGCGTTCTTTGGTGCATGGTATGCGGGACGCGAAGGTCAAACATTTTATCGGCTGATGTGGCATTCTGTGATTTGTTGCTTGTTGGCCGGAGTCTTGATGTGGCTTCCCGGCTGGTTCGGCATCATGAATATCTGGACGTTGCTGATACCTGCTGCACTCTTCTTTTTTGGTGCAGGAATGTTGTTTCCTTTGGCAACCACAGGAGCGATGGAACCTTTTCCCTATTTGGCAGGAGCGGCAGGTGCTCTGGTGGGGGGATTTCAGAACGTGGGTTCGGGGGTAGCGACATGGCTGTCGGCAATGTTACCGCAAAATAGCCAATTCAGTGTCGGTCTTTTGATGTTTTCCATGGCCCTGTTGATTCTGTTTTGCTGGTTGCCGATTTCCCAACGGATCCAACGTCAGGAGCCGACGGCCTTATAAAGTCTCGACTTGGCAAAATCGAAGAAAACCGGAGCATCCGATAAAAATGCTCTGACATTGATGCAATGTGATATTGCATTCTACGATGCCAGAGCTTTTGTTTATCCGGTGGTTCGCGATTAAGCGCGATCTTCCCATTCTTGAGCACGGGCAACGGCTTTCTTCCAGCCATTGTATTTATGATTGCGCTCAGTCGTTTCGATACCTGGGCGGAATTCTTTTTCGATGCCTGCCTTACTCTTCACTTCATCCAGATCTCGCCAGAATCCGACGGCCAAACCAGCAAGGAAAGCGGCTCCCAACGCGGTGCTTTCACGTACTTCCGGGCGTTCTACGCGCGTGCCGAGAATGTCGGATTGAAACTGCATCAGGAAGTTATTGGCAACAGCACCGCCATCTACACGTAAAGCTTGCAGGCGTGTCCCCGAGTCAGCTTGCATCGCATCCAATACATCACGGGTTTGGTAAGCGATGGATTCCAACGTGGCGCGAATAATATGATTGCTATTTGCACCACGGGTCAGGCCGAAAATAGCACCACGAGCATAAGGATCCCAGTATGGGGCGCCCAGGCCAGTAAACGCCGGAACGACATAAACGCCATTGCTGTCTTTGACTTTAGTTGCGAAATATTCTGAATCTGTCGCATCGGCAATGAGTTTCAACTCATCACGTAGCCATTGAATGGAAGCTCCACCAACGAATACGGCGCCTTCCAGTGCATAGTTAACTTCTCCGCGTGGGCCACAGGCGATGGTCGTCAGCAGGCCATGGCTGGAGCGAACGGCATCTTTGCCTGTGTTCATCAGCAGGAAGCAGCCAGTGCCGTAAGTATTTTTGGCCATGCCGGGATGAACACATAATTGTCCGTACAGGGCGGCCTGCTGGTCACCTGCGATACCCGCGATAGGAATACGAGTGCCGCCTTTACCACCGATATTGGTTTGACCATAGATCTCTGAGGAAGCTGCGACTTTTGGCAGCATAATGCGAGGTATTCCCAATTCATCAAGAATTTTTTGATCCCAATCCAAGTTATGGATATTGAACAACATGGTACGGGAAGCATTGGTATAGTCGGTCACATGTACACGTCCCTGAGTCATTTTCCAGACTAACCACGTATCGACTGTACCGAATAAAAGCTCTCCGTTTTCGGCGCGTTTACGAACGCCTTCGATGTTATCTAAAATCCATTTTATTTTTGTGCCGGAGAAATAGGGATCAACGACTAAACCTGTATTGTGGCGGATATACTCTTCCAAACCCTCTTTTTGTTTCAGTTTGGTACAGATATCTGCTGTCCGGCGGCATTGCCATACAATCGCATTATAAACAGGCTTACCAGTCTCTTTTTCCCAGACAATGGTTGTTTCCCGTTGGTTAGTAATACCAATGCTGGCAATTTGATCGGAACTGATATCTGCTTTTGCCAGTACTTCAACCAGTGTAGAACTCTGGCTTGCCCAGATTTCCATTGGGTCGTGCTCTACCCAACCTGGTTTGGGGTAAATTTGAGGGAATTCGCGTTGTGAGATGCAGACAATATTGGCATCGTGATCAAGCACAACAGCTCGTGAACTGGTTGTGCCCTGATCCAGAGCGACGATATATTTTTTTTCAGTGATATTTTCTGTTGTCATAACTATAACCTGGTTTCAATGACTCATTTTTTATTGTTTTATTGGATTGCCATCACTTAAGTATGGCAAGTTTAAATCTCGCGCGGTAAATGGCGAGCAATCAGTTTACGGTAGCCAAAAGCGCCTAAAATCGCGCCAACGACAGGAGCTACCAAAGGAACAAGGCAATAAGGAATATCTCGGCCGCCTGTCAGGGCAACATCTCCCCAACCTGCTAAATAAGCAACCAATTTGGGGCCGAAGTCACGGGCCGGGTTCAGGGCAAATCCGGTCAGGGGACCGAATGAACCACCGATAACCGCAATGAGAATACCAATCAGCAGAGGGGCTAAAGGCCCGCGCGGGATGCCGTTGCCATCATCTGTCAGGGCCAAAATCAGGCACAGCAGAACGGCGGCGATAATAACTTCGACGATAAATGCCTGTAGTACGGAGATCTGTGCAGCAGGGTAAGTAGAGAAAACTCCCGCCGTGAAGAGACTTTCCTGTGAACCCCGAATCGTGTTGTGAACTTGTTCATAATCCAGGAAGAGATTGTAATACATCATATAGATGATGAGAGCTGCAACAAAGCCCCCAAGCATTTGGGCAATGATGTAAGGCAGCACTTTTTTTCTGTCAAAGTTAGCGAATAAACATAGTGCAATGGTGACTGCGGGATTGAGGTGTGCACCTGAGATCCCTGCGGTCAGATAAACTGCCAAGGCAACACCAAAACCCCAGATAATACTGATTTCCCATAAACCCAGTTGTGCCCCTGCAAGCCGGGCGGCAGCAACACAGCCTAAGCCAAAGAAAACGAGTAATGCAGTACCCAGAAATTCTGAAACGCATTGACCTGATAATGTTGGATTAGTGGTTTGGCTCATTTCTATATCCTATAAATCCTATAAAAAAGTACAGGGAAAGATTAATGATTAGTCATTTCTTATATATTAAGAGAAAGGTGCCTGTGAATTTATCGTTAATGCGCGTAAACGAGAAATAGCGAAATTGAAATATGCGTGTTGCGTCAACAAAATGAGCGAATTCGCATTTGATTATGGCTTTCTTTCACTTGGAAATGTGATCTTGTATACATTTTGCTTTAGTCGCTATATTTCTCGTTATAACGCACATTGAAAGGATGAAACTAGACAGGCGTTAATAGGCTAAATACAATCAAGAGATTGCTTACAAGAGGGCCCGAGAATGTCATTTGAAGTGTTTGAAAAGCTAGAATCTAAAGTTCAGCAGGCGATTGATACCATCACTTTGCTGCAAATGGAAATTGAAGAATTAAAAGAACAGAATGCGGCGTTATCTCAGAATGTTCAGAATGTGACAGACAGCCGTGATTCACTGGCACGTGAAAATGAGCAGCTCAAACAAGAACAATCAGCATGGCAAGAGCGCTTACGTACCCTGTTGGGTAAGATGGAAGATGTACAATAAGGTATCTAAAGGCTTAGCTGAAAAAGGGCGATGATTGCGCCCTTTTTTTATATCCAATAAAGATAATGGGTATTACGCTTCATCGTCGTCACTGTCTTCGTCAAGATCCAGTGGTACATCTGATAACACAATGCCGGTGTTGTCTGCGTAGAGGTAGTCACCAGAGAAGAAAGTTACGCCACCGAAGTTCACTCTGATATCACTTTCACCCACGCCTTCGCTATTGGAACCGGCAGGAATGGCGGCCATTGCCTGAATACCAATATCAAGTTCAGCAAGGTGATCAACCTGACGTACCGCGCCATAGACGACAATGCCTTCCCACTCATTATTGGCGGCAAGTTGAGCCAATTCGGCATCAACAAGTGCCTTGCGTACCGATCCACCACCATCGACGAGCAGAATACGGCCAAGCCCATTTTCTTCAAGTAAATCATAAAGCAGGCCATTGTCTTCAAAGCATTTCACCGTGATGATCTGACCACCAAATGAAGTACGCCCACCAAAGTTGGAAAATAGTGGTTCTACCACGTTTATATCTTCTTGATAGATATCACAAAGTTCGGAAGTATCATATTTCATGGGATTTACGTCTGGTTTATGCAAGGGACGGACAGTATATCCTTTTAAAGCCAATGTTGGCAAAATCATCAATCTTAAAACTTATGTATAAAATTGATGTCTACTCGCTTAATTAAGTACCAACCCGATGGAAAACAGCACATTGGTCAGTAATGCCGCTTTGACCATTTGTACCAGCTTAGGGCGCATACCTTCGGGTGTCGGATCACGCAGTACTTGCAACATGTGTTTCAATAATAGAGGAAAGGCAAGTAAAAATAGCCAGCTAGTCCAAGTGGTTAAATACTGGAACGTAAAGATGATAAGGCAAGACATGGCACCGATTATCAGGGCAGCATGGTAGTAACGTGCTTTTTTTCCCCCCAATCTGACAGCCAGTGTATTTTTGCCGTTTTGCCGATCATTTTCGATATCGCGCAAGTTATTAATATTTAAAACTGCAACGGAAAGTAAACCACAGGCGGTTGCGGGCAGGATCGTATCCAGGGAAAAGGTACTGGCTTGCAGGTAATAGGTACCAAGAACACTCAACCAGCCAAAGAAAATCAGGACAGAAATATCACCCAGCCCAAGATAGCCGTAAGGTCTGGCTCCTACGGTATATGTGATAGCCGCGATAATCGCCAATAATCCCAGAGTCAAGAAACCGATAACATCGCTCAGGCTATTACAGGCCACGACAATGAGAGAAATGCCTGACAGGCAAGAGAGCAGCACCGTGATCTTCAATGCGTTTTTCATCTGCTTTGCTGTAATCAGGCCTTTTTGCATGCCACGCATTGGGCCGATACGTTTTTCTGCATCACTGCCTTTGGCTACATCGCCATAGTCATTGGCGAGGTTGGAAAGAATTTGCAGTATGGCCGCAGTTAATAAAGCCAGCAACGCCACAGGCCATTTGAAATGTCCCGTCCATGATGCAAGGGCTGAACCAGTTACGACGGCAGCTACGGCCAGAGGTAATGTTTTGGGGCGTAAGCTTTCCAGCCATGCCTGTATCTGACTGATAGACGTTGTTGAGCTCATATTGTCACTATTTATCATTACGTGATTAGTGGATGATAAATTTTATATCATCGAAAATAGAGAAATGGGAGGCTAAAAGCCTCCCATTTTACGATTTCTTCCACTGTTTTCGCGTTTTTCTTCACATTGAATTGCTTGCGTGAATAAGTCCGGCGAACCAGATTAAATCAGGTCAATATTACTGATTATAAAATAAACCGGCTCAGGTCTTCATCCGCAACCAGCTCATCTAAATGTTCTTTGACATAATCGGCATTGATTTCAACCAACTGTCCTTGGCTCTCGCTGGCGTCGAAAGAAATATCTTCCATCATACGCTCAAGCACGGTATGAAGACGACGGGCACCGATGTTTTCGGTGGTTTCATTCACTTGCCATGCTGCTTCCGCGATTTTGCGGATACCATCAGTAGTGAATTCAATACCCATACCTTCGGTAGCCATCAGAGCTTTATATTGCTCAGTCAGTGAGGCATTAGGTTCAGTCAGAATACGTTCAAAGTCTTCAGTTGTCAGTGCTTGCAATTCAACGCGGATTGGCAAACGGCCCTGAAGTTCAGGGATCAGGTCTGAAGGGCTGGAAACCTGGAAAGCGCCGGAGGCGATGAACAGAATGTGATCGGTTTTGACCATACCGTGTTTGGTGGAAACGGTACAACCTTCTACCAGTGGCAGCAGATCGCGCTGAACACCTTCACGTGAAACATCCGGGCCGGAAGTCTGGCCGCGTTTACAGATTTTATCGATCTCATCGATAAAGACGATACCGTGCTGTTCAACCGCATCAATCGCTTGCTGTTTCAATTCTTCAGGATTAACCAGTTTTGCGGCTTCTTCTTCTACCAGCAGCTTGAACGCGTCTTTTATTTTCATCTTGCGGTTTTTCTGGCGCTGGCCTGCCAGATTCTGGAACATGGATTGCAACTGATTAGTCATCTCTTCCATGCCCGGAGGCGCCATGATTTCAACGCCAACTGGAGCGGCTGAAACTTCGATTTCAATTTCTTTGTCGTCTAACTGGCCTTCACGCAGTTTTTTACGGAATGCCTGACGGGTTGAAGATGGCTCGGACTGAGCTTCTGTCTGTCCCCAGTTATTTTTGGCCGGTGGCAGCAGGACATCCAGAATACGCTCTTCTGCCAGCTCTTCGGCGCGATAGCGGTTTTTCTCAATAGATTGCAGACGAACCATTTTTACAGCGGCATCAGTCAGATCACGGATAATGGAATCAACTTCTTTGCCAACATAACCCACTTCAGTGAATTTGGTTGCTTCAACCTTGATAAAGGGAGCGTTAGCCAGTTTTGCCAGACGACGGGCGATTTCGGTTTTACCGACACCGGTTGGGCCTATCATCAGAATATTTTTTGGGGTAACTTCTTGGCGCAGTGATTCATCCAACTGCATACGACGCCAGCGGTTGCGCAGAGCAATGGCAACAGCGCGTTTTGCTTTGTCTTGACCGATGATGTGATTGTCGAGTTCGCTGACAATTTCGCGAGGAGTCATTTCAGACATACTATCTATCCTTACGCTTTCGAAGGCAGTTCTTCGAAGTTGTGATTATGGTTGGTGTAGATGCAGATATCGCCAGCGATGGACAGGGCGCGTTCGGTAATTTCCCTGGCACCGAGTTCCGTGGTTTCCAGCATTGCGCGGGCGGCAGCCTGTGCGTATGAGCCTCCGGAACCAATGGCAATAAGATCATTCTCTGGCTGAATCACATCACCGTTACCTGTAATAATCAGAGAAGCATTTTCATCTGCGACTGCAAGCAGGGCTTCCAGCTTGCGTAGCATGCGATCCGTTCGCCAGTCTTTGGCCAGTTCAACAGCCGCTTTGGTCAGATGCCCTTGATGCATTTCGAGTTTACGTTCAAACAGTTCGAACAGTGTGAAGGCATCGGCAGTACCGCCGGCAAAACCCGCGATGACTTTGTCATTGTAAAGGCGGCGTACTTTGCGGACATTGCCTTTCATCACGGTATGACCCATGGTTGCTTGTCCATCACCACCGATGACGACTTTGCCATTACGGCGAACACTTACGATTGTAGTCACGAGTTAGCCCCTGGTTACAAAATAGAAGATGGTACACACGGGATGTTGGCTGGTTATTCTGCAATTGCTTGTGGTATTGCTGATAAAAGCACCGTGTGTATGTTATTAACGATTAAGATGGGGGAATTTTCTGACTTTTCAACCCCCAACCGGGCGAGGAATACAGTCAGATACACCTGCACCAGCAACCTTTTCACGCATTTTTTCAGCACTGGACTTATTCTTATAAGGGCCGAGTACAACACGGTTCCAATTGTCTTTCGTGGTAATCTGGCTTTCAATGCCTGCGAATGCAAGGCTGGCACGGACAGATTCGGCTTGCTCCATCGTGCGGAAGGAGCCGCATTGTAGCATCAATCTGGTGTCATTTGTTGCAGATTTTGGTTTAGTGTCACCGGAATTTTGGGAGGAAGCGGATGAGTTGCTTTCCTGAGCAGCCGTTGCTTTTTGCTCTGGTGAATACTGCTGAGATTGCTGCCGCATATATTCTTCTGAAGGTGGATTGATCACAACGCGCGTACGTGGAACAGGCTCACTATTGTAGGGAACTTCTTTCAACGAGATAGGAGGCTGGCGCATATCCGCCTGCATCTGTTCAAGCAATTGCTTCTGTTCTGGTGTCAATTGAGGGGCATGGTTTAGCGGTTGATTCAATATCGCAGTGGGATCTTGTATTGAAGACTCATTAACCGGCCGGTTTTCCAGCTCTTTGATATAGCTCCAGCGCTCTTCTGGTTTAGGGGGCAGGCCATGACCTTTGGTTTGGTGAGAAGGCTGGATGGCATTTTGTACACTTTCTTTTTTGTTGTGCACGATGAAATAAAGGCCACCAATAAATATGACCACCAAGGCCACAGCAACGGCTAATGTAGTTTTGGGTAATCCTTGAGACTGATTTTTCTTCTTACCAGTACTTTTCCGACGGGGATTGCTCTGCCCGCGACTCACATAATCTCGTTGTGCCACTGTTTAATTCGCTGATTTATTAAAAATTAAGGAATAGATAACCAATGTTACTTAACCTACTGTTATTTGGCTAGCTTTTAGGCGAACAGGTACTCGAGCGAATGATCAATTCTGCATCCAGTAACCTTGAGCCTTTGGAAACCCATCGGCCTTGAAGCTGTTCCAGCAACAAAAGCATAGAATGACGCCCAATCTCATAACGAGGTTGTTTCACTGTGGTTAGCGCCGGTTCACTGTATTGAGCCAGATTCAAATTATCGAAACCAATAACCGAGAGTTCTTCTGGTAATTTTAACCCCATTTTCTTGGCTTGCCACATTGCGCCCATGGCCATGACATCGCTATGGCAGAAAATCGCACTCGGAGGCTCTGGTAGAGTCAATAGGGTTTCCGCCAATTCAGCGCCACTTTCATGGGTGAAATCACCACGGACAATATATTCTTCCAGAATTTCTCCTCCTGTGCGACGCAGGGCTTGAATGTACCCTTGTAATCGATAATGGCACAGTGGCATGTTATCCGGCCCTGTAATACAGGCGATGCGTTTGTGCCCCAGTTTTTGCAGATGATGGGTGGCATTGAATGCGGCTGTCAGGTTATCAATATGGACAGTCGGAAGTTCCAGCTCCGGTGCGAATTCATTGGCCATGACCATTGGCGGCAGGTTTTTTTGCTCTTCTTTGGAAACATCGAAAGGAATATTGGAACCCAATAGCACCATGCCATCAATGCGTTTGGTGATCAACAGATTGATAAACGCATGCTCCTGTTGCTGCTGATGTTTACAGTCACCAATCAGAACCAGATAGCCATGTTCGGCTGCGGTTTCTTCAATGCCGCGGATGACTTCGGTGAAGAAAGGATCGCTGATATTGGGCACAATAACTAAAATCGCCCTGGATTCATTGCGCCGTAGATTTTTGGCAAGATTGTGAGGATAGTAACCCACTTCCAGTACGGCATTTTCTACTTTTTGACGCGTACGAGCAGAAACCTTATCAGGATTCATAAGTGTTCTTGATACAGTTGCAGTAGAAACACCAGCCACTTTGGCAACATCTTTCATGGTTGCCAGTGTGCAATTCTTTTTTTCCATAGTTCATTTCTCGCTTTCTACAGGCAGCAAAACGATTGCTCTCAGTCTGCTAAAAAACGCCGGTTATGCCTAAGAAAGAAGCTCTGGCGGATCGTTTTCTACAGTCATATTAATAAGTTCATTTTAAACTGATTAATAAGCCAATCCGTTACTTTGTTTGCATAAAAAGTGTGATATGAATCATTTCTTAGAGATACTTCGCAAATTAAGGAAATAATTGCCTCTATTTCTGTTATTGGTTAATGATTTTCTGTTATCAACCTTCGGTCGGGTCAACGTCAATGTTCCATTTCACCTTGCGTGCCTGTGGCAGTGCAGTGATTTGTGGGTAGATCCCCGCCATCATTTTCTGTAGGAAGATACGTGAAGGATGTTGCACCATTAATTGCCAGCGATAACGACCGCCGCGTTTGGCTTGTAATGCCGGTACAGGGCCCATGATCCATAGTTGGTTATCATACAATGGATGATGTTCAAGCAATTGACGCATTTGTTGCAAAAATGCGGGGGCTTGTTGATTGTCATGATCTTCTGAGCGGAGCAAGATGTGGCTGGCAAAAGGTGGCAGATGCACTTGTTGTCGTTCTTCCATCGCTTGTTGCGCAAAGGCATCGTAGCCCTTTTCCAGTAGTACCTGTAATAGTGGGTGCTCAGGATGGTGGGTTTGCAGGACAACTTCACCTCGCTTGCCCGCTCGTCCTGCCCGACCGGAGACTTGAGTATACAGTTGGGCAAAACGTTCTGCTGCCCGAAAATCGGCAGAGAACAGGGCTCCATCAACATCAAGTAAGGAGACCAAAGTCACGTCGGGGAAATGATGACCTTTCGCCAGCATTTGAGTACCAATCAAAATGCGTGCCCCACCTTGATGAACTTCAGCCAGTTGCTGTTCCAATGCCCCTTTGCGGCTGGTGGTATCACGATCAATGCGGGTGACAGGAATATTGGGAAACAGTTGGGTGATGCCATCTTCAAGCTGTTCCGTGCCCAGACCGACAGGGATTAGGTTAGTGGAACCACATTGTGGGCACTGGCGTGGGATCGGTCGTTGGCTGTCACAGTGATGGCAGCGTAGGTGGCGATGGTTTTGGTGCAACGTGTAATAATGATCACAGCGCTGGCATTCCGCTATCCAGCCGCATTCGTGGCAAAGCAGGGCGGGAGAATAGCCACGACGGTTCAAAAACAGAATAACCTGATTGTCCGCCTTGAGGTGCTCTTTGATGCGGTTGATGAGCGGTTGTGATAACCCGACAGTCAACGGTAATCCTTTCAGATCCAGCAAATGCTGAGTCGCTGGTTGGGCGTGGCCTGCTCGTTTGGTCAATGTGAGTTGGCGGTATTTCCCCTGCTGAACGTTATATAGTGTTTCCAGTGCTGGTGTGGCCGTTCCCATAATGATCGGAATTCCCTCTTTTTTGGCGCGAAATACCGCCAAATCACGGGCATGATAGCGCCAGCCTTCCTGTTGTTTGTAGGAACTGTCATGCTCTTCATCAATAATGATGACTCCCAGATGGGCAAAGGGAGTAAACAAGGCTGAGCGTGTACCGATGACGATAGCATTTTCTCCCCGCTTCGCCCGCAGCCAAACGGCTAATCGTTCGCTGTCATTCAATGCTGAGTGAAGGATATCAACAGGTGCGTCGAAACGTTCCCGGAATCGGCGAATAGTTTGTGGCGTCAACCCAATTTCTGGCACCAAAATCAGCGCTTGTTTACCCTGTTCAAGAATGTTTTCCAATACGCTGAGATAGACTTCCGTTTTGCCTGAACCCGTAATCCCCGCAAGCAGCCACGGGGAGAACGTGTTATCTTCTGCGCGAATGGCGCCTATCGCGGTGGCCTGTTCTGTATTCAGCTTTAGCCGTTCACCGATGATGTTAAAATCTTCATGCCAATTTTCAGCTTCCGGCTGTATTGGACAAAGCTCAATCAGTGACTTCTTTTTCAGTGATTGCAATGCACTTTCACTTAATTCCAATTCAGCGACTTGGTGGCGGTAAACCGGCTTTTGGCGCAAAGTGGCTAAGGCCTGCTGCTGTTTGGTAGAACGCTTGAGTTGTTCGAGTGGGAACTCGCGTCCAGTTTCAGTGACATGCCATTGCCATAGTGGAGAAAACTCTGCCGGTTTTCCCTGTCGTAGCAAAATGGGCAGAGCATGGAACAAAACTTCCCCCAGCGGATAGTGATAATAGCTGGCTGACCACAAGAGCAATTGCCAAAGGTCGTCGGGAAAAAGTGGCTGGACATCAAGAATGCCGGAAATAGACTTGAGCTGTTCGGGAGAAAATTCGCTATTGTCTGCAATACCTGTGACTATGCCTATTGCATTACGTTTGCCAAACGGCACGTTCACGCGAACACCGAGAGTTGGCAAAGGTAGTCCTTCGGGTAATAGATAATCAAAAGCGCGGGTTAAGGGGACAGGCAACACGACCTGAACAACTGTCATAAGGCGTTTTCCGGATAATTAATGACCAGGTAAAAGAAAGTAGAGCGATAAGGGTATCATAGCAAATCAGCAGATTTCATTGCGTGATGAACAGATTTTCTGTATGATCCGCCGCCTTTGGTATAGAAATTACCGATACTGATTTTTATCAACACGACATTTTTATCAACATGACGTGTGGTGTCTGGCGGCAACAGGGCCGGATAGCGACACGGCCTGAATAGAGGTTTCCCATGAAACAAGGTATCCATCCTAAGTACGAAGAAATTACTGCATCTTGCTCTTGCGGTAACGTTATCAAAATCAACTCTACCGTAGGTCACAACCTGAACCTGGACGTTTGTGGTGCATGCCACCCATTCTACACTGGTAAGCAGCGTGACGTTGCGACCGGTGGTCGTGTTGATCGCTTTAACAAACGTTTCAGCGTTCCAGGTACTAAGAAGTAATGACTTTTCCCTGCCGGTACTCAATACAGGCAGGATAGTTGAAACAAAAACGCCCGATGTTCTGCATCGGGCGTTTTTGTTATCAATATTCCCATGTTTCAGGATCAATACCGAGCTCACGCATCATGATTTTCGCTGCTTCAGGGATTTCATCATGACGTTCTTTACGCAAATCATCATCATCAGGCAGAGGCTGTCCAGTGAACGCATGGAGAAAAGCTTCACACAGCAATTCGCTATTTGTTGCATGACGCAGATTGTTCACCTGACGACGGGTACGCTCATCAGTCAGGATTTTCAACACCTTTAACGGGATTGAAACCGTAATTTTTTTGACCTGTTCACTTTTTTTGCCATGTTCAGCATAAGGGCTGACATACTCACCATTCCACTCAGCCATGAGATACCTTAAATAATTTTTAAAACAAGTAATTGAAATCAGAAGTTGGAGGGTATTTCTGATCTGTTTTCATGTCGGTAATTCGGTAGTCTAGCATAATTCGCCTATCGACTATATCGCTCCAGTCTCACTGACTTATAAAGTATAACCAGAAGAAATATAAAGCATAAGGATAATCGCCTAATTGTAGTATCAGACTGCCGTATTAAACCGCAAATGATTTTGGATGTCTAGATGTGTTGACGTCTATGCTTCCGATCGTTATCCTTGCATGACGCCAATAATAACAATGATGGGTAAAGGTTATGGGATGTAAGCAAGCGACAATTGCGGTTCACAGTGGCTCAAATATTGATGAACAATATGGCTGTGTGGTTCCACCTATTTATCTTTCCAGCACATATAACTTTACTGGTTTCAACGAACCCAGAGCGCATGATTATTCTCGACGTGGTAATCCAGGCCGCGATGTTGTCCAACAGGTTTTGGCAGATCTGGAAAGTGGTACTGGGGCAGTGATGACCAGCAGCGGTATGTCAGCCATTCATCTGCTATGCACTGTATTTCTGAAACCGGGGGATTTATTAGTAGCTCCCCATGATTGTTATGGTGGAAGTTACCGTCTGTTTGATAGCTTGAGCAAACGTGGTGCATACAATGTGCTCTTTGTTGATCAGTCAGATGATCAGGCTCTGAAACAGGCATTGGCACGAAAGCCTAAACTGGTGTTGATTGAAACACCGAGCAATCCTCTGTTACGAATTGTCGATATTCAATATATTTGCGAGCTGGCCCATGAAGTGGGGGCATTGGCTATCGTGGATAACACCTTCCTGAGTCCTGTACTGCAAAAGCCATTGGATTTGGGGGCGGACTTAGTGGTGCATTCCTGCACGAAATATCTGAACGGGCATTCTGACCTGATTGCAGGGGCGATCATTGCCAAAGATCCGGAAATTGCCAAAGATTTGGCATGGTGGGCGAACAATATTGGTGTAACAGGGGCAGCTTTTGACAGCTATTTGTTGCTGCGCGGCATCCGTACCTTATCTGCCCGTGTGCTGCTTCAACAGAATAATGCTGCTGTTATTGCTGATTATTTACAACAGCAACCACAAGTGAAAAAGCTCTATTATCCTGCGCTGAAAAGCCATCCCGGACATGAAATTGCCGTTAAACAGCAAAAGGGTTTTGGGGCGATGCTGAGTTTCGAATTGGATGGTGATGAACTAACCATGCGCCGCTTTTTATCTGCATTAAAATTATTTACTCTGGCTGAATCTCTCGGTGGCGTGGAATCGTTGATTTCTCATACCGCAACAATGACACACGCGGGAATGTCGGCAGAAGCAAGGGCTCAGGCAGGGATTACGGATTTGCTTCTTCGTGTCTCTGTAGGAATTGAAGATAGTCAGGATTTAATTGCTGATCTGGACAATGCGTTTCAGGCAGCGACAACGAGGTAATCATTAATCATGAGTGCACTGGCAACAGCGGGGGCGGAATCTGGCCGCCAATTACATAAATTTGGCGGTAGCAGCCTGGCCGATGTGAAATGTTATCAGCGGGTTGCAGATATTATGGCGAACTATAGCCAGCCGGGTGATTTGATGGTGGTATCAGCGGCAGGGAGTACAACGAATCAGCTTATTGATTGGCTGAAACTGAGCCAGAGTGACCGGATATCAGCACATCAAGTCCAGCAATCACTACGGCGCTATCAGCAAGAGTTGATCCGTGGCTTATTGCCTGAGTCGGTAGCAGAAGAGCTGGTCACAAAGTTTATCGCTGATCTGGAGAGATTGAGTGCACTGTTAGATAAGCCCGTTACAGATATCACTTATGCAGAAGTTGTCGGTCATGGTGAGATTTGGTCTGCACGTTTGATGGCGGCGTTACTTGAGCATCAGGGCCTCCCTAGTGCATGGCTGGATGCACGCCAATTTCTGCGGGCAGAACGAGCTGCTCAGCCACAGGTTGATGTGAGTTTGTCCCAACCCTTGCTCAGCCAGTTATTGATCCAAAATCCTCATAAGCGTTTGGTTGTCACGGGGTTCATCTCTAGTAACCAAAATGGTGAAACCGTCCTGTTGGGGCGCAATGGCAGTGACTATTCTGCCACACAGGTTGGTGCATTGGCGGGAACCCAAAAAGTCACTATATGGAGTGATGTTGCAGGGGTTTATAGTGCCGATCCGCGTAAAGTCAAAGATGCGTGCCTGCTACCTTTGTTACGCTTGGATGAAGCCAGTGAATTGGCCCGTTTGGCGGCACCTGTACTTCATACCCGCACATTACAGCCTGTTTCCACCAGCGATATTGATCTGCAATTGCGTTGCAGCTACCAGCCTGAGCAAGGTTCGACTCGCATTGAGCGGGTGCTGGCAACAGGGACTGGAGCGAAAATTGTTACCAGCCATGATGATGTTTGCCTGATTGAATTGCATGTATCGTCAGCCCACGACTTTAAGCAAATCTACAACGATATTGATTCACTGTTGAAACGCGCCCAAATCCGGCCGCTGGCGACAGGACTGCATGCGGACTGTAATCTTATTCAGCTTTGCTATACCTCTGAGATTGTGAACGGTGCCCTTGATGTTTTGCAGGATGCCGCTTTGCCCGGAAAACTTTCCCTGCGTGAAGGTTTGGCGCTGGTGGCATTGGTGGGGGCTGGCGTCTGTAAAAATCCGCTGCATTGCCATCGTTTCTATCAACAATTAAAAGATCAGCCTGTTGAATTTATCTGGCATGCGGAAGATGGCATCAGCCTTGTTGCTGTTCTGCGCCTGAACCAAACTTCGCACCTGATTCAGGGTCTGCACCAAAGTCTGTTTCGGGCAGAAAAACGCATCGGTTTGGTGCTGTTTGGCAAAGGAAACATTGGCTCACGTTGGTTAGAACTATTTGCTCGTGAACAGAAGCATATTTCAGCCCGCAGTGATTTTGAGTTTATTCTGGCGGGTGTTGTGGATAGTTGCCGAAGTTTACTGAATTATCAAGGGATTGATGCCAGTCGTGCGTTGGCGTTCTTTGATGACGAAGCGACTAAACATGAAGACGATGCTCTGTTTTTATGGATGAGAGCACATCCTTATGATGATTTGGTGGTACTGGATGTGACGGCAAGTGAAGAACTCGCCAAAGAATATATCGATTTTGCCAGCTATGGATTTCACGTTATCAGTGCCAACAAAGTGGCCGGTTCTTCCGATAGCAACACATATCGTATGATCCGCGATGCCTTTGCAAAAACGGGACGCCATTGGTTATACAATGCCACAGTTGGCGCAGGGTTGCCGATTAATCACTCGGTCAGGGACTTACGGGAAAGTGGAGATACTATCCTGTCCATCAGCGGGATCTTTTCCGGAACGTTATCATGGCTATTCTTGCAATTTGATGGTTCTGTCCCTTTCAGTGATTTGGTCGAACAGGCATGGCAGCAAGGATTGACGGAACCTGATCCGCGTATCGATCTTTCTGGTCAGGATGTGATGCGTAAGCTGGTTATTTTAGCCAGAGAAGCGGGTTACGAGATAGAACCTGATCACGTTCGTGTTGAATCACTGGTGCCGGAAGAGGCACGAATCGGTTCCATCGAAGAATTTTTTGAAAACAGCGCTGCTATTAATGCCCAGATGCTTCAACGGTTGGAGGCAGCACGGGAAATGGGCATGGTACTACGATATGTCGCGCGCTTTGATGCCAGTGGTAAAGCGAAAGTGGGTGTGGAAGCGGTGCGTAATGATCATCCGTTAGCTTCATTGCTGCCAGCGGATAACGTATTTGCGATAGAAAGCCGCTGGTATCGTGATAATCCGCTGGTGATCCGTGGCCCTGGTGCCGGGCGGGACGTTACCGCGGGAGCAATCCAATCAGATTTAAATCGCCTCTCACAGCTTCTCTAATTTGTGGTTTTGGGCGGGGATATGATGAACTATCCCTGCCTGTATCATCATCCCGCCAATCAAAAACATCTTATTGCTCTTTATATTTAAAAAATAACTTATTGAAAAAACAAATTTATTGAGAACAAACAAAGCAAGCCATCGGATTGTCTTATAAAAAAGAAATCTTGATTAAATTTCATAAAATCCGCCCAAATAGTTTGTTTTCTGATATGAATAGAGCGTTAGAGATAAACAAAAGAACAGCTCTAATCTTGACAGATACAGGATAGATGCCGATTGAACCAGCCATCTGGTGAAATGGGTAACATACAGCAACACAAGGCCAGGAACCACATGAATCAACAATATTCCGCAATGCGAAGTAATGTCAGTATGCTCGGTAAGTTGCTGGGCGACACGATTAAAGAGGCTTTGGGAGAAGATATTCTTGATAAAGTTGAAACGATCAGGAAGTTATCCAAATCATCCCGCGCAGGTAACGAGGCTCATCGTCAACAGCTTTTATCGACACTGGAAAATTTATCCAATGATGAATTACTCCCTGTCGCTCGTGCCTTTAACCAGTTTTTAAATCTGGCTAACGTGGCCGAACAATATCACAGCATTTCACCCCATGGAGAAGCTGCGAGTAATCCGGTAGCGCTGGCAGCATTATTCAATCGTCTGAAAGACAAACAATTCAGCAATGATGATTTGATCAAAGCAGTGAATGACTTGGCGATTGAACTAGTCTTGACGGCACACCCGACAGAAATTGCCCGCCGAACATTGATTCATAAACTCGTTGAAGTGAATGGCTGTCTGGCACAGCTTGATCATGATGATTTGGCCGATTATGAGCGCAATAATATTATGCGTCGCTTACGTCAGTTGATTGCCCAATCATGGCATACTGATGAGATCCGTAAGATTCGCCCAACCCCAATCGATGAAGCAAAATGGGGGTTTGCGGTAGTTGAAAACAGTCTGTGGGAAGGTGTGCCGGCGTTCCTGCGTGAATTCAATGAACAGTTGGAAGCATCCATCGGATATCACTTGCCAGTGGAAGCCGTACCAGTTCGTTTCACTTCCTGGATGGGGGGAGATCGTGATGGTAATCCTAACGTTACCGCCGAAATTACCCGCCATGTCCTGTTGCTCAGCCGTTGGAAGGCTGCCGATCTGTTTTTGAAAGATATACAGATTCTCGTTTCTGAACTCTCCATGTCGGAATGTACACCCAAACTTCGTCAAATGGCGGGTGGTGAGCATGTTTTAGAGCCTTACCGTGAAATTGCCAAACAATTGCGAACGCAATTGAGTAACACTCTGGCTTATTTGGAGAAATGCCTTAAAGGTGAACAAGCTTTACCCCCCACGGATTTGCTGCTGCATAACGAACAACTTTGGCAACCCTTGTATGCTTGTTACCAATCCCTGAAATCCTGCGGAATGGAGATTATTGCGAATGGGCAGTTGCTGGATACCTTGCGCCGGATCCGCTGCTTTGGCCTGTCTTTGGTGCGGATTGATATTCGTCAGGAAAGTACTCGCCATACTGATGCCATTGCAGAGTTAACGCAATATTTGGAAATGGGGAATTATGCAAGCTGGCCTGAAGCCGAGAAACAGGCGTTTTTGTTGCGTGAATTGAATTCGAAACGCCCTCTTATTCCGCGTGACTGGCAGCCAAGTGCAGAAACCCAAGAGGTTTTTGAAACTTGCAAAGTCATTGCCGAATCACCACAAGATGCGATTGCTGCCTATGTTATTTCCATGGCGAAAGTGCCTTCTGATGTGTTGGCGGTGAAATTATTGCTGAAAGAGGCGGGTTGTTCATTATCATTGCCTGTGGCGCCGTTGTTCGAAACCCTTGATGACCTGAATAATGCAGAAAGTGTGATTCGGCAATTGCTGGGAATAACATGGTATCGCGATCTGATTAAGGATAAGCAGATGGTGATGATCGGTTATTCAGATTCAGCAAAAGATGCCGGGGTGATGGCGGCATCTTGGGCACAATACCGGGCACAGGATGCTTTAATCAAATTGTGTGAACAAGAAGGTGTGACATTAACCTTGTTCCACGGACGCGGCGGCACGATTGGTCGTGGTGGTGCGCCAGCGCATTCAGCTTTGCTCTCTCAGCCACCGGGCAGTCTGAAAGGAGGATTGCGTGTCACTGAGCAGGGAGAAATGATCCGCTTTAAGTTCGGCTTGCCGCAGGTGACGATCAGCAGTCTGGCGTTGTATGCCAGTGCGATACTGGAAGCAAACTTATTGCCACCGCCGGAACCCAAACCAGAATGGCATCAAATCATGGATACACTCTCGGATGTTTCCTGCGATATGTATCGTGATTATGTGCGTGAACAACCGGAGTTTGTGCCTTATTTCAGGGCCGCAACGCCTGAACAAGAATTAGCAAAATTACCGTTGGGTTCGCGACCTGCTAAACGTCGCCCGACAGGCGGTGTAGAAAGTCTGCGAGCTATCCCGTGGATATTCGCATGGACACAGAACCGCCTGATGTTGCCGGCATGGTTAGGTGCGGGTGCAGCACTGCAACGAATCATAGTTGAAGGCAAACTATCGGTTTTAACGGATATGTGCCGCGACTGGCCATTCTTTAATACACGTATTGCCATGTTGGAGATGGTGTTTGCCAAAGCCGATTTATGGCTGGCGGAGTACTACGACCAACGTTTGGTAGAGCCAAAACTGTGGCCTTTGGGAGTACAATTGCGTAACCAACTTGCGGAAGATATCAAAACGGTACTCGCTATTGCGCAGGATGAGCAATTAATGGCGGATTTGCCGTGGATTGCAGAATCCATCGCTTTGCGTAACGTATATACTGATCCGTTGAACGTACTACAAGCGGAATTGCTACAGCGCTCTCGCCAACAGGAAAATCCTGACCCGCATCTTGAACAGGCGCTGATGGTGACAATTGCAGGTGTTGCGGCAGGAATGCGAAATACGGGATAGTTTTTTAAGAATTTTTAAATCATCAAAGCCGAATGGGGAACTGTTCGGCTTTGATTTGAAATCATTAAGAAGGCCGGACTCCTAGCGTATGGCAGATGGCATAACTCAGCTCTGCCCGGTTCAGGGTATAAAAATGAAAATCTTTCACTCCTTCACGACTGAGAATTTTCACCATATCCATTGCGATAGAGGCACCGACTAAGTTGCGACTTTCCGGATCATCTTCCAGCCCTTCAAACATTTTTGTCATCCAACTTGGGATACGAACATTAGTTATGGTGGCAAATCGTTGTAACTGACGGAAATTCGAAACAGGCAAAATGCCCGGTACAATTTCTACATCAATTCCCGTTGCAACGCAGCGATCGCGAAAACGCAGGTAACTTTCGACATCAAAAAAGAATTGGGTAATGGCACGATTGGCTCCCGCGTCAATTTTGCGCTTTAGATTAATCAGATCAGCTTGCGCGCTTTTCGCTTCTGGATGTACCTCCGGGTAAGCAGCAACAGAGATATCAAAATCGGCTTCTTTTTTTAAAAGCTCGACTAAATCAGCACCATACATTTCTGGTTTGCCGCTGTCATTAGGTAGATCGCCACGTAATGCCACAATATGGCGAATGCCATTTCGCCAATAATCATGGGCAATGTCGCGTAGCTCTTCACGGCTGGCATCAATGCAGGTCAGGTGTGGTGCCGCATCCAACCCCGTTTTTTCTTTGATTCCCTTGATGATGCTATGAGTACGATTACGTTCACCTGAGTTAGCGCCATAAGTGACGGAAACAAATTTGGGTTTCAGCTTGCTCAAACGGTCAATGGATTTCCACAGGGTTTGTTCCATCTCAGGAGTACTGGGTGGAAAGAATTCAAAGGAAACACGAATTTGCCCATCAAGCTCAGCTAAATTCTGATTCAGCGCTTCTCGCTGATTAGCGTGAAAAAAACTCATACCCTGTACCCTCTTGAACAAGCGGAGTTTTTTGTTATATCCGCTTACGTTTGGATGTTTAAATGTTTATGTATCTATCCGTTTAGATGTCTAAATAGAATGGGCGAAGCGGGATTTTTAGTCAATTGAGAAATGGCTTATTTCCGATGAGTAATATTCAAAGTGATCAGGAAATAAATTCATGTTGGGGATATATGAAAAGAATGAGTTAACTCACCATTTCAACGTCACGGACTGCCACCCTGAAAATATTAGTTACTTATTGTTATTAAACACTTGTGTAATGTTTTTATTTTTATTTGTTATCTAATTTAACTTTAATGTTATTAATATATTGGCGGGGGCAGATGAAATACAGTGGGTTCAGGAGGTAGTTGTAACAACAAGGCATTGAATTTAAAAAAGCACTTGGAGGTGGCAGTCAAAAAGTTAGCTTAAATGGTCAGCGCTCAGTTTTCCCCGACCACGGTTCCAAAGAAATGCCGGAATCTACCTCTGATGAACTCAGTGGGCGATTCTGTTGATGAGGCAATTCTGGAAGCGGTTGAGGGGTTGGTGACGGCTATAGCGATAGAGATTGATGAACGCAGCCCAATTCCCCTTGGTAGTGCACCTAAGGATGGTGAGTATGTTGTAAATGTACCTGTTCTGGTGGCAATGAAAGCGGCGTTGCATAACGCTATGATTGAAACGGGCACTCGGAAATCTGAGTTGGCACGTAAAATGGGGCAAAAACCAATACAAATTGATCGATTATTTGATGTCGAGCATTCATCAAAAGTGGAAACGGTAGAGCTGGCTTTGCATAAGCTTAATCGCAATGTGGAAGTTTCTATAGTGGTCACAACGGCATTCTAAATAACCCGAATGCTGCTTAAGCCGTCACTAAGTCACCTTTGCCAGAATGGGAAAGATGCAGTGACGGTTTCTTCTTTTTCAAACAATAGGCAATGAGTCCACCCAACACAGTTAATAGAAATCCCTTGATACTGCGGTGACATGAGTGCTCTATCTGAGAGACATTCTTTAACTGCCCATTGATCGTTTCAATAATAAAATGATTTTATAACATTATGTTATTCCACACGGTGAGGATATGTTCTTTCATATTACGGTACCTTTGAGTGATCAAAGTCACGCCAGTTTCTGCTAAATTGTCCTTGAGCGCTTGACTGAGATAACCTCTGATGCCCTTCTAAGTGTCAAGTTGTCATTTGCATGCTGATGATTGACGATCAAGACAGTAGCTTATTATGTGAATCAGCCATTCAAAAGACGCATGATTATCTGCCTTAACCAACAATGAGCAGTATCTATTTCCTGCCGTTTGTGCCAAACCATTTTAAAATCGAAAGGAGCAATATTAAATGGTGGGGGAAATATCCGTAGATTAGAGTCATTTTTTACACTGTTCAAACTACGGTGAGCCACTGTGAGAATTAAATCAGTTCCAGAAATGATATCATTGGCTATGCCCCAGTGAGGTAGTTGCACACTAATCTTTCTATGTAAACCTTCTTTCGCTAAAACACGATCAATATCGTCTTCTGCGCCTGCTCGCATAGCAACAGATACATGAGGGCGTGCTAACCAAGAACTTCGGTCTAGATATCCATTTTCTGGAATAGTTGATGCGTCAGCTAGACAAGAAAATTTTTCGACAAATAAAGTGTGTACCCGCAAAGCCTCAGGTATCTTTTGCGGAAATACTCCGAAAGCGAGATCAACTTCGTTATCGATTATGTCAATAAGCATGGATTCCCGGCTAGCTTGACTTATAGATAATTCAATATTAGGGGCAATAGTGCGAAATGTTCGGATTAAAATGGGTAATAGAACACGAGCTCCATAGTCTGACATCGATAAACAGAATGTTCTTTTGGTCTGAGCTGGATCGAATAATGGGGGTTCAATTAGTGTATTAATTTGTCCTAAAATCTCACGAAGAGGTATGAGTAATTCTTGAGCTCGAATAGTTAGTTCAAGCTTTCCAGAGCGGCGAACTAGCAAAGGATCATCAAACAGATTACGCAAATTTGCAAGTGCATGGCTTATTGCTGGTTGACTTTTATGTAGTCTATTTGCCGTACGAGTGATGTGCTTTTCAATTAATAAAACTTGCAAAGTCACTAATAAATTAAGGTCAATATTTCGTAAATTATTCATAGATCTTATAATGAAAAGTTTTTTTAATAGGGAACATAAAATGTAACAAAAATATACTCAGGTGGTTTTAAAGATTAAAAAATGATATCGTTAGATTAAAAACAGCACATAAACTGCAATGGTAAATTGGCCATCTTATGAATAGGAGTTAAGAGAACATTTCATCCATTATGTTACGCGCATTATTTTGTGATTGCATGGCAGATTCATTTCCTAGCGATAATCCTTCTGCGAAAATGAACTCAACATCGGTAATCCCAATAAAATTCAAAATGAGATTCATGTATGGAGTCAGTAAATCAGAAGGGCTATCTTTGTAGATCCCACCACGAGCGGTCAATACGATGGCTTTTTTGCCTTCTATTAACCCCTTAGAGCCGGACTCAGTATAACGAAACGTAACGCCTGAACGGATAATTAAGTCAAAATAATTTTTTAACTGAGTTGGAATGTTAAAGTTATACATAGGTACTGCAATAACAATTACGTCATGATTTTTTAATTCTGAAATTAATGAATTAGATAAATTTAGTGCTTCTTTTTGTCGATCTGTTAAATCAATATTATTTGTGCATAATGCACCTACTAATTCATTATCAAGCACAGGAATTGGATGTTTAGCCAGATCTCGAATGGTGACTTTATTTTCTGGTTTATTATTTGACCATTTTTCAATAAAATAATCTACCATTTTATTACTTTGAGAGTATTGCTCTAGAATGCTAGATTTAAGTATAAGTGCTTTACTCATGTTTGGTTCCTTATAATAACATGGTGATGCCAATGTCGTAGTAACTAATCATATACTATGAAAAATTAGAGCATAAGATGTATTAACATCACCAAAGCATATTTATAAAATGTGATAATAAAAAAACTTACAATGGTTTAATTTTTTATTATTTGTAACTGATTGAGTTAAAATGCTTAATGTTAAGTTTTCTATGGATATTTATTTCTAACTTTTATTGGTAACCATAGTGAAATATTGCACCATCAGAACACCAGAAAAAATTAATACTATTCCTAATAGCTTTCCTAAATTTACTTCTTTAATTGGCAATCCCATTAATCCAAAATGATCAATCAGTACAGATGTAATAATTTGACCAGCTATCACACATATAATGAAATTAGTTGCGCCTAGCTGTGGAGTCAGAATGAGAGCCGCAGTAATGTATATCACTCCAGCAATACCACCAAACCAAGACCATATTGGTAAGTTTGCTGCCTGAGCAATCTGTGGCGTTGGTACTCTCATTGCTAGCAAAACTGGAATAACAGCTAATAAGCTCACTAAAAGTGATACTATAGTTCCCCATAGCGGATGCCCTAAATTGCGGCCTAATGCAGCGTTAGCACCAGCTTGCAGTGGCACTACAGCTCCAGCAAAAATTGCTCCACATGTCAAAATAGCAGCTGATGTTGAAATAGGGAATGTCATTGATATTACCTCAAATTAACTTTAAATCATGTTCTTGGTGTTTAACTATATTCCTTAGTTAAATATTGGATTCTAAAACTCGGTAGTATTAAACATGTTTTTCTTTTACTTGAACGAAAGGTGCACCCAGTGGGTATGTGATAACATTTTAATACGTGGTCATTCTTGAACATTAATCAAAAGAATTGAAATCATTTTTTTAATATAAAATTATTCAAATAATGAATGATTGGCTGCTGTCATATCGTTTAATTTTGCTGGCACAAAAAACAGATATCTTAAGCAGAAAAACCTCGGGCACTCACCGAGGTTATTATACGTAGTGACAATCAACCCGCATTCAAACAAAAATGCTCCACAATCTGTGAAAGCAGTTTCCTTGTTGGTTCAATAAATGTCATATCCAAGAATTCATCGGGTTGATGTGCTTGTTCAATCGAGCCCGGTCCCAAGACCAATGTGGGGCACAACTCCTGAATAAAAGGCGCCTCTGTACAGTAGTTGACGGTATCCGCTTTCGTTCCTAGTAGTTTTTCAATCACACCAACCAATTTATGGTCCGTTGGGCATTCATAACCCGGAATCGGGGGATGGAGTTCCGTTACGTTCAGGCGCCCGGGCCAGCGTTGTTTTACGGGTTCCAATGTCTCATTCAGCAATCCATTTAAATCTTGCAAAGTCAATCCAGGAAGAGGGCGGATATCCATATGTAGTTCGCAGCAAGCACAAATGCGGTTTGCAGCATCCCCGCCATGAATATGGCCGAAATTCATGGTTGGATAGGGAATGACGAAGGCCGGATTGTGATAGCGCTCTTGCAAGGTGTTGCGCAGTTCTATCAATCGAGTAATGGATTCATACATTAGATCAATGGCATTAACACCTCGCGCGGGATCGCTGGAGTGCCCTGATTTTCCTTCAATTCGGATCGATTGAGCTATATGTCCTTTATGGGCGCGGATCGGTTGTAATGATGTTGGCTCACCAATAATTGCGAAATCAGGCCGAATGTTGGCATTGGCAGCAAAGTAACGTGCGCCGGCCATTGATGTTTCTTCATCAGCGGTAGCCAGAATATAAAGAGGATGAGAGAGTTTACTGACATCAATATCCCGCAGAGCATCAATGATAAAGGCAAAAAAGCCTTTCATATCAGCCGTGCCAAGCCCATATAACTTTCCATCGCGTTCGGTGAGTGTGAAGGGATCTTGTGTCCAGCGCCCGGCATCAAAAGGAACGGTATCCGTATGACCACACAGTAGTAACCCTCCCGAACCACTGCCCAATGTAGCCAGTAGATTGAATTTACCCCGGGTTTCAGGGACAGCTTGAATTTCAATCGAAAAACCAATCTCTTTTAGCCATTCCGCCAGCAGATTGATAACAACTTCATTGCTTTGATCCAGCTCAGCATCAGTGGCACTGATAGAAGGCGCTGCAATGAGATGATGATATAACTTAATAAATGGCGGTAATTTGATATTCACTGTTGACAGCCCTTACTCATAATAGTATCAATATTAATTCATTTTAACTGAATAAAAATGCAATTATATCGTTGGGTTAATACTACAAGGTGAATAAATCCCATGTTGAATGCGTTGATAGTTGGTGCCAGTGGTTATACCGGAGCTGAGTTAGCAGCATATCTGCAACGCCATCCCCATGTCCATCTCTCCGGTTTGATGGTTTCTTCCCAAAGTTCAGATGCAGGGAAATGTTTTTCAGCGCTTTACCCGCAATATAAAGGCATGCTGGATTTACCCTTACAGCCGTTGACTGATGTTTCTGAGGCGGCGCGTGGTATTGATGTGGTTTTCCTCGCGACGGCTCATGAAGTCAGCCATGACATTGCACCGATATTTCTGGCATCGGGCTGTATTGTGTTTGATTTATCAGGTGCCTACCGAGTACAAAATACACAGTTTTATAAAAAATACTATGGATTCGAACATAAAAATTCAGCATGGTTAGAACAGGCAGTGTATGGATTGGCAGAATGGCAGGCAGAAAAAATCAAGCAAGCCCAGTTGGTTGCGGTGCCCGGTTGTTACCCTACTGTTTCCCAACTTTCATTGAGACCGTTGCTCGAAAAAAATTTACTGGATACGGAATATTGGCCCGTGATCAATGCAGTCAGTGGTGTCAGTGGCGCAGGACGAAAGGCATCGATAACCAATAGTTTCTGTGAAGTCAGTTTGCAACCTTATGGGGTTTTTAACCATCGCCATCAACCTGAAATTGCGACACATTTAGGTACAGAAGTGATCTTCACACCGCATTTGGGCAATTTTTCACGCGGGATTCTTGCCACAATTACCTGCAAACTGCAATCGGGTGTGACAGAAGAACAAGTCAGAGAGGCTTATTTGCAGGCTTATCACGATAAGCCGCTGGTACGTTTATATAACCAAGGTGTACCTGCGCTGAAATCTGTTGTTGGTTTGCCGTTCTGTGATATTGGTTTTGCTGTTCAGGGGCAACACTTGATCATCGTGGGGGCTGAGGATAATTTGCTGAAAGGTGCCGCCGCACAGGCCGTGCAGTGCATGAATATTCGTTTTGGGTATGAGGAAACTCAGGCATTGCTTTAACCCAAAATAGATTGAATACCAAAAGAATCAAAATTCCGACAGATGTTAATACTGACAGAGGATAAATCCGATGGAGCCGTTAGTTATCAAGTTGGGTGGGGTGCTATTAGATAGCGAAGAAGCACTGGAACGGTTATTTACCACATTGCAGTTGTACCGAAAGACCCATAAGCGCCCGCTGGTCATTGTCCATGGTGGTGGCTGTTTGGTTGATGAACTGATGCAGAAATTGCAGTTACCGATTTTGAAACAGCAAGGTCTGCGAGTCACGCCAGCAGATCAAATCGATATCATTACTGGAACATTGGCGGGAACAGCCAACAAGAAGTTACTGGCATGGGCAATAAAATATCGATTGCCTGCCATTGGGTTATGTCTGGGAGATGGTGGCATTGTGAAAGTATCCCAACTTGATGAAACGTTTGGTCATACAGGAAAGGCTCAGCCCGGACATCCCGATTTTCTGAAAATTTTGCTGGATGTGGGCTATATGCCAATTATCAGTTCGATTGGTATGACGGAGCACGGTGAGTTGATGAATGTGAATGCGGATCAGGCAGCGACTGCCATTGCGCAAGTGTTAAACGCAGATTTGGTTTTGTTATCCGATGTTAGCGGTATTTTGGATGGCAAAGGCCAGAAAATCCCGGAAGCTACATCGGAAAAGATCGAACAGCTTATTGAGCAGGGCATTATTACCGATGGCATGATCGTAAAAGTGAATGCAGCTCTGGAAGCCGCAAAAACGCTTGGGCAGCCAGTGGATATTGCGAGCTGGCGGCATGCGGAACAATTGATTGCGTTATTTAATGGCATCCCTGTTGGTACACGAATTTGGGGCTGATGAATTTTTGGGCTGATTGAGAACATGGCCTTTGGCTGAGATAAAAACAAAATTAAAAAGGTTATCCCTATGACGAAAAGCATTAAAAAAATTGTGTTGGCATATTCCGGTGGGTTGGATACCTCTGCCATTATTCCGTGGTTGAAAGAACATTATGATAATTGTGAAGTGATCGCGTTCGTTGCTGATGTCGGCCAAAGTCGTGAAGATCTGGAAGGTGTCGAGCAGAAAGCATTGCGTTCTGGTGCTTCTGAATGCTACGTCGTTGATCTGCGTGAAGAGTTCATTAAAGAGTATGTTTATCCTGTGCTGAAAACCGGTGCGTTGTATGAAGGCAGCTACCTGCTTGGTACGTCAATGGCTCGCCCAATCATTGCCAAAGCACAGGTTGAACTGGCATTGAAAGTGGGGGCTGATGCCGTCGCCCATGGTGCAACGGGTAAAGGTAATGATCAGGTTCGGTTTGAAAGCACTTATACCGCCTTGGCACCGCATCTGAAAGTTGTTGCCCCGTGGCGGGAATGGGATCTGCGTTCCCGTGAGGCACTATTGGATTATTTGAAAGTTCGCGATATCCCTACGACCGCAACGCTGGAAAAAATTTATAGCCGTGATGAAAACGCATGGCACATCTCAACTGAAGGTGGGGTGTTGGAAAGCACGTGGAATGCCGCCAACAAAGATTGCTGGGTGTGGACAGCCGAGCCAGAAGATGCGCCTAATGAACCAGAATATGTCACTGTCACCGTTGAGAAAGGTGAAGTGATTGGTGTGAATGGTCAGTCTTTTTCGCCTTATCAATGCCTTAACGAATTGAATGCTCTGGGGGCTAAGCACGGTATTGGGCGGATCGATATTGTGGAAAACCGTTTGGTGGGCATGAAATCCCGTGGCTGTTATGAAACCCCAGGGGGAACCATCATGATGGAAGCGCTGCGTGGTATTGAGCAATTGGTTCTGGATCGCGATAGCTTCAAATGGCGTCAGCAACTGGGGCTGGAAATGTCTTATGTTGTCTATGATGGGCGTTGGTTTGCACCATTGCGCCAGTCAATTCAGGCAGCGGCGGAAATGTTGGCAGACAGTGTCAGCGGGGAGGTTGTCCTTAAACTCTATAAAGGGCAGGTAACAGCCGTGCAGAAAAAATCCGCCAATAGTCTCTATTCTGAAGCGTTCGCTACTTTTGGCGAAGATGAGGTTTACGATCACAGCCATGCTGAAGGCTTTATTCGCCTCTATTCACTTTCTTCACGTATCCGTGCGCTGAATAGCAAAAAGTAATTTCTTAATCATCGACAGTAAAAAGATAAAGAGAACAGGAAGGATATTATGGCACTTTGGGGCGGACGTTTCAGTCAGGAAGCCGATCAGCGGTTCAAGCAATTTAACGATTCACTGCGTTTTGATTATCGTTTGGCTGAGCAGGACATTGTTGGTTCAGTTGCATGGTCAAAAGCATTGGTTACGGTGGGAGTATTAACTACCGGAGAGCAGCAAAAGCTGGAGCTGGCTTTGAACGAGCTACTGGATGAAGTGCGAATCAGCCCCAAGGCCATTTTGCAAAGTGACGCGGAAGATATTCACAGTTGGGTAGAAGGGCAATTGATTGCGAAAGTGGGAGATTTGGGGAAAAAACTCCATACTGGGCGTAGCCGTAATGATCAGGTCGCAACCGACCTGAAATTATGGTGTAAGGATCAGATCGCCCATATCCTGAACGCATTGATTGAGTTGCAGCAAGCATTGGTACTCACCGCTGAAAATAAGCAGGATGCAGTGATGCCCGGTTATACCCATTTACAGCGGGCTCAGCCAATTACTTTTGCCCATTGGTGTCTTGCCTATGCGGAAATGTTGGGACGTGACGAAAGCCGTTTGCAAGATACATTGAAGCGGTTGGATGTCAGTCCGTTGGGATGTGGCGCGTTGGCAGGAACGGCTTACGATATCGATAGGGAACAATTGGCATCATGGTTAGGTTTTGCTTCCGCAACACGCAATAGCCTGGATAGCGTTTCCGATCGGGATCATGTCTTGGAGCTATTGTCAGATGCAAGCATTAGTATGCTCCACCTTTCGCGTTTTGCAGAAGATCTGATCTTCTTTAATAGCGGTGAAGCCGGATTTGTTGAATTGTCAGATCGGGTAACTTCCGGCTCTTCTTTGATGCCACAAAAGAAAAACCCAGATGCGCTGGAGCTTATTCGTGGTAAGTGTGGCCGGGTTCAGGGGGCTTTAACAGGGATGATGATGACGCTGAAAGGCCTTCCGCTTGCTTACAATAAAGATATGCAGGAAGACAAAGAAGGCTTGTTTGATGCACTGGATACCTGGTTGGATTGCTTGCATATGGCGACACTGGTACTGGATGGCATTCAAGTGAAACGTTCTCGTTGTGAGGAGGCAGCAAAACAGGGATATGCTAATGCAACTGAGCTGGCTGATTATCTGGTGGCAAAAGGTGTTCCATTCCGTGAAGCACATCACATTGTTGGTGAGACTGTAGTGGCAGCCATCACTAAAGGTAAGGCACTGGAAGAACTTTCTTTACTTGAATTACAAAAATTCAGCGATGTTATTTCAGTGGATGTTTATGACGTTTTATCGTTGCAATCCTGTCTGGATAAGCGTCTGGCAAAAGGTGGCGTAGCACAAAAACAAGTGAAGCAAGCGATTGCTCAGGCAAAGCTGCGATTTAGGTAAAAAAACCAATAATCACAAGCCGTTGATAGTTTTTTGCCCTCATGGATATAATGATTTATAGATCAATACTATCATTGATATCAAAAGCAGAGGTGGGAATGAATATCCGCGATCTGGAATACCTTGTGGCACTTGCTGAATATCGGCACTTTCGCCGGGCCGCTGATGCTTGTCATGTCAGCCAACCAACATTGAGTGGGCAAATCCGCAAATTGGAAGATGAATTGGGCGTGATGCTGCTGGAACGTACTAGCCGCAAAGTATTGTTTACCCAACAAGGTATGTTGTTGGTGGAACAGGCCAAAACCGTATTGCGTGAAGTCAAAGTCTTGCAGGAGATGGCTTCTCTTCAAGGTGAAAGTATGTCTGGGCCGCTGCATATCGGTCTTATTCCTACAATCGGCCCCTATCTTTTACCGCTTATCATTCCTGAATTGCATAAATTGTTTCCCAAATTAGAAATGTATCTGCACGAGGAGCAAACCCAAAACTTGCTGGCGCAGCTTGATAGCGGAAAGCTTGATTGTGCTATTTTGGCGTTGGTGAAAGAAACTGAGGCATTTATTGAAGTGCCGCTTTTTGAAGAACCTATGAAACTGGCCGTGTATGAAGAACATAAGTGGGCCGAACGAGATCAGGTCAAAATGGGTGAGCTGGCCGGTGAGAAATTACTGATGTTGGAAGATGGTCATTGTTTACGTGATCAGGCAATGGGTTTCTGTTTTCAGGCGGGAGCCAAAGAAGATACCCATTTCAGGGCAACCAGCCTGGAAACGTTGCGCAATATGGTGGCAGCGGGTAGTGGTATTACATTATTGCCTGAATTATCGGTTCCACGAGAGAGAAAACGTGATGGTGTATGCTATCTGGAATGTGATCAACCGATACCCAAGCGCTCCGTTATATTGGTCTATCGTCCCGGTTCACCTCTGCGTGGTCGCTATGAGCAATTGGCAGAGGCGATTAGGGCTAAGATGGGTAATTATTTCGACATTCTCGGAAAAATATCAAAATAACCGGTTTAACCCATTGAGCGCTGCAACACGGTAGGCTTCCGCCATAGTTGGATAGTTGAAGGTGGTATTAACGAAATATTCGATATTATTGCCTTCACCTTTTTGTTCCATAATGGCCTGGCCGATATGAATGATCTCTGCTGCACGTTCGCCAAAACAGTGAATACCCAAGATCTGCTTTGTTTCACGGTGGAATAGGATTTTGATGCTGCCGACATTCATTCCCGCAATTTGTGCTCTTGCCAGATGTTTGAATTGAGCGCGTCCTACTTCATAAGGGATTTTCAGGGCGGTTAATTGCTGCTCGGTCTTACCCACTGAACTGATCTCTGGAATGGTATAAATTCCTGTTGGGATGTCTTCCACCAGATACAGGTCTGCGTTACCCGTTGTTATCGCTCTTGCTGCAATGCGCCCTTGATCATAGGCCGCAGAAGCCAGACTTGGATAGCCGATAACATCACCAACCGCGTAGATATTTTCATTACTGGTCTGGTAAACACGGTTAACTTTCAGTAAGCCACGACTGTCTGTTTCCAACCCGACATTTTCCAACCCGAGTGTGTCTGTATTACCTGTTCGGCCATTGGCATATAGCAGGCAATCAGCTTTAACTTTTTTGCCGGATTTCAGGTGAACAATCACACCATCATCAACACCTTCGATCTTTTCATATTCTTCATTGTGGCGGATGATAATGCCACTATTCCAGAAATGGTAAGACAGGGCATCAGACATTTCTTGATCAAGGAAAGACAGCAGATGATCACGGGTATTGATCAAATCTACTTTAACGCCCAACCCCCGGAATATAGAAGCATATTCACAGCCAATAACCCCCGCCCCATAGATAATCACGTGACGTGGCTCATGATCCAGTTGCAGGATGGTATCACTGTTATAAATACGAGAATGGGTGAAATCGACGTCAGGAGGGCAGTAAGGGCGGGAGCCGGTGGCAATGATGATTTTATCAGCACTCAATACGTCAACACTACCATCGGCATAACGAACACTGACCCGATGCTCATCAATGAATGTTGCTTCTCCGGCAAACATCCGGCACCGATTGCGTTCATAAAACCCTTGGCGCATTTTCGTTTGCTGGTTAATGACGACTTCAGCATGGCGCAGGATTTCAGAAAACGATGAACGGAGAATGCGGGAGTTATCACTGTAGAGAGGGTTTTGATTAAATTCGATAATGCGACTGACTGCATGGCGGAGAGCTTTCGACGGAATGGTGCCCCAGTGAGTACACCCACCACCGACATTATTGTAACGTTCTATAACAGCAACGTTTTTATCTTGTTTCACCAACCCCATTGCTGCTCCTTCCCCGCCGGGACCAGAGCCAATTACAATGGCATCAAAATGAGTATATTGCATAGAGGAAAGACCTGTTTTTACACAAAATAACAACTCTATCTTAACATTACTTGATGTAATAACCCAATGAGCATACGGTTTTTATCTCATTGTTTAGAAATAAAACAGAAAAACATCGAATAATATCTTTAAGAGAACAATCACAGCAAACCCCGCAGAATCTGTTATATTTGCCTCATCATAGGGTCAAGATAGATCAGGATTGTTGTGAGTAACGTAACCGGCGTTAGAGCAAAACAGAAAGAAAAAACCCGTCGCTCCCTGATTGAAGCAGCATTCAGTCAACTTAGCGCTGAACGTAGTTTTACCAGTTTGAGTTTGCGGGAAGTGGCTCGCGAAGCTGGTATTGCACCGACTTCTTTCTATCGTCATTTTCGGGATGTGGATGAATTAGGTCTGACGATGGTAGATGAAAGTGGTTTGATGTTGCGTCAGTTAATGCGTCAGGCCCGTCAGCGTATTGCAAAGGGTGGCAGCGTCATTCGTACTTCTGTTTCAACGTTCATGGAATTCATAGGCAACAATCCTAACGCGTTCCGGCTATTGTTGCGCGAACGCTCCGGTACATCGGCTGAATTTCGTGCGGCTGTGGCACGGGAAATCCAACATTTTATTGCCGAATTGGCAGACTATCTTGAACAAGCGAGTCATATGCCACGTCATTTTACCGAAATACAAGCCGAGGCGATGGTGACAATTGTATTCAGTGCAGGTGCAGAAGCGCTGGATATTGATGAGGAAAAAAGGCGTCGCCTCGAAGAACGTTTAGTTTTACAACTCCGCATGATTTCCAAAGGTGCTTATTATTGGTATCGTCGTGAGCAAGAAAAAAACACTGTCCCTAAAGCGATCCCTAAAACTTCTGAATAATAATGAAAGGAGAATAATACGATGGAACAATACCGCCAAGATAAAAGCACAATGTTGCTGGCTCTTATCGTTGGAATGGCAACACACGGAACTTTCTCAGCATTCTTCAATTCACATGTGCCTTTTTCTGTTTTCCCTATTATCGCATTGGCACTTTCTCTGTATTGTCTCCATCAACGTTATTTAAATTACCCAATGGCAGAAGGTTTGCCAAAACTGGCAACAGGATCTTTCTTCTTGGGCATGTTTATGTATAGCGCATTTATTCGGATGGAATATCCAGAAATTGGTTCTAATTTCCTGCCAGTCGTCATTGCCACTGCCTTGGTATTTTGGATCTACTTAAAGATGAAAGGGCGCAAACAGCAGTCAAGGTTCACGGCAGAAAGCCAAAGCTGATAGTTTTTTAAAGTTGTAGTTTTTTAAAATTGATAGTTTTTAGCGAGAACGGTTCAATAAAAAACGCCACAAGATTAATACGGTGGCGTTTTTGTTTTTCAGTCAGCAGTAATGATCATTTATGGGGGTTAGGTTCTTTTTTCCAGCAATACACCGCATTCCATATGGTGGGTATAAGGGAATTGATCAAAAAGTGCCAGTTTGCTGATTGTATGAGTTTTCGTCAGTGTTTCCAGATTTTGGCAGAGTGTTTCAGGATTGCAGGAAATATAAAGGATACGTGGATATGCCTGAACCATTTTGATGGTATCTTCATCCAGACCGCTGCGCGGTGGGTCAACAAAAATGGTTTCACATTGATAACTCTTTAAGTCAATTCCTTGCAGTCGATTGAATTCTCGCTCTCCATTCATTGCCTGTGTAAATTCTTCCGCTGACATACGGATAATCTGTACATTATCAATGTGGTTCGCTGCGATGTTAAATTGTGCGGCAGCAACTGAAGGTTTGGCAATTTCTGTCGCCAGTACTCGGTCAAAATTCTGCGCCAGCGCCAGAGAGAAGTTGCCATTACCACAATAAAGTTCAAGCAAATCGCCTTTAGAGCCTTTGGTAATATTAATCGCCCACTCCAACATATGAATATTGATGCTGGCATTCGGCTGTGTGAAGCTGTTTTCAACCTGACGGTAAATCATGGTCTTACCTGCAACAGGTAATTCTTCATCTATATGGTCATGATCGAGCATGATTTTGGTTTTTGCAGCGCGCCCAATAAGCTGGACATCAAATCCTTCTGCGATTAATTGGTTGCGTAGAACGGTTGCATGTTCACGCCATTCATCACTCAGTTTTTTATGATAAAGCAGGGAAACAATGATTTTGTTGCTGCGGGTGGAAAGGTAATCCACTTGAAACAGTTTATGACGTAATACGGGATTATCTTTTACGCCAGCAATGATTGCTTTCATCATGCTATTGATAAGCTGATTGGCAACTGGAAATTGATCAATACGGATACGTTGCTTGGTCTGCTGATCAAACATGATATGGTACAGGTCATCTTCCTCATGCCAGATACGGAATTCTGCTCGCATCCTGTAATGTGATGCAGGAGAACGGAAAACTTCAGGCTCAGGGGCGCTAAAGGGGGTCATCATTCCTTTTAGACGATGGGCCTTTTCCATCAATTGGTTTTCATAATTTTCCGTTGGTAAAGCATTCTGCATTATCTGGTTCTCGTATGGTCGCATTAAGAAAAATTTCCGAGCGGCATTGTAGGGGAAGCGCAAAGGTAGGGGAAGCGTAAAGGATGTCCAGTTTTCTGGTTTATCGGCCTATTTTTTGATGGGGAGGGATTCTGGACACCCTACGGCCTTTATCATAGCATGACTCTTCATAGTTAGGCGCATAGCCGTTAGATACCACTCTCTCATCGCAAATCTTATGGCAAATAAAAAACACATTCTTTTAGCTGCTGCGTCTGTTGCAGTGTTTTCTGGTTTGAGTCACGTTGCAGTTGCGGATAATCAAGATCCGATAGTAGTTACAGCTAATCGTTTTAAACAGCCGATTTCCTCAGTTTTAGCACCAATGACGGTAGTGACTCGTGAAGATATAGATAAGTGGCAATCTAGTAGCTTAGTTGATGTCTTACGCCGTTTGCCGAGTGTTGATATTGCGCAGAATGGCGGTATCGGGCAGCATTCATCTTTATTTGTTCGCGGTACAAACTCAAGTCATACACTGGTGCTGGTGGATGGAATCCGTTTGAATCAGGCAGGTATCACGGGTTCGGCCGATTTTAGCCAAATCCCAATTTCAATGGTGCAGCGAATAGAATATATCCGTGGTGCTCGTTCTGCCGTATATGGCTCTGATGCTATCGGTGGGGTAATCAATATCATCACTAAGCGGGAACAACGCGGAACAACACTAAATGCAGGAATAGGATCTAATGGATATCAGAATTACAACGGCTCGACACAGCAAAAACTCGGTGAGAATACTTTATTAACCGCAACAGCAGGTTATACCTATACCAAAGGGTTTGATGTTGTTGCTGGTAAAAGCAGCAATGAACCTGATCGAGATGGGTTTATGAGCAAAATGTTATGGGTTGGAATTGATCATAAATTCAATGATCAACTCAGTGGGTTTGTGCGTACATACGGTTACGATAATAGGACAAATTATGATGATGTTTTTACGGATACCCGAGAATTATTCAGTCGTAATTACGAAACCGGAATTCAATTTAATCAAGGTATTTATTCTTCTCAACTCACTGCCAGTTACAGTCATGCTAAAGACTATAATTTCAAACATAAGCGTTATGAGGGAAATGCGACGCTGAGTGACTCCAAACAATACAACTTTCAATGGGGAAACTTATGGCAGATTGGCCATGGTGCAATCAGTAGTGGAGTTGATTGGAAAAGGGAATCAGTTGCCGCAGGCTCCAACTATATTCCAGAACAAAAAAATGTTAATAACACAGGCTTGTACTTAACAACACAGCAAAAAATCCATGATTTCACTTTGGAAGGGGCTGTGCGTTCAGATCGCCATGCTGAATATAATTGGAATACAACATGGCAAACGGGTGCGAGTTGGGAATTCATTGATGGTTATCGTTTTATCGTTTCCTATGGTACGGCATTCAAGGCGCCGACTTTAAATCAGCTTTATAGCCAATGGGGTAATGAAAGTCTTAAGCCAGAAAAAAGTAAACAATGGGAAGGTGGAATTGAAGGATTGACTGGCCCACTGAATTGGCGTTTGTCCGTTTATCGTAATGACATTGAACAATTGATAAATTTTACCAATAACCATTATGAAAATATTGGTAAGGCAAAAATAAAAGGTGTTGAGTGGACGGGAACAATGGATACCGGCCTTTTTCAGCATCAACTTACAGTACAGTATGTTAATCCGCGCGATGGCAATGATCAGCAACTAATTCGTAGAGCTAAGCAGCAAGTTAAATACCAATTAGATTGGGAAGCCTTCCATGTTGATTGGGGAATAACCTATCAATATATTGGTCAGCGTTACGACCGAGATTATAGTGTGTATCCTGCGAAAACAGTGAAATTAGCTGGCGTAAGTCTATGGGACATCAACGCCTCATATCCAATCACTGACCACCTTACAATACGTGCTAGAATAGCTAATCTGTTTGATAAAAATTATGAGACAGCCTATGGCTATCGCACTCCAGGAAGGGAATACTACCTCACTGGTAGCTACAACTTCTGATTTAAACAAGACCACCCGTCCAACGATTCTGGTTTTTGATTCCGGAGTGGGTGGTTTATCTGTCTATCAAGAGATCCGGCAATTATTGCCGGATCTCCACTATATATATGCTTTTGATAATGAAGCTTTCCCGTATGGAGAAAAAACGGCCGAATTAATTATCGACAGGGTTGTTCAAGTTGTTGATGTCATCCAGAGAAAACATCCTTTGGCAGTTGTCGTTATTGCTTGCAATACGGCCAGTACAGTCAGTCTGCCAGCTCTGCGTGAACGTTTTCCCTTTCCTGTCGTTGGTGTCGTGCCTGCAATTAAGCCCGCCGCAAAACTGAGCTGTAACCGTGTTGTTGGATTATTGGCGACACGTGCTACGGTGAATCGCGACTATACCAAAGAATTAATTACCCGATTTGCGACGGATTGTCAGGTCTACTCAATAGGATCATCTGAGCTGGTGGAATTGGCGGAGAGAAAACTACACGGTAAGGATATTCCACTAAAAGAGTTGGAGAAGATATTGAAACCGTGGATGAAAATGAAAGAGCCTCCGGATACTGTCATTTTAGGTTGTACCCACTTCCCTTTAATCGCAGAAGAGCTTTCACAAGTTTTACCTGATGGAACAAGGTTAGTTGATTCTGGGGCGGCTATTGCCCGCAGAACCGCGTGGCTGGTTAAAAATCGGGATGATTTGTTTTTAACAACGATGGATAACTTGGCTTATTGCACAAAGATGGAACCAAATAGTGAAGCTCTGCGCCCTGTTTTACGTGAATATGGCTTCCAATCGCTGGAAAAACTATCAACTTAAGTGCAATTCGGCGTAATAATCGCCAGTCGGTAATTTTTTTCAAAAAAACTATTGTCAGCGGCGTAAAACTCCCTATAATGCGCCACCACTGACCGACGCCGCGCTGAGACAAGCCGCCGAGGAAAGTGGGAGGAGGGCGAAAATAACCGCTTGACTCCGGAGGCGAAAAGCGTAAGATACGCAGCCTCGCAACCCGGAAGAAGATTTCCAGTTGCAATGCTCTTTAACAAATTAATCAGACAATCTGTGTGGGCACTCGCAAGAC
>NZ_NITZ01000021.1:92096-95074 GCF_002632615.1 Xenorhabdus miraniensis
TGATGAGTCTCTCAACCCTGCAATCTGAAGACACCTTCGGGTTGTGAGGTTAAGCGAATAAGCGTACACGGTGGATGCCTAGGCAGTCAGAGGCGATGAAGGGCGTGCTAATCTGCGAAAAGCGCCGGTCAGGTGATAGGAACCGCAATACCCGGCGATACCCGAATGGGGAAACCCAGTGCAATCCGTTGCACTATCATTCACTGAATCCATAGGTGAATGAGGCGAACCGGGGGAACTGAAACATCTCAGTACCCCGAGGAAAAGAAATCAACCGAGATTCCCCCAGTAGCGGCGAGCGAACGGGGAACAGCCCAGAGCCAGCATCAGCATCAGCGCCAGGAGAACGGTCTGGAAAGGCCGGCAGTAAAGGGTGATAGCCCCGTATCCGAAGACGCTGGTATTGTGAGCTCGAAGAGTAGGGCGGGACACGTGGTATCCTGTCTGAATAGGGGGGGACCATCCTCCAAGGCTAAATACTCCTGACTGACCGATAGTGAACCAGTACCGTGAGGGAAAGGCGAAAAGAACCCCGGCGAGGGGAGTGAAAGAGAACCTGAAACCGTGTACGTACAAGCAGTGGGAGCACCCTTTGCGGGTGTGACTGCGTACCTTTTGTATAATGGGTCAGCGACTTATATTCTGTAGCAAGGTTAACCGTTTAGGGGAGCCGCAGGGAAACCGAGTCTTAACTGGGCGTTAAGTTGCAGGGTATAGACCCGAAACCCGGTGATCTAGCCATGGGCAGGTTGAAGGTTGGGTAACACTAACTGGAGGACCGAACCGACTAATGTTGAAAAATTAGCGGATGACTTGTGGCTGGGGGTGAAAGGCCAATCAAACCGGGAGATAGCTGGTTCTCCCCGAAAGCTATTTAGGTAGCGCCTCGTGAACTCATCTTCGGGGGTAGAGCACTGTTTCGGCTAGGGGGTCATCCCGACTTACCAACCCGATGCAAACTGCGAATACCGGAGAATGTTATCACGGGAGACACACGGCGGGTGCTAACGTCCGTCGTGAAGAGGGAAACAACCCAGACCGCCAGCTAAGGTCCCCAAGTCATGGTTAAGTGGGAAACGAAGTGGGAAGGCTCAGACAGCCAGGATGTTGGCTTAGAAGCAGCCATCATTTAAAGAAAGCGTAATAGCTCACTGGTCGAGTCGGCCTGCGCGGAAGATGTAACGGGGCTAAACCATGCACCGAAGCTGCGGCAGCGGCACGAATGTGTTGTTGGGTAGGGGAGCGTTCTGTAAGCCTGCGAAGGTGTGCCGTGAGGCATGCTGGAGGTATCAGAAGTGCGAATGCTGACATAAGTAACGATAAAGCGGGTGAAAAACCCGCTCGCCGGAAGACCAAGGGTTCCTGTCCAACGTTAATCGGGGCAGGGTGAGTCGACCCCTAAGGCGAGGCCGACAGGCGTAGTCGATGGGAAACAGGTTAATATTCCTGTACTCGGTGTTACTGCGAAGGGGGGACGGAGAAGGCTAGGCCAGCCGGGCGACGGTCGTCCCGGTTTAAGCGTGTAGGTGTGTGCTCCTGGCAAATCCGGAGTACTGCAACACTGAGGCGTAATGACGAGGCACTACGGTGCTGAAGTGGTTGATGCCCTGCTTCCAGGAAAAGCCTCTAAGCACCAGGTAACACTGAATCGTACCCCAAACCGACACAGGTGGTCAGGTAGAGAATACTCAGGCGCTTGAGAGAACTCGGGTGAAGGAACTAGGCAAAATGGTGCCGTAACTTCGGGAGAAGGCACGCTGGCATTAGGTGAAGAGACATGCGCTCGGAGCTGAAGCCAGTCGCAGATACCAGCTGGCTGCAACTGTTTAATAAAAACACAGCACTGTGCAAACACGAAAGTGGACGTATACGGTGTGACGCCTGCCCGGTGCTGGAAGGTTAATTGATGGGGTCAGCCGCAAGGCGAAGCTCTTGATCGAAGCCCCAGTAAACGGCGGCCGTAACTATAACGGTCCTAAGGTAGCGAAATTCCTTGTCGGGTAAGTTCCGACCTGCACGAATGGCGTAATGATGGCCAGGCTGTCTCCACCCGAGACTCAGTGAAATTGAACTCGCTGTGAAGATGCAGTGTACCCGCGGCAAGACGGAAAGACCCCGTGAACCTTTACTATAGCTTGACACTGAACCTTGAGCCTTGATGTGTAGGATAGGTGGGAGGCTTTGAAGTGTGGACGCCAGTCTGCATGGAGCCATCCTTGAAATACCACCCTTGAATGTTTGATGTTCTAACGTAGGCCCGTGACCCGGGCTGCGGACAGTGTCTGGTGGGTAGTTTGACTGGGGCGGTCTCCTCCCAAAGCGTAACGGAGGAGCACGAAGGTTAGCTAATCACGGTCGGACATCGTGAGGTTAGTGCAAAGGCATAAGCTGGCTTGACTGCGAGAGTGACGGCTCGAGCAGGTACGAAAGTAGGTCTTAGTGATCCGGTGGTTCTGCATGGAAGGGCCATCGCTCAACGGATAAAAGGTACTCCGGGGATAACAGGCTGATACCGCCCAAGAGTTCATATCGACGGCGGTGTTTGGCACCTCGATGTCGGCTCATCACATCCTGGGGCTGAAGTAGGTCCCAAGGGTATGGCTGTTCGCCATTTAAAGTGGTACGCGAGCTGGGTTTAGAACGTCGTGAGACAGTTCGGTCCCTATCTGCCGTGGGCGCTGGAAGATTGAAAGGGGCTGCTCCTAGTACGAGAGGACCGGAGTGGACGCACCACTGGTGTTCGGGTTGTCATGCCAATGGCATTGCCCGGTAGCTAAGTGCGGCAGAGATAACCGCTGAAAGCATCTAAGCGGGAAACTTGCCTTGAGATGAGTCTTCCCTTGTCCCTTGAGGACACTGAAGGAACGTCCGAGACGAGGACGTGGATAGGCTGGGTGTGTAAGCGTTGCGAGACGTTGAGCTAACCAGTACTAATGAACCGTGCGGCTTAACCTGACAACACCGAAGGTGTTTTGGGT
>NZ_NITZ01000021.1:95174-99807 GCF_002632615.1 Xenorhabdus miraniensis
GCAGCTTGTTCGGGATTGAATACAGGATTTGTCTGGCGGCAACAGCGCGGTGGTCCCACCTGACCCCATGCCGAACTCAGCAGTGAAACGCCGTAGCGCCGATGGTAGTGTGGGGCCTCCCCATGCGAGAGTAGGACACTGCCAGACATCAATTTATAAGTGTTGCCCATCTGGCAGCACTTTTTATTTCAGCATTTGCTGATATGGCTCAGTTGGTAGAGCACACCCTTGGTAAGGGTGAGGTCCCCAGTTCGAATCTGGGTATCAGCACCATGAATAATATGTTCGGCAAATAAAACAGAATTTGCTTGGCGGCAATAGCGCGGTGGTCCCACCTGACCCCATGCCGAACTCAGCAGTGAAACGCCGTAGCGCCGATGGTAGTGTGGGGTCTCCCCATGTGAGAGTAGGGAACTGCCAAGCTTTAATACCAAGTCAAAAGGCCACTCATTTGAGTGGCCTTTTGCATTTCTAACACTTTTGTATTTCCATCAACAGATAGGTATTAGAAAACGACCTACTTATCTTTCAAATGTAGAGTCTGATAGACTACGGCTCAAATTATCTATTGAGCTTGAAGTGAATGTCTGTCTGTCAATCTACCCAACTAAAAGCGTTTAATACATTTGGCGTTTCAGCCTATGCCGAGCATATCGATACAGCAACTTCTGTTGAATCACTTCTGTTCTTATGGCAAGAAGCGATGGGGAAAAATCATCCCATTTTACTGCTGGGAGGGGGAAGTAATGTCCTCTTCACCGAAAATTTTAAAGGTACTGTGATTCTGAATCGTATTCTTGGTATCGATATAAAAGAGTCAGAGACTGCATGGTATGTCCATGTTGGTGCAGGCGAAAATTGGCATAATCTGATTACTTATTTATTTAAGAAACAGATTTATGGTTTAGAAAATTTGGCATTAATTCCAGGAAATATAGGTTCTGCCCCTATTCAGAATATTGGAGCATATGGAGTTGAATTTAAACACGTCTGTGAGTATGTGGATGTTGTTGAATTGAAAACTGGTAACCCTATTCGTTTGATGGCAAATGAATGCGAATTTGCGTATAGAGACAGCATCTTCAAGCATAAATATAAAGATGATTATGCTATTACAGCAGTTGGCTTACGTTTGAATAAGGCATGGGAACCAGTATTAACTTATGGTGGTTTGGCACAGTTCTCACGAGAAGATGTGACTCCAGAGAAAATATTTAATGCTGTATGTGAAATGCGTCAGAGTAAATTACCGGATCCTGTGGTGATGGGTAATGCGGGAAGTTTCTTCAAGAATCCAATTGTACCGTCTGAATTGGCGCAAAAAATTAAATCTGAATATCCGGATTGTCCTCAATATCATCATAATGAATATAGTGTAAAGATTGCTGCAGGATGGCTTATCGATCAATGTCACTTGAAAGGTTATTCTATTGGTGATGCCGCTGTGCATACACAGCAAGCTCTTGTATTAATTAATACAGGAAATGCAAAGGGGCAGGACATAATTGCTCTGGCTGCACATGTGCGTAACAAAGTAGCAGAAAAATTTAATATTTTATTAGAGCCTGAAGTACGCTTCATTGGCAGTGAAGGTGAGATAGACTCAGTGGAATGTATTTCATGAAAGATATTAGTACTCCATTAAAATTAATTAAAGTATTGTCTGATGGTGAAGTTCACTCAGGACAGCAGCTTGGGCAAGAATTGGGAATGAGTCGAGCGGGGATTAATAAACATATCCAGACCATTCGCGAATGGGGTGTGGAAATTTTAACACTTCCGGGGAAAGGTTATCGTTTTCCTGCTCCAATGAACCTTCTTGATAAAAATGCTATTACAAATTATCACCCAAGTGACCGGATTGAAGTTATACCTGTTATTGATTCTACAAATCAATATTTGTTAGATAAGTTATCAGAGCTCGATTCTGGTGATGCCTGTGTTGCAGAATATCAATATGCTGGCCGGGGGCGTCGTGGTAGACAGTGGGTTTCTGCTTTTGGCAGAAATTTATATCTGTCTATGTATTGGCGCTTGGAACAAGGGCCTGCTGCTGCAATTGGTTTAAGCTTGGTTGTTGGAATTGTAATTGCAGAAGTTCTTAATCGTCAGGGAGCTGCTGAGAGAGTAAAAGTAAAATGGCCAAATGATTTATATTTGGACGATAAAAAACTTGCGGGAATACTAGTTGAATTGACGGGCAAAACCGGTGACGCTGCTCAGATCGTTATCGGAATAGGTATAAATATTTCGATGAGTAGTGAGCAACAGAAATCCATTAATCAACGGTGGATTAATTTACAGCAAGCAGGAATGACAGTTGAGCGGAATAAATTGATTGCTGAAATCATTGCTGAGCTTAAAAAAACACTAACTCAATTTGAAAACGAAGGATTATCACCTTTTATCCCTAGATGGCTTAAGTTAGATAACTTTATTAATCGTTCAGTGAAATTAATTATTGGTGAACAGGAAATTCATGGAATAGCCCGTGGAATTGATCAACAAGGAGCACTCTTACTTGATATTAATGGTGTTATTACACCTTACATTGGCGGTGAAATATCTTTGAGGGGCTGCTGAATGTTAAAGCCGGAAATATTTCCGGCTGTTTGCTTTATTTTCTCAATCTGACATTTTCAATTGTGTGATTGACACCTTTCGTCATAATCAAGCTAGCACGTTCCCTTGTCGGTAAAATATTTTGCTGTAAGTTCAACCCATTAATTTCCCGCCAAATACTGGATGCAACTTTTATCGCTTCTTCTGTCGTGAGCTTGGAATAATTGTGGAAATAAGAATCTGGATCGGCAAAAGCACCTTGTCTAAACTTGAGAAAACGGCTGACATACCATTGCTCAAGTAATTCTTCTGAAGCATCAACATAAATAGAAAAGTCAACAAAATCAGAGACAAATACATGGTGTGGCTCATGCGGATAATCCATGCCACTTTGTAATACATTCAAGCCTTCAAGGATCAAAATATCCGGTTTCTCTATGATAATTTGTTCGTTTGGAACAATGTCATAACTCAGATGAGAATATACTGGAGCCGTGACTTTTTCCGCGCCTGATTTGATATCTGAAACGAATTTGACTAAGTTGCGCATATCATAGGATTCAGGAAATCCTTTCTTTTTCATTAAGCCACGTTCATTCAATACATTATTAGAGTGCAAAAAGCCGTCTGTTGTTACTAGCTTAACACGGCGATGTTCAGGCCAGCGGCTTAGTAATGCTTGCAATAAGCGTGCAGTGGTACTTTTTCCCACAGCAACGCTGCCAGCAATACCAATAACGTACGGTATTTTTTGTTCATCTGTTCCTAAAAACTGTTCAAGAACAGCTTGCCGCCGTAAATTGGAGCTTATATAAAAATTGAGTAAGCGTGATAATGGAAGATAGATTTCAATCACTTCATCTATTGAAATTTCTTCATTAATACCTTTTAAAGCGGCGACTTCTTCTTCTGTTAATGTCAATGGCACTGAGTCACGCAATGTTGCCCAATGTTCACGATCAAATTGTAAATATGGGGTCGTTAAAAAAGATTCTTTATTATTCATAAGCCAACATTTGCCTGTCTATGCAGGTTGGACAGGTTGTTGAGAACAGCCGTATCCGACAAAAAATAAATCTCATCATATCGATTGCGTTATCACAGGCGTAGAATTTTTTATGATTTTAGTAAGTTTTTTGATGAGAAATACAAAAATGTAAAAAAAATGTTCCAGTTCAACAACTATTTTCGGTGGCCATTCTTCGTTTTTAAAAGAAAAAATCAAGGTGACGCGAAAAATTTGCAAGAAATGATCAGCAAATACATTTTGATATTCCTTCTCTATAAAACTTTTTTGTTTAATGTTTGTTCTAAGGTTATTGAAAAAAACATCAATATCATCAAGAATGCTTGTTTTGTGAGCGAAAGAACAAAAAAAGCAATTTTTTTGTTGCATCGAAAGCCAACACTACCTAGAATGCGCAGCACTTGATGCCGGCATAGCTCAGTTGGTAGAGCAACTGACTTGTAATCAGTAGGTCCCGAGTTCGACTCTTGGTGCCGGCACCATTAAAAATTTGGAAAGGTGGGGTTCCCGAGCGGCCAAAGGGAGCAGACTGTAAATCTGCCGTCACAGACTTCGAAGGTTCGAATCCTTCCCCCACCACCATTAACCAGTTTTTATCTTGAGTGTTCTGCTCGAGTTATACTCCAGACAAAATACTTGAGATACAATGTACAGCTGATTAAAGTCAGGTAGCCGAGTTCACGCGGGCATCGTATAATGGCTATTACCTCAGCCTTCCAAGCTGATGATGCGGGTTCGATTCCCGCTGCCCGCTCCAAGATGTGCTGATATAGCTCAGTTGGTAGAGCACACCCTTGGTAAGGGTGAGGTCGGCAGTTCGAATCTGCCTATCAGCACCACCTTTCCTGTTCTGCCTCCTGATTTTCTTCCTGTAAATATCTAACAAGCAATTGCTTGGTTGATGTGGTGAAACCACCGATTCCGTGTCTTAGAGGGACAACCTAATGTCTAAAGAAAAGTTTGAACGTTCAAAACCGCACGTTAACGTTGGTACTATCGGCCACGTTGACCACGGTAAAACTACCCTGACTGCTGCAATCACCA
>NZ_NITZ01000022.1 GCF_002632615.1 Xenorhabdus miraniensis
GCGATGCATGCTATTGCACCATTACAGGACGCCGTTGATTTGGATATCGCCACCGATGCCGAACAATCTGCACTAACCGCATGGCGTAAATATCGGGTGTTGCTCAATCGGGTGGATTGCTCTACCGCGCCCGATATCCAATGGCCGGAACAGCCAAAATGAAAATAGGGGCGCAATGCCCCTATCATCATTCTGCCTCAGTTAATTTTCTTTGCCGTTGATTCCAGATAGAATTTTCCGGCATCTGGACACGGACAGAAACAGACCTGCCATGAGGGATATCAATCAAATCCCCGTCAGCGTAGCCCTCACGGACATTTCTGGCGAATGCTGGAGCGTTAGCGTGCTCTCTGTGGTAGGTCATTAGTTTGATGGAACCGTCAGAAAGCACTTTGTAATCAACCCAAATCAGCGGCAATTTGTTTTTACACAGTGGTATCTCAACCCCACCATCGGCACCACCCCATGCAGCATCAGCATTGAATCCCAGCACGTTTTTGATGAGATAAACGCCCTCAGACAGACGTTCAACCACTGCGCCCTCTGACTCGTCGTTTGTCTCAAATTTCCCATCATTCCAGATTGTTATGATGGGGCTGGCTTTTTTTATGAATCCGTCAATAACAGTGGTGTTCACGGTACCCCACGCAATATTCCATTTACTCCACTGGCCATACTCTAGATAACGAGTGGCCATTCCCGCACTGTCCACTTGAAATTGTGCGACCACGCCCCTGTTATCGCCGCTGCCGTGACGTGTCATCACCATGATGGGGGCGTGTGTGTTGTAGTAATTTTTAGCATTAAAGCCACCGCCACCGTACCACCCCGTTACTGTCAGTGAATTTGCGTCAGCGATTGTTGTTATACTGGGATAGCCTATCGGTACAGTTCCGATACCGTAATCGCCCAATTTCACGGTATCCGACAAACCAAGGTTTTTCACAAATGCCTGTTTATCGAGAATATCCGCTCCGTTCTTCGATTTTTCGAGGCGGGTATTGGCATTCTGGTTTGCCGCGATCGCCGAGTCATACACCGTTTTAACCGCCCTTGATGTGGCTGCATCGGTTTCACTGTTGCTATAAACTGCATTGCTCAGGGACACAATTCCCGAACGGCCTACAGCCGCCGCAGGAACGGAAATTTTGATTAACTGGCTGATGGCTTCAGCCAATTGATTTTGCTTTCTGGGGTCTGGGGTAAACCCCGCTTTCGTCAGAATGTTTTTGCATTCCTGCTGGAGATCCCTAATCGCGAATTGCGTATTGTTTAGCCATAATGCGGGAACAATCGTGCCAAAGGCGCCTGTGGTTGGGTCTCCATCATGAAATACATTGTCAGGCGTGTTAATTGTGGGCATTAATTCTTGCATATTCCTATTCCTGATATGTGAAGTGACAGAATGTATGAGCGGGTTTCAGTTCGTTAAAAATTGACTCAATAACGGGTTCGCCAAATGATAATAATCGCTCGCCCGCGGCTGAACTGCCCGCCCTGAATCGGTAGATTTGGGTGCGTGCGCCATGAATGTTCACCACCCAGAGCCACAACGCGTCCGGGTGCATCAATCTGTCACCGGCGCGGTTGATGCCTGCCTGAAAGGGCTGCGGTTCGCTGATGGTGATCTGATAACCCAAACGGGCAGCCAGAGAGGTAAAGTAAGGGATTGACAGCCCGCCGGTTTCGGCCAGTTTCAGTAAGACCATTTCCAGCCGTTGCTGATAGTTGTGTTTTGCATCGGGGGTGATGCCGAGAACGCGCTCCCAGTCGGGCAGCAGCGACTGGGCAAAGAAGGGGGTGATAGCACCACTGACACGATGGGCACTTTGTCCTGCCAGCATTAACTGACGGGCTTCAGCCTCCAGTTCGGCATCTAAACGGGGCGCGTCCAGTGCATAGCTGACAGGCGGTAGTAGCTGTTTTAACAGGGATTTCATGAAAAACGCCTTACATTGACATTACCTGTGCGCAGCCATTCCAAATGGTTCTTATCCACCAGGGCAATCACGTTACTGGCCGGTGAGGTAATGCGACGGTCACGAATGCCGGGGATCAGCGATATACGCATTTCAACCTGGCTGCGGATTAACGGCTCACCGGGTGCCAGCCGTCCCACAACATCAATGATCACATTCCTGATCTCATGGTTAGCCAATTCCAGTGTGATGCCGTCCAGAACGACCTCAATGGCAAAATCCACTGGCCGCAGTGTGGGTGCCAGCACCAGTGAGTGCCTGGCGGTAACCGGGCGAACATCATCAATATGTGCCTGTACTGCCTTGATAATGTCTGCTGAAGGTAAACCATCAGCTGACGTGATGGCGATGTCCACCGTGCCCAGACCCCGGCGCAACGGGTAAACAAACGCGTTGGTGACGCCCGGTATTTCCAGTGCCCAACGGCGATAATCGTATTTATTGCCCCCGGCGGGCGGGCGACGAATGATATCCAGCAGACGGGCTAACAGACTGGCGTCAGTCTCGGCATCAGTGCCGCCGGTCAGTGTCTGAACGACAACACGGCTGTTAATGCCCATTGGGGCGCTGACCAGTTCAGCATTTGCAGGGGATGACAGGTTACCTGCGGTACCGGACAGGTTAGCAACAATAGGGACATTGGCCTGTCCATGACTATCAAGAGTGACAATAGCCGTGGTTTTGCAGGAAACAGTTTCGCCGCGCAGTTCTGCACCTGCGGGCAAGGTTGCCCCCGGCGAACCTGTCAGGCTCGCGGTGCCCGTTGCAGTAGTTGCGGGTTTGCGCGTCAGGTTACGGGTACGGGCGTGCAGTTCCAGATAGTCACTGTCAGCGGTGTCCGGGAAAATTTGGCGGACAATCCAGCTTTGATGTTGATAAATCCCCTCGGCCACACTCGCCACCGATGAGGCACGGGCATAGTAATCACTGTCAGAGCCGATATCGGCATCCGGCAATTGGTTCTTAATGTCCCGTAGCAGGTCATCGCGGATTTGCTGAAATTCTGGGGTGATCCACATCAGGCGATTCTCACGGTGTGTTTAAAAATGTGCGTCTGTTCTGCCGCATCGGTGATTTCAATCCAGAGCAGCGCCCGTTTGTGCTGGTCACGATGGACAGTGACACTCATTGATGAGGCCCGGCCATCATCCAGCAGTGGCTGTAACGCCTGTTCGGCATACTGACGGGTTAAGACGTAAATGCGTGACACGTCTTTTTCACGTGTCAGTTCATGCAAACGCGAACCCAGTGAAGGGTCAGCCCAGTAACTGCCCAGTGGCGTCATCAGCCGCAGGTAAACGGCATTTTCCAGGCTCTGGGTTCGGGTTCCGGTGTAGTCGCCCGTTCGGGGATTTAATAATCTGTCCATGCTGCACAGTGTGGCAGCATGGGTAAATATCAGCAGTTGAGGGGGTTCAGCAGACGATGCGGGGTTATGGTATGGCAGAGCCGGTATTGCCGCCGTTGTGGCCGTTTGTATGTTTGTGGCCACGCAAGGAAATATGGCCGGCTTGTACGTCTCCGGTGGTGTTATAGTTACCGGACGTCTGGCTGATATTACCGCTAAACGTGGCCCCTTTACCACCCCGAATCGACATACCACCGTTACCTGTGATTTGCGCCATTGCCGTCAGTTGCTTGCTGGTTGTCACCATTGGCGTGTTAAAATCGGCTTTGGTGGCGGCATTCACTTCAAATTCCTGGCAGTTAACACGATAGGTATCACAGTCCACTTCAATAAGGCGGCCACGCTTCAGCACAATCTTTGCGCCCTCATCAGTGTAAACTGCCACCTCACCCGTCTTCAGTCCGGCCAGACGGTAAGCGCCGTTCTCCGTGGCAATGACGATACCGTGTGAGGTTCTGCCGTTCAGGGGCAACACTATTCCCATTGTGCCGGGCGGCGGGTTGGACGTGTAGCCGTACTGCTGGAAGAGTTCCTGCCCCTGAAGCTGCTCGCCCGCCAGGCCTTCAGCTTGGATCGTCTGTACCTTGCCGCTGCTGTCGGTCGTGCCTAACACCGCCCTGAAAGCCATTCTGATGCTGTTTAACGCCTGATTAATACGCTGGTTAACCTGTTGCCACATTATTGATTCTCCCACACGGGCACCGCCCTGATTTGGTCTTTGCCTTTCTTCTTGCTGCCTTTTTTCGTGGCTGGATACGCATCAGGTATCCAGACACCATCTTCTTTAAACCGCAGTAATGTCGTTGCACCATCCGGGCGGCCACCAATGAACTCGCGTCCCATCAGGAAGTAGATGCCATCAATGCCATGCAGTTCGCTCTGGATGCGTACCCGCTGCCCCGGTTGCCACAGTTGTCCCTGTGGGGTTCGGTGGCCGGATACTTCAGCCCGGATATCCAGCCCCGTCAGACGGGCATCGGCCATTGCCTTGCGGACGCGGTACTGCAATTGTTTCTGGTTGTCCACATCACCATGAGTCAGGATTTGCGGGCGGTAATAGGGCACGGTGGGGTCAGTGACCTTAATCCGGTAATTATTGTGCCCGGTCTTCGCCCCACTGCCTGAATCAGGGGGCGCGGCGGAGACAGTGAACGGTTGGAGGGACATCAAATCCACCGGCTTGATTTGCTGGTTATCGGTTGTGGAGGCATGACCCTGTGCCAGCAGGGTTAATTCAGAGAAGCAGCCCTGGATATTGCGAATGTCTGACAGCGAGATCAGGTTATTACCCTGGCCGTCACGGCGCATGATGAGGTCAGCAACGGGGGCACTGTTATAATCCGGGCCACCAATGACCAGCGTGCCATCCGGATCTAGCCACGGCCAGACACCCCGTGCCGCTGCTGCCCTTGCCAGTGCGTCCCATGCCCGTTCGCCGGGTTCGATATGTACCCGGTCATTGCGTGTCATGCCCTGGGCCTGAATGCGGATGCGGGTGATCCCCAGCGGACGAACGATGCTGGCAATGACCTCATCCAGATTTAACTGGCGGGCACTGAAGACCGGGGCGGCACAGTCCACCAGAATGGCGGCATCATCACGGCCGCTCAGGCTCAGTGTGACCCCGCGGCGGGAAACGTCCCGCGTGACGCTGTCCACCCGGCCGGACAAGATCACCGTATCACGGATTTTAGCTATGACCGGAGCACCACGTACCGCATCCGCAGGGAATGCGCCTTCAGTCAGGCCGAGTGATAATTGCCAGGCATCTGTTGCCTTCAGAAAGTCACTGTCGATGCGGTAGCGCTGCCAGCCACGGTATGCCTGACCATTCAATAACAGGACAGGTTTATCATTGGCGTAGTTATCGGGTATAGGCATTCAGGACATCTCCGGTTTTGAGGGCATTCGGATCACGTAACCACGGATTGAGGCGGGCCAGTTCTGCGGCACGGCGATAGTCGCCGTACCATTCATGGGCCAGCATATGCAAATTGGTGGTTGAGGCCGTCACGGTTCTGCGGGTCAGCGGCGGGCGGCGGTTCATCACGATGATCGACAGGGTCTGCAACTCCAGCGCGATTTGTTTCAACTGGGACACGACGCCCCGCCACAACAGGCCGACAGGCTCGCTGTCTTCACTGATGCGCCGGGTGCTGGGCTGGTATTGTGTCCGCACTTCAGCAATGGCGGTCTGAATGGATGATCTGACAGTATTGACCATATTGGTCATATCCTCCGGTGACAACTGGTCAGGCTGGATTGCGTCAGACAACACCGCCGTTGCCAGGCTGGCCAGTTCTCCCGCCGCCATGACCTGATAGAGTGCACTCAGATCACGCACGTCAGCCAGACTGGCATTGGCAGGCATCGGAACGGGGGCGGCGATATCACGCTGAACCAGTGCCGCCGGTAATGCCGTTAACTGGTTCACAACGGCCACGCTGTCCCCCCAGGCCGATAATAACGTTGTTGCACTGACGCCCTGACTGAGTATGGCGGCAGAGGTTGCCGTACCCGGCAGATAGCCGTCATGCGGGTTGCGTGGGGCGGGCGGGCTGGCAGCGTGGACACGATTACCGCGGCTGCCTGAAGAACCTTTTCCCCCTAAGCGGATGACACCGGGGAATTTGAGATTCAGTAAATCCCCGATGCCGCCCGTCCGTACATCCAGAACGGATTGCAAATCATGCACAAAGGCGCGGGGATAGTTGAGATAATCCACCCCCTGACTGACCACGCCCGCGATTTCTCCGCGCATGATAGTCAGGGTGTTCAGCATACCGGACAGGGCTGCCTTGCCTTTGGCCAGATACTGCATATTGTGGTGTACGGGAGCCATGACCTGGTCAAATAAATCGGCAGATCGTCCGGTCAGTTCAGTGATGTTATCAAACAGGCTGTCACCTAATTGCTCAGGGTGTGCCGAGCCGTGTAGCTGAGTCCCGGTACTGGATTCCAGAAAGACCAGTTCCACATGACAACTGTCCGGCCCTTCCGCTTCATGCTGGATTTGATACTCAATACATTGTGCCCGGGGAACCGAGCCATAAATCGGGTGTATCAGCTCTCCCGTTCCGGGGGTGTCCAGGGCCTGAATCAGGGTGTCTAACTGACGTTTGTAATTGTCACCCCACAGGAACGCAGACAGGCGGAAGTTACGTGCCTTGCGGCCTAAATCCATCACATCCGCGCCGTCAATAAAGGGATATTCGTGGTCGGTATGGTCACGGGAAATACTGTCCTGCGTATGGAGGACATCAAATTTCACCCCACGAAATGCCGCGTCTTGCAGATCATCACGCCAGCTCATGGATAAATGCCTCCGGTGCCGCGTCCCGCCTCAGTAGCATTGTATTGGTTGGTGGCTTCAGCCAGTACGCGCCCGTCCAGCGTCAACTGGGAATTGATGGTAATCGGTGGCAGGGGCGGCGGCGGGGTGTTGGCGGATGTTTGTTGGGGGGCATGGGCCGTGGGTACAATTCCCGCTTTTTCTACATCCTGCTGGGACACGGGGGCTTTTTTGATGGACAGTTCATCCTCAGCGCCAAACAGGGATTTAATATCGCGCCAGGCATCTTTTGCTCCGGCGGTGCCGTAATACGCTTTTTCGAACTCGGTCAGTTCACGTCCCAGACGCTGGCGCAGTTCAGCCAGTTTTTCATCCTTGCTCTGAATTTGAACCAGAGGAAAATCCAGACCGCCCTGATAGGCCGCCAGGCCCGTTCCCAGCACCGGGATAGCCCGTCCCGCCGGCGTGGAGAGCAGCCGTGACAGGCTGCCGGTCAGGCCACGGGTGGAGGTGCGCAGCCAACGGCCAAAGCGCCCGAAGCGGCCACCCCCGCCACTGCCTCCCCCTGGGGTTGCGGTGCCGGCGGGAACCGAATTCCTGCCCGTGATAAATTTAATGCCGGCAAAAGCGGCGGCAGCAACGGCCATCGCTTCAATGGCGGTGGTTGCACCGATAACGGTGGTGGTGAGGTTCGGGAACTCTTTGCTTAAATCCGTGAACCGTTGGGACAGATCCCCGACGACCGCTGACAGGGGTTTGACTGCTTCCATTTCAGCAAAATCTTTTGCATTTTTAGCTTGATTTAATTTGAATTCTGGGTCAGCAGAAACAACCTCAAAGTTGATATCCCCCGCACCCTTCCCTGAAGCAACATTTTTCTGTGCCAGTGCCTGATTACGCACATCCATCATATATTCACGCTGGGAACGTAACCCAATTAATGCCATTAATGCGCCCTGATCAGCAACTAATTCACCAATGGCTGAACCTTCTGCAATCTTTGTCATTGCAGCCATTGCTTCTAATTTCTCTGGTTCAGAAGTTTTGCTGGATTCAATTTTTTTCTGTAGTGCTTTGTATTGTGGGTTATTGGCGGTAATCCGATCAGTTAACATTAAAAAAGCATCTAACGGGTTAATATCATGTTCACGTGCTTGTGTTAATGTTCCAGACAAATCAATACCATATTTATCGACTTTGATTTTTTTCGCAGTTTCTGATAATTCACGACTGTTAAGTTTTAGTAGTAAATTCATCAGATTATTTCCTGCCTGATCATTTGTGCCAGCCGTGGCAACTGCTGCCTGATTGGCTGCCAAGACTACGGCAAAATCATCCAATCCTTTCATGCCCAAGCTATTTGAACCTGACAATTGTTGTGATAACCACCTTGCCATATCTGGTAATTCAAATGCACCAGCTTGTCCAGCTGTAATCCCCATATCTAGCGCTGTTTTCATACTTTCTTTTGAGGTAATTCCAAAGTTTTTCCTCAGAGCAATAACCACCCTGGCGAGATCCTGAACATCAACCCCGGATGCTGAACTGTATCGCTGTAACAGTGGCAAGATATCTTTAACAGTTTCGCCATTGAACATACCAGATGACAGCAAATCACTCAGTGCTTGAGCCGCTGTTTCTTTTGTGCCACCACCTTCAGATACGGCTTTTCGTATCATATTATCCAGATCCTTTTTACCCTCGATACGTCCTTGCGCATCACGGTCTGCAAAGGCGGTGTTTGCCATGCTGGACAATGTGGCTTGATATGACATCTGGTTTTTTATCGGCTTTGCCATCACCATGCTACCCGCAACCAATCCCCCTCCCACGGTCATTATTTTATTACCAAACGCCCCCAGCTTTGTCAGCCGGCTGACCCCCTGCATTTCATTGCGCAGGGCAGCTATACGCTGGCGCATGGCATCATAGGCGCGCCCCTGTTCGGCGGCGGACAGGGTGCCGCTGCGGGCCAGGCGGTTATAACTGGCGATGGTACGGGTGATCTCCCGCTGAATGGAACGCTCGGCACGGACGCCCAGCGTTTCGCGGGCACGGTCATCACGCGCCTGACGCCGGGCGGCAGCGGTCATCTCCTGTAAGGATTTGCGTCTGCGCTGACGTTCCCGGTCAGCGGCCTTGCCGGCCTCCTCCGAGCCTTTGACCACATCGCGCAACAGTTTGATGACCTCCTTTGATGCGTCATCACGGAACGAGACTGCCAGTGATATTTTGAGATCACGCGCCATAAATTACCCTCGTTGATTTGGTGGTGGTGTGTGCTGCTGACGCTGACGCAGGGACCTGACCCGCTTGCGGGGGGTGTTTTTGGCAGGCGCCCCCTGGAGCTGGCCCAATGCGGCCAGCCAGCCATCCAGTTCGGGGCGGCTCATCGCCAGGATGCGTTCATGACTGATGCCGTATTGCCCCAGGGCAATACTGACCAACATTATTCCGCTGCGTCGCTCGGTGGCCGCAGCCGCTTTTTTTTAATGCCGGCAATGGCCTGTTCCAGCACATCAAAATCCTCACTGGTCAGCTGATCCAGCAACAATTCTGTTGTGATGTCAGTCACGGGAATGGTGCCCAGACTCACCAGGCATTTTGTCACGACGGCCATCCGGTAGTAGAGGTCGGCCTTGTGGCTGTCAACCGTGCCACAGACGGATTCGGCGTCGTCCAGAGCTTCGTAGCTCTGGCGCATGGTCGGCAGCCGGACTTCAAATTCATAATGCAGACGGTCGCCATGTTCAACGCCGTACAGCAGTTTTCCGGTTTGGGTTATCATCACTCAATGACCTCGCGTAAGGCAGACATTTTGATATCGCGCTTGGCTTCGTTATCCACGGTGTATTTCGCGCCCACTTCGGTCGTGAAACAGTCCAGGTAAGAGGTGCGGCGCCCCCCTTTGCCCGTGACGGGGTACTGGGTGAGTTTGACGCCAACCAGATTGCCCCAGTCCAGATCGCCATCCAGCGGAATGACCACCGACAATGACAGGTCATAGGTGGCAATGCCGGCGGTGTAGCCTTTGGCACGGCCTGTCTTGTTCATGGTCTTGACCAGCTTGCGTCCCGTGTTGATTTGCACATCCAAATCAGTCACTTCAATCTCACGGCCATCGACTTCCAGCACAATTGCGCCGACATATTCTTCTAACATGCGTTACCCCTTATAAGTACAGGTCAATACGGCCGGCAAACACATGCAGGCCATTGACCACATCGGCCGGAATTTCCGCATCCAGTCGGTTCGGATCTTTGTCGTTGCGCTCGACAATCAGCTTGTCCTTGTTCTCCTCAACCTGTTCCAGAATCTCGCTTTCTTCCAGCTTCAGCAGCACATCCAGCAATTCAGAGCGCACTTTCTGGCGTGTCCGTTCATTGAGCTTGTCGCGCGGAAACCGCTGTGAGATGCGCTCACGGCACGCCTTGCGGGTGTAGTCCAGGGTGCGGAGGGTGGTTAAGTCCAGCAGGGAAATATCATCCACCCCTTCGGCGTTCCGGGTATAGGTGGTGATTGCCCGGACAATCTGCACCCGGTTACCGGCGCCCACCTCAATCGGGGTCAGGCCGTTATGCAGTGCATTTTCCTGTTCGTTACGGCTGGAACGGTGCGTCACGGGCGTAATATCCATGCCGGTTAACGGCAGCGTATTGAGCGGGCGTGCCGGATCTTCCTCGCTGGCAATCACCGCACCGTAGGCTGCCGCCAGTTCCGCCGGCAGTCTGGCTGAACCGGGATACCAGCCGAGCGTCAGACGGCCATCATTGAGATTGCCCGCCAGCGTGGTGCCGGTGGCCAGTGACCCCGTCCAGCCCGCGACCCCGATTGCGCCGCGCTGTTCCATCGCATTGCCGGTTTTGTCCAGATGGGTACGCAGGGCCAACAGCGCCGCCGGGGTACTGAACGGGGATATCAGGATTTGATGTCCGGCAGCAAAAACCGCATCCAGTGCCGGCTGAATATCGGGATCGTTTTCACCCCCGGTCATGTCGGACAAGGTGATGCCAATGCCTTTGGCGGTACATTCAGCCTTCAGACGGATGGCATTGCCAAATTCGCCCGCCTGACGGGCCGTTAACGCAATCCCATACCGGGACGCATCGTCCCCCTGATTAACAGACGCTGCCGTTACCGGCAAAGCCGTCGCGGCGGTCACGGCGTCGACAACGGCCCCGTTGAGGGTGGCCAGACTGTCGCCGGATTCAACGGCAATATCCAGGCGTTGATCCCCGACCCATAAATAGAGGGTGCCGCTGCCGGTGGCGGGGCCTGTCAGGCTCAGGGTGGCACGGGCGGCCTTGCCCGCGGCGGCGGTCTGGATGCCGATCACCTGCAATTGCAGATAGCTGTTGGCCTGAATGGCCGCCCGTGCCATCAGGTGCGCCAGTGACCCCGCACCGAACTGGCGGGCGGCTTCATTATCGGAATAGATATCCAGTGGCGTCAGGGCCGCCGCCTGGGCCTCATCCCCCATGGGCGCGATAATCAGGACCCGCTGCGGGTTGCCCGGCAATGTCCGGGTGGCCATGCGGGTATTAAATTCAAAATACTTGCCCGGCTTGCGGAGGCTGGACGGAATGGTATCAAAACTAATCATGCTCTGGTTTCCTCAACTTGCCCGGCCTCGTACTGGCGGGCGGGACAGGCACTAAGTCGCCCGTGGTGATCAGGCGGCGGTAATAAGCGGTATCCGGCACGGTGACAGGAACGGATTCAATATAACGCCGTGACTGATTTTCCTGCGGCACCCGCAGCCCCGTTGCCGCGATGACAATTAATGTACTCATGTTTTTTTCCTGAGATTAACCCAATCTGCCGGGTCATCCGGGGTGCCGACGCCGGGCGGGTCGTAGTGCATGCCGACCCGTAACAGGTCAGGATCGGGCGGGGATACCTGCCCGTGATAGTGGTTGTACAGCCAGTCAGGATGATCCCGGTCGTGGGTTTGCACAGGCCATGCCCCCGGCGCCAGTGCCGTTTCCAGCCATTGGGTGTCGAACTCACAGGCAAAGATGGACAGCGCCCGTTCGGCCACGGACGTATTGAACAGGGTTCTGACCCGTCCGGGCATCAGGGGCGTGATTTTCAGTCCCAAATCCTGCCCGGTCAGCAACCGCCTGACGGCATAGACCAGGCGATAACATCCCACCTCATTGACATTAACGCCACCCTGACGGGACGTGGATTCACTGCGGGTGCTGTAATCCCCGACAATCACCACAAACTGCCCGGTGGGTCTGTACTGCCGTTTTGACAGACTGGTGGGGTCGGTCTTGCTGATCCCGCCGAACGTCACCCACGCCGCCGGCAGTTCCCGCACAATACGGCCTAAATCCTCGTCGATTTCCCCGCCGTAACTGGTCACGGCGCGGGTCATGTTGCCCAGTCCGGCCGCCAGCCGCTGACAAATGGCCTGTTCAATCCGGGTGATCAAAAGGCACCTCCGCCCGTCGCGTCACGCCCGAACTGGCGGGGGCTGCTGCCAAACGCCATCTGGGGGGTGGACTGGATAATCTGCCCGCGGTCGTTGCGTCCCAGACTGATTTGCCCGGCGGCGACTTTTTCCAGAAAGCGGATCGCATCCTCATAGCGCAGACGCATCTCTTCCGACAATATCCGGTGAGCCGTGGCCAGATGGTAGCGGGCGATATCACAGCAGCGGCCGACCAGAATACGCGGTGTATCCGGCCACGGTGTGGCGTAGCGCCCGACCAGATAGCCGTCGATTTCAGCACTGGCCCGGGTTAATGCGGCGTTCATGACGGCCTCATCAATCTGCCCGGTCATGCCCGGGTCGCAGAGACTGCGGCATTCACGTTCACCAAAGGCCAGTATCATGTCGTGCTGGGTGGCGTACATGCTCAGGACTCCTTTTCTGTTCTGGCGTTCTTTTTCATGTCCTTATTCAATTCCGCCAGGGCTTTTTTCAGGCTGTCACGCTCTGCGGTCACGCTGTCCAGGGCGTTTGTCAGGCGTGAGACTTCGTCGGTCAGCCCCGCAATCTGCATCTGGGTATCCGCAGGTTGTGATGGCCCATCGCCCTCACTGACAACGGACACAACCAGCATCGGCTCAGCTTGCAGTTCGGCCAGTTGAGCCGCAGTAAAATGGTCATCGGCATAGGATGTGGTGATATCACGGTGCGCGAGACCACAGCGGCGGAAACCATCAACTTTTGCGGTAATCAGTACAGGCATTACGCTTCCTCCCCGGTTGAGCCATAGGCGGTCTGCCAGAACCCATAACCGCCTGCGGCACGGGCTTCGGCCCCGAACTTCAGCTTTTTCCTGGTAAACACATCATCACTGTCCAGACTCGTCTGTTCGACCAGCACCGGCGCTTTACGCTCCTGGTAGATAAACGGTTTAACCGGGTGAGATGTGTCTAACAGGAACCAGGCGTCGTCGGAGGTCAGGCGCGGTTCTACCACCACGGTCGCGGTGCCTTTATAGATATTGGCCTTGCCGTCTTCCAGACGATCCACCGTCATCAGGGCGTTGGCGGTATCTTCCAATGCCGGCGGCACCAGCAAAATATTCGGGTTAATCCTGAGCGGGCGGCCTTCGTCGTCCTTCATATTGCGCATGGCGGTACGGGCAGCGCCGTAGGCGGCTTTCGCTTTCGCCAGTGAATCAATGGATAATTTTTTCCGCCCCTTGTTGGAGACAGAACGATGACCGACCGGATGGTCATCATCAAAGAAGTACTGCCCATCGTAACAGGGGCGTTCGAAGCCCAGATTGACCAGTTCAAAAACAATATCGTCCGGCAGCTGTGCCGCAGAGCTGCCCGCCCCTTTTGCCTGAATGGCATATTGCCCCGTCTCGTCGTCTTCGATGTCGTTGCGGTCAACTTCAATCGTGGTTTCCCAGTCGTCGTTGACAATCGTGTATTTGTGTCCTTCCAGCGACTTAACGGCTTTTTCCCCGATCCATTTACGCATTGCCGGGAAATTGGACAGCCAGGTATACAGGTTTGACTTTCCGGTTGACGGGACTTTCATCGCCACTTTTTCCCACTGGGTGGGGGCGGTCTCCATCGCGTTCTGGAACGTGCTCTTAATGGCGATAAACAGCACGCTTAAATTGGATTTATTAACAATCATCAGATTTTCCTATTGAATCAGAACCAAAACACCATCACGGACGGACACTTCCAGCACCCGGCCGACCACGGGCAGATCACCGTCTTTGGCAGCCCTGACTGTCACACTGTTGGTCAGGGTGCACGGTTGACTGACCTGTGCCTGGGTCACGGGTTGGGCGCTGTCGTTATCGAAATAGAACGCCCGGCCACGACGCACCCGGACATGACAGGCCCCGGCCTGACCGTCACGGTTATCGGCCGCCTCATCGGCCACCCCGAGCACGGTTAAGCCGGCTGACGCTGTTGCGGGCACCGCCAGCCCGTTGGCATTGGCACACACCAGATGGCCGCCGCCAATCCGGACGCCCGCTGCGCAGGGCACGTTAAATAATTCACCATCGCGATGGGGGGTATTGCGATCCATTAGCGTTCTCCCAGTTGTTTCTTGATGTCGTCAGGTGACAGACCAAACTGATTGCAAATGGCGAGGGCATCCGCGTCCAGTTCCGCTGTCTGTGTTTGGGTGGACTGCACTGCGGCAGGTGTCTGTCCCCCCGATTGCAACGATGACAGCGCGGCAATCGGTTGGGCCTTTTCCAGATGGGTCGTCAGGGCCGCAAAATTCGTGCGCCCCAGCTCTTTCGCCCAGTCCTCCAGAGCCGGTGTCAGACGGCCATCACTCAGCGCCGCCTGCACCAGACTGTCAACCTGGCTCACTTGTGCTTGCTGGCGTTCGCTGTTCAGTTGTGCCTGAAGCTCCTGATAACCGGCAATGGGCACGTACTTGGCCGGGTCATAGGCTTTTGATGACAGGTCGGCAATCTGGGTCTTCTGGGCTTGCAGCAAATCGAGCAGACCTTGACTGGCTGCCGTGGCGGTGCCCTGACCGTTCGAAATTAAATCAATGGCTTTTTGCAGCTCGGCGATGATATCTGCTGTCGTCGCGGTGGCAGGCAGATTGAGCATCCAGCGCAAATTGTTTAACAGTTCCTTGATGAGTTCGTCATCCACGGAATGATCCTCCGGTTGTGGGGTGTTCAGGGCAGCCAGTTGGGAAGCCGCGGCTAACATCACCGCGTCCATCCCGTCCAGTGCCGGGGTATTGGTCAGCGCCGAATGCAGTAATGCGGTGACGTGACCCTGTTGGTCATACAGAAATACGGGGGAAATGAATTTGTATTCGTTAGCCGCAATGGCCTCGCGCGCCTTGTCTGTCCAGTCGACATTGATAGCGTACAGCCCTTCACCTTCGCGCCATTCCAGTGTATGGAGCCATCCGGCCGCCGGAGCCGGCTGGCCGTTTTTAATGGCGCGCAGCGTCTGGTGCTCATAGTCAATCACCAGCGGCGTTTTACGCGCGGTCACCTGTTGGATCAGGTTTTCCGCAATCTCGCGGGTCATCACCCAGCGGGCACAATCTGCCGGGCGGCCATCGTTGGCACGAAATTCGCCAGCCGGAAAGAGCTGGATTTCATTGTGATTGTTTCCCCGGATAACCGAGGTCAGGGCGGCAATGTTCGTTTTCATCCCCGCAGCATAACGGGACGGTGGAAGGGGGAGCGGTTGAGGCGGTTCAGCAGTCTGTTGAACCGGGCAGGAAACGGGGGAAATTGATGGGAGAAAGTCTATCGCGGTTCAGCCAAAACCGGAACCCCATTTAAACCCCGTTTAAAAATGATTTAAACCTGCGTAACAGGTTAAAGGCAACGGATTGTACACCAAAACAGTTAAACGCCCCAGAAGGGCACTCAGGGCGTTTTTGTGCGTCGCTTATCGTGGGGTGTCCATCAGGCGTTGCAGGTAGCGTTCCAGAATAACCTGGATCTGTTCAGTGTCACTGTCGGTCAGCGTCAGGAACGGGCGGGCAGGCATCTGGATTTTGTAGGCCGGGATCGTGTTCCACTGGCTATGATTGGCTCTGGCTGGGCTGGAGAAGCGGCTCCGGCCATTTTTACGCCGGTAGTGTGCCTGCTGGCTGCGGGCAGGTATATTGAGGGTACCCCCTGCCTGATGGATACGGGCATATTTAACGTTGGTGCCAACCAGCGCTTCATCGTTGTCACTGAATTGCTGGATACTGCTGGCCAGCCGTCCGGTGTTTTGCAGTATCCGGCCACCGGCGCGTTTTTTGGCATAGGCCGGACTCCAGCCCAGCCAGGCGGGACGGCCTTGCTGTTTGAAGTTTTCCTCGACGGCATCCGCCATAATGCCCGCAATCTGGCGCATCATGGGGGTACGATCAATCAGCCCGTCGGTGAGCTGCTGTAATGCCTGCTGGAACTCTGTCAGGTCAATCTCAATCTGGAACATGGAACCCCGCCTGTTTGATCACATTCAGTAACTGCCCGTCCCTGACGCTCACTATCCACCATATCTCCGCGCGGGCAGCGCCATAATACCGGGTGCCATCCTGAGCCTGATGCTGGCGTTCAGGCTGTTCAATGATTTGCTGGACAGCCAGATAATCCCCCAGGCCAATTTGTGCCTCATCGGCCAGCATCTTGAGGGTCGGCGCATCCACGTAAACCGGATCAGATTGCTGCCCGCCCGTGACAGGACGCACCCCGACCGGATAACGTTGCCGAGGTGACGGGGTTTCCGTCTTCAGCGCCCGCTGGAACCCCCGGATAAAATCCGGCCCCGTCAGGGTGCCGGTGACATACTGGCTGGCTGGCAGGGGGTGATACCGTTCCAGTGCCGGTTGCCAGCTCACCTGGCCGGGATTAAAGCCGAACCCCGGGTCGGGGGTATACACTTTGCCGGTCACCGGGTTTTCAAATCCCAGCACCGGACGGGTTTCACCGGGGACGCCGTACTCCTGCTGGACCTCGACCCGGCGCCCTTCCGTGGATTGCACCTGTAATCCCAGCCGTTCGACATCGGCCGCACTGCGGGTACGCACCCGGCAACGGCAACGATAGCCATCCGGCGGGTAAATAGATTGCCAGATGGGATCGTCATAGCGGGCGATAAACCCGTTGAGCGCCGCGTGGGACGGCCGGATACGGGTATCCATAATGCCCACCCGTTCCCAATAGGGCCGGTCGTCCACGTTCTCCATCTGCTGGCGGTAGCGTCCGGCCATATAGGCTGATTGCATATTGGTATTAAATATCGTATCCAGACGGCGTGGCGTGAGCCGCTTGCCGTGCAGTTCACCGGTCTCTTCATCGGCAACCAGCCCTTTACCCAGCCAGCCTTTTTGCTCCAGGACAGGCACTAACTGACGTTTGAAGTCACTCAGGGTCTGCCCGTTCTCCAGTGATTTTTGCAGCGCGGAACGGATATCTGACAACACATCCAGCTTCAGTACCCCCGCCACCGTAAACGCACGGGCATGTGCCTGTGCCTCCACCTCGTGCCAGTTAAAACCAATGGCATAACCTTTGCGCGCAAAGTATTCGATGGCTTCTCTGGGCGGCAAGCCAATGGCGAACCCCAGATTGACCTGACTACGCGTCGGCATGGAGACGCCCCCAGATATCGGCCACGAAAATGGCCTGTGCCAGTAGCTGCTGCAAGGTGCCGTCATCCAAATCCGGATAGCCGGCCGCAACAAGGTTCATCGCCTCATCCACACTCTGGCCGGATTGCAGCGCACTGACTATCGGGGACAGTAACTGGCTCATGGCCGCCCCTATCGGGTCAGACAGCGGCGGGGCATTATCCAGGGCAATCTGAGCCGGGTCGATATCCTCAGACTCATGAACCTGGCTTAATACCCCAAGACCATAACGGGATAGGCCGTGGCTCAGCGGGGTCGGCAACAGGCTGTTGATACGCGGTTTTAATGTCGGTTCGTTATCCTGCGGGGTCGGGATGGCTGACTTTTTATGCACCCAGGACACCGGAACGGAATCCAGCCCCGCCTGATTGACCAGGGTGGATATGGCCGTTGCAAACTGGGGCAGATCAACCGCTTCACGGGTATCAAACACAAAGCGCGGCATCCGGTGCGGATTCACGTTTGTCTGACCATTGAGTGCCAGTACCATCTGGATCAGGCTCTTAAACATCCCTTCCAGCTGACGGGCATCGGCGGTCATCAGGTCATGACGCACTTCGTTATGCACATTGCCCAGCGCATGGGTGGAGGACTTGCCGTCCGCCTGTGTGGTCAGTGTGCCGCCCAGAATGATTTTGGATTGTGTCCGTTCTGCCCAGTTAATCATCGCCATAAACGGGTCACTGCCACCGGATGCGGCACTCTCAAACCGGATATCACTGCCTGCCGGAATGGCCGCCACGGCTTCATGCCCCAGCCGTACCAGCGAGTCCAGCAATTTGTCACGGTCGGCATCGGAGGTGCCCTGGGCGTAAGTGGCGATACGGGCGGGCAGGCCGTAAATCTCCAGAAACTCAGCCAAATCGCGCAGGCTGAAGTTCTTAAACAGGTACGGCCACACCAGCACCCGGTAAATCCCGCTGGTTGCCACAAACCCGCTGCGGGCATTATGACGGTGCACCAGCCAGCCGAACGGCCAGAGCGGGCTGCCATACACGCCGTTATTGTCCCGGAGCCGGATCTCATCCCGTTGTTCGGGTAAGGTCCGGAACCAATAATGGGGGCGTAAATGCAGGGCTTTCGGCAGCCAGACTTTTTCGACCCGCTCCCATTCGATTTCCTGACAACTGAACCCGTGCCCGACCGCTTCCATGCCGTTCAGGATAATATCCTCAATCTCCGGCATGGCATCAAACCACTCTTGAACTTGAGCCGTCATGGCCTGCTCTGCGGCGGTGGCCCGTTTGGGGGGTTCAATCGACCAGTCGAGGGTCAGCAGCGCGTTCTTGCGTTTCTCCATCTCGGCAAAAATATGGCCGTCACGCTCCAGCATGTCACCGAACAGGCTCGCCTGCGCACTCAGGTCGCCCAGTTCGGCGGCCTGTAAGATACGCGGCAGCTTACGGATGGTCAGCCCCCGTGACGGATGGTCGGGATAGATGCGCTGCATCTGGGCCGTCTTCACCGTCTGGGGGATTTTCAGTACTTCCCGTTGCAGGGGGTTGCCGTAAATATCCACAATTGGCATGTTCTCTATCCTCAATAATCCAACACAACACCCATCACCCACGTGACGGCAATCCAAAACCCGACAAACCCCAGATAAATCATCACGCTGTTTCTGTTCACGTTATTTTCCCCGTCATTACCACGCCCCCGACCCGAAACGGTGGCCGCCCTCACGGCGGGCGCGGGTATGAATTTCAGTACTGCCCGCACGGGAAACCGCCAGTGACCACAACATATGCAGGGCATCGGGGCCGTCATCATGATCCGCTTTGGGAAAATGACGTAACTGGTCAATCAGGGTGTACTGGGTGGGATGCAAACGGATTAACCCGTTCGCCATATGTGGCTGCAATGACTCGATACGTAAAATTTTGTCACTGGACGGCATGACCGGCACCGCCGGCACCGGGATACCCTGCTGTGCCGACCGCTTGACCAACTCGGTGCGCAGGAACTCCTGAAACTGAATGGACTCTATCGCCCAGGTCAGGCAACCGTACTGACGCTGATACTGGATAATGTCGGCAATAATTTTGTCCGGCAGACGGCGGCGGATATCAGCTTCTACCACATCCAGAATGCCGGTCAGGCGGTTAAAGCCGCCCACCAGAATGGCAGACGGGTCACGGTTTTTGCTTAACTTGCCGAGGCTCGGATCACACACACCGTAAAACAGCCAGTCAGATAAATGATTCGACCAGAAAGTAAGGCTGTTAGCGAAAATCGCCTCCTCACCACTGACCGGATCATTCTGGTATTCCGAATCAAAGGTGCCGTGCCCGTCACGTACCCGGATACGCATCAGCGCCAGCAGGGGACGCGCCGCCCACGAAACAACAGCCCCGTCCAGCATCGCGGCTTCGTGCTCGTGATAGAAGCGGTCGGCTTCCGCCAGCTGTTTATTGTTGATCAACTCTTCCCATTGATCCCACAGACGCATATTGGCCGGCCACTGGATGACAGCCTTAAACCGTGCCGTTCGCCACATCGGGTTATTCAGGGTGCGGGACAGCACCGAATCGTAATGCAGTATCGTGCCGATATAGACAATATCGGTCTTGCCGCCCGCTTCACCCAGCGGCATCACGGTCTTGGTCAGCCAGCCATGCAGCTTGTCGCGCTGCTCCGGGTTGCGCACCATCTCGTCATTTTCGATATCATCCAATACCACCAGATCAGGGCGGTATGGACCATGACGCAGGCCGCGCAGCTTCTTGCCAGAACCGGCGACCGTGACCTTGATATTGTTGCGGGTGACAATGGTGCCCATTTGCCAGGTGCGCCCCTGACCGCAGATGTCCGGGTAGTCATTGCGCAGGCGCGGGTTGTATTCCAGTTCGGCCTTGATGGCTTCCAGCATCGGGTAGGCCTGATCAATGCTGTCCATAATGATGACCGGATAGCGTTTGCTGCCCCGGATAATGCACCAGAGCACAAACAACTGGCTGACCAGCGTCGATTTGGCTTCACCTCGCGGGGCGGCAATCGCATCGCTTTCGCCCACCGGACTGGCCACTATCTGGGGTAAACGACTAAACAGATAGTTATGCAATTGACTGCGTGAAGGATGGCGCACATAGTGCGGGAAATAGGTTTCAACAAAGGCGCTGTAGCCCTCAACCGCGTCGGCCACTTTCTGGCGGCGTGCCTCAGCCGCGGTCACATCTGCATCGAACCCCAGACATTCCGCTTCAATGGTCTGGCGCAGGCTGACAATATAATCCTGAAGGGAGGCACGGAAGTCTTTGAGGGAGAATTTAGCCATAATCGCGCTCTAATTCGATGGCAAACGCTTCCAGTATTTCCAGAAAGGCGGCGTTATGCTGTGAATACTGGTCGTTAATAAACGCCCCCAGTTTTTGAACAATCTCCAGTGCAGTCGCCAGTTCGTTGGTTTCCGGCAGGATCTTCCTGCTGGCGCTGGTCGCCTTATTGAACGCATCCGCGAGGCTGGCCAATAGTTCCACCCGCTGTTGCGGCAGCATATCCGGCGTGGTGTTAAGTAATTCCATGGTGGTCTGGCACTGCACCACCAGGCTCATCAGCACGGCACGGCCGGCTTCTTCAATGCCGCCTCCGGCCATTGTCTGGGCAGCCCGCATTTTCTCCCAGTCATCGCCTTTTTCCTGTGCGTCTTTCTTCCAGCGCCGGGCAGTGACAAACGCCACACCACACTGGGCGGCGGTGACCTCCAGCGATAACTGATTGAAGATGTACATGCGGCGGAGTTTATCCCGCATCGCCTGTGGATAGGCCATATCAGACACCCATTTTAGTGCGTAACAACAGCACGACGGTTGAGACCAGGCAGCCCGCGACCGTGCCGGACACTGCGCCCGCAATAGCCCCGCGCCGCATCGCGCCATTGGTGGCATCTTCGCGAATGGCGTCCATCTGGTCATCAATATGATCCAGACGGTCATTCAAATTGTTCAGGGCGATTAAAACTTCCGTGTTCTGCCTACGGGGGTTCTTTTTCATGTTATTTCTCTCTTCTGCATTCAGTTTTTATGTAATCCTGTAACCCCAGTATCATTTGCTCAGCGGTGGCAATGCGTTCTCTGAGTAGCCAATAATTTCGGATAGCGGATTCTGTAGGTCGGGCGGGGGTTGCATCATCCATGCCGGAGGGGGCAAGGGTTTTAGGCACTGGGCACCGGGCTTGGATGTACACCCGCTCAGGGTGAGTAAGAGAAGCAGTATGAAGCTCATTAATCTTAGCGTTTGCATTGGCCAGTCTCTGTGTATGTTTTGCATCCATCTCATGCAGCATGTCAATGTGCGTGTTCTGGTAATTAATCGTGTCGGTCAGTTGCTGGATCGCAGTAGCCTGATCACGATTGATGTCGCGTTGCTTCTCATACTTCAGGTGGTAGACAAATGCCACAACTGAAACAACAATCAAGGCCATGACCATGCCGTAGGTGAAATTGAATTTCATTTATCCAACCCCCAGCACGTTAATTCCGATTCCTGAGCACGTCGTTCAACCTGCCCATAACAGCCTTTCGTTTGCCCCTTGGTCTGGCGGCAGTCTCTACCGCCATCAAATATCCAGCGTTTGATTTCGGCACACGCGCCTTTTGTGTCCCCTGCGTTGAGTTTCCGGTAGAACGTGGACGAGAAACATTTCGCCGGGCCGATGTTGAACGGGCAGAAGCTGGCAATGCCCGCTATCTGCGCGTCGGTCAGCGGAACATTGATGTGGCGTTTAACCCAGGCAATCGCCCGTTGCGCCTCAACCCGGTTCAGGTCATCGCACTGGTGTGCTGTCAGCACCATCCCCCGGCGAACGGGAGCACCGTTAACCCGTGTCACGCCCCGGCAGATAGTCCAGATACCGCCCGCATCCTGATAGGCAGCCAGCCGGTTGCCTTCTTTTTCATTCAGGAACTGGGACAAAATAGCCTCGGAACCGACGCCCGCCAGAATGGCCGCGATAACGGCCGCACTGAGACGGCTTTTCATGTCCATGACTAGACATCCTTCGGGGAGCGGGAAACGATTTCTGACAGGGTTTCCGGTGAGGCACTGCGCTCCAGAATTTGCTGCAAGATGTGGGTACGCTTCTTCTGCTCCCGTCGGTTCAGGAGGTAGGTCAGCGTCCCCAGCAGAATGCTGGCAAACACACCGATCAGAAAGCCCCATTCATACAGGGAAAGCCCGGTAAAGAACGCAATCAGGCCGGAAATACCGTAAGTGGCATGGGAGTATTTATCATCGGTGGTCATCCCTGCGGTGCCTCATGTCGTTGTTGAATCAATGAGCGCAGTGTAGGGCAGGAAAAACGGGGGGAGCATTTGAGGGGGTTCAGCAGGTTAAGACCCTGCTGAAGCAGCCTCTAGTGTGTCACAGGTGTGAGGGGCATTTCAATCAAATAAACGGGATTGGGGAGTCGCCTCCGCCTCTTGCTCGCTGATCAGTTTCCAGCCGATGCGATCACTGAAGCCATACCGTGGACACAGCCGCGCCATCGCCTGACGGCGGGATAATCCGTCCTGACACAGGGCCGCCAGTTCCCCCAGAAAACGGGCATTGCGCAGGGCGCGAAAGGCCGCTTCACAACGCGGGATATAAAACGGGGCATCCCCCAGATAGCCCATCAGGGTCTGACACTCATCGTCAGTTAAAACTTCACGTAACAGGCGATAGACACCGCCGCTGCGTTCAGCCGCTTTGCCGGTTTTGGCCGAGAGGGTCACCCCCCCAAAACGGCTAATCAGCCGGGCGGTGGCCGGATAACCAATCACCTCGATCAATTGCAGGGCGGAATCCGGCAGCAGTGATTCCAGCTGCGCCAGTTCGGTGTGTTCGATCATGATCTGCATATACCCCCCAAAAAACAAAACACCTGCCAAAATGGAAGGTGTTCAGTATTTCAGGTTTTGATGCATAAGATAGGTTGAAGAGGTTCAGTGGTTAGATATCGTTAGCAATTTTATCCAGAGATAACGCATTTTTCTCATCATCAAATTTAGGGTCTGTGTACATTAACGTGACTGTTTCACTACCATTTTTCTTTTCAACTTTGATAACAATGCTGTCATTATCATAACTGACGAAGACTGTTTCACCTGTGGATAAAGCTCGTACCAATTCCTCTTCAGATGACATTGATGAAGGTGTCCCATACTTTTTCGTTAGTGCATTAATTAACGGGTTAATATTTGAATCTACATTAATAAGGAATCGTTTAAATTTACCATTAAGAAATGCCGCCATTGCTAGAGTTTTCTTTCCTGAAAATTGAAAATCAGAGCAAGCATAAATTGAAAACTCTTTTAAATTTGAAGTTGGTGGTAATTTTTGAAAGTTGCAAAGTTTGGCATCCATAAGCTCTTTGACACTAGATCCAAATTTTACCCCCTTATAACCATCTACCGCCCAAGAACTTAATGACGACACTGATAGCAACAGCCCAAGCAAAACACTTTTTATTTTCATCACTTACCCTTAAAACAAATTGTATTGATTATTTAGCGTACCAGAATGTTGGTAACGAGATAAGAGTGACCATGCGTGTCTATCACTAAAACCAAATATAGGACACAGTGTTGAAATTGCCATCAATGCTGAATTACCCTCATTCAACAACCGATTGAATTCCGATAAAAACCGCTGGTTACGCCATTCCCGCATGGCAGCCGCTGCATTGGGAATATAGACTTCCGTCCCGGCAAAGTGCTGAGAGAGACAGGCCGCCGCTTCTTCACCAATGGCGTTAATCAACATCGTCTGACGGTAATGCCCGCGGGGATGTTTGCCCTGGCTGAATGGAAAGGTGGTGCCGCCGAACGTCTCAATCAGTTTCAGTGTTGCCGGGTAACCAATCAGGGTGGCAATATGCCGGAGTGACTCCGGCAATAATTGTTGGACATGTTCCAGGGTTATTGTGTCTGCTTTTGCAACCATTCCGCACCACCCGGCAATGTTGAAACATCCACCCCCATTCGCTGCATTTGCAAAAAATAACTCTCGCGGCTGTCCGAACCCGATACCTGCTGTTTTTCACGGGCATGGATATTGCTGCCCTGGGCAAATAACTGTTCTGATGACTGATAAACGGTCTTCAGGTAGTTGTGGTTGGTCAGGGGCTTATTGTCTCCCTGTGCCCGCTTTTCCCGGATACGTTCAACGGTTTCGCTCAGGGCATGTCCCAATACCCGATTGGCAGAATAAAGTGCCAATACCTCTTCCGCCAGCTTCAGGGCGCGGCTGTTGGACAGGTTATTTTTCTCCCGGCGAAAGAGACCGATATAGGCCACCAGATGGCGGGCACAGCCAGCAGGCAGATCAACCAGTTTTGCCAGTAACTGACGGCTGGCGTCGTCCTCCAATACGGCATCCAGATGAAAATCGGAATGACAAACCGGGCAGCGGCCAATTTTCATAATAATTTCTCCGTACTGTAGGCCTCACAGACAGCATCATATCCCCGTTGTTCGGGCAGGGGCTGCCGCCGCTGGATCATGCTCTCCAGCATTAAACGGCTATGCCACTGTTTCAGGGATTCCAGCACCCGCCACGCCAGAGACTCAGAAAGCCAGCCCACCTCAGCCACGCCCGCACCGCCATTCATTTTGGCAGTCTGGCGCTGAACAAATTTGTTGAGGGCGGTTTCAGAGCCATCAATGACAAATTTTTGCTGGTGCATGGTGATCCAGATGGCGCGGATTTTGCCAATTTCCGGTGCCCGCATCTGACCGTTTAAATTGGGTTTAACCCGCTGTTTACTCCTGTTTAAACTCCGCTTAAAGCCACGGGCGACAAAGGCATTGTACGCAACTTTTAACTCGGCATGTGTCATATTACGGCAGGACGATTTGCCCGTTGCTGCCCGCAGTGCCGAACGGTAGGTTGCATCATCCAGTTGCAGTTTGTTTTTGGCAATATGGATAAGGCGGATCAGTTGTTGATGGTTCATTGCATCACCTCACTTATAGGCCACACAGCCGGGTTGACAACCACCGCGCGGCCAGTCATTGCAGCTATCACAAAGATTGCGCGCCGGTGTTTCAGGTTGTTCGAATGCCGCACAGATATTATTGGCAGCGGCAATGAGGGTGTTTAACTGCGCCTGGCTGATGGTGATACCCGGCTGCTGGTCGCCCAGCTCTTTTGCAATGGCCGCCACGAGTGAAATTTGTTGGATCTTAATCATGACTGTCTCCACAAATACAGGTTCCAATCATGACGTATGCCAGTTCTGAGGGGGTGCCCGCAGGGTTGACCGCCTCCCTGTTCAATGGGTATTGCTTCTTGCGATAACTCACAATGACCTGTTCACCGTGTATTTGCTGGATACGTCCCTTCACCGTTTTGATGGCACATTTGATATGAGTGCGATATACCCGTTGAGTGGAGAACGTGAATGTCACCCGGTCACCGACAGCCAGCTTTGAGCGATCAATAGGGTTAAATTTATTGCAGATTTCACACCGATAATTCTTGTTCATCGCGCCCCCATTAATTCATGGTAACGATTCATAAAGGCCGCTTCTGCCTGCTGGGGCATAAGGGGCATAATGGTAATATTGTCACTGGCAGTAATCCCTGCCAGGATGGGCCAGGGGTCTCCCTCTGCATCAATATCCAGATCGCGGCGTTCTGTCGCCAGCATCACCAGGTCGGCGTGTTTGATGGCATCACTGCAAAGTGCGGGCAGGTGAAATTTCAGGCGGACAATGGCATCAATGCGCCTTTCGATCACCTGATAGGATGGCAGTAATGCCTTGAGTGGGCTGGGTAAGTCCTTACAGTAGGCTTCAGCGGCATCATGCAATAAACCTTCCAGCGCATATTCAGGTGATACCAAGTGACTGACATAAACGCTGTGCTGGGCAACGGAATAGAAATTGCTGATTTGACCGTTAAAGCGACATTCATTCGCCAGTCCCTGCGCAATATCATGAATATCAATATCCGCAGGTGTGGCGTTAGCATAATTAAAATGACGTCCTGTACGGGTGGCAATATAAGAAGACATAATTTCCTCATCGGTTAGCCTGAATTTTGGCGTAAGCCTGCCCCGGCGGGTTTACGCCATTTAATAAAAGTATTTAATTTTTAGTGCGTTACATTAAGCTGGTGTTAAATGTTCAATTCGGACTAAATACGGTTCGGTGCTGATTTCCACCACGGTCATATTTGTTAAGTCCTGTGCGGGTTCAATCGTTCTGACCGCCTGACCACCCCGTAAAAATGGATTGGGCTGGTAAATAAAACCCTGCCCCACAGGAAAACATTGATTAAACTGCTGCGCTTTCATTGGTCTTTCCCCATCCTTTTTCAGCCGCGTTGTAACAGAACTCGCTGCGCCGTTCTGCCCAAAAACGAGCGGGTGCACTGCGGGCAGTACTGGCCGCTTTGTCCCATAGCGTTGCTGCATTCAGGTAATCGGTATGACGTTCTGCATGGGCGGCAACCGATGAGTAGGCCGCATAATGATTGCGTGCACGGTTTTTGTGAATATGTCCGGTCATCTCACACCCCCGCGATATCTAAGGCAATGGGCTGATATTGATCGCTATCACCTATGCGCTCATAGACGCGCAGATAGGATTTACTGCCAACGACCTGTAACGCCTCACCTATCGCCATCATGGCTTTGTTCCAGCGCTCATCATCAATATTCAATCGGCGCAGTGCCAGAACACGCCCTGCATTGATTTCACCCTCTTTATCGGTGATAAAGGCCTGGTTGATCAGCGTCTGGATTTCAGGGCGTGCGCCTTTTGTCCAGTCGGCGAGGCAGGCATCAATCAGTGCCTTAGCCGCCTGTAGACGCTCATCAAAGGCGATCCTGTCCTGCATGGCACGCTGGACTTTGTAGCGGCCATCATAGGAATACAGGGTTACATTGCCCTTCTTACCACCCGGGGTTGCACCGTACTTTTCGGCAGAGAGATCAATGAATGCCTGAATATCCGCAAACGCCCGCGATTTCAGTTCATCCAGCGCTTCGTTGACTCTGACGGCCTGTTTCACAATTTCCCCCACCAGACTATCCCGCTCCAGGTCAATTTCTTTGATGATATCGACAGGGGTCAGAATTCCCTTGGCATCAACCCAATAGCCTTCCGGGGCGGTTCGGGTAGTGAACTGTATTGTTTTAATTGACATTATTTTTTACCTTTTTTTAAAACCTTAGAGTTAATTGTTGTTTCACCAGATATATAACCAGATCGTTTTTTGAATGCTTGAATAACCGCCTGAAAAATATATTCGACACATTCTGCTTCTGCTTTTGAACAGAGACCCTGAGCTCTGGCGTTATGTTCCAGCCCAGTCGGGGTTTCAGTAATCGAAATGATGAGTTCAACAGCCATAGGGTTTCCTTTCCATTATGTTAGTGAAGATTGTGCTTGCGCTGCACAGTTGCTGGGTGCATCACCAAACCGCATTGACTATGCTGATTAAGAAAATCACCGATGGCACTGTACAAACGTTCGGCGGCCTGATATTCCTGATGGGTGAATTCCCCCGCCACCGCCGCCCCGGCTTGCAGTTCATGCCGTAATTGCCCTGACTCACTGGTGATTAAGATTTCAATTTTTACTGCCATGATTGCGCCCCTTAATGTAAAGATTCCGACCAATAAACCTGACAACCATCCTGATTAAAAACCCCTTGTTTAAATTGCCCTTGCAGCCCCTTACCAAAATGCAGATAAGCGGCCTGACCCTCGCGGATCAACTGCTCACAATAGGCATGGCGGGCAATATGAATGCGGGGCCTGTTATCCCGCATCATCACACTGAGCACAGTGATCCCGCGCTGCGATAATGCCGTGACCACAGATTCCGCCTGAATCAATGCGGACAACAGTTTGCTATTTTGGGTATTCAACTCGATTAACATGATGTTCCTCATTAATTAATCAGCATTTTTGAGAATTCGTTAATCATGCCGACATCAACAGGCTGACCACTCAACTGACTGGCACGGGAAACACCTCGCAGGTATTTGAACAGCCTGCGGGCATTCCCCTTACAAGCCGTAAACAACGCCTGGCGGATATCATCGCCTTCAATCTCAGGCAACAGACTGCGGGCAATGTCCTGAATATCGGCCTCAGGCAGGCTGTCACCCATTGGCAGGGCAAAACCGACGCGGCTATAAAGCTGTTTGTATTCACCGCGTTTCCCTTTCAGGTTCAGGATTAAGCGCGGCATGCCCGCCAGCACAATACCCACACCGGATTTATCATGGATACGACGCAGGGTTTCCAGTGCGCGGTAAGGCAGGTTTTCCGCCTCATCAACCAGAATGATCCGCCCCGACCCCCGCAGAGCCGTGATACAGGCCTCGCTCATTTCATGCAGGTTGCCGCGACGATTGACACCCAGACGGTTACACAGCTCTTCCAGTATCACGCGGGCGGTATAGCCGGGGTCAGCCTCAATCAGGATGGCATCTGAATTGGTTCGGGCGTATTCCCGCATCAGCATGGTTTTCCCCATTCCCGCATCGCCATAGATGACATTGATTTCACCGTCCATATGCGCCAGACGGCACACTTCCAAGCCTTTGCGGGCGGTATACGTTGAAATGAACACGGGTTTCAGATGGCGTACCTTTTCCCGGTCACGCTCGCGCTGGATAAATTGTGTCAGTTGGATTTCCAGTGCGGCCGTATCCCCGGCATATTTACCCTGTAGATACTGGTTAATCATGGCCGTGCTGCGGCCGATACCCCGCGCGACCTGCGCTTGTGAGAACCCCTTTTCTGTCATTAATTCAGTCAGTTCTTGAACAAGAGACATAGTAACCCCCTAGAATATTTAGTAATTTCCTGCATCTTTCAGGTGCTGTTCAAATTCTGTTTGCAGGAAGGAATAGTTGCGGTTCGGTATGGCGGCTTTTTCTGGCACGGGGATCAATCCGCCAAAATCCGGTAACGTTTTGGTTTCCAGCAGTGGCCGTGCTTCGGCTTCAATTTCGTGGCGTTTATCTTCCACCCGCGCCAGACGGCGGCTGCGACGGGCTTCAATGGCCTGTGCCATCGCGGTGGTCGGTACGGCCGCGACCTTGTTGCCATTCCAGATAGCGGTGCAGACATAGCGACCATCCATTCTGCGGATGATGACTTCCCCGGCATCGTGAATGTCGTAGGCCACCCGCACGCTTTCACCATCCACCTGGATCAGGGTTTCAGAAAAATACTGGTTATTGTTGAACTCCACCCAGCCCCGCTGGGCGATACGGGTTACCTCTGGCATAAACATTTCACGCAGCTCAATCTGGGTCAGGTATTCGATTTCATCCCCTTCGGTTTCCAGCACCATTTTGCGGTAGACCGCTGCCGTCATGTGGCGCCCGTTATGTTTGGGCAGTTCGCTGTGCTCATGCCGGGTGTTGTAGCGCTCGACTTCTTCTTCAATCGCATCCAGCAACTGCTGCCAGGACGGCAGTTTTGCCAGCGCGGCCTGCTGGACGGCATTCAATGCCTTCTGGTTTTCCTGCGCCTTGACCGCAGAGAGTATCCGGCGGTCAGTCACGCGCACCGATTCCGGATCAGCCCCCAGCCCGTTATAGGTCTGGAATTTCTGCGCAATACGCCGGGGAATGATCGCATTCAGGCGTTCGATAATGCCGCGTGACTGCGGATTGCCGGGGATACCCGTCATGTGGTCGATACCCAGCCGGGGGAAAATCCCGGTGATATCGGCATCCAGCGTTTTGTTAGTCTGACCGCCCCCGTTATCGGAGTAGACAAACAGCGGCTTACCGTGATGCTTCATGGCATGGCGATACGCCGAGGCCACAGCAATCGTGCTTTCGGATAAATCCAGCGACCAGCCAACCACATAGCGGGTACGGCCATCCAGCACCAATGTCAATTCCGGTGTAAATGGGCGCCCGTGAATGGGGTGCGCCACTTTCAAATTCAGGCTCTTACCATCACTGATCCAGCAGCCATTAACCGGCATCTGTGACCAGTCCCGTTTCTGGTAGGTTTCCAGTGCACGGGCAGCGGAGCCGGTGAGACGGCCGCGGGCTTTTTCCCGCTTCGGCAGTTTTGCCATCACCCGGCGTACCGCATCATAGGAAGGCTGGGCGTCCAGCATGGCTGGCTGGTCAGCATAGACCTGCTGCCATTCCTCGCAAAAGCTACGGTAGGCTGCCTGTAATGACGGGCCATTCACATTGCGGTAATGTGACAGAAACATAGGCAGCCACTGCACATGCTCCGGCCGTACCTCTTTATTATGACCGGGTGACAGTAATGCCAGCCGTTCGTCACCATTATTGGTGCTCTGGTATATCGTGACCCATTCCTGCAAGGCACGGGTTCCGACTCCCTGACGGCGCCCCTTACGGGCATTGGCATTTTCAGCCGCTGTCTGGAGCGCACCGGGCAATGTGCCCTGACGTGACCCGTCAGAAAGGTATTTCACCGCCGCCGAACGGGACATGCCCGCATCACGTAAGTTCAACACCTCCAGCGCCAGCAGTGCACGGGCATCCGCAATCTGCCGCTGCTGCTCGGTCAGGGACGACAGTTCGCGGGACAACAGTGCCGGACACTGGCGCATTAACTGCAACTCATCCAATGGCCGCACGGCCTGAGTGACTGGCGCGTTGATAGCATCCTGATTGACCGGTTGAGCCAGCACCGCTGCAAAATATTTGCGGCGGACTTCTGCCCGCGCCAGCTCAGGCAGGCAATCAATGTGGTACTCAGTTGCTTTACTGCCCTGACGCTGACGAACAAACTCAGGGTGATCCCCTGTCAACCGATTCAACGCCAGGCGCATTCCCTGAACTGAACCTGGCAAATCAGGCAATCCAACTAACTCATTCGCTGTCAGAAACATAATCACATCCTACGTTTATATGAATAACGACTGGGCCAAATATGTTCCGGCGTCGTGCCCAGAACCCCTGCAATAATCTGCTCTCCTTTGGGATAAGAGCGAGAAAGCGCATTCTTTAAGGTATCAGGCGCCAAACCTGCCGATTTTGAAAGCTCTCTCATTGTGAAACCTGCCTTGTGTATAGCCGCCACAATATCAATGCGATGCCAATCAGCGTGACTTACCACTTCATTTCCATTCATATTTCGACTACCCTAAAATATTATCCGTGCGGATAATCCGGTGGGGTTATCCGTCTGGATACAGTATTGATCCACAAGTGGTTCATGTAAAGCAAAAAAATCACTTTCTTTTGTTACATGTGAATCAAATCAAAGATCTTCTTATTTTTTCCTTATAAATCAAAGCGTAAAAAGAAAAGAAAATGAATAGAAAGAAAATGGCTGAAGTTTCCTTTGTCGAACCGACAAAGGAAAGTATTGCGGAAAGGCTGAAGCAACTGATTGGTAATAGAAGCGTTCGGTCAGCTGCACGGGATTGGGGATTGTCTTTTTCTACTTTAAACAATTACTTAACAAGAGGAACAGAGCCATCTCTCAATGTGGCACTTAAAATATCACAAGTGGAGCAAGTGAGCGTGGAGTGGATCGCTACTGGTTCAGAGATGTCTGAAGTTAAAGATAGAAAAGATACTTCAGCTATTGAACAAGAAAAAAACGAAAAGTTATCAACTGCATGGCACTATGTATTTGAGTCGTTACCTGCTCAAGATATCAATAGCTTACTGAAGTTAATTCACCGTAAAGGTGTTGAAGGGCTGCTATCAATGACACAAACAACGCAAGCAAAACAGGATGTAGAGGATATTATTGATAGATTAGATATCCGACCGACTCTGAGACAAGCAATCAAAGTGGCGTTGGCTGGAGATGAAGCGACAGACCAAGAGATTTTACGCCGCATTAGCAACAACGAAGGGAGCCTGGAACCTGAAACTGATATCGTTCAGGTAGTAAATAAAAATGCAGGGTGATTATGAATTTTGGTATTTGATCAATCACCCTGTAAATGTTGTTTAAACATCCTCAAACTATGATCAAAACAGTGCAGAATTAAACGCATAAAATAACAAAAATTATCAATTCTCGCTGACATAGTGCAAAATCGACTCTTACCCCTCTACACCAATCATATCAAGGCCTTTCGGCCAAATCCCTATCTTTTTATTTAATGCAGAATTGATCACCTCCCCACAGATGGTGTCTTCTCGGTCTATATCCATCAGCCGATGGGATAGATCAAGTTGATGTACGATATCAACTGTGACATTCATCGTGTTTTTTCTTCTCGATTTAATAACTCACGTTTACGTTCAATTCCCCAACGATACCCAGATAAAGCGCCATCATTTCTGACTACGCGATGGCATGGAATAGCAATTGCCAACATATTGGCTGCACAGGCACTGGCAACGGCACGTACAGCTTTGGGGGAACCGATGCGTTTGGCTATGTCGGTATAACTGACGGTTGTACCCACCGGAATTTCTCGCAATGCTAACCAGACGCGTTGTTGAAATGCTGTGCCACAAATATCCAGTGGTAATTTCAATTCTGTTTCTGGGGTTTCGACGAAGCCGACAACTTGTGCAATGAGTTGCTCAAACTGGGGATCTCCACCGATAAATTCCGCCTGAGGGAATTTATCCTGTAGATCCTGAAGGAGTTTGTTTGGATCATCTCCCAGTAAAATGGCACAAATACCTTTTTGACTTTGCGCCACTAAGATGTGGCCTAATGTACAGATTCCTAACGCAAAGTGAATTTGCATCCCTTTACCGCCGGCCCGCCAGACAGTTGGTGTCATACCCAATAAATTGGATGAGATTTCATAAAACCGGCTGCTGGAATTAAATCCGGCATCGAAAATAGCTTCAGTGACACTGTTATTTTGTTGTAAATTATCCCGTAAACGCTGACTACGATGGGCGTTTGCGTAGGATTTTGGCGTTAATCCTGTTTTCGCTTTGAATAATCGATGAAAATGAAATGTGCTCATTCCCACATGGCTAGCGAGATGTTCCAGTGTGATATATCCTTCATTTTGTTCAATATAGCGACATGCTTTTGCAATCTTGGCGAGATAATTGGCTTCCAACTCAGGCTGATTACCACGTTGACGCTTACTTGGTCGGTAACCTTGCTGTTGTGCTTCATTTTCGTTGTCGAAAAATATCACATTTTCCCGTTTTGGCAGGCGTGCGGTACTGGATGGCAAACAATATATTCCCGTAGTACGCACGGCATATACGAAATGGCTGTCAGCATCCTTATTGCGTTCAGTGATGGCCTGCCAACGTTTCTCATCAGTTTTCCATAAATTTTTTTTACTCATATAGATCACCTGTGAGGGTTTATTTATCAATGCTGAAATACTGACATATTGGTAGAAGATCGTTAAAAAGACACTCCGTCTTTTGCTTTTTTAATTTTTAAAGAAGTTAATGCCAGTTTGCCCTGAAAGTTTATCCCTATTCTGATAAACGATATCAGCCAAAAAATCGGCGACTTTCCGTATCCTCGGTGAGTGAGCTAAATCAGACTGAATCACAAGCCAGATAGGCCTATCTATACCCAAGTCACGCGAAACACAGATAAGCCCGGTATTACTGGCCGCAATATGGGGTAATACAGCTAATCCAAGCCCTTCACTCGCTGCTGTAATCTGAGTAAAAATTGATGTTGTCGAAATTGAAAGTGGACGACCTTTTAGAGTTTGCTTAAGCCAGCTAACAGAAGGAAGTTGTGAGTGTTCATCTGTCCAGCCAATAAAGCGAGCATTGTCATATTCACCTTGAAATAGGCCAGAAGAGCAGGTTGCCAAATAGTCTGTGCTTCCATAAAGGCCAAATCCTAACGTTCCCAGTTGACGAACATTAACATGACCTTGTTCAGGTCTGATGATGCGGAGTGCTAAGTCAGCATCGCGGCGGTGGAGATTAACAGAGTAGAGAGCGGTTGTGATTTCCAGAGTCAGTTTTGGATGATTTTTTTGTAAGGTTGATAAGCCCGGTATAATTAAATAATTGGCTAACGTCTCCAGTGTTGCAAGTCGTACTGTTCCTGCAATGGCGGCTCGTATATCGGCTTCAAATAGAAATGAACTTGCTGCCATCTCCATAGCCTCAGCCTTTTCTAATAGCTTTGCGCCATCTTCCGTTAACCGATACCCCGCCTGATGTCGCAAAAATAAAGGCATCCCGAAAGTGGATTCCAGCCGTTCGATTTTTAGCGATACAGTTGCCACACCGATACCAAGAGTATCTGCTGCCTTACTGATAGTGCCCATTCGTGTGACTGTTAAGAATACTCGAATATCATCCCAAATAAGTGTTTGCACGATGTGATTTCCATTTATGAAAAATTGATTACCAATATTGTCTAAATATTTCAAATTTGAAAGATGCCACAATGAATTTGCCAAAAATGACTCAGTTTAATGGGTAAAGAGATCGAAAAATTAAGGTAATGGATATGAGAACAACATCACAGATCGCGGTTATGCTAACGCTAATCGCAACATTTTTTTGGGGATCAAATTTTCAGGTAACTAAATTGGCTCTTGTGAGCCTGCCTCCGTGGACAGCTTCTGTTGAGCGCTTTTTCTTTGCGGTCATCTGTATTTTCATTTTCTTGGCATGGAAAGAAGGAATTCATGGCAAGGTTTTGAAACAAAACTGGCGGGAATTTTTTATCCTTGGGGCGATTGGCGTCGCAGGATTCAATGGCGCTTTTTTTGTTGGTCTTCAAAGCGCAAGTCCGATCACGGCTGCGTTGATAGTTGCAACGACGCCTATTTCTGCCAATATTCTTGAAGCCATTATATACCGTCAGTTACCTGAGTTTATGCGTATAGTAGGTATGGCGATTAGCTTGTTAGGCGTTGCTTTAGTCATTACCAATGGTCAGTTGGTTTTAGATGGTGAAATTCAGGTGGCAACCGGCGATGTAATCATTTTTATCGGGAGTCTTGGTTGGGCGATGTATACAGTAGGGATACGGAGATTTATTAAAAATGCGACACCATTGGAGACGACCAGTTGGACGATGTTTTTTGGTGCAATTATATTAGCTTTTATTGCATTTTTTGTTGAGTCACCCATCCCTGCATTATCATCTGGAACGTTTGAAAGCCATTTGGCCTGTATTTATATCGGCATTGGCGGCTCTACAATTGCCTATCTTTTTTGGAATATGGGGGTTGCAATTCTTGGAGCAGGAAAGACGGCGATATTTTTCAATTTCGTTCCAATTTTTGCACTTATTATCCAGGTCATTATGGGCAACATGCCCAGTTTGGCACAAATGATTGGTATCGTTATCACTATCGTGGGTGTACTGTTAGGGCAGGGAGTAATCTACCTGTTTTCAGTTGAAATCCGAAGACGTGCCCACCATTTTTTCGAGCGTCATCAATAAATAAAAGGAAGATGAATACCCGCTATCGAAATACCTTGAAAATTGTTGTTCCACGCGATACCTCTTTATTTTTATGTGGAACCAGTATTCAGCGTAATTAGAAATATCTGACGGATAATCATTGATAAAAATAAAAACTAACATACAATCACCATGGTAACTAATTTATTAGTGGAGGATTGGTATGGAAAAGTTTACTGATAAATTAATTAGCCTCGATAGATTTCTTTTACGGATAGTGCGTTTCCTTTTGCACGCATTTATTATCTTTTTGATCGGCATTATTCCAGGCGTATTGGGATTTTTCTTGATTGAAAGCCATGCTATACCTGATGCAATATTGAATTCTGTTTCAATGATTGGAACTCAAAATTTGCACATTGAGCCAGTCAGTATGCTGGGAAAATATTTTGCAGCCATTTATGGGCTATTCCTTCAGGCTATCTTTTTCATCGCTGTTGGGATGGTAGTGACGCCTTTTGTCCATCGAATACTGCACAATTGGCATATTGATGATGATGAAGATGAGGATGCACGAGATAAATAATTCATCTTTTATTTGTATTTTCATTTTTTAAGCTGCAATTTGGGCGCTATTAGTTATTATTTATATAATACGCTAAAAATCGGGGGAATTATTGTGGTGAACATGGGGGGATGAAACATGATGGTAATGTCGTTCAACCTCAGATATAAGGTTTTTCCTATAAATTTTGGCAAATGGGGAGTGAGATGATGAATCAAGGTCGTTGTTTATGTGGTTCTGTTGGTATAAAAACCGGGCAAGGCATTGAGGAAGTTAACGCATGCCATTGTAAAACATGTCAAAAATGGAGTGGAGGCCCATTTTTATCTGTAGACTGTAAGGATGATTTACAAATAGAAGGGGCTGAAAATATTTTAACATATTCATCGTCAGAATGGGCAGAACGCGCTTTCTGTAAAAAATGTGGTACACATCTTTTCTATCACTTACATCATCCCAGTGCTTATTATGTTCCAGTTGCCTTGTTCGAAAATAATCATTCTAGTAAATTATCCCGCCAGATTTATGTAGACAGTAAGCCTAAGTATTATAATTTTGTTGAAAAAACCCCGATGTTGACTAAACAAGATATTCTTAATTTATTTAAATAATTGTTACAATATGAATGGGGGTAGTATTACCTCCATTCATATTATGATGGATTAAAGCGGGTTATTAAGAATAATATATTTATATGTTGTTCTGAAAAGTATTAAACAAGGCTGTGTGGGAAAAATATTTCATAATAAACGGAATGATTAAAATAATTTACTTTATTGATATGTAACAATTTTCTTTCTGTTTCGTGCTAATGTTAGTATAATCCGTTAACTCATCAAAAAATCTCTCTCACTCGAGAGATAATGCTGTCTTCTTTTTTAAATTACCTTATGAAAATCATGAAGATAAAATAAGCATATTGGCTTGGTTTTGGATCTTATTAATTTATCACTATTTCAGTGGCTATTACGTTAGTGGAGATGTTGTTTGATTAATGTTTTATTAGTTGATGACCATGAGCTGGTTCGCATTGGCGTTAAAGGTATCCTTGATGATGCAAGAGGTATTAAAGTCGTAGGAGAAGCTGGCAGTGGGGAAGATGCGGTCAGATGGTGCAGATCAAACAGCACAGATGTTGTGATTATGGATATGGGAATGCCCGGAATCGGTGGGCTTGAAGCAGCCAAAAAGATAATCCGCTATTCACCTGATATACGAGTGATTATGTTAACTATCCATACTGAAAGCTCTTTGCCGACAAAAGTGATGCAAGCAGGAATTAGGGGGTATTTGAGCAAAGCGGCAACGCCGCAGGATATGATTAATGCGATTCGAACAGTTTATGCTGGTCAGCGCTATATTTCCCCAGATATTGCCCAGCAGATGGCGCTTAATCAATTATCTCCTCAAAAAGAAAACCCATTGGATGAGCTTTCAGAGCGTGAATTACAAATCATGACAATGATAACTCAAGGTCGTAAGGTTAATGAGATTTCCACACTGCTTAATTTGAGTCCTAAGACAGTGAATAGCTATCGTTATAGAATGTTCAGTAAACTAAATATCAATGGTGATGTAGAATTGACCCATATAGCAATACGCTGTGGGTTGCTTGATACACAAGATATAGTGAACCACGGTGGGTGAGAAAATTTGATGGGTGGAAATTGTGGCAGATCAATTTGATTCAAAGACATTTTTAAAAACAGTCACCAGTCAGCCGGGTGTTTACCGAATGTACGATGTCTCTGGCACGGTGATTTATGTCGGCAAAGCCAAGGATCTGAAAAAACGATTATCCAGCTACTTTCGGACACAAATCAGCAGCCGTAAAACAGAATCACTGGTGAAAAATATCGTGCAGATAGACGTCACAGTTACCCATACAGAAACTGAAGCACTTCTGCTCGAACATAATTACATCAAACTTTATCAACCTCGCTATAATGTATTGCTCCGAGATGATAAATCTTATCCTTACATTTTCTTAAGTGGCGATATCCATCCTCGTCTGACATTATACCGTGGCGCTAAACATGCGAAGGGAGAATATTTCGGGCCATTTCCCAATTCTCACGCTGTGCGTGACACTTTGATTTTATTGCAGAAACTATTTCCTATCCGTCAATGTGAAGACAGTGTATATCGCAATCGCTCAAGGCCTTGTCTGCAATATCAGATTGGTCGTTGCCTTGCTCCTTGTGTTAAGGGGTTCGTAACAGATGAAGAATATCAGCAGCAGGTTGAATATGTTCGCTTATTTTTAGCGGGTAAAGATCAACAAGTACTGACTGAATTGGTTAGTAAAATGGAAAAAGCCAGCCAGCAACTTAAATTCGAAGATGCTGCTCGTTACCGCGACCAGATTCAAGCTGTACGACAAGTGACTGAACGGCAGTTTGTTTCTGGTGAGGGGGATGACCTTGATGTTATTAGTGTCGCCTTTGAATCAGGTACGGCCTGTGTACACGTATTATTTATCCGTCAAGGAAAAATATTAGGCAGCCGGAGTTACTATCCCAAAATTCCTGTTGATACTAAATTAGATGAAGTTGTACAGACTTTCCTTGGTCAATTTTATCTTCAGGGCAGTCAAAACAGAACATTACCGACAGAAATCTTGCTGGACTTTGCGTTACCTGAAAAAGAACTGTTGGAAACATCACTTTCTGAATTATCGGGCAGAAAGATCCATATCCAAGCGCGCCCAAGAGGCGATCGAGCGCGTTACCTGAAATTGGCACGTACTAATGCAGCAACTGCACTAACCACGAAACTCTCCCAGCAATCAACAATCTATCAACGCTTAGAATCACTTGCTGCATTCGCGGGCCTCACAAAAATTGGGCGTATGGAGTGTTTTGATATCAGCCATACAATGGGAGAACAGACTGTTGCATCCTGTGTCGTTTTTGATAGTAACGGTCCTGTGCGTGCAGAATATCGTCGCTATAACATTACGGGTATTACGCCCGGAGATGATTATGCGGCGATGAATCAAGTTTTACATCGTCGATATAGTAAGGTGATTGATCAATCCAAAATTCCAGACATCATCTTTATTGATGGTGGTAAAGGGCAGCTCGCTCGGGCAATAGAAGTTTTCAATTCCTTGGACGTTGAATGGGATAAAAACCATCCCAAGCTGATTGGTGTTGCGAAAGGAAGTGATCGCAAGGCAGGCTTAGAAACTTTATTTTTTGAAGCGGAGGGTGAGGGCATGGCACTTCCTTCTGACTCACCAGCCTTACACGTTATTCAACACATTCGAGATGAATCGCATAACCATGCCATCACTGGCCACCGTCAGCACCGAGAAAAAGTAAAAAAGACCAGTACACTGGAATCAATAGCAGGTATAGGACCGAAACGCAGACAAATGTTGCTAAAATATATGGGTGGATTACAGCCTTTACGCAACGCAAGTGTAGAGGAGATCGCAAAAGTGCCTTCTATTTCTTATACATTGGCAGAAAAAATCTATAATGCGTTGAAACACTAAGAGTATTGATGCACCATACTGATAAACTTTACATGGCCAGATAGTTACTAAGCATTATGCAATTAAATATTCCAACATGGCTTACCCTGTTTCGTATTGCCTTAATTCCATTCTTTGTTTTGGCATTTTACCTGCCATTCCAATGGGCACCGATGTTGTGTGCCATTATCTTTGTTATCGCTGCTGCAACGGATTGGTTTGATGGCTTTCTTGCCCGTTTATGGAAACAGACAACGCGCTTTGGGGCATTTCTTGATCCGGTAGCAGATAAAGTTATGGTCGCCACTGCGTTGGTGCTTATCGCAGAACATTATCATACGTGGTGGATCACACTGCCTGCTGCAACAATGATTGCTCGCGAGATCATCATATCCTCTCTACGTGAGTGGATGGCAGAATTGGGAAAACGTAGCAGTGTGGCTGTTTCATGGCTGGGAAAAATAAAAACCACAGCACAAATGGCGGCATTAGTTGCTTTATTATGGCGTCCTTGCACTGAACTGGAAGTGGGGGGATTCATCTTATTATATGCAGCTGCGGTATTGACGTTCTGGTCAATGTTTCAATATTTGAGCGCCGCATGGGTTGATTTGCGTGAAGGTTGATCGAAATGGCGCAAAAATCAGCGAACGAACGAGTTTTCTAAATAATTGTGTTGACTCATTTTGTGAAGTAAGTAGAATGCAACGCATCGAACGGCACATGAGATTTACGAAACAAGTTAAGTAAATCAAGAAGTTCGAAGAAAGGCGGGAATAGCTCAGTTGGTAGAGCACGACCTTGCCAAGGTCGGGGTCGCGAGTTCGAGTCTCGTTTCCCGCTCCAAAAAAAGGCGCGTTGGCAGAGTGGCCATGCAGCGGATTGCAAATCCGTCAACCTCGGTTCGACTCCGGGACGCGCCTCCAAATTCAGCCCAGGTGGTGAAATCGGTAGACACAAGGGATTTAAAATCCCTCGGCTGTAAGGCTGTGCGGGTTCAAGTCCCGCCCTGGGCACCAAACATAAGTTTACTAACGTCTACTCAAGTAAACTAACTCCTAGAAAGACCTGATAAATCAATCAGGTCTTTTCTTTTTAGGTCTACTCTAGTCTATTGCAATCAACATGCACGGCGGGGCATAATCAGGGGCACCTACACTTCTATTTTAAATGTGCCCCTTATAATGAAACTAAACGCACGACAAATCGAAACAGCCAAACCCAAAGAAAAAACCTACAAACTCGCCGATGGTGGTGGCCTCTATTTGGAAGTCACTACGCGTGGCTCGAAGTACTGGCGTATGAAGTACTACCGCCCCACTGATAAAAAAGAAGACCGACTGGCGTTCGGTGTCTATCCGGCCATCTCTTTAGCTGATGCTCGCACCAAACGAGATGAAGCAAAAAAGCTAATTGCTCAAGGGATTGATCCCAAAGCCGAGAAAAAAGACGCACATGCTGGAGTAAAGGGAAAACATACCTTTGAAAAAGTCGCCTGTGACTGGCACGCCAGCAACAAACGCTGGAGCGAAGATCACGGCAACCGCATTCTACGCAGCCTCGAACATTATATTTTTCCTCATATTGGCAGGCTTGATATTTCCACTTTACGGACAAGCCAGCTTTTAGCCCCAATAAAAATCGTTGATGCTGATGGAAAACATGACATTGCTCAGCGACTGCAACAGCGCGTAACTTCCATCATGCGTTATGCTGTCCAGAACGATATTCTTGATTCCAACCCGGCTAATGATATGGCTGGCGCACTTTCCACTGTTAAATCCAAACATCATCCCGCCCTACCTCATGAACGTTTACCTGAATTTTTGAGCCGACTTTCTCGCTATCGTGGACGCTTAATCACCCGTATCGCAGTCGAGCTGACTTTATTAACGTTCGTCCGTTCCAGTGAATTGAGATTTGCCCGTTGGGAAGAACTTGACCTTGAAAAGGCAGTCTGGAAGATCCCCGCCACAAGAAAAGCCATTGAAGGGGTTAAATTCTCTGAACGGGGCATGAAAATGAAAACGGAGCATATTGTGCCGCTGAGTCGTCAAGCAGTCACTTTGTTTAAATCATTACGTGAATTAAGCGGCGATTGTGAAGTGATGTTCCCTAACGATCATGATCCGCGAAAAGTCATGAGTGAAAGCACCGTCAATAATGCCCTGCGTGGCATGGGTTACGACACCAAAACCGATGTTTGCGGGCATGGATTCCGAACAATGGCTCGTGGTGCAATGGGAGAGTCGGGATTGTGGAATGATGATGCCATCGAACGCCAATTAAGCCATGTGGAAAGAAAAAACGTCAGAGCTGCTTATATTCATACATCTAAACATCTGGACGAACGGCGACTAATGGTTCAGTGGTGGGCCGATTATCTGGATGCCAATCGGGAAAAACATATCACACCGTATGATTTTGCAAAAAAGAGCCGGAAATAGTTTTTAGGCAAATCCGCATGGGGACAAAGATGACAGAAGTTATCCACAATTTATAGAAAAAACGTACAGTTGCGCCTCCATAGTTACGTTGTAAAATTGACTTTAGTAGAGCTAAAAAGAATAACATGGAAACTCATGGAGGCGGCTGTTGGATATACTGGAAAAAAGAAAATGGTTAAATCTAAATGAAAGCGCACGATTATTAAGCAATAAGCTAAAGCATAAAATAAGTGTTTCTGATGTTTCTCGTTTAATAGCAGACGAAGAAATAAAACCATCAATTTTTTTTCATACTCCAGTATTTGCTAGAGAAATTGAAATTGAAGATAAACCTCTGTCTTACGTACTATCTGAAACGGAAGCAGCAATTGACTGCAATAGACATCTATTAAGGCTAGAACCAATACTACCAGATGTGGCCGTTCCTCACGCCACACCAGTAGATCGTAACATTATACGGCTTTCTGGTTTATGGTCTGCTATTCCACAAGGGATAACACGATATGAGGCGGAGAAAATATATAGCTCTGAGGAAAGGCTATCCCCGCCATCTAGGTCGCTTTATGACTTAAAAGGGGTGATTGTCTCCACACCAGAAAAAAAATTCCAGATAGTAAACTCAATTGATGCGGAGGCAGAACTGTTAGGGCTAATCAAGTTAAGTCAATCCGATGAAAGCGAAAGTGGGTTTTTAATGGGGCATATCAACAAACTCAAAGCATTAAGACAAAATTCATATGAAGAGAGAATGTTTGATAGCTTTGTGCCTTGCATTGAGTTTCCACAAAACTCATATTTTGCCATTAAAACGGAAGACTTGGACTCTTTTGTAAGCTCATGGAGCAAACCAGAAAAGCAAATATCATCCAAGACTTCTAATGCCCAAGCACAATTTATTTATGGATTATTATTCACTAAGTACGGTGCAGAGGTAGCAGAAAATCCACGCCGGCACATGGAGAATCCGCGAGGAACGATCCGAGCCGATTTTGAAAAAGCAGGCTTACCATTACCAAGCGGAAATGCTGTTATGGGATGGTTAAAAGATATTATTCCGTAATATTCCGAATTATTTTTGTAATATTACAATACCGTGTCAACCGTAAAGTTATATTCCCTCCTGTAATCAAACGACGTCCATTACAACATTTTAAGGACTAGATAACAGGGGGCAATATGCCAACAATCACAACATCCAAAGAAAACCTTATCCGCTTACCCGAAGTCCAGCGCAGAACTGGCTACAGTAAGGCTTGGATCTACAAGCTCATTGCAGATGATAGCTTCCCAAAGCAAATCAAAATCGGTACTCGTTCAGTCGCTTTTATTGAAGTAGAGATTGATGCGTGGATAGCTCAGCGTATTGCTGAATCACGTGGTGAGGTGAGGTGATGAAAAGCTTTATATTCCTGCCAGCAGTAGAAAACGTGAATAACCCCTACAGCCGAAAATTAAATTAATTAAGACAGGGTAAGACTATGACATCTAAAACTATGGCCTCATTGGGTCAGGGACTTGCTCACCCTGAAACCAGCCAGGAGCCTATCTTGATTCAGCATAGAACTGAATCGAGAATAGATAGCCGTTTGTTTGCAAAACGTGCTGGATTACAGCACCGCAGCTTATACAAACTAATCAAAGCCAATATTAAGCAGCTAAGGGAGCTTGGTTCACTGCCGTCATTTGAAATCGCAGCAGTGAAAGCGATTGGAGCACGAGGAATTAAGCACAATCGCTATTACTTACTCAACGAAAACCAGTTTGATTTTATGTGCCGTCTTGTCCGAGGACGTAATCACGACAAAATGACGCAATTTAAGCTGGATGTAACAAAAGCATTTGCTAAGAAGCGAGCGGTTGAACCTATTCGCCGTGAATATTTGCCGAACTACCATGAGTCACGTGATGCGTTAAGGGATTTAGGCGCAGAGCGTCACCACTATATCAACCTTGCCCGTACTGAGAATCGTTTTGCGGGTTTACTGGATGGTGAACGCCAGAACGCAGACGAGCAGCAGTTAGGGTTGCTTGTCTGTATTCAGAAGATTGAACAGGCCGCTTTTCAGGATGCAAGGAACGCGGGTCAGTCACCAACACAAGCATTAAAGGAAGTCAGCCGCCGTATTGAGCTGTTCGCAACACTGATGAACCCTATCGGGCGTATAGGGGGCTAATTTGATGAGTGGTCATAAAGCACTCTTTGTTCCCCCAGAATGGGGGAATCAAAGGTTGGATATTAGACAATCAGCGAAATTTTCCGCCGATAGGTATGCGAATATTTTCGGACACCCTAGTAACCCATTGATAAATATCCAGACGCCAGATTTGGCATCTGGTCATACTTTGACTGCCCCACTAATTGTGGGTCAGTTACCTAACTCGTTGATATCCAATCAGACTGCAAATATGCAGTCTGGTCATAGTTTGAGCGCCGAAAACATCGGTATGCAAAATCCAATATCTGATAATCGGACTTTGTGCGGCAGTCATGCTGACTCACAGAATTTGCACACCTCTTTAAGAGGTGCACAAAGTTTGCGCGTATCATTTAGCGACGCGGTTAATTTGCGACCGTCATTTAGTCAGTCGCAAAAAGAAAAGGATAGCACGGCGAATGCTACCCTTTGGCGTAAAGCAGATTTGCTTTACAAGTTAAATCAATCAGTTAACTACAATTTTTTTAGGGAGGTAGTTAACCTAGTGAAAGATATTCACTTGGTTAGTTATTGCTCAGATGGTGACTTGGCTTTGCGCTGGCGGCGTTTGATCTCACCCTGTAATGCGGTGACGATAAACTGTGCCGTGCTTTCCCCTGCCTCCTTTAACGATTCCACGCTATCGGCTACTTCGTGTGGTACTCGTGCACTCATCTTTTGTGATTTGTTATTGACATTATCACGTGTCATTACTGGTCTCCGTATTTGCTTATGGGTGCCAGTATACACAAAAATTATTCGAAAAAAAATATTGAAGTGGGTGCCAGTTAATGCTTATACTGGGTGCCAGTTGGATATAATTGTATTCAATAAGAACAAGGCTCCGCAGGATGGCCGTCCGCACGGAGCCTCTAACCACAATGTAAAGGAGTCTTACATCATGGCTGGTACACAGCATACCCAAACTCACCTTAAATTTACATTCCTAATTGCATCGGGCACTCAGCGGCTGGTGGATATTCACCCCGTGCGGCTTATCACTGTGTTAGCAGATAGTGAAGGTGAAGCCCGTCGGCTGGCAGGGATCCCCTCACTGATATTTGTCTCTCGTCAACCGGGGGATATCGGTATCGATACCCCTTTCAACCGTAGCGAACTGTCTACCGTTCAGGGGGTGAGCCATGCGTAACCCCACACCCCATGACTATTACACCCATAAGAATGGGGAGACTGTTCAGGTGCTGTCAGTGGCCTTTAACCGTGTCACGTTTATCCGTGATGGTTATAGCAACCCATGCATCATGCCAATAAGCCGTTTCACTAAAGAATTCACCTACGCAGGGAGAGCCTGATTATGTCTGATATCTATAACCATCTGGTACGTAATAACTTCAGTGCCATGGACACTGAGGAACTGAAAGACTTACGCAAGCATTCCGGTGGTGCACACAGTGCAGTGATGGCGGCGATGTCTGCAATGGGGGAGCTGGCTTTCTGGTCAGCCGATAATGAAAACTATGCCGATTGTCAGGCAAGGGACGATTTACGCCGTATTGGTGAAGCCCTGATGTATTTGCCGAGGATCGCCGAAGCGCTGAATGACACGGAACAAAACGCCCAGTTTGAACTTCATCACCGCGAGGGATTCCCGAAATGGTAAGCCATATTGATATGCGTTTGGAAGGTGATTGCATGAGCAAGCCTATCACTATCCATCAAGCCGCTGAAAAGGCGCAGCAACTTGAATTTATTAACCAACTTATTGAGTCATACCCCCATCAAATACAGGACAGTGAAATATCAGTTATTTCTTCATTAATGGCGAAGTTATCCGGTGATATTGCGGTGTTTTTGATTGAGGAAATTAACAAGTCAGCAGAGGTGATGGGATGAATACGGAACAAAAACGCCTGATTGAACGCTTAATTGAAGTGCCTCAAGCAAGAACTGAACAGCTCATTACTTTGCTTTCTACATGGCTGGAGGTGGAACGAGATAGCGAAACGTGCAACATGATTTGTATCGCTTTAACGTGCACACGAGAAATTGATCAATCGCTGAATGATGTCAGGGAGGGTAAGTAATGAGCAAACATCGCACCAGACCAGCAGGGGCAATCATGGGCGCAGTAAAGCAACACATCAAAACATCATTTGATTATGGCAAGTACGGCGTGATTGTCATCACTGAGGCGGCGAATACTGAAATCGTAGGTTATGTGGAGGCGCTGAAATCATTGGACGCGGGACAATATGACAAAGATTTATTGCTGGGCTTTGAATTGGTCGCGGCTATTTCTCATGGCTGGAAAGCAGGCTTCTATGAGCCAACCAGTGAACAGCGGTTGATATTGTGGCGGTGGGTTGTATCAGCCTCATTTGTCCGAGAGCAAATAGACAGAAACGGCACCCGTGAGGTTGATAACGACAAAGGCGGCACTGATACCGCAGCCATTTACATTAATGGTGTCTCTGCAATCACGGTATACCCATTAGCAGAGCGCCTAATGTTGGCAACCCATGTTGAGGGGATCGCCTTTGAGCAGTTCGGTAGTGAAGAAGGGGCGGATATGGCGGTAAGAATGTATATGGATTTTATCAATATGCAGCCAGAGAACGGTAACCGGCTATCTGAGAAAGGACGCGAAGGGCTTTCCATCTTGCACAATGACTTAATCAAATCAGTAGAGGCTGGCGAGTTTAACACTATACCCGCCATTCATTGATAGGAGGCTCAGATGATAACGAAAAACTTTCGCCTCAACGCACTGGCAAACACTTACGCAGCCGTTATCTATCACGATGTAACATTGACAGGCGGGGCGCTGTATCCATCAATTCTCAGTGTATCGCATGATGTAGCAGAACCTGCGGGAGGCACAGACAATGAAGGCTATTGATGTGATCCGTGAGGTGAAGCTGAAAGCCAACGGTCAGTGGCAAGGCATACTTGCTAACATGGGGGCAGAAGTGCCCCTAAACCAGCATACCGCCTGCCCGGCATGTGGTGGTAAAGACCGGTTCCGCTTTGATGATAAGGATGGTAACGGCACATTCATTTGTAACCAGTGTGGTGCCGGTGATGGCCTCGATTTAGTTCAGCGAGTCTTAAGAGTCGGTGTGACTGAAGCAGCCAAAGAAGTGGCGGAGATTATCGGCATTGAGACCCGTTCAGACTATCAGCCGACCAGAAATGAAGCTCAGATTAAAATGCAGCAGGCACAACACAAAGAGCGACAAACACAAAGCCAAGCCAATGAGCGGACAGAGAAGCAAAAACGCTTTACCGAGCGATATAACCGCCTTTTATCTCAGATCCAACAAGGTGAGTCTGTTTATCTGAATAACAAAGGGTTATCGGGCTTCACTGTGCCATTACTGGCGGACGGTTCGCTATTGATCCCACTGGTTGATGCTGATGGCACAGTCACAGGCGCACAAACGATCACGGCGGAGGGTAAAAAGCGCCTTGTCCCCGGCACGCAGAAAAAGGGGAGTTTTATCCCCTTATCAGCACTGACCGGAACGCCTGATACTGTTTTAATTGCCGAGGGCTATGCAACCGCATTAACCGTCAGTCAATTGCATGAGGGGCTGGTGCTGGCGGCGATTGATGAAGGGAATTTATCCGCTGTTGCTGAACAGGTCAGGGAACGGTGGCCAGACGCGAAAATCATTCTGGCGGCTGACAATGACTGGCACGGACCGGAAGAACGGGACAACAACGGCAGGCTGAAAAAGAACGTCGGCAAAATCTCAGCCGAGAAGACAGCCAAAGCTATCAACGGGTGGGTCACGTTACCCCCCACAGAACACAAGGCTGATTGGGATGATTACCGTCAGCACCACGGCATTGAGGCAGCAAAACAGGCATTCAGTGACGGGTTGTATCAGGCAGGGGAAGAAACATCAATGTCAAAGGCCGTCACGATCCCTCTGGACGAACACCGAGAGAAACCCCGCGATCCCCTGATACCGTTTATTGATGTCCGTTCCGAGGGGGTTTTCTATGTCACCCCCAAATTGGACAAAGAGACCGGGGAAATCATCAAGCCGGAACAATGGTTATGTTCCCCTGTGGATGTCATCGGTACGGGCATTGATGAAAATGATGAGCAATACCTGATTGTGCGCTGGCAGGCGAAAGGCAGCCAAACCCCCGTCATTAAAGGGATTGCGTCAGCCGATATTGGCGAGCGAGAGGGCTGGAGGATGCTCAAGGCGGGCGGGGTGCAGGTGACCACCAAAAGCAACCTCCGGGCCATTCTGGCGGACTGGCTGATCCGCAGCCACACCCGGGAAATCTGGAGCATGACCGCAAAATCAGGCTGGCATAAAGGGGCTTATATTATGCCGGACGGTACCGTGATTGGCGTACCCAGACAGCCGGTCCTGTTTAACGGGGGCAGTGCGGCGGCCAATGCTTACACGATGTCAGGCACCACGGAAAGCTGGCGTGAGCATGTGGCCCGGCTGGCAGAGAAGAACCCGTTTATGATGTTGGGGGTTGCCGTGGCGTTGGCGGCCCCGATGATCGGGATTGTGGGCGCTGACGGGTTTGGGGTTCATCTTTATGCCCAATCGACCGCCGGGAAAACCACCACGGCAGACATTGCCACCAGTCTGTACGGTAAAGCGGATGAACAACGGCTGACATGGTACGGCACGGCATTGGGGATCGCCAACGAGGCTCTGGCACACAATGACGGGCTGTTGTCACTCGACGAGGTGGGACAGGGGGCGAACCCAAAACATGTCCACACATCTGCCTATACCCTGTTTAACGGCAGGGGGAAAATACAGGGGGCCAAGGAAGGCGGCAACCGACCGTTGGCAAGCTGGCGCACGGTGGCGATCAGTACCGGGGAGAAAGATATCCCCACGTTCTTAATGGAAGCGGGTATTAAAATCAATGCCGGGCAACTGGTGAGGTTACTGAATATCCCGATGGAAAGGGCCAAGAACTTACACGGTCTGGAGAACGGCAAGGCACATGCGGATGCCTTAAAGCGCGGCTGCCGTGAACATCATGGGGCCGCCGGGCGCGAATGGATCCGTTACTTGTCATCACACCATGAAGCCGCGAAACAGGCCTATGCCGACGCCCAGTCCCGGTGGAGTACGTTGATACCGGAAAGTTACGGGGAGCAGGTCCAAAGGGTCAGTGACCGCTTTGCCATACTGGAAGCTGCCTTGATGTTGGGGCGGGTGGTGACCGGCTGGAAGGAACAGGACTGCCGGGATGTCCTGCAATATATCTTTAATGTCTGGGTGGCTGAGTTCGGGGCAGGCAACAAAGAACTGGAACAGATTGTTGAGCAGGCCGTTTCCTTTCTGAACGCCCATGGTATGAGCCGTTATGCCCCGTTGCCTTATGACGAGCGGGATTTACCCATCCGGGACTTAGCCGGGTACCGGGAAAAGAAAGGCATACATGATGATGATCCCGTCGTTTTCTATACGTTACCCGGCACCTTTAAACAGGAAATTGCCAAGGGGTTTAACCCGGACATGTTCGCCGATACGTTGGTAAAAAACGGCATACTCAGGAAGCCGGCCAGTGGAAGGAGCTTTCAGGGCAAGACTCCGCGCCTTAAGCACCTGGGGGGCATTCAGCAACGGGCTTATATCATGGTGTTAATGCCTGAATCAGACGAAGAAAAATAATTTTTCATGTGAGGGCTAAAACATGTTGTCTCAGTTGTCTCGGTTGTCTCATTTCCATTAACTCTATGAATTATATCTATTTATATTTTTAAATTGAGACAACCTGAGACAACAAACAGGGGTTTTGAGACAACAGCCTATGACAGAGGCATGGGGGACCACAGAGACATGATGAAAGAAGGGGTTAAGTTGCCCCGTCAGAAAGAAAATAGCCTTATGGGCAGGCGGCCAAAGGAGTATGTGAATGCGTAATATGCAGATGATATTAAGCCAGTGGGGCGCATGGGCTGGCGAGGGGAACAGTGCGGTTGACTGGGCACCGATTGCCGCCGGATTTAAAGGGTTGGCACCCAGCACCCGAAAGACCCGCGTCCAATGTTGTGATGATGACGGATTCGCTATCGATGCGGCTGTTCTGCGCTTGAAGAAACACAATCCTTATTATTATCAGTTAATTGTGTTGCATTATATTAAAGCACTGCCACTCAGGCCAATGGGCACGAAATTAGGCATTTCTCATAACGAAGTCGCCAAACGATTACAGGCCGCCGAGGGATTTATTGAGGGTGTACTGGCCGTTTCAGATGTCGTTTTGGAACTGGACAAAGGCGTGCAAAAAGAAACCGTTAATCGGGTTGCGTAATTACAAAAGTCAGTATATTGTGATAAGAGTGATAGCAATGTCACACAGCTTATTGAATTTTCAGACCTCGCTTTGGCGGGGTTTTTTGTTGCCTGAAATAAACATAAGACTTGCTGTTCGTTTTGGTCAGAGTTACATGTGTGTCTATGCACAATAACTGACCAAAGGTTTAAATTATCATGCTAAAACATGAAGATATGACAACAACAGCCGCTTTTGTTTTAGAAACCGTCCCCCGGTATGACTGGGCGTCTGTTTCTGCTGTTTCCACCCTGACGGGGCTATCCGCGCCGCGTTGCCAATTACTGTTAACTCAATTTTGTCTGGCTGGCCTGATGGAAAGCCGGGACAACGACACCTTTTTCAAGCGCTGTCCCTGACGGGGCCGTGTCTTAAGCGGTGAAAGGGACGGCGGGTGGTATTTAACAACGCCAGCCGTTCGCCTGTTCTGTGGCTTTTCAGAGAGCAAGCCAGCATCGACGCATGGAAAATATTGTGAATTCAAGCGGTATCACATTAATTAACGACGACTCTCTGAAATTTATCAAAACCTTACCGGATAACTGTATCGACCTTATCGCGACTGACCCGCCTTACTTTCAGGTCAAAGACTGCAATTGGGATAATCAGTGGAGCGATGTCACGGCATATCTTGCGTGGCTGGAGGAACTACTGGCTGAATTCTGGCGGGTACTGAAACCGAACGGTAGCCTGTATATGTTTTGCGGTTCCCGTCTGGCCTCTGATACCGAGCTGCTGGTACGTGAACGGTTTAATGTATTGAATCATATCATTTGGGCGAAACCGTCCGGCCCGTGGCGCAGGCAGAATAAAGAAAGCCTGCGGATGTATTTTCCGGCAACCGAACGCATCATTTTTGCTGAACATTATCAAGGACCATATCACCCGAAAGGGGAGGGTTATTTCCGCCAATGCCGGGAACTGAAACAGTCGGTGTTTAAACCGTTAATAGATTACTTCCGTGATGCCCGAAAAGCGTTAGGTGTCACGGCAAAAGACATTCACTCTGCAACCGGTAAACAGATGGCCAGTCACTGGTTCAGCGACAGTCAATGGCAGTTACCCAATGAGACTGACTATCAAAAGTTACAGGTACTGTTTGATCGTATCGCCCAAGAAAAGCACCAGCGTGGCGAACTGAACAAGCCCTATGATGAGCTGGTGGGAACTCACCTGACATTATCGCGGCAGTATGAAGAACTACAGCAAGAATATGGCCTAATACGCCGTTCATTTACCGTCACCGCAGCCGTACCTTATACCGATGTCTGGCATTTTTCACCCGTGCAGTATTATCCGGGCAAACACCCCTGCGAAAAGCCGGCTGACTTGATGACGCATATTATCCGGTCCAGCAGCCGGGAAGGGGATTTGGTGGCAGACTTCTTTATGGGTTCCGGGGCGACATTGAAAGCGGCCTTGAAACTTAATCGTCGTGTGTTGGGTGTTGAACTGGAAGAAGAGCGGTTTAAGCAAACGGAGCAAGAGATCAACGGGCAGTTGTCAACTTAGGGTTTACTACTCAATAAAGCATCATTGTCTTTCAAATTTTATGCCTATAGATGGGTAAGATTTCATTGAGATAAAAATTTACCTTAAGTAAGTTTTTTGGTTATTTATCAGATAAATGAAATTGCCTTTATTAATTTAATCATTAAATGAGGTGCTTATGTCTGAAGTTAATAATCCAGAAAAACAATGCAAAATTATTCCCGCACAATACAAGATTGATGCGGTAACAGCGCCTGTTGGTTCTTGTCCGTGGGCGATCATTCAGGTGTATCTGGGAAATAAATTACACCGTAGTGATTGGGATGCGCCGGGTGAACACATGCGCCTGACGTCTAATGAGCCTGTTTATATTGAAAAGAGCAATAAACATGATGAGTGGTTTCCGTGGCAGCCAACTCCCGATGACTTGATGGCGTGTGACTGGCATCTGGTGAAGTCTGGGTCAAAGCCACAGCAGATGGATTGCATGCTGGAGTTTGACCTAGAGGTAGGTACGGGTTCCTTTTCTAACAAAGATCAGATGTGGGGATATCTTGCTGATGCGGAATTTGAACCTGCGGGGGAACATCTAGGTCCTTTCGGTACGCTGACTGGCATCCAGAATAAAACCGCTATCATAAAATTCTCATTGCTTGTCTGGGATGGGTTAAACCAGAAAATCTTTATCCGTGTCTCTTCAGATAGCAATCAAGCCGGTTATCAGAAGCTGGTGGATTTATTTAAACAGAATCTCACAATAACGGTGGACGGAGTTCCTTATTCATTGGGTAGCAGTATCGACAGCCATCTATTTGGCAAGCACGAATACGAATTCATTGGCGAATATAGTAACGACGATGCTAAAAAGTTGGGTAGTCTGCTGCAACAACAGAATGTAGGGGATTCATTGCCCTATTGTTTAAACTGGAAATAACCCACTTAAATCTACATTCTGAATTTTAGGCTGCACTTCGGTGTGGCCTTTTTTGTATCAGCTCACGGTAAAAATTTTTTAAGGTGATATAAATGCATACTCTATTAGGATATAGCGAGATTAACACAATGATCACCTACGAAGATTTGCAGAACGCCGCCGAGGAAGCCAGTGAAAAAAAATTTTCTCATGCAGAAATATTAAGAAAATGTGTAGGCAATTTTATTGAATATTATCATCAATCGCTAGCCATAGCGGCCAATCCTACCTTTTGCAATCACAAAGGGGAGGAAATGCAGATTATTACGTTGGGTGTGAGCGAACATAACGTATTCAAAGAAAAGTACTTGCATGAACTCAAGCTATCGGATGATTTTACGCTCTCTTTCATGCTAAAAACTGTGATTGCCATGAAAGGTGTTCACCATACATGGATAGCCTCGCCAATAACGATAAGCATGAATTCCGATGTGGTAACATTCACTTTTAATGACAATTCAGAAACAAAATCATGCCGGATCCCTCAAGGGAACACGTTAGCGATTTATAGTGAAGCGGCTGATATGTTGAAAATGATAACGATGAATATCATTAAACAAACTGCACCAAAATAACGAACGTAATGACAAGTTCAAGGCTGCCTGTGGGTAGTCATAGATGTTTGCAGATTGGAATATAATCAACAAAAACAATCAAATAGAAGCTAAGGAATATTTTTAGGAATATTTCGTGGTTGGTTTTGTTGTTTCGCTCTATTTTAATTCGCCGCCGCAATTTCTCAACACTCCAATCCTATTGCGGTCGGCACCCTAACTCATTGAAACTAATCCGATATCGGAATTCCGATAACGGCATTTCCTATTAACTACAACTCACAGGGGCGACCATAGCTCACCCCACGGACGCCCATTGTTCAGATGGGGTGGATTATGCGCATGACTGAAAAAAACACCGAGTTCTGGATTCAGGTCTGGGACTGGATATTAATTAACGCGCCCCTGATTGCGGGGGTACTGCTGGCTGCCATGACGGCATTCACTCGCGAGAAAAGAGAGGGGGCAGGATGGAAAGCCTCATTGGCCGAAGCGTTTATCTGTGCAGCAATCAGTGTCGGCATTATTAACGCGCTGGAATGGGCGAACCTGCCACTCAGTCTGGCTCAGTTCTTTGGGGTACTCATTGGCTTTTTGGGCACCAAGAAGATTGGGTCAGTGGTTGATGCGGTCTTTACCTTCTTCAAGAACAAGTTTGGGGTGAACAGATGAACAAAAAAATGCTTGGCGTGAATGTTCTTCCTCTGGTTGTGATGCTGCATCAAGCTCGCCGTTGGTGGACGCTGCGCAAACTGCGAAGTCATTGGCGACAAGAACAAAAATTTGCGAAGCGATATCGCCAGCACAAATGGGCGCGTGGGGTTTTCAATATTGAATGGAATTACTGGCTCCTCAAAATTTCTGCACGTGCCAAGCAAGAACAGGGGGTAATCTAGTGAGCAGAGGTATTCGCAATAATAATCCGGGCAATATCCGCCACGGGGATAAATGGCAGGGACTGTGCAGCAGACAGACGGATAAGTCATTCTGTCAGTTCACCGCACCGGAATACGGCATTCGCGCCATGCTGATTATCCTGCGCAATTATGTGAAGCGCTACGGTGACAAGAACATTCGCCAGTTTATTTCCCGCTGGGCGCCACCAAACGAGAATGACACAGAAAACTACATTGCGTATGTGAGCCGTGCGGTTGGTGTTTCCAGTGATGCAGTCATCGATGTCTACCACCAACCCACCATGACAGCATTGGTTACCGCCATGATAAAGATGGAGAACGGCAGGCAACCTTATTCCGAGGCGACGTTTGAGAAAGCGTTTGAGTTGTTGTGAAGTGGTATCACATACTGATTATTGTAGCGGTCTCAGCTTTTGCAGGGTTATTGGATCACCTGATAGATAAAAACAAAAAGCTGGACAGCGACAATGCTCAACTCAGCAAAGCCCTGTCAGAACAAGTCGCCATCAACACCACCCAGCAAGAGCGGATAAAGCACCTTGCAGAACAGGATGCAAAGCACCTACAGGAGCTAAAGAATGCCAAGAGTAAAATTGATGAGCTTCACACTGCTTCTCTTGCTCATCCTGAGCGGGTGTACATCCAAGCCAAGTGTCCAGTGCCTAAAACCACTGCCCCCTCCGGCGTGGATGATGCAGCCACCGCCCGACCTACAGACTCCGCTATCCGAAATTATTGTCTACTCCGAGGGCGCATTGCCACCTCAGAGCAAATGATACTGGGGTTGCAGGAATATGTTAGGACGCAGTGTGGGTGAGAGGACGGCAAGAGTACTACCGTCCTACTCAGTTTTATTATAAACACCATACGTAATTTAATACCCCCGGATGTACCTTTGTGCATTGAACTAAACAGCTGCTCCATGCTGAGCTGCCTGGAGTAAACATCGAGCAAGTCATAGCATAGGTCTGCATTGAAGCAAGAAGAGTAGAGCCTGCCAACAGGTAAAGAAGAAGGTATTTTTTCATTTTATCCACCATATCTTACTGACAACACTACAAAGCCTCATAACTCCATTTCAACCCAATTAAAAGCGAATAATGCTTAACAATTAGTTAACACTTGAAATTAAAGTCAATATTTTTTACCCATTCTTCGAATGGTTACCGCAATACCCCCCTGCCACCCGTTAACGCTGGTGGCTTTTTTCTTTGTAAGGAATCAAGACATGGCACAAAAGAAAATCCAGCTTACTGATGAGCAAAAGATTTTCTTTGATGCCTTAACTCCACTACAGCAAAAATTCGCACTGGGTATCCTGAAAGGGTTAAATCAGGTCGATTCTTATCGTAAGGCAGGAGGGAAGGCAAAAGGAGAATCTGCCCGAACTCAGGCGAGCCGAATGATAACATTTGATAACGTTAAAACCTTTCTCGACACCATGAACCAAGAAGCCGTTTCCGATGCCGTAATGAGCCGCCAAGAAGCCTTAGAGCGCTTATCAGCAATGGGACGTGTTTCCATTCACGATATCGCCGACTTCCGTAACAGTCAGATAGGGGAAGACGAAGAGGGCAAACCAGTATTTCAAGCAACTTGGCAATTTAAAGATTCAGCGTTGCAGAACCCTGCCGCCTTAAGTGCCATCTCAGAACTGACCACCGGCAAGGACGGCATCAAGTTAAAACTTCATGACCCGAAAGCCGCTATCAAGCAATTGGCTGACCTGATGGGCTGGGATGCACCGAAAAAAACAGAGCTGACAGGCAAAGATGGCGGTCCTATCCAAACGGTCGCCTTGACTAAGGCAGAGTATCAACAAGCCCGGCAGGAGATGTTAGATGAGGATGACTGCTGAGCAACGGGATTTTGCCCGTAAGATAGAATGCGAAGAAGACGGTCTGTACTTTTCTCGTTATTTCTTCAAACAACGGATGGGCAGCAAGATGATTGTTGCTCCGCATCACCTGATCATTGATGAGACCTTGCAGCGGGTGATCGATGGCGAGATATCCCGGCTGATTATCAATGTCCCACCCGGTTATACCAAAACAGAACTGGCGACCATTAATTTGATGGGGCGAGGGCTGGCACTCAATAACCGTGCTCGGTTTATGCACCTGTCATACTCCCACAATCTGGCCTTACTCAATTCCTCTACAACACGCAATATGGTGAAGTCACGGGCGTATCAGTCTTTGTGGCCCATGACCTTGCGTGATGATGCGGACAGTAAAGCCATGTGGTGGACCGAGCACGGTGGCGGAGTGTATGCCTCATCTGCGGCGGGACAGGTAACTGGGTTCCGTGCAGGTCATATGGAGTCGGGCTGGCAGGGGGCATTGATCATTGATGACCCGGTTAAACCCGATGATGCCTACAGTGAAACCATCCGCAGTGGCGTCAACACCCGTTTCAATGAAACCATCAAATCCCGTCTGGCCATTGAGACAACACCAATAATTGTCATCATGCAGCGTATCCACTATCACGACCTGAGCGGCTATCTGTTACGGGGTGGCAGTGGAGAACAATGGCATCATCTTTGTTTGCCGGTGATTATTGATAACTCGGTATCTTATGAAACACTGTTTCCTGAACACACCCATGCCATTCCCATTGAGCATGGTTTGCCAGCGGGGTGGTTGTGGCCGTTCAAGCATAATGAATCACACCGTGTTTCGCTGTTCTCCCATCGCAGAACGGCAGAGGCACAATATATGCAGCGTCCTCGCAAGTTCAATGAAGAAGGCGCGTTATGGACGGAGCAAATGATAGCCGCCTCGCATGTCATGACGATCAGTCAGGAACTGACCCGCACGGTTGTGGCCATTGACCCGCAGGCGACCAATTCCGAAGAGAGTGACGAAACGGGCATTGTGGTGACAAGTCGCTACGGCACAGGAGACAGCAAACAATATAGTGTCGATGCGGATTACAGCAGCAAGTACTCCCCCAATGGTTGGGCAACTAAAGCGATCACTGCCTATGAGGAACATCAAGCCGATGCCATTGTGATCGAAACAAACCAAGGCGGTGATATGGCAGAAAATACGCTTAGAAACGCCGGCTTCAAGGGACGGATTATCCGTGTTCATGCCAGTAAAGGGAAGTTCGCCCGGGCGGAGCCGATATCTGCACTTTACTCACAAGGGCGTGTCGCTCACCGGGGCAGTTTGTACCAACTGGAGAATCAGCTAATGGAATATGTACCTGCTACTGCAAAAAAATCCCCTGACCGGCTCGATGCAATGGTGTGGGGATTGACTGAACTCTCACAGAAAAAAGGCAGTTTCTTTACAACCAAGAGGTAATTTTCATGTGGCCATTCTCAAAACGCCAGCCCACAGAGCCACCCGTTAAACGTTCAGCGTTCTCAACAGACTTATATCCGGCACTGGCAAAAGATAACGGCTTCAAGGGGTTGGACTTGCCACAGCCCACCATTCCCGGCGTGGCGATGGATTCCATTGATGGCACCATACCCCAATTCAAGGCAGGCAGTGTCTACGGTGTCCCGGAAGCGCAAGCGGCGTGGTATGCCAATCAGATGTTTATTGGCAACAATATGTGTGCGGTGATTGCCAAGCACTGGCTGGTGGACAAAGCGTGTAATATGCCCGCCCGTGATGCTATCCGGCAGGGGTACGAAATCGACTGTGAAGACAGCGAGGTTATCGACCGTCTTAAGCAGCGGGATAAAAAATACCGTATTAATAATGCCATGAAAGAGTTGGTGCATTTCGGGCGTGTGTACGGGGGACGGATTGCGCTGTTTGTCGTGGAAACGTCCAACCCGAAAGCGTTCTATGAAAATCCATTTAACCCGGACGGCATCACTAAAGGCAGTTATAAAGGGATTAAGCAGATTGATCCCCAGTGGGTCACACCGGAACTGACCGCCGATAACGTGCAAGACCCGGCCTCGCTCCATTTCTATGAGCCAACCTATTACCGGATAGGCGGACGGCGTTATCACAAATCCCATCTGGTGAAGTTTGTCCCGTTCCCCGTGCCGAATGTGTTAAAGCCGATGTATAACTATTTCGGTGTCTCTGTACCCGAGCGCGTATATGAACGCGTGTATGCTTCAGAACGTACCGCTAACGAAGCGCCGCAACTGGCAATGACCAAGCGGTTACTGACACTCGGCATGGCCGATGCGGAAAACGCCGATAAGGGCGTGATTGCTGAGAATATCGAATATTTCGCGCTGATGCGGGATAACTACGGCGTGCAGATCACCAGTAATTCAGACACTGTACAGCAGTTTGATACCTCGTTGGCGGATTTAGATGCCACTATTATGACGCAATACCAGCTTGTGGCTGCTGCTGCCAATGTCCCCGCGACTAAGCTACTGGGCACCACGCCGAAAGGGTGGAACGCATCGGGCGAGTATGAAGAAGCGGCTTATCGTGAAGAGCTGGAAAGCATTCAGGCCAATGATTTGGAAGATCTGCTACAGCGACATTATGACATTCTGCTGCGCAGTGAAGGGCTGCCGATTGTGGATATCAGTATCTCATGGCGGCCGTTGGATAGTCCCACGGCAGCTGAGTATGCCGATATTGAGCTGAAGGATTCCCAGACCGCCGTTAACTACGCCAACGTCGGCGCGGTGGATGGATTAGATATTCGTAAGAAACTGGCGGCGGACAAAGAATCCTCCTATTTCGGCTTGGACATTAACGAGGAAGGTTATGGCGAAGAAGATCCGCTTGCGGTCGAAGCGGGAGCGCTGGGCGGTGCAGAGGCAGGCGGTCATGAAGGGCAAGCCGCTTCACTACTCGGCGGCCTCAACCGACCGTTATCAACGTGACCTGTCACGCCTGATAAAACGGATGCTCAGGGACTATGAACAGACGTTAACGCAGTTGCAGGGTGATTTTGAACCGATGGCGATGGACGCCAGTTTTGCCAGCCAGACCCGAATCTGGCTAAATAAGTTAAAGCGTCGCTGGGACAGCATCTTTAATCGCAAGGCCGCAGAAATGGCCGGTAAGTTTACCTCACAGGTGGACATGAGCGCACAACGCAGCCTGGACGATTCCCTGAAACAACTCTCCGGCGGTATCACGATAAAAACCCCGGCCATGCCGGAAGCCCTGAAAGAAAAAATGATTGCCGCAACGGCAGAAAACGTATCCCTGATCAAATCCATCCCGCAGCAGTTTCATTCCCGTATCGAGGGCGCAGCATTGCGTTCAGTTAGTCAGACCGGCAGCGGCAGTAAAACACTGCTGGATGAAATACGGGATATCGGTGGGGTGACAGAGGAACGGGCAAAGTTTATTGCCGTTGACCAGACCCGCAAAATTACCACGGCGGCGAACTCTGCACGCATGAAATCATCAGGTATCCGTAAAGCCGTCTGGCACCACTCGGGAGGAAGTGCTGAGCCCAGGGAGTTACATCTTGAACTTGATGGTGAAATTTTTGATTTAGATAACCCTCCTGTAATTAACAAGAAAACGGGAAGGCGCGGATTACCGGGAGAGGAACCGGGATGTAAATGTTTTATGACGCCAGTAATAGATTTCGGTGAGGAGACATGACAAAGCGAACCTATGACAACAACGGCTGGCTGGAAGTCAAAGACAACCCCATCTCAAAAGTTGGGGTTTTTGATTATCTGGGGGCAGAAATCGGTGCTCCTGTCGCCGATCAGATTTATCGGGTATTGCGCCCACAGGAAGAATTGGAAAGCGCCGCCACCATCAATTCATTTCGGTTAATGCCCTTTGTGGATGAGCACGAGATGTTAGGCAAAGAGGCCACGCCTGCCGAGCAGAAAGGCATTGAGGGCGTGATTGGCGAGAACGTCTATTTCGATTACCCGTATCTCAAAGGCAATATCAAGATCTTATCCAACGCAGCATTAAACCAGATTGATAGCGGCAAGGTTGAGCTATCACCGGGTTACCGCTGCCGTTACGAATTCACCCCCGGTATTTTTGAGGGCGAGCACTATGACGCCATTCAGCGGGATATTCGGGCAAATCACTTAGCACTGGTGGCAGAGGGGAGAAATGGCCCGGATGTCGCCGTGCAAGATCACGTTATTACTATCGATACCAAGGAGTTAGTCACTATGGCTACCGAAGAGCAAGACAAAGACAAAAAAGATCAACCGACAACCGATGATAGCGGTTTCACGCCAGAGCAGCTTGAGGCGTTGCAGGCGATGATTGCCGCCGCAATATCCGGGCAACAAACGCCAGCAGTAGACGACGACCCGGAGAAAAAAGATACCAGTGACGATGATGCTGAAGAGAAAGCCGAAGACGCGGTAGAAGAAGCGGAAACCGCCGCTGAAGCGGCCGAAACGGGTGAACCCGAAGCGGTGGAGAATGCCGAAATTGCCATTGAAGCGGCAGAGCAGGCGATTGAAGAGGCGAAAGAGCATCTTGACCAAGCGACGACCGACAGCTTAAACCGTCGCATCAAACGCATTCGTCGTGGCATACAGGCAATGGATGACATTTCCCGCTTGAAACGCAAGGTTAACCGATTGGAGAAAGCCAAGCCCACGCTGGATACGGGCGAAATGATTAAGCAACTGGCAGGCCGTGACACACTGGCGCACAAACTGACCCCGTTTGTCGGCGTATTTGACCACAGCTGCATGACCAAACAGGGCGTGGCGGAATACGGTGTCAAACAGCTCGGAATTCCCTGTCAGAAAGGGCAGGAAGTGATCGCACTCGATGCGTGGATGCACGGGCGCGTACCGGATTCACAACGGCCAACAACGACAATGGATACCGCCACCACGCAACAATCCATTAAAGACAAGTGGAGTAAAAAATAATGGCAATACCAAAAAGCATTCTCAGCGGGCTGGTCAGTGGCGTCGTCGGGGAAACATCCCACAGCGGCCCCATTCGCGTGACCAGCGCCGTACTGTCCTCAGCGGATGAAAAAAAGAACCTGTTCGGGCTGGCCTACACCTACAGTGATTTTGATGTGGAATCGGTGCAGGTGGGCGGAACAGGTCCCTTTGCGGGGATTATGATTAACCCGAAAGCCTACCGTATCGGGGAGAGCTACGCCCTGAACGGCACGACAGGCGAATTCCTGACGATGGGGGAAGTTAACGTGCGGCTGAAATCCGGCGTCAAGCGCATTAATGCCCCGGTCGTCTTTGATGTCGACGGAGAATTGTCCGCCAAAGGAAACATTGCGACAGGTGACCGGGTTATCGGCTTTGTGTCCCGTCATCTGGAGTCAGCGGAAGATCCGCATTTGTGCGTGGTTCGCCTGACTGAAATTCCTTACCCAACCACAGCAAAAGGGGAATAAACATGGCTGTCAGTCAAGAGAAGTTTTATCTGTCAGGAAGAGAGATCCGCGAACGTGGCCCGTTGAATATCACGGCTGACCAGAAATGGTCTTACGGTGAAATGGAACAACTCGGCTTTGGCGGCCTGCATGCGATGGACTCCGCGTTAACCGGCCCGGCAGCAGCAGGCGGCTTTATCCAGCGCCATATGTTGCAGCATGTCCTGCCGGGGCTGATCCGTACTGCCACCCGCATCCGTATTCTGGATGAAATCACGGGCGTCATGACGGCGGGTGAATGGCACCATGAAGAGATTGTGCTCAATGTAGCAACACCGGTGGCAAAAGCGGAGCTGTACGGCGATCACACCAATATCCCGTTTGCCAGCTATGAAAATGATATCGAACGCCGCGGCATCGTGCGTTATGAGCAGGGTTTTCGGGTCGGCAAGCTGGAAGAGGCACGACAGAGTGCCGCCGGGTTCGAGTCGGCCGCTGAAAAACGCCATGCCGCGACGGAGTCACTGGAAATGTCCCGTGAGCGCACCGGTTACTTTGGTTTTAACAGTGCAGAAACGCGGGTGTTTGGCCTGTTGAATGATCCCAACCTGCCTGCCTATGAAACAGCAAAGAAACGCTGGCCGGATGCCACTTTTGCCGAGATCACCGCAGACATTACTGCGATGTTTTCCCGTATCGAATTGTCGTCCGGTGGGCGCATTAAGGATGATACTGCCATTACACAAGTTCTTCCGTTGGGCTACCGTTCGGTGCTGAATATCGCCAATCCGGTGGCACGGGGTGAAACGGTGATGCAGTGGGTGAAAGAGAATTACCCGAATCTGCGCTTTGTCTTCTCGCCAGAGTTCCGTGAGGCCAATGGGGGCGCAAATATCACTTACCTGTTTGCTGACAGCGTAGACGATGGCTCAAGCGCCACCAATGCCACGCTCTTGCAGGTCGTGCCCGTCAAGTACCAATTGCTGGGTTCGGAAAATGGCATCAAAGGCTATCTGGAAGATGCGACCAACGCCACTGCCGGTATTTTCGTTACCCGTCCGTGGGCCATCACCCGTCTGACTGGCATTTAATCTCAGCCCTCTGCTGAGGGCACTTTATTTATTCTTCAAGGCAGGAGCTTCTTCATGTCTCAATCTCTTTACGTCTATTGCACCCTGTCCAACGACCAGAACTATGCGGTACGTGACGGTACGGTGTTTATTCACGGGCAGGCCAATATCATGACCCGGGCGATGCACACGCCGCGTGGACGCGTGACCGAAGTCAGTGCAGAACAATATGCGCAACTGAAAGACAATCACGTTTTCACGCTGCACAAAGAAAACGGGTTTATCACGGTGGAAACCCGTCAGGCCGATCCGGAAAAAGTGGCCACCAATATGGAGGCCAGCGACCAGTCCGCACCAGATACGCCGGAATCACTGGAAGCGGAAGGTCAGGAAACGCCCAAGACCAATAAAGGTAAGGGCAAATAATGACAGCGGATACTTTTCCCCTAACATCGTTTCGGGTGTTGTATCCGCAGTTTGCTTCAATACCTGATGACGAAGTTGACCTGATTGCTACCTCTGCCCAGCATTACTTTTCACCGTGCCGGGGCGTTTGTACTGATGAACTTTGGATGCTAGTGGTTGCTCATATGCTGCAACTGCGTCAGCTTATGGCACAGGGTGAATCGCCTACGGGTGTCGTGACCGCTGCCACGATGGGCAGCGTGAATGTGTCGTTTACCGCACCGCCTGTCGGGTCAAATACCTCCCACTGGTTTAACCTGACGCCGTTTGGCCAGCAATATCTGGCGCTGCTGAACCGCTGTGGCCGTGCGCCGTTCTATGTGGGCGGTGGCGGTGAGCGGTCAGCCTTTCGCAGTGTGGGCGGGCGTTTTCCCAATCGCGGGAGGGTATTGCGATGAGCCAGAAACTGGCACACATGAAGAAGTTGTATGACGAACTGGGCCAGAAGCAGATCAAAGTCGGTTTTTTTGAGCACAGTAAATACCCCGATGGCACCTCCATTGCGTATGTGGCCACGATCCAAGAATTGGGTCATGGCGCTATCCCACCCAGACCCTTTATGCGCCCGGCCATGCAGGAAAACCGGGCGGAATATGCGTCATTAATACAACGTGCCGTCAACGCGGCCATTAAGGGCAACATCACTATCCATGATGGGTTAAATCAGGTTGGCGCGAAAGCGGCCGGCGATGTTCAGCGGCATATTCGCGCTGTCCAGACACCGCCGTTATCCATGGTGACCCTGTTGATGAGGAAACGCCGAAAGCAGACGGGTTTTGTTGCCGGCGGAAAGGAAGTGGGCAGGGCTTATCGTGATGCCAATTTTGTGGGCCCCCGAAGAAAAGGCGACAAAACAGCGGATATTTCCGGTGTGAGCACCAAGCCGTTGGTTGATGAGGGATTAATGCTACAGGCGGTGACATTTGCCGTGGAGGACAAATAATGTTGGGCAATTTACATCGCATCGCCTCGCGCTATATCCCGCAACAAACGGCGTTGTGGTATCGATTCAATTCACGCGCCTTGAATGATTTGGGGCAATGGGTGGATACCTATCATGATCCCATCACCATTAGTGGCAGTTGGCAGGCAGTCGATACACAGGACGCCCAAGAGATGGGGCTGGATACCGCGAAGATTTATCGTAAGTTCTATACCGCGCACGATATTCGCCATGTTCAACGTGGTGCGTCACCGGATTATCTGGTATTTGCCGGGCACCGTTATGATGTCACAGGCGATGCAGACTGGTACGCACAGGATGGCTGGAAATCGGTGATTTGCATCGAGGCAGGTGACCATGACGGATAACGAAGTTTATGTCGCTGTTCGTGCGCAATTGCTGAAACAGCTCTCTGAGGCGGGGATCGGGGTGCCGGTGGTGGCAGGGTTCCAGTCCACCAAGCAGGGACGCGAAGCCAGCTTTGTGATGTTCTTTCCCATTGAGGAAGCGGCGCATGGCTGGCAGGGGCGTCACTACAACGTGGTGGAACGCAACGCCAATCATCGCGAAATCCAACTGGTGGAGAAAACGCTCCAAGTACAAGGTGTTGGGGCGCACAGCACATTTACCGCCAACGATATTACCGCTACCGTGCGTATGATAGTGAATTCGCTGCCCTTTGTGGAAGCCCTGCGCAAACAGGGGATCGGTGTCCAGCGCGCCGGTAATCTGCGTACCCCGTTTTTTATTAACGATCAGGGCAACTATGAAATGTCGCCCTCGTTTGATGTCAGAATCACCCACTCGCGTGTCATCACGCCCGACACAGCCGCCGTTAACGTGCTGTATCCCGATATTTACCGAATCTAAAAAGGTATTTTATGCCCATAAAACAAACCCGATACGTCGATATCGCCAGTGCGGTGATCGGCGCATCCAGCGTCCCCATGCGCAAACTCACGGGGCGCCTATTTTCAACTAACCCGAAGATCCCGGCAGGCAAGGTATTAGAGTTTGCCCCCGGTCAGGTCGATGACCTGTTAGGCAGCGACTCACTGGAGGCCAAATTTGCCCGTCAGTATTTCAGCTATGTGAGTCCTGCGCCGGTCAGTAAACCGAAAGAGTTACAGATTGCTGCTTATGAGCCCATTGGCCGTGCCCCGTCAATCTATGGCACGAAAGCGGCCCCATTGGATGAACTGAAAGCGCTGGTGGATGGCTCAATCACCGTGACCCTTGGCGGGGTGACGAAAACCTTCCCCGATATCGATTTATCGAAAGCCACTTCGTATGCCGATATTGCCTCCGCCGTGCAAGCCAAACTGAATGCCGAGAAGACATCGCAATTTGCCAATGCCTATCTCACCTTTAACGCGATGGACAGCGCCTTTGTCTTAAACGGTGGGGTGCAGGAGAAAGCGGAGATTAACGTGCCCTATTCGGTATTGGCGGAGGCAATGGGCTTATCGTCCGGCACCCGTTCAGCCGGTAATGCCGCGCAATCGCCACTGGACGCTTTTCTGGCAGCCGAAAAAATCTCTGACTCGTTCGGCAGTGCCACGTTCCTGACGGAGATGGCGTTAACACAGGCCGCTGAACTGGCGCAGTATGTCGCCGGGGAAAACGTCAAATACCAGTTGCATCTGGCCGTCACGGCAGAAAAAGCCGAAGACTGGAGTGCCGCATTGATCGGTACGGCCTCTACCGGACTCAATCTGAAAACCGGCGATGATGCTTTTGTGCAGGCGTTACCGATGGCAATCATGGCCGCGACCGATTATGACCGCACCAACGCGACAACCAACTATATGTACCGTCAGTTTGGGGTGACTTTCCCGTCACAAATCAGCACGGATCTGGATGCGGACAAACTCGATAAGCTGCGGGTCAACTACTACGGTGAAACCGCCGTTGCCGGGTCGCAAATTCGATTTTACCAGCGCGGCTTCTTGTGTGGCTCGTCCTCCAATCCATTGGATATGAGTGTCCACGCCAATGAGCAGTGGCTGAAAGCCCATATTACCCAGCAGTGGTTTTCTTTGCTGATGGCTACACGCGGGATTCCAGCCAACAAAGACGGGGAAGCGCGGGCGATGGCGGTGATTGCCGGTGCAGTCACCAAGGCGCTCAATAACGGCACGATTTTACCGGGCAAGCCCCTGACGGCAGTGCAAAAACTCGCTGTGGCTGATGCCTCCGGCGATGATTTGGCGTGGCACGACGTACAGGACAAGGGCTATTGGTATAACACGCAGATCGTCGAAAACACCGGCAAATCTGACCTGCCTGAATACGTGATGAAGTATGTGCTGATTTATGGCAAAGGCGACTGGGTACGTAAAGTCGAAGGTTCCCACAATTTAGTCTAAGGAACGTGCAATGAATGATGTATCAGCTACAGGCCTGAGTCTGGTGATTCAGGCCACCAAAACCTTTCCGTCAGGGATTCAAATCACCCAGTTTGCCGATGATGCTGACCCGCTGGATCTGCCCGCAGTGGATATCGCGCAAACGGGCATGGATATCAACGGCAATCTTGTGGCATGGTCAACCCCTACACCGCAAACCGTCACCATCAACGTACTGGCAGGCAGTGAGGAAGACGAGAACCTGTCTATTTTGCTGGAGGCCAATACCGCCAAGCGCGGGCGTCGTCATGCGGGGGATATCATCACAATGGTCGCCTCCTACGGGGATGGTTCTACCACTACCGCCCGTAACGGCAAAATCACCAATGGCAGCCGTGGGAATTCAGCTGCCAGTGCCGGACGGCTCAAGAGCAAACAGTACACGTTTGTGTTTCAGGACTTCGACCGCACCCGGGCGCGTTAAGTTTTTTTTCATCATATCGGGCGGATTTTCCGCCTTTTTTGCTTTGAGGCCAGTATGTTGATTAAACCCAAAACTATTACCATCACGGATGCTGACCGTGAAGAACATACCTTTATTATCAGCCGTCTGCCTGCCACAGTCGGGCGGGAAATTCTCGCCAAATATCCGTTGTCCAATGCACCGAAGATTGGTGATTACGCTATCAGCCATGAGGCCATGCTGAAAATGCTGCGCTATGTGGCGGTCGAACGGGACGGCGAGGAAATTTTGCTGAAAACCCAGACTCTGATTGATAACCATGTCCCGGATGGTGAAGCGCTGATCCGGCTGGAACTGGAAATGCTGCGGTACAACACCAGTTTTTTCGGGGCCGACGGGAGCCGCGGTTTCCTCCAATTCCTGCTGGACAAAATCAGCGGTTCACTCCCGTCGATTATCAAAACGCTGATGGGTTCTTTGCCGTCATTGTCAGCGCAGGCTACGCCACCCTCACCGAACTCAAAACATCGGTAGATTTGGAAGAGGCATTCGACCTGTGGGAAATCGCCATCACCAACCGCTATAACGAAGCACTGGCGGCATCAACGGACAGAACGAGGTAACACACCATGTCACTGCTCGATACCTTTGTACAGGTGTTTGAATTTGATACCCGACAGGCGGATGCGGCCTTTGATCAGTTTCGCCGCTCCACCGATGACATGATCGCTGACATGAAAAAAGCCCAACAAGCCGCGGAAGCAGGCTCTGGCGGCTTTGGTCAGTTTGTGCAGGAACTGGCAGACTCCTTGCAGGAGATGTCAGGCGGCGGGGGCATCGATATTGATGTCGATTTGCACGAAAGCCAAGAAAAACTGACGTCAGTCCGGGAAAAAATCAGTGAACTGGAGGCAGCGCTCGCCACACTGGACAGCCAGCGCGAACAAACGAGCCTCGGCCTACAGGACAGTAGCACAACGGTCACCGAGCTGACGGCACAGTACGATCAGTTACAGGGAGAACTGAACACCCTGAATGGCGAGCTGGGCAGTCTGACGGAAGCCGAGCAAAAGAATGCCAAAGCCAAAGAAGCGGTGAATGCCATTGTCGAGGCATTGCAGGCGGATTACGCCAAATTTGTCGCAACCATGCGCACACAAGGCATTCAGGCCGCGATTGATGAAGCGAAAGCCCAGAATAACCTGCAACGGGCGTTGACCGATACTGAGGGCAAATATAAAGCGGCCGGAGAGTCAGTGGCTGGCTTTGCCACCAAAGCGCTCGGTGCCGTCGGCATTGTGATGAGTATCGGCGGGATTTTTGCCGATGCCGTGTCCCGTTCGCAGGAAATCGAGGCGCTGGATAAGCTGGGCAAAAAAATCGGCATCGCCACCGACGATGTGGATGCGTTCGGGGGTGCGATGGCAGAGCTGGGCGGCTCCCGTGATGCGGCGCAGGCTGATCTGGAAGCCATGTCTGTGGCCTTTGGCAACACCACCAATAAGATGGAACGTATTCTTGCCACTGCCGATAAAGTCAAGGGAATGAAATTCGATAAGGCTAAAGCCACTCTTGCCGGTCTGGGCGTCTCGGATGAAAAAACCGTTGAACTGATGATGAAAGGCCGTCAGGAGCTGGAGCGGGTGATGGGCATTCAGAAGGAATATTCCGGCATTACCAAGGAATCTATCGAAAAGTCTATCAAGTTCAATGCCGCCATGAACAAGTTCAATCAGTCTTCCGGTCTGCTGAAAAACAGCTTTCTGGAAATGGTGATCCCTATTCTTGCCAAAGGCATGGAGTGGCTTTCCGCTTTTATTGACTTCTGCAAGGACAACAAGACCCTCATTACTGGCTTCTTTATTGCCATCAGCATTGCGGTCGCGGCTTACTATGTGCCGCCCATGCTGGCCGCTGCAGCTGCCACATTAGCCGCCACCTGGCCGATTCTGGCGATTGCAGCCCTGATTGCACTGTTGGCCGCGGCCTTTGCTCTGGTCTATGACGACATCATGAACTTTATTGAGGGCAATGATTCGATGATCGGGCGCATCATGGATAAGTACCCGATGGTCAAGAAAGTTATCATGATGCTGTGGGAAGCGTGGCAGGTGCTGTTTGGCTACCTCAAGGTGGCCGTGAAATTTGTCGCTGATATCGTGATTAGTGCCTTTAATTATATGGACCAGAAAATCACGGAATTTATCAACTGGCTGCTGGGGTCGGTGGCTTCCCTGACCGAATGGGGCGGTCAGTTCAGCGGCGTGTTCGATACCGTCTCGGATGCAGTGGTGGGCGCGTTTAAATGGATGTGGGAACAGGTGAAAAAAGTCATTGGCTGGATCAGCAACGGACTGGATGCCGTATCCAAAGGTATCAGCACAGTTAAAGGCTGGTTTGGATTTGGCAGTGATAATGTCACCCTTGAGCAGAATATTGACCAGCAGGTGACGACAAAAGACGCCGAGCAATACCTTGATGTGCTGGCATCAAAACGCAGGAGCGCACAAGAGGCGGGCGTTGATACTGGTGAGCTGGATAAGGAGATCCGGCTATTGCGTCAGCAACTGGCGGACGGGAAAAATGCCGCTGACGTGGTGGCGGGCGTCGAGGCGGCCAATAAAAAACTCATGGCCGCGTCACAGAACCCGATGAATCCGGTGACCAGTCAGACTATCAGCAACCAGTCACACCAGACCAATGAGATCAACACGCAAATTGGGGAAGTTAATATTAAAACGGAAGCGACAGATGCGCAGGGCATTGCCAAGGACATGAAAGGCGAGCTGAATAACCAGCTGAAAGACTTAAGCCAGCAAACTGCCACGGGGGTAGCCAAATGATCACCGACGTCAAAATCTTTAATGTCAATACCTTCGCCACCTTGTTTGAAACGGCCAGCCCGATACAAATCAGTGTCCGGGATGAACATAAGGCAACCCAGTTTCAGGTTGAGAACGGCGAAACCCGCAGTGATCACATTGTGGTTGAGGCGGTGGAGATTGGTATGGAGGTGTTGCTGACCGGTGAACTGAAAAACAGCTTTGCCGCCATGCAACAAGCCTACGATACCCACCAATTGGTGGGTATCCAGACGCGGGTCAAAACCTACCAACCGATGATACTGGTTAACTTTTACCACGATGAAGTGTCGGAGATGGCGGATGCAATCAAGCTGTCCCTGCGGTTCAGTGAATGGCGCACGGTCGAACCAGAATATGGCGAGTTGCCGCCGCGCCGAGTGGCGAAGAAATCCCAGTCCGGCACGGTCAATCGGGGTAATGTCCAGACCAAGGACGCGGGCGGGCGGAAAAAATCCGTTGCCGCCAAAATTATGGATGGCGAAAGCCTGTTCGGCTAAATCATAGGAGGTCAATCATGCGCGAAATTCCCTTGCGCGCTATTCCCAACCAGCGGCTGGCGGTGACATTGGACGATGTTAATTGGGTGATCACCCTCAAAGCCGCCAGAAACATGATGTTGTGTGATATCCAGCGTGATGAGGTGACGCTCATTCAGGGCAGCCGCTTGGTGCCCAATGCCAGCCTGATCCCCTATGCCTATCTGAGTTCAGCCGGCAATTTTGCCCTGCTGACAGAAAATCACGAACTGCCCTGGTGGGAACAGTTCGAATCGACCCAAACGTTAATTTACTGGAACAACGATGATAGATCTGCGACGTATCCGGCTGGGGATTGAAGTCAGCGGGCGGCTCAATTGGTACGAAGGCATGCGTATCTCAGCCTCCGGCACCAAATACGCCAACCCTTTGCAAAATGAATGTACCGTTAATATTGATGGACTCAGCACCGATACCCGCGATTTTCTTCTGACCCAAACCAGCCCCTATACCAAAAGCAAACAACCGCGCCGCCTGATACTGGAGGCCGGTCGGGTGAATACCGGCCTGTTCCGGGTGTTTGTCGGTGATATCGTCAGTGCTGAAATTGCCGCGCCACCCGATGTGACCCTGACCCTGAAGGCCAAGACCGGGAACAGCCACAGCGGGGAGATTGTCTCTTCCTCTGGCGGGGCGATGAAAAAACTGTCTGAGATTGCACAGGGCATTGCCAATGACTGCAAGGTGAAACTGGATTTTCAGGCCAGCGATAAACACATTGCCAACTGGTATTACTGTGGCGCTGCACTGTCCCAAATTACCCGGTTGCAGGAATCCGGCGGGGTGAAAGCCTTTATTGATGATGAGGTGTTGTATGTTAAAGACAGCAACCAGTCCCTGAAAAACCGCCTGCGCATACTGACTATGAAGTCCGGCATGGTCGGCATTCCCAAGGCCACCGAAAAGGGCTTAGATGTCAGCTTCCTGATCGATGGCGAGTCCGTGCTGGGTGGTATGCTGCGGCTGGACAGCAAACTGAATAAATCCCTCAACGGCGATTACATTATCGAGCAACTCAAGTTTGATATCGCCTCTCACGACGACGCTTTTTTCTATACCGCGACCTGTAAGCGAGCTTAAATCATGAATCAACCAAACAGCGATATTGCCAGCGAAGGCAGCCTCGCCGGGCAGTTTATGGCGGCCTTTCGTAACCTGATGTTAAACGTGGAGGACATGCTGCCGGCGACGGTGGTGAGTTATGACGACCAGACCAACCGGGCGGTGATCAAGCCACTGGTGATGATGGCCACCACCGACGGGCAAACTATTTCCCGCGCCCCGGTACATAACATTCCGGTGTTTCGTTTTGGTGGCGGCGGGTTCTTTGTGCGTGTGCCGCTCAAGCCCGGCGATTTTGGCTGGCTGAAAGCCAACGATCGCGATATCAGCCTGATATTCCAGCGCGGCGGACAGGAAGACCAGCCCAACACAGCAAGGCTCCACTCGTTCAGCGATGCGATGTTTTTCCCCGACACCCTTAAGGGTTGGGTGATTGACGGCAGGAACTTAGACGCACTGGTTATCCAGTCAATGGATGGCAGCGTTTGTCTTTCTCTTCACAGCAACAAGGCTGTACTGGACACGCCAAAATTCGAGATTAATGCGCCTGAAATGATTTTCACAGGTAATGTCACCATCAATGGTAACCATGCCATCCACGGTAACAGTGATTCCAGCGGCGGCACAATGCGGCATAACGGGCGCAATATCGGCGATGACCATCAACACCGCGGTGTACGCACTGGCGACGGTAATACAGGAGTCCCACTATGATCACCTTTGCGGTGGATGAAAACAATGACCTGATGCTGGGTGATGACGGCAATCTGGCAATGGCTCGCAATGCCGAGGCGGTCAGTCACCTTTGCGTCCACTACGCTCGTGCTTTGCGTGGGGAGATGCTGCACAAAGTCGATAAGGGCATTCCGTACTGGAAAACAACTTTCGGGCGCAGTGCCGATATTCCGATGTTTGAAGCGGCGTTCCGTGAACGGATGCACGAGGTGGACGGGGTGGAAGAGGTGGTTTCGTTTCAGGCCGATATTGCGGATAACGAATTGCGTTACATCGCCGTGATCCGCTCAATTTACGGGAGTTTTACCCTCAATGGCTGATTATCACTACATTACCCGTCAGGGGGTGATTGTGCCGGACACGGCAGAATTGCGCCGCGATGTGGAAAACGACTTTTTTGCCGCGTTCGGGCAGGACATCGACCTGTCACCGGAAACCCCACAGGGTGTACTGGTGACGATGGAAACTGAGAACCGGGACGCGATGATACGTAACAATGCGGAGCTGGCCAACCAGATTAACCCCGATATCGCGGGTGGGATTTTCCTTGATGCCATCTGGGCGCTGATGGGCGGCAGCCGTTTTGCGGCCACCCGTTCTTATCTGGCCAATGTCGAATTCGGCGGCGTGCCTGAAACCATTATCCCCAAAGGGGCACAGGCGGAATCCGTCACCGGTGCATTGTTTGAAACCACCGGTACACTGATTATCGGTAAGGACGGTAAAACCACCGGGGATATGCGGGCGGTGCTGTTCGGCGCGATTGAGTGTAAGGCGGGACACCTTGAACGGGTCGCCAGTTCTGTACTGGGTTGGGAAACGGTCAATAATCCCACTCATGCGGTGGTGGGTCGTGAAGCAGAATCGGATATCAGCGCCCGGCGAAGACGTAAACAGACACTGGCCAAGAATACCGTCAGTGTGGGGGAGGCGATCACCTCTTCCCTGTACGAGCTGGAGGGTGTAAACTCGCTGTCGTTCCGTGAGAACTATGCACCCCAGATTGTCACTGTTGATGGTATTAAGCTGCTGCCCCATAGCGTCTATGTCTGTGTGGAAGGGGGCGACCGCGACGAAATCGCCCGCGCCCTGCTGCGCACCAAAACCATCGGTGCCGCCTATAACGGGCAGGAAGTCGTTACTGTTACCGAGCGGGTGAGTGGTCAGGAGTATGAGATCCGTTTCGACCGCCCGACTGAAAAAGTGACGTTCTGCCGAGTGACGGTGAAAAGATCGACAATGGATGCGCAAAGCCTCATTCCGGCCGCTATTGAACAATGGGTACGAGGTGAGATTGACGGCGATGACGGGTTGATTGTCGGGCGTGAGGTCTCGCCGTTTGAGATAGCTGCGGCGATTAATGCCATTGAACCCCGGTTATTTATCACCAAAGTTGAGCTGTCATTGGATGGCAAGACGTGGAAAGTGGACGTTATTCCCATCAAATTGAATGAAATCGCGCGGTTGCATCGCGGGTCGGTACAGGTGGTGATCGCATGAAAATACAGACACTGGATCTGCATTCTGACCTGTTGCGTGCCCTGCTCTGGCAATATGAGAACGCCGATAAACTGAAAACACTGGCGACCTGTAAGGCGGATTATTTTAACCGTCATTCAGTGGCGTTCTGGCATAACTGGTACCGCGACGTGTTCAATATCGACACCGCCAATGACTTCGGGCTGGCAGTCTGGGCGCGTATTCTGGATGTATCGCTGGGGATTGATGTTGCCCCCAGTGACAAGACCAAAATCGGTTTTGGCTTTGGTCAGAAGCGTAACTTCAGGGGGAATTTTCGGCGCAATGCTGATTATACCCTGATGCTGACCACCCACCAGAAACAGCTGATTATCCGCATGCGTTACTTTAACCTGACTCAAAGCCCAACCGTGGTTAACATCAACACCTTTCTGGAGCGCTTCTTCTGGCGCAATGACAGCAAGGTCTTTGTGCTTGATCCGCTCGACATGACCTACATGTATTACGTTTTCAACTTCAACCCTGATGAAAACTTAAGGGTATTACTGGAAAACTTTGACCTGATGCCGCGCCCCTCTGGCGTGGGCGTCAAATACCGTGTAGTCACCAAAAAAGCCTTTGGCTTCGGTAAAAAACATACCAACTACTTAAGCAGCAACTTCGGAGCTTAAATTCATGACAAAAACATTTAAAACCCCCTTTGCGGCGCAAGGGGACCGGGTTTCTATTCCTAATGAAGTGCAACCGGACGGTTCTGTCTCATATACGCAGGGGTACGGTTATGATTACGAGCGTGACCAGAATACCGATCCGGCCGCAAAGGATATCGAACGTGAGAAGATGAACGGAATTTTTCATGATATTACGGAAGCGGTAGGGGAAATACAGACGTTTGGGGTGGCGCAATGGTCATTAGAAGCGCAGCCTTACCCCCTGCGTTCAGTGGTCTACCACAACCAAAAACTCTGGCAATCCCGCATTGAAAATAACAAGGAAGAGCCAAAGACAAGTCATGCATGGGTGGAGTTAAAAGCCGACCTGACGGCGGGGGATGTAGGGGCTTACAACAAAGAAGAAGCCAATCAGAGGTTTCAGCCACTAGGCAACTACACGCCAGCAGGGTACAGCTACAACAAGGAAGAGTCGGACACCCGTTTTCAGCCGAAAGGGAACTACCAACCGGCGGGGAATTATGCGTTGAAGGGGGATAGCTACATTAAGTCGGAAACTGATGATAAGTATCAACCGAGAGGGAACTATTTAGAATCAGGTTATAGCTACTCAAAGAACGAGAGCGACGGAAAGTACCAGCCGAGAGGCAATTATGCGCCTGCGGGTAGCTACGCTCCGAAAGGGGAAAGCTACACCAAACCGGAATCAGACCATCGGTATCAGTCAAAAGGAAGTTATGCTCCTGCTGGTAATTATGCTGTTCGCGGGGAAAGCTATACGAAACAGGAATCTGACGGTAGATATCAATCACGCGGGAACTACCAGCCCGCAGGGAATTATCAGCCAGCGGGGAATTATGCGGTTAGGGGGGAGTGTTATACTAAATCAGAGTCGGATAACCGTTATCAGATGCGAGGTACTGCTCAGCGATGGCGAAAAATTGGCGATTTTGGTGGTGCTTCTGCTGTTGCAGAAATAACATTGAATGAGAATTGCTTAGGTAAATATTTATTTGTTCAACGGCATGGTAGAGGGAATGGGACAATGACAGGGTTTCTAGTTCCTCCTATTGCAGGTATCCGTTTTTGTGTTCCTATGGGGGTTGAAGGTTCTTGGGATTTTATTGTTTCGCAGGATGGTAGGAGACTAGGTATGGTAGATAGTACTTATGGAGCTGCATCTGGTGTTTATATAGTGGATTAACATATTCTTCTAAAGTGCTTGTTTAAGATTTTCGTAGAATAGTAGTGTTTTTTCCCCATAACTATAGCCTAATCTATCTCAGATTCTGAGTCGGTACGACCTGAAAAATATCAACTCAGAGTCTAAATAGTTATTAAATTAATAATACTAGGATGAAAAACTTTAATTACTCTTAGCTGTATATGTTACTTACAAGTTTCATATGATGTTTCATTAATCTTTATTAAAAAAACAAATTTTATTAATGTTCTTCTTGGCATTCCGTGCCATGCTTTTGTTATAAAATGTAACGTAATAAATTCCTAAGCTATTCATTGTAATATGCCAAAATAGACTCTTCCGTATTGATAAACCTAATTTGATGTTTAACAGGCGGAGACGTACCTACCGCCTTCATATTATTTAGCAATGTACTTTGTTGATTAAATGAGGGTTAGATATGAATACTCAAGCTAATAAACTGGATAAGACGACGGAAAAAGATAATGTGCTTCCTGATACTACAATCAGAGAAAAGCAACCTGTCACACTAAACCAAGCCGAAAACAGTGTCAGTAATATCTTTGGCTTTGGCTACTCACATGCCAACTTCTTTAACAGCCATTTCGGAGCTTAATCCCATGACAAAAACATTTAAAGTTCCTTTCGCAGCGCAAGGTGACCGGGTTTCTATTCCAGATGAAGCTCAGCCAAATGGTGTTGTCTCGTATGCTCAAGGTTACGGAGAGGCTTATGGCCGTGACCAAAACGAAGATCCCACTGCAAGGGATATTGAACGTGAAAAGATGAATGGCATTTTTCACGATATCACGGAAGCGGTAGGGGAGATGCAGACCTTTGGTGCAGCGCAATGGACAGCCGAGGCACAGCCTTACCCTCTGCGCGGGTTGGTTTACCATAAGCAAAAACTCTGGCAATCACGCATTGAGAATAACAAGGAAGAACCAAAAGCAGGCAATGCCTGGGTGGAGTTAAAAGCCGATCTGACTGCTGATGATGTGGGCGCTTATAGCAAAGAAGAGTCGAATGACCGCTTTCAGGCGAAGGGCAATTATGCTCCTGCTGGTGATTATGCAACAAATGCCTCGTTGAATGGGAAACTAGATAAATCAGCTATTGTGCAGACTACAGGACAAAGTGCTAATCAGATAATGAGTCAAAAAGCAGTCACTGATGCGCTGTCTAGTACGGTATCTATTAATACCTTGTATCCTATTGGTATAATTTTATGGTTTGCACAAAATAAGAATCCTAATCACTTATTTCCCGGTACGACATGGAAATATATTGGCGAAAATAGGACAATTCGGTTAGCTGCTATCAATGGTTCAGATGTATTATCAACAGGTGGACGTGATTCTCTTTCATTAACTGAATCCCAGTTGCCAGCTCATGAGCACTCATTTAGTGCAACAACTAGTTCATTTGATTACGGAACAAAGAGTACGACAATTGAGGGGAACCATACACATAGTTATACTACGCAATATTCAGACGGTGATTCGCAATCTAATCCTAATTTGTCTCGTTCTTATACGTGGGGGTATCCAGAAACCCACTCTGGGGCGATAGGATATAGTGGCGAACATTCACATATGGTTTACATTGGGGATCACTCACATACAATAAGTGGCATCACAGCAACCGCAGGGGCAAGCTCAGCAATAAATATTGCCAATGCCTATGTCATGTTGATGGGATGGTATCGAACAGCATAGTTGTTGATGACCTTAGCTTTTCGCTAAGGTCTGACTTTCTAGTCATGTTCTAATGAACATTCATAATAGAACCAATTTTATTCCAGTGTAAAGGGTACTCTTTCTGTTTTCTTAATCTAAATTTGTCAGTTCTATCGTTATCAATTGAAGAATTCAGATATATATCAGCTAGTTCTACCACAGAAGGAACAACAGCTTTCAACTTAATCACACTGAGTTCTCTAAATGATTTCCTCTCATCAGCCGCCAATCTGATAGATGTGAGAAAATGATATAATTTTTGCTACTTAGGGGGATATTCTCCTTTGTGAGTTTTTACATTTCATTGTTCATTATTTAGTATTTTCTTAACTTTTTTGTAATATATATCATCATAATATTCATATATGGATTTTTTTATCAATGAATGAGCTGGAAGCTGCTTGCCATCAATGATGAGTTGCAATTTATTAGATAATTCATCTATATCATTTAAAGGATACAACTCACCATTAATTCCATTTTTAATTATATCAGATGGCCCTGTTTTGCAGTTCGAGCTAATCACATAGATACCATAGGATATTGATTCACATAGAACCATAGGAAAACCTTCATAAGATGAAGTTAGTAACAAGCAAGTCACATTTTTAATGTTTCCCTGTACATACGCCCAAGGGTTTTGTTGCCAACCATGCCACTTTATTCTATTTTCAATTTTAAGTAGAATTACAAGTTCTTTTAATCTATTAATTTCTTGATCTTCACCAGAACCAACAATATGTAATGACCAATTTCCACTTATTCCAGAAAGTGATAAAAACAGTTCTTTTAGATTTTTTTGCCCATTGAAAGTGATTCTACCTAAATATAAAAAAGAAACATTGTCGTCTGAACGGCTTATTATTTCATACCTTGGTGTTACCGGATTATAAATCGTGTAAATATTATCTGGGTTAACACCCATATTGCGGAGTTGCGTGGTGATTCCAGAGCTGATAGCCAAATGTTTATCTGCCAGTAGTATGTATTCTGCTTTATAGGTGTTATGCAGTGTAAAATGACACCAGGAAAATATGTTTGTACTTCTCAAACTAAATCTTCTTGCCCATGAAGAGATATAACATGTTAACGAATCATAAGAAATGATATGATCTGGTTTGTATTGTAAGATTAATCTTGAAAATTTATATGCAAAATGTAATCTCCTTAATTTTGTGTTTTTAATATTAGATTTGATGCGAATATAATTTTTGTTACCAAGCCACTGATCATCGGGATTTTTGAATTTATCTTCAAAAAAAATGAATAATATTTCATATCCATCTTTAGACGATGACATTAGCCGGTAAAAATTATTGAAAACTGTTTCCATACCTCCAAATCCGCTCAAATTGTATCCGGTAATAAAAATTTTATTTTTTTTCATCATGATACCAACAATTAAAAATTAATGGGGTGGTGTTGAGCCGCATGATTGAAGATAACCTTAGCGCTCTAGTGCGAAAGTCTAACTTTCTTTAGCCAAGCTCTGATAAATATTCTCCATAAAGCCAATTTCAGTTCAGTATAAAAGGTTTTTTTCTATGTTTCTGATCTAGGCTTGTTCGTTCGTCTGTTCTATCGTTACCAATTGACGAGTTAAGGTACATATCAGTTAGTTCTATCACAGGAGGAACAACAGCTTTCAACTTAACCACACCCAGTTCTCTAAATAATTTCCACTCATCAGCTGCAAATCTGATAGGCGTGAGAAAATGATATAACTTTTTTGCGGCTGCTTGGTTGATAACATAGCCATGAGCAAACGCAGCATCTATTACATTAACAATTTGGTACTCATCTATGAGTTGTTTTTTGAAAGAGTCAAAATACTCATTAGGTTTACTGAGTAATAAGACAATAGGCTTTTCGCTCATCGCTATTGATTCTATAGCCCGCAATACATTAGGTAGACGATGATCCAGTTTAGCGTCATCTTCCAATACGAGAGAAATAGGAATATTATTATCTATTATTTTTTTATATACATTTAGATGACTCATTGAACACCCAACTTCACCAAGAGTTAGATATATTTTATTGAAGTCTGGGCAAATTTTCTTGAGCTGTTCATCAGACAATTCTCTCCCATACACACCCGTCATAAATTCGGCATCAAGGTTTACCTTTTCTAACTGATTCTGTATTGATAGTTTGCGATCTATATCTTGTTCTAAGTTAATGACAAAAATCTTCACGGCTCACCATTTTTAATTGAATTTCACTAATTATAGTCAGAAAACAGAGAAGTGCTTCAGTACCGACACACATCAACGTAATCAGCAAATTGTTGCATCATAGTGACAGCGGTTTCTCTATTAGAAAATGCATAAAAATGCTTAGTAGTAAGCAAGGTTTACCATTTGTTTTATGCTTTTTTTTATTCCTAATTACTAATGGATAAAGTTTGTAACTATTTGTTTTTTCATGGAGTTAACTAGTGTTTATATTAGGAGTTATTGTATTAACTTATTGATTTTATTTGAAATGACAATGATTTTAAAATCCCTCGGCCTTTAGGCTGTGCGGGTTCAAGTCCCGCCCTGGGCACCAAACATAAGTTTACTAACGTCTACTCTAGTAAACTAACTCCTAGAAAGACCTGATAAATCAATCAGGTCTTTTCTTTTTAGGTCTACTCTAGTCTATTGCAATCAACATGCACCGAGGGGCATAATCAGGGGCACCTACACTTCTATTTTAAATGTGCCCCTTATAATGAAA